>NZ_JBZAJD010000005.1:0-230115 GCF_058216035.1 Pradoshia sp. Z4_20
ACTACTCCTGAAGTAACGGAACCTGTTGAGACTACTCCTGAAGTAACGGAACCTGTTGAGACTACTCCTGAAGTAACAGAACCTGTTGAGACTACTCCTGAAGTAACAGAACCTGTTGAGACTACTCCTGAAGTAACGGAGCCAGAAGGCAATGACCAAGCCATCGTCAACCAAATTGTTGCATTAGTCAACGAGGAAAGAGCTAAAAACGGTCTACAACCTCTCAGCAATAATGCAGACTTATCCATAGTTGCTTACACGAAAGCTGTAGATATGTCAGAAAACGGTTATTTTGCCCATACATCACCAACATACGGAACTCCCTTTGATATGATGAAGGCTTTCGGAATCACATACGTAGCAGCAGCTGAAAACATTGCACAAGGCCACAGAACAGCTGAAGCCGTTATGGAAGGTTGGATGAACTCAGAGGGCCACAGAAAAAATATCCTAAATCCAAACTTTACTGAAATCGGGATTGGTTATGAAAAGAATGAGCATTACTGGGTGCAAATGTTCATTCAAAATTAATCAACACTGTAATTCATTATTTCTAACAAAAACGCCTCTTTCCTTATTGGTAAGAGGGCGTTTTTTATTGTTTATAAAAAAACTCCTTATACTGAAATTCATCAGTATAAGGAGTTTTCCCTTTTGAGCTTTTATAATACTTCTCAAGCGTCCTTGAAAATCATATAAAATACTTATTTTTTAAGGTTGTAGAAAGATTGAAGACCTTTGTATTCAGCTAAATCGCCAAGCTCATCTTCGATACGAAGAAGTTGGTTGTATTTCGCGATACGGTCTGTACGGCTCATAGAACCAGTTTTGATTTGGCCAGCGTTTGTTGCTACTGCAATGTCAGCGATTGTAGAATCTTCTGTTTCACCGGAACGGTGGGATACAACTGCAGTGTAGCCAGCGCGTTTTGCCATTTCGATTGCATCGAAAGTTTCAGTTAAAGTACCGATTTGGTTAACTTTAATTAGGATAGAGTTAGCGATACCTTTTTCGATACCTTCAGCAAGCTTTTTAGTGTTTGTAACGAACAAGTCATCACCAACAAGTTGTACACGATCGCCAATGCGCTCAGTTAACAATTTGTGGCCTTCCCAGTCGTTTTCATCTAAACCATCTTCAATAGAGATGATTGGGAATTCGTTGATTAATTCTTCATAGAAGTTAACCATTTCTTCGGAAGAAAGACCATTGCGTCCTTCGCCTGCTAGATCGTATTTCTTAGTTTCTTTGTTGAAGAACTCAGAAGAAGCTACGTCCATTGCAAGGTAGATATCTTTACCAGCTTCGTAGCCAGCTTTAGTGATTGCTTCAATGATTACTTCAAGAGCTTCACGGTTAGAACCAAGGTTTGGAGCGAATCCACCTTCGTCACCTACTGCAGTGTTTAAGCCTTTGTCGTGAAGAACTTTTTTCAAGCTGTGGAATACTTCAGCACCCATACGGATTGCTTCTTTGAAAGTTGGAGCTCCAACAGGCATGATCATGAATTCTTGGAAGTCAACGTTGTTATCAGCGTGAGAACCACCGTTGATGATATTCATCATTGGAGTTGGAAGCTGTTTCGTGTTGAATCCGCCAAGGTAACGGTATAAAGGAATGTTTAGGTAATCAGCAGCAGCGATTGCAGCAGCCATGGAAACACCAAGAATTGCGTTCGCACCTAATTTACCTTTGTTTTCAGTTCCATCAAGGTCGATCATCGCTTTGTCGATTCCAGCTTGATCAAGAACATGCATACCGATGATTTGTTCAGCAATGATATTGTTTACGTTATCTACTGCTTTTTGAACACCTTTTCCAAGGTAACGGTCTTTATCGCCATCACGAAGTTCTACTGCTTCGTATTCACCAGTGGAAGCACCACTTGGTACCATAGCACGGCCGAATGCGCCAGATTCTGTTTCAATTTCTACTTCAACTGTTGGGTTACCACGGGAGTCTAATACTTCACGTGCATAAACGTCAATAATAATTGGCATTAAATTTCTCTCCTTTTAATTGGAAAATATAGTACATTTTATAGTTTGTACAACTTACTTTTTAATTAATGATTTTCCAGTCATTTCTTTCGGTTGCTCTACATGCAATAGTTCAAGCATAGTTGGAGCTAAATCACCCAGAATTCCACCGTCACGAAGTTCTACCTCTTTATCAGTGACAATCACTGGAACAGGGTTTGTCGTATGTGCTGTCATCGGATCTCCATCTGGAGTGATTACCTCATCAGCATTACCATGGTCAGCTGTGATAATGGCTTTACCACCCATAGATAGGATTTTATCGACGATTTTTCCAAGGCATTCATCCACAGTTTCAATTGCTTTGATTGTTGGTTCAAGCATTCCGGAGTGCCCAACCATATCAGGGTTAGCAAAGTTTAGGATGATCGCATGATGATTATCTTCATCCAATTCCTTCATAAGGGCTTCAGTCACTTCATAAGCGCTCATTTCAGGTTTAAGGTCATACGTGGCAACCTTTGGAGAATTAATCAAAATACGTTTCTCGCCTGGGAATTCATCTTCACGTCCACCACTCATAAAGAAGGTAACGTGTGGGTATTTTTCAGTTTCGGCAATGCGAAGCTGTTTTAAGTTGTTTTGCGATAAGACTTCACCGATTGTGTTATCCAGATTTGTTGGTTTAAATGCAACATATCCTTTAACCGTTTCACTAAAGTGAGTCAAGCAAACAAAATACAAATTCTGCGGGAATCCTGGGCCTCTGTCAAAGCCGCGGAAATCATCATTTGTAAATACGTTAGAAATTTGGATAGCACGGTCAGGACGGAAATTATAGAAAATAACAGAATCATTATCTTCAATTTTCGCCACAGGCTGTCCATCAGCTTTCGTAATTACAGATGGTAGAACGAATTCATCAAAAATCCCATTACGGTAGGAATCCTCTACTACTTCCATTGCGGAAGAATAAGAAGGTCCTTCACCATAAGTCATGGAACGATACGTTTTTTCTACACGATCCCAGCGTTTATCACGGTCCATGGAGTAATAACGTCCTGAAATAGTCGCGAACTGGCCTACACCAATTTCTTTAAACATATTTTCAGTTTGTTGAATGTACTTTTCAGCAGTTTGAGGACCAACATCACGTCCGTCTAAAATGCCGTGTACATAAACATTTGTAAAGTTTTCTTTAGCACACAAGCGAAGTAATGCAAATAAATGCTGAATATGGCTGTGTACTCCACCATCAGATAATAATCCCATTAAGTGTAGAGCCTTATTATTTTCTTTCGCATGTTGAATCGCGCCTAAGAAAGTTTCATTCTTTTCGAATTCACCTTCACGAATCGCAAGGTTTACTCGAGTTAAGCTTTGATAAACAATCCGGCCTGCACCGATATTTAAATGGCCAACTTCTGAGTTACCCATTTGTCCCTCCGGCAAACCAACTGCTAAGCCACTCGCTATCAGGTGATTATGTGGATACTCTGCCCAATAACGGTCAAAGTTAGGCTTTTTAGCCTGTGCCACAGCATTACCCTGTGTTACATCTCGAGATCCAAACCCATCGAGAATGATTAACGCTACTGGTTTCTTACTCATTTAGAAACAGCCTCCAATAATCCTAAGAAAGAAGTTGGTTCAAGGCTTGCTCCGCCAACTAAAGCACCATCGATATTATCTTCTGAAAGATATTCTTTGATGTTTTCAGGTTTAACAGAACCGCCATATTGAATCCTAATTGCTTCTGCCACATCAGTTGAAAAGCTATCAGCGATTGTTTGACGGATATGACCGCAAACTTCATCAGCATCAGCTGCTGTGGAAGACTTTCCTGTACCAATTGCCCAGATTGGTTCATAAGCAACAACTGTTTTCTTAGCTTGTTCTTCAGTTAGGCCCTGAAATGCCTTTTTAATTTGTTCAGCTACAAGAGCTTTCGTTTCACCAGCTTCACGCTGCTCCAAAGTTTCCCCACAACACACAATAGGGATTAAATTGTGCTTAAAAGCAGCCAATGTTTTCTGGTTAACTGATTCATCTGTTTCATTGAACATTTCACGACGTTCGGAATGTCCAATGATAACATAGTCTACCCCTAAATCAGAAAGTGCTTCCGGACTTACTTCACCCGTATATGCGCCACTTTCTTTAAAGTGCATATTTTGTCCACCAACTTTAAGATCCGTTCCTTTTGTTGCTTTTACAAGCGATTCAAGAAATAGCGGAGAAGAACACACAACCGCATCCACTTTTTCTGGAGTAGGAATGGAACCTTTAACTTCATCTACAAATTGTAAAGCTTCGCCAACCGTTTTATTCATCTTCCAGTTTCCTGCGATAATTGGTTTACGCACTTTTCTCATCCTCTCGTATGTGTCCGTATAATGTATTTATTTGTCGTTTAACGCTACCACACCAGGAAGCTCTTTACCTTCCATGAATTCCAAGGAAGCACCGCCTCCAGTAGAGATGTGGCTCATTTTATCCGCAAGGTCGAACTTTTCAACTGCCGCAGCTGAGTCCCCACCACCAATTACGGAGTATGTATTTTCCGCATTTGCAAGTGCTTCTGCTACTGCTTTTGTACCGCCAGCGAATTTATCAAATTCGAATACACCCATTGGTCCATTCCAGATCACGAGTTTGGAATTTTTAATAGTGTCTTCATATAATTTTGCAGTCTTTGGTCCGATATCAAGCGCTTGCCAATCAGCTGGAATCGCATCAATATCTACCACTTTAGACTCTGTATCAGGTGAAAATTCTTTTGCAATAACCGCATCCACCGGCATTAAGAAGTTAACACCTTTTTCTTTTGCTTTATCCATAAAGGATTTAGCCAATTCAATTTTATCTTCTTCTAAAAGAGATTGACCAATTTCATAACCTTGAGCCTTGATGAACGTATATGCTAGTCCACCGCCAATGATTAGGTTGTCCACTTTCTCAAGAAGATTATCAATTACACCGATTTTATCCTTTACTTTTGCTCCACCAATAATTGCTGTGAATGGACGTTCTGGATTAGAAAGAGCTTTTCCAAGCACTTCTAATTCTTTTTCCATTAGCAAACCGGCTACAGCAGGGATATGTTTTGCAATTCCTTCTGTCGAAGCATGTGCACGGTGAGCTGCACCGAATGCATCATTTACATACACATCTGCAAGATCTGCAAATGCTTTTGCCAATTCTGCGTCGTTCTTTTCTTCGCCAGGATAGAAACGTACGTTTTCTAGAAGAAGTACATCGCCATCTTTCATCTGCCCGATTTCAGCTTGTACAGCTTCTCCGTATGCTTCATCCGTTTTCTTAACATCTTTGCCAAGTAATTCGCTTAAACGCGCAGCAACAGGAGTTAAGCGTAGCTCTTCTTTTACTGCACCTTTTGGACGGCCCAAATGGCTTGCCAGAATTACTTTTGCGCCTTTTTCAATTAAAAGTTGAATAGTCGGTAAAGCCGCACGAATTCTTGTGTCATCAGTTACTTTGCCATCTTGCATTGGTACGTTAAAATCAACGCGGCAAAATACTTTTTTTCCTTGTACATCAATGTCTTTAATCGATTTTTTGTTCACTTAAATGAACCTCCTTTAAAATAAGGGACCAGCTAAAGACTTAATCAGGTCTGCCCAAACTCTGATTAATTGCCGTTAAAATAAAACAGGGAGAAAGGGGAATTTTCCCCTCTCCCCCCTTAAACAAATTCATTATACCTTTAATAAGGTTTTCTATCTACTACGTTAAAGATTAAAGACCTTTTTTAGCAATGTAAGCTGCAAGGTCAACTACACGGTTGGAGTAACCAGTTTCGTTATCGTACCAAGAAAGTACTTTAACCATGTTGCCTTCCATAACCATTGTAGAAAGAGCATCAATAGTAGAAGATTGAGTAGTTCCATTGTAGTCACGAGATACTAATGGAAGTTCGCTGTACTCAAGAACTCCTTTTAATTCACCTTCAGCAGCTGCTTTTAATGCTGCATTGATTTCTTCTGCAGTTGCTTCTTTTTCTAATTCAGCAACAAGGTCAACAACAGATACGTTTGGAGTTGGTACACGCATAGCCATACCGTTCAATTTACCTTTCAATTCAGGTAATACTAGAGCAACAGCTTTAGCAGCACCAGTAGTTGTAGGGATCATGCTTTCAGCAGCAGCACGAGCACGACGGTAGTCTTTGTGTGGCAAGTCTAAGATTTGTTGGTCATTTGTGTAAGAATGAATTGTAGTCATCATTCCGCGTTTGATACCGAAGTTATCGTTCAATACTTTTGCAAATGGAGCCAAGCAGTTTGTAGTACAAGATGCATTAGAGATTACATCATGGTTAGCTGCGTCATATTTATCTTCGTTAACACCCATAACGATTGTGATATCTTCATCAGATGCAGGTGCAGAAATGATAACTTTTTTAGCGCCAGCTTCAAGGTGTTTTGCAGCATCTGCGCGTTTAGTGAAACGTCCAGTAGATTCAACAACGATATCTACTCCAAGATCTCCCCAACCAAGTTGAGCTGGATCTCTTTCAGCAAGAACTTTTACACGTTGTCCAGCTACTACTAAGTAGTCTCCGTCAACTGTTACATCTTGATCTAAAGTTCCATGAACGGAATCATATTTTAAAAGATGCGCAAGCATTTTTGCATCAGTTAAATCGTTAACTGCTACAACTTCTACTTCCGGATTATTTAACGCTGCACGGAATACGATACGTCCAATTCTACCAAAACCATTAATACCTAATTTTACTGCCATTAGAAGGTTCCTCCTTTTGGAATCTTAGAAATAGATTTAAATTATATTCAAAAGGGTGTTATCCCTTAAGTAACTGTAGTGCCGCACCTTCATCCGTAATTAAAATCGGTTTTTTAGGTGCCATTTTGATATAGGCTTTTATTGCCTTAGCTTTTGAAGCTCCGCCAGCGACGGCGATTACATGTTCCGCATTAACCAGATCATCTAATTGAAGGCCGATTGTATGGACTTTTTGTATTATGTTGCCATCTTCATCGTAATAATATCCAAACGCCTCTCCAATTGCCTTTTTATTCTCAAGCTCCTGAAGACTGTCATCGGATGATTTCCTTCTTTCAGCCATTGTTTTGGCTTCCCCTATACCATGAAGAACGATATTAGCTGATTTCAACAAATTCAATACCTCATGTATAGCAGGTTCACTGGTTAGCGTATTGTATGCTGCTTCACTTAGGTTGTCCGGTACATACAGGACACGATATCGTGAATGCATCTTTTCCGCCATTTGTTCGCAAACTGTATTGGCCTGGTATTGAACACCCTTGCCAAGACCGCCTCTCGCTGGTACAAACAAAATGTCATCCACATCTGGAAGCTCTGAGACATCAGGTAACATTCTTCCTATTGCTGCCATTGTTGTTCCACCTGTTACGGCAATGATATTTTTACCCGTTAAGAGACTTTTCATACGCGAAGCACCGGCACGTCCAAGCTCATCTATTACCCATGGGGATTGGTCACTATCACCGCTAACGATGATAATTTTCTCCAAATTAAGTTTTTCCTGTAATAGGCGTTCCATATCATCTATACCCGATAATTGCCTTATTACACCACCCAGATGGTCGAGTACCTCTTTCCCTTCATTGGTAACAGTCATTCCAGAGCTCGCAATGAGTATAAGATTTTGGTTTTTCAAAAATTCCACTTCGCTGCGCAAAATCCGCTCCGTAATGTTCAAAGTCAGTGATAAGCTTCGTCTGCCTACCGGCTGCAGAGTACGAATCGTTCTTAAGATATTGTATCTTTTTTGCATGACCTCAAATATATCTGGAATTAATTTCTTCTGTAAATGGAGTATTCCGTCCATATCCTTCAAACTCCTTTTATACTTTGGTCATTTTTTGTCCTAGCAAGACGTTTAGCGTCCCAGTTTATGTAAAAAAAATAGCTCCTGATGTAATTCCATTCTAACAGGAGTTTCGAATAGTTGCAAGGTTCTAAATGTGAACATCACGTTAAATAGCGACGAATCTCATCTAAATCGATACGACCGTATTGAATAACCTGATCATTGATTTCGACTACAGGAATCATAAGCCCATATTGTTCCAGTAATTTATCATTGGAATATATATCGACTTCAAGGAGAGTAAACGTCATTTCTCTTTGCAAAATTTTCAAAAGATCCTTTGCCTCTTCGCATAATGGGCAATTCTTTTTTGTATAAAAATGAATGATTGGTACACTCACTCTCTTTCCCCCTGCTCTTTCTTATTTTCTACATTTATAAATTAATTATTCACTAACCTCATATCGTTTTCTTTTTGAAGAAGATGGTATATGAAGCAGAGTCCGATATTTCGCGATTGTCCTCCGTGATACAAGAATACCAAAATCATCCTGAAGTTGCTTTGCAATTGCCTGATCCGATAAAGGTAATGTTTTCTGCTCTGCCTTTATCAACCGCACTATTTCTTGCTTTACTTGTTCTGATGAAGAGTCTTCCAATTGAGCGTTCGGGATGCTGCTCGTAAAAAACATTTTCATATCATAAGTCCCAAATGGCGTCTCTACCACTTTGTCTCTAATCGCCCTGCTTACTGTGGACTCATGCACATCAACCATTTTGGCGATTTCCTTCATAGTTAATGGCTTTAAGGTGACACTTTTTCCAGTATCAAAGAAGGCAGATTGCTTTTCCATGATGGCATAAGTTACACGCCTTAAAGTTTGCTCTCTTTGCTCAATAGCCTTTTTTAGCCAGTTAAGCTCCAATTTCTTTTCGTACATATACTTTTTAGTTATGTCATCACTTCCATTTATAGGGGAAGTAAATTCATTCGTTTTAAATCTTCTCATTGATAAAACTTTTACAGTGGGTACTCCTTTTGAAACAGAAACACTTACATCCGGTATGAAATATTGGAATTCACCACTATTAAAAGCTGAACCAGGTTTGGGGTTATATGCCTGTATTAAATCAAAAATGGATTGAATATCTGCAATTGTTACACCAACCAGCTTGGCAAGCTCTTTCCACTTTCTATTCACAAGCATATCGAAATGATTAACCAAAACCTCTTCTAGTGGCAGATCATCGATATAATCACGTTTAGCCTGTATGAGCAAACATTCACTTAGATTCCTGGCACCCACTCCGACAGGCTCCAATGCCTGCAAAACAGATAAGGCAACATCCCATTCTGCCTGACTAACCTCCACAAGGGATCGAGCTTCCTCAAAGGTAATACGTAAATATCCATTTTCATCGATACAATCAATCAAAAACAATAAAACGCACTCTTCCCTGTCGGTTAATACTTTAAATGGAATTTGGGATCGTAAATAAGATTTTAATGAAACAGTCTCCTCACTGATTTGATTGATTGATGAGTCGCCATATGATCTGCCTGAGACTTTCGGATACTCGTCATCTATTTCAATTAACGGATTCTCAAGTGCTTTTCCATCGATATAGGCAGCTAATTCAATTGCCGGGTATTGAAGCAAGTTTATTGCCTGATTTAATTCCGGCGTCATCGTCAGCTTTAACTTTTGTTGCTGGTACAAACCAAACTCTACGTTCAAATCCCTGCCCCCTTATAATAAATCGCTTACATTAATAGTAGTAAATAGGAAGGAGCAGAGCAAGAAAAAGGAGGATATATTTACAAAATATTGAATTTGTTAATAAATAAAAAAATGCCCCAGTGCTAAGCTACTTTCGGCACTGGGGCATTTCCTACAATATATTATACGCCCTCGGAGGGAATCGAACCCCCATCGTAAGAACCGGAATCTTATGTTCTATCCATTAAACTACGAGGGCAAAATGTTAGCCTACAAAATTATATTATAAGGAAGAGAAAGTCTTTTTGCAAGAACTATTCCTTAGGTTTATAAGCCTTTATGTTGGGTAAGATGGATATCAGGGATTATTTTGTTTCTATACATAGAATCAGTTGCAAATTATGCGCAGACCAATCAGATAAACTAGACATCAGTCCTTAATAAAAAACATATAGTAATGTAAGCGTCTTTTGTTTGACCTTTATTGACCATAAAGTGTATGATAAAGTCAAAGCCAAATGTATTATTTTTTTTACATATAAGGAGGAGAAAATAAATGAATTTAATTCCTACAGTTATTGAACAAACAAATCGCGGGGAACGCGCATACGATATTTATTCCCGTTTATTAAAAGACCGGATTATCATGCTTGGAAGTGCAATTGATGACAATGTTGCCAACTCTATCGTTGCCCAATTATTGTTCCTTGAAACTGAAAACCCAGAGAAAGATATATATCTTTACATCAATAGCCCAGGCGGAAGCATCACAGCTGGTATGGCAATCTACGATACAATGCAATATATTAAACCAAAGGTTTCTACGATCTGTATCGGTATGGCTGCTTCAATGGGTGCATTCCTTCTTGCTGCCGGCGAAAAAGGAAAGCGTTTTGTGTTACCAAACAGTGAAGTGATGATTCACCAACCACTTGGCGGAGCTCAAGGACAAGCGACTGAGATTGAAATCGCTGCTAAACGCATTCTCTTTATGCGTGAGCGCTTAAACAAAATTTTGGCTGAACGTACTGGTCAATCTTATGAAACAATTGCTCGCGATACAGAACGTGATAACTTCATGACAGCTGAACGTGCGGTAGAGTACGGATTAGTTGATAAAATTATCACCCGCAATGTAGTAGAAGAAAATAAAAAATAATAAACTGATTAAGAGCTGTCGAGATATTCGGCAGCTCTTTTGTTTTATCAAAAAAATAATGTAGATATCCCCCTCTACTCCCCTACCTGACAATATTTTAGTTCTCTAATTGTTTATCACTTTACCAAATTAAAGTTTGATGTTAATATGAAAGCACAATTTAATAATTAGTCATTCTGAAGAGAGTTTATTGTGTTGAATTTCATACTTAACAATCTCAACCAATAAGCCACCGGAATGATCAAATTATAATTCGGGTATAGAATTATAACGATTTGTACCACTAGCAATAATTTATCTTATTATATTTTTCGCATATTTTTGAAAACAGAAGGGGTCTTTCATCATGAATAATAAAAAATGGGGATTTTGGATATTAACCATGTTTGTTGTCGGCAACATGGTTGGTGGAGGAATATTTATGCTTCCGGCAAACCTAGCTGGTGTTTCTAGTCCGTTTGGAGCATCAATGGCCTGGATCTTAACAGGAGCTGGAGTATTAATGGTTGCTCTTGTATTTGGAAATTTGGCTATCAGAAAGCCGGAATTAAAAACGGGACCGCAAAGCTATGCTCAAGCCATGTTCAGTTCACCAAGGAAAGGGAAAATCGCTGGTTACAGTATTGCTTGGGGTTACTGGGCTGCTAACTGGGCTGCAACGGCATCAGTCATTATCTCGTTTGCCGGGTACTTATCTACCTTCTTCCCAATTATGCAAAGCCAGTACATCCTTTTTTCAAGCGGCAATTTTGATCTGGAATTAGGGAAATTCTTAAACTTTATGGTATGTACAGTTATGCTGTGGGGCATTCACTTTATTCTCTGCAAAAGCTTTAACAGCGCTGGAAAAATCAATTTGCTGGCAACCATCACTAAAGTAATTGGGTTCGCCCTTTTTATCGTCGCAACCATTTTCATATTTGATTCTACTAATATAATGAACGGTAAAGAATTCATCGATGCATCTGGGGTTTCCCATTCATTGGGTGGACAAGTAAATAACGCAGCTATTGCCACGCTATGGGCCTTCATTGGGGTAGAAGCTGCTGTGATGCTATCTAATAGGGCAAAGTCTCAGACTGATGTGAAAAAAGCGACAATCACCGGACTGATTATTGCCATTGCGATCTATATTGGTATAACACTATTAACAATGGGCGCTTTATCCCAAGAGGCATTGCAACAGTCACATAAACCTTTGGTTGATGCTCTGCAAGCTGCAATCGGATCTAGCGGTGCTTATATTTTAGGATTCCTTGCCTTAATTTCATTATTCGGATCCACAGTCGGTTGGATTGTCGTTAGCTCCGAGGTACCATATCAAGCTGCTAAATCCAACTTGTTCCCGGCATTCTTCGGAAAAACGAATAAAAAAGGAAGTCCAGTCAATTCTTTGACTATCACAAACCTTTTAACGCAATTCTTTTTATTCGCTACTGTTTCCGGAACGATAATGGAAGCTTATGAATTCGCAATGGTCGTTGCTACATTAGCTTACTTAATCCCGTATTTCGTTAGTGTTCTTTATCAGGTAAAACTGATTATTACCGGTGAAACATACACAGGGATGAAGCGATCACGATTGATAGATGGCATAATAGCGATAGTGGCTCTTGTATACACCCTATGGGTAATTAAAACCGGAACAGCCGACTTAAAAACCTTCTCGCTCGGTATAGGTTTATTTGTCCTCGGTCTTGTTCTCTATCCAATCCTGATGAAAAACAAGAAACCAAAAGAAATTTCTAGAAGTTTGACAGAAGATAGATAATCATAAGACGAAACCACTCTTTCAAAAAGGGTGGTTTTTTTATGTCTAATTACCCACTTCTTTTTCCTCAACTACTCCTAATCTACCATTTTCTACTATTAAAGAGGTTTTTTAACAGAATAGTTAGAATATTTATAGATGTTAATTAAAATTAAGAGGAGGAAACCATTTGCGAGGAAAATCTATTTTGGCATCGGCCTTCGCTGCTGCTTTAACATTCAGTGCCTTTGCACCAGCCACTTCTGCTCACCAAGTTTCGACAATAAGTAATCATGCTGCAACCGAGACCAGTCATAATCATTCAGTTACCTATACAGGAAGCTCTTTTGATTTAAGCATTGCCAACGAGGAACGATTAATTAAAATGCTTAAAAAGGAAGGTGTTATCAAGAAAAATGCAACAGATAAAGAAGCACAGGCACAGTTGAAAAAGTACCTAAAGAAAAAAGAAGAAAACGCTAAAAAGGACTCATCAAAAAAATTCGATAAGCAAATAAAAGAGTTGCAAAAGAAGTGGAACAAAAAGAAAAAAGGTAAAAAAACTGGCAAAGGTTCCAAACCTAGTAATGGTGTTGTTCAACCAGTAAAAGAAGAGAAATATAAAGGGTCTGTAGTAAAAGATAAAGTTTTGGTTCTGATGATTGAGTTCCCTGATTACAATGGTGACAATGTCAGACCAGAGGATACAGACATGTACTATCAAGATTATACTAAGGATCATTACCAACAAATGATTTTTGGTAAAAAGGGATATACAGGTCCTAACGGCGAAAAGCTAATTTCTATGAAGCAATATTATGAACAGCAATCTGGCGGTAGCTATACCGTAGATGGTGAAGTAGCTGGTTGGTATATGGCTGAAAAACCTGCTGCTGAGTATGGTGGAAATATTCCCACACCTGATGGAAATGACAAGGATGCACGTAGCCTTGTAGAGGAAGCACTTGAAGCTGCAGCAAACGATCCAAATGTAGATTTTGCTGAGTATGATCAGGAAGATCGCTACGATTATGATGGGGACGGCAATAAACGCGAGCCAGATGGATTAATCGATCACTTAATGATTGTCCACTCTGCTGTAGGTGAAGAAGCAGGTGGCGGCACACTGGGTGGAGATGCAATCTGGTCCCATCGTTCGAATTTGGACGGGATATTCGACGGGATATTCCCAATTGCTAATACGGAAACAGACATACCTTACTGGAATGGACAAATGGCTGCTTACGATTACACAATCGAACCAATTGATGGAGCTGCCGGAGTATTTGCCCATGAATATGGTCATGATTTGGGTCTACCGGATGAATATGATACGCAATACTCAGGATCTGGTGAAGCCATCGGCTATTGGTCAATCATGGCAAGCGGCAGCTGGGCAGGTAAAGTTCCAGGAGGAGAACCAACTGGATTCAGCCCATATGCCAAAGAATATCTTCAGGAGAGCCTCGGTGGAAACTGGCTTAATTATGAAGAGGTCGATTTGGATGATCTGACTAGACGGGGATCTGAATTCCTTCTCGATCAAGCCAATACAAAGGGAAGAAACCTGGATGCGCTTAAAGTGAATTTGCCACAAAAGAAGACCACAGTAAATACTCCTTATAGCGGGAAGTATGAATATCATAGCGGAAAAGGTAATAACCTAAATAACTCTTTGGTTACTTCTCTTGATCTAACAAATAAGTCGACAGCCCAGTTATCTTTCAAGACATGGTACCAAATAGAGCAGGATTGGGACTATGCATCTGTTCAAGTGCGTGAAGAAGGACAAACAAACTGGACAGGCGTAGCAGGGAATATAACCACTTCTACTAATCCATATGAACAAAATCCGGGTAATGGTATAACAGGAAACTCCAACGGATGGGTAGATGGTATATTTGATTTAAATGCCTATGCCGGCAAGAAAATTGAATTACGCTTTAATTACTGGACTGATATAGCAGCTATTGAACCAGGTTTTTATGTAGATGACATTACAATTACTGCTGATGGACAGGAACTCGTAAAAGATAATGCAGATACTTCAACCTCTGCCTTTACATTAGATGGCTTCACCAAGAATGAAGGCTTCTATACAAGCGATCAATACTATTTGGCAGAATGGCGAAATCATCAGGGGGTCGATTTAGGACTTGCTCATATCAAACGCGGAGCCAGCCTAATGAAATATGATGGTGGATTAGTAGTTTGGTATGTGGATGACAGCTATTCAGATAACTGGACAGGCAGTCACCCAGGTGAAGGCTTCCTAGGGGTAGTCGATGCTGACCAAGGAACATTAAAATGGAGTGACAAATCCTTAGCTGCAACTCGTTATCAAATTCATGATGCTGCATTTAGATTAGATAAAACAGATAAAATGTATTTGGATTATAAGAGTGTAAATGGTTTAACATTGTCAGATTTTGACACGAAACCATTTTCTGTGTTTGATGATAGCAAAAATTATTTAAATCCTGGCAAACCTGACGCAGGGCGGAATATCCCTGAGTTTGGCGTAAAAATCAAGTTAACGGGTCAAAGCAAAGACCGTACTGTCGGAAAAATTCTTATTAGTAAATAAAGCAGGAAAAGAGGCGGCTTATAGATAGCCACCTCTTTTCTATTTGTATCCTAATGATTCTTCGTATTACTACTCTTTGTCATAAATGCTTCTAAAACCTCTATAGCCTCTTCTTCATCCTGACCATCTGCTGCAAGGGTCACTGTCTTACCTGTACCAATCGCCATACTCATTAATCCCATAATACTTTTTACATTGACCTTCTTTTCTCCATCTATAATAAATATATCAGATGAAAAACGACTTGCCTCCTGAACAAATAGAGCAGCCGGGCGTGCCTGCAAGCCTGTTTTAAGCTGTACAGTGACTTCTTTTTCAATCACAGCGATTCCCCTCCATTAAATATTATTTATATCATAATGCTTGGAATACTTATTTAGATTCACCGGCTCGCAGCTTTTCGGCAATTTCATCTATTTTACGTAGACGATGATTAATACCCGACTTGCTTATTTTATCGCTTGAAACCATTTCCCCAAGTTCTTTTAGGGTTACATCTTGGTATTCGACACGCAGTCTTGCAATTTCACGTAGTTTATCAGGCAATATATCCAGACCAACTGTATTTTCAATATACCGTATATTTTCAACCTGGCGCAATGAAGCGCTGATTGTTTTATTCAAGTTTGCAGTTTCACAATTTACAAGTCGATTTACAGAATTTCGCATGTCTCTTACAATACGAATATCCTCAAATTTCAAGAGTGCATTATGCCCTCCAATAATATTCAGGAATTCAGAAATCTTTTCCGCTTCCTTCAAATAGGTGATAAATCCCTTTTTTCTTTCGAGCGTTTTGCTTTTTAATCCGAATGAGTTCATCAACTCACACAAAGAATCATTATGCTCTTTATATAAAGACGATATTTCCAAGTGATAAGAGGAAGTCTCAGGATTATTAACTGATCCGCCTGCAAGAAATGCACCACGTAAATATGATCGTTTACAGCATTTCTTGTGGATTAATTCCTCGGATATATCATGGATAATCGTAAATTCATTTTCAATGATATTCAAGTCTGTAAGTACTTCCTTCGCTTTCTCAGAAAACCGTACAATATAGACATTATTCTTTTTCAGCTTCATCTTTTTACGAACAAGCAAATCAACCTGGAGATTATAAAGCTTCTTTAAAAACGTATAAATTCTCCGGGCAATCGCTGCATTTTCTGTTTGCACATCCACAATAAGATGACGATTGGAAAAGGATAAGGATCCGTTCATCCGGATTAGCGCAGATAGTTCTGACCGTGCGCAGCACTCTTTTACTTCTAAATTGGTTAATTCTTTTTTTGTTTCCGACGCAAACGACATCCTTTTTTACACCTCAATCCCTTTACAACTTACACTTTATTCTTTTCCTTTAATAAATTATAGATAATAGAAGCAACGACGACTGTATCATGTCTGACACGGTTATTTTGAATCGTTACTATATTATCCTTAATCACTTGCAGTCCCATTTGTTCAAGTCTGTTTATATCAAAGATAACCGGTTGGGCATACTCTTCTTTATATTTTAATTTTAAATGCGCAGGGATATCCTCTTTATTGACTAAGATTGTATCCATACATGACTCACCTAAATGCTCATTTATTACTTTCAAATGGTCACTTGCTGTATAATTCAGGGTTTCCCCTGCTTGAGTCATTAAGTTACAAATATATACCTTGGATGCTTTGGCATTTGCAATTTCAGCTGCAATTGTAGGCACAACCAAATTAGGCAATATACTTGTATAAAGACTTCCCGGCCCCATCAAAATTAAATCTGCCTGTCTGATGGCCTGGATGGTTTCATGAGGAGGCTGAATATGCTCAGGACTGAGGAATACCCGCTTTATGCGTTTCCCGGAGTATGGAATTTTTGATTCACCGGAAACAACCGTCCCATCCTCGAGTTCTGCATGTAGGATTACGCTCTGGTTAGCAGAGGGCAAAACCTGTCCTCTTACATTTAAAACCTTACTCATCTCCTGAATAGCATGTACAAAGTCACCGGTAATAGAAGTCATCGCAGCAAGAATTAAATTCCCTAGCGCATGACCTGATAATTGTTCAGAGCCTGTAAATCTGTGCTGAAACATTTGCTCAATTAATGGCTCTACATCAGACATAGCTGCTAAAACATTCCGTATATCACCAGGAGAAGGGATGTCCAGTTCCTCTCTCAGTCTGCCAGAACTGCCACCATCATCCGCAACGGTCACTATAGCGGTAATGTCGAGAGGATATGCCTTTAGCCCTCTTAATAGGACAGGAAGGCCAGATCCACCACCTATGATGACCACTTTAGGTTGTGCTGATATGGATGTCATCTGTGCGTACCTTCCTTTTATCAATATCACGATGCGTTACACTCGTATGGTACTCATTGTTATACCGTTTACCCAGATATTCAGCTAAAGTTACGGAACGATGCTGGCCTCCAGTACATCCCACAGCGATAATTAACTGGGCTTTCCCCTCACGTTTATATTGAGGAATCATAAAATCAAGTAAATCCGTCCATTTTTCAATAAATTTCTGGGTTTCACTCCATTTCATTACGTAAGAAGAAACCTCTTCATCCAGTCCAGTTTGCGGACGCATATTTTCTATATAAAACGGATTAGGCAGGAATCTTACATCAAAAACTAAATCTGCATCGATAGGGATACCATGTTTGAAACCGAATGACATGATATTAATCGAGAACTCCACCCGTTGATTAACGGAGAATTGTTTGGCAATTTTCTCACGCAGCTCTTTTGGCTTAAAATTTGATGTGTTATAAATCGTTTGAGCACGTCCTTTTAATTCCTCAAGCAAATCTCGTTCAAGTCTAATCCCTTCCAACGGCGATCCTGATGGAGCCAATGGATGAGTACGTCTTGTTTCCTTATATCTTCTTACTAAAACGGAGTCATCCGCATCCAGGAATAAAATTTCAGGAACAAACTTGGAGGATTCATTAAGATCATCCAAGGCTTTGAATAAGTGTTCAAAAAATTCCCTGCCTCGTAAGTCCATTACTAATGCTACCTTATTCATTTTCTTTCCTGAATTGTTCATAAGCTCCATGAATTTAGGAAGAAGCGTAGGGGGAAGGTTATCCACACAGTAGAAGCCCAGATCCTCAAAGCTCTGTATTGCAACTGTCTTACCGGCACCTGACATACCCGTAATAATGACCAACCGATTCTCTGATGCTGCAGTTTCTATTTTTTTCTCTTCCATTAGTTATTCCCCGTTTCTTTCAAGCTTGTAATCGAGTAGTATGAAATCTTCTGTATATTTAAATGTACCTATTAGTATTCCTTGTCCATTCATCATATGATCCAATATTTTGCGATCTCCCTCTGCCATTGGCAATGCCAGAATATCGTTTAAAGGATGCCATTTCAGAATCCCTTCCTCATTCTCCTGATATGCTTCTCCCTCAAATGCGTAGGCACGAAAAGAAAAAAGCATCCATTCATGAACAATTTGGTCATCTTTCATATTAACCATGGTGAAAATGCCTTTTAACTCAGGACGCTCGATTTTCAAATTGGTTTCTTCATAGAATTCACGCATGACAGAGTCATGTATGGATTCTCCAGATTCCATTTTGCCGCCGGGCGCTACCCACCAATTTCTTCTGGGCTTCTGAAGCATAAGGGCCTTGCCATCTGCCATTAACATACAATTGGTTACTCTTTGCAAACTATTTCACCTCAGTTGCTACAGCACAAATTAGATAGACTTCTCTTTATTATACTATTTTAGATGTGCATGAACAATGTACGTTAATCATCATAATTTTTTCAAGTCATCCCTATATTTTTCGACAAACAACAAAAAAAAGCGGCATAGGTTTTATAACCTATGCCAAAAAAATATATAAAAGGGGGTCAATTTCTTATTTTTATTCTACCCCAAATGTATTGCACTTTGATTACAGCTACATTAATTAATAATGACTTTAATGTAAATTTTTTACTCATCCTTCAAGCTATTTTATTTTGCTTGTGCTTTTAATTGCTCCATCAACTCTTCAACATAATGCTGTGCGGATTGAGCGGCTATACTGCCATCACCTGTTGCCGTAACAATTTGTCGTAAATTCTTTTCACGAACATCTCCGGCTGCAAAAATACCAGGAATTTTTGTTTCCATGCAATCATTGGTTTCGATATAACCAGCTTGATTCGTAATTCCGATAGTTTGGAATGGTTTTGTTAACGGCAGCATTCCAATATAAATGAATACGCCATCTGCCGGATACTCGCGCTCAGTACCATCAACAGTGGATATCAATGTTACACTGCCAACCTTACCATCTTTCTCATTAATGCTTTTTAACGTTGTATTCCAAATAAAATCTACCTTTTCATTCTCAAAGGCACGCTGCTGCAGAATTTTTTGAGCACGAAGTTCATCCCTGCGGTGTACAATCGTTACTTTAGAAGCAAAGCGAGTTAAGTACACACCTTCTTCAACAGCAGAATCTCCTCCGCCAATCACGAAAAGTTCTTTGTTCTTAAAGAAAGCTCCGTCACAAACTGCACAATAGGAAACACCGCGACCACCTAGCTCTTTTTCACCTGGTACGCCGATTTTCTTATATTCAGCACCAGTAGCAATAATAATAGTACGCGTTTTATATTGCTTAGAACCAGCATCAATGGTTTTATATTCTTTTCCATCAATAATTTGTTTTACTTCACCATAAGCATATTCTGCTCCAAATTTTTTCGCATGCTCGAACATTTTAGTTGATAAATCTGGTCCAAGAATGGTTTCATATCCTGGATAGTTTTCAACCTCTTCCGTATTCGCCATTTGCCCGCCCGGAATGCCACGTTCAAGCATTAATGTCGAAAGATTGGCTCTTGACGTATATACAGCTGCTGTCATACCCGCCGGTCCGGCTCCAATAATAATTACATCATAAATTTTTTCCTCAGACATTATGAATCACTCCTTCTTACGATAGAACTCGAAGCCTCTCACATTCATTTCATTTCTCGTCTTATCCTCGAACTAATCGTATTAAACTATACATATTAGGTCCAAAAATTTGCTCATTGCAACAATTCGGCTACAAGCTTTACATACTTAGAAAGTGTCGAGTTAGATATTCCATATCGTTCCGCCACTGTTTTTTGAGATTCTTTTTCACCGCGCAGCTTGTGCCATTCGTAATCAATAGCAGCTGCCCATGCAAGTGGATTTGAGAACCGTATACCATTCTCTTTTCCTTCTGCATATACAGAAAACCAGAGAAAATAAAGGCCGGACTCAATCAATTTTACCGGCTGATAAAACCTATATAACGTGTCTGCTACCTCTGCCGCAAAAAATTGACGGTTATCGGATAGCTCGATGCTATTTTTATATTCTCGTTCCATCGCTGTGAAACGTTTATTAGTTTCGTAAGAGGGATGAGTTTTAATTTGATTAAATTCCCCCGAATGACTCGCTAAAAAGAGACCAAACAATCTCTCCTCCAGATACTCACTTTCCAACTTTTTAATGATGGAAGGCGCATGCTCTTCAAATCCAGATTCCTCATCTTCAGTCATTTCGCCCCAAGGCTCAAGTCCCTCTTTATCAGGACTGTATTCAACCACTTTAGCCCAGGCATTTTCAGCAACTCTCTTTTGCCCGATTTGATGGGCAGATTTACTGAGCCAATAATAGAAGGTTCCGTCCCCTTCATAACCCTTTTTCTGCAGCTGGCGAAGCCAGATATAAGCTTCCTCATAATAACCAGTCAGCGCAAAGGTCGCTCCTAATTTTAACCGGTGTTCATCAAGAATAGGTCTGACTTTTTTTAGGACAGCGAAAACCTCATCAAGCTTATCCTGCTCCATCTGATAATGGTAAAAGACCATTCCATTGCACAGAGCATGCAGATTGCCAGGGTTCTTCTCAAGGACTCGATCGAGCGTCTCAAAAGCTTTCTCTGTTTTACCTACATAGAAATAAGCCAGTGCCAAATTATTATAAGCCGACCAAAATTCAGGATATAAATCGATTAATTCTTCAATTTTTTCAACGGCTTTCACAAAATTACCCGCTTCAAGCAACTCACGTGCCGCCTCTTGGCGCATCATTAAATCATCCTGAACTTCCAAGGTCTCTTCTGTTTCATCCGTCTCAAATGTGATTAAATCCAGCAAATCTTCTGCATCCTCACTGAATTCACCAAACTGATCTTTATTTAAATATTCGTTAGCATGCTTATAGGCCTCTTTAAATAAACCCATATGAGCAAAATTATTAGCCAGGAAATAATGGCACTCCGTCATAAACGGATCCAACTCCTGAAGAATATTCTCAAGCAGCTGATTCGAAAACTGATATTCACCTAATTCCGTACAAATCACAGCCAGCTGGCAAGCAATCATCGGCTCACCCGGTTCCAGCTGCAACGCACGGTTCATATATTTCTTAGCTCTATATAATTCCCTTCGCTGGAAAGCTTTTATTCCCTTTGTAAAATAGAACTCTCCCGTGGGGTTAAACGAAACAACTTTTGCCTTATTAGTCAAATTAAAATTATTCCCCATCTAGTCCTCCAAGCACATATACTTTAACCCTACAATTATACCATATTAAGAGAATTATAGAAAGAAAAGCGGAAGGGCCTTGCCCAGGAGCGAGGAGCATAAGACAGAGGCTCGGAGGGGGATGTTTTCCCCCGTAGAGGCTATGCTTATGTCCCGAGCTCCTAGGCCCTGACGCTGGATCAGATGAAAAGCGGAGGCGACTGGTCAGCTGCGACAAGCATAAGAGGAGGTGCGCAGGGAAAGTGCTCTTTCTTTCCCGTAGCAGCTACACTTATGTCTCGAGCAGTTAGGAGCCGCAGCTGGATCGGATGAAAAGCGGAAGGGCCCATTTAAGGAACGAAGACTAAATACGTCACGTCCTGTGGCAACGTCTTCATGACCTACATCCTGTAGGCCTCCGACAAGCATATGTAGTGGCGATTCTGGAGCAGGAGGGGGGCTTATTAGTCCAGCCAGAGCTCTTTCCCCTCTACCTTCCACTCGCCTTTACCCCACCCTTACCCAAGGATAGCCATGTCAAAGGTGGTCCATAGCCCAGTCAGAGTTCCTTTCTCCTCTACCTTTCACCCACACTTGTCCCACCTTTATCCGGGTATAGCCCGGGCATGTGTCGGCCATAGTCCAGACATAGCTCCTTCACCCTGCCTTTCACCCACACTTGACCCACCTTTACCTGGGTATAGCCCGGGCATAGGTCGGTCATAGCCATGACATAGCTCCTTTACCCTGCCTTTCACCCACACTTGCCTCACCTTTACCCGGGTAAAGCCCGGGCATAGGTCGGCCATAGCCATGACATAGCCCCTTAACCCCCGCACCCTTCATCAAACAAAAAAACTCAAAAGGATATCATTCATCCTTTTGAGTCAGTTTCTTCATCATTCTGTTTAGTAAGATGGCGTTCACGGAGGTTTTTTTGAATTTCAGAGAATGGGAGATTTTGTTCTTTTAAGAGGACAAGGACATGAAAGAATAAATCGGATACTTCCCATTTTAATTCTTCTAGGTCGCGGTTTTTGGCAGCGATGATGACTTCGGCTGCTTCTTCTCCCACCTTTTTAAGAATCTTGTCTACCCCTTCTTCAAATAAATACGTTGTATAGGAGCCTTCGGGACGCTCTGCTTCCCGTTCAGCAATGATTTTCTCCAAATCATACATAAAATCCTTTGCTTCATCTGCCGGCTGAATTAAATTAATATCATCAGCCTGATACAGCGATTCCGTAAAGCAGCTTACCGTGCCGTTATGACAGGCTGGGCCTGCTGGTTGAACCAATACTACTAATGCATCCTGATCGCAATCATAGCGGATTTCCCGTACGGCTTGAGTGTTTTTGCTTGTTTCCCCTTTATGCCAAAGCTCCTGGCGGGAACGACTGTAAAACCAGGTTTCTCCCGTTTGAATCGTTTTCTCCAATGATTCCTTATTCATATAAGCCAGTGTCAGGACTTCCTTCGTTTCTCCATCCTGAACAATGGCCGGCACTAATCCGTTCGTATCAAATCGTATATTCTCTATATTCATCTCACAAGCACTCCTTGTTCTCGCAGTCTACGTTTAACTTCCTGTACGCTTGTCTCTTTGTAATGAAAAATGGAAGCAGCCAGTGCTGCGTCTGCTTTTCCTTCTGTAAACACCTCAGCAAAATCTTCCTTACTTCCCGCTCCACCGGACGCAATCACCGGGACTGTAACAGCCTCACTGATCGCCTTGGTCAGTTCAATATGGAATCCGCTTTTTTCCCCGTCACAGTCCATACTCGTTAGTAATATTTCACCGGCACCGAGCGCAACGGCTTGCTTAGCCCAATCAATAGCATTTAATTCGGTAGCTTTACGGCCGCCATGTGTATAAACTCGAAAGCCGTTCATCTCCGCATCATACTTTGCATCAATAGCAAGAACGATACACTGATTCCCAAAATAGCTGGCTCCCTCTGCAATCAGCTCCGGCCGAAGCACTGCCGCCGTGTTTACAGATACCTTATCCGCTCCGGCACGCAGAATGGTCCTCATATCAGCAACTGAGTTAATCCCTCCACCAACTGTAAATGGGATACTCAGGACAGTCGCCGCTTCCCGAACCACTTCCACCATCGTCTTTCTTCCTTCATGGGACGCTGAAATATCAAGGAATACTAGCTCATCTGCTCCTTGGTCATCATACATTTTCGCCAATTCAACTGGATCACCTGCATCCTGAAGCCCAAGGAACTGAATCCCTTTCACGACACGGCCCTCTTTTACATCTAAACAGGGAATAATTCGTTTCGTAATCATAAGGATTCAACCGCCTTCGCTAGGGCCTGCGGCAATGTAAAGCGATTTTCATAAAGTGCCTTCCCGATGATGACTCCTTCAATTCCATCCGCTTGATAGGCCTGTAAAGCAGCGATATCCTCAAGCTGACTCATTCCTCCTGATGCGATGACATTCTTTCCGGTTGCGCGCGCAAGTTCAGCTGTTGCCTCTACACTGGGACCATTAAGCATCCCGTCATTGGCGATATCCGTAAAAATGAACCATTCTGCCCCTTTATCGGCAAAATACTTGCCTAAGTCAACGACAGTCCATTCACTTGTTTTCAGCCAGCCATCAGTCGCCACCTTACCGCTTTTACCATCCAGTCCTATCGCAACTTTCCCCGGATATTGCTGAATCATCCGTGTGGCAAATTCCGGTTCTCTTACAGCCACACTACCAAGAATGACACGCGATATACCATTCTCCAAGTAACGGGCTACCTGCTCCTCATTGCGAATCCCGCCTCCGACTTGAATGGATACGCTCTTTAATTCCCGGGCTGCCTTTAGTACGTGTTCCTCATTAACTGGATTTCCCTCTTTGGCACCGTCTAAATCGACCATATGAATCCATTTGGCTCCTAAATCAGAAAAGGACTTGGCCATTTCAAATGGAGAATCTCCATAAACCGTTTCCTGCCCATAATCTCCCTGCAGAAGACGGACACATTTACCGCCTCTCATATCAATTGCCGGATAGATTGTAAAATTAGTCCCCATCACTTATCCCCCGCCTTCTCTATTACCAGATTCACGAAGTTCCCGAGCAAACCTTTTCCCATCTGTCCACTTTTTTCAGGGTGAAATTGCATTCCCATCACATTCCCTTTTCCTACAATTCCGGGTACCTCGACATCATACATTGCTGTTGCGATTAATTCCGCTGAGTCCTTTATTTGTGCATAATAGGAATGGACAAAGTAGACATAATCCTCTTCCAATCCTTCAATTAAAGGATTCACATTCTTAAATTGCAGTTTATTCCATCCCATATGAGGAACTTTATAGGTTTTACCGGTTTGATCAATCCCCGTAAATTTCGCAATATGTCCTTCCAAGAAACATAGCCCCTCGGAAAACCCGTGTTCATCACTGCTCTCGAACAATAGCTGCATTCCAAGGCAAATGCCGAGCAGGGGCTTACCACTTTCGACATACTCCTTTAAAAATACGTCCAATTTCTGCTCTTTTAATGCAGTTATTGCATCCCGAAAAGCACCCACGCCGGGTAAGATTAACCCATCACAGCCGGCCAATACAGTCGGATCACCGCTTATCACAGGATCCGCTCCCAGCCTGTCTAATGCGTTATAAACGCTGAATAAGTTTCCCATCCCGTAATCAACGATTCCAATCAAGACTGCCACCCCTCTCCACTTACAGCATCCCTTTTGTAGATGGAATTCCTTTCACCCTTGGATCGTGTGATGTCGCTTCATCAAGCGCACGTCCAAGCGCTTTAAAAATGGCTTCAACAATATGATGGGAATTGCGGCCATAATGGACGACGACATGAAGATTCATCTTCGCCTCAATCGCAAGCTTCCACAGGAATTCATGTACAAGCTCTGTATCAAAGGATCCAATCATCGGTGCCGGAATGTCTGCTCTAAATTCAAGATGCGGCCGATTGCTCAAATCAACAACGACCTGTGCCAGTGCTTCATCCATCGGAACAAAGGCATTTCCATATCGCTTAATCCCTCTTTTATCTCCAAGCGCCTGACTCAACGCCTGCCCTAAACAAATACCAATATCCTCTGTTGTGTGATGCCCATCCACTTCTATATCCCCATCCGCATCTACTCGTAAATCA
The DNA here is from genome assembly GCF_058216035.1 of Pradoshia sp. Z4_20. NCBI lineage: Bacteria > Bacillati > Bacillota > Bacilli > Caryophanales > Bacillaceae > Pradoshia > Pradoshia sp. Z4_20. Next base: position 25,694 of record NZ_JBZAJD010000005.1, read on the forward strand.
AAATGGCCGTGCTTCGCAAATAGATCCAGCATATGCGAGAGAAAAGGCACACCTGTTGAAAGCTCCGTCTTACCTTCACCGTCAAGGCCTAAAGCAAGCTTAATTTTCGTTTCGTTCGTTCTTCTATCTATTTCGGCTGTACGTTTCATTGACCTTCCTCCTTCGAAATAAATCGCGATTCCACGGCCCGCGCATGAGCCTCTAATCCTTCTAATCTAGCAAAAGCAGCGATTTTAGATGCATTAGCCTCAAAATCCTGTTGACTGTACATAATTAAGCTCGTTTTCTTTTGAAAATCATCTACATTCAATGGGCTTGAAAAACGGGCTGTACCATTTGTAGGCAGCACATGATTGGGACCTGCAAAATAATCGCCAACCGGCTCAGAACTATATTTACCGATAAAAATAGCACCTGTATGCCGAATTGCGCCCGCCACATTCATCGCATCCGCTGTTTGAATTTCCAAATGTTCAGGGGCCAGCTCATTTACAGCCTCAATCGCCTCTTCCAATGTGTTTGCTACGTATATACCGCCAAAATTATTCCAGGCAGCGAGCGCAATCTCTTTACGCGGTAACACGGCCAATTGTTTCTCCACTTCCACTTTGACCTGGCTCGCCAATCTTCGGCTCGTGGTAATCAGCACACTGCATGCCCGTTCATCATGTTCAGCCTGTGATAGCAAATCTGCCGCAACATGCCGAGCCTCTGCCGTTTCATCAGCAAGCACCGTAATCTCACTAGGACCGGCAATCATATCAATATCCACATCCCCATATACTTCCCTTTTGGCAAGCGCGACGTAAATATTACCCGGTCCTGTAATTTTATCTACTTTTCCGATTGATTCTGTTCCATAGGCAAGAGCTCCGATTGCTTGGGCACCGCCTACCTTATAAATTTCAGTGATGCCTGCAATATGCGCGGCAGCAAGCACGGAGTCAGGTAATCTCCCGTCTATTCCCGGCGGCGAAACCATGACAATCCGCTTTACACCGGCCACTTTAGCCGGGATGGCATTCATTAATACGGAGGATGGGTAGGCGGCCGTACCGCCTGGAACATAGATGCCGACTGAATCAAGCGGAGTACGCCTTAAACCAAGCATAGTTCCTGTCACGGACATATCTATCCATGAATTTTGCACTTGTTTTTCATGATAGCTTCGAAGATTTGAAGCAGCTTCAGTCATGATTGAAATCATCTCTTGCGGCATGTTGGCGATTGCTTTTTCCATTTCATCGTTTGTTACTTTAAGAGAATCCATCTCTGTTTGGTCAAACTTTTTTGTATAAAAAAATAAAGCCTGATCTCCGCGTTCCTTTACATCCTGCAGGACTTGTTGGACAACCTTCCTTTGAGCATCGGATCCGCCATCCACCGTACGTTTCAACGATAATCCACTCGTTAACGATTTAATTTCCATGCCTTCTCCCTCCAATTATTCCTTCGGCTGCAAAACCTTCCCCAGTCGAGTTACCATTTCAGCGATTTCTTTTTCCTTCATTCGATAACTTACCGGATTTGCAATAAATCGTGATGTCACATTTTGGATTGCTGCATACTCTACCAGTCCATTCTCACGTAAAGTTTGTCCGGTCGATACAATATCAACGATTCGATCAGCAAGGCCTATCATGGGAGCCAGCTCAATGGACCCGTTTAACTTAATAATTTCAACCTGTTCACCCTGCTCACGAAAATATTGGGAAGCGATATTTGGGTATTTACTGGCAATCTTCGGAGCAATCTTGTTCATTTCTGTATTCGGCATGCCTGCCACTGCTAAATGGCATTCACTTATTTCTAAATCCAACAATTCATACACATCACGTGCTTCTTCCATCAGAACGTCTTTACCGGCAATCCCTACATCAGCCACACCATGCTCGACATAAGTGGGAACATCCATTGGTTTAGCCAGGATAAAACGAAGATTTTCATTCTCTACATGAATGATCAATTTTCTAGTATCGTCAAAATCAGGAGGAATCTGATAATCTGCTTTTCTTAATAATTCCACTGCTTCATCCAAAATCCGTCCCTTTGGCATGGCAATCGTTAATTGTTCCATTATCCCTCTCCCCCTGATCCATCTGTCATGTCAATCATAAATTCAATATTCGGAAAATGATTTGTAAATGTATTTACATCCTTTATTCCATTCACATTTTGTAAAACCACACGCATGCCGGATTGTCGCAGCTCCGTTGCCCGGCTTATCGCTTTCTGTTGCTGTACAGGGTGATAAATGATGCAAAGGGGCGGCTCTTCTTCAACTCCTGAATCGAGCGCCTCCAGTATACGGTCTAAACGTAAACCAAATCCTGTGGCAGGAGCATCTGTCCCGAACTGTTTATATAGCTCGTTGTATCTTCCTCCATTTCCAAGTGGAAAGCCTACATTTTCCCCAGATACTTCAAACAAAATACCTGTATAATAATCCATATGGCTGACAAGTGATAAATCATACGTAATCATTTCTGTATGATCTGTTAAAAGAAGGATATCGGCCAATTTTTTCAACTCTTTAACCGCATACTGACCAAGCTGCCCATTTGTCAGTTTTTCAGCCATTTCCAGAATCTCGCGGCCCCCTTTTAAATAAAGAAGCTGAAACAGAGTCTCTTTATCCTTTAATGAGATTGGCAATTGATTCACATACTGTTTAAAACCAACATAGTTTTTTTCAAACAGAAATTTCCTCATAATCCCTGCAGTTTCTGCGCAACCGCCAAAATGAAGGAGTAAATCCTGTACAAAGCCAATATGACCAAGCGTAATATGGAATCTTTCCAAACCAGCACATTTTAAAACATCAGACAGAAGACAAAGCACTTCAGCATCAGCCGAAAGGGTACGATCCCCTATCAATTCAATCCCAAATTGCTCAAATTCTGCTGGACGTCCTCCCTCTTTTTCCTGTGCTCTGAACACATTTGCACTATAGGCGAGCCGCTCGGGATTCCCTTCCTTCAATAGATGGGAAGAAGCAACCCTGGCAATAGGCGAGGTCATATCCGGTCGCAACACTAAACTATGACCATCTTTATCTAATAACTTGAATAAATGAACATCACGGATAGCAGATACCTTACCGACCGTCTCATAATATTCGAGTGATGAAGTTTCCAAAAAACGATATCCGTATTGAACCGTTTGATCCATCATCCTTTGTTTCATGGATTGTTTTATCTTATATAAATCCGGCAATGTGTCACGCATGCCCAAGGGCTTTTCAAACATAAATAAATCCGGCATAATTAACAGTCCTTTATTATAAGTTTTTAGAATACTTTAGTTCGCTAATATGCTAATATGATGAAGTTAAGTTAAAGTGTATCGTTCCTTCCAAATAACGTCAAGTGATATGGATATTCCTTTCCACCAATCTATCATTAGGCCTGCAAATTACACAATTAAAAACCCCGCTCTAATGAACGGGGTTCCTCTTTTACCGAAAGAAATCATCTTCCTTGATTCTAATTTTCATTTCTTCCGCACTATAGATGATTTTCATCGGATTACCTCCTACAAAGGCCCCTGCCGGAACATCCTTATGAACGAGGGTCCCTGCCGAAACAATCGCACCATCACCTATTTCAATTCCGGGCAACAGAGTAGAGTTGGCACCAATCAACACCTCATCACCAATAATTACACTCCCTAAACGGTATTCGTTTATTAAGTATTCGTGCGCGAGAATCGTTGTATTATAGCCAATCACCGAGTTACGTCCAACGGATATTTTTTCTGGAAACATAACGTCAAGCATAACCATTAAGGCAAAGGAGGTCTTCTGCCCAACCTTCATTCCTAAAAAAGTCCGATAAAGCCAATTTTTCATGCTTAAAAAAGGTGTATATCTCGCAAGCTGTATAACGATAAAATTCCGAACAACCTTCCAAAAGGGAACGGTTTTATAAACATACCAAAGGGAATTGCCATCACCTTTTACCGGATAACGCTTAGTTCTTCTCATTGCTTTACAATCGTTAAGAGATCGCGCATATTTTCAAGCATATAATCTGGCTTGAATTGCTCAAGATACTCTCTTCCCTTGATTGTCCAGGCAACGCCCGCTGTCTTCGTTCCAGCGTTTTTCCCAGCCAAAACATCATGACTATTGTCTCCAACCATAATCGTTTCAGAAGGCTCAGATCCGATTAATTTCAACGCTAACTGGATTGGCTCCGGATCTGGCTTTGGCATTTGAACATCATCAAGTGTGACAACAACATCAAAAAAGGATTCAAGGCGGCCTTTAATCAAGCCCATCTTAACAGCATTGCGCATTTTAGTTGTCACAATACCGACTTTATATCCACTTTTTTTAAGTATTTCAATCGTCTCATATACACCTTCATATTCACGAACAAGTAAGTCATGATTGGCAAAATTGTGTTCACGGTAAAATGCAATCATCTCATCCTTACGCTCAGGATCCAATCCTCCAAAGGTTTCAGCCAGGGAGGGACCAATAAATTGGTAGACGTCCTCACGTGAATATTGGCCTGGATAGTAGTGATTAAATGTATGTAAAAATGAAGCAATAATTAGTTCATTCGTATCAATTAATGTTCCATCTAAATCAAATAGTAATGTTGTGATTTTCTGCTTCACGCTGTTCGTCCTTCCTCTTTCTTAATTCTACCTTTTTCCATATAAATGCAATTGTTACGGCTAAAAGAATGGCTGTCACCAAACGGATGAGCAGCAGGGGCAGAACTGGCACGCCAAGAGGGATAAAAATGACCGTATCCTCCACCACTGCATGGCAGGCGATTAGAAAGATAAAGGCGATCGTAATATCCTTTTTACTAACCCCATCTTCACGAACGGCATCAAGCATAACTCCCGCTCCATAAGCCAGACCAATGACCAAGCCCGCAACCAAAGTCATGGATGTGTTTTCTTTCATCCCCAGCATCCTAGTGATAGGCTTCATCCAGTCCGAAAATTTATTTAGCCAATTAAGATCCTTCATAATTTGGATAACTAGCATCAATGGAATAACGATCAATGCCAGCTTTAATGTTCCATAGGCTGCTTTTTCCAATGCCAGCAATAACACAGGTATGAGGCCTGATACCACTTCCTCATTGCCGCTGATTCCATAATATATTCTCTCTGATCCGCCCTGCCATACTAAATGAATGACAATGGCTGATAATAGCGCGAGTCCAATACGTGTGAGCAGGACAACCCATAGTTTAACTCCTACCTTTAGCGCAACACCGGTTTCAATAAAGAGATTATGGGAAAAGGAAAGCATTACGGCAATAATAAATACTTCTTTAACAGTTAAAGAATCGAGTGCCAATATGCCCCCAATCCCGGCATAGAGATTCAAAAAGTTCCCGAGTACCAACGGAATTGCTGCGTCTCCCGGAAGTCCAATCAGTCCCATGGCAGGACTTATCAAATCAATGATCCAAGGTAATACCGGTGTATATTGCAAGATGGATATTAAAAATGTAACGGGAAAAATAATCTTCCCGAGCATCCACGTAGTTCTTAACCCAGCCATTATCCCTTTTGATATGGTATCTTTTTTCATAAATTCCACCCCTTTAGCTGTTCACGATGTACAACCTGCAATCTGAAATTCTAAAGATGTGGTTATGAGCAATGGACATCATATGTCTAAATATTTTTTCTCTGAATATCCCATTTTCCGTCTTACAACAAGCAGGATTATTCCACCAATAATCAATGAAAGCGATAAGACCTGCGCCATTCGGAATTCACCAAACAGCATGAGGCTATCTGTTCGCATCCCCTCTATAAAGTAGCGGCCGATGGAATACCAAATTACGTATGTCAGGAACATTTCACCCTGACGCAGATTAACTCTTCTTAACAGAAGCAATAAACCAAATCCAAGGAAATTCCAAAGGGATTCGTACAAGAAAGTCGGGTGGTGGTAAGCACCATTGATAAACATTTGATCAATGATGAAGTCGGGCAACATTAAATTCTCAAGAAATTGGCGGCTAACCACATCACCATATGCTTCCTGGTTAATGAAGTTACCCCATCTGCCAATACCCTGCGCGAGAATAAGAGATGGCGCTGCAATATCAGCAATTTTCCAGAAGGATATATTTCTGGAGCGAGCAAAGAAAATGGTTGTAATGACGGCCCCAATCAAGGCTCCATGAATGGCAATTCCGCCATTCCATATTTTATAAATATCGCCGAGGTGATCTTTATAATAGGACCACTCAAAAATAACATAGTAAATACGTGCACTGATAATAGAGATTGGAACTGCATAGATCAACAGGTCAACAAACAAATCTTTGTCCAACCCACGGCGTTTTGACTCACGCATGGCAAGCCAAAGCCCAATAAAGACACCCATTCCAATAATAATTCCATACCAGTAAATCTGGATGGAACCGATATGTATGGCAACACGGTCTATCGTATTCATCTACCCTAACACCTACTCTAATTATTTTTCTTTTTCAATTGCTTCATTCAATTTTTCGGTAAATTGCTGAGCTGTATTAACGCCCATTCGTTTCAGACGGAAATTCATAGCCGCCACTTCAATAATAACCGCAATATTTCGGCCCGGCCGAACTGGTATATTCATTCGGGTGATATCCGTATCAATAATTCGTACCTTTTCTTCTTCCAAACCAAGTCTATCGTAATTCTTCTGCTGATCCCATAGCTCCAGATTGATGACAAGGGAGATTCTTTTATGGCTTCTGACTGCTCCCGCACCAAACAAAGTCATCACATTAATGATGCCTACACCTCTAATTTCCAAAAGGTGCTCGATCAATTCAGGTGAATTTCCGACCAGTGTGTCGTCATCTTCCTGGCGAATTTCCACACAATCATCGGCAACTAAACGATGTCCTCTTTTTACAAGTTCAAGCGCAGTCTCACTTTTTCCGACTCCGCTCTTTCCGGTAATCATGACACCTACGCCATATATATCTACCAAAACGCCGTGAACAGCAGTCGTTGGAGCAAGCTTGCTTTCAAGGAAATTAGTCAGTCGGCTGGAAAACCGGGTCGTTTTCATCGATGTTCGTAAAACCGGTACAGAAACGCTTTCAGAAGCCATCAATAATTCCTTCGGCACCTCTAAATCACGCGTGATAACGATACAAGGTGTAATATCACTGCATAGCATTTGCATTCTTGAAATTCTTTCTTCATCATTTAACTTAGAGAAAAACGATAATTCTGTCATCCCAAGGATTTGAATACGATCAGCAGGGTAATAATCGAAATAACCTGCAATTTCTAAACCAGGTCTGGAAAGATCGCTCGTAGTGATAGGTCTATTTACACCTTCTTCACCACAAACCAGTTCAAGCTGGAATTCATCAATGAGGTCGATTGTTTTAACTTTTGCCAAAAAATTCACTCCCTGATCTAGTGATTATTAAATTTGTGCTTTCATTTTATCATTATTTCCTACATAACCATACAATTACAATAATATAATTCTGGTTTTTCTAAAAAGTTAAAAGTACCATAAGGATAGGACAACTTACCTGGGGGTTTAAGAGAAATGACACTACTGATACAAAACGCAACGATATATCAAGAGAATGCCATCCTGCAAAACGGATATATCTTAATTAAAGATAATCAAATTAAAGAAGTGGGTCTTATGGAAAACTCACCACAGCACGCTGATGAAATTATCACCCTTAAAGAGGGACAGCTAGTACTGCCCGGTTTCATTGATATCCACATTCATGGCGCGGCCGGGGCTGATGCCATGGATTCTACAGAAGAAGCACTTAGAATCATGGCAAAAGAGCTGCCTAAAGAGGGAACCACATCTTTTCTTGCAACAACAATGACACAGGATCCTGCCAATATAAATAAAGCGTTACAAGCTATCAAAAGCTTTAAGATTAACGGAAATCCTGCCGGAGAAACCGAAATGCTGGGCGTACATTTAGAAGGTCCATTTATCAGTCCATCAAAAGCAGGAGCACAGCCGTTGCATCATATCAAGAATGCCGACGTGGATTTATTTAAGGAGTGGAACGAATCATCAGGTAATGCAATCAAATTGGTCACTCTTGCTCCGGAACAGCCTGGTGCAAAGGAATTAATTAAACATCTCCGCAATTCAAATATCATCTGCTCCATGGGTCATACTAATGCCACATACGAACAGGCATCAGAGGCGATTGAACACGGAATATCGAATGCTACACATTTATTTAATCAAATGACCGGCTTACACCATCGTGACATAGGTGCCGCTGGAGCAGCTTTACTGCATGATCAGGTATTCGTGGAGATGATTGCGGATGGAATTCACATATCACCTGAAATGATAAAGCTTGCTCTCAAGGTTAAAGGCACAGAAAAGGCCATTCTTATTACGGATGCCATGCGGGCAAAAGGAATGGCGGATGGACAATATGATCTTGGCGGACAGGAAGTAACCGTTACAGGTGATGAAGCGCGTCTTGCAGATGGTACTTTGGCAGGCAGTATTCTCAAAATGAACGATGCCATAAAAAATGTATGTCATTTTACCGGATATTCATTGCAAGAAGTTGTCCAAATGGCTTCTGTTAATCCAGCTAAACAGCTTAATATTTATGATCAAAAAGGAAGCATTGCTGTTGGGAAAGACGCAGATCTTGTGATTATGGATACAAACTTTAATGTATCCATGACAATCTGCCGTGGTAAAATAGCTTACAGAGGTGAAGAGCAATGAATCAAACAACTATGAGGATTATTAAAGCAGACAATTATGATGAAATGAGCCAAATTGCTGCAGAAATTTTTATCAGCAAAATCAAGCAAAAACCGGATGCAGTCCTTGGACTCGCTACCGGAAGCACCCCACTCGGTCTCTATAAAAATCTTATAGAGGATCACCAGAAAAATGGGACAAGCTATCAGCAAATCCATACCGTAAACCTGGATGAATATATAGGGCTTTCAAAAGATAATCCAAACAGCTATCACTCCTATATGATGAATAATCTATTCAAAGACTTGGACATCCCACAAAATCATATTCATCTTCCACATGGGGATGCAGAGGACCTTTTGCAGGAATGTGAGCGATATGAAACGGTGATAAATAATCTTGGTAATGTAGAGCTTCAGGTATTAGGAATCGGAAAGAATGGTCACATTGGCTTCAATGAACCTGGAACTCCATTTTCCAGTAAGACACATATCATTGAATTAAAAGAAAGCACTCGACAAGCTAATGCCCGCTTCTTTAATCATCTGGATGAGGTTCCAAAACAAGCGATCACAATGGGCATTTCTACAATTATGAAAAGCAAAGAGATTATACTGCTCTCTTCTGGTGAAGCAAAGGCAGAAGCAACCTACAAACTGATTCACGGTGATCTAACAGAACAACTACCAGCAAGTATTCTAAAGCAGCATCCGGCAGTAACCGTAATCGTAGATAAAGAAGCAGCTTCTATGCTCGATTAATCATTGGCTTTCCACATTCTATGGAGTGCTATAACGCATATTAGATGAAGCCATTACATACATTCTGACAGCAATGAAGCCTGACTGAAATATAATATCCATTTTAATCAAGAGATCCTGTCCTTTTAATTTAAAACGTCACCATAGATGGGCCATTTAGATGGCTTGCCTCATATTATGGTAGTAAAAGGACAGGGGGCTTTTAAAGTTGAAGATTATGATTGATGCAGGCCATGGCTATAAAACACCTGGAAAGTCATCACCGGATGGAATGAAGGAATATGAATTTAATCGAAGTGTTGCTGAATATTTAAAGGATTTATTAACCAACTATCAAGTTAATACTTTCTTTGCCCATTCGGACATAGTAGATGTTCCTTTACAAGAAAGAACGAATCGTGCAAATTCTCTCCATGTAGATTTATATGTATCAATTCATGCCAACGCCGCCGTAAATCGAGGTTGGCATAAAGCAGGAGGAATTGAAACGTATATTCATACATCAGGGCCTAAAGAAGCCCTCTCTCTCGCTACAAAAATCCAGAATAAATTGATTGCCACCACCGGTTTACAAAATCGAGGAGTTAAAACGGCTGATTTTCATGTGCTGAGCGCCACAAAAATGACAGCTGTACTGGTTGAATGCGGGTTTATGACAAATGAAAAGGAAATAAAGCTGCTTAAAAGCAATCACTACCGAAAAAAATGTGCACAAGCAATTGCCGAATCTATCATCTCTCATTATTCATTGAAAAAGAAATTAAGCAATCCTTCCAAAAAATCAGATCCGGAAAAAATACTGTACAAGATTCAGTTAGGTGCCTTTTCAGACAAGCAGAATGCAGCCAACTTAGCAACACAGCTAAAACGTCTTGGTTTTGAAACAACCATCATAACGGACAAGCAAGAATGCTAAAAAACCTGAAGCCTAGTAAACAGGCTTCAGGTTCTTTATTTATCATCCATTACACTTTCCATAATCGTATTAACCAATGAAAGAATAATCGATACCAGGAATGTCAGCCAGAAGCCATTGATATCAAAGGCACTTCCCATTGCTGCATCCGTAATCATTAACACAATGGTATTAATGAAGAGCAGAAATATTCCTAGCGTAATGATCGTTATAGGTATCGTTAGGATGGTCACAATTGGTTTGACAATTACGTTAAAGATGGATAATACAATGGCTGCAATAATGGCTGCACCAAACCCGGTTACATGAACACCTTCAAATATCTGTGTCAGCAATACGAAAACGACTGCATTAACAAGTATTTTGGCTATCCATTTCATATGTCCATCTCCTTCACTTCTTCTCTCGGCATAAAACAGCTAAGAATCGTATAGGGAATAATCAGCATAAAGCTAGTTGGAATGAGCGCGATTATAAATAGGATACGCAAAAGCTTTGAACTCATACCAAAATATTGTGAGATTCCTCCAAGGACACCCGAAACAATCTTATCTGACCTTGAACGGACAAAACGCTTTTTTTCCTTCAAAATACCCCGCAGCTCCTTTTAATCCATTAACGTATTGATTAATGTTTGATTTTAATATTACCGGCTCTTGATTCGGCCAAAATATGAATGGATTCCTCATAATTACCCTCTGACTTGAATCGGAGCATCTTTTGGACCACATCACTTTTTTCCTCAATGATGTGAATACCCTTCAGGTCAATATTAAAACTGCCGAGATTGGATTTTAACTCCCCATCACATCCAGTATTTGCTGGGATTTGCAGATTAATACTTCCTGCCGACGCCTTAGCTCGGATCGTTTCTCCATAACGGCCGGTTTGTTCACATTGAATACTTCCATTAATCGTCTGGAAATCTCCTTTTCGGAAGCCTCCCTGGATTTGGATTGCACCATTCATCGTTTCGACTTCCAATTCGCCTACATCAAATCCTTTAAGATTGACAACACCATTGACCGTCTCAAATTCTGCTTCTCTTGCATTCAAATCCGTAAATTGAATTTGCCCATTACCCGTTTTGGTCATGACCGTATCGACTTTAACATTTTCACCGGTAATTGCTCCGTTAAATAGTCGAATTTTCAATTCCTCATAGCGATTGTCTGGCACACGAATGATTGCTTGTAATTTAATGGATTTGTCGTGTGCAGCAAATCGAAGTCTTCCTTCTTCAAGCGAATAAGTTACTTCTTTAAGCAGTTTTTCTCTCGCTTCAGTCGTATTTTCTGCCCTATACACCTTCGCCTGGCATTCAATCCTAATCTCGTCCTTATCCCATGGGAGGAACTGGACACTGCCGTTTGCCAGATCGACATCTATTTTACGCAAAGATACATGATCATGATGATAAATATGCTCGATATCAACCGCTGAGCCAAAATTAAGGTCAAAATCTACATCTTTTATCTTTTTAACAACATCGTCTACGATTCCTAATAGTTTATCCATTGTGGATGCAGACTTTTTGGATGGTGACCCCTTATATTCTGATTCACTTTGGTTTACAACCGTTGATAATTCACTGGTTTCTGTCCTTTGCTCATCTTCTTTAATCAGTTTGTCTTTCTTTTCAATTTGCTCAAGTAATAATAATGCTTCATCGGCGTTAAGTAAGCCTTCCTTCACCATTTCCAAAATTCTTTTTTTCTCTTGATTCATTCTTACCAGCTCCCTTTTCCATGGTATGTACCTATCAATCCTTTACTAGTTTAATACCCTGAATGACATTCCAAATCATCACAATAAAGCTAATCAAACCGAAAAGAAACATAGCCAGTATAGCAGTATAGGGCAAGGCCGTTATTTCCGAACTCGAGGCAAGCTGAGTTAGAAATACAAAGAACACGATAATGCCCATGACTAATGGAAATAGATGTGAGATTAAAGCTCGTTTAGCATGCCCTTTTAGCTCAAAATCATCTACAGCTACGAAATAAATAACCGTAGGAAAGATGAAGCCTAAAAAGAAGAAACTGAAATAACATAGAGCAGCCAGAAATCGATTAGTTGTTGTTATAGATACAGACACCTCTCCTAATTGTACGTATAAATTGAAAGAAAGTTTCTTATATATCAACAATACCTTACAACAATTGGAAAATGGTAACTTTTCGATTATACCCTGGCCAGAAATCGTTAATCTATGAGTTTTCTAAAGGTGCACGGGCAAACGTATGAGTAAGTTCTTTGAAGCAAATACGCCGGATATGGATAAAAAGCAAGCCGTTTTATCTGGCGGCTTGCTTTTCCTTGATTTTATTATTCATACGGTCCCGATCACGTTCTAGAACGGGCTTTAAATATTTTCCTGTATAAGATTCAGGTGTCTCCGCTATAACCTCCGGTGTTCCGGTAGCCAAAATGGTTCCGCCTTTTTCTCCACCTTCAGGACCTAAATCAATTAAATAATCAGCTGCTTTAATGACATCTAAATTATGCTCAATGACAAGCACTGTATCGCCATTATCAACCAAGCGCTGCAATACTTCCAAGAGACGCGAGATATCATCAACATGAAGTCCTGTTGTCGGCTCATCCAAAATATAGAGTGAGCGGCCATTGGAGCGACGATGTAATTCACTCGCCAGCTTAACCCTTTGCGCTTCTCCGCCGGATAGTGTTGTGGCAGGCTGCCCCATCTTAATATATCCCAGACCAACATCATAAATGGTTTGGATCTTCCGTTTGATTTTCGGATGATTTTCAAAGAACTGAAGTGCTTCTTCTACTGTCATATCTAAAATATCAGAAATATTCTTCCCTTTATAGGTTACTTCCAATGTTTCCCGATTATACCGTTTTCCATGACAAACCTCACAAGGAACATAGACATCCGGAAGGAAATGCATTTCTATTCGGATGATTCCATCTCCACGGCATGCTTCACAGCGTCCGCCTTTAATATTGAAACTGAAACGGCCTTTCTTATATCCACGGACCTTCGCTTCATTTGTGGAAGCAAACACATCCCTGATATCATCAAACACACCTGTATAGGTTGCCGGATTGGATCGCGGCGTACGACCGATTGGTGATTGGTCAATATCAATCACTTTCTCCAGTTCCTCCACACCTTTTATCTCGCGGTGGTTTCCTGGTCTCGCTTTCGCCCTGTGCAGCTTTTGAGCTAATGATTTATGGAGAATTTCATTCACTAATGTACTTTTACCTGATCCGGATACTCCTGTAACAGCTACAAATGTCCCAAGCGGAAAAGATACATTTACATTTTTGAGATTATTCTCTTTAGCACCTTTAATCTGAATTAATCGTCCATCGCCCTTTCTGCGTTCCTGTGGCAAAGGAATGAATTTTTTCCCTGATAAATATTGGCCCGTTAAGGAATTAGAATCCTCCATCACTTCCTCCGGCGTACCTGCTGAGACAATCTCACCGCCGTGCGCTCCTGCTCCAGGACCGACATCAATCAAATAATCCGCTGCCAGCATCGTGTCCTCATCATGCTCCACCACAATAAGCGTATTCCCGATGTCACGCATACTTTTCAGCGTCGCAATCAATCGGTCATTATCACGTTGATGAAGACCAATTGAAGGTTCATCCAAAATGTATAAAACACCTGTTAAGCGCGAGCCGATTTGAGTAGCCAATCTGATTCGCTGTGCTTCTCCCCCTGAAAGTGTTCCGGCTGCTCGGTTTAATGTCAGATATTCCAAGCCAACATTATTCAAAAAGCCCAGCCTTTCTTTGATTTCCCTAAATATCAAACGGCCGATACTCATATCTTTCTCGGATAGATTCAAATTTTCAAAGAAATCGTTAGCATCTTTAATAGAGAGGGCCGTAATCTCGCCAATATGCTGTCCTGCTATTAATACCGCCATCGTTTCCTTCTTCAGACGATAGCCTTTACAGGTTGGACATGCCTGCTCGGCCATATATTTTTCCATCTGATCACGTGTATAATCTGAACTTGTTTCTTTAAACCGGCGTTCTACATTAGCCAATACGCCTTCAAATTCCACTCTGTTTTCCCGTATTTGCCCGAAATCATTCTCGTAACGGAAATAGATTTTCTCCCCATCCGAGCCATAAAGAATTTTATCAAGCTGGCTTTCCGGTATTTGAGAGACTGGAACATCCATATCTATACCATAGTGATTGCATACACATTCAAGTAATTTAGGATAATACTGAGAACTGGTAGGTTCCCATGGAGCGATTGCATGCTCTCTTAATGTTAATTCCGGGTCAGGAATTACGGCAGCCCGGTCAACTTTTACTTTAAAGCCCAGTCCATCACATGTTGGGCAGGCGCCAAATGGACTGTTGAACGAGAACATCCGAGGCTCCAATTCCCCAATTGAAAATCCACAATACGGACAAGCATGATGCTCACTGAAAAGCAACTCTTCCTCGCCTATTACATCAATGATAACTTTACCATCACCCAGACGGAGTGCAGATTCAATTGAATCAGCTAAGCGGGCATTGATTCCCTCTTTCACGACAACCCGGTCGATGACCACTTCAATCGTATGCTTTTTATTTTTATCCAGACGAATATCATCATCCAAATCATACATTTCTCCGTTTACACGGACACGGACATACCCTTGCTTTTTAATATCTTCAAGCATTTTGACATGGGTACCTTTTCTGCCTGTTACAACCGGAGACAGAATCTGCATTTTCGTGCGTTCTGGATAGGACAAGATTCTGTCTACCATTTGCTCAATTGTTTGAGATGTAATTTCAATCCCATGCACAGGACAGACTGGTTTGCCGACTCTGGCATACAATAAACGCATATAATCATAAATCTCTGTCACTGTCGCAACGGTTGAACGAGGATTGCGGCTTGTCGTCTTTTGGTCAATTGATATCGCTGGAGACAGCCCTTCAATCAAATCAACATCCGGTTTATCCATTTGGCCGAGGAACTGCCGGGCATATGCGGAAAGAGATTCCACATAGCGGCGCTGGCCCTCCGCATAGATTGTGTCAAAAGCCAGGGAGGACTTTCCGGAACCGGATAAACCCGTCAGTACAACCAGCTTATCCCGGGGGATTGTCACATCAATATCCTTAAGATTATTGGTCCTGGCCCCTTTAATTACAATTTTATCAAGTGCCATCCTATGTTCATCCTTCCACTTTTAACTCTAAAATTAAATCTCTAAGTTCGGCAGCACGTTCAAAATCAAGCGCTTTGGCTGCTTCCTTCATTTCTTTTTCCATATTTGCAATTACTTTTTGACGCTCTTTCTTGGAAAGTTTCTCGTATTTATTTGCAGCTTTTTCTTCTTCATCTTCCGTTATATGAGTGGCCCGAATGACATCGCGAATATCCTTCTGAATCGTCTTGGGAACGATGCCATGTTTCCTGTTATACTCTTCCTGAATCGCACGGCGCCTTTTAGTCTCTGAAATCGCTATTTCCATGGAATTCGTTATTTTATCTGCATACATAATAACATGACCGTTTGAATTACGGGCAGCACGGCCGACCGTTTGAATAAGAGACCGTTCTGAACGCAGGAATCCTTCTTTATCCGCATCAAGAATAGCTACGAGTGAGACCTCCGGAATATCAATCCCTTCACGCAGTAGATTTATTCCAATCAACACATCATATTTTCCAAGACGCAGATCTCTGATGATTTCGATTCGTTCGAGTGTTTTAATCTCAGAGTGTAAATATTGAACCTTGATGCCAAGCTCTTTTAAATAATCCGTTAAATCCTCAGACATTTTCTTAGTCAATGTAGTGATTAGGACACGCTCATCCCTTGTGATTCTCTCGTTAATTTCCCCTAACAAGTCATCAATTTGACCTTCAATCGGGCGAACATCAATAGTTGGATCCAGCAGTCCTGTTGGACGGATAATCTGTTCAACCATTTCCGGTGAATGCTCCTGTTCATAAGGCCCCGGTGTAGCAGATACATAAACAATCTGGTTGACATGTTCTTCAAACTCCTGAAATTGCAAAGGCCTATTATCCATTGCGGACGGCAAACGGAAACCATGATTGACAAGTACCTCTTTCCGGGCGCGGTCTCCATTATACATACCGCGAACCTGCGGGACTGTAACATGGGATTCATCTATCACCATTAAAAAGTCTTTAGGGAAATAATCGATAAGGGTATAGGGGGTAGAGCCCGGCGGCCTTAAGGTCAGGTGTCGGGAATAGTTCTCAATTCCTGAACAAAAGCCCATTTCTCTCATCATTTCAAGATCGTAACGGGTTCTTTGCTCCAACCGCTGTGCTTCGAGAAGCTTTCCTTCACCTCTTAAAAAGGTGAGCTGCTCTTCCAATTCCGTCTCAATATTTTGAATGGCAATCCTCATCTTTTCTTCTCTTGTAACGAAGTGGGATGCAGGGAAGATAGCTACATGGTCTCTTTCGCCGATAATTTCTCCAGTCAGCGCATCCACCTCTCTGATCCGTTCCACTTCATCGCCGAAAAATTCAACACGTACACAGTGTTCATCCTTTGAGACTGGAAAAATCTCTACTACATCTCCTCTTACTCGAAATGCTCCGCGTTGAAAGTTAATATCATTTCGTTCATATTGAATGTCGACCAATTTACGCAATAGCTGATTCCGCTCCATTTCCATGCCAACTCGAATGGATAAAACCATTTCCCCGTATTCTTCCGGAGAACCCAAGCCATAAATACAGGATACACTGGCAATAATAATGACATCCTTCCGCTCAAATAATGCAGATGTTGCAGAGTGGCGAAGTTTATCTATCTCATCATTAATACTGGCGTCCTTTTCTATAAAGGTATCAGTCTGAGGTACATACGCTTCAGGCTGATAGTAGTCATAGTAACTGACGAAATACTCGACTGCATTATTCGGGAAGAACTCTTTAAATTCACTGTACAGCTGTCCAGCAAGCGTCTTATTATGAGCAATGATAAGGGTGGGCTTATTAATCTCTTTTATCACGTTGGAAATTGTGAATGTTTTTCCGGTTCCAGTAGCACCAAGCAGCGTTTGATGCTTAACGCCATTATTAATTCCATTCACTAGCTCTTTAATTGCAGTTGGCTGGTCTCCTTGAGGGGTATACTTGGAAACCAATTCAAATTGTTTACTCACACAAAAGCCCCTTTCATCATTTTCATCTCAAGTCTCGTTTTATTTGATAACAATATTTTACCACAATCATCTATAAACAAACCAATAAAAAGCGAACAAACATTCCCTTTTTTAACTTTAATAATATCATTTATGCCCATCCTGCCAAAAAATAAAAGAGTCTTCCTCAATAATACGGAAGACTCAGTCTGTTGTTTATGCACTTTTAGGTGTTCTTTTGATCATGCGCTGAGAATACCAATACCCGGCCGTTAATGAAAATGCGTCAATTATAATCAGAGGCCAGGATGATGTATAGCCTTTATACGCTGATGCGGCGATTAGGGCAACCGTTAAACACAAACCGACTATGCAGCTATATGTCACTCTTGAAAAGAGCACAACTAATAAACCTGGAGCTAAAAGAGCTATTAAAATCTTCATCTGAGGTCTCACCTGCTTCCTCTGGAATCACGCAGCTATTTTCCAGCAATTCTATTCAGCTACAAATATATTACATTTCATGTGATTAATCCAGCAGGATACTAAGTTAATCGCTGACTGGCCCTCCATTTGGCACCCCTCTGACTTCAAATGTGTCCATAGGCCTTTAGGATCATGTATGAAATTTTATCCAAAATTAGGTTTCGTTAACCAAATCTAAAGGAATTTATAAAGAAGCAAGTATTCATTAATATAGGAGGGAAAATATGAAACTTAAAAAATGGTTATCCATCTCTTCTGCTGCTTTCTTAGGGATTGCCTTAACAGCATGTTCGGATGCCGAAGAAACCTCTAATGATGAGAACGATTCAAAAGAAGAAACAGTTGAAATTACATATGCCAGAGGAGTCGATACGACAGGCAGTACAGAAAAACTGATAGAAGCATTCGAGAAAAAACATCCGAATATTAAGGTAAACTATCAGGAAATGCCGAATAGTTCTACTCAACAGCACGATCAATATGTAACCGCATTCAGTAGTAAAAGTGCTGAAATTGATGTATTTGATGCAGATGTTGTTTGGCCGGCAGAGTTCGCCCAAGCTAACTATGCGATGGAATTAGACCGCTTCATCGATCAGGATAAAATAAATCTCGAAGACTACTTCCCCGGTCCAGTTGAAGCCGGGAAATTTGAAGGCAAGCAATGGGCTCTGCCAAAATACTCAGATGCCGGTATTCTTTATTATCGAACAGATTTGGTTAGCGAACCCCCAAAAACATGGGATGAGTTGATAGAAATGGCTAAAGAAGGAAACGGGAAAGAAGGCACAAGCTCAGGCTTTGTCTTCCAAGCAAAGCAATATGAAGGTATTGTTGTGAACGCCATGGAATTCATTGCCTCCTACGGCGGCAAAATCATCGATGAAAACAATGAAGTCGTCATTAACAGTCCAGAAGCCAAAAAAGGACTTAGTAAAATGGTTGAAATTGCAAACGCAGATTTCATGCCAAATAACATTTTAACTTTTACCGAAACGGAAACTGAATCTGCCTTTAAAGAAGGCCAAACTGTATTCGCACGCAACTGGCCCTATATGGAAAAAACAGCTGCTGATAAAAGTACCTCAAAGGTAGCTGGCAACTTTGCCTTTACCTCCTTGCCTGCTGGTGATTCAGGCTCTGCTTCGACACTCGGAGGCTATATGGCCATGATTAACCGCTATACTGATCATCCAAAAGAATCATGGGAATTTGTGAAATTCATGACTGGGGAAGAAGGACAAAAGATCTCTGCGACCGAAGGCGGACGTGCTCCAACCATAAAAGCTTTATATGAGGATAAGGAAGTACAGGATGCGGCTCCTGTTTTCAAAGAAAAGTCTTTTGTTGAAACACTAGAAAACGCTGTACCTAGGCCGGTTACTCCAAATTACCAGGAAATATCGGATATTTTGCAAATCGAAATTTCTAAAGCATTAACAAAGGATATTACAGTTGATGAAGCCATTGAAAATATGGAATCGAAAATGAAGGCTGCATTGAAGGAATAGATAACTTAGCCTAATAGGAACGGCAATGGGAGGGAGATGGGCACAAAAGCTTGTCTCCTATTTTTTAGCTTTTGAAGTCCATCCTGAAAGGAGTAATGATATGAAAAAGAAATTTTCGCTATCCGAACGACAATTAGGATATGCCATGATTATCCCTTCTCTTATACTAATTGGAATTGTTGTTCTCTATCCAATTGCCATGTCTTTTTGGAACAGTATGTTTGATTATCGATTGAATACTCCAGAGAAATCCGTACGAATGCTATCTTCTCAAGTTGACCTTGAACGGTATGCCACTGATTATTATTATCTACAAAAAAATCTAGAAGAATTGAATAGCGATAAATCCAGCCAATGGGCAGAACTCATTGAAAAAAATCATCAAAAACTTTTAAATGAATCCGATATCGAAAAGCAATATGAATATGTAGAGAAAAAGGTTGCCAACTTTGAACCTATTAAGGAGAAAGATGAAAAATATGCCTCCATTAATGAGGATACAGCAGAAGCCTATAAAGCTGATTTAAAATCCATCAGTGGTGAATTGAAAGCGATCGAGGGAGAGCAGTCAGAACTTGCAAAGGATACAGCTGCTTTATCTGCTTCTGTCTCTGATTCTATTTTGAAGGAAAACTTTGTTGGGTTAGGTAACTACAGTAAATACCTATCTGATGCACGCATGTGGAAATCGTTATCCAATACGATGATTTTCACAGTTATTACAGTCTTTTTTGAATTGGTGATTGGATTAGCCATTGCCTTATTAATTAATCGAGCGTTCTTTGGCAGAGGTGCGGTCAGAGCAGTTGTATTAATTCCCTGGGCGATCCCTACCGCTGTATCAGCGATGATGTGGATGTTCCTCTATGATGGGCAATCAGGCATTATCGCCCACTTGTTCGAAGAGCTTCATATTATTTCAAACGCCGGGGATTTATTAAGCACAGGTGCCGGAGCGATGGCGTCTGTTATTCTAACGGATATATGGAAAACAACACCCTATATGGCTTTGTTATTGTTAGCGGGCTTGCAGACCATCCCCAAGGATGTTTATGAAGCTGCTTCAGTCGATGGAGCAAGCAAGTGGTACCAATTCCGCAGAATAACACTACCTTTATTAAAATCCAGCATTCTTGTTGCCCTGCTCTTCCGTACACTTGATGCGTTCAGAGTATTTGACCTCATTTTCGTCTTAACAGGCGGCGGACCTGCAAATTCAACAGAAGTGATTACCATATATGCATATAAAACCTTATTCGCTCAACAAAATTTCGGCGAAGGCTCCGTCCTCTCGATGATTGTGTTTGTTTCAGTGGCGATTATCAGCCTGATTTACATTAAATTCATAGGTTCTGACCTATTTGGAGACCGCATAAACGGAAAGGGGGAAAATTAAATGAAGAAGCCTGTAAAAACCATACTTTTCTATGTGTCGATTGCTCTTTTTATCTTTGTTATCATGTTCCCATTTCTCTGGGTCTTTCTTACATCCTTAAAAGAACCGGGTGAAATTTTTGCCTCGTATAAATGGTGGTCCAAGAATCCATCTCTAGATTCATATAAATCTGCTTTAACTTCAAGGCCCCTGCTCAGTTACATGAAAAATAGTTTAATCGTTTCTACCGTTACGACCGTAATCGCCATAACGTTTGCATCATTTGCAGCTTATGCGTTAACACGTTTACCGATTAAAGGAAAGGGTATTATATTTGCTGTAATACTCGCATCATCTATGTTTCCGCATATCGCTATTATTTCACCAATCTATAACTTTGTAACCGACTTCAATTTACGTAATACGTATACAGGGTTGGTGATTCCCTATATTACATTCAGCTTACCTTTGGCTATTTGGCTATTATCCACGTTCTTTCAGAAAATACCAAAGGATCTTGAGGAATCAGCGAAGATGGATGGTGCTACACCATTTCAAACCTTTAGAAGAATCATTTTCCCATTGGCTGCACCCGGCGTATTTACGACAGCCATCCTTGTATTTATCGCAGCTTGGAATGAATATTTATTTGCTTTAACTATTAATTCAAAAGAAGCAGCACGAACTGTACCAGTAGGTATATCCCTTTACCAAAGTGATTACACCATTCCTTGGGGTGATATAACGGCAGCAACTGTCATCGTCACCATTCCAATTGTTATATTGGTGTTGATTTTCCAAAGAAAAATAGTATCCGGTTTGACATCAGGATCAGTGAAGGGATAAAACGAATGTACTGTTTCAACGTTGAGGGGGATTTTGTTGGAAAAAAAACCGTATATTACAGAAGCAATCATTGGTAATTCAAGCATGCTGGTATCTTTAACAAAAGATGGGCAGGCGCAAAGGATCACATGGCCAAATATCGATTTTCCCCAGCATCTAAATCTATTTTATACAGGTATTCGCGGCATTGAAGGCTCGGTAAAGACCTTCTTCCTTCATGAGAATGTTTGGAATCATAAACAAGCCTATATGAACCGCACGAACATTTTAGAAACCATATCCACACTCGGCGGTTCTGGCTTGTCTATCAGACAGCTCGATTTTGTGTTACCCAAAAAAGATGTCTATGTTCGGCACTTTACCTTTAAAAATCTATCAGATCGTCCACAAAATATAAGCTTCGTAGTTTACAGCGATTTTATGATTGATGAAAAAAGACGCTATCAAACTGTTATGTTCGAGGAAGATACAGATAGCTTTACCCATTACCACAGAGAATATGGATTTGCAGTTGGCTCCACTCATAACGTTAAGAAATTTCAATGTGGAGCTACATTTAAGGAGCTAAATGACGGTATTCTTAGGGGTAAAAGAATTGCCAATAAATCATCATGTGGAATTGAATATGATCCGCTTTCTCTCGATCCCAACGAGGAAAAATCCATTACGCTTTATATTGCAGCAGGCAACGGCTCTCAAGGAGCGATTGACATCTTAAAGGATGTAAAAGAGATTCCCTTTGACGAACATTTCAAGGAGACCTTGCACTATTGGTATGAATATTTGGATCAAGCGAAGCCAGTTGAAATTAAAGATGAACGAACAAAGAAAATTTATGAGCGTTCTTTACTTATGTTTCATTTAATGAATAATAAAAATGGCGGTTTCATTGCTGCCCCTGAGGTAGATGAGGAATATGCCTTTTCAGGTGGATATTCCTATTGCTGGGGTCGTGATGCAGCCTACACCGCCACTGCATATGCTCGTGCAGGCTATCACAGACAGGTTAAAGAGTTTTACCGATTTGCCAGAACTCTTCAGGATGAGGAAGGAAAATGGGATCAGCGCCACTATTTAGACGGACATTTAGCTCCTGCCTGGGGCTTGCAAATTGATGAAACAGGCTCCATTCTGTGGGGACTCCATCAATTTTATGAAATTACCGGTGATGAGGACTTTGTAGTTGAAATGTGGCCAGTCATGGAAAAAGGGGCGGACTTCCTTACTAAGTTTATCGATCCCATCACCCATCTTCCTCTTCCTAGCATGGATATATGGGAAAAAAGAGAAGCTGAACACTTTTATTCAGCCGCCGCAGTATATGGAGGGCTGTTAGGATCTTCTGAATGGGCCGAGAAATTAGGTCATCCCGAAAAAGCTATTCTTTATAGGAATACTGCAGCAGCTATTAAAAAGACTATCATGCAGATTGGCTACAATGAGACGAATGAAGCGTTTTTCCGAGCTTTTCATTTAAGACTCGATGAACCGGCCTACTTAAATAAGAAAGCTCAGGGCAAGGATGTCTCAAAGGAATATGATGCCAAGGGATATCCAATCTATCGTCAGGTCAGGGATGATGTCATCGATATCTGTTTA
The DNA here is from genome assembly GCF_058216035.1 of Pradoshia sp. Z4_20. NCBI lineage: Bacteria > Bacillati > Bacillota > Bacilli > Caryophanales > Bacillaceae > Pradoshia > Pradoshia sp. Z4_20. Next base: position 49,017 of record NZ_JBZAJD010000005.1, read on the forward strand.
CTTGGCCTTCAGGTACCCTTCAATATGATTGATGCCAATGATCCAAAAATGAAACAAACAGCTGCCACCATTGACCGACTGTGCCGCTCCAAGATTATTGGCGGTATCGAACGCTTCCCGGGGGATATCTATATTAGTGGTGACCCTTGGATCATATCGACGCTCTGGCTCGCGATTTATTATATTCGCATTAATAAACAGCTTGAAGCAAAGAAATTATTTAAATGGGTCGTCGATCATGCCACTGATTTGGATCTTTTAGCAGAGCAAATTGACAAAATTACAGGCAGACCTGCCTGGGTATTACCGCTTACTTGGTCACACGCTATGTTCATTTTGACTGTTTTAGAAATGAAAGAGAATGGAATAGAACTTTAACCGCCTGTGGATAAGCCAAGTTGTCCACACACTTATACACGGTAATCACAGTTTATTCATAACATTTAATAAGCAAAGTAAATTTCCCCCTGTGGATAAACTATGCAAAAAGGATCTTCAGGTCTATATTGGCCAGAAGATCCTTTCATTTTATATGGATATACTTTCTGATCTTCTTAAACAACTTAAGCCATCATCTCTGACTGGATGGATATACTATAGACAAGCAACCTTTTCAGCAATACCCTGAGTATCATCACTTAATCTATGGTTATTCTCGATATTTGTTTGAGTTAATATATATCTAATTATTGATTTCTTAATACTGTCAATTACACGTTCCGGCTATTTCAGAGGCAGCTTCCAAACTTTTCAGAACACATATGAAAAGAACTATAATCAACTGCATACCTTCCGAAACATTCATAACCCCTTTATTCATTTGGATGATTATAGATTCTCGGGATTAACTGAGATCCCTCTAAATCTGCCATCAAGGAAAAAAAAGCTAATGAACATTGCAATCATTATGATTTATACTTAGGTAGTATTATAAAATAATAATATTTAAATAATTTCGTTCGTCTAAAAAATACTCCAAATAAACCGAAAATAAAATTGAACCATGTGCTGAAACTAAATCAGGTATTTATTTCATGATAGATATTCAATAAAGAGGGGGCATAACATATATAATACGATTAAATAGTCAACAGAAAACAGGCTTATAAACATACCTATAAATCCTGAGATTGGAGGAGTTTACAATGAGTGGGCATCATCACCATGGGCATCATCATAGTCACGGAAGCGAAGGCCATCATCATCATAATGCAAATAAAAAAGCCCTTGCGATTAGCTTTAGTTTAATATTTGCCTTCATGATTATAGAAGTGATTGGCGGGATTTGGACCAACAGTCTTGCTCTTCTTTCCGATGCTGGTCATATGCTCAGCGACGCAGCTGCTTTGGGATTAAGCTTATTTGCCTTTAAACTTTCAGAAAAGGCTGCTGACTACTCCAAAACCTATGGCTATAAGCGCTTCGAAATATTAGCTGCATTTATAAACGGCATGACTTTAATCATTATTTCCTTTTTTATCTATTGGGAGGCAATTGAACGTTTTAGAGTGCCGCCAGAGGTTAGCTCCAATATGCTTTGGATTGCTCTAATTGGATTGATTGTCAATTTAGCGGTTGCATGGATCTTGATGAGAGGTGATACAGAGGAAAATCTGAATATGCGAGGAGCCTTCCTTCATGTATTAGGGGATTTACTTGGATCAGTCGGCGCAATCATTGCCGGAATCTTAATCATTCTGTTCGGTTGGAAGTTGGCAGATCCGATTGCCAGCATGATCGTAGCAACTCTTGTCTTAGTTAGCGGATGGCGTGTATTAAAGGACTCTTATCATATTCTAATGGAGGGTACTCCGACAGGCATCCAAATCGAGCAGGTAAGAAAAAGTCTAATGAGTATAGAGGGTGTTCTGGATGTGCATGATTTACATATCTGGACGATCACATCCGGTTTCCCTGCACTTAGCTGCCATGTTGTCGTTGAGAAAAAAGTGGACCGTGATGAAATTCTTATTCAATTACAGAATTGGTTAAAGAACAATCATCAGATTGAACATTGTACGTTTCAAATCGAAGGATACACTATAGCAGAGAGCAATCAACATGAACCATGTAACTAATACTGAATGGCCATTAACCTATTAAGATTACAATTTCGCTACGTTTTCAAGTCAAATTCTAAAAGCAATTGAATGTGAAGGTTCTAACTATTATAATAATTTTATCAGTTCATGACCACGTTTACATAATTGTAATTTTTTATCCAGAAAGGGAATTTAAAATGATCGGTGATCGTGTTAAAAGAATTAGAAAAGAGAAAAAGATGTCTATGACGGAGCTAGCGGAGAAGGCGGGAGTAGCAAAGTCCTATTTAAGTTCACTCGAAAGAAATATACAGGTGAATCCCTCCGTTCAATTTCTTGAAAAGATAGCAGCTGTACTAAATATCCCGCTAGATGCTCTCTTACACGATGAACCAGACATGACCAATCTTGATGAGGACTGGGCAGAGTTAATAAAAGAAGCAATGAATTCGGGAGTATCCAAAGATCAGTTCAGAGAGTTTATTGAATTTAATAAATGGCGTATTAAGAAAGATTGAATAGAAAGGCCTTAAAATAAATACTAGAATTCCCAAAACACTTATATAGCTGTAAGTGTTTTTTCTTGTTTAAGAAAGCAAAATAAATACCCCGAACTTCAACTGAAACCGAGGCATTTCATATATTCACCCTCATTCCTGTGCGTTTCCTTCTCTCTCTATAAAGCTCCTAATCTCTTCTTTGGTAAATCCTATTTGTCGGGCGATCAATATAAGATTTACCCACTCTTGATCCAATTCAGCTTTAACGGTACACATCAATTATATCTCCTCCCTAAAATACTCTCCTGTATTTCAGGTAGTCCAGCCATCATAGTAATTAAACCTTAGATCTGTGACTTTGCGTCCTTATTTTTCAATAAGTTTGCCCTTTACTGTCAGCTCTTCATTAGTATAATTGCTTACTAACTATTTTATTGCCACTGTTTGTAATTTTCAAACATTTTTTGGGTATATTTTCCTTCATTTTTCTACAAATATAGGTAAAAAGGATGATATATGCCGTTTCTAAACCAGACTTATGTCGAAAACAAATGAAATTTGTCCTTTTCCATCTGATATTTTTCATAATAGATTTGTTTATTTTGCGAATACTCTACGCCCCTTAACACCTGTTGTTTGGTTAAATCATTCCCACAGGAAGGACATAGCCATTCACCCATTTCACAACTGCTATAAGAAGCTCGATGGCAGATATAACAATTTTTACGATATATAATATCCTCCTTAAACGTTCGTTTTAAAGAACAACAATATCAAAAAAATAGCATATAATGATGGTGATTAAGTCCTGAATAAGGACTAATGGTCTAAATCCTTAATATCCTTTATTAAGTATAGAAACGTTCTTTTTTAAGAACATTTTACTACCTATTTATTTAATAGTCAAATAATCCCAGAACGAACCCTTATACTTTTATTCCTATAAATGAATCTCTTTTGTATCAATCTATATGGCGCATCCAGATGTCTGATTACAAAAAAATCCTCTCACAATAGAGAGGATTGACAATTATTATTTAGAAAACATATAGGTCTTTGTCTTTGCAGATATATTTAACACAATACTTAAAGCGAGAAGAGTTCCCAATACTGAGCTCCCTCCATAGCTCAGCAATGGTAAAGGGATGCCAGTAATCGGAACAAGTCCCATGACCATTCCTATATTCTCAAAGATATGGAAGGAGAGCATGGAAACGATGCCTATGCAGATATACCGTTCATACTGTCCCTTATTTAATGTGGCAATTGCAATTATTTTATAAATCATAATGAAGTAAAGAGCAATGACCATACTGGCAACGATAAATCCTCCCTCTTCTCCAATTACGGTAAAAATAAAATCCGAGTGAGCTTCCGGAACATACATAACACCATTGTTAAAGCCTCTGCCTGAATCCATTCCTGATCCAATGGCAAGTATGGAATTTTTAAGCTGATAGCCTTCACTAAAATTAAATGGATCAACCCAGGCGTGTATCCGATTTATTTGATATTCTCCTAAAAAGCTTAGTAATAGTTTTGTATGATAAAGATAGATGTAAGCCAGCGTAACCACGGCAGAAATCCCTGTTAAAATCAAGGTGAAAATGATTCTCCAATTCACTCCGGACACAAAAATCATGCCTATTAAAATAGCTGCGATTACCATAGCCGTACCTGCATCGGGCTGCAAGAGAATCAATCCAAGAGGCGGAATTGCAGCCAATCCTAATTTCAGCAATAAGATGAAATCAGATTTAAGAGATTTATTTCTCATAAATTTATCATTATGGGAGACTATGATTTTTGCCAAAAAAAGAATGAGAAATACCTTCATAAACTCTGAAGGCTGCACAGAAAAACCAGGTAGTTGAAACCAGGATTTTGCCCCCTTCGTTTCCTCCGCAATACTTTCAGGAGCGACTAGAAGGAAAGCTAATACACCGAATCCGAAAAGATATAGATAGATAGACATTCTCTTAATCTGGCTCAAATCAAAATAATAAACAACCGATGTCAGGATTAGTCCTATACAAAAATAAATGGCCTGCTTTATTGCAAATGGATTTCCATAAGGTAAATACTTCTGTGCACTATAAATATAGAAACAGCTGATGCCCATAAAAACAAAGATAATCAACAATAAGTCCAGATCAAAATAACTCTTACGAACCTTGTTTAAATTCATTAAATGACCCCTACTGTTTTTCCATATTATAACATCTGCTCGTTATGTATTACAAATATTACAAAAACCAATACTACTATTACAAAAGAATTTACGACTACACAAATGAAATTAAGGCTGAAAACTGATCAGAGTCCTTTTGAAATCATTAATGAGAAGATTATAATGAAGCATGGTAAGAGACAATTAGTACAATAGCAAGAGGATTGATTGGGCAAAAATAGAATAGATAAGAGGGCTAAAATGAACATTTATCAAACCATACTTTATAAAGTAGAAGATATGCTTATTAAATTGTTTACAAAAAAAGAAAAATACGCCGATGTTAAAGCCGGCATTGAACAAAAGAGAGCTGAAAAGGAACAAGCTCGCCTTCTAAAGCAACAGGAAAAAGAGCGGTTAAAAAGGGAACGGGAAGAACAGGAAAGAAGAGAAATAGAAGCCATCATCGCTAATTTACTGGAACATAACGGCCAAAATTACTCCCCTTATGAATATAACGAAATTAAAAGGAATAAAGTATTCTTTAGAACCCTTATTCAACGTGTTTTTGAACCTAATGAGAAGGCTTTGGCCTTCATTTACTGTGAATATGATAAAAACAGTAAGAAGGAAATTTTCGGATACTTAATTCCTACCAATAAAAGAATAATTTTTGTTAATAAGAGGTTCAGTGTAATACAAAGATTCAGGTATCAGACCGTTAGAAACGTCAACTGGTTCAAGGATGGACTATTAGAAAGAGGATTAAAAATCCAATATGGTAAGCGTAGATTGGAATTTGATGAAATATTTGATCAGGACCAGTTGATTAGAGTAGGGAATATTATTTTGAATAAGTCCAGGAATATTTGAATAGTATGATCACAAAAACTAAATAAAACAGTGGTCACAGATATAAGCCTGTGACCACTGTTTTATTTCATTCATATTATTAACACCAGTTAATTTGAAGCTTCTATCTTTTCAGTTCACTATCAACTGTCAAAATACCTAATTCGTGATGGTCTCCCTCATATAAGGCATTTTGGACAAGCCTGATTTGCTCATTCGTATCATAGACTTCCAGCTTACAATGAGCACGATTGATTTGTAAGGCTTCATAAAGTTGCTCAGAGTTGTAAACCTGTTGTCCATTCACACGGGTCAAACGCTCCCCTGCTTTTAATCCCATTCGCTCTGCCGGCGATTCCGGAAGTACACCCAGGATCATCAAGCCTTTTTTCCCTGAAGTGAAGAAAGCATTCGATTGATTTTCATTATTTTTATACACAAACTGTATGACTTCCCTGCCAAGGATTGCAACAATGGCAGCTGCTAAACTGACAATCGGATACCACTTTCCAGCTACAGCCAGAGCTAATACAATGATGCCTAGGATAGCTACATGGTTTCCAAGCCTTCCAGCCACATTGCCCATCAAATTACTTTTCACTTTAAGGGAGAACCCAATAAAAAATGGCACCAGAATAGGACTCCAATCCGTTCCTCCAAATGAAAAGACAGGCCAAAAATCTCCGCTAACATTCAACATTCCATTAGGAATAAATAATAAGACCGGCACCAGCCAAACTCTTTTTGTTGTTTGCGTTCCAATATAGAGACCGCGCTTTCCTTTTTCAACTGAAGGAGAAACTTGAATAGCTCCTCTTTTCCGAATTAATACTCCCTCTGTAATAATCAATAAACCTATTAAAACAGCTATTGAAGGATAAATCGCCTGCTCAAATAGAAAATAGCTGTTATTTAGGATGCCCTCAAACCCTGTTACATATAAAATATAGATAACAAGAAAGGCCAATCCAACTGTATAAGCCGGGGAAAGAAATCTGATTTGCATGCTTACACTAATCAGTAACATGAAGATTCCTACGATTACAATGAAATCAAATGGTACAGCTAAGCCGAGTAGCCCAGTGATGACCGATAGAATGAGTCCCCATACTAAACTAGGAACAATATATTCTTTCATTTCAATCATAGAATCCTCTACACGGACATGAAACAGTTTTCTTTCCTGTTTGACCCTCATGGAGCCAAGTATATATGTAAGTATAAATCCCACATAGAAAAGCGGGTGTAAAAACAATTCGCCTATTCCTTTTGCAATTTCAATTATCCACGTTTCCCACAAATTAATCACCAACCTCGCATACACTTACTTAATATTCTATCAAATCCCCCCCTCCTTTCCTATCAATTCTTTTCAGATAGTCACTATACTACAAAACTCACCAAGAACTTCTAAGATGTCCTCCCTGCAAAGAAACAAAAGGATCGGTAACGAATTACAATAATAATGGATGAATCAGCATACAAAAAAATGAAGGCTCATAGCCTTCACTTTTTTGATATTCACCTTTAAGAAAACAAGGCACTTTATATTCTCATACCATGACCCGAATGCTATTGCTGGGCCAACCAACTTAAACCAGTTTGCAGCTGACGGTCATTTTTTTCATCCTTAATCTTATCCACTACGGCCTGCTGGAGCTTAGCTGCGACATCCTGATCAACACTCCCTGTAACCGGCAATTTATGCATCCGCTGAAAGGCTAGGACAGCCTTCTCTGTCTTACTGCTAAAATAACCATCTGTACGCCCCGGTGCATATCCCAATCCCTCTAACATCTGCTGCAGTGTCTTCACCTGTTTATTATTCATATCCTTCCGCAGGTCTCCCGTAACAACAAGGGGCTGTAAGGTATAGTAGCTATCCTGATGAACGGACATCGTCGGAGCAATACCCTTTTTATGAATCCACGTACCATTTGGTGTCAGCCATTTATAGAAGGTTAACTTAATGGTACTACCATCCCCCATTGAAACAGGCTGCTGAACAGTCCCTTTTCCAAATGTTTTCTCGCCAATCAATGGATAACCTTCCGCTTCCTGCATGGCACCGGCAAATATCTCTGAAGCTGATGCGCTTCCCTTATTAATAAGCACAGCAATCGGGTACTCCTTCTCACTTTTTAAAGTAGAGAAAAATTTATTCTTTTTGCCATTTCGCTCTTGAATTTGAATATAAGGATGTTCATTCGTTACAAATACCTCCAGGATTTCCTGAACACTTGTTAACAGTCCTCCAGGATTTCCCCTTACATCAATCAAAAGTCCATCCACCTTATCCTCTTCCAGACCTTTTAGATCTTCCAGAAAATCCTCTGCAGTTTCTTCACTGAATGAGGTGATTTGGATATAACCAATTTTTTTATCCCTTACTTTCTTTATAGCCGTGTGGATTGTTTCAATCGGAATCTCATCACGCTCCACTAAAAACGTGATTGGCTGATCATTGCCGTTTCTTTTAATGTCTATCGTCACTTTAGTTCCAATCTTCCCACGTATCAGGGAAACAACATCATATAGTTCCAATCCCTTAACATCCTTACTATCAATACGGATAATTTCATCACCAGGTTTTATACCGGATCGTTCGGCCGGGGAATTTTTAAATGGTGACACAATGATAAACTTCCCGTCCATAAAACTTATCTCAGCTCCAATTCCCTGAAACCTGGAATCCAATGTTTGTTGAAACTGTGACGAAGTCTCTTCATCCATATATACCGAATATGGATCTTTGAGCTCCCCAAGCATCCCTTTAATAGCTCCCTCAGTCAGCTGCCCTCCATCTATACGCTCTACGTAATTAGACGTAATAATATCATATGCCTGTCGTACTTTATCAAACTCGGGCCAGGAATCAGCCTGATTCTCTTTTTGATTCTTCGATTCAAGCGTATTCTCCAATGTCACATACTTCCACCACAAGCCAGCGATTGTAACAACTAATAGAAAGATGGCTACAGAAAATAACCAGTACCATTTATTTTTCATAGATCGCTCCTTTCATAGTTCTATCAATTAAAAAAGCACTGCACGTATAAATGTGCAATGCTTAGTCCTACTATATACAGTATGAAAGGCTTGTACATAGTATGATTATTTATCTAATTTTTGACTGGCACCCGGAGCAATCGGTCCTGGATCTTTAGCAAATACTGCAGCACTTCCAAAAGCGCAAGTCAGTATACATAACGTGATGACAAACCCAGCTATTCGCTTCATAAACCTATTCACCTCCCAATCTTGCTTTGTATCTATGTACATTCTCGGAGTTCAATAGTTGAAGATAAAAAAAGTTTGAGTTTGATGTAAAAACATCTCTGGCAACTTGCATTAATTTTTCATTATCAGTTGCGATGCTATAAAAAAACAGCTGATACGAAGTTAAATACCCATTCTCTTTTTTCAGATTATCTAATATATGCAAAGCCTCTTCTGTTCGTCCTGTTACAAGATAGCGATGGGCTTTTTCTGCTTCATCCTTTGGTATTGAGTCAGTATCGACTCCCCAAAAAGAGTTCAAAAACTCTATAGTATTTATTAAAAAACTCATCCTTTTGGATTGTATATCGGCTGGCAGGGAACTTAAAGTAGCCATTGATTTATTTAGCCAGTATTTTGCCACCTGATAATTTTCAAACATAAAGGATTGACCCAATGTGTGATAGAAAACGGAATAGATAACAGGAAAATATACTTCCAATTCGCGTCTTTCAATCACTTTCATGCATTTTTCTCTGCAGAGATCAATTTTATTCATATACAGGTAGGTGAGAACTTCCATCTCAGCCAAACGGATTGAATATGATTCACGCAGGAAATCATTATCCATTAATTCAACCATTGGTACGATAACACGCCTGACCTTATGAAAAGGTTCATATAGGCCTGTTTCGCTGATTCCATATAGATGAATAATTAATGAAAGAATAAGCGTTTCATTACTCGTATTCTTCACCTTAAAAATGGCATCAATTAAATCCGTACCAGTTAAAAGACCATCTCTTCGCTTACTTAGGATGGAATAGATTGAGAGCCATGTCCTCATCTCCGGACTGTCGAATTCTCTCTCAGTTTGAAGGAGGGATTCTACTTCTTTCGTATCCCCCTGCATCGTAAAGTATTCCATTAAAATGTGAGGTTTTATAGCATCTCTGCAATTGATATAATATTCCTTCAGAAAATATTTCTGTTTTTCATAGTTATTAGGAAATAAATCATTCAGTGAAAATATAATACTATGTAAATCGATTTGTGTAGGATCATAGAGTTCTTTTTGTTTACTGATAAAATCAGTAAACTGTTGATCGTCCTTGATCAGATAATCCTTCAAAATAACACCCTCCATGCCACACCTCACTATTTGTAAAATTTTATACCATAATACAAATTTTAGCAGGCGTTGTCTAAATAGTACACTTTATTTATCCACCAAAATAGTAGGTAAACCGACATATTTCGGGTTTCTTTGCTAGCATATTCACATTTACCCCATGAATAAAAAAACGCAGTTCAATATAGAACTGCGTTACGTGCATCTTTCAACTTACATACCACTTAAATATTTCAATGGATCTACAGCATTCTTTTTAGAAGCAGTCCATTCACCTACGTATAATTCAAAATGTAAATGCTGTCCAAATGAGCGACCCGTATTTCCCATGATTCCGATTTGTTGGCCCTTACTTACTGTTTGACCCTCAGAAACATTTCTTGATCTCAAATGGGCATAGACTGTTGTATAAACTTGTCCATCTATATAGTGCGACAGGTAGATAACATTCCCATAGGAACTTGAAAAATTTGACCTTGTTACGACACCGGCTGCCGAAGCTACGACTGGAACTGTACCTGACTTGGCAATATCAATCCCATTATGGTTTCTTCCCCATCTTCCGCCAAATCCTGAGGATACATATCCTGCTGCAGGGCGCATAAATTTACCGGACGTAATGGCCGGCGCAGATACTGTATTACCATTTCCCCCGCCTGTGCTTGCAGAAACCTTTTTAGCTTCTTCTGCCTGACGGTCCTTTTCTTGTTGAATGGCTTTTTTCACAGCTTCTGCTTGACTCGCCAATAATTGCTTTTCCTCCTCCAGGCTTAGTTTTTCTTCTTCAAGTTCGGCCTGTTCGGATTTTAGAATAGCCATTAATTTATTTTTTTCGACCTTCTGGCCATCAAGCTTTTCATTTATAGTTACCAGCTCTTGTTTCATTGCATTTAATTTATTGAGCTTATCTTCAACTTCTTCTTTTTTTGCAACCAAGTCAGCTTTATCATTTTCTTGTTCCGTTAAGATATCCTTATCCGCTTGCATAATAGTGGATACAGCACCTACACGTTCAACAAATTCACCAAAACTGCTGGCTCCAAAAACAACCTCTAAATAATTCACTCCTCCACCATTTTGCTGGTAGGAGCGAGCCCGTTCTTTTAAAATCTCATTGCGAGTTTCAATTCTGGCCTCAATTTCTTTAATGCTCTCTTTTAAACTTGTAACTTTCTCTTGTGTTGAAGTAATTTGGCTATTTTTCTCTTTAATTTTCTCTTGTGTTTCAGTTATTGATTTTTGTAATTTATTAAGTTCTGCTTTTACTTCAGCTTTTTGAGATTCAATCTGATTGATTTTACCGTTTGCTTCTGAGATATCTGTTTCAACAGCTGATTTCTTTTCTTGGATGTTATTCTTCTTTTGTTGTAAAGAATCAATGGATGCTGCTTGAACACTGCCTCCAAAGAGGCCAGCAAAACCCAGCACTAGCGCTGTGTTTAATGCAACAATGGTCTTCTTCACGTGACTTTCCCCTTTCATACTAGGTAACACAATCTGTCTATTCTATGTAGGCCCCTTTGTTACAAGGGGCACAATTGATAATGTTTGAAATTTAGATGGTTATATTTTCAAAAACTTACGAACCGACATTAAACTTCCCCAAATACCAATCAAAGCTCCAAACAGGACAATCAATAGGGAGACCTGAATGATAAATGGATTGTATGGAAGTAGGCTCATGTAATCAATGGTTAAACCTAATGCAAAATTATCGTAAAGGAACTTATACCCTACAGCAATAATCGCTATTGGAATAATAGATCCCATGATGCCGAGCCATAATCCTTCAAGGAAAAACGGCCAACGGATAAATCCATTTGTGGCACCTACTAATCTCATAATTTCAATTTCACGTCTTCTTGCGAAGATGGTAATTTTAATCGTATTGGATATCAAGAACATCGCCGTAAATAACAAGGCTGCGATTAAAACAATCCCTACATTCCGTGATGTATCGACTATTTTAAACATTTTTTCAACGAAGCCTTGTCCGTATTTGACAGTTTCAACATAATCCATTTTTCCTGCTTCTTCCGCAACCTTTGCGACATCGTCAGGGCGATATGTTTTGATGATATATACATCGTTCAGAGGATTGTCCTGCTCAAAGAGTTCAAAGGCACTTCCCTGATCACCCATGTTTTCAATCAGGTTGTTTAATTCATCTTCTTTCGGGGAAAAAGTAATAGAATCTACTTCCCCTAATTTTTCTAGATTACTCTCAAGTTGAATCCTTTGTTCTTCAGTAGCAGTGCGATCCACATGGACACGTACTTCAACATCACTCTCAATGCTGCTGGCAAAGTTATTTAAGTTCATCATAATAACAACAAATACACCAACTAAAGATAGTGTAACTGTTACGGCGCTGACAGAAGCAAATGTCATCCAGCCGTTTCTGCCAATATTTTTGAAGCTTTCTTTTATATGTCGGAGGAAGGTTCTAAAGTTCATAGCCATATTCCCCCTTCTGTTCATCACGCACGATGTATCCATTCTCTATCGCAATAACTCTATGTTGTAGTGTATTAACAATCTCTTTATTATGCGTTGCCATCACAACTGTTGTACCGAGACTATTGATTTCTTCGAAAATCTTCATGATTTCCCATGATGTTTCTGGATCCAGGTTACCAGTCGGCTCATCTGCAATTACCAGCTTAGGCGAGCGAACGATGGATCGGGCAATCGCTACCCTTTGTTGTTCTCCACCGGACAATTCAGTTGGAATCATACGAACCTTATGCTTTAAACCAACTAAATCAAGCACGTCCATAACCTTTTGCTTAATGACCTGTGGTCTTTCCTCTGTTACTTCCAGAGCAAAGGCTACATTTTCATAGACTGTAAGATTATTCAACAGTTTATAATCCTGGAAAATTACCCCGATATCTCTTCTTAAAAGAGGCACCTTCGAGTTTTTGATATTGGCAATATTCCTGCCATTGATCATGATCGTACCACTTGTCGGTTTTTCTTCGCGGTACATCATCTTAATAAATGTAGACTTCCCTGCGCCACTTGGCCCAACAACGTAAACAAATTCTCCTGATTTGATTTTTACATTTAGGCCCTTGACTGCTGAAACGCCATTAGGATATGTCTTTTGAACATTAATCATTTCTATCATGTCGTTTTCACCTTTTTCTACCTTCATGTTGTGTATAGTACCTCTATGCTTTATCGACAGGTGTCGTTATTTCTTGTTTTATGATGGAAAAATCCATCTTTTGTCACGATTTTATTATAACATCATAAAATGTCAGAAAAACCACGTTTATATTACATTTATATTTCAACTCTATTACCTTTTTTGTCAGATACCGTAAATATAGTATTAACTATGCCTGTGGTTCATTGTACTCAAGTTGCAATCTTAAAGAAGAGGTCATTTAACCTATTCAATTAATTAAAGGACAAACAGAAACCGGTAAGATAATCTCCTCCGGTTTGGTAAATTCTATTAAAATACTTCACTGCTTATTGCTAAGCCATTCAGCCACTTTTTTAGCATCATCCTCTGCAATCAAATCGCCTGGCATGGCAGGTGCCCCATCATTAATGATTGCTTCAATTTCTTGCACGGATAATTTTTCACCTACAGAAACCAACCCAGGACCAATTCGGCCTTCAAGTGTGTCTCCATGGCAATTTGAACATTTTTGTTCATAAATCTTTGCCGCTTCACTTCCATCATTAGCAATCGAAATGGGAGTGGATGAGGCTGTTTCATTTTTCTCAGTACCCGAATGAGTTGCACAACCAACAAGGGCAATGATAACAACTGCTATGCCAAAATGCAAATAGTTCTTCAAGGAAGTCCCCTCCCAATATTAGGAAAACATTTGTATGCCCTTATTTTAGCTGTATCTAGGCTTTTTTAAAACCCTCTCCAAGTACCTCGGCAGCATCCATCACGACGACAAATGCCTGGTCATCAATACGTTGAACCACTTGTTTCAGTTTTGTGAAATCAGTTTGATCGATTACACACATTAATACCGGACGTTCACTCTCTGTATATCCGCCATGGGCAGATATTCTTGTAACCCCGCGATCCACTTCTTCCAAAATAGCTCGTCTTACTTCTGTTTCATGATTGGTAATGATCATAACCGTTTTAGAGCGATTAATGCCGACTTGGACTAAATCAATAGTTTTGCTCGTTACATATAGCCCAATCAATGCATATAGACCTTGCTCAATATCAAATACGAGACAAGCAGCCAGTACGATTAAACCATCAATGGCGGCAACACAGGTTCCTAAAGAAAGCCCGGTGTATTTATTAACAATTTGCGCTGCTAAATCGGTACCGCCAGTTGAAGCTTTTCCAAGGAATACTATCCCAAGTCCCAATCCAACACCAATCCCACCAAATAAAGCTCCCAATAAGGGATCCTGAGTCCATGGAGACCAGTTACTCGTCAGGAAAACAACGAATGGGAAAAAGATCGTTCCTACAGCTGTTTTAATTCCAAAATGCGGACCAAGCAGAATAACCCCAGCTATAAATAGCGGAATATTAAAGGCCCATTGTACAAAGGCCGGCTCCCATCCGAATACATTATACGTAATCGTACTGATTCCGCTGACCCCACCGGATGCAACTTTTGTCGGTAATAAAAACATATTAAAGGAGATGGCCACAATGGCAGAGCCGATCAGAACATATAAATAATCCTTAATTAGATTGAAGTAAGGATGCGATTCCTTCTGTGCGTTTCTTTTTTTCTTCACAATTGCAAAAGCCTCCGTCTAAACATTTAATAAAGTATATTCATTCTATACGATAATTCACTATGAAACAATGAAAGGCAATAAAAGATGAAAAAGTCAGACAATAATCGCGCCAAATGGCAAAGAAAAAGGCACCCCGTAAAGGGCACCTATTATAATTAAATCGAAATATCTTTCTTATTAAAAACAATAAAGGTTATCGCGATAAACAGTACATAGTAAGCAGCCAACACACCGAGTGAGAGACCAACCGTCGCACCCTCAAACATAGGCGCACTTTCCATAATATATCTTCTCAAATCTATGTGAGGGAACAAAACAAATTTTAACCATTCATATCGTTCAACAAGGGAGGTGATTAACATATTTAAGGTTGAAGAAGCAAACAAGATGAAAACAGATATACCGACTGCGATTGCCTGGCTTTTAAACAAAGTGCTCAACATAAAAGCCATCGTTATAATGATGAGGAAGCCTGGAACCCAAAATAGCATAAGCTCAAAAAAGTATGGGCCTGCTTCTAATGTTATGACTTCCTCAAAACTTGTAGGGTCGATCATCTTATCTGTGAATGATGCTGAACCAAAGAAAATTAACCCGACAAGGTATCCTGCAACACTTAATACAACCACCATTGTAGCTGCATATAATAAAGTTGTTATATATTTCGAGAGAAGAACTTTCCAGCGCCGATGCGGACGAATTAATAATTGCTTAATTGTTCCATCAGAGAACTCCGCGGACACTGAGGCACTGCAGATAATAACAGCAAATAAGGTCACAAAAGATGCGATTGATGTAACCCAATTGACCATAAAGGTCCAACTTGTTTCTTGGTTAGGATTGATACCCGTATCCAATAATTTCTGACTTCGGGCAATATCTTCTTGAATCCACTCTTTTTCTTCCTCAGATGTCTTCGGATCATCCAGAACAGCTTGCTGGGACTGTATGTTATTCTCTTCCTTCGCTTTCCAATCATCTGCATTATTCATGGTCTTTACTAGAATAGCGCTCCCTACTAGAGCAACTAGCAAAAAGCCGATAAATATATAAGCAGACACTTTAGAGAAAATTTTCATCCATTCATTTTTAATCAATGAAATCATACTCGCACCTCCTCTTGCTCTGTAATCTCGAAGAATCGATCTTCAAGCGTTTTCTTCACAACATTAATTTCATAAACATCTACTTCTGCTTCATTTAACTGTCGATTTACTTTGGCAATATCTTCGCGTGTTGCCTGGAGGGTAATCATCTTTTCATCCTGCCTTACAATATTCAGGTTTGAAAATTGCTTTTTAATTACATTGGCTGCTGCCAATACATTATTGATGGAGAAAACCACTTCTCTTAAATCTTCCTCTTTTTCTTCTATAATATTGTTTTCTATATGTATGAGCTTTCCTTTCTCAATAACGGCAAAACGATCACACATTAATTGCATCTCGGATAATAAATGAGAGGAAATTAGCACACCTATTCCCTCATTGGCTAATTGATGTAAATAATCACGGAATTCTCGTATTCCTTGTGGGTCCAATCCGTTTGTTGGTTCATCGAGGATTAATAACTGAGGACGATGCAGCACAGCCTGCGCAACCCCAAGACGCTGTCGCATTCCCAGCGAATAGGTCTTTACCTTCTTGTCCATCGCATGGTCAAGCTTTACCAAGCGAGCAACTTCATCAATCCGCTCTTTTTTAATCTTTTCTTTGGCCATTCGGGCATAATGGATCATATTCTTCCGGCCGGTCATATATTTGTAAAACTCCGGGTTCTCTACAATTGCCCCTAAATCATGCATTGCCCCTTCAAAATCCCTATCCAGATCATGGCCATTAATAAAAACCTGGCCGTTCGTACGATTGATCAGACTGGCAATCATTCTGATAATCGTTGTCTTACCAGCACCATTCGGACCAAGCAGTCCAAAAATTTCACCCTTTTTAACACTGAAACTAACATCATTGACAATAACAGTGCTGCCAATCTTTTTCGTTAATGACTTTACTTCAAGAGCCGTATCATTCATGCCATCACTTCCTTTCAAAAATTACACCTATTAATAATACCGTATAAAACGGATAAAAGTTACAGAAATTACAAAATAATTAAAAAATTAATAAAAAAGACCAGCTAAATTTTAGCTGATCCTTTAAAAGTTCTATATGAATTAGGATAATTTTGAACGTAAATAAGCATCAATGAACATATCTAAATCTCCATCCATGACAGCCTGAATATTCCCAGTTTCGGCATTTGTACGATGGTCCTTAACCATGGAATATGGATGAAATACATAGGAACGGATTTGACTTCCCCAGCCAATTTCCTTTTGTTCTCCGCGAATTTCTGCCAATTCAGCTTCCTGTTGCTCGATTTCCAACTGGTAAAGTTTGGATTTCAGCATTTTCATAGCTGTTTCACGGTTCTTGATTTGGGAGCGCTCCGTTTGGCAGCTGACCACTGTATTGGTTGGTAAGTGAGTGATCCGAACAGCGGAATCTGTTGTATTGATATGCTGACCACCGGCACCGCTCGCACGATACGTATCAATTTTCAAATCCTCTGTACGAATTTCGATATTAATCTCATCATTGAATTCAGGCATTACCTCACAGGAAACGAAAGAGGTATGACGACGTCCTGAGGAGTCAAACGGCGAGATACGTACTAGGCGGTGTACGCCTTTTTCTGCCTTCAAATAGCCATACGCATTGTGGCCTCGAATGCCTAGCGTTACGCTTTTAACTCCAGCTTCATCACCAGGAAGATAATCAAGTGTTTCTACCTTGAAGCCTTTCTTTTCAGCCCATCTTGTATACATACGCAGCAGTAAGGATGCCCAATCCTGAGATTCCGTTCCGCCTGCACCTGGATGAAGCTCTAAAATGGCATTATTCTTGTCATATTCTTCACTCAATAACAGCTGAAGCTCAAACGCATTCAACCTCTCGGATAGTTCCATAAGCTCGCTCTCCAGTTCTTCCTGGAGATCTACATCTGGCTCTTCCTTAATTAATTCAAAGGTCAAATCCAAATTCTCGTATGACTCATTTAATGCATTAAATTCGCCCACTTGATCCTTCAAGCCATTTGCCTCGTTAATAATTCCCTGCGCTTTCGCTTGGTCATTCCAAAATGATGGTTCGGACATGATCTCGTCCAATTCCATAATACGGGCTTCTTTTTCTTCTAAGTCAAAGAGACCCCCTAAAGTCCGCCAAACGTGTGGCTGTTTTTTCTAACTCGTTACGAATTTCTGCTATTTCCATTTACGTTCACCTCATCTATTTTTACAAAGCTTGTTACTCACAATTTAAATCTCCTTTTCAGGAAAAAGAGAGCCGGCCTATCCTTTAGCCGTCCCTCTTTATTTAACATATCTTATTATACGCGTCAACGTCATCTAAAGATACTGACATGTCTTATTTATCTTCCATGGCAATTCTTATATTTCTTACCGCTACCGCATGGACATGGAGCATTTCGTCCAACGGATTCTTCATTACGTTTCGGTTTCTTCTTGACTGTCTCTCCTTCATCACCCTTCGGATTAACAGCCTGTCCTTTCACAACCTCTTCACGCTCTAGATTATTGCGGATCTCAGCTTTCATGATGTATTTAGCCACATCATCCTCAATCGCAGAAACCATGGCTTCGAACATCGCAAAGCCTTCTTGCTGATATTCATTGAGCGGATTGATTTGAGCATAGGCACGTAAATGAATACCTTGTCTCAATTGTTCCATTGTATCAATGTGATCCATCCACTTGCTATCAACCGCACGCAATACAATTACCTTTTCAAACTCACGCATTTGCTCAGAAGAAAGCTCTTCTTCCTTCTCATTGTATTTTTCAATGATTTTGCCATAAATTAATTCAATCAATTCTTCCCCATCAAGCTCTTTTAATTCCTCAGCATTAAAAGTACCTTCAGGCAGAAGGTTGGCATAGACATAATCAAGCAATCCTTCAATATTCCACTCTTCGCTTTCCACATCAGGCGCAAAGGCATAGACATTGCGCTGCAGAGAGGAACGAATCATAGTCTCTACGATTTCACGCAGATTCTCACTTGATAGTACATCAAAACGCTGCTTATAAATAATCTCACGTTGTTGACGAAGTACATCATCATATTCAAGCAATTGTTTACGGGCATCATAGTTATTACCTTCAACTCGTTTTTGCGCAGATTCAACGGCTTTAGATACCATTTTACTTTGAATCGGTTGGTCATCCTCCATACCGAGACGGGACATCATGCTCTTAATATTGTCAGATCCAAAACGGCGCATCAATTCATCCTCTAATGAAAGATAGAATTGTGTAACCCCAGGGTCTCCCTGACGACCGGAACGTCCACGCAGCTGATTATCAATACGGCGGCTTTCATGGCGCTCCGTACCAATAACGGCAAGACCGCCGACTTCCTTCACACCTTCACCAAGCTTGATATCTGTACCACGGCCCGCCATATTCGTAGCAATTGTTACGGCACCTGGCTGACCGGCATCAAGGATGATATTTCCTTCGCGTTCATGCTGCTTCGCATTCAGGACACTATGCGGAATTCCTTTTTTCTTCAATAATTCAGATACATATTCACTCGTTTCAATCGCTACTGTACCAACCAATACTGGCTGACCCTTCACATGGCGTTCAGCGATATCCTCAACGACCGCTTTGAATTTCCCTTCCATAGAGGCAAAAATCAAATCTGCACGGTCATCACGCACGATGTCGCGGTTCGTTGGAATCGCAATAACATTCATATTATAAATATTACGGAATTCCTCTTCCTCTGTTTTCGCTGTACCAGTCATACCGGCAAGCTTTTCATACATACGGAAGTAGTTTTGGAACGTAATCGTCGCAAGCGTCATGCTTTCATTCTGGATATCGAGGTTTTCTTTCGCTTCGATCGCCTGATGCAAGCCATCACTATAACGGCGTCCTTTCATTAGACGGCCGGTAAATTGGTCAACGATGACAATCTCGCCATCCTGAACCACATAATCCACATCCAAATGCATGGAAACATGCGCTTTTAACGCCTGGTTAATATGATGGTTCAAGGCAACATGGCTAATATCGAATAAATTATCAATGCCAAATGCTTTTTCAGCACGGCTCATTCCTTCTTCAGTTAGCTGAACACCTTTTGTCTTTTCGTCGTATGTGTAATCTCTTTCTTTTGATAAAGTACGGACAAAGGCATTCGCCTGTATATAAAGCTGAGTTGATTTTTGAGCGGAACCAGAGATAATCAATGGCGTACGTGCTTCATCAATCAGGATGGAGTCAACCTCATCTATTACAGCATAATGAAGCGGACGCTGTACCATCTGTTCCTTATACAGCACCATATTGTCACGTAAATAATCAAACCCAAACTCGTTATTTGTACCATAGGTAATATCGGCATTATACGCTTCCTGTTTCTCTTCACGGCTCATTCCAGTAAGATTCAAGCCGACTGAAAGCCCAAGGAAGTTAAATAATTGCCCCATTTCAGTGGCGTCACGGCTTGCTAAGTATTCATTGACTGTAATGACATGAACACCTTTACCAGTAATCGCATTTAAGTAAACAGGCATAGTGGAGGTCAATGTTTTACCTTCCCCTGTTTTCATCTCAGAAATATTACCTTCATGAAGGGCGATACCCCCCATTAATTGAACTTGGAAAGGATACATGCCAAGGACACGGCGTGATGCTTCTCTGACTACTGCAAATGCCTCAGGCAGTATATCATCGAGTTTCTCTCCACCCGCGTAACGTTCTTGAAATTCTGTTGTTTTAGCAGACAGTTCTTCATCAGACAAAGCTTCCATGGCAGATGCCAAAGCTTCTATTTTATTTGCAGCCTTATTCAGGCGTTTAAGCTCAGATTTATTAGGGTCAAACAATTTATTCAAAATCCCCATTAAGCAGTCTCTCCTCTTATCTGTACAGGGTTCATTAGCCCTAGAATGATATAGATTAATAATCGTTCATATTTTTAAATTTCACATTAATAGTAACACTTACAAATGGACAAAACAACAGAAGGAGTGTGTACACACATGATATTTTTGGGTTATTTTACCTCAAAATATACTTAAGTTCATAACTGAGCTTTGAAATTTTGATAGAGAAATTGCATCAAGGGCTTAAATATTGAAGAGAGGTTTCCTCATAAATGGTTAGGCTGATTTCTAATTATAATAGAATTGATACACAAACATAGTAGACTAGGTGCCTCCATAGATGAGGTTTCAATAAGTTCAAGTTTTGATTGAACGAGATGGATTTATGCCCATTTTCTGATCACGATCATTCAATGAAAAAGCAGCCCCCTTACAGGAGCTGCCCATTATCAAGTATAAAATTAGCTTTGTGCTTCAATTAAGCCGTATTTGCCATCTTTACGTTTGTAAACGATGTGAGTGCCGTCAGTTTCTGCATCAGTATAGATGAAGAAATTGTGTCCTAGCATGTCCATTTGAAGAATTGCTTCTTCGCTGTCCATTGGTTTAAGATCAAAGCGTTTCACACGCACAACTTCTAATTTATCATCCTCTTCTTGCTCAACACCGACTTCTCCAGCTGGAAAAGTGAATAACTCTTTACCGCTTTCACGAGAACGACGGTTAACTTTTGTTTTATATTTACGAATTTGTCTTTCCAATTTATCGTTAATTAAATCGATACCTGCATACATATCTGTATTTGTTTCCTCTGCACGTAGCACTAGGTTAGGTAGCGGAATAGTGATTTCAACTTTTGTTGTTTTATCATTGTACACCTTCAGATTGACATGTACGTTTGCATCAGGTGTTTCTGTAAAGTATCTTTCCAATTTTCCGATTTTTTTCTCTACATATTCTCTGATTGCTGGAGTTACCTCAATGTTTTCACCACGAATGTTATAATTCATAAGTGAGTCCTCCTTTTCTACTCTATAACTATAATATTCTCTAATCCCTTTTAAAAATCCTGCCTATATCGACAATTTGTTTAAGTTTAAATATTCAGGATTTTCAAGGAATTCATATATAGTATACCCTATTCAACAACAAAAAAGCACTACTTCTCATGATAATTCATTTAAGGTAATCATTTCCTCTTATCGTAATAAACTCCATCTGTCAAAATCGCCTCATAGGGGTTGGCATATTTTTGATTATGCTGCTTTTGCTCCCGTACCATTTTAAGGTTCCGAGCCACTTCCATTCTCCGTTTGGCCATTGCTTTCGCCAGTTCTTCATTCAGCTTCACACATAACTCGCCAAGCTTTTTTTCCTCGTCAGTAAAAGGAGGCTGTATGTCTTTTTGCAGACTTTCCCGAATACGAATGATTTCATCCAGCCTAGAAATAGCGATCTCGCGGTCTTTTTCCCAGCTCAAATCACTTAATACCTCTATCGCTTCCCTTGTTACCTGAAAATATTCCCGCAGTGCACTCATCATAAACCGAGCTCCTCTGTCTCTCATTTAAAAAAGCCCTGACTTCTGTAAAAGCCAAGGCCAAACCCCCATTACGTATAAATATTAATGAGCATTCCTTGGATTTCGCCAATCATGCCTAATAAATGTATACGTTTATCTTCCTTATCAAGGACTGCATTTGTGAGGTCAACCAGCTTTTTATCCACTTCTTTTACAAGCTTATACACCTTTGCTGATCCACGATGATTAAAACCGCGATGCTCCTCTAATTGCAGCCCATTTTTTACGGCATCATCTAAAAAGTCTTTCACAAGCTTCTTATATTTTCGTAAATAATCAACCGACTGAGTTTCACCGAGCCTCTTGCCCTGCTCCTCAATCTCCTGCATTTTCCGTGTCAATCGATCAAGAGTCAAATCATTGCGCCTGGTTCCCATAACCTCTTTAAAGGCAATCGAATCCTTGGCTACCTCTTCCTTAGAACTGACCTTTTGCAAACCAGTCCTGCCTACTCGTTGTACCTCCATGAGATCACCTCAACTTTGTTACTTCAATAATTGTAGCACACCCTGTGGAAGTTGGTTGGCTTGTGCCAACATGGCCTGTGCTGCCTGATTTAAAATGGTATTCTTTGTGAACTCAGTCATCTCAAGAGCCATGTCTACATCGCGAATCCGTGATTCTGCAGAGGTTACGTTTTCACTCATTGTTTGTAAATTCGTAATCGTATGCTCCAGACGATTCTGCATCGCACCTAAGTTGGAACGCTCAGCAGAAACGGCCGCGATCGCTGCATCAATTTTTGAAAGAGCAGCATTCGCAGCCTCTGCTGTTTTCACATTTAATGGTGCAGCTGCGGTTCCTAATCCGAGTTCTTCAGCATTCATTTTATTTATCGTTAACTCAATCGTTTGGCCTGCATTAGCGCCTATTTGAAAACTAAATTCAGATTGGCTTCCATCTAATAGCTTCGCACTATTAAACTCAGTCGTTTCACTAACACGATCAATTTCTGCTGTAAGCTGATTATACTCTTCCTGGATGGCTTCACGATCTTCATTCGTATACGTCCCATTCGCGCTTTGAACCGTTAACTCTCTCATACGCTGCAGCATTTCATGGACAGATGACAAGGAGCCTTCTGCTGTTTGAATGAGAGAAACTCCATCAAGGGCATTTCGTTCCGCCATATTTAGACCGCGAATTTGTGAACGCATTTTCTCTGAAATAGCTAGTCCCGCTGCATCATCCGAAGCTTTATTAATACGAAGCCCAGATGATAGCTTTTCTAAGCTTTTATTTGTATTGGTTGTATTAGTTGATAGATTACGATAGGCATTCAAGGCAGATATATTATGATTAATTTTCATGGAAATGCTCCCTCATTCTATTAGAATTTTTTCCTCATCACGTTATTTTCATAGGCCGATACCATCTTAATTAACGAATCAGCCTTTGCATTATTTTTCAGTTGCATGGCATCATTCCAGGCAGTGGATAGGGTCTCAACGATTTTGATCAGAAATGAAATGCTATCCGTATTCTTAGTTAGATTTACCCGGATCAGCTCATCAGCCAGGAAATTATAGAGGGTGTCCAAATTCTCCGTAATTGGGCCTGCTTCATACCGAAGTCCCACACCAAGTCGATGAACGATATCACTGGCCCTTTGCAGGCTTTTATTAGCCTGGAATAAATTAGGCTCGTCTATTTGATCAATTGCTTCATATAAATTGGTTAATAGTCCTTCATACAGCAATGCCGTTAATTCCTGAGATGATTTTTGCACAATAAGTTCCTCTGTTAAAAATTCCATTCACAAAAACCTCCATGTCCTCTTATTTTATATATCGACGGGCTAGTTATATTGTTTATCGAGCTCTTCTAATAAAAGGAGGATTTCAGCAATCACTGCATAAAGCTGCGGAGGAATCGAATCTCCAAGGTCAATGTCCAAAAGATGGCTGACCAATGACTCATCCTCCTGCAGGTGAATATCATTTTTCTTAGCCGTTTCAATAATCCTTCTAGCTACTTCCCCAGTTCCCTGAGCGACTAGCTGCGGGGCCTCTCCATTTTGTTCATCGTACCTGATGACAGCTGCGGTCGGTCCATTCATCTTTTTACGGTTCATTTGATTGAAATATTGCTGTCTCATATCGTTATGTCATACCCCTTTTTCGTAAAGGCTGTTTGGGCTGTTGGACTTGCCTCTCGTACTGAGTTCTTCGTTTCCACAGTCATCGGTTTAAATTGAACCGAGCCAATCGAATAACCAATTTCCTTGAACCGATCAAGCGATGAATCAGATATCCGAGTCACGGATTGCTGTAAATCTTCCTTATCACTTTTAAAGGTTAGAAACAAATTTCGATTGGTCGCCGTCAGCGAAATTCCAATCTCACCAAGCCGCTTGGTCTCCATCACAAAGTAAAGACTGCAATTCTCCCAATCAATTTGATCCTTATCAGATTGAGAGTTTACAAATACTTTTACATTCTCAACTTCCTTATGAAGTAAAAGCGGAAGCTGCATGGCCAGATTCTGCATTCCAGATGAGTCAGGCTTAGTTAGAAGCTGCTGACCGGTTAAATTTTGAACAGCCTGATCCACCTGCTGTGTCTGCTTTGGATTCAGCTGGTCTGATTGTAAGATTGAAAGCAGAGAGGATTTTACAGTTTGCGGCATTTCCGGCTGTTTTCCATTCAAAACAGACTTCGCCACCTCATGTTCATTCATCATCCCGAGTTTTCGAATCAGCTCCAACACATTCCGTCCAGACTGCTCAGGCTTTGCAGTTTGCGTAAATACATCTTCACCGACATTACTCGTCATGCCTGCCACAAAATGCTTAACTTTAACATCAGACGGTTTAAACAAAAGACCCTCAACCGATGTTTTAACTTCCTTCACGATCTGGTTCGCCTCAAGGGACTTTCCACTCATAAGAAAATTCTTTGCTTCCTGCAATCTGCTGCTAGCCTGCAGGAGCTTCTTCTCCGTCGACATATCGGTATAAAGCATAAATTCACCTTTTAAAATAGCTTGATCGAGTTGCTTAATGGTAGATTCCAAGACCTGCTTAACCTGGGGCTGTTTTTGCTCCATCATTTTGATAGACTGATCCAAGTTTCTCGTAATCTCTCTTTTTATATGTTTAAAATCGATCGTAAGCTGAGATAGCTTTTTACTAATTTCAGTAACAATCACATCTTTTGATGAGAGATTCAGACCCTGGATGATCTGATTGATTGCATTCTGCTCAGATTCGGTTAATGAGTTGGCCGGTTTTACATCCATTAATTTTGGGTTTTCCTCCTGCATGATTGATAATGCCGTCATCAGTTCTTTGCGGGCTAATAATTCTCTACCCTTGGACACAAGCTCTGTTGCCTTTTCAACCACTCCTGTCAGACGTTCAATACCTTCAAATAGTTTCGCAGAGTCACCACTCAGAAATTCCGTTGCTTTTGCAAATACCATCGCCATGGAAGAATCCTTTTGAACACTTTTCATCAAATCCATTACTTCCTTGCCATGAACAGAAACCTCCATATTCACTGGAGTGACTGCTACCTTGCTTTTATCAATGAGGGAAAGAATTTGAAGTAAAGCTTCTTTACCAGCCTGCAGAGATTTTAAGATGGCACTCTTTTCAGCTTGAGAAAGATCTGGTGAATCCTTTATAAATTTCATCACCTGTTCAGTGATTTTGGCAGAATCCTGTTGGTGTATGATGGCTGATTTTAAATCGCGGATTGTAGTTATCGGCAGATGAATAGATGGTGTAGAAATCCTCGAAATCTCCGGAAGCTCTTTTCCAATCTCACTGACCATCTTCCCAATCGATTCACCATGCAAGGCAGAGTGAATTGCTTTCAACTGTGGCATGCGTACCTCTAACTGACGTTCCGCCAAAGCCGTAATGGTAGCTAATTTTTGCTCCACTGTCCCTGCCTCTGTATTCATAAAGCGCTGAATCGTCTGTAAGCTATCTTTAGAAAGTGGATACCCTTTTTCCTGCAAAATTTGCACAGCTTGACGGAAGTCTTTATTAGATGCATCAACACCGGCCGCTTTCAGAATCTCTTCAACCTTGGTAGGAGCCTGGCCTTCTGCTGCGGGCTGACTTGTTGAAAGAGTTTTAACCGTTAATTGGTCATTGTTAATTGCTGTAATCTCAACTTGAGCCTTGTTCTGTGCCGGCACTCCATTTTCAAACGTCATGCTCATCTCTTTCCCTTTTAAAGAAACAACAGCTGTATTAACGGATACCCGTTCCTTAATGGTTACAGACTGGATCTGTCCAACTGAATATTGATTGCTTTTTCCGTTTAAGCTTTGCCCCGAATGGATTGCTTGAATCTGCATTGCGTTCACTCTCCGTCCAAATTCCTTATTCTTTTTATCGGTAAATTGCCTACAAATATTAGTTTGTGATAAAGAAATAGACACAATTTCCTAGTTTGCCTAAGCACTAATATTCGTTAAAAAGAACAAAAATTTCTTAATATACAACAAAACGCTTGCTATGACAGAAATAATCGGCAATAATGGGTATAAATAACACATAAGGGTTTTTAATCAAAATGGAAGAAGGATGAGAAATGAAAAGGGGTAAAAGTATCCATATACTGAATGGCTTACTAGTTGTATTAATCATATTTAACATCTATTCTTTCATAACTGGAAGATTACAAGGATTGAACTTAGCCATTCTTGGATCTGTGCAAATTCTCATGATTGGTATTATTAATAGTGTGCATCATATGTGGATCACTCATATAGAAGATCAAGATATAGTCGAGTAATATAGAAAGAAAAGGGCCGAAAGATGAACAATCTACTTCATCTTTCGGCCCTTCTTTAAATAGAATCAGGCTTGTCCGCCTGTTGAATATTGCTTTTGTCGATTAAGTTGAATAGCCTGCTTCCATGTATCACGGAACTCCAAAACCAATTCCTCCGCCTCGTCCAACATAGCAGGATCATTTTTAGTATTCGCCTCTATTAACCGATTATTGATATAATCATACATTGCCATCATATTTTGAGAGATTGCCATATCCATATTTAAAGTGATTCGTAATTCACTAATGATATTTTGCGCCTTTAGAAGATTCTCATGTCTGACTTGAATTTGTTTCGACTCCATCGCAACTCGTGCGGCTTTAATAAATTTCAGGCAGCCATTATACAGCATAAGTGTTAATTCTCCCGGGGAAGCAGTGGTAACAGTATTCGTTTGATAAGCCTGATACGGATTTTGTATTGCCATTTATACGTACACTCCTTTTTATTAACCAGTCGCAAACATCGATGATAAATAGCCTGATTGGCTGTTTGCCTGTTGAATTGCTTTTTCCATCGCAGTGAATTGTTTATAATAGCGATTCTCTACCTGGACAAGCCTGTCCTCAAATCGACTAATACGATCATCAATATTCGTTAAATCTCTTCCCATCGTAAACGTAGCATTGGTCGACAATGAGGTTCCCGCTCTTGCCTTCAGCTGGTCAGTAGCTGCAGATATATTTTTCTGCAGCTTTGACAGAATTCCATCCTCCGAAGCAAATAAAGCTTCTACACTTTCAGGATCATCCTCTAAAGACTGTTTTAATTTGGTTTCATTGATTTCGAGTTTACCGCCTGCCATGTAATCAGAGGTTGTCGTGATTCCGATGCTGCTTAAGGATGAATACATACCTGTTGATGTATTAACCGAGCTATAAAAGCTCCCCCGCATGGAATCTAAAGCTCCATTTAAAATAGAATCATTGCGCAGCATTCCTGTCTTCGCAATATTTTCCCATTTCTCAATCTCTTTTTCACTCAAACTATCACGTTCATCATCAGTTAAAGGTAAATAATTTCGGTTACGTTCCTCGCTGACCTTACTTTGGATTGTTGCAATCAATTCATTATATTTATCTACAAATCCCTTTATGTTGTCATACACTTTTGTAGTATCATTGTTAATCCCAACGGTGACGGCTTCAGTAAATTCACTCTTAAGCGTGAATGTGACACCGTTCATGGTGAATGTGTTACTTGCCCGCTGAGTCTCTAGACCATTAATTTTTAATAACGCATTGGCACCCGCCTTGTAATCAGCTGACGTCAATTGAAGGGCTTGAGCTAATGATGAATTATCTATTTGAATATCCTTCAAATCTTTGGCAAAGGTACCTGTTTCTTTTCTTGTCATGGATATTTTATCTGTAAATGAATCATAGAACATGTTTAATCCAAGCTTTGATGAATTTACTTTACTGATCACATTATCCAGTGATTGATCAGAAGTAATGAAGAATGTTTCACTCATCTCTCCACTTGAGGTTGTAGTCTTCATGTTCATGGCAGTATATTTTTTCGTATACTCAGCCTCTATTTCTATATCCTCACTTGCAGCAGTTTTAAGATCGACCTTACCTGTTTTGAAATTTACCGTACCAGATATAATACCAACACTAAAGTCTCCATTTTCGTCAACCGTAACAGATTTATCCCCAACTTTCAGGATCATAGATCCTTCATTAATGGCTACTTTAGAAAGTTGAAAGCTTGAGGCATCTTTAGCTATCGAGATTGTTTCTATCTTTTTGTTGGTCACATAGTTTACTTCGATAGCTGACCCTGATGCAGGAATATTATTTTCGAATGTAATAATTCCTTTATCAATCGTATAATTTGTAACGTCATTACCATTGGCATCCTTTGAAAATTGCTCCAACACTTTTCCAGCAACTTTAATTTGAACTTGATCATTTTGAATAGTTACAGTGTTGGGTAATTTAAGATCAATGGGTGACACGTTGGCTATAAACTTTTGCGTTTCGACCACACCAGGTTTCCAATCGATAGCTGAAGAAAAGCTGCTCGACATGGACTCCAAGGATTTACTGGAATCTAACTTTGGATTTGTACCGGACAACTCCTTTGTAGTAAGAGAAGCAGCTTTGGCCAGCTTAACATCGGATAATTGATAACTGGTTGCGCTCGCGCCAGATGTTGCGGTGGCTGTAACCGCTGCATCATTTGTACTGCTTGTCATTCTGGAACGATAGGAAGAACTCAGCTTCATATTCAATACATCTTGGCGAAAATTCGTTAACAGTGTATTGATAGAACGGTAATCATCACGTTTCCACTCAAGTGTCTGTTTATTTTGTTTTAATTTATCTAAAGGGATTCTTTCAGCCTGCATCAGCTGTTTAACCATCGTATCGGTATCTATACCACTAGCTAAACCGGAAATACGCATTTTTTCACATCCTTAAACTTTTCTGTCTACAAACAAAGCCATGTTCTCTACCATAGCTGCATACATATCAAGCATCTTCTTTGGAGGAATTTCACGAAGCACATTGCCTGTTACATCATCAACCACGGTTACATAATATTCATTTAGATCCTCGTGAAGCTCGAATTTCAAAGACGCATGCATTGGTCCTATAAATTTATTCATAGCTTCCGTCGTTTCTGTAAGCTTCTCTTTCATTTGTACATCTGTCATAGGTGACTGTTCTTGTTGAGGAATAACATTTTGAATCAAAGCCTGCTCTTTTATAGGAACAGAAGTTTTAGCAAATGACTGCGGAGCTAAACGACCAACATCAGCCGAAATACCATTCACCATCTCGCACCTCCAACTATTCAGTTCACTGTTATTAGGTATATCGGTAGGATGAGGGAGATTTTAAGGGTTGAAGGGATAATTGAATGAAGTTAAAAAGAAAAGGATTTCAAGCGATTCTCTTAAGGTATTCAACGTTGAAAGTTATGTCACAGTTGATTCGTTCATGAAAGCTTATCATTTACTCTTTACTCTAAATTAAAAAACCCGGCTTTCCATTAAGAAAGACCGGATTTTCATTATGATTAACGAAGAAGTTGTAAAACCCCTTGTGGTTGTTGGTTAGCTTGAGCCAACATTGCTTGCGCTGCTTGAGAAAGGATAGAATTTTTAGTTTGTTCCATCATTTCTTTCGCCATATCTACATCACGGATACGAGATTCCGCAGCTGTTAGGTTTTCTGACGCTGTTCCTAAATTATTAATTGTGTGCTCAAGGCGATTTTGATTCGCTCCAAGGTTAGAACGTGCTGCAGAAACTTTTGCGATTGCCGCATCCACCAATGCGACATCTGCATCAAAAGAAGTACCATCTGCTACTATACCACTAACTGCTAATCCTGTAGAACTAAATCCCGTTTTGGTTTCTCCCTCTCCTCCAGAATTAATTGTAATATTATGTTGTTGTCCAACATTGGCTCCAATTTGTAAATCTTTATTATAAGTGCCATCCAGCAATTTTTTACCATTAAACTCTGTACGTTCAGCAATTCCATCTAATTCACTATTCAATTGTGTAATTTCATCTTTAATTGCAGTTAAGTCATCAGCTTCAAGTGTACCAGCATTTCCCGCCTGAACAACTAATTCACGCTGACGTTGTAAAATAGAATGCGTTTCATTAAGCGCTCCCTCAGCAGTTTGAATTAATGAAATACCATCTTGTGAGTTTTTAGCCGCTTGGTCTAAACCACGAACTTGACTGCGCATTTTTTCAGAGATTGAAAGACCCGCCGCATCATCCCCAGCCTTATTAATACGTTGTCCAGAAGCCAATTTCTCCATTGATCCTGCTTGTGCATTTGTAGCCGCACCCAACTGACGGTGTGTGTTTAACGCTGTGATATTGTGATTGATAATCATTTAATTTTCCTCCTTGGAATGTGTAGGTGGACTTCCTTTTCCACCTGTTCAATTTTAAATTTATATATTAATGGAAACTGGCCCGTTGCCTAGGATGGGGGTTTCCAGTTAATAACGAGATTAAAAAAGACGAGCGGTTCTGAACTGGGATGCTTCCTGCATCGTAGTTTAGTGCCGCTCGTCCATGAGCAAATAGGAATCTATTTGTTTTGTTGGTTATCTAATAGTTCCCCACGCGTAATTTTTACGTGTTTGGGGGCATCAATAGCTAAGCGAAGGTGTCCATCTTCACTTTTAACGACCTTAACGATGATGTCATCGCCAATTTTTATAAATTCACCAGGTCTTCTACCAAGTACTAGCATAGTTGTGGTCCTCCTCCTTGAGAAAAGTGATCAGTTTGTAAGACCCCCATAGAGAACATTACCCTCCTTACGCTCTAGTACACATAAAAAAAGTAAACATCCCCTATCTCACATTCGCGTCCTGCGAAGATTCAATAAGAAATATTTACTCGTCCTGAGTATTCAGTATGAAATTTTTTCGGGTTGTTTCTCTTACATAATCTATATCGGAAACTTATTTTAACATTTAATAGTTTTAATATAAAATTTTAACATTTTTTCAATAAAAAAATCGGAACCCATAGAGGATTCCGATTTCCGGTAGAATTAACGCAACAATTGAAGTACGTTTTGTGGTGTTTGGTTAGCTTGTGCAAGCATAGCTTGAGCTGCTTGAGATAGAATGGATGATCTTGTTTGCTCCATCATTTCTTTCGCCATATCCACGTCACGAATACGAGATTCAGCAGCTGTCAAATTCTCTGCAGCATTGTCCAAGTTCGCAATAGAATGCTCTAATCGGTTTTGGTATGCACCAAGCTTAGAACGTCCAGTAGAAATCTTAGCAATATTCTCATCTAAAGTAGCAATTGCTGCCTCTGCCCCAGTTTGATTGCTGATATCAGCATCTGCAATTGCTGCTTGAATATCATCTAATTTCACGCTAGTTAAATCAACTTGGATAACTTGATCTTTATTCGCACCAACATGCATAGATAGAACACCTGCATTACCAGCAGTACCATCAAGTAATTTTTGTTTATTGAATTCAGTATCAGTATTAATACGTCCAACTTCTGTAGCCAAGGCATCAAACTCATCTTTCAAAGCTGCTCTGTCTTCTGCAATGTTAGTATCGTTCGCAGATTGCACGGCCAATTCACGCATACGTTGAGTAATTGAATGCACCTCGTTAAGAGCACCTTCAGCTGTTTGGATTAAAGAAATACCATCTTGAGCATTACGAGAAGATTGCTCTAGTCCGCGGATTTGACCACGCATTTTTTCGGAAATAGATAGACCAGCTGCGTCATCTCCAGCACGATTTATACGAAGACCTGAAGACAATTTTTCCATTGAACTGGATTGTGCGTTGTTCGCTACACCAAATTGACGGTGTGTATTGATTGCTGCAATATTGTGATTAATAATCATAATAAAAAATCCTCCCTGATTTAACGGATCACATCCATGTGGTCCTTTTTGTGTACAAGAAATGAAAAGCGGCCGTCTTTCCTTCTCTTGCACACTATTTGTATCGGGTGATTTTAGTCGCTCTCTATGAGTCTTTCGTCCTATTTTTAGAGTTATTAATCAAATCACCAATATTAACCGTAATCTCGGCTGCTTCTACATTTTCATGCTGGATTTCCTCAAATAGTTCCTTCCGATAGACGTCGACTTGTTTTGGGGCTTTAATGCCAAGCTTAACCTGATCGCCCTGTACAGAAACAACGGTAATTTCAATATCGGAACCTACTAATATGGATTCATCTTTTTTCCTTGATAGAATAAGCATGCTTTACTCCCCCTTGCTTTCTACTTTTGGAAATAAAGGTGTTCTGGTTTGGTAGTTTGTTTGATTCAGAATGATTTGTTTCCCTTTACCCTTCTTCGTATCAATAATAAGCGGAGCCTGAAGATTAATCGTCGAATCTTCGAAAGGATCCTTTGCTGTAACAATCGAAAACACCGTAATATGTTCCTCTGTCACCCCTAATGATTCTACAATATCATCATCTAATTTAAATTCATAATCGGGGTACGTTAAGAACGGACTTGTCACCACGAATACTAGATTCGGTGTCTTTGCAGATTGAAGCACAAAGAAGGATTGATCATCTGTTAAAAGAAGAATCACAAATTTCTGTTCGTTTGGAAAACCCGGAATCCCTTCATCAAAGGTAATGATATCTTTTTCGTCGATTACTTGCTCACCATGATATTTTGTTGTCAGCTTCACGTTAGCTTCACTCCTATATATTCATTTCGAATCTGTTGTTCAATCGATTGATTAATACGTTTGATTTGGTAGCCGAGCTGCGCTGATGTTGAGTTCATTTGTAATTGGGCAATGGGCATGGATAGTCTCTCCTCCTCAAAACATACAAAAAGAGTTGACCCAATTGGCCACTGGGCGCTTCTTGAGTCAACTCATCTTTTTTATCGTAAGAAATCAACCAGGCTTGGCTGAATGATGCTCGCTCCCATTTGTAAAGCAGCTCTGTGCACACTTTCCTGCGTAATAAAATCCGTATAGACCTTTTCCATGTCTACATCTTCATTTTCGCTCAGTACCTTTTTCGCCAATACCTCCTGGTTATCTATTCTGGATTCCAATAGCTCCAGGCGATTATAGCGGGCGCCAAGGTCGGAGCGTTCAGCTGAAAAGGTAGTGACCAAACCATCGAATTTCTGGAGTAAAGAATCAAGATCCATATCATCCTCTGATAACTCTCTCTCAATCTCTCCAATTGTATTAAATAATTCCTGACTGAATAGCTGAGAAGGATCTGCATTTGCCTTCAATTGAATTCCTCTTGATACTTCCACCAGATAAGGATCATTCTCTGAATTGACCACGACTCCATTTGCATCGGAGGTAACAGGCGCTGTATTCACACTCGTTCCATTAAAAATATAACGGCCGGCAACCTGCGTATTCGCTACGGATACTAAGTCCTCTTTCAGCTGAGCGATTTCCTTTGCAATGGCTTCCCGGTCGGTGGTTTCGTTTGTATCATTTTTTGCCTGAATCATCAATTCACGGATACGTTGAAAATTTTTGTTACCCTGATCCATTGAAGCCTCTGAGTTGTCCATCCAAAGATAAACTTCCGATAAATTGCGCTTATATTGCTCTACTTCATTCAGGCTTGTCCGATAATACATCCCCTTTTGGGCAATCACTGGATCATCGGAGGCCTTTGTAATCTTTTTACCTGTTGATAGCTGTTCAAGATACTGCGCCATCGATCCATAGCTCTTATTGATATTCCGCAAAGAATTGGCTGCAACCATACTTTGTGTGACTCTCATACGTATTCACCTACCTGCCACCGACGCCAAGGCCGTTGATTATTTTATCGAGACATTCATCAATCATCGTAATCATTCGTGCGGATGCATTATATGCCTGCTGATATTGAACCATATTGGTCATTTCTTCATCCAATGAAACTGCACTGACGGAAGAACGTCGGTCGCTGACATTCTGCAGCAGGGTCGCACTGTTCACAGATAATCGATCCGCCTGCTCCGTTTTAACCGCCAATGTCCCTATGACACTTTGCAGGTAAGCGCCTAAACTTTCTTTTTCAGCAGCTGGAGAAGTGTCAGCTAATGCATCCTTATAATTGAGCTTTTCATAAAAGACATCCGCAAGCTTCAATAGATTGCTTGCATCACCATCATTAGGAGTAGCAACGGACGCATTAGCAATATAATCGTAGCTTTCTTTTATTTCATCGGCTATTCGAATGCGGCTGGCAAAGCCCTTGACGTTCTGAGGCTCAGCATTATTTTCATCAGTAAAAAACAGAATATCTTCATTAAAATCCTCTATCTTCACAGCTGGATCATTTTCGATAGCTGTTTTCCAGGCTGCAAGCTCCTTCGCACTCAGACCTTCCTTATGAACCTTATTAAACTCTGTCGCAAAGGTATAAGCCATATGATCAAGTTCTTTGAGCATATCTGGCAAATCCCCCGCCAACTCTCCTTCTGCATTTGTATATCCGTATGTTTGCAAAAGGGACAGCAGCTTGCCCTCTGAAATAAAATCAGCTGAAGTTACTGCATTCCCACCAATTGATATGCTATCCATAGCGCCATCCTCCCCATTAAACGTTAGAGTAATAGGGTTAACTGCAGTAGAATCAATCAAAGTCATCGGTTCAGCAGTGCCATTGTTAAGCTTTATGACCGCCGATCCCATTGCCTGGGCCTCTGAATTGCCGCCGTTTTTCACATAATCGACCTTGATATTCATCATGGAGGAAAGCTCATCAATCAACAGATCACGAGAATCGTATAAATCATTCGGCAAATAGCCATGCGGTTCAATCGCTGCAATTTGTTTATTAAGCTGGTCGATGCTTCCCAGCATGCTATTGGCCTTTTCAACCGTCACATCCAATTCATTCTTCAAATCGGAGCGGACCATTTTTAGGGAGCTATTCAAATAGGTAAATGTATCTGCCAGCGCAATTCCCCGCTCACGTACAACAGCTTTACCACCTGAGTTGACAGAATTGGTGGCCAAGTCCTGTATGGATTGCCAAAATGAATCAATGGAATCACTAAGCCCTGTTCCCTTAAGCTCGTCCATGACATCCTCTATTTTGCTTAACCCTTCCGCTCTCCCCGTCCAATATCCTAGCTTCGTGCTTTCGCTTCTATATTGAACATCCAAAAAGCTTTCACGAACCCGCTGAATGGAGCCCGCTTTAACACCGGTACCCATTTGACCAGGAATTTGTTCGCGGTTCATACCCGGGTTTGGGTAAGCCGTTTCCGCTCCCATGTTAACCCGTTGGCGTGAATATCCGAGTGTATTGGCATTGGCAACGTTTTGGCCCACTACATATAAAGCTGCCTGCTGAGTCGTCAGTCCGCGCCTGGCTGTTTCTAACCCATGAAAGGTTGATGTCATAAATGCTCCCCCTGTTTCTTTTTAGGCCTTCGAATCAAATAACGATTTACTTGGTTTTCTTGCACCCTCTGGATCCTGTGGCCTGTCGTATGTATAGCTCTCATTCTCTGGTAACATAAGATTTAAATTCAGATTCACAAATTGAAGAGATTGATAGATTAACTGCTGATTTAATTCATTCCGCTCTTTTAAACTCATAATCTCTTCTCGCAATTCAGCACCGAGTCTGGTAAGTTCTGTTCGCACGTTTTCCGAAGCATATTGAATACATTCTGATAAGAGTGCGGTTCCATTCTGCACGCCCTTTTCTCTAAGAAAGGCATGTACATCACTCTGCCGCACATTCTCAAGCCGTTCAATCGCAACGACTAGCTTCCTCTCCTGAACAAGCAGACTGCTTAACGACTTTAACTCTTCTGCTTTAATGGCCTCTGTTTTTTCCTGAGCCATTTTGTTCAATTCTCTGTGCAGATCGACCAGCTGCTGAAGGGTTTGAATGATAGATTGAGCTGACATTAATTAGTTCACCCCATATAAAAAAAGAAAGCCAGTACAAGCCTTATACTGGCTTCAGGTTTAGTTTTTTGAGTAAAAATCCAATACGCCTTTTGCTGTTTCATTGACATTCACTTGATAGGTGCCGTTCTCTACCTGCTTTTTAATTTCGTCTATTTTAGCCTGACGCTCAACTTCTACACTCGATAGCTGTTGCAATTCTTTCGCTTTACTGGAAATTTCCACTTTATCGGCAAGCTGAGAAGGCTTCATGGAGGTATCGGCTTTATTAACTGCCTTTTGGTACGGATTTACGCCATATTGATTAAGATGATTAATTTTCATTTCGCGTTCCTCACTTTCCCTTCCGTCACACTAGCTTCCAAGGTCTATGTTGATCTTTTAATCTGAGTCATATTATGTCTCAGGCAGATCATCAAGAAGACCTTCTTGCTTATCTACTGTTAGTATCGACATCAAGGGTAATTTGTTTACTGTCTGTGATGAAAATTATGACATACAAAAAAGCAATGTTCAAAAAGGACTTAACAGGTCTAAATGCTTATTTTTAGTGCGTTTTTCGGTAATAGGTCATTTGACGCTCACGTTCCTCTATCTCTTTATAGAGCGCCTCATCCCGTTCATACCTCATAAGGTCGGCCTGAAGATCCTCCCTGCAGT
This sequence comes from Pradoshia sp. Z4_20, assembly GCF_058216035.1. NCBI lineage: Bacteria > Bacillati > Bacillota > Bacilli > Caryophanales > Bacillaceae > Pradoshia > Pradoshia sp. Z4_20. The sequence goes on from NZ_JBZAJD010000005.1 coordinate 86,011, forward strand.
CTGCACAAAAGCGGCCCTCGCGAATGAGGGAACCGCAATGCTCACAGCCATAGCCCAAATTAGGGTTGGATGTGATACGCAGCTTTCCACTCTTGATAAATTTCATTAACAAAGATTCATCCACACCCGTTGCCTTCACCACCTGAACAATCGTTGCCGTGCGATTTTCACGCTTACGGATATAATGGTAAACGTCATTATAAATGGCTTCTTCTTTTTTATAGCAGCTCTCACATACATCTCTGAATTGATTTTTCACGAATAGAGCCTGGCAAGTCGGACAGTTGGTCAATTCATTCATATTCTTTACCTCCTCAGGAAATGCTCTTAGATTACTTATCGGATATTCTCTTCAAAGATAAAGATTATCGTGCAATCGTCAAAGAAATGATCCTTTTTGCCCCCGCCTCCTTTAAAAGCGCACCAGCATGCCTCAAGGTGGTGCCTGTCGTATAAATATCATCCAGTATAAGAATCGTTTTGTCCTGAAAATCTGAGGCTTTAGGATGGATACGAAAGACCTGTTCAGTGTGGATACGATCATACCGACTCTTCTTAGACTGTTTTTCACCATGTACACGAACTAACCCATTTTCCAAGACCATTCCAGCCATCATACCGATTGCTTCAGCCTGATTAAACCCACGCTCGTTCAGGCGCTCGTCACTCAGCGGAATCGGAATGACAAAATGAGCCTTCGGCGCTTTTTTACGCAGTTCGGCAGCAAATATACGTGCCAATTCATAATCACCCCGATATTTAAATCGGGCAATCACATCCTTCATAAACGGATTATAGGTATATAAGGAGACATTATAATCAAGTGCATGACCAAACATGGGATCCACCAGCCATTCTTCACAATCCGGACATTTGTCTCCCGTCTGAAGCGGTTTACAGCAAATCACACACGTATTCCCCTGAATCGAAATAAGCCTGGAGCGACAGGCCAGACAGAGCAAATCAGCCTCCTCTAAAAAGAAGATATTCGCCCAGCCTGCACTCTCACGAATAGGGCTGTGACAATATAGACAAAGTGATGATTGGAAAATCTTCAATCCAGCAGCCCCCTTTTGACAGCTTCTCTATTCATTTGGTTGATTTGCTGAATCGCATCAAGCATGGCATTAGTTTTTCCATAATGAAAATATACACAATCACCGCGAGGATGGTCCTTACTTCTTCCAATCCGTCCTGCAATTTGGACGAGTGCTGACTCGGTAAAGATTTCATCCTCAGCCCCAATCACCGCTACATTCAATTTAGGAATCGTAACGCCTCTTTCCAATATCGTGGTTGTCAGTAAGCCCTGAATCTCACCTCTGCGCAGCTTCATTATTTTATCTTTACGTTCCGAATCCTCTGCATGGACAGAAAGAATTTCAGGAGCATAGCCTTGAAAGAGAGGAAGGGCTTTTTCCATTAATGCGATATTCGGGAAAAAAATAAGAAAGGGGTTCTTACATTCGATAGCAGTTTTGAGCCAATACAAGAGAGGATTGGGGAGTTTATTTTTCTGAATGGATGATTGCCAGTTTCCAACCCATTTCATAGTGGGGACAGGAATAGGGTGTCTGTGAAAACGGGCAGGGAGGAGAATTCCATTTCTTATACCCTGTTGAAATTCGAGCTGCCACTGTTTTGAAGGCGTTGCCGTCAAATAAATAACAGCAGCATCTTTCTTACACGCCTTTTGAATCGCATATTGGAGATGAGGATCAAAGGAATAAGGGAACGCATCTACTTCATCAATAATCATCACTTCGAAGGCATCGGCATAACGCATTAGCTGGTGAGTGGTCGATAAGACAAATGGAGCAAAAAGCTGTTTTTCTTGACTGTCACCATATAGGGCTACGATTGGAATATCTGGAAATACGCTGCGCAGCCTTGGAGCAAGCTCAAGGATAACATCTGTACGAGGAGTCGCCAGGCAAACCCGTTTGCCTGAGAAAAGAGCTTCTTCTATACCGGCAAAGATCATCTCTGTCTTCCCGGCTCCGCATACTGCCCAAATGAGTAAATCCATTTGATTTCGGACAGCTTCCATGATTTTTTCTGAAGCCTCCTTTTGGGAGAAGGAAAGTGAACCATCCCAACGAAGCCGGGCTAACTCAGGACTCCAGCGAGGCATTTCCCCCTTCCATCCAAAAAGAGTAGAGCAGGAGCTGATTCGGCCCATCATAATACAATGGCGGCAATACAGACAGTTTTCACCACACGCACTGTGGGGGAATGTTGCAAACAAACGGGAATCCGTATTGCCGCAGCGTCTGCATATACCATTCTCAATCCCTCTCACAGAATAAATTTGTTCATTTAAATCCAATTGTTCCTTTAATTCATTTGGAATTTCAGTTATGAGGAGTTCTTTACCAATGAGGAGCTGTTGCAGAGATATAGGTGAGGATCCTGTTGAGTGTCTGGATGCTTTCACGTTCAAATTGAAAACCTCCTTTTAAATAAAAAGGGGCGGCCAAACAGCCAAGCCCCATATTACTAGTTAATTATATCGTTTTGTCCAGCCAAGTCCCGTTGCTCCCTGGCCTAAGTGAGTACTAATAACTGCGCCAAAATAGCTTAGTCTAAATTCCGCTTCAGGGAATTTCTCTTTTAGCTCATTTAACATTTCAGTCGCTTCCTCTTCAATATTGCCATGGATTAAAACAGCCTGAAGAGGCTCACCCTTTTTATATTCCTGCTCAAAAAGCTCGACTATACGTTTTAATGCCTTTTTCTTCGTACGGATTTTTTCAAAAGGGACAATCACTTTGTTTTCAAAATGCAGGATTGGCTTCACTTGAAGCAAGCTGCCAATTAGAGCTGCAGCGCCATTTAAGCGGCCGCCCCTTTGCAGGTTGGATAGATCGTCTACCATGAAGTAAGCATTAGATGATTCGCGGAGTTCATGCAAGCGTGCGATGATTTCATCAGGATGTTTGCCTTCCTTCGCCATTTTGGCTGCTTCGAGTACAAATAATCCCTGAATCATGCAAGTGATCTCGGAGTCAAAAGCATAAACCTTAATGTCATCTACCATTTCTCCAGCTGTAATAGCACCTTGATAGGTACCGCTAATTCCACTCGATAAATGGATACTGATCACAGCATCATAGTCCTTCGCAAGCTCTTCATATTTTTCAACGAATTTTCCGGTTGCTGGCTGTGAGGTCGTTGGAAGCATATCCAAACGCTCGACCATTTCATAAAAGTCAGAAGCAGTTATTTCATTCTCCTCCTGATACACTTCATCTCCAAACACTACACTTAGCGGAATCATATGTATATCATATTGCGTTCGCAGGTCTTTTGGTATATAAGCTGTACTATCTGTAACTATTGCAGTTCTCATTATTGAAAACCATCCTTATTATTGAGATTTTCCTTATTATCTTCTCCATTTTAAATCATAATCAGTCTGTTTGCATTACATTGGTTAAAATGGTAATTTTTAAACTTTTCAATCTATATTTTTTTACCCAAAATCAGCAAATCTCTTTGCACTCCATCTAATTCTGCTACACTAGGCAAATGAGCCCATTCTTCAAATCCAAATTGCTTAAATAGACGTATGCTTGGCTCATTATGGGCAAAAATAAATCCCAGCAATGTATGAATCCTGAGGATGGGAGCATTCTTAATTGCATAGTCTAAAAATTTTGCTCCTATTCCTTTTTTTCGATAAGCCGGGTCAATATAGATACTGATTTCAGCAGTAGCTTGATAAGCAGGTCGTCCATAGAAATCCTGAAAACTGAGCCACCCTATAATCATACCATCATTTTCCATAACCCATAAAGGCCTTTTCTCAGAGGTATGATTCAAAAACCACTCCAAGCGACTTCCTACATCCACCATTTCCGTGTCAGCTGTCACCATTCTGCTCTGAATAGTAGAATTATAAATTTCAACGATGCGTGCTAAATCCTTCTCTTTAGCATCTCTAATTGTATACGGTTGATTCACAATATCTCCTCTCCTACCCTAATCTTTATTAAAAACTTTAACAAAATATGAAAAATGTATATACACTATTGAAAAAAAATATATAAACTGACAGTTTGACAGAATCCATCCCGATTAAAAAAGCACCAACCAATTGGTCGGCGCTTAAATCTATCATCTATTATAATCTAACTTCAACCCAGCCGTTTTTAATCGCATATACAACCGCCTGAGTACGATCATTTACATTCATCTTTTGAAGGATATTACTTACATGATTTTTAACGGTCTTCTCGCTGATAAATAAAGTCTCACCGATTCCTCTATTACTTTTGCCATCAGCCAATAATTGAAGGACCTCGCACTCACGTCTTGTCAGCAAATGCAATGGACGGCGAATCTCGACATTCATGACATTATCGCCATTTGCTGCTTCATCTGTTGCCAATCTTCTGTAATCACGTACTAGATTATGAGTAACCTTCGGATGCAGGTAGGAACCACCATCTGCAACGACTTTAACAGCGTCAATCAAGGCATCCGCATCCATTTCCTTTAATAAATAGCCGCGGGCACCTGTTTTTAAAGCATGGGTTACGTAGTTTTCATCGTCATGAATTGAAAGCATAATTACTCTGGAATCCGGAAATTTCTCAATCAACTGGCCTGTTGCCTCAACCCCGTTGACGTTTGGCATATTGATATCCATGATGATAACATCCGGATGATATGTATCAACAATTGAGATCGCCTCGCTGCCATCGTCCCCCTCAGCGATTACCGAGAAAGAAGATTCGAAATCGAGAATCCGTTTAACCCCTTCGCGAAATAATTGATGATCATCTATGATTGCAATTGTAGTTGTCATTATCTCTCATCCCCCATCTTTTTACAGTAAGTAGTCATTATCCTAATTATATTCTTGACTACTAGTAAACTCCAAACATTTACAATAAATATAACTAAAAAACTATTTTATAAAAAAATTACACAATTATTGATGCCTTTAATGGAATCTGAATATAGACAAGCGTACCTCCACCCACACTTGATTGAATGGTCATTTCTCCTTCAAGTGTCTCAACACGCTCATTCATTCCCATGATTCCAAAGGAACCTTCCTTTTGTTTATGCGGCTCAAATCCACGGCCATTATCCCGTACAGTCAATGTCCCTTTATCATTCAAAAGTTCCAGTTTAACCTGAATCAGGCTGGCATTCGCATGTTTGATTGCATTTTGGACTGCTTCCTGGGCAAGCCTGAATAACGCAACTTCATAATTCGGCTCAAGTCTTTTTTCCTGTCCATAAATCTGAAATTTAAAATCAATCTCTGAATTGTATTCACCAATGGTTTGCAAATACTTACGCAGAGTCGGGATAAGCCCAAGATCATCCAAGGCCATAGGCCGCAGGTCATAGATAATTCGCCTAACCTCAGCCAGCGCACTCCGAACCATCTGCTTCAGAGATTTTATTTCCAGCAACGCTTCCTCAGGACCGCGTTCCCTGAATATCCGCTCCGTTAAATCTGAACGGACCATCACATTGGCAAGCATTTGTGCAGGACCGTCATGAATTTCACGAGAAAGCTTTTTGCGCTCGGCTTCCTGGGCCTCAATGATTTTAAAGCCAAAGTCCTGTTTCTGTTTATACATATCGAGAACCTCAGACACGTCCTGCAGGTCACTTGTTAAATAATGCAGAACAACCGTGATTTGCGAAACGAGATTCTCAGCTCTATCAATAGTTTCCTTTAGATTAATGAGCCTTCTTTCAAGGTCATCTCGACGTTTACGGAGCTGTTTTTCCAGCTCTCTGTTCATGGTCAGGTCAACCTGATACGTATGTGCCTGTTCATAGGCTGCCCTCACTTGTACCTCCGTAAATTCCTTGAAACGGGAGGAAACATCTGATAAGCATTTACGGGATTCACGCGCCTTTTGATCAAGCTCATCCCCATCAGCAATGACCTTCAGCACCATTGTTTTAACAGATTCTAATTCAGAAGAAAGTTGAGCAAATTCATGCTGACAGTGTTCCCCTATTTCATATATTTCTCCCTTACTATTGTCCACGGTACTGATCATATGATTAAGGATGTTATCGAGTGCCTTTCCATCCAGCTTAGGTACCCGCATAATCTTACCTCCTGTTTGACGCAAAAGAATCCTCCGCTTCTTCTGTACCAATTCATATAAAATAGTTCGGTCTTCACGAATTTCCTTTGTGGGTGTTTTTAGAAATTATTGGGTAAATAAGTTAATATACCAGTGAAATACTACATAATAGTTAAATTATAGCACGATTACCAGTATTTTTTTTACTTTTTACTATTTCACATCTCCATCACAGCATATTACTCTTCTGTAATAAAGATGTCGTACGAACCGAATAATAAAGTATACTAGAAGGGATATAAAGAGAAAGGCGGCAGTTTAAATGCTGAATTCATATAAAACAGTAAAGGGATATGGCGAATCTGAACAAATCATCCAAAAGTCACGCTTTATTGCCTATGTGAATCGCGTGGAATCAGAGGAAGAAGCCATACAATTTATTCAATCAATCAAGAAAAAGCACTGGGATGCGACCCATAATTGTTCAGCCTATATGATCGGTGAAAATGACCTCATCCAAAAAGCCAATGATGATGGTGAACCTAGCGGCACAGCCGGTGTCCCTATTCTCGAAGTCATTAAGAAAAAGGGCTTGAAGGACACTGCGGTGGTTGTGACACGCTATTTCGGAGGAATTAAACTTGGGGCTGGCGGATTAATCCGCGCATACGGCGGAGCAGCTTCTGAAGGAATTAACGCAACCGGTGTGGTGGAAAGAAGATTAATGCGCATCATGAAATCCACGTTCGATTATACACTTCTCGGGAAAATTGAAAATGAACTTCGAAATTCGCACTATTCCATTAACGAAATTCATTATCTGGACCGAGTCATGATTGAATCCTACGCAGAGGAAGACGCAAAGGAAGCCTTCATAGACTGGATGACGGATTTATCAAATGGACAGGCATCCATAGAAGAAGGCGAAATGCTATACCTCGAGCATGACCTCTAATTCTAAAAGAACTCAATTCCCCCTTCTTTGTCTAAAATCTTAGGAAAAAAGTTTAGTTTTATCGACAAAATACAACAAGAATTATAGTTGCAATTAGGTAAAATGAATCAATACGATATTGGACAAAGAAGGGGTTATTTATGAAAAGAGTATACCAGGTTCTATTCAGCCTCACGGTACTCGTTGTCTGTCTATTGGCAACCTCCTTATCGGCAGAGGCACACGTGAAAAAAATATCCACTCCTGTTTTAACTCAGGAAATCCACAACATCTTCAGCACAGATTCTTCAAACTGTATACGCCATGAAATAATTTTCAATTCTATTAAAATTTAGGCCAACTTCCCCGCTAACTTTAACCATAGCAACCTAATGCAAAATAACTAAGCCAAAATACAACCCACACTTTTTATTAACTCGACAATTAGCCACTAAAAACAATTTTTATAGAAAAGAATCCATATTAAAGTCTATTAAAAAGATCCAAAGTATAACTATTAAAATAGTTAAATATTACCATATTTATCCGATATAATAAATAGGGGATTATTGTAATTAATGCATTTAAACTAGGGGGATATTGAATGAGGAATTCATTAATTAAAGGAATTAGTGCCTTTATTGTATTTTTGTTTTGTTTCATGGTTTCCACTGCCAATGTAAACGCTGCGGAAACATTACAAAAACAGAACAATGCTCAAAAAGGCGGTATAAAATTATTCAGTACTGCGGATGAGAAAGAATACACAGAGCAAGAGTTGATTGTTAAGTTTAAATCTGTCCTTTCTAAGGGTCAGCGAAAGCAAATCATCAACAGCATTAAAGGTAGTGAGCTATCCTTTTCTGAAACAGGAAATTATTCTTTAGTCTCTGTAGTAAAAAATACTGACCTATCTTCTATTGCCAAAAGGCTCTCTAAGCACAAATCCGTTCAATTGGTTGAACCAAATATATTATACAAAACGGCTTATACCCCAAAAGATAAACATTATAAAAAACAATGGCATTTACCAAAAATCAATATGCCAAAAGCATGGGATAAATCAAAAGGATCCTCTTCGATCATAGTTGCTGTTATCGATAATGGAATGCAGACAAATCATCCAGATCTAAAAGGGGAAATTACTAAGCAAAAAAATATTGTACGCAACAACTCGACGATAACATCGGCAGCTCATGGTACCCATGTAGCTGGTATCATTGCAGCTACTCAGAACACAATCGGTATATCAGGTGTAGCTCCAAAGGTTAAAATCATGCCTGTTCAAGTTTTCAATGGGCAATATGCAGACGCTTATAGTATTGGTGATGGAATTATATATGCAGTCAATAATGGTGCAAGAGTATTGAATTTAAGCTTTGGAAGTTATTCTTACAGTTCATATGTAGATAGTGCAGTGGCATATGCGCATTCGAAGGGCGCTATTATTATTGCAGCTGCAGGTAATGACAGCACCTCCTACACTTCTTATCCAGCTGCTTTAAATCATGTGTTGGCAGTTAGTTCCACTAATAAGAAAGACAGCGATTCATACTTTTCTAATTTTGGAAACTACATAAATTATTCAGCTCCTGGTGAAGATATCTATTCTACCGTCAACGGCAGTTCTTATGAATATATGGATGGAACATCAATGGCGGCTCCTTTAGTAAGTGGAGTAGCTGCTCTAATGCTTTCTAAAAATCCTTGGTTATCACCAGACCAAATAGAAATTATTATGAATAAATCTGTCAAAGACCTCGGGAAAAAAGGCTGGGATTCTTTATATGGATATGGTCGAATTGATGCGAGCAAAGCAATGTCAAATACACCTGGGCAGTTATCAACGATAACCGCGAGTACAAAATTCACTGCTACAGGGAAAAATAAACATAACATCTCTGTAAGCGCATATGGCTCGTCAAAACTATCAATCTATGTAAAGGATTCCAAAGGAAAATTGGTTAGAAGTTTAGTCTCCAATAAACCGTGGAGTTGGGGGAAAATTTCCACATCATGGGACGGAAAGACAGGATCATATAGCTACGCCAAATCAGGAAAATATACGCTTGTTGCAAGAATGACTAGAGGCAGCAAAAACATTTATAAAACCAAAACTGTGACAGTTAAGGATAATGTAGCCCCAACAGTCACCAGTAAAGCTGCCAATTTTTCACACAAGGTCACTACATCAATAAAAGTTCCTTATGTACTTAACAAAGATTCAAAAGTAACTGTTAAAGTTTTGGATAGTACGGGGAAAACAGTTGGAACAATTATGAAGAGCAAGACCATCAAAGGTGGCAAACAATCAATTACTTGGAACGGGAAAAACTCCAGTAACAAGCTAGTGAAGGATGGCAGTTATAAACTGTCATTCGAAACCATCTCTCTAACGAAGGTCAAAGGAAAAACAGTTAAATCAAGTATCACTGTGGATACGACTATAAATGGCTCTCTAAATAATATAGCTACCCCATTTAAAGCAACAGAGAAGAATAAACAGAATGCAACCTTTAAATCCAAAGAAAAACTATATATGACTGTTTCTGTTTTGAATAGCAAGGGTTCGAAAGTAAAAACACTGGTTACTAACAAATTGTATGATCCTTCATCCATACAACATAGTTGGAATGGAACAGACAGTAAGAATAAATTTGTTACAGAAGGAATTTATGTTTTGCAGTATGAGTTAAAAGATCTCATCGGTAATAAAAAAACGATTAAGAGTAAAACTTTCAACCTCGAAGATCATCGTGCTAATTTTGTAAGTGGCAAAGGAACAAAGAATATCACCGGTAATACGGACGTTGCTATTCCATATACACTCATTAAAGCTTCCAGTGTGTCTATCAATGTTTATAAAGGCTCGACACTTGTAAAAACAATCCTTACAAATAAAAGCCTGAATGCTGGCAGCTATGATTTCTCTTGGAATGGAACCAATTCTAGTGGTGAGTATATAGGAGATGGGGTTTATACCTACAGAATCAACGCAATTGACAAGTATACAAATAGCGCAACATACAGTGCAAATCTTAATGTGGATCGCCAAGTTATTAAAGTTGAGTATCCGAAGCACGTACAAAATAAATCTAAAGAGTATAATGAAGCAGATATTGAAGTCTTCTATAAACTCTCTGATCCTGCTACCGTCACGGTTGAAATTTATGACGGAGATGATTCTCTAGTTAAGACTATTAGCAAAAATGTAAAACAAGAGGCGGGAATTCAGAATTTCACGTGGGATGGAGTAAGTGACGATGGCAACGATTATTGGTATTACGAACCTCTCAATTACGTTATTAAAGCCAAAACAGAGATGGGCAGAGAAACAAAAGTAACCGGCTCTATCTTAAGCAATTATTATGAGGAATATCCAGAGTGGATTCAAAGTCATTCCGTAGATACACATAATACGGGCATCGATATAGTAACAAACTTATCAAAAGATACAGAGATGCAATTAACTGTCTATGATTATAATCATTATAACTCCGGCAATCTTAGTAGCTATTATGATCAGCAAACATATAACTTCCAAATAGGGCAAAACACCTTGAATTATCTTGTACCTGACAATCTCTTTGCTGATAATAGTTATATCGATTTAATGTATGTACTATCCTATAAGGATGAACTGGGGAATAAATACGAGTACGCCTATAACGGTTGGTACTATAACTATTAATTTATAGGATCTTAAATTAGCTGTCTAAGAAAACGTATCTTCTTAGGCGCACTCTAATTAAGTATAGGTATTTATAGCCTAGCTCATGTAATCAACACTCTCATTTTATAGTTGATTCTATAGTTTTCTTAATGGAATGGCTGACAAAGAAAATAGTTCTCGCATTTTCCTTTAAGACTTCTAGCAAATACTTGGTCACAAATAGATAAAGCTTGAGTAAATAAATCACCAGAACTAAAAAAGCTGCGCACTATCCGTTTTTTAGAATAATCGCAGCTTTTTAGTTTGTCATGATCAGATCGGTCAATGGACTCTTTGCTTCATAAAGCGCTCTAGTGCATGCTTCCAGGTTGGTATGATAAAACCTGTATCCTTTACTTTATCCAAGGACAGGACAGAATGCTTTGGCCTTGCAGCCTTTTGCGGCAATTCAGCAGATGTCCCTGGCAAAATCTCTACCTGTTCACCTTTTAATATTTCTTTAGCAAACTCAAACCATGTCGCCACTCCATCATTCGAAAAATGATAGACACCTGTCTCGACTTCATGATTCACAATATAAACCATGAATGCCGCTAAATCATGCGCATAGGTCGGCCTTCCATATTGGTCATTGACCACCTTAATCGTATCCATTTTCTTAGCTAAATTTAGCATGGTATAAACAAAATTACGGCCATGTTCTCCAAATATCCAAGAAGTACGAATGATATAGGCAGAAGGACTGTATTTTAAAATTTCCTCTTCACCTGCAAGTTTAGCCGCACCATATTGATTAATAGGATTTGTTTGATCTGACGGTAAATAGGCTGCCTCTTTTGTTCCATCGAATATATAATCTGTACTTAAATAAATAACTCGAGCCCCAGTCTCCGCTGCCGCTTTACTAATATAAGCAGATCCATCTCTATTAATTCTCCAATTCGCTTCCCTGCCTTCTTCCTCCGCAGCTTCAACATCCGTATAAGCTGCACAATGCAAAACCCAGTCCGGGTGAATGGAAGATATGATCTCGGAAACTTCCTGTTCATTAGATATATCCAACGCTTCTTTAATAAAGGGGAATACCGTGTGTATCCCTTCCTCCTTTAGCAGGGTAACAACTTCAGTCCCGAGTTGGCCATTCGCTCCCGTTACTAGTATCTTCATCTTATTTACCCAGTTTGGCGCGTTCCTTTAATGGACGCCACCATTCCTCATGATTGACATACCAATCAATTGTTTCCACAATCCCCGTATCAAAGGTATACTTTGGCTTCCAGCCTAGCTCAGTTTCGAGCTTTGTGGGATCAATCGCATAACGGAGATCATGCCCGAGCCGATCCTCTACATAGTGAATCCTATCACTTGAGAGACCGAGATGCTCTACAATTTTTTGAACGATCTCATTGTTGGTCCGCTCATTATGACCGCCAACATTATACACTTCTCCACTTTTCCCCTTATGGAGCACTAAATCTATCGCGGCACAATGATCGGTAACATGCAGCCAATCGCGGATATTCTCTCCATTTCCGTAAATCGGTAACATGTCCCCATCTATTCCATTCGTTATCATCAATGGAATTAATTTTTCAGGAAAATGATAAGGCCCATAATTATTTGAGCAGCGTGTGATAGTAACCGACAAGCCATAAGTCTCATGATAAGCACGGACGAGCATATCTGCTCCTGCTTTACTTGCTGAATATGGGCTGTTCGGTGCTAACGGTGTCTCTTCCGTAAAATACCCTGTTTCCCCCAGCGATCCATAGACCTCATCCGTCGATACCTGTAAAAACCTTTGTACATGACATTCCTTCGCTGCATCCAATAAAGCCAATGTTCCCTGAATATTCGTTTCAATGAATATTCCTGGATCCAAAATACTGCGGTCCACATGTGACTCAGCCGCAAAATTAACAATTGCCTGGATATCATATTGTTCGATTAAGCTTTTGATTAGCTCACGGTCCGTGATATTCCCTTGGACAAAATAGTGATTTTGATTCTCCATCACATCATCCAAGTTATGTATATTACCCGCATAAGTTAGTAAATCCAAATTAATAACTCGATAATCAGGATAGGTAGTTAATAGATGACGGACAAAATTACTTCCAATAAAGCCCGCTCCTCCTGTAACCAAAATGTTCATTAGGCATCCTCCCAAACAAAATTATAATCAGCTCCATGAAGCATCGGATGTTTTTGGTCCTTATCAGATAAAATTGGAACCGAAACTGGCCATTTAATAGCTAGCTCATCATCATTCCAGGCAATTCCCCGGTCATGTTCAGGTGAATATAATTCATCCACCTTATAAAGTACATTTACATTTTCCGTAATGGTACAAAATCCATGTGCAAACCCCTTTGGAACGAATAATTGGCGCTTATTAAATTCACTGAGAATAAATCCTTCCCATTGCCCGAAAGTTGGCGATCCTTTTCGTATGTCTACCACTACATCATAGATTGCTCCTGTTACCACACGTACTAATTTGGTTTGGCCCTTAGGTTCCAATTGGTAATGCATCCCTCTCAATACGCCGGCTTCCTTTGAAAGGGAATGATTATCCTGAACAAACCGATCAAGAATGCCATGTTCATGAAATAGCTTTTCATTATAGCTTTCCGTAAAGAAACCACGATGGTCACCATAAACGGCAGGTTCGATTAATTTAACACCCTTCAACCGGCTTTCAATAACATTCATAATTCCACCTCTTCTTTAGGCGCCATTTGATCTTGCTCGATCATCCTCATTAAATACTGTCCATACTCATTTTTCGAAAGTGGTTCAGCCAATTGTCTGACCTGCTCAGCATCAATATAGCCCATTCGATAGGCGATTTCTTCTAGGCAGGCAATCTTAAGCCGTTGTCTTTTTTCCACTGTTTCTATGAATGTGGAAGCTTCGAGCAGGCTCTCATGCGTACCTGTATCCAACCAGGCAAAACCACGTCCCATGATTTCTACGGTCAACTCGCCATTTTCAAGATAGATGCTGTTTAAATCTGTAATTTCCAATTCTCCTCTGGCAGATGGCTCAATTCTTTTCGCATATTCTACCACTCTATTATCGTAAAAATAGACACCTGTCACAGCATAATTGCTTTTCGGATTCTTTGGTTTTTCTTCTATGGATATAGCCTTCATCTGATTATCAAACTCTACTACACCAAAGCGTTCTGGGTCATGTACATGATAGCCAAATACAGTAGCTCCATACTCCTTCGATGCCGCTTTTTGTACCATTTTGGATAATCCCTGTCCATAAAATAGATTGTCCCCTAAAATGAGCGCAACAGAATCTTCGCCAATGAAGCTTTCACCGATAATAAAAGCCTGTGCTAGCCCCTCCGGTTTTTCTTGTACAGCATAGGAAAGGCTTATGCCAATATTGGAACCATCTCCTAACAGTTGTGCGTAACGTGATGTATCTTCTGGAGTTGAAATGATTAAGATTTCCTTTATACCTGCCAGCATCAATATGGATAAAGGATAATAAATCATCGGTTTATCGTAAACCGGCAGCATTTGTTTAGAAATAGCACTGGTTAATGGATATAGTCGGGTACCGCTTCCGCCTGCCAATATAATTCCCTTCATTTCCATCCTCCTTAATAGTCAACATCACTCACTTGAACAAATTCTGTATTCATTACTCCGTCCGTATCCACCGGGCGTAGTTCATACCAACCTTTTACACTGGGATAGATTGTTAATTATTCTACTCCACTTTCTGTATAGTGATGAACGACAATAGAACTCACAGAAGGCCGCGCATATTGTAAACATCGCTTATATTTGCCTGGCTTTCATCATCCCAACCCCTCCACCATTTTATTCATAACTGTAGACGGCAGTTTTACATCGAGAGATATATTGTCGAATTTTTATGTAAAATAAGAGCGCACAGTATAGCTTAATCGAAACGAACCTACTTTATTGCTTTGATTAATTCCATTTAAATGCCTGGCCGCATTATAAATGGGTATAGCTGCAGTAAGGTATTACCCATTCAGTACCTTTCCCACCTGCCAGAATCTCTGCATAAATCACTTGTTTACCCCCATTTCAAACTAGAATACTTACTAAATCCATAAGACTAGATTATTAACATTTAATTCCTTAAATAGAAATAATATCATTTAACAAAATCATACAAAAATTAAGAGATTATATCTACCTATTTTTACTGGGGAAGTCTGAACGATCCTAATTTGATAGAGCTTGTGCCTAGTTTAAAGTGATTTGATGGTCAAAAAATGCAAAATCCCCTTGATGTAAACAAAAAAAGTTGTCAGAATTCCGACAACTTTTAAAGATATTACTTATTTAATTCCATCGTTAGATAAGCAGAAGAAACCCAGCCTTGTGTTCCATTTGATAATTTAACTTTATACCAAGATCCACTTTTAATTGGGTTTTTACTTGAATCCACCACAAGCTCGACATATTGATGATTTGGCAATGATCCCAATATAGCGCCCACAGTACTCGCTGTTGCCCGTACATTCAGGGTACTCGAACCACTGACACTCACCCGAGCTAAGTTTTTAACAGTCATATACTGATTATATTTGCTTAAGCTGACCGTATTTGTATAATATTTCTTGCCTTTATAATTGACTGTCAACCAGTAATCATTCCATTTTTCCAATAGATTAAAGGTTTCACCCTTTCCAATTGTTGCTGCCACAGTCGCAGAGCTGCTTGTCTCATTTCTTAGACTTATAGAAGAATTGGCAACAGCAATTGTACCTGTCGGAAATACATCCTTGCCAATTGGATAGCTTGGCTTGACTGGTACTGTCGTATTTGCACTTTGGCTGACTGCCCCTTCCTTACTGTAAGCTAAAATCTCGGACATATGGTTGGCAATCTTACTTCCCCAATTGGAATCACTGGCATAGTAAAAGTTCATTCCTTTACTTAAATCTGCACTCCGATTTCCATTGGCATCCTTAATGGTATATCCAAGTGTTGCCCCCTGATACTTCCAGTTAGATGGATTTAAATAAGTCGCCTTCATTTCCTGTGCAATAAAGAGAATATTCTCATCAATGGAGGAAAATTTTACAGAGCCTACAAATGGTGCTAGATCATAGGATCCAAAACCAAATAAATTGTTTTTCCCCAAAGAAATCGTCGATTTTCCAAAATCACTTTCATGAATCGCATGTGCTGCTAAATACAAGGCATTTAGGCCATATTTATTGGCGGCAGTGATAAACACCGAGCCTTTGTTATAGAGGACACTATTACTCGATGTTGCATTCTTCGCAATATAAGTATTAATTTGTGCAGCTGTAACAGAGGACTTCGTACGCAAATCCATATGTATAAAGGAATTCTTATTCGCTTCATAAGAGTTCATTTTATCGTAGTTCGCTTTTGTAATTAAGTAATCTCCTGATACATAGCCTGTTACTCCATCATACGTTACCCGATACCATCCCTCACTGGTTTTATAGGTTGATTTTACTTGTGTGTATTTGGGGATTAAACCGATTTTAGTAGACAATGTCGTATCGGAGGCACGAATATTCAAATCAGCAATCGGCAAATAGGTTGTTTCAGTAATAGTAGAACCGCTCGGAGTGTTGCTTGAGGTACTACTATATGCAACCAAATAAGTGCCGCTAACCCAACCAGTTTGACCATTATAGCTCACTTTATACCAATCTCCTGATTTTGCTGTGGCCGTCACGATTGTATTTACAGGAATAGTGTCCAATTTTTCTCCGGAAGTGGACGCTGTCTTTCGTAAATTCAGATTGGCCGTCGTCTTATACTTTGTAGCTGTAATTGACGTGTCTGTTGATGATACCGTTTTCGAGAATTTAGCTATGTTGATATAACCCGTTTTTCCTCTATACGTTGTTTTATACCAATCCCCAATTCTATAAGTGGTTGTTATTTTGACTCCCTTAGGGATAGCAACCAATGTTCCATGTTTCTCCCCAGCAAAGGAATATAAATACGTCGCTTCTTTTGCCGTATAGGAAGTACTAGTAACCTTAGCTGCAGACACCTTACTTACAGACCCGGATTTTATGAAATAATTCTTCCCTTTATAGGAAACTCGATACCAGGTTTCTCCTATACTATTAACTACCTTTTGAGTAGATGTAAATATATTATTCTTTGGTATGGAATAGATTGCAGCTTTTTTTGTATTGGCAGCGCTATACAAGGAGCTTGTCGCATTCGTCTTATAGTAAGTGGTACTTATAGTCGTAGTTTGATTGTATTCTTTTATATACGAACTGCTTACCCAGCCTGTTTTACCACTATAAGAGACCTTATACCATGAGCCTGATTTTGCCGTAGCCGTGATCATTTTATTCTTTGGTATGGTAAGGAGTCGAGTGCCACTTGTTGATGCTTTTGACCTCATGTTTAAATTTGCTGTCGTTTTAAATTTAGTCGACTTAATCGAAACAGAGGCAGAGGAGCTCGTTTTTTTAGTGACTTTGATATATTTTGAGCTTACATAACCTGTTTTTGTTCCATATTTCACTTTATACCAGCTGCCGCTTTTTGAAAGATACGAAACTGTTTTTCCTTTTGGTATAGTCGTAATGATGGCCGCACTGGTTGAAGCTGATTTGCGTAAATTCAGATTAGCTGTCGTTGTGTATACTGATGTACTCGTTGGCAAAACTGCTTTTAAATAGCTAGAACTGACATAACCCGTTTTTGTTCCATATTTCACTTTATACCAGCTGCCGCTTTTTGATAAGTATATAACTTGTTTTCCTTTTGGAATCGTTGTAATAATTGATGCAGTCTTACTTGCAGACTTTCGCAAGTTCAAATTAGCTGTTGTCTTGTAATATGTCTCCGCAGCTGCTTCTACTTTTAATTCCCAAAAACTATCCTTCAATCCAATTTCAGGCCCAAAAATCAAGCCAGTAGATAGAAGAACGGATGTTGCCATAACTCTAATTGGTTGTTTATACCTTTTATTCATTGAACTCTCCCTTTTTAGTAAATAAGACGCACCGTACTAAACTATTATTTAGATATATATTTTATTCTCTTATAAGCATATATTCCCCCCATTAATAGAATTACGAATAATAGAGCGGTTTTCTAAGGGTAAGCACTGAAAAAAATAAAATTATCAATCATTTTTTTGTAATAAAGCATACTTTTCCATCCTTATTTCATCATTATTACATTATTTTTCCATAATAGTTTTGTCTGATTACAAACAAAAAAGAGATTGTTGATTTAATCAACAACCTCTTTTCTTCATTCTATTTATTTAACTCTCTTACCAAATAAGAACTTGATGCCCATCCAACTTTTCCGTTAGGCAGTTTAACCTTATACCAACCGCCACTAGTAACCGGATTATTGCTTGAGTCTACCACAAGCTCGACATATTGATGGTTCGATAAAGATCCCACCTTAGCCGCTGCCGTACTAGCGGATGCGCGTACATTCAAGGTACTCGTACCACCAACACTTACACGGGCTAAATTTTTTACAGTCATATAATTATTATATGTGCTTAAGCTAACCGTATTTGTATAATATGTTTTGCCTTTATAACTAACTTTCAGCCAGTAATCATTCCATTTTTCGAGTAGGTTAAAGGTTTCACCCTTCTTAATTGTTGCGGCTACAGTCGCTGAGCTGCTTTTTGAGTTTCTTAGACTAATAGATGAATTGGCAACAGCCATCGTACCTGTTGGGAATACATCCTTTCCGCTTGGATAGCTTGGTTTAGTTGGTACCGTCGTATTTGGACGTTGACTGACAGCCCCTTCCTTGCTATAAGCCAATATATTCGACATATGGGTAGAAACCCTTTTTCCCCAATCGGAATCACTCGCATAGTAAAAGTTCATTCCTTTACTTAAATCAGTGATTCGATTTCCATTCGCATCCTTAATTGTATAACCTAGCGTTGCACCCTTGTACTTCCAGTTAGATGGATTTAAATAGGTTGCTTTCATTTCCTGTGCAATAAAGGCAATATTCTCTTCAATAGAAGCAAATTTGACGGAGCCAACAAACGGCGTACTATCGTAGGACCCAAAACCAAACAAGTTATTTTTTGCTAACGCAATTGTAGATTTTCCATAATTACTTTCATGAATGGCATGTGCTGCTAAATAAAGGGCATTCACTCCATATTTATTGGCTGCTGTAATAAATGCAGATCCTTTATTATAGAGAACACTATTAGTCGATGTTGCATGCTTTGCAATATAGGCATTAATTTGCGCAGCCGTTACAGAGGATTTTGTACGTAAATCAATATGTAGATAGGAATTCTTATTATTTTCATAAGAGTTCATTTTATCGTAATTCGCTTTTGTAATTAAGTAATCTCCTGAGACGTAGCCTGTTACTCCACCATATGTTACCCGATACCAGCCCTTGCTAGTTTTATAGGTAGATTTCACTTGAGTATATTTAGGGATTGAACCTACTTTAGCCGATGATGTCGAATCGGAGGCACGAATATTCAACTTAGCAATTGGCAAGTATATGTTTTCCGTAACACTAGAACCGCTCGAGTTGCTGCCCGTATTGTTGCTTGAACTATTATACGCAGCCAAATACGTACCGCTGACCCAGCCGGTTTTACCATTGTAGCTCACTTTATACCAATCTCCCGATTTTGCAGTAGCTGTGACAATCGTATTTTTAGGTATTGTGTCTAATTTCTCTCCGGAAGTAGATGCTGTCTTTCTTAAATTCAGATTGGCGGTAGTCTTAAACATTGTATCTGTAATAGACGCGCTTGATGAAGTTACCGCTTTTGAGAATTTAGCCATATTGATATATCCTGTTTTTCCACCATACGTTGTTTTATACCAATCTCCAATACGATAACTGGTTATTATTTTGGCTCCCTTTGGAATAGAAACCAAAGTCCCGTGTTTTTCCCCAGCAAATGAATATAAGTAAGTATTTTGGTTTGCCGTATAGGAGGTACTTGTAACATTTGCTGCAGATACCTTACTTACTGATCCAGCTTTAATATAATAATTTTTCCCTTTAAAAGAAACTCGATACCAGGTTTCTCCTATACTATTGACGATCTTTTGGGTAGAAGAAAATATATTATTCTTAGGAATCGAATAAACAGCTGCTTTATTTGTATTGGCAGCACTATACAGGGAGCTTGTCGCATTCGTCTTATAGTAAGCAATACTTGTCGTTGTAGTTTGATTGTACTCCTTTATATACGAGCCGCTGACCCAACCGGTCTGACCACTATAAGAGACCTTATACCACGAGCCCGATTTTGCGGTGGCTGTAATAACTTTATTCTTTGGTATAGTTAAGAGCCGACTGCTGCTCGTTGTGGCTTTAGACCTCATGTTTAAATAGGATGTTGTTTTATATTTAGTCGACTTAATCGTTGTTGACGCAGACGTAGATTCACTTGTTTTGTTCGTAACCTTTATATAGCTCGAACTGACATAACCGGTTTTTGTTCCATATTTCACCTTATACCAACTGCCGCTCTTCGATAGATACGAGACTGTTTTCCCCTTTGGGATGGTCGTTAAGATTACCGAACGGGTTGAAGCTGTTTTGCGTAAATTCAAATTGGCCGTCGTTGTATATACGGATGTACTTGTTGCCGGAGCAGTCGAACTCGGTACAATCTTCAGATAGTTGGAGTTGACATAACCTGTCTTCGATCCATATTTCACCTTATACCAACTTCCATTTTTAGATATATAGGTGACTTGCTTTCCTTTGGGAATGGTTATGATAATTTGGCCCTTAATACTGGCTGTTTTTCTCATATTTAGATTGGCTGTTGTTTTATAATATGATTCAGCAGCTTGAGCCACTTGCATTCCCAGAAAACTTTCTGTCGGTTCAAGACTGCTCCCCAAAACTAGACCCGTAGATAGAAGAACGGATGTTGCCATAACCTTAAGTGGTTGATTATACCTGTTATTCATTGCAATAAAATCTCCCTCTTTAGTAAATAAGACACCAAACTAAATTACTATTTTGATATAAAATAATTTTCCTATATAGTTTTAAAATTATCAAATAATTTGATAGATACATAAATAATCATGCTTGTTTATATTATGTTTAAATAATATAAAAGCCGATTTCTTATTCTCTTTCACTTATACATCATTCAAAGACCAAGTTAAATTTTCTCTATCCAATAGTGTATTTAATAAAAAAAGAGGTTGTTGACCATGTCAACAACCTCTTTTCCTAAATTCTATTTATTCAATTCTCTTGCTAAATAAGAACCTGATGCCCAGCCAACTGTGCCATTAGATAACTTAACCTTATACCATCCGCTACTAGTGATTGGATTATTGTTTGAATCTACCACAAGTTCGACATATTGATGGTTTTTTAAAGTTCCCACTGTAGCTGACGCCGTATTAGCTGACGCGCGGACATTCAAAGTGCTGGCACCATTGACGCGCGCTAAATTTTTCACGGTCATATATTGATTATAGGTGCTCAGACTAACCGTATTTGTATAATACGTTTTGCCTTTATAACTGATTGTTAGCCAATAATCATTCCATTTTTCCAGTAGATTAAAGGTTTCACCCTTCTTAATCGTTGCAGCCACAGTCGCTGAACTGCTTTTTGAGTTTCTAAGACTGATAGAAGAATTGGCAACAGCGATTGTACCTGTCGGGAACACATCCTTGCCGCTTGGATAGCTAGGTTTGGCTGGAACCGTTGTATTTGGACTTTGGCTGACTGCCCCCTCATTGCCATAATCCAGGATGTTAGACATATGTTTGGCAATCTTATTTCCCCAATCGGAATCACTGGCATAGTAAAAGTTCATTCCCTTACTTAAATCAGTGATACGATTTCCATTAGCGTCCTTAATCGTATATCCAAGTGTCGCCCCCTTGTACTTCCAGTTAGATGGATTTAAATAAGTGGCTTTCATTTCTTGTGCAATAAAGGCAATATTCTCTTCAATAGAAGAAAATTTAACGGAACCTACAAATGGCGTAATGTCATAGGATCCAAAGCCAAACAAGTTATTTTTTGCTAACGCAATAGTAGATTTTCCATAGTTACTTTCATGAATCGCATGTGCTGCTAAATAGAGGGCATTCACACCATATTTATTAGCCGCTGTAATAAATGCCGAGCCTTTATTGTAGAGAACGCTATTAGCTGATGTTGCATGCTTAGCAATATAAGCATTAATTTGTGCAGCTGTTACAGAGGATTTTTTACGTAAATCCAAATGCATATAGGAATTCTTATTTGCCTCATAAGAATTCATTTTATCGTAATTCGCTTTTGTGATTAAATACTCTCCCGATACAAAACCTGTTACTCCACCATAGGTCACTCGGTACCAGCCCTTACTCGTTTTATAGGTAGATTTCACCTGTGTATATTTAGGGATTGAACCAACTTTAGCTGATGAAGTTGAATCGGAAGCACGGATATTCAATTCACTGATTGGCAAATACGTTGTTTCAGTTATAGCAGTGCCGCTCGGTAATGTTATTTGATTTCCGCTGTTACTACTTGAGTTGTTATTACCAGTACTGCTAGTGTACTTTGTCAAATAAGAACCACTTACCCAGCCGATATAACCATTGTATGTAACTTTATACCAATCACCTGATTGTTCTGTAGCTGTAACTACTGTATTCACAGGTATTGTAGTCAATTTCGCACCCGATTCAGATGCTGTCTCACGTAAATTCACATTAGCCGTTGTTTTAAACTCCGTAGCCGTAAAAGACGGTGTCGTTGAAGTGACTGTTTTTGTGAATTTAGTCAAATCAATGTAACCTGTTTTTCCGCCATAGGATGTTTTATACCAATCACCAATTCGATAATTAGTAGTTACTTTAGCTCCCTCTGGAATAGTAACCAAAGTTCCGTGCGATGCTCCTGCAAAGGAATACAAGTAAGTCTTTTCTTTTGCTGTATAAGAAGTACTCGTAACGTTCGCCGCTGTTACCTTACTTACTGAACCAGATTGAATATAATAGTTATTTCCTTTATAGGAAACTCGATACCAGGTTTCTCCTATACTATTCACGACCTGTTGGGTAGAAGTGAACACATTATTCTTTGGTATAGAATAAACAGCTGCCTTATTTGTATTAGGAGCACTATACAAGGAGCTTGCAGCCTTTGTATTATAGTAGGTCGTGCTTGTCGTCGTAGTTTGATTGTATTCTTGTAAATACGAGCCGCTTACCCAACCGGTCTGACCACTGTAAGAGACCTTGTACCAGGAGCCTGATTTTGCAGTAGCTGTGATAACAGTATTCGCAGGGATTGTATCTAATTTCGCACCTAAATCGGAAGCTGTCTTACGTAAAATCAAATTAGCCGTAACCTTAAATTTTGTAGCCTTAATCGATGTTTCCGAAGTAGCAACTGTTTTTGTGAATTTAGTCAAATCAATGTAACCTGTTTTTCCGCCATAGGATGCTTTATACCAATCCCCGATTCGATAATTGGTGGTTATTTTAGCTCCCTTTGGAATGGCAACTAAAGTTCCGTGTGTTGCTCCTGCAAAGGAATATAAATAAGTTGCTTCCTTTGCCGTATAGGAGGTGCTCGTAACACTCGCTGCTGTCACCTTATTTACTGAGCTGGACTGAATATAATAGTTTTTTCCTTTATAAGAAACTCGAAACCAAGTTTCTCCGATACTATTGACTACTTTTTGGGTAGAAGTAAATACATTATTCTTTGGAATAGAATAAACAGCTGCTTTATTTGTATTAGCAGCACTATATAAGGAGCTTGCAGCCTTTGTATTATAGTAAGTCGTGCTTGTCGTCGTAGTTTGATTGTATTCCTTTAAATATGATCCGCTTACCCAGCCGGTCTTACCACTGTAAGACACCTTGTACCAGGAACCTGATTTTGCAGTAGCTGTGACAACTTTATTCTTTGGTATAGTAAGGATCCGGGTACCGCTCGTTGATGCATTGGATCTCATATTTAATTTTTCTGTCGTTTTGTATTTAGTTGCCTTCATCGTTGCAGATGTAGACGTAGATGTTGAGGAACTTGTTTTTTTAGTAACTTTTATATATTTGGAGCTAACATATCCTGTTTTCGATGAGTATTTCACCTTATACCAGCTGCCGCTTTTAGATACATACGTCACTGTTTTCCCTTTTGGGATGGTCAATAACGTAGCTGAACTGGTTGATGCCTGTTTACGCAAACGTAAATTGTCTGTTGTTGTGTATACAGAAGTACTTGTTGTGGAGGCAGAAGATGAAACTGTTGAACTCGCCGTCACTTTTATTAAATATTGCGAACTGACAAATCCAGTTTTAGTTCCGTATTTCACCTTAAACCAGCTGCCACTTTTAGATATGTAAGTAACCTGTTTTCCTTTTGGAATTGTTGTGATTTTTTGCGCCTTTGTACTTGCAGACTTTCTCATATTCAAATTATCGGTTGTTTTATAATATGTATCAGCCGCTTCAGCTACTTGTATACCCGTTAAACTACCTGTTGGTCCAACACCACCACCCAAAACCAGTCCGGTAGATAAAAGAACGGATGTTGCCATGACCTTGAATGGCAGCTTATTTCTTTTAATCATAAAAATCTCCTTTTAAAATGGAAATATCAAACAAAATTATTATTTTAATATATTTATATCCAATAATAATACTATATTAAACTTTTAATTACTTATCATTTTATTATATTAAACTAATTTTAGCATCTACGGAATTATAACTTAATGGTAATTAAATAAAATAAAGAAGTTGATTACTGAACAGAACAGCAATCAACTTATATTTAAATAGATTTCATATATATACTAACACTCTAATTTTATGGGTTATTAGCATTCCTGTTTTTTGGTATTTAATAAATATAACCATGAGTAATTAAATCCATCATATCTATAGCTAATTTAATTTATTTTAGAAATCATGGGCGTGAAAGCTTACCCATCTATATCAAACTTTCTCACAGTTCTTCTAAACTTATTCATTACTTTTTCTTTCTCTAATCCGAAAATATGTGTTCTTTCCTTAGTCATTTTCAGTATCCATCTTCATAATTTAGTTTAAAAGCGCAAACAGGCTATCATCCTGTGATGATAGCCTGTTGATAAAAATTAAATTTCATGTATTTTATTTCGATGTGATCGTCATGCTGCTTTGTTTTTTAATAGCAGCTTCTCTAAATGCTTTTTGTTGAGCTGGAGTCATAGCTCTGTATTCTTTCAAGAATTTCTCATATTTTGGAACAACATCTTCCACTGTACCAAAATCTTTTATTTCTCCATATTCAAGCCATAAAGCTTTATTACAGAAATCCTTTATTTGTCCGATCGCATGGCTAACAAAGAAGATTGTTTTCCCCTGGTCTCGGAAGCTGTACATTTTCTTTTTGGATTTCTCAGCAAAAGCCTGGTCACCTACTGATAATGCTTCGTCAATAATCAGAATATCAGGATCGACGGTTACAGAAATCGCAAAACCAAGTCTTGATTTCATCCCGCTGGAATATTTCTTAACAGGCTGATCAATAAACTTGCCTATATCCGCAAATTCAATAATTTCCGGCTCTAATTCCTGAATTTGCTTTTTATTGAAACCCAGCATTAAGCATTTCAACTCAATATTTTCACGGCCAGTCAGCTGGTTATTTAAACCGGAAGCAATGGCAATTAAAGACGTTTGTCCAACTGTTTTAACCGAACCCATTGTAGGAGGTACCACACCGGCAATAATATTGGATAATGTTGATTTACCTGATCCATTAACTCCAATCAGTCCAATAACATCACCCTTACTTGCTGTAAAACTAATATCCTGAAGTGCATAGAAATCATCTCCATATCCTCCCGGAAGAAGAATATCCAATAATTTATCGGAGGTTTTGCTATGCATTTTGTATCTTTTATAAACATTTTTTACAATAACTGTTTCCATAGTAGACCTCACTCCATTTTACAAATAATCCACAAAATGATTTCTAAATTTCAAATGAAGCGCTGATCCAATCATGAGTAACACAATCGTTACTCCCCAAAAGTATAACGTATAGTCTGCATGCTCAATAAAGTACCAGGACTGGCCTAACATCGCTGCACGATACCCCTCCACTAGATACGTAAGTGGATTAAATTTAATAATCATTTGTAAAAATCCTGGCAAACTATTTGAAACCCACAAGATAGGGGTTAAATAAATCAGCATCCTCATGATGGCTTGGACAATCATGACTACATCACGGACAATGGTAGCCAACGTGGAGGTAACGAGTGTAACAGCAAAAAACAGAATGATAGCCGCAATCATAAAGTAAGGCAGCTGTAGATAATACAACGAAATAGGGAAACCACCAAACTGCAAAATGATAGAAACAATAATCACGATGACAATATGCTGATAAAATTTCGACATAATGACATATGAAGGAATCGCACTCATAGGAAAACTCATTTTAGAGATAAAATTAATCCTCGTATAAATCGATTTTGTTCCATCCATAATGGCTGGATTGGCAAAGAACCACAATGAAATTCCGGATAGCATCCAGTAGATAAATGGCACGTCCCCAATTTCTCTGCCTCCCCGGATTCCCATCCCGAATACAACCCAATATACTCCTATTTGAATCAAGGGATTTAAGAATTCCCACATGATTCCTAAATAGTTACTATTATTAGCACTTTTTAATTCAAATACAGACAATCGTTTTATTAAATAAAATGAACGTATTTGTTCTTGTATGACTGTAAACATAGACTTCATAAATTCTGAATATCCTTCCCCACTATTTTACAACAGATACATGTAATGCAAAGAGTCTTACAGCGCTCTCTGTTTGGATAGTATTGTTTTTTCATCAAACAAATATGAAATTAAGTTTTCGCTGGAATGTCCTTTTGAATACTTATTCCATTTATTTGCATACTCTTCAATCATGTCCATATCAAAGCTGTTCTCTTTAATGAGGTCAATAATCGCCTCTGTATTGTTTACTACTGGTCCTGGAACCATTTTTTCATATTGTTCCCAAAGTCCTCTATCTTTTGTGTATTCAACTAAATCATAGGCAAAGAATATCATCGGTTTCTTTAATAATGAAAACTCGTATGATATAGAGGAATAGTCTGTTATTAAAATATCCGCAACCACCAATAATTCATTAATATCGTACTTTGGTTTAGAATAATTCAGGACAAAATTGGGATAGATTTTTGAATAGTCCGGAATATCCTTAATAGCTGGATGCAAACGTAACATAACGACATAATCGTTATGCAATTCATCGTATAATCTTTTTAAATCTAATTCTAACTGAAATTTATCCAATTCGTTATCACGATAAGTAGGCGCATATAATATTACTTTTTTATCCCAGAGCAATCTGTTCTCGTTAGTCAATTGATTGAATACACTTTCTTTTTCAGCCTGATTATAAAAAAAGTCAGTTCGGGGGATACCAGTTCTAAGGATATTTTCTCCCTTTAAATTAAATGCATTCATGAAGTAAGTTCCCATAATATCAGAACCAACTACTACTTTGTTAAAACGTTTATAAACATCTTTGAAACGTTTTACAGCTTTTTCAGACCTGTTTTGAACAGAGGCATCTTCCAAGCCAAATTTTTTGATAGCTCCTGAGGCATGCCAAAGCTGAATACATTCCACTCCCGGTCTAAAGTCAGTGGCAGCCAAAAAACCATAATAATTATCAACAAATACATAACGAGATGTCGCCAAATGATAAATAGATTGAATGAAATCAATCGGATTTTTATTTTCAATCAGTGCTATAGTAGCATCCTCATATTGCTGAAACCTTTTATAGCTTGTACCCTTACATAAAAAAACCACGTCAAAAGCAATATGTTTTCGACGCATTTCTTCATATACATACTGAGTGTTATCACCAAAAGATACAATAAATGCCACCTTATTTTGGATAGGGAATAAATTAAAAATATTAAATACGATTTTAAAAATCAACAAATACAACTGAATAACAAGTTCTTTAACCATTTTTCACCTTAAATAAGTCTTTTTTGATTTGAGATGTTGAAATACCGATTGTTCTTGGCAAGTAAACGACCTGGCAGTGCTCTTTTAGAAAGTCAAAATGACCTTCCCAATCATCACCCATGACAAAAACATCTATATCATGTTCCTTAATATCTTTAATCTTCTGTTCCCAATTTTCCTCCGGAATCACTTCATCAACAAATTCAATTGATTCCAAAATCAGTTTTCTATTTTCATAGCTATGATAAGCTTTTTTATTTTTCGCCTTATTAAACTCATCAGTGGATAAGCCCACTACTAAATAATCGCCCATTTCCTTGGCTCTTCTTAAAATATTAATATGACCGACATGTAATAAGTCAAAAGTGCCATACGTAATAATCTTTTTCATTTCTACATCTCCTTACCTAGTTCATTAGCAAACTGGTAACTGACCAAAAAACGGAGCATCATACAAAAACAAGATGAAAACTTATTCTTAATTATATAACTCATGCATCTAACTTTCAAACCTGTGTCGAATACAATCTAAATTATATCGTATACACGTATTATTTGTAACATAAAGTTAATGCCTCTTTATGTTATATATGTTTATAACATGTCTAAGTCTTCATTTCATCTCACAAAAAAAGGAAATCATGATCTGGTCGATCATGATTTTTTAATTGGTTTTATAAATGTATCTACAAAACGTTTGGATGCTTTTCCATCAAAGTCTTCAAAGAATCGTTCTTTAAAAGCTTTAACCTTTTGAATGTTGAAGGAGTTTTGTTGAATCAGAGAGATAACTTGTTCTGTCTTCTCTGCAAGAGGGCCCGGGATAAATTCTTTGTACTCATAGTAGAAACCTCTATCTTCCAAATAATCCTCTAAATCGTATGCAAAGAAAATCATCGGCCTTTCAAGCAATGCGTATTCAAATATGACTGATGAATAATCACTTATTAATATATCTGTAATAGATAAAACATTATTGATATCATTCTTACTTAAATTTAATACGAAATCCTCTGCTTCTTTCGGTATGTCAATACCTTTCGTAACAGATGGATGAAGTTTCAATACTAATACATATTCATCCGATAGCTCTTCAGCCATTTTTTTTAAATCGAGCTGAATATTGAAGCTCGCTCGCTTTCCCGGACCTCCTCTAAAGGTTGGAGCATACGTAATGATCTTCTTATTACGTAAAGCCGGATAAACCGCTTCATATTTTTGTTTAATATATTCAATCCCTTCCGTATCAAAAAACACATCTGTTCTCGGAAGACCTACCGGATATACATTTTCTTCTGGTATATTAAAAGCTTCCGCATAGTGAGGGACTATTTCTTTACTTGTAACAGCCACTTTAGTATAGGAACCATGAGCTTCATTTTCAAACTCTTCCGTGTTGCTTTCTCGATAGCCTACCGCACTGTGTCCAAATTTCTTAAAGGCACCGGCAGCATGCCAAGTTTGAATCACTTCTGTTCTTTTTCTGGCCTTTAATTTATATAGCGGACGGTAATAATCATCCAAAATGACATATTTTGAAGTAGCAATGTCATAATATAATTTGGCAAACTCCTTACAGGATCTCTTCTTTTTAAAATATCCTACCACTTTATAGCCAGGTCTTGATTCCGCGATTTCATCATAAATACACTCAAAGGAATCCTGCAACTTTGGCATCTTATTTGATGCAAAAGTAATTTTATTTTGAAGAGGCAGAAATCCGGATAACGGAAAGACAATACGTCTTACAGCAGCTGTCTTTACTTTAGTCTTAAACCTTTTATATTTTCTGCCATACACATACATTTGGATAGGGAGGAAGCTGTTCTGCCTATCTGTTTTTTGGGTTGCTATAAATGTTCTTTTAAAAGAAGGGGAATTCAATAACCTGGATTCAGTTTTAAAAGAAATCTTATCAAAAGCAATATCCAAACATTCCTTATAACTTTTTCTTGCTGAAGATCCCATTAAATCAAATCGATTCACTAAGTTTTTAAAAATAACCGTATGAAGCGCTGGAATTTCATTAAACAAATTCTTATCTAAACTCTTTACCCAATCATTAAAAATTTTAAAGGTTTGAACTGCAATGTCGCTATTTCTGCTATCCACTGCATTACGAATTGCCGGCCATATATCTGCTGAAACCAAGCGATTGTAATAAAATTTCTTAACGTGAAAACGTGACACTTCGTTGTCAATATATTTCTCCCATAAAGGATCAGATATAGACATACTATTCATAATGTCTTTCAGAACACTTACTGAATTAACACGTACAGTTTGTGATAAAGATAGGTTATCCTCATCTTCTCTGGAACGATAATTATAAATCACTTTATCAATCGTATAAATATCAGCACCGGCTCGTAGATAAGCTTCAATAACAAATGGCTGATCTTCCGTTACCTTTATTCCTGATGGGAAGGATATATCCTTTATGATGTCACGGCGATAAATCTTATTGCATGGCCCCAAAGAATATAGTAATTCTTGATTAGCAACTAAGTTCTTTTCACCTTTTTCATACACTTTATTATTATAGTGACTGCCAATAAACCAAGTCTCCGTTTTATTAAAGCTCAGAGATGCTCCCAGCACGATAGCTGAATTCTTTTCAAGAGCGGCTTTGTACATACTCTCCAACGCATCAAGCGGCAGTATATCATCTGAATCCACAAAACTGATATACTCGCCTCGGGCTACTTTTAACCCATTATTACGGGCTGCACCAGGACCGGAATTCTCTTGCTTCACAAAAATGATATTGGAATATCTCTGACTGTATTCCTCAATAATCTCCGGGCTGCGATCAGTAGATCCATCATCTATCATAATGATTTCTATCGGTGATAGGGTTTGATTGACTAATGAATCTAATGTTTCCCGCAAATATTCTTCAACATTGTAGACGGGTGTAATGATACTCACTTTAATTTTTCTATTATTTACACCCTCAATTTGTTTAGTATCCATATTGACTTTAACCCCTCTTAGTAGTTGTTTTTCTGTTTTAATATTCATCATTTTAATAAATCGACAACTCGTTCGCTGGATTTCCCATCGATATCATCAAAAAAGTACTCTCTAAACGCATCTAGCTTTTCTGTATGAAACTGCCTGCTTTTTATCGTACTAATCAATTCTTCCTCGGTTCTAACCAGAGGACCTGGAATAAATGATTGATAGTCATAATAAAAATCTCTTTCTGACGTATATTCTTCCATGTCTGGAGCATAGAAAATCATAGGTTTATCCAATAATGCATATTCAAAACATACAGATGAATAGTCTGTAATCAGAAGATCTGTAATCAACAATAAGTCATTGATCTCACTATAAAATGAGAAATCATAAAAAAAAGAACTATACTTAAGCGGTATCTCCCATTTTTCCTTAACAAATGGGTGAATCTTAAACAAGAATATATATTCATCATGAAATGCCTGATAAATTTTATCCAGATTCAGATATTCCAACGGGTAATAAGCGGATTGTTGCCCAGGACCCCGAAAGGTTGGTGCAAATAAAATAACCTTCTTATCTTTAAGAAAAGGATATTGCTCATAAAGCTCACTTCTCTTCTTAGTTTTATATTCCTGATCAGAAAATATATCAGTTCTGGGAATACCTGTAGCGACAACTTTACTTTCTTCAATTCCAAATCCTTCAGCATAATGCTTTGCGACATTTTTGGAACTGACAATTGCTTTAGTATAGTTCCTATGGTTTAACGAATCCGGATCAGGGCCTCCCGGCAAACCAACACGGCTAAACCCGAATTTTTTGAATGCTCCTACTGCATGCCAAAGCTGAATCAGCTCAGCGCCTTCTCTGATTTTCAATGGGTATACCATTGGGTAAAAATCATCAAGTAAGATGTATTTCGATGTTGCTAAATCATAGGATAGCTTCAGAATTTCCTTACAGGTTTTCTTTGCTGATGTCCCCTCTTTTAACATATATCTATAAGTGAAACCTTTATTTTGCCTTTGCAATTCATCAAATACAAAACGAAAATTACCCTCCATTTTTGTTCGACTATCTGAGGCAAATAAGATTTTCTTTTTATTAATTGGCAAGATAGTAAATACCCGATAACAAAATCTAAATACATAGGTAGAGAAAAATCGATTAAAAATTCTCCCCTTATTCTCTTTGAATTTTGATGTTATTCTTAGAAGTAAATTTGATTTCTCCAAATAGATCACTCACTTTTATCTATAAAACTAACTTATACACGCTTTATTTTTCTTTACTTGCTCAATAAGTGTTTTACAATTCTTTCGCTGGCTCTTCCATCTGTATAATCAAAGAACTCCTGCTGAAATTCCTCAATTTTAGTAATATTATAGCCCTTTTCTTTAATCCAATTAGCTAACGGCAAAGTTTCTGTAAAAAATGGGCCAGGTATAAAGTCAAGATACGGATAATAAAAATCCCTCTCTTTTAAATACTCTTCCAAATCATCCGCTATAAAAGCGATAGGACGCTTCAACAGACTATAATCAAAAATAACAGAAGAATAATCCGTAACTAAAATGTCTGCTAAAACTAATAACTCTTGAATATTATATCCCTTTTTCATGTGGATTACGAAATCACTATATTGTTCAATACCACTTAAATGTAATTTCATATAGGGATGTAAATGAATAATAAAAGCATATTCATCACCAAGTTTTTTCCTCATCAATTCCAAATCCACAGGCATAGTAAACTCTTCCTGATAATGGCTTTTACCACGGAAAGTGGGGGCGTATAAAATTAATTTCTTTCCATCCAACTGTGGATATTGCTGATAAAAACGAATCCTAAGCTTTTTATGCTCTTCATGATTATAAAAATAATCCGTTCTCGGAACTCCCAAGGGAAATATTTGTTCTTCAGGCATATTAAAAGCTTCAGCATAAGCTGGTATTACTTTTTCAGAACTGACATAAACTCTGGAGTAATTGGAGTGTACCTTGACTGTCTTTAAATAATCCTCGCTGGGTCCAAAATCCTTACCGATTGTACTCCAGCCAAACTTTTTAAAGGCTCCGGCAGCATGCCAAAGCTGTACAAATTCAGAACCATTTCGCGGTTTAACTACGTATATAGGAAAATAAAAATCATCTACAATAAAAAAGCGCGAAGTCGCTAAATGAAAACTTGCCCGGATTAGATGAAAGAAATAAGAGACTTTCCCTCCAATAGAGCTATTAAACTTTTTCGCCAGAACAAACCTTTTTTTCCGCGGATCATTTCGATCTATTTCGTTTGCTATGTAGGATAAATTACCTTCCAATTCATTAGAACGATACGTAGCAATGGTTATTTTATTTGGATCAACCTTAAAAAAAAGAGAAGACAAAGCATAAGCAAATTGAATACTATACTTTGTTAATAACGTAGGTATCATCTTCAAATGCTTCATACTTTGCCTTCCTGCCTTCCAATATTTAAAAATTATATTTTCCATTCCATAACTGTCTTACCCCAAGAAGAAGTCAGATCCTTTTCAAATGCAGATAAAATATCCCCAATTGTTTTAACCTCTTGCACTTCTCCAACTAAAGTACCCAAATAGTCAACAACATCCGGGTTTTCTTTTAGAAAGTTTACTGTTCTCACAAAATCTTCACGTCCGCTGCGGCTGCTTCCAATTAGTGTGATTCCTTTTTCCAAAATCATTCTTGTATTAACCTCAACTGGGAACTCAGATACCCCCATTAGAGATATAGAACCTTCCGGATGAAGGTGGTCGATCATCTGGTCAATCGCATATTGGCTTCCTTTCCCACCAACACATTCAAATGCATGATCAATTCTCAAATCTTCCGGGATTTCATCAATTGTATAAACTTCATCCACGAAGGAGAAGTTGTCCAATTTATATCCGGTTTTACCGAAAATAATAACTTTGCAGTCTTTGTACATTTTTTTAAGGAATAGAGTCGTAATGAACCCAAGGTTTCCATCTCCCCATACGCCAAATACATTGCGGCGTTTATGAGACCGACTCTCAAATCTGGATAAAACATGAGTTGTAATGGTCATCAATTCCGTAAATGCAACAACATACGGGTCAATTCCTTCTGGTAATTCAACAATGCGGTCCCGTCCCATAAAGACATAATCCTGCATGAATCCATCATAGCCACTTGAACGGAATTTGCTGGAACGCAAGTAGTTCTCACCAATTACTTCATCTTTCTCTGTCGGTGTGTTAGGTATCATAACGACCATTGTACCATTCTTAATTTCACCCTTAGGATCGTAGACGACCTTACCTATAGCTTCGTGGATTAAAGCCATTGGCAGCTTTTTCGCCATTGCTTCTTTCCCTCGAGATCCAGTATAGTATCGTTGGTCAGCAGCACAAATAGATAGATGCGTTGGTCTAACTACAACAAAATCTTCATGGTACTGTAGTGAACGATCATTATAAGCTACTTCAAATTGCCTAGGAGATACAAGTCTATATACCTGATTAATCATTGTTTATTCGCCCCTGTATAATAG
Organism: Pradoshia sp. Z4_20; assembly: GCF_058216035.1. Lineage (NCBI taxonomy): Bacteria > Bacillati > Bacillota > Bacilli > Caryophanales > Bacillaceae > Pradoshia > Pradoshia sp. Z4_20. The sequence continues at coordinate 120,195 of NZ_JBZAJD010000005.1, forward strand.
CATTAGCAACTTTCAAATCATATGGAGTAGTAACCTTAATATTAAACACTTCGCCTTTAACGATCTTAACTTTTTCGCCTTTTAATGCACAGATTTTACAAGCATCTGTTAATATTCGTTTTTGCTCATCTGTTAAAGAGTTATAGTGTTCAGTCAACATTTTGATATTAAAGCTTTGTGGAGTTTGCCCCTGATACATGGTATCACGGACTGGGATGTCTGAAATAACTTCTCCATCCTCTGATTGGATGATTGTATCTATTGCTTCAATTACTGTATCAACCGCACCATATTTAAGACTGGCATCAATGTTCTCTTCAATAATCCGATGAGTTAAAAATGGACGTACAGAGTCATGAGTAATAATGACATCATCGTCATTGATCCCAAATGTCTTCTCTATATATCGAATACCACTCATAATAGATTCGTTTCGGTCTTTACCGCCTTCTACTACTACAATAAGGTTATTTTCACCGATAAATTTTCTGATGATATCTTTAGTATGGTTAATCCATTCTTTAGGTGTAACGACCAAAATTTTATCGAAGCGATCATTTAGCATAAATTTTTCAATTGTATGGATGATGATGGGCTTATTATTTAAAGGTAAATACTGCTTAGGCATATTCGTATTACCCATACGAGTGCCTTTACCACCTGCTAATATTTCTGCATAAATCATGACCTTACCTCATTTCTTTTTAAATTCAATATATGACAAAAAAGATTAAATTTCACCATTAGATTACGTTATAAAAATCCATGTAAACTATACACTTTTTCTAGTACCTTTTCAAGTATGCCCCTGCTAGCCCCTCTAAATCGACACACTTTATTCATTACTATACTAATTACCATACCATATAACTTATGTCCTTTGACATGCATAAACACATTTAACTATTACCAAGCAGGTTAAAGAAAAGGAACACGCTAAACAAAAACCTCCAAACCAGTTACCACCAGGCTGAAATATAAGCAGGTTAAATAACTAGTATTGGAGGTTTTGATATTCATATTAAACTACCACTTTATCGATAAACCGGTACATCGTATAGTAAGTTATATTGCGTTAAGCTGGCATACATTTCAGCCATTTTTCTTGTTTGTTTGACAGCCCAGCCAACATCAGATGCATATTGATGCGTAGCATATCCGTATTTAATCATTCCGTCTGGATTCCATCTCATTTTATAAAGAGTATTTTGTCCAGCGTGAATGTAATTCTTCGATACAAATGCCGCACCGCCTACAATGGCTTTTTCTATAGTCGTCCATCCTTGATTATAAGCATACTCTGCACCTTTATTATTAGCATCTCCATCAAAAGCTCCAATGCCGTATACATTGTACACCGTAACGCCATTATACTTGATTCCTGTTGCCAACGGACTAGTCCCATTTCCAGTTTCCAATAATGAATGGCTTATTAAATACACTTCGTTAATATTATGCGTCTTAGCAGCCTGTATAAAGGAGGATGCCTTACCAGCCAATACTCCTCTGCCCTTCAAAATTGTATTGTTAACTTCTGTCGCATTAGTTCCTGCCGGAGAAGACAGAACTAAGAACTGATAAAAGCTAGTAGAGGCCGCAGAGAAATTCTTTGGATCCATATAATAACGCACCTGCTCAGCAGTTGCATCAAAAAAACCTGGATCTGAAGCTCTCTCTATTGAGGTTATAAAATTCGTATATTTCGATAAGACCCCGGTAGTATCTGTTTGCGGCGGGGGATCCGTCAGCCTCATCTGCATTGCTACTGCTTGATCTAAAGTAATGGAGTACTGACTTAACTGTTCAGCACTTACATCAACCTTACGAATGTAAATATCCTGATACTTGCCATTTACCGTTATCCCGGTCACATACCAATTTGGACTGTAATCGTAATATTTTAATATTGTTCCTTTATTATATTTCCGTAAAACTTTAGAGTTAGTTGATGGTAATTGGTAAACATTTGTTGGTGATGTTTTTGCGATTCCCTGCAAGACTGCAGATTGTCTATCGGCTTGCTCTATATCTGCTTTATTAATATAAATAGTTGTTGCTTTTCCATTTACTGTGATAGTTGATTTATACCAATTAGTAGTATAATCATAGTATTTTAAAATGGTACCGGAAGAGTATCTTCTTAATACATTTGCATCTCTTGATGGTGCAGAATACACATTAGTTGGTTCCTTCAGTGCAATCCCCTCACCTTTTGTCGGGTTAGCAACAGGCTGCTCTATATCACTCTTTTTAATATAGATTGTCGTCAAGTTCCCTTTAATGGTGATGTTTGAACGGTACCACCCTGTTGTATAGGTATAATACTTTAATACGGTTCCTGCCGGATAAGTCCGGAGAACCTTCCCGCCTGTTGATGGTGACGCATACACATTAGTAGGATTTTTTACAGCAACTCCCTCGCCTCTTACGGGGTTACTTGTCGGAAGTTCTATGTCATTCTTATTAATATAAATCGTTGTCAGTTTTCCGTTGACCGTGATATTAGATTTATACCATCCTGAAGTATAGGTATAGAATTTCAGTATGGTACCAGAAGCATAAGTTCTAAGAACCTTCCCATCTGTTGTTGGTGATGCATACATATTAGTTGAGGTTTTTAGTGCAACTCCCTCACCTCTTACGGGGTTGTCCGTAGCTTGTTCAATATCTTTTTTGTTTATATAAATCTTAGTTAATTTACCATTTACAGTAATATTAGACCAATACCATTCTGTTGAATGTATATAAAATTTAAGCACTGTGCCTTTTGAATAGGTTCTAAGAACATTGGCACTCGTAGATGGAGTGGAATAAACTTTTGTGGCATTTAGTGTGACACCCTCGTAGACAGCAGAACTAGCTGCTACTGCCAGTTTACTCTGATTATTGCTTGTCTGCTGTTCTTCTGGTTGTTCCTCTTCAACTACTGGGTTCTGCTCTACAGTTTGTTGTTCTTCAGCAATTGGTTTGTCCTCTTCCTGATTGGATGGAACTTCTTCTTCAACCATTTCTTCCTCGGATGGAAGTTGGTCTACATTGGGTTCTTTTACTTGCGGTTTTTCTACTTGAGGATTTTCTTTCTGAATTTCATCATCCTGCATTTCTTGAGCAGGTAATTTAATATTTGATTTTTCTATATAACCCTTCCATATCTCACTCTTTTCTGGAATGCTATATTCGACAAGAAAAAAGCTTTCATCATCTTCATTTATCACAGTTACTTCCGTATTGTTTTGTAACTGAGTCAGAATCTCGCTCTCTTGATTATTTTCCTTATAAAGATTTACAGTACCACTCTCTTCTTCTGTGAATATGGTAGCCGTAACTCCTTCAGTATCCTTAGTTATCTCCTCGGTTACAGTTGCCAGCACCTGATAAGGCAGTAATGAAATAACCATACTCAGAATAACTAAATATATAGGTATTTTTTTTATAGCTGTCATTATATCTCCTTCTATATTAATTTCTCAGGTTGAGTAAATAGTTTAGCTCGTATGTATTTCTGCTTCACATCCTGAAAGTATAGTAAACAATCCTCCTTTTCTATCAATCAAATTACTTTTAATCCTTATAATAGGATATTAAATCCAAAAATACGCATATACTAAACTAGTCATATTTTAACAAACTACCAATATAATTTGTACCCTTTTTAGCAAAATTTGTCGAAAAATAACATATTAAGACTATTTTGGTTTTTAAAATATTTAAGTAAAGTTTTCTCTATGAAATTTCATAAATACTAAGCAATCTCCCTACTCCGATAATACTTTTCATAAACAAAAAGAAGCCGAGCGTCATAGCTCAAGCTTCTTTTTTACGTTTAGAATCAGTAAATCAAAAATCTAAAAACTGAGGTGTAATAAGGATAGAATTAATGTTGTGAACGAATACCACCGCATCAATATCATTTTTATTGATATATTCCTTAACAGTCATATGCTTATAGTGCCTTAAATCCAAAACTCTGGTTTCCTCAAAATGGGAAGGGAAAAATTGAATCATCGCATTAGCATAAGAATCTTTAAGGACTAATACCCTTTTGCCATTTTGCACGTTAGGATTTCGAATAATCCCTTCTGGCACATCTCCAGAGAAATAACTAACATATCGATTCGTATATACATCTTCTTTTTTTAATACCTCTTCATTAAAAAGAGGCTGATTACTTTTACCCCTATAGGATATTTCAAGCGGTTTTTCTTCTGCTTTTTTCTCCACTACCGTAATCGTGTCTACTTTGGAAATATTGCTTTTGCCTACCTTCCTCGCTTCAGAACCATAAAAAGAGGTAGTATCCTCCTTCCAACTATAGGCTGACATCGGTAAAGGTTGTCCAATATCAGCCAATCGTTCATTCATATTTGTTATGATTTCACTGTAAGCATAGTAGGCTGCCTTAGGCTTCCAATGATGGTCAGTATAAAAATACATATCTTTTTCATTCATATGCGGCTGAATAGCCGATCTCAAATCAAGAAAATTTACATCAGCAGAAAAACCTTTGGATAATTCATCAGACAGCTTATTAGCATTACTCTCTATATAATCCGGCAATTGATGCTCCATTATCGTTGTCTTATTAGGAGCCAGCGCAAAATAGACAGGTACACCTTTTTCCTTTAATCCAGCAGCGAAGTCATTGATCTTCTTATTTACATGTGTAATGGATTCATCCGTATTATCCGGCGCCACAGTGCTAATTAGATATCCATCATTGTTCATATAAACATCCTTAAAAAGACGTTGTCCAAAAACTTTATGACTGACAAGTGAATTGGTTTCTATCCAATGATTACGTAAAGGGAAATTATCATTATAATAATCCTCAAACCTGCTGAAATATTCGCCGGAGGTCAAAGTCTCTACATTTAAATCAGGTCGCTTCTCTAAAGTTCTTCCTTCCATTTCTGAACTCACACGATCCTGGTCTAACAAAGACCATATACCAAAAATAGAAATCAAACATAAGAAAAATATTGCTATAAAATATTGACTTGCTTTTTTTTCCATGCGATTACTCCTTTAAAAGCGGAAATAAATAAATGGGTTAAAAGTATTTGAAACAACATAGGTAACTGATAGGACAAATATAGTTACATAATAGACAGCTGACAACGTTTCTCTGCCGCCAATCATCATTTTAGATGATGTAAACACTGCTTTCTCTTGTATTAATTTAAATATAGGTGTTGCAGCTATAATAGCCATTAAAATAATGATGCCATATTCAAAGGTATAATATTTCGCTTGAAGATCCCATAGGCCTATACCATTAAAGCCAAACATGGTCTGTATATAAGCAAATGCATAATCAAAAGTTTCTGATCGGAAGAAAACCCAACCAATAACTACAATAATCAAGGAATATACATGTTGCAGGAAAACTGGAATCCTTTTCAATAGTTTTCCAAGAAATGCTCTCTCCATCATAATAAATAAACCGTAATATAATCCCCAAGCTATAAAGGTCCAGCTCGCACCATGCCATAATCCTGTGGCAAACCAAACAATTAAAAGATTCCTATATGTCGTTAGATTGCCGTTTCTATTTCCACCCAGCGGGATATACAAGTAGTCCCTAAACCATGATCCTAAAGATATATGCCATCTTCTCCAAAATTCAGCAATGGACTTTGAAATATATGGATAGTTAAAGTTCTCAAGGAATTCAAAACCAAACATTTTCCCTAATCCAATAGCCATATCCGAGTATCCTGAAAAGTCGAAGTAGATTTGCAATGAATAGGCAATAATTCCAATCCAAGCTAGCCCAGTTGACATTTCCGAAGGATGCAAGGCAAATATTTGATCAGCTACTAACCCACAGTTATTAGCTAGCAACATTTTTTTTGCCAATCCGATAATGAATCTTTTTACACCTTCTGAAAATTTATCGAAGTTTTCAAACCTTACTTTAATCTGATCTGCCACTGTTTGATAGCGAACAATAGGTCCGGCAATCAATTGTGGGAACAAAGCAATATATAGAGCCATATTAAGAGGGTTTTTTTGCACATCCCCATCTCTTCGATAAACATCTATTACATAGCTCATTGCTTGGAAAGTGAAGAAAGATATACCGATTGGTAATGGAATAGTCGGAATTGAAATAGTAGTATGAAGAATCTCATTTATGCTATCCACAAGGAAGTTGGCATATTTAAAAACTCCTAATAATAATAGGTTGCACGCAACCATAATTCCCATTATCCATTTAACCTGAGTCTTTTTGTCTCTTTTAGCGTCTACAAATAAGGCAAAAAGATAATTCATTATAATGGATATAATCATAATGATTACAAATTTAGGTTCACCCCACGCATAAAAAAACAAACTAGCAGCCAGCAGTACGATATTCTTCAGTCCTGGCCGAACCAAAAAGTATAAAATTAAAACTAGTGGTAGGAATAAGAATAAAAAAACAGTCGAACTGAATAACATGTGCTTACCTCTCTTTATCTTGGCAATAAAATAAAAACCAAAAAAAATCATATCATATTTAACGAGATTAGAATACACATAATTATACCAATATGTTACATATACCTTCGTATAGCATTAGCCTTACTCTCTTAGCTCGCTATATTCACCCTTTTGATATGCCAAGTAGCTAAATAATGAGGCGCTTTTCCTTGCTAATGTCCCATAAATGACACATAGTAAGTAATACTTCCTCTCTTAGCCAAGTCTCTAAATAACAATTTCTTCTAGTTTACCGCCATTTACTAACATTGATGATTTTTAATGAAATTTCCTTTTTAATCTCCTGTAAAGTAAAATATAAAAGAATTATCTTTAGAAGGGCAGAAATACTTATGAAGAAGAATATTATATATATAGAAGGTATACCTTTTCACTCATCGACAATGCAGGAGTTTGTTCACTCGGAGATAAAGGATAGAATTGATAGAGAGGAAAAAACCTTTATCGTTACTGCCAATCCTGAAATTGTCGAGTATGCACGCAGTCACACTGATTACCGTAAGATTATCATGCAAGCTGACTATATCACACCTGATGGAGTTGGCATTATTATGGCTTCTAAAATTCTCAACAAACCATTAAAAGAAAGAATAACCGGCTATGATATGATGCTTGAATTTTTTAAAATGAATACAAAACGGCCTATACGCATATATATGCTTGGAGCTGAAGCAGAAGTAATTGAAAATTGTGCCGAGAAAGTCAAGGCATCCTATCCAAATGTTGAATTAGTTGGATACCATCATGGCTTTTTTGATATAGATGACAATCAATTTGCTACGGAAATCAGCGCTTTAAAACCCGATCTCGTTTTACTTGGCATGGGCTTTCCCCGTCAGGAAAACTGGATCACCAGACATTATGATAAATTTAATAAGGGACTCTTCGTTGGTATTGGCGGAAGCTTTGATGTTTTTTCCGGCAAACTGAAAAGAGCACCTGAATTTTGGATTAAGCTGAATCTTGAATGGTTGTATAGATTGCTCAAGCAGCCAAGCCGCTGGAAACGGATGCTTGTTCTACCATTATTTCTTTTAAGAGTTTTAAAACATAAATTTCTTAAATGAGATGAAAGGGAAATATTATTCCCTTTCTTTTCGTTTTGTTATTTTCTTACACTTCTCTATCATTGTTTTATAAATTTAACTAAGAATTAGGTGTTTAAAAGTTACATATTTTGTAAAATAACTAGAGGGAAATCAATTTTTAGTAGAGGTTTTGACATAAACCGTATATAATTGATAGTTGAGGTTGATATATTTATACAACTATTTCAATCTACTATATTTACTACAATCTGGTTTAAAAATAATCATATTGGGTATTTATATTCAGACTTATAAGATAGAGGGTGGACAATTTGTTAATTGCAGCTTTTTTAGTTGCCGTATGCCTAACCATACTCATCACCCCATTTGTAATTAAATTAGCGCATAAAATTGGAGCAACCGATGCTCCCAATAATAGAAAAGTGCACATAAAAGTGATGCCAAGCATGGGCGGATTAGCAATTTTCCTCAGCTTTATTATAACGCTTCCGATTTTTTCACCGGAAATTGCCCGTTCAGACACATTTTCAGCCATGTTTTTGGGTGCAGCTGTCATTTTAATTCTTGGTATATTTGATGATAAATATGAATTGGATGCAAAAGTGAAGTTAATCGGGCAAATTGCTGCCGCTTTAATTATTGTTATTGTCGGCGATATCCAGGTTAACTATATTAATACACCGTTTGGGGAAACGATTGAATTTGGATTTATGGCTATCCCAATCACTGTCATTTGGATTGTAGGCATCACGAATGCCATTAACCTAATTGACGGATTGGATGGATTGGCAGCAGGTGTTTCAACAATAGCTTTATTAACCATCTCCGCAATGGCGATCTTTAGAATTGGCGATATATTCGTTGCCATGATTGCTTTAATTCTTGCTGGAAGTACATTAGGATTTTTGAAATTCAATTTCTACCCAGCTAAAATATTCATGGGCGATACAGGAGCTATGTTCCTTGGATTTATGATATCAGTACTATCCCTATTAGGATTTAAAAATATTACGGTAATTTCCTTAATCATACCGATTATAATATTAGGTGTACCAATTTCTGACACGTTTTTTGCAATGGTACGGAGGTTCCTTCAGAAGAAACCATTGCATGCGCCAGATAAGTCTCATTTACACCACTGCTTATTGCGATTAGGCTATTCCCACAGAACCACTGTACTGATGATTTATGCAATGGCTGCTGTCTTTGGACTGGCCGCTTTCATCTTTAGTATGGCCACACTATGGGGCGGAATATTCTTCAGTTTTATTCTGCTTATAGCACTTGAATTGATGGTCGAACGAATTGGCCTTCTTGGCGATAATCATAGACCATTGCACAAACTTTTAGCATTACGTTCAGCTGATTCAAAGGAAAGATTATAATAGAAATTGATAAAGCTGCCATACAAATTAATGGCAGCTTTTTTTATGGGAACTTATTCAAAATGGGTATTAGTAGTTTCTAATAAATATCTAAACAAGCCGTTTCTTCTTTATTTCATTCATGCTCAGCTAAAAAGATCAAAGGAAATCTTCACTCTATAAATGCTAAAACCCCGAATTCTTTAACAGAATTCGGGGTTTTATTAGCAAATTAATCTTCATTCAATTATAACTGAATCATTAGGAATGGATTCTGTTTCTGCATCCTTTTTATAATCAAGATGAACTTGGAGCTCCTGTTTAATATTTTCCAGGGATTGCTCGTCTAACTCATAATAATACGTACCTCCAATATAAGAATCCTGACCTTTCAGATTAATAGATTCGATTTGAAGGTTAGATGCAGCTAGCACATAGCTAGAGAAGCTCTTCATTTCTTTGAAGGTCATATTGGTTTTCATATTTTTACCGATACCTTCAATGACATCAGCATATTTCGTAATCGATTTAGCTGAAGCTGCCTTGTCAATTATAGCTGTCAGAATCTCCTGCTGGCGTTTACCACGCTCAATATCACTGTCTTTCTTTCTTGTTCTGGCCAATGCCAATGCTTCTTCACCGTTTAATGTTTGCAAACCTTCTTCAAGGGTGATCGCACCTTGCTCATCATTTGAGTTCTGCTCTGAGAATGTATAAGGCACATTAACTTCGATGCCTTCCAATGCATCAACTACATCAACAAAGGCATTAAAGTTCATTTTTACATAGTAGTCAACTGGGACATCCAGTAATTCTTCGACTGTATCGATTGTATATTTTACCCCGCCATATGCATGGGCATGAGTGATTTTTGAATACTTATCTTTCCCAGGGATGTATACATATGAGTCACGCGGTATACTTAACAATTTAACTGTTTTTTCTTTATCATTGAATGTAGCAAGCATAAGTGCATCTGTTCTAGAACCTTTTTCATTATTACGTACACTGCTATCATCTACTCCCATAAATAACACGGATACATTATCCTTAGCAGGATTTACTCCCCGTCCATCGTTTGCAAAATTTTCATCATATGATTCAGAAAGTACATTTTGAGCTTTCACATATAAGTAACCTGCATAACCACCAGCAATTAAAATAACAATAAGAATCGGAAATAAGATGACCGCTGCAATGCGTTTCTTATTTTTCCGCCTGCGCCTTACCTTGCGCATATTTTGCCTATTTTGCATTGGTTTTCTCCTTTTATATATATTAAAAACATAGAAGTCATTTTAGTCTTACATCATTGTACCCTTTTTCTTAAATTGCGTAAATTAATTTTTTCTCCCAAAAAAAGGGTAATAATCTAAATCTCAACATTATAATTCAAAAAAGACACTAGAATAAACCACTCTAGTGTCTTTCCATTTTTATTAAATTGGCTGACAGTATATAACGCTGCGGCGCATCCCCTATATAATCAAACGGATAACACGTAGTGACTGTCAGAACAGGACGTGACTTAGGCACAATAACGGTCCGATCATCTGCATCTACAATGCGGACGCCAAATACTTTATAGGTAAAAGTCCCAGCCGTTGTTTGAACAATCAATTCATCGCCTTTACCAACCTGCCCGAGTTTACGAAATACTGTATCACGATGGCCAGATAGAACTGAATTATCTTTCATTCCAGGCAGTACACTGTCTGCATAGTGTCCTACCCCCTTTTCCAGTTCATCTTCATCTGTTCCTTCAATAATCGGGAGATAAGCTGATATCTTCGGAATAATTAATTCACCAAATTTTTCACCTGTTTTTGGGTAAACTTTATATAAATCATCTAATTGATCCGTATCTTCTGACACAGAAACCGGTGCAGACTCGGGAGTTTCTTCAACATTTACCGGCCCAGGCGCTTTTGCCGTTATAAGAGGCAGACCATACTTCACTATCATGCCAGCACCTATGAGGATCAGAATGCTAGCCAAAAGCACCACTATTCTTGCTTTAGGAATCATGCAGCTTCCTTATTTTTCCGACGGAAAAATAATAGTCCAGCTCCTGCTGCCAAGGCTCCTATTCCTAGTAATACACCTTCAGCATAATTGCCGGCTGTATTAGGCAATTTACCGCCGTTAATTGTTTTATTAATGGCTTTTCCTTCTTTATTCTCGATTTTCCCTGCCTTATTCTCAACCTGTGGCTTTGGAACTGTCTTAACCGGTTCAGTAACCTTATCAATTAAATCAGAACCAAACATTTCTGCTGTAATAATCATGTTTGCAAGTAATTCACCTTGTTTGTTATAAAACTCGATTAGTAAATCTGCCCCATTAGTTGATTCAAGTACCATAAGTTCTTCAATAGAAATAGCCTTCTTGCTGCCATCCTTCGTTAAATAAAATTTAGCTTCCATTTGATAGATATCCAAAACTTCATTAAACAAAGCTACAATCTCTTTCATCTGTGCCTCAGTTAACTCTGAAGAACTCTCAAATTCCGGTAAATTATCTGCTCGTTTTTCTAATTCCAGGAGTTTCTCCTCTAGTGCAGGATCTTCAAAATCTATGGCAGAGATGTGTTTTTCTAAATTCTCCAACTCTTGCCTATCAATTCCGAATTCAGCAAGCCCTTCTAATATTGCATCTATAAACATATAACCTAAAACAGCTGCCTCAAGATCCTCAAGGTATTGATAATTGGATAAGCTATCACTGTTGCTGGATAACAATTCATTTAATTCCTCTAAAGTCATTTCATAATCCACAAGCCATTGTTTCAAGGATTCATCTGTTATTTCAGTGCCCTCAATTTCTTCCCAGCTTAATGCATGTTTTAAAATATTTATAAAAATATAGGTGTCTTCAATTGAGTTAGATTTGTCATAACCATCCTGGTATTCCAATTCAACCATCAATTCATCCCTGCTGGAAAATCCGTATGTTTCCATAAGCTCATTCAAATTTTCTTCAGTTATTTTTTCACCCAATTCTTCTTTCAAATCATCAATTGAGTTATATTCTGTATATTCTTTACCGAGGTATGTAAGTATGAGTTCTTCTAATGTATCTGGTGAAATCCCCTCTGCTTCAGCAAAATCCCCAAAATCTCCTTCATTAATTTCAGCCAAACCGACCACTGGCTTTATTACTGTAAATAACAGCATAAAAGCAACTAAAGACATAACTATCCGTTTCATCTTTTCCCCCCATAAAGTAATGTTACAAAAATATTACACTCCAAATTTAGTATAGTACTAATTAGAAAATATTACCACAAGTTTTTTATTAAATGACACATTCGTATATATTATTCTGACATTTAAGGTTAAAATAACCATATAATACGTTATAATTTGTAATATTATATTTTTCAAGGAGGAATCTAGTTTTGCTGGGTACAAGAAGACAGATCTATTCGCCCCTACATGTGAATAAAAGAACGAGGTTCTCTATTTGGCTTTCCATTATTACTATATGTTTTGTATTTCTCCTACCGTTAGCACTCATGATTGTCTGTGAAACTTTAGTCAGAAAAGACCTAAATTTATACACACTCGGTCAATTTTTTGATTTAAAGACGAAAGCTTTCCTATTAAACTATCTAATTTATTTTTCTGTCATTAATCTATTCTATATACTTCCACGTAAATTGTATTACATTACTTCTCTAGTCATAAGCGGTTTATTCATTCTCTTTACGATTGCCAATCAAATGAAACTTGAATTGCGAAATAGCCCCATTATGTTATCCGATATGAGTCTTATTAAGGAATTGCAGGGGTTAGATAATCTAGAATTACCAATGAAACCTATTATATTGGGACTTGCAATTTTAATTGTCGGTATACTGATCATCTACTTCTTACCAAAAGGGAAAGAATTTTGGATTCCAAAGACTCTACTGTTTACTGGTTCATTCGTTTTTCTCCTTATATTATGGAATGAGAAACCGATATCTCCAATGGCCCAGGCTAATCTTTGGTATACACGCTGGCGACCGGAACTGGGCATCAGCGAAAACGGTTTAATAGGCAATTTCACTCTCTTTGCAAAAAAGGCACAAATTCAGCCGCCAGTGGGGTATTCTGAAGCTAAGATTAAAGAGCTTGCTGAAAAATATCAACCTGACACGAAGCAGCAAACTGTCGAAGAAAACAAAAGACCAAATGTGATTTACATCATGAGTGAAGCATTTGTTGATCCATATACTTGGGGAAAGCAATATTTCACAAAGGATCCCACCCCTAATTTCAGAAAAGCCTTCCAGGAATCTATGCACGGATTTATGTATTCGCCCGAGTATGGCGGAGGAACGGCAAATGTCGAATTTGAGGCGGTAACAGGTTTGAGCAGACAATTCCTCCCCGGAGATGATGTGGCTTATAATCAATATTTAAATCATCCAGTTCCATCAGTTGCAAGAGCATTTAACAAAGCAGGATATCACACTACGGCGATTCACGCTTTCAAGAACTGGTATTATCAGCGTTCCACCGCTTATAAAAACCTGGGTTTCGATCGGTTTATATCCGGTGATTTTATGAATCTTGATTTCCCATTCAATAGTGGGAATGGCTATCCATCCGATCGACATATGAATGATTCTATTTTAAAAATTGTAAAGGAAAATAAAAATCCTTCCTTTATACATGCCGTTGGACTTGAAGGCCATATGCCATATCCAAGAGAAAAAAATGGTTCCCCTTTTCTTGATAAAGCGAAAATGAAAATGGCTACTTATGAAACCTTTGGTACATATGTGAATAAATTAAACAGTGTGGACAAAGATTTGGGCAGACTGTTGGGGGAACTAAAAAAACTGGAACGACCAACCATTGTTGTCTTTTGGGGTGACCACTTCCCTGGTTTCACACCCTTTCAAACAGTGTACGGAAAAGAAGGATTAAATTTTACATCCAGTCTAAATGGAAGTTTTGAGGACTGGATGAAACTTCATAAAGTCCCTTATTTCGTTTGGAACAGCAAGGATAATACACCGTTGGAACGAGATGTAACACCAAATATGTTCAGCCAAATTGTTACAGAAATGGCCGATATCGAAGGTAATGCGGTTACAAACTTGTTGACACAGGTCATGGAAGGCGGAACCTCCTATTTCCCATATAAGCAATTTACAAAGGAAATGGGAGACTATACGAATGAGATGAAGGATTTAGAAATGCTCCAATACGACATGCTTCACGGCAAAAGGTACTTTACGAAGACTGCCTTAGCTACAAAAGGTTCTTCCGACTACATCGTTGGATGGACGAAAAATCCAAAAGTTAACATAACTAAAAGTAATGGGGAAATCCTGATTTATGCTGAAGGAATACCTAAATACGCCAAACTATTTGATGAATCTGATGAAAAGCTAGAGATTACTTGGATAAAATCAGAAGAGGGTAGCTCAACTTTTAAGGTCCAAGGAAAACCGAAAAAGGTTTATTTTGAGGTACAGGATGATCGTAAAACAACTCTACTAAAAACAAAGAAATATTCTGTTGACTAATGACCGAATTGAACCCCCTCATTATTTCAGAGGGGGTTCATTTAAAAGCAATTATATGCCACTTTTCACTTTTACTCTCAATTTTCTTTTTAAAAAGGTAATAATCGATTCTTTTCGGTATTTTTCAAGTTCTTTATGGTACTCTTCCTTAGCCAAATTAATTATTGCCTGTAATCCCTCAGAAACTTTCATTTCATTTAATAAATTTTGAGACAATTGTTCATTTTTTTCTTTCAAATCATCATGATGCTTAAAGATATCTTCCAATATTTTATTCACGGCATGGTCGTTAATATGGTTGGCAAACACTATCCGATGCAATTTTAATAAAAAGTTATGATAATAATCCTCTGTGTAGTGAACATAAAAAGGTCCCCAAGGATGTTCTTTATATGTATGATATTCTTTATCATTTATTTCGATAACTGATACAGGATAATGATCAATTACATATTGATCAAGCTCATCCCAGTACCGGTTTAAGAGCTGTACATTTTCTTTTTTGACACGTCCACTTGTTGCTAAATCAACTAATGTACCATTATCATTGAGAATACTCACATTCCTAGCTTTATGTATTATGACATGACAATTGGGCAATCTCTCATTTAAAAAAGCGAACAGCTTATCTACACTCTGTTTCCACTTCACAAAATATTCTTCTGTATTATTTATTATCGTTAATCTCTCAATGACATCCTTCTCTATTAGGCTTTTATAGTAGGGGGTTTTCCATAATTTCCAGCGATTATCCGTAATATATTGGTCACACTCCAGGGATATTACCCCAAAGTGAATATCAGCGAAAAAATCAACAATTAAATAAGTTGGCTCCAGCTTAATTAAATCTGCAAGGAAACCCTTAGAAAAGTCCGTCTCTACATTCCATCTATCATAATCATCTAAATCACCAATGTCATTTTCGGTATAATTCAATGGATGAGACATCAAGCTTATCAAAGATGTTTGATTTTGCGTCAAGATACAATCATAATATTCTTTATAGCTTGGATTAAACTTTGAATTAAAATTATCCCTTGTTGCACAGCTACCCAAAACAGCTACTTTTATAATATCCATAATAGACTCCTTTTGCATATCTCGATAAATGAATTTTATCATAAAAAGTTCGCCTGTTATATAACAATTCTGTATATTTTATATAATTTCAACCATGCAATATCTAAAAAATCACCTAAAATGAATATTCCTCCTAATTCCTAACCGTCAACCGATATGAACTTGTGTTTCCGATAGTATCAGATAAGTAAACTTTCATGGTTATCTTTAATTTTTACTTTTTGACAGAAACGGAGAAGCTACCAATTTATTCGCTTTCCCTTTTCCTATTAATTTATTGTTGACATTCAACACGACATTCGCATATGGTTCTGTCGTACCTTTTACCTTCGTTGAATTGGGCGAGAATTTATTAATATTGATTAATTTAGGCGCCGTTTTATCCTTCACAATCGTTTTGGTGGCCGGACTCTTATTTCCTGTTTTATCAGTGGTCTGAATGAAGAGTGCCATTCCAGCCTTTTGGGCTGATTTCAGGGTCACTTTAAACTTCCCACACTGTTTGCATTGCCTGATGCCAACAGGCTGTTTCCCTTGCGAACAGTTACTTTTGCGCCTGCTTCTGCTTTTCCTTGAACAACTCTACTATTATTTGCAATACTGTTAATCTTGGGAGCAGCAGGCGGTGTTGTGTCTTTCACCCTTCGCTTGACAGACAACTTTCATTCCCTTTTTCATCGACTAGCTTAATAGAAACAATTGTATCTCCCTTTTGGGGAGGGATATTAATCAACTGATTAAATGTCCGGTCTGAGCTTAACTGCTTTTCAACTTTCGTTTTTCCTGTAATGATAACTTTACCCTTAAATGCTTCTTTATACTGTATACGAATGGCCTTATCTTTATCGGTTAGTTGGCTGACCACCGGGGTGGAAAGCAACCGGTATTTCAGGGCATTCGCCACATTTACCCTGCCCGCTCCATAACTGGTATCTTTCCCCCTTGCCCCAAGGTCATCCGCTGTAGACGCCAACCGATATGTCACCTGCTCATTCGTTAATTTGGGCTCCTTTGATAAAACCAATGCAGCTGCCCCCGCTACAATGGGAGCAGCCATTGAGGTTCACTCATTGACCCGTATTTATTATTAGGAAGAGTAGAGGTTATCTCTGAGCCTGGTGCGGATAGGTCTATCGAAGTCCTATAATTGGATAAATATGACTTTTTATCAAACTTCGTTTAGAACTGACAGATAACACATTTTGCAATGCTGCCGGGAAGGATGGTCTGGTAGTTTGTTCATTGCCGGCTGCGGCTACATTCAATACACCTTTTTATAAGCAGCCTGAACAGCATCATTAAGTGCTTTTGAGCTTTCATACATCCCGAGGCTCATATTAATAACATCCGCACCTGATTTGGCTGCATATTAAATTCCTTTAATGATATCGGATGTATAAGCTACATCGTTTACAAAAACATTAATCAGCATTATTTTCACTCCAGGGGCAACCCCAGAACCGCCTATTTTATTATTCCCTACCGCAGCAATCAAACCAGCTACGTGCTTACCATGTTCCCCAACAGGCATCTTTTTGTTGGTATTTGCCATAATATCAAATGGCTTAATAATATTAGTAGAAAGATCCGGATGCTTTAGATCAATCCCATTATCAATCACCGCAACGATTGTTTGCTGAGAACCTTTTGTCGTATCCCAGGCTTGCCCTGATTGAATGGCATTATGATGCCATTGTTTATTAAGTAACGGATCATTCGATAATCCATCCAGCGTTACTTTATAATCAGGCTCAGCATAGAGAACCTCAGGATTTTTCTTTAACTCCTTCAAAAATGCAGCCATTGATTTACTATTTGGCTTTTGAAGCGTCATGAGGTTAGTCTTCTTTTCTAGTATCGAACTTCCGTATTGAAGCAATAACCCTATCAGTCGTTTCTTTGCTATTTTTCGAGTTTTGTATAGCTGCTTCGACAGGAGTTAAAGGCGCCAACACCAAAGCGATAATGCTTAGCGCCACTATCATTCTTTTCATTCTACTGCTCCTCTTCTCACTTATATAAATATATTATTCGACCAATTTCACCATTATTTCCTATAAACTCACATAGTTCTTTTTTATCATAAAAATAGAAAAAGTTCCCAAAACTCCTTCCTTGTGTTACCATATTATAGGAGATACTTTCAAAGGGGGAGTCCAAAATGAAATCAAAAGCTGTCGCATTCGCTGCCGTCGCCATACTTTCTGCAACATATGCAGGATCTGCATCTGCCGATTCCAATTCATATACAATAAAAAAAGGAGATACCTTGTCGGCTATTGCCAATAAAAGCGGAACAACTGTAGCTGCTCTTAAACAAGTAAACCAACTAAAATCCGACTTGATTTATCCCAACCAAGTATTAAAGATTATATCTACTAGTCCTACCAAACCGGCAACAACTAAAAAGACCGCCCAAGCCAAAATTCCTTCCCAGACAAGCTCTGCTAAAACATATAAAGTTGTATCAGGAGACAGCCTCTCTAAGATTGCAGCCAAGTATAAAGTCTCCATTAACAATCTAATAGAGTGGAATAATCTAAAAAGCACCATTATTTATCCTAATCAGGTGCTTAAAGTTTCAAGGACTACAGCGGTTATTAATCAACCAGTCACTACATCCCCTAAGTCCCCCTCTACCTCAAAAACTACAGTGTATGTCGTGAAGAGTGGCGATAGCCTAAGCCAAATTGGAAAAAAGTACGGATTAACGGTAGCCAAGCTAAAAACCCTTAACAATCTTAAGTCCGATTTAATTTATGTTGGGCAGAAACTAAAGGTGGCAGTTGTAACTTCAAACAATCCTTCCAAACAACCTGTCGCACCTAAATCTCCAGCTCCATCAACGAAAACAACATACTCTGTCAAAAGCGGGGATACGTTGGGGAGAATCAGCCAGCAATATGGAATGAAAGTGGCACAGTTAAAATCATTAAATAATCTTAAATCAGATATGATTTACGTAGGACAAAAGTTAAAGTTATCAAGTAACTCTACAAGTAAACCAGCTCCTAAACAAGATGAAATTGTACGAGATGATTCAGATAGCCAAATCGGTAATTTCACTTTCACTTCTAGACTGATCAATGAAAGTAAAAAGGTTATTGGAACCAAATATGTCTTTGGTGGCACTAGCACATCAGGCTTTGACTGCAGTGGTTTTATCTATTATGTATTTAATAAGGCCGGATATGATATTAATCGCTACTCAGCAGCAGGCTATTATGACCGTTCTTATTATGTAGATAATCCGAAGCCGGGCGATTTAGTATTCTTCGAAAATACCTATAAAAAAGGCATTTCACATTTAGGTATTTATATAGGAAATAATCAGTTCATTAACGCAGATAATAGCGGCGTCAGAATCGTTAGCTTAAGTAATTCATATTATAAGAAGCACTTTTCCAGCTTTAAGAGATTCTATTAAACTCAGGATCCAGCCTATTTGCTAGGCTGGATTTTTTTTATTACATCGTAGATACTCTTAAATTAATAAAAGTACTAAATGTAATTTCTTCGTTTCAATCATACAGATATAATATATAATATAAATAGAATGTAATATTTTGTAGAAAACGGGGAGTTATATGAGGACAGATAGAACAAAAAAGAAAAAGATGAAGACCTGGAAAAAGATAGTTTTAGGAATCATTGGACTATTTATTTTAGTTGGAGGCGTATACGCCTTTACGGTGTATCGTTCCTTTGATAATGCCTTAGAAGCGATGCACAATCCAACCAGCCGGGAAGGCTCTAAAAAGAGGGTAGAGAAGGTCAGCCTGAAGGATAAGACACCTTTTTCTGTACTTTTATTAGGAGTAGATGAAAGAGAAGGCGATAAGGGCCGCTCCGATACGATGATTGTTCTGACGGTAAATCCAATCCTCGAATCAGTCAAAATGGTAAGTATCCCTCGTGATACAAGAACGGAAATTATCGGAAAAGGAATAGATGATAAGATCAACCATGCATATGCCTTTGGCGGTGTAGAAATGTCCATGGATACTGTAGAGAACTTACTTGATATTCCGATTGATTATTATGCACAAGTTAATATGGAAGGATTTAAAGATATCGTCGATGCTGTTGGTGGCGTCACTGTTGTAAACGATCTTGATTTTACAGCTGATGGTCATCACTTCGCAGAAGGAACCCTTAATTTGAATGGCGAAAAGGCCCTGGCATATTCACGAATGAGATATGAAGACCCACGCGGTGATTTCGGGCGCCAAATGAGGCAAAGACAAGTTATCCAGGCAGTCCTTAACGAAGGCGCAAGCCTTTCTTCTCTAACCCGCTTTGATGGGATTTTTGACGCACTCGGTGATAATGTGAAAACAGATATCAGTTTCTCTCAAATGGTCAGTATTCAGCAAAACTACAAGGAAGCAGCTAAATCATTAGAACAGCTTCAGATTGAGGGGCAAGGGACAAAAATAAATAAAATTTATTATTATATTCCTTCAGATGAATCTCTGACAAACCTTCAGGATACGTTAAAAAAACATTTACAAATCAATAAATAATTAAAAGAAACGGATTAAGCAGCTCGCTTAATCCGTTTTCTCATTTATAGTAACAATGGCAGAATTTGATTGAAGGGTTTAAAAAAATTAGGAAAGGCTTTTTCTTAAATAGAAGCCTTCCCTGTTTTAAATATTCTTCAGCTTTACTTTTCATAACCATTCGGGTTCTTCTCTTGCCATCTCCAAGAATCCGTACACATCTCTTCAATTCCTCTTTCTGCTACCCAACCTAGTTCCTTTTTAGCTTTGGAAGGATCTGCGTAACAGATAGCTACATCTCCTGGTCTTCTATCTACGATTCGATAAGGAACTTGTCTACCTGACGCTTTCTCAAAAGCTTTAACCATTTCAAGTACACTATATCCATTACCTGTTCCAAGATTATAAGCTTCTACCCCACTACTTGACATTACCTTCTCTAGTGCTTTTAAATGTCCAATAGCCAAATCAACAACATGGATATAGTCCCTGACACCTGTCCCATCTACAGTTGGATAATCATTCCCATATACCTGTAACTCTTTCAGTTTTCCAACTGCCACTTGAGTGATATATGGCATAAGATTGTTTGGAATACCGTTTGGATCTTCTCCGATTAAACCACTCTCATGTGCCCCTATTGGATTAAAATAGCGTAATAAAGCAATGCTCCATGAAGGGTCTGCGACATATAAATCCCTCAGGATTTCTTCAATCATCAACTTTGTACGTCCGTAAGGGTTTGTTGCGCTTAATGGAAAGTCTTCTGCGATAGGTACTTGGTCTGGCATTCCATAAACAGTTGCAGATGAACTAAATACAAGGTTTTTAACACCATATTTTTTCATTACATCACATAAAATTAATGTTCCAGTAATATTGTTGTGGTAGTAATGCAGTGGAATAGATACGGATTCTCCAACTGCCTTTAAGCCTGCAAAATGGATAACTGCATCAATTTTATTATTTAAAAAGACTTCCTCAATACCCTCACGGTTAAGAAGGTCTACTTCATAAAATTTTAAGTTTTCACCCGCAAGTTCTTTCACTCTTACAATTGATTCAGGTTTGCTGTTAGAGTAGTTATCTACAATGATAATATCCTGAGCAGCATTCATGAGTTCGATACATGTATGGCTGCCGATATATCCAGCTCCTCCAGTGATTAAGATTGCCATCTTTTTTTACCTCCTTATAAATCAACGCTTTATTATACAAAAGTGTGAGCTTAAATTAAAAAATAAAGATACATTGCAAAATGGAATTTTACATTTCTTCAAAAAAAATTATAAGTTCCCTATAATATATAAAGTGCTCTTTATATATCAGAAAAAATCAGGGCACATACTTATATACTATCGCTAAACCTACCATTTTACTACTCATGCCATATTATATTTTTATAACATCTTCTTTTCAATGTCAAAAGCAAGAAGCAGCTTAGTCATTAGAACAGCTACAGCTTGAAGGGCAAGGAACAAAAATAAATAAAATTTATTATTATATTCCTTCCGATGAATCTTTGAAAAACCTTCAGGATACGTTAAAGGAACATTTACAAATCAATAAGTAAATAGAAACGGATTAAGCAGCTCGCTTAATCCGTTTTCTCATTTATAGATGTTCTTAATCTCTGATTTAATTTCTTCGATGAATTCCTGTGCAGTTAATGTTTCATTTGTTGTTCCACGAGTGTAGGCATTTTTGATTAGGTCCATAAATGCTCTTGTCTGAGTATCCTCAGTCTCTCTGTATTTTAATTCGTTTGTCATCTCACTTTTCTCCTCCAAAAACCATTACCTAATTATACAAATTAATCTATATGTTGTAAATAACTGAAAAATTTTGACACAAAACGGTAATGCCATTGAAATAATCATCTACTTAGATGACAAAAAATCTAACGGTCTTTCCTTCCTTTCCCTTTTATAATAGAGAATGGCCTCGACAATACGCCTGGATGCTTGTCCATCTCCATAAGGATTGGATGCTTTCGCCATTTTGGCATGTGCCTTTTCATCTGATAAAAGTTCATTTGCCATATTGAAAATAACATCCTCATCTGTACCTGCGAGCTTCAATGTACCGGCTTCTATTCCTTCCGGACGCTCTGTCGTGTCTCTTAAAACCAATACCGGTACCCCAAGAGATGGAGCTTCTTCCTGAACACCGCCTGAATCGGTCAGGATTAAATAGGATCGGGATGCAAAGTTATGAAAATCTATCACATCCAACGGTTCAATTAAATGAATACGCCGATTTTCTCCCAATATTTCAGCTGCCAATTCTCGAACGACAGGATTTAAATGGACAGGATAGACTACTTGAATATCCTGGTGAACTTCAGTCAAATGCTTAATAGCTTTAAACATATTACGCATTGGTTTCCCCTGATTCTCTCTGCGATGGGCGGTCATTAAAACAAGACGGTCTTCGCCCACAGCATCTAAAATAGGATGGGAATAAGATTCTTTAACAGTTGTTTTCAATGCATCAATCGCTGTATTTCCGGTGATAAAGATTGATTCATCCGGTTTATTTTCGTTTAATAAATTGAGTTTGGATTGATAGGTAGGT
The DNA here is from genome assembly GCF_058216035.1 of Pradoshia sp. Z4_20. NCBI lineage: Bacteria > Bacillati > Bacillota > Bacilli > Caryophanales > Bacillaceae > Pradoshia > Pradoshia sp. Z4_20. The sequence goes on from NZ_JBZAJD010000005.1 coordinate 142,780, forward strand.
GAAAAATGCAAATCACTTAAGACTCCAGTCAGCTGACGATTCATTTCCTCAGGATATGGAGAATATTTATTATATGTCCGCAAACCTGCTTCGACATGCCCAACCGGGATGGAATGATAAAATGCTGCAAGGCTTGCTACAAAAGTTGTCGTCGTATCACCATGGACAAGCACAATATCCGGTTCAACATCTCTCATTACCTCGTAAAGCCCTTCAAGTGCACGTGTCGTAATCCCGGCCAATGTTTGTTTATCTCTCATAATATTCAAATCATAATCCGGTTTAATATCAAATATATCAAGTACCTGATCAAGCATTTGACGATGCTGGGCTGTTACCGTAATAATCGTTTCTATTTGCTCTGGATACTTTTCTAACTCTTTAACCAAGGGAGCCATTTTAATCGCTTCCGGCCTTGTACCAAAAACAGTCATTACCTTTATTTTCTGAGCCATCGGAACTCTCCTTTTTTCGACAATCAATAAACGTTGAACTCAAAACCCCAAGTCAGTTCATATATCCTATACTAACAAGTAAGCATCATTTGAACAAAGGAAATATTAAAAAACATCCTCAAATTACCATATCCATATATATTATAGATAATAAACTCTTTAAATAATCTTTCGCTATTCTCTATTACCCTAGATCATAAAAATTATCCTAGGAACTCATTGTCATACTTTACAAATTCAGTTTTTTATTGCTATACAATTAATTCTTTTTATTTTCCTGAAAAAATATCCTATCTCTATCGCAATAACTATATCGAACACACCATTTCACATGTTAAAAAACTTGCTGATATCGCCTATTCAGACCGCAAACATCGTGGTACTATTTGGAAAAGATTAAGAGGTGATCTATGAAGCGAATAGGGATTACAGGTGTAACAGCTCTACTGTGTATTGGATTTTTAGTCTATGGGAATAACCATTATTATGCGGAAATTGAGGAGACCCGTGCAGAAGCGTACAAGCAATACACGGAGGATCAGGCAAACCAGAGCTTAGAAAAAGCACAACTCGAAAAGGAACGAAAATCAATTAATGACCAGCAGCAAAAAAAGCTAAAAGAAGCCCAAAAGGTGATCAAAAAAGTATACGATGATTCGAAGCATCAAAGCACTGAATTAAAAGGGGTACTACAGGACCTTACTCCTCTAATTGAACCAAAAGAAGACTGAACTGACTAGATTTTAGAGTGTTCAGTCTTTTTTCTGTAAAAAAGAATCTGTCCTTTTACCTATATTCAGGACAAAAGGATTATTTTAGAATTAGAAGGGAATATATATTTTATATATTGAACAAAAAGAGGTGCTAAAATGATACTCCTAAAACATCTTTGGTATGAATATAGACTAAAACGCCTTATCAATAAAACAGTTTCCTGTACTAATCCCGATATGAAAAAGGATTTAAACAAAAAAATTTATGACTTACATTTAAAGCTTAACGATATCGAGAAATTTTATATTTCAGGTGAACAATCCAATGGATAATCCATTCATATAGATGGAGTAGAATTGGAATACGCTCTGACCATTCTACTCCATAAAACCAACTCATCTTCTCTCCGTTTCTATCAGCCGAGCAATATATTTTAGAACGTCCTCTCTTAGCTCTTCATTTTTCAAAGCAAAATCAATCGTTGTCTTGATAAACCCTAGCTTCTCACCTACATCATATCGTTCCCCTTCAAATTCATAGGCATAGACACGCTGGATTTGATTGAGCTTTTGAATCGCATCGGTCAATTGAATTTCACCACCCGCTCCTATTTCCATTTCACCGAGAAAATCAAATATCTCTGGCTTAAAAATATATCGCCCAATAATAGCCAGATTAGAAGGTGCAGTTCCTCTCATCGGTTTTTCTACAAAACTGCCTACTAGATGACAACGCCCATCCACCTGAATCGGATCAATAATCCCATATCGATCGGTTTCTTCTTCCGGAATAGATTTTATACCAATAACCGATGAATCAAGTTCCTCATACTGTTCAATTAATTGAAGTAAGCACGGCTTATCATGAACTACGATATCATCACCAAGCAATACAGCGAACGGTTCATCCCCGATAAAATTACGAGCACACCAAATGGCATGGCCGAGACCTTTCGGTTCCTTTTGACGGATATAGTGGATATTCGCAAGCTCTGAAGGCTTTTGTACCTCCTTCAATAAATCGAATTTACGCTTCTCCTTTAAATTTTGCTCCAATTCATAGGCATAATCAAAATGATCCTCAATCGCTCTCTTTCCCTTACCTGTTACGATGATAATATCCTCAATCCCGGATGCAACGGCTTCTTCAACTATGTATTGAATGGTCGGTTTATTTACAATTGGCAGCATTTCCTTCGGCATGGCCTTTGTTGCAGGTAAAAACCTTGTTCCAAGACCTGCTGCAGGTATGATTGCTTTCCTGATTCTTTTCATACAAATCTCCTTTGCCCATTCTTATTATTATAGAGTTAAATAAAAGTCCTCGATAACTATCTCAGTATTGTAAAGTCATTACTAAACTTTCTAAAAGTTTTATATACCTTACAATTTTTTAACTACATTCACCTTTGTTTCCATTCATTTCACATTTAACTTTATATACCTACCGATGAATGATAAAATAATACAGACTTTATTGACTAGGTGGTAGAATCATGATTAAAGAATGGAATTTACTGCGTGTTATTGCTTGTCTAAGTATCGTTTTATTACATTGTACTACTCAAATTGGCAGAAGTATTGGCTATCCCGAGATAACAAACTATCATTTTTATAGGATGCTATTATGTTATGCTACTCCAACATTTATTGTTTTATCGGAGATTATTTTGGCCAATAGGTATCCATCTAAGCTTCCTCAAAACTTTTGGATGAAAAGATTAAAGTTTATTTTTATTCCTTATTTAGCCTTCGCTTTAATTGATGCATTTGTAACGTTTTATTTAAATCCAAATACAGACCTTCCAGAGAAGATCATTAATAATGCTATATTCGGCAGATATGAAGGATATTTTATACTGATTATTTTCCAATTTTATATTCTTCATTATATTGTAACGAAGTTTAAGCTTTCTATGGTTTGGATGATACCCTTAAGTATATGATAAGGCTAAATCCAGAGCTTTCAGCACAATATGGAATGACTATACACATACCTTTTCTTGCTTGGTTTGCTTACTTCACTATTGCATATGCTGTGGGTAAAAATTATAAAATTGTTTCAGAGAAGTTAATGAAGTATAGATGGATGACGGTGCTTCTATTTATTATCTCTTTAGCGGTTATGTATATTTCCTATGAATCTGGAAATACCAGCGTATCATCTAAAAGATTCGATTTATTATTATTTGTTATAGTTACAAGTGCATTGATCCTGGCATGGGGTCAAAAAATACCGAATTATCGTATTATCAATATAATTAGTAATTATTCATTCGGTATCTATTTAATTCATTGGCAGGTCCAACGGCTTGTAGCACCATATATTGCTGGTTTCTTTGATCATACATCAACGAGAGTATTAGCCTTATTTTTTGTTTCCTTGCTAATCAGTATGAGTCTGATCAAACTAATTTCACTCTTACCATTTGGCTCTTATATCATTGGACAATTGAAAAAATCAGCACCTAAACAAAATTCTAACGGTCAACCAGTCACCTCTACCTTGCAAGCTAGAGATAGAATTTCATGATTTAAAGCTATAACTTCAAGTTGAATATAAAAATCATAATTAATAGTATGATATAATCTTCTGCAGACTGCTGGAATTACTTTTAGCAGTCTATTATCGTCGGGTAGAGGTAAAGTTTTCTCTCTTGGTCTCCCGGGAAAATATAATGCATAAATTCAAGCTCAGGGGGTTTTTGCCTCTTTTAATAAATCAAATTTACCCTCTTATATATTTTATTCCAAGACCTGCTGCCTATTTTCCTGATTCTTATATATATCCTTTCTCATCGTTTTTATTTTTCATCTTATATAACTAATACTACATATCCCATTCCATCCCTCTAAAAAAACAAAAAAACATCCAGACCATTTCCAAATTCCCGAGAGAGCAGGATGTTCAATAAGCTTGATAATTAAATCTATGTAAGCTACTTTACTTATGTTCTAGCAGGTTCTGCGGCAACGGTTACTGAAATGTTGCCGGATTGATTCATCCATTTATTATGGGAGCTTTCCGGAAGATTGAGAGGAAATGCCATAAAGACAGAACAGAGTAATCAATGACTGTAAGTAATAGGAGAAGAGGATTATCCAGAGTTTAGGTGGATTTATCCATTTGAAGAACCAGTATTGACAGTTAATTTTAAATACTGCTATTGTTTAAGTTGGTATAATTCTTAAAATTTTCTTCTGTTTTTTGACAAAATGCGACTTTGGTCCCTGTTTTATATTTAATACATTTTGTACCATTATATTAAACGTCGAAAAAGCAAAGCTAGCGAAAACTAGTGACGCAAAACTAAAGGGACTAAGGCTCGTCTCATGCTAGCTAAGTCAGCCAGTTACCAAAACGAGGAGGCACGAAATTGAATTACTATCAAACTCCTGAGGAAATGTACAGAAAAAGAAAACTAAAAAAGACTGCAACCTATGCAGGCCTAATTGTAGTAGCTGTTGGAATCATTTTAGGATTACAAGTGCTGCTATACAATATGTAAAAAAAGAGTGGAACTATGGGTTCCATTCTTTTTTATGTTCATTCATCTTTTCTTTTGATACAGGAAGAGGGTTTATCTACGTAGCAATTTTTCATACACATATCTTATAATGAATGGCCAAAATACCTTACATAAAAAATATCTAGAATAAAAGATGAAATTTGAAAGCTCTTTTATATCTTCTTCAATATCCTAGTTTAAAATCCGAGGTTCCTTCTTAGAAGACATCGTGAATTTATTTTTAGTAGTATTAGTGTTGGGGGAGTATTTTTGAGGCATTTTATAGTAGAAAAGTGGAGAAATTGTTAGCTTTTTCTCCACTTTTTGAAACACTCTTTATTTATTAAGAAAATAAAATAATCAACTTATATAATTCTCCGTAAACCATTGTATGTCTTGATACATTTAGAGAATTCTGGGTTTAACTCCTATCCTAGTCTTTTGAATTAGCGCAACACCCAGCTGTTATTTCCATTAGAATTTCCTTTATTATATTTTAGAATCTAAATTTATCAGAATTTTATTTTTGTATTAAAACATATTTAGAACTATGTTTATGATTTGTCTAAGGTGAACTTTATCTTTAAGTTAATTCTATTTGTCGAAAAGTTTTTAAATCCCTGTTACTCTTCACTTTACTTCTCAATTTAGTTATATAGCACACAGAACATAGTATAAATTGTAATTGAACTTAAATAAGTTGTGCATTGAAGGAACATGGAAATCTCTTAGTTGGATTGGTATGGGGAACTTCATTAAGTATCCTGCTATAGATTAAACTTCTTGGTTAGACATTAATTACAGGTTGATTTACATACAAAAAAAGCAGACTTGATTTTAAATAAAATCAAGTCTGCTTTAAGATTAAACAAGTGCAGTTTCTAAATTGTTTACAGTTTCTCTACCAATAGATTCATAAAGTACATTCGCTTTTTTAGCAGAAGTCAAAGCATAGCAGTTACGACCATCAAGGATAATTGGGTTCTTCATTAACTGGTTATACTTCGCTAAATCAAACTCTTTAACTTCATCCCATTCAGTAAAGATAAAACAAATGTCTGCATCTTTAAGAGTTTCTTCTATTGAGTTGCAGTACGTAATTTCATTAGGATATATCTTCTTATAGTTATCAACACCAACTGGATCCCATGCTTTTACTTTTGCTCCATCCTCAAGTATCAATGGAATACTTACTAATGAAGGTGCTTCTCTTAAATCATCCGTTCCAGGCTTAAACGTTAACCCTAACACCGCAACATTTAACCCTTGTAGATTATTATAATACTTACGTGATTTCTTAAATAACTTAAGTTTTTGATTCTCATTGACATCAATCGCAGCCTTAACTGTTTTCAACTCAGTATCATGGAAGTTTGCTATCCAATGTAATGCCTTTGTATCTTTAGGGAAACAGGAACCACCATAGCCAATCCCAGCATTTAAGAAACGATTTCCTATACGACCATCAAGGCCCATACCAAGCGCAACATCTTCAATATCTGCTCCAATGGTTTCGCATAGGTTCGCAATCTCATTAATAAATGAGATTTTTAGTGCCAGAAAATCATTGGAAGCGTATTTAATCATCTCTGCGCTCTTACGATTTGTCACAACGATAGGTGCATTAAAGCCTTTATAAACCTCTTTTAAAACCTCCGCCGCGTAATCTTCTTCAGCGCCAATTACAACTCTAGAAGCTTGTAAAGTATCACGAACTGCTGTCCCTTGCGCTAAAAACTCTGGGTTAGAAGCAATATAAACATTGACGTCATGAACTAAATTGCGTTTAATCATTTCCTCAACCTTATCGTTCGTCCCAATAGGTACAGTGGATTTCACAACAACTACACAGTCTTTTTCTATACTCCGAGCAATCTGCTCAGCTACTTCATAAACATAGGTTAAATTAGCGGATCCATCAACTTTTTCAGGAGTACCTACACCGATAAAAATCACATCAGCATCTTTATAAGCTGTATGATAGTCAGTTGTATAAGTTAACCGCTTCATATTTTTCTTCATTAATTCTTCTAAACCAGGTTCATAAATTGGGGAAACTCCTGCTTCCATGATAGCGACTTTATTTTCATCAATGTCTACACAAGTAACAGAATGACCATGCTCTGCAAGACAAACACCTGTTACTAAACCAACATATCCTGTTCCAGCTACTGCAATTTTCATATTGCTCACCTCATATTTATGGATTTTAATCTTGTTACTCACTTATATTATACTATACTAATATAGTGATTTTCGGCAGTAGTGTATCACTATTAAATGTATATATAGCTACTATTTCATTAACTTGAGTATTCCCTTTGCCACTCTACCAGCCTCATTACTAAACTTGTTATCTCTTATATTTGTTGATTCATATAGTTCCTTTATAAATTCAGACTTAACTTCGAGGGATTTAAAATCATCCCATTCAATTGTCTTACATAAATTACGTTCCTTTAAATACTGAATGGTATTTCGATCCTCCCTCATTGATGATCTGTTAACGAGCAATAATGGGGTATTGGAGCACAACGCCTCCCCTACCATTCCCCAACCGGCCTTTGATATAACCAGATTGGATGCTGCTATATAATTTTGTGTCTCGATGTAGTTAATTGGTACTTGATAGACATTTTTTCGGAATACATTAACATTAGTGGACACAATGAAAGATACATTTGGACTATCCCAAATAGGTAGACTTTCAAGTATATCAAGGTCAATCTTCATACCAAGTCCTAGAAATACTATATTATTTTTACCTGTAGGGTTAATTAACTGTTGAATTCGGTTAACCTCTTTTTCATCTATAACTCTTGAGAAAAAACCAAAGTCCTGAATTTTACTATTCCATGGCTCTTGACTGCCCGCTAGCGCAAAATAATGATTCATTTTTCCATAAATTTCATAAAAAGAATTTAGCTCTTTTTCCTCGATCAATCCCTTATACGCTGTATACCATGTAAAATTAGATAACCCAATTGAAGGAATGCCTGATTTACTTGCAGCATCAATAGCCAGTGGAGATATATCTGTTATGACCAATCTAACATTATTGGCTTTCAAGAAGTCACCCTCCGCCGTTACCTTGGCCCCCCAATCAAAAAGATAATTCTTATATTCTTTAAACAACAAACTCCTATCAGGATATATTGAGTTTTTTTCTAAAAAGAATCCTACATCTGTTTGAATGCGTCTATAAGTGACCCGTTTACTATGAAGTGAACGCTTAATAAAAGATAGTGCAAATGAATGGCAGACAATAATTTTTACCTTAGGGTTTTTCAGTAGTTCCCTAATAACTGCTATACTCCTCGAAGCATGACCATATCCATAATCTGAAATATAGTAGGCGATGGTTTTCAATTAAATCTCCTCACACTAAAAAGGGAAAGAACTGCCATTCTTCCCCAATGCGTTATATAATTACTTTTGCCTTTGATTTAGTAAAGTGTGTAATAACCTCATCCCACTCAAAGCAAAGGCGAGTAAAATCCTCATCACTAATTCCAGCCCCTGTTTGTACCTCAACAAACTCTAGTTCAGAGATTGCTTTAATCCCATGTTTCTTTCCTGCTGGAATATGAATAATGTCCCCTGCCTTGACCCAAGTGATATAATCATCTAATGCTAGTTCTCCCTCACCACGAACTATTGTCCAAACTTCATCACGTAGATTATGGAAGTGATAACTAGAGTTTTTACCTTTATAAATACAGATCCGTTTTGTAACCATCTCATTACCGTCATTATATTTTGCGTAATCAAGTACTCGAGACCAACCCCAAATTCTTTCTTCGTACATTGGCGGTTGGTTAAAACCACCAATTAATTCTTTAATTTTTGGGCTAGATGCTTTATCAGCAACTAGAATACCATCAGGACTGGCAGCTACAACAATATCTTTTGTTCCTAAGACTGTTACTGGAATATCAAGTTCATTGATTAAGTGAGTGTTAACTGAATCTTCACTTAAAACCCCCTTACCTATTTGAGATGTTGCCATCTCTTCAGTTAGAGTATTCCACGTCCCTAAATCTTTCCAATCCCCCTCATACGGGAGAGCAACAATATGTTTTGCCCTCTCTACCACCTCATAGTCAAAACTGATTTTGGGAAGATTTTTATATTCTAGTACTAATTTTTCATAACTAGTAGATAAACCTTTTTGGTTTAAAATGTTAATGAGGTATTTTAACTTAAATGCAAATACTCCACAATTCCAAAGTGCATTGATATTTATGAGTGCTTGAGCTTTTTCCTCACTTGGTTTTTCTGTAAAATAATTGACAGTAATATATTTATTATTTTCAGTATTTTCTTTAGGAACAATGTAACCATATTTTGAAGAAGGATAGGTTGGCTTTACACCAACTAATGCTAAATCTGCATTGGTATCAACTAATACATTCTTTAGTTCCTTTAATTTTTCGAAGAAACTATCCTCAACATACGGATCAACCGGGAGTACCACAATAACCTCATCTTCTGTAACCTCATTTACTGAATATAAATAAGATGCTGCTAGGGCAATTGCAGGGAATGTGTCACGTCTCTCAGGTTCAATAATTAATGGTACATCCATACCAACCTGGCTTTGAATCATATCTCTTTGCATTTTTGACGTTGCAATAATTGAGGAATCAGATAGACCAACTTTTTTCAGTTGGCCCCATACCCGCTGGACCATCGATTGATTTTCTTTTTTATTATTCTCTAATACTTTTAAAAATTGTTTTGATCTAGTGTCATTTGATAAAGGCCATAATCGTTTACCTGAACCACCAGAAAGTAATACAAGTCTCACCTGTATCCCTCCCCCAAAAATATATCTTAAACTAATAAAATAGGTGTCATTAATCGCCAATTGTAAGCAGTTGGTAAAGATATTTTAATCGTAAACTATGTCACGGTAGTTCATTTTAAAGTAATCTTAGTTCTTGCAGACTGATTCTAATCATTTTTGGGATTGAAAACTGTATTACTTAAACTGCATAAGAGTTTCGATATATTATCCCTAAAATCACTTTCTATCTGTGTTAAAACCATTAAACATTTACTGATCTAGGGTTTTAACTAGTTTCCCTGGATTACCAACAATCACACTGTTGGGTGGAAACTTACCACTTACTACTGCTCCAGCCCCAACAACAGTTCCATCCCCTAACTCTGTCCCTTTTAAAATAATAGCGTTACAACCTACGAAGCAATTTTTTCCAATTGAGATTGGAAGCGCACCAATCTTCTCCTTAATATCAGCATTTCTAGCTGCTATCTCGATTGGATGAAAATCATTATCCAAAATCTTTGCATTTCCTCCAATCATGGAATTTTCTCCAATTTTAATTGAAGATCTAGCATAAATAGTAGCTCCAGAAATCCCTACGTTATCACCAATTTCAATTTTCGAATCCGGTGTTCTGGTTACAATAATAGTTCGAGAATATAAACCAACTAAATTTGATAAAAAAGAAGACTTAATGACAACATTATTTCCGAATATCATAGTCGCTCCACTTTTATTATAAATAACCGGGCATCCCTTTAAAATTAAACCAGCACCAAATTTTATATTAAAAAGTTTCATTACTATTTTAAAGTAATTTGAATTCATTGAACTCCCTCCAAATAACATAAATTGCACGGTTTAGCTTTAAACGAATTTCTAATAAGACATCTATCAGTATTTTAGATTTTGAAAAATTTATATTATGATTGTTTAAAGACTAGCTTTATTTTTTAAAATCTTCTTACTTACATTTCTAACCAACTCAAATAAACATTTAAACTCCTTAGTTCTGCCAAAAAGTAATACAAAGAATAAGTTAACAAATATTATGCATGCAATTAAGGAAATTATAAAATTAAGAATTTGATTGTTAAATTCGATATACGAACATAAGATGTTCAACAAAAATCCACATATTACTGTGGCTGTTGAATATTTAAAAAAATCGATAAAGTAGGATGTCGCAGATTCATTAAACCTTTTATTGTAAATAACAAAAGGTTCAAACCAAAAATTAGTTGTAATATTACTTATAAAAGTGCCCAAAAGCACGCCAAAAATCCCCATTTCCATAGGGCCTACAAAGATTAAAGAAGCCACTAGATTAATAATCGCTTCAGCAATATTCTTCCATTTAACATCATTAAACAATCCATATGTGTCTATAAAGACCAATTGCGTATTTCTAATTAGGCGCATATATAAATTAACACATATAAATAAGGCAATTGATGTATCAAGCAGATAAGAGGAACCAATCCATATAATAATAAATTTATTAACGAGAATATATAAGGATATACTGCTAAATCCAATTATCCAAAAATTCATAAAAAACATTTTCTTAAAAACTTCTTTTGACTTTTCCTGGGATTCAACTGCCACTAAATTTCCTACACTACCTGTTAAGGCTTCAAAAATTTGTGTAAATACACTTCTAATTATAGTTGTAAAGACTATATAATTGGAATAATACCCCAAATGAACCGTGCTAACAAATTTTGATATCAAAATACTATCCGTTGAAGTTACAACTGCTGAGCTAAGTTTACTAACAAACATTGCTTTTATATTCTGCACAATAGTATTTTTACTAGCCTTATCCAACTTTTCATTTCTATATAGTCTTAAATACTTATAGTTCCGGTCAACATAGAAAGATATAGCTATATTATTTATTATGGTACATAAAAGTTGAACAATTAAATAACCAATAAAACTATTAAAATAAACGAGTATAAAAATCTGCAACAAACTTTGGATACCGATCGTAATTATATATATAATCGATGATATGTGGGTATTCTGAGTGGCAATAAGAATACTCTTTTTATATATAAATAAATAGGAAAATGTTGTATTAAATAAATAAAGTATATATATAATTGGTAATTCAGGCATATTAGGTAAATCAGAAATAAAGAAATTAAGAAATGGAGTGATACATAATCCAACTACTGTAATAAAAAATCCAATTAACAGATATAACTTTCTATATAGGTTTAATAGTGCACTTACTTTCCTATAATCCCTAACTGCTATGGGCTTATACATGGAATAAGTTATAGCTGTACCTAAACCCAATTCTGCTAAAGACAAGATTGTTAGAATATCACTAAATAAGCCTGTTAAACCTAAATAATTTTTTCCTAAAGTATAGATAAAAATTGTTCTAGTAGCAAAGGATGCTAAACTATATACTAATTGGCTGATTATTGCTAATGACATATTCCTTATGGACTTACTTGTTCTTGAACTGCTCATAATTACTCCTTATGCATATAGTGCTGTATATTATGTGGATTGTTTTTTATAATTTCCTGGAATGCTTCTGTATAATTATTCTATAAAATACATACAACATCACAATCGCCATAATAAATGTAAATGAAGTGACTACAGAGATGAATGCTAATGCGCTATCTCTAGGAGCATAGATTATTCTGTAAGCGAATAGTAATGACATGACCGCAAAAATAATATTCTTTGAATAAAACTTTGGAATTTTGGCCATTAGGAAAGCATAAAGGATATTTATTAATACTACCCCTGTATAACCAAAATCCTTGAATAATTCCGCCATATATGTCGACCCTAATCCTACTCCTACTAAGTAATGAGAAGGATCTGATATATACGAGATAGCATTACCGAAATTATTACCCTCTAATGCAGCCTCAGCCGTAAAGCCAGAATATGTCTCACTATTACCGATTAAGAAATCAGATATAAAATTATTAGTAGCGAACTCAATTAACCAACCAAATGTATAATACTTATTCTCTGGAAATTCATGTTGATGTTCGATAGTTTCTGCAAGTATCTTTGAACTATTTCCTTGTGAATCAAAAAAGCTAATAAACATTTCCCCTAGACCTTCTGCACTGTTAGAAGCCCGGTAATACCCCCAAAAGGAAAAGAATAAAACCAATGTCGGTATTGCTATTATTAAAAATCGCTTATACTTCTTATTAATCCATTCACCCTTTTGGACAGCATATAATTCACGTATAGGGAAATAAATTAAAAATATTAAACAAATCCTTAGTGCTATTGGGTTACGTTGACCATATCCTAAACACAAAATCCCTATAAGTATATAAATTAATATAGGCCATTTCACTTCTTTTTTATTTGGCGAAGATCCTAAAAATGCAAAAAATGCAATTTCATTAATCGTGTTTATTTTTGCAAAGATACTTGGCAAATTAGTTGCATAATCAACATAATATGCTGCATAACCATTAACATGTACAAAGAGCACTTTTTCCAAAATATATATTATTGAAAAGGGAACCGATATCCAAAATAATGCTCTTGCTGCTTTTTTAAAGATTTCTTTATTTATGTTATTTCCATTTAAGCTAATTTTTTTATTACTAAAAAATTTAATTTTATGATTTTCAAAAAGGTGGGTAAATATTCTTAATGTAACTAAAGATAATGTGATTATTTGGTAAACCTTAAAGACAATTGTTGATGAATAATCTAAACTATATGATCCCTCAAATAGCCAGTTCATTGTCATTCTACCCATTACAAATAAAAAGAAAGTTAAATGAAAAACAGTAAAAATAAATCTTAAACGCAACTTAACAAAACCATGACATAAATTAGAAAACCAAATTAAATGAAACGCAATAAAAAGTAAACCAATCTCATGAGTTAAGGTTGCTATTGGCCAAAGCAAAAGCCCTATTCCAAATGTTGTAAATGATAATATCGCCAATATATACAATTTCCTTAATACCTTTCTTACAATTTGTAGTTAAGCAGATTTACAAAATCTGTATAGTTTACAACTGAATTGTATTTTTCCTTCCAAATACGCCTTGATTCAATACACATTTCAAAATATTCTTCTGAACTCATGCAGTATATGTCTTCAAAAATCTTAGTCAAATGATCTATATCAAAATCTTTATCCAATAGAAATCCATTTTTAGAATTGACAACAATTTCTCTAGTTCCACCAACATCTGTAGCAATGACAATTTTCCCAAATGACATTGCCTCCATTATAGATACTGGCACACCTTCATTTTCACTAACATTAATAAAAACATTAAAATCTTCAGATGCATATATTTCAAGGATCTCTGTATTTGTTCTTGGACCTGCCAAAATACATTCTACTAATGGATTATTTAAATTTTCTATAGCAGTTCTAATCTTTTCATAATCATCACCATCGCCATAATGGGTCCACTTTATAGGTACTTTTACATTTTTAAGTGCTTTAACAATTAAATCAAGTCGTTTTATTGGTCGAATCCAGGAACATGAAATAACTTTTAAAGAATTCTCCTTCGGCGAGAATCTCTCTCCTTTATCCAAAGTCCCCAATCTCATTACTTTCACTTTTTCTTCAGGAAGATTATAAGTTTTTTTAAGATAATTTTTTCCATCATTAGATATCGGTAATATCAAGTCAGCATTCTTAAAAATAAAGTTACGCATTGGTATATAGTTAGTAGGATCCGCATACTCATATATATCAACACGGTGACATCTAGTGACAAATTTATCAATTATGTGTTTTTGTATTTTTGTTTTCACTTTTGCCCCAACATAAGCATCCAAATTCATCCAATATGAGTACAAAACAATATTATTTTCACCTTTTTTATTTCTATTAATATCCTTAATAACAATATCACTACAGTATATACCTCTCATTATAAATCTAATTGCTTTAGAAAGGTTTATTAAAGTAAGACGCTTGCTTTTTCTAAGAATTTTAATCTCAGTATATAATTCTTTTGCAAGTAAAGCTTTAATACCATACTTTAGGATGAGACCGACCTTTTTAAAATCCCCTACATCTAAATAATTCAACTCAACATTAGGTTTCTTGTAGATGCCTCCTATATTACTATTTCTTGAGGTTGCATAAACAGGAACAATTATTATCTTATCAAAACCATAAAGAAAATCTACCTCCGACTCCAGAAAAGATTCTCCGACCTGATATGGATAAAATGCATTTAATACATATAATATTTTTCTTTTATTTATACTCAAACTCCTCCCCCGCTTCCTTTTGAATCTCTAAAGCTTCTTTTAAAAACTCTTGGTAATCACTATAAATAGGGCTAGTTTTTAAAAATGATTCTAAAATTTCTTCAGAATTATCACCATTCAGATTAATATTTAAATTATTTTGATGTATGTGGCTAACATCTCTTTTTAAATAAAGTGGAAAGAATGCATCCATATTCCTAATTGTTGGCTTTTGATTATATGTGTCATAGTAGGACTTGGCAAATAGTTTAGCCTCTTCAACATACTTGTTTTTTCTAATTTTATAATGTTCATCCAAGGTACGTACAATTCGTGCGGGGTTACCTGCAATTACTACATTATCTGGTATAATGCCACTAACCACACTACCTGCGCCGACGATTACATTATTTCCAATTTGCGTTCCCATAAGTATTATCGAGTTCATTCCTATAAAAACATTATCTCCTATTATAGTTTCACCCGCTTCGCCTATTATATCTCCATACGATCTTCTGAGGACAGAACGACTATAGTCATGAGTTAGGATGACAGTTCCTTTGGTTATTTTACAATATTCTCCAATCTTAAGCATCCATGGGCGTTGTCTATCTATTGTTTGTGATTTAGGATCATAAAAAATAGTCCCTTTACCGACTTCTATACCTTCAAGTCTCAATAATTGATTAAAGTCCTCAGGTTTTGCATATCTTGATAATAATTTAATCTTAATTTTTAACCATCTTAATTTTAAAGAAGTTTTCATGAATCTAAACTCTCCATTTTTTGATTATTCTATATCAGACTTAAAGTAATCAATTACGTCTTGTAATGTAATTTCCATATCACATATATTTTTAGAAAGGTTTCGTATAGTTGGTGCTAGATACCCGTTCGATTCTTCGAAGAATAAATTATTATAAAAAGAAATTAGTTCGTTAATATTTATCGGAGAGTCATCATTAGGTACCCTAAATACAAAATTTCGATTACCATTCTCATCAAAAGCATCCACAAAATATGAGGAAATCATAGGTAGCCCTTTTGCAGCATACTCCTTTGTTTTTAAAGTACTTTCTTTCTCAAGTTTAATTCTATGAATCGCAAGAGAATTAACTGCAATATCAGCATTTTCATATAGAGTATCGAGTTTATCACCCGTGCAATAACCCTCTAATAATACGTGATCTTTTAATTTATATTTACTAATCAATGACCTATAACCTGCAACAGCTGGCCCATCCCCAACGATATGAAACTTAATATCAATATTTCCACCATTTGAATAATAATGATGTAGGCCCTCAATAATTCTGTCGTAACCATGACATTCATAACAAGTAGCTACAGCAATTAAGATTATCTTATTTTCTTTCTTTATTCTCATAGGGGGCAAAGATACCTTATCAAATACGATACCGTTTATTGTATTGATTGTCTCCACTCCAAATATTGATTTATCGTCAGAGTACGTAACAATTCTATTAACATACTTTTTAAGTTTTTTTCTATAGTATAAATCTACAATAGCGATTGCTAGATTCTTTGCTGACTCCAAAACATTTCCGTTATATGGATAAGTCGGAATTTCAGTGACAATTTTAGTACCTGAATCTTTTAAGGTCTTAAGTAACATTATAAATTTACGTTCACTTTTAGGATATCTAATATAAACATAACTGTATTTCTCATAAAGAGCTATATCACTTATGAAATCATATAATTCAAAGCGCCTATGACCACCAGTATATTTTTTTATATTACTGCCTTGTCCGTTTAAAATTTGTATTCCTTCTGAACTATAAGAAACCAAATGAGTATCAAAATACTTTTGAAATACACTAAAATGATTCAAAACCTTTTTTGCAACCCCGTCTGGTTTATGAAAATCAATATTAACTGGCGCTATATATATAAGTTTTTTCATTTCAAAAATTTTCTCCTATGGATTTCTCGATAAATATATTTTATTTAATAGCTTATAATGTACATCTGCCATGTTCTCTATGGTATACTTTTCTATCATTTTTAAACTATTCATGGACATTTCATCTAAACTATTATCCAAAAGGATTTTGTTTAACAAAGTAGAGAATATCTGTGAGTTTTCATTATCCGATATCACATACCCATTAAATCCTTTTTTCACCAACTCAGTTCCAGCTATGCACTTGTCGGTTGTAATAATTGGAAGCCCATTTGCCATTGCTTCATTAATTACTAATCCCCATACATCATAGCGTGTCGGTAATACAAATAAGTCAGAAGCCTTAAAATAAGGGATTAAGTCTTCTTTTTTTAGAAAATCAATAAAGTGAACATGCGAAAGACCCAAGGCTCTTTGTATACCTAAATACTCCTTGGTAGGTTTACCTCCAACAATATAAACTCCAATGTTTTTATCTATTCCTTCACACGCCTTAAGAAGGATATCGAATCCTTTCCTAGGGATAAACTGACCCACTGAGAGAACAATTTTTTCTTCTGTCATTCCTAATTTATTTCGTAACATTCTTTTTTCTGTATCAGATGGGGGGATTTTCAATATTTCTTTTTCATTTATAGATGTAAATGGATAGGTAAAAACTCTTTCAGGACTTGCACCATAATAAGTAAGATAATTTGTCGTAACTTTTCCAGTACTCAACCATGCGCTAGCTGAAGATAGGAAGTACTTCTTTAAATAATATTTGAGAAAAGATTCTTCTTTATTAACAAAACCTCCATCAGTACTTATAATGAATGGTATCTTCTTTACCTTCATATAAGTTATTGCAACCATCGCAGTCAAAGTGCTATACATTCCAATTATGATATGATCGTAATTTCGGTTTATATGCTTTAATATTTCTAATGTAAAAGAATTCTCAGCCCCAACTTTATAGCTATCCAAATAAATCTCAGTAAAATTATTATCTCCTTTTATATACCATCTTGAATCTCTATCACTTGCAGCTCGTCTTTCATAAATTACTGTTAAATCACACAATTTACCGAGTTCCGAAAAGAATTTAACCCTATACGGTGATGGTAAATTGGTTAAATAAAGAATTCTCATTACAGTTTTCTCCGTTTTCTTCATGATTTCTATACTAAACTATCTATAAACTAACCTTTTGCGTGTTTATAACATTAAACCTTGTTAAAGATATTATTTAAATCCTCAATATATTTTTCCTCAGAAAAATCTGCAAGCATCTTTCTTCTGTTATGGATCAAAATATCAGTAACCACATCTTTGTTGCTAATTTCGCGAATTATTTTCCTATATAGTAATTCAATATCAAGGTTATCTTTATCGCACATTATCATTTCATCTTGATTAAGTATATCTAGAATTCCTGGGCAATTAGTTGATATTACTCTTAATCCATTAACGGCTGCTTCTATTATAGAAATAGGTTGACCCTCATTTTTACTTAACAATATAAAATAGTCACATTCTCTAAGTAGTTCTTTTTTTTCTTCTCCAAGAACAATACCTTTATACTCAACTGTATTTTCCAATTGATTTTCATTTATAAAATTTAAGAATTCTTTTTTATCATTTTCGTTAAAAAATTTACCAGCAAATACAAATTTTAACCTATTTTCCTTTTCAACCCTCACCCTTTTAGCAAGCTCTAATACGCTTTTATAACCTTTATCTTCCAAAAAATTACTTAGATATAAAATTTTTAACTCATTTTTATTTTTAAATGTATGGACCTTTTCATTGAAAGTGCAATTATCAATAATAAATTGCTTATCAACACAATTTTTCACAACTTTAATTTTCCTATCGTCTATTATGCCTGAAAAAATATATCTTAAAGATTCTCCTAATACAATCGTACAATCAACGTTACTTAGCAACCTGTAATTGGCATTTTTTTGAAGATTACCAAATTGATTCAATAAATCTCTAAATGCCCCACCATGTAAATGTATAATAATCCGCTTTTTTTTCATTTGAATTAATTTCAAAATAATTAAGTCTCGAATATTTCCAAACTTACTTTGAGATATCGTAAAGTAATATACATCTAGATTACTTATCAATATTTGTGCGAATCTCCATAGAAAAAACTTATTATTTGATATGTCGAATTTTGTTAATTTGTAGTTTGATTTAATAGACGAATTAACTAAAGTATCCAAAGCCTTAGATAAACCATGAACCGGTGGAGGGAAATGACCTATAATGCCTACTTTTTTTTTCATAAAAATACCTCAAAGTTATTCATGTTAAAATTAATACACCAAATATAACTCCTAATATACTGAATTCATTATTTTAATCTGATTATCCAGCGGACAACCTTTTTAAAAAAAATCCTTTAACTACTCTTTATTTCTTCGATATACTTTTTAATAGACAAATCTTTAGTAATATTGTCAACTAGATACTCTCTTCCACGATTCCCCATCAATGTCTGTTCAGGACACCGAATATTATCTATGAACCATTTAAGATTGTCTGAAACTTTTTTATAATCACCAGGATTACAAACTCGACCACAAGACGCCTTTTCGATAATAGCTCTTGCCTCAGATCCTTCCTCCAATAAACCTAAAACCGGTTTTCCAGCTGCCATAATGCCATAAAGCTTGCTCGGAACACTTATCCCCTTAATTCCCTTGGCATTCATACACCAGTGGACATCTCCAGCGTTCAAACTATAAATCAAATCAGATTTATCTTGATAAGGAATAAAAACGACATTATTCAAACCCCATTTTTCCTTATATTGGATCAACTTATCCCGAATAGTACCCTCTCCTACAAATGCGAAAACAACATCTTTTCTATCTTTGTACTCTTTTAATATAGGCATTAGATTCTCAAGATCATAATATAGACCTAAGTTACCCGAGTACATAATAATATATCTATTTTCCAAACCATACATTTTTTTAAATGATTGTACCTTTTCATCATCTTCGGACAGAGGATAAATTTCCTGTTCGTTAATCCAATTATTGATAAAAACGGTATTTGGGATTTTTTTCTTATTTTTAAATCTCTCCTTCAAAGTCACTATCATATCACGACCTACAACAATGACTTTGTCAGCTTGTTTACAACTAAATTTGTCTAGCCACATCATCATTTTTAAAACTAATTTATTATTACTATAACCAACAGCTATAGTTTGCTCAGGATTAAAATCTTGAATATTATAGATATATTTTGCTTGCTTTATCCATTTTCCCCAAACGCCAATTAGACCTCCCAAAATAGGTGGTTGAGAGATAGAATAAACATAATCTATCTTTCCAACTTTAAATGTCCCAATCATAGCTCCAAAAAAGTATGATACAATATTCTTAACTCTGCTAATTTTTTTATCTTTTGTAAACTCAGGTACACGAATTCGAACAACATTTACTCCATTTATATTTTCTTCATAAAAAAATTTCCTTTTATATTCCGCTGAAATCTTTCCTGTATATGAAGGAACGACACAGATTACTGTTATATCAAACTCATTAAGCATACCTTCTGCTAATTCTTTTAATATTTGACCAGTCGATGCCACATCTGGAGTATAGTAGTGTGCATATATCAAAAGCTTTTTTTTTATAATTCCCATCTTTTCACCTTTTTATATAATCCCTCAATCCAATTGAATTTATAGAAATTAATTATTTATTCATTAAAAAACAGAAATGAAATATTACCATATAATTCATTTCTGCTATTTTCTTCAGTCATACATCTTCTTAATTTTTTCTTCTTTCGATACCTTTTCCAAATCATAAGTAACCATTAATTTTACCAATTCTTCAAATGATGTTTTAGTTGGGTTCCAACTCAATAATGTCTTAGCTTTTGTAGGATCACCTAATAATTGATCGACTTCTGCAGGTCGGAAGAATTTGGGGTCAACATCAACAATTACTTCACCAGTTGCTTTATTAATCCCTTTCTCTTCAACACCTTCACCTGTCCATTCAATCTCAATATCAACATGCTTAAAGGCTAACTCTACGAATTCACGCACTGTATGCATTTCTCCAGTAGCGATAACAAAGTCTTCTGGCTTATCATGTTGAAGAATTAGCCACATACATTCAACATAGTCTTTTGCATATCCCCAGTCACGCAATGAATTTAGGTTTCCTAAGGAAAGCTTCTTTTGTTTACCTTGAGCAATACGTGCAGCTGCAAGTGTTATTTTACGAGTCACAAATGTTTCTCCTCGACGCTCTGATTCATGATTAAACAAGATACCATTTACAGCAAACATGTTGTAGGATTCACGATAGTTTTTCGTAATCCAAAATCCATATATTTTTGCTACACCATATGGAGAACGTGGATAAAATGGTGTTGTTTCTTTTTGTGGTACTTCTTGTACTTTTCCAAATAACTCAGATGTTGAAGCTTGATATACACGAGTTTTTTCTGTCAAGCCTAGAATACGTACTGCTTCAAGGATGTTTAGCGTCCCTTTTGCATCTACATCTAACGTATAACCCGGCATATCAAAGGATACACGTACATGTGATTGAGCTGCTAGATTGTAGATTTCATCAGGTTGGATTTCACCAATGATACGGGTCACATTCAAAGCGTCTGTTACATCCCCATAATGAAGGTGGAAGTTTTTGTTATTCAATAATACGTTTGCTTCTTCTTCAGTCAACAGATCCTCTAAACGCTCTTGGTTATATGAAGAACTCCT
The DNA here is from genome assembly GCF_058216035.1 of Pradoshia sp. Z4_20. Classification (NCBI taxonomy): domain Bacteria; kingdom Bacillati; phylum Bacillota; class Bacilli; order Caryophanales; family Bacillaceae; genus Pradoshia; species Pradoshia sp. Z4_20. The sequence goes on from NZ_JBZAJD010000005.1 coordinate 164,143, forward strand.
GCGAATGATTCCGTGTACTTCATATCCTTTTTCTAATAAAAACTCAGCTAAATAGGATCCGTCTTGCCCTGTTACCCCTGTAATTAACGCCTTTTTCATTTTAATCCTCCAATTTATGTTAGTTCACTGTTGTAATTTCATTTTCTAAGAACCACTGATATGCCTTTTTTAGCCCCTCATTTAATGGAGTGGAAGCTTTCCATCCAAGAGAGTTCAACTTATTTACATCAACTAATTTTCTTGGTGTACCATCAGGTTTAGTAGTGTCAAATTGAATATTTCCTGTATATCCTACAGTCTCTTTCACTTTTTCCGCTAGTTCTTTAATAGTTATATCTTCACCAACGCCGATATTTACAATTTCTTCACCTGAATATGTATTCATTAAGAATACACAAGCATCAGCTAGGTCATCAGAATATAAGAATTCACGTTTAGGAGAGCCTGTTCCCCAAACTTCAACAAACGGTGCGCTGTTTTTCTTTGCTTCATGGAATTTACGAATCAATGCAGGAAGAACATGAGATGTATGCAAATCAAAATTATCATTTTCACCGTACAGATTCGTTGGCATTACTGAAATATATTGTGTTCCATATTGACGATTATATGATTCACACATCTTAATTCCCGCTATTTTTGCAATAGCATATGGTTCATTAGTTGGTTCTAATTCACCAGTCAATAGGTACTCTTCCTTTAAAGGTTGTGGAGCCATTTTAGGATAAATGCAAGTGCTTCCTAAAAATAACAACTTAGTCACATTATTCCGATAAGCCGCATCGATAATGTTCGTTTGGATTAATAAGTTATCACGAATAAAATCTGCCGGATATTCGTTGTTGGCAACTATTCCTCCCACCTTTGCTGCAGCGAGGAAAACAAATTCAGGTTTTTCTTCTGCAAAGAAAATATCCACTGAATATTTATCTCTTAAATCTAATTCTTTACTTGTTCTATAAACTAGATTTGTGTATCCTTTTTCTTCTAACCTTCTAACGATTGCGGAACCTACAAGGCCTCGGTGACCAGCAATATATATTTTTGAATCCTTTTTCATCATCTAATAAATCCCTCTCTCTAAAATGCATCTTTTGAACCGAATAGAACACCAGCTGTTTTAATGAGAATTCTAATATCATATAGAAATGAACGTTTTTCAATATACTGAAGGTCTAATTCAACCATTTCTTTAAAACCGACACTATTTCTAGCAGTAACCTGCCATAGACCTGTACATCCCGGCGTAACCATTAACCGTTGTTTATCATAATTAGAGTACATTTCTACCTCTCTAGGTAGAGGAGGCCGCGGGCCTACCAAGCTCATTTCCCCTTTTAAAACATTAAACAACTGAGGAAGTTCATCGATACTCGTTTTTCGAATAAACTTTCCTACCTTTGTTACGCGAGGGTCATCCTTCATTTTAAACATCGCACCAGAAACTTCATTATATTTAAGGAGTTCCTTTAATTTTTCCTCTGCATCAGTTACCATCGAGCGAAATTTATACATTTTAAACTCTTTCCCGTTTAATCCGACTCTCTTTTGGGCAAAGAAAATCGGACCTTTTGGATCTTCTATTTTAATTAAAATGGCAATGACAACAAATAATAAACTTAATAGGATAATTCCACATAATGAGCCGATGATGTCTATTAAACGCTTAGTATACATATACCCACGGCTATTATTTAACTGAATTGACACATCTTGATTGCTAAATAATGCAATATCCTGATTTGCTTTTCCAGACACTCCTGCCCCCCGCCTTTACTCAACCAATTGTTTTCCATTTTCAAAACCAACAACCAATTGTTTCAAGTATTGCCTCATTTCATTTCGGAGGTCTTCATGTTGTAATGCATATTCAATCGTTGTTTTCACAAATCCAAACTTTTCTCCTACGTCATAACGCCGTCCTTCAAAGTCATATGCAAAGACTCTTTGAATCTCATTTAATTTTTGAATAGCATCTGTTAATTGTATTTCTCCACCAGCTCCCGTTTGCTGTTTTTCAAGGAACATAAAGATTTCCGGTGTTAGCACGTAACGTCCCATAATAGCTAAGTTAGATGGTGCCGTTCCCGGTGCTGGTTTCTCAACAAAGTTACTTACTTGATATCTTCTTCCTTCTTGTGATGAAGGATCAATGATCCCATAACGATGCGTTTCATTTTCATCTACTGTTTGTACACCAATAACAGAAGATAATGTTTTTTCATATTCATCAACAAGTTGACGTAAGCAAGGATTATCATTTTGAACAATGTCATCCCCTAATAGAACAGCAAATGGTTCATTTCCAATAAAGTTACGCGCGCACCAGACGGCATGTCCCAAACCTTTTGGTTCTTTTTGGCGGATATAATGGATATCGACCTTGGAAGGAGCCTGTACTTTTTCGAGAAGATCAAACTTACCCTTTTCCATCAAGTTATTCTCTAAATCATACGCATGATCGAAATGGTCCTCGATGGATCTCTTTCCTTTACCAGTCACGATAATGATATCCTCAATCCCTGATTCAATCGCCTCTTCGACGATATATTGAATCGTAGGCTTATCTACAATCGGTAGCATTTCCTTCGGCATCGCTTTTGTCGCCGGTAAAAATCGTGTACCAAGTCCGGCAGCTGGTATAATCGCTTTTCTAACTTTGCGCAATGGTATTCCTCCTTCTAAAGGTTTGTTATGTATTTTACCAATATATATAAATACCTATATTTAAATACATTAATTGTCATTTTTTATCTTTTATGCTTTATAATTTTTAAAAATTGTATGAACTGTTTAATGCTCATTCCGTATTTTATATAAAATAATTAATCTTACATAAATTAAAAAACCGGGCATCTAACCCGTCCTCACACCATCCTATTGATGACTTTGCATCTAAGGAAGCTTCTTGGCTCCCCACAGCATGGCCGAGTGCCTCCTTTGATAAAGGCTAGGAGGCATCACCTTCATGCTCATCATTAAAATAGTCCTAAAAACTTGCGCTTTCTGACTGGCTGTGGCATTTCTCTCATGATTGTCTGGCCACTGATGAGTAACTCTGCATTTTCTTCAAAATAATAGATTTGGTCTAGTCCAAACTGTTTTTCCAGTTCATCCAATGCTTCATTCATCCAAAATTGTCTGGACGAAACATTATGTGCATCAGATGCTACAAAATGAATAAGATTCGCTTCAATGAGGTCCATAGATAATTTCTTGATTTTCTTCCCGAATTTACCAGCAATACTTCCGCTTGTAATTTGTGCACTTACACCCTGTTGTACAAACTCGTATAGTAAGTTCGGATGATCAGCGATGGCTGCATTCCGTTCAGGATGAACCAATATAGGATTTATTCCGCGCTGGAGTAAATCGAAAAATAAAGTGTTGGCATATCTCGGAACATAGTTTGAGGGAAATTCTATTAATAGATAGGAAGAATTGCTCACGGTTTGTATCAATCCTTGTTCCATATCTTCAAGCAGTTCCCCATAAACTCGCACCTCTTGTCCTGGTAAAACTGTTAAAGGAATTTGATTCTTTCCCAACTCTTCATTTAACCGTTTAACTGATGATAGAATAGACTCTTTTTCATTTTCGTATTTTCCGTTTTTATGATGAGGGGTTGCAACAATGGTCTCTATGCCATTACTAACGGCTAGTCTAGCCATATTTAGCGATTCCTCTAAACTTTTAGCCCCATCATCAAGATTTGGTAAAATATGACTGTGTATATCAATCATTCTTGTGCAACCCCTTATTAGTATAATAATGTGGTAACCTGGTCACGCTTCACTTAAAAATAAAGTCTATGAAAATTCTTTAATGATTACCGTAGTAATAATAGGTGCTATCCTTCATTTGTTTGTTATTAAGAACAACACCAAGAATTTTTGTACCCGTTTTGGTCAGTTGTTCCTTTGTTCTAATTGCATCCTCTATCTGAGTTTTTCCACTGCTGACTACCAGAACTATGCCTTGGCAAAGACTTGATATAATCTGTGCATCTGTGACAGCCGTTACAGGCGGGGTATCAATAATAATCAAATCATAATCATTTTTTGCCTCGTTAATCAGCTCTTTCATTGCTTTAGATGACAATAACTCAGCTGGATTTGGAGGTATTGGGCCACTCGTTAACACATGCAATCCAAGCGGTTCAATAACATTAACAGCTTCTTCTAAACTCGAATGTTTCGTTAAAACACTCGTTAACCCAAAAGTGTTTGTAAAAGAAAACGTGTAGTGTGATGATGGCTTACGCAAATCCGCATCAATAAATAATGTACGTTTTCCCTGTTGGGCAAACACAACGGCTATATTAGCTGCAGTGGTTGATTTTCCTTCTGCCGGACCGGAAGATGTAATTAACATCGTTTGAATCTCTTCATCAATCGAAGAAAACTGAATATTCGTGCGAAGTGTACGATACTGCTCTGAGATCGGTGATTTTGCATCCCACATGGTGATTAGTTTTCGTTGATTTCGATTTCCAGTTTGTTTTCCCTTATTACGCGCCATGCTGCCCACCTCTTCCTGATCGCTTCGTTCTTGCTCTCGCTTCCATTTGCGTATTATCCGCTTCAATAACACCAATCACACCAATAACCGGTAAATCGAGAATACGTTCTATATCCTGCTCGGATTTGATTGTATGGTCCAAATGCTCCATCAAGAATGCTAATCCGACACCGACCATCAATCCTACTACCATCGCAATCGCAATATTAAGTAATGGCTGTGGTTTAATCGGTGAATCATTATTTGAAACCGTTGCTTTCGCAAGGATGCTTACATTATCCACATTCATGATATCAACGATTTCTTCTTTAAAAATCTCTGCTGTCGTATTAGCAATTTTGGCAGCCATGTGGGGATCCTCATCGGTAACTGATACGTTTACTACCTGAGAATTCTTTTCACTTGCTACTGTGATTTTATCGGTTAATTCTTCCGCTGATAGGTCCAAATCTAGTTCCTCAATTACTTTATCCAATATGGTTGGACTCTTCATAATGACATTGTACGTTTCTATGAATTGCAGATTCGTTTGAACCATGTTTTGGTTATATAACGTTTCTTCACTCTTTGCCTGGTTAACAAGTAGCTGTGTAGAAGATTGATAGATTGGAGTCAAAATAAAAAAGCTTGTTACTCCGCTTATCAAAATAGCCAAAACAGTGATCATAGCGATGAACCATGCGCGTTTTTTTAAGGTTGCAAACAAATCCTTCAAGCTGATAGTTTCTTCCATTTCGTCCTCCGATTAAAAATAATAATAGATATTATACTACAATACCTTTTTAAATGCCCTTACTTTTTCTGGGAAATACACAAAAAACTTAATTAATGTTAGAAAGATTACTAATTTTTTATATAAATTTATAAAAGCAATATAATATAATTATATTGTTATAATATATTTATTTACATGGAGGATGAAAAATGAAATATATAACAACGATTTTACTTACCTTATTCACTATCGTTGTTTTAGTTTTCGGACAAACCAGCTGGAACAATCAAATCGAAGAAACTGTAGCGATGGAGAGGGAAAAAAAGCAACCTGAACAAAAAAAAGAAGTGAACATAGAAAAGAGCACCGGCTCTTTATATAAGAATGTTAAAAATCAAGAACTAAAGAGCGCACTTAAAAAAGGAATCAGTAAACATGGAAAAGCCAACGTTTTAATTGCTGGTTCCAAAGCATTGGGCAATCAAGATAGCGGCCTTGGGAATACAATTAGTCAGGAGTTACAAGAAGAATTCGAAGAGGGTATTGCAGTATCTCATATAGAATTTAATGGTACATCTACCGAATTAATAGACGCAGGTCTAATCAGTGATTATCAGGATACCATTCCTGATGTTCTGATCCTTGAAGCTTTCACATTGGCAGATAACGGAGTTGTGGAAGTGGAGGAAAATCACGAAAACATTGCAACTATTATCCAAGAATTGAAGTCTATCAATGAAGATCTTTTTGTCATTATGATGCCACCTCACCCTATTCCAAATGCAATCATCTACCCACAACAAGTAGATGCCTTAAAGGAATATGCAGCAGAAAATAATATCACGTATATTGATCACTGGACAGAATGGCCTGATTACAAGAATGAAACCGAATTGATGGAGTATTTGAAAGAGGATAAGAGCGCTCCGAATGAACAGGGAATTCAGATTTGGAGCAAACAAGTATATAATTTGTTTGGAATTTAAAATCGAATGAGAGGTCGGGTTTAACCCCCGACCTCTCACATCACCATTGTATGTACTGTATTGGGCAAATTAATGATTACTTACACAAGTTCTTTATTTCGAAGCCACGAGAATTCCATAATATTGTTTCCAGAGGGCCTGTGTATTATATACTATTCGGGATAGCAATAACTTATCGCTAATGCAAAATATACCAATGTAAACCATAAACTAGATTTAACGTTTTTTTAAAAATATTCAAAATATAAGCCTACAAATAAGATTAAAAGTGCTCTATTACACATTCACTTCATTGTAATTAATTGGAATCTAACCGTTATCTGTTTTATATCGCAATCCATAGACTTTAAAGGGAAGTTTCTCAAAGTGTTATTTCTAGCAAACTAAATGTGTCTAGAAATAGAGTGATTTATTTTTAATAAATAACCGGTGGATTCTGAAGAATTTCATTATGCGTTAAGGTAACGGGAGAAGAAGTTGAATTTATATCAATAGGAAATGGTATAGAATGACTAAGGAATAATCATTTCTTACTCTCACAATTATATGATTGGCTGGCGGGAAACCGGGAGTTAAGTATGTTATGAGGGTACCAGGAGAAAGGTAGCCAAAAGAGGAGTCGAAGAGATTTGCTGGGATTCTTGGAGATGGCAGGAAAAGAACCAGAATGGTTATGAAATTAAGATTAGAGAATATTAAATATATATGGAAGGCTTTTATTCAAGAAAGAGAATTTCCTGTTATATTTAGAGAAGTTGCTTAGGCTGCAAAAATAAGCCCGCCATACTGCCAAATAAAACAGCCAGCGGGTTAATTTTTATAATTCTTCTAGTCCATAAGTTATAAACATGAACACCTTCAGTCCGATTTTCCAATGAAGCAATATGGCCCACAGCAAGATTTACTACATGAATATAATCTCAAACCTCCGTTCCATCAACAGTTGGATAATCATTTCCGAAAACCCTTAACCTCTCCTTTTGCCACTTGAGTGACATAAGACATTAAGTTTTTGGGAATACCATTATGCTCTTCACAATTAATCCACTCTCTCATGTGCTCCAACTGGATTGAAATATCGAAGGATTGATATTCGAAAAAGCAGGATTTGCATTCACTATATCAGTTCACTCAATCTGCTTAACTCTTAGATAGGTTCAATTTTGTAATTAAACTCTGAACTGGTTTTTTTATATATTTCATACTTACTAATAAAATTATAAAAAGACATAAAATATTTAGTGCTAGAAATATAAAAAGGCTAATGTTTAAGTACCCTAAACATATTTGCATAACTAAAATTCCTAATGCTATTACCATTTTGAAAACTGGATATTCGATATTAACATACTTTTTTGTATCTTTAATTCTTATTACCCAAATTACGAAAAAACTTATTAATGTCGATATTGCAGCCCCATACAATCCAATTAAAGGTAATAACAATATGTTTAGGACCACATTCGTTAATGCCCCAACTACGGAAGTATAAAAAGCTCCCTTTGTTTTTTTTACGGCAATATAGTTAGTTCCCACAAAACTCGAAAAGCTAGAAAAAACAGCTGCTAAAACTAATATTGGAGCATACTTCCAGGCAGAGTAAAAGTCATCGGTTACTAAGATACTTACAATAGCTTTGTTAAAAATCATATAAACAGACGCTGCTAATATCATAGCAAAAAATAATATATTAAATATATTTGTATAGAATCGTTCCTTTTCATGGCTATTATACTCTTCAATAGCAGATACCTGCCACGCCTTATAAAAAATGCCGTAAAGACTCGACACTAATGAAGGAAATTTATTAGCTACAGAATAAAGACCAGTTGCACCTAAGCCCAAAAAAAATGTTATCGTATATCTATTTGAGGCATTAATTGCCCACCACATAATAGTATTTGGTATAAGCGGAAGACAAAATATTATCATTGTTTTCATCTTATTTATATTTAAATATTTTACACGAAGGTATCTATAAGTTTTAGTTTTTAGTGAAAGATATATTATATCTACAATATATGCAAATATCATGGAAATAAAATAACCTTCTACCCCCATCTTTAGATAAAAGATAAATAAAATATTAAATAAAACAAATCCAAAAGAATAGATTATATCACTTATCATGTAAACCTTGCTAAAATTTATTGATCTAGCAAATTGTTTAATAGAGGTATCTATTGCTTGTACAAAAAAAACAATATAAAAGATAAGCCCATATTGATGAATAAAATTAAAATTTGATAATATGGGAAATAAACAGATTAATAGAATAAAACCAACTATGATAATTAAAGTGCTATTTGTTAAAACTTCTCCATAATTATAATTCTTTTTATCTAAGCTAAATCTGACGATTGCTTCTACTATACTGACAGTAAACAATGGCATGAAGAGTGCTAGAGTAGTTACTATTATATCAACTTCACCGTATTCACTTTGTGATAAATATCTCGTATAAAAAGGTAACATTAATAATGTAACAAATTTTGAGCTCAAGTTGCCAATTGCGAAAATAGCAGAATTTTTTGCGAGTTTAGTATACCTACTCATTATTTCAACATCCCAATAATTTATTAGTGATTTAAAATTAACTACTTTTTTTATCTTAACTTTCTTGGTATTACTTTTAAAAGTAACTTCGAGTAATAGCTATAGATTTGTACCTTTACACAGATAAGCAACAACTGTCAGAGATGTAATTGTTTTAAATAATATCTCAAATAGCACTCCTTACTGTATTTAATGAAATCTATAGTCTTGAGTTTTTCTCATATACAATTGCACCTAGATAATAGATTTGAATATTTTCCATTTCAACTATTCTGTAATCTTTTGTTACTGATTCTTTTTTCTACATTATTGTTTTGAAACTTCAGCTATAATATTATTCAAATATTTTAAACAAATAACTATATTAATCTATCAACAACTAAACATTACCGTTTTGAACTTCACCTATTAAATGTTGATTAGTTTGGTGCATCTGTTTTATTAAGTTAATATCTCGCATGCTAGTCTCAATTTGGTTCACTATATTGCTAGTATTATTAGTAAGATAATTTACTTCAAAAATTCTACTAGTCGAATTGGTTACATTTGCAAAACCTTTTATCTTTTCTTGCCAAATAACACCTATATAAGGTAATAAACATTTATGAGCGAAAATCATACCATGCATACGTCCGCCTATTAAAAAGCTGATATCCTTATAAAAATTAATAAGCTCATCTACGTTGTTTATATGTGCTATACTTGAATTTCCATCAAAATTTTCAAGTTTTAACATTTCGCTAAACTTATAGATTGCTTTATAATCAGCAACTTCTGTAGAGAATAAAATAAATTCAATGTTATCTTCTAAGGATATGGAGATATTTGTAACCAACTTATACAAACTTTCTAAATAATCATCATGTTCTTTTTCTGAATTAAAACACATCACCCCAAGAACTGATATAGCTATTTTTATATCCTTCTTGTTCGGCAATTCATTAATCATATTAATTCGATAATCTAAAAAATCCAAAGGTAAAGAAAAAACCGGGTCAATAGAGTTTGTTATTTTATTGTTTAAATTAAGGTTTTCACATATTTGTTTTGATAATGTATCTCTTACTGAAATTTTTCTTGCATATTTCAATACATTACTATAAATCCTTTCACTTCTCTTATTTTTTATTGGTCCAGCACCCACATAAAGTATATATATTTCCTTTTTGTGTTTTTTTGCTAATAAAATATATCTTGCAAATATATCAGGCCATGATGAGTTAAGATCCATCAGCATATTACCCCCACCTATTACCAATATATCTGCATCTTTTATTTTCTCCTCCAAGCCCGACCAGTTCTTAGTAAGAAATATATTTCTAAATCGGTACTGTATTAATCCAAAATTGACTCTACCCAAAAGAAAGATCAATATTTTTTTAATCTTCCTAAGAAGAACTCGATACACTGATCCTTTTATAACTAAGTTTTTATTATTTTTAACTATAAAAGTTATATTATCTTTTATAGGAGTAACCGTTAAAAAATCATACTTGGTTAATTCGTAACCTCTATTGGTAATTAAATTTTCAATAGAACTGCTTAATGCTAAATCTCCAAGATTATTACTTTTAAAAAAACTTACTACTAATGCCTTTTTCATTACTTTCCTCCAGACTTATTACTTTACTAAAATAAATAATTCAAAATCGCTAGGCGCGACTACCCAATACGCTTTTATTGTACGTTTTGACAGTTAATTTATATCTCTTGTATTATTTAAAGCTCTGATATATATAATAATAAATAACAAAGATAAGCCGGCTCTTACATCAAGAATTAACCACGTAGCTGCAACTTCAAAGACTGCAAAAAGAAAAAACGCATAAAGGATATACCTTTTTCCGAAAAAGACTTTCTTAAAATTAATTTTTAGAAAATAAAAAAGGCTCGAGAATATAGTCAACACAAGCGGAATATTACCCATCGTTAATAAAACAATGTATCCAGAGTCATTTAATCTAATCCCTGTTCCGTTATCTTTGAATAAACCTATACCGCCGTATTTCAATATATAATTATAATTTTCAGCAAAAATATCACTTGCGTATCTTCCCAAGAATCCATTATTATCAGCATATATCAGTCTTTTTATATAAATATCTAATATCCCTGAAAATATCAGATAAATCATCATCAACATCAAAATAGAAATCATAATAATATTCAATTTACTATTTTTATAAAGAACCAAAAGTATAATTAACATAATTATTGAAAATACAAAAGAGGTATTTGAAAACATCAATAAGTTTACAACCAAATACAGCCATAAAAAGAGGTGATTGATTAGTACACCCTTTTTAAGAAAATTAATTGTATAAAAATTCAATAAAAACAAAATAAAAAAGTGGAAAGATGCTATTGAATGAGTACCGAAACTAAGAACTGGTTTATTTTGATACATCATCCACCATACTGTCTCATCGCCAAACTGAGAAAAATAATTCAATGTAAAATCTTCAAAAAAAGGTACATGAGATACTATACCAAATGCCCAAATTAATAAAATAATATTTAGTAAATTAAAAATTAATTCTATGTTATATACCTTAATATTGTTTTTAAAATCTACAACCCATAATAAAGATAAAAAAACTATTACAGAATATGCAGCAAGAGAAAGCTTCAAAGTTTCATTAGAAAGAAAGCCAAAACTAATTGTAAAAACTCCAATTATTATGTGAGTCAATAACATCAGGAGAATGGCATATTTATTAAATTCACCTCTTATTAAAGAATAAATTAAAATAAGTCCTATACAAAAGCTATTTTTGACTAAATAAGCTTCATGCATTATTTGGCCATTTATTGACGTAGGAATAAAAAACAAAGCAATAATTGTAATTATAAATACCATTGTATCAATTCTATTATAATCAAAATGATTTTTTTGAGTTTTCATTTGGAATAGTTCACACACATCCTATATAAAAGTTTTCTAGTTTTTTTGCTGCACTTTTTATTTCATACCCATGGTTCACCACTTCAATATCATAACTTTTTCTAAGCAAATTATCGCCATCTATATAATTAATTATTTTATTTGCCCATGATTTTTCACCTTGTTCTAGCCCTAAAAAATCTACTAATGAAGTAATCTTCACCTCATTGGGAACCATACTTGAACATAAACATCTCAACCCAGATACCTGTGCCTCAATAACAACCATTCCAAGTCCCTCAGTCTTTGATGGTAAAATTAACAAATCAAGACCTTGGTAAAAGTTAAAAATATCATCACGAGGTTCTAGTATCGAAACACTATCTTCTAGATGTAATTCATGAACCTTATTATAAATATAACTTGTAGTATTTTTCATTTTACTTCCAATAAATACAAGATGGGTTTTGTCAATTTCATCATTTATTAATTTAAATACTTCTAAAGCAAAAAGATGATTTTTCACAGGATCATGACGACCAACAAGTCCAATCACATATTTTCCATCTACCCCTAATTTACTACGCTCTTGTTCTCGGGTTTTGTCGTTATATTTAAATTTATCAATATAGATTGCATTATAAAAAATACTAAATTTATATTTTTCTCCAAAAAGATTGTTCCCTGCATCCTTTGAACAGGCAAACCTATAATCTGAAAAAGTTGCTGTTAATTTTCTAAAAGGATATGAGAAAACATTATATATCGCCCCCCTTTTTGAACCTAGGCTATGTGAATGACTTATTTTAGCTTTTGTCCTCTTAATAGTTGCAGCAATTAAAGGAATACAACTAAAAAACTTTGTATGAGCATGAATAATATCATAATCAGTTTGCATTATTATTTTAATAATTTCTATTGATGATTTAATAAAATTTTTTGTTACAGGTGTGACTTTATACACAGTGGAACCCATTTCAATCATTTTTCTTTCTATAGACCCTGTTTCCTTAGAATCAGAATGAATTAGAAAATCAAAATGTACTTTAGCTTTATCTATATTGGAATAATAATTATAAAGCATATTTTCAACTCCACCACTTCCCAAGTCAAATAATACATGTAGTACTTTAATAGGTGTTTTCAATTATCTTCCTCCAAGATAGATGATATAATTAGTTGCAAGTTAAAATACAATTTACATCCTTTTAATACTCGAAACTCCTAGTTACTCATGTTTATTTATATAAAAATTTTCTAACCATTTAGATGTATCAGTGATATCATAACCATTATCCTTGATTTCTTGATAAGTGTTTTTCCGCTCATATCCACCAGAATAGTTTAGAATTTTTTCAGCCCACGTTTCCACTTGGCTATTTATAGACAATGCTTCAACCAAATCAGTAACATACGCTTCTTCAGGAATTGAATCTCCTATAATACAACGTAATCCAGCTGCCTGCGCTTCTACTGTAACAATCCCTAAACCTTCAAACAAAGACGGGAAAACAAATACATCCATGGCCTGCATCAATTCAGGTATATCTGATCGAACACCAGTAAAAATAACGTTATCTTCTAGGCCTAATTTATTAACTTTTCGCTCAATATCTTCACGCAAATCTCCATCCCCAATTAGCATTAGAATAGCATTTTTATTTTCGTGGTGTATTTCTTTGAAAATATCAATTAAAAAGGCATGATTTTTTTGAATATTAAACCTACCTATATGTCCTATAACAAACCTATTATTCAAATTAAATTCTATTCGCTTCATTTTACGAGTATGGTTGGAATAGGTAAAATCCTCAGATTTAATTGCATTATTAAATATTTTAAAATTACTTGAATTAACTACCCGGCTACCGAAACGGTCTATTCCTGCAGCCATAGAACAACCGAAAAAGTAATGTGCAATGTTCCTTGTTGGATATGCGAGGATAGAATACAGCCTTCCTTTTAATGTCACATCATTGTTGGTATTATGGCTATGCGCTATAGTGAAAAGATCAAACTTTTTAGCAACATTTAGATATATTGCTGCTGTACTACCAAGGTGACCATGGATAACTTTATATTCGCTATGTTTGCTAAGGAAATTTTTCCATGCTTTTCGATACTTCAGTATGTTTATCCCATTGAAACGAGGGAGACTATAAATCTTTCCACCTAAAGCCATAATTTCATCATCATAGGCACATTTTTGATCTGTGTGTACAACAAAATCAAATTGAATTTTTGCCCGATCTATTTCGCGGTAAAGATTCATAATCATTGTTTCTGCACCGCCTCGATCCATTTGTCCAATTACTTGAAGCACTCTAAATGGTTGAGTCATCATACTACCCCTTTTTTATCAATAAGTCTTTCTTTATTTTTGTCGTAGATATTTCAGGCGTCCTTTCCAAATAAACTACTTCACAAAAGTCTTGAAGAAAATTAAACTTATCTTTCCAATCACTACCCATAACAAAGGTATCAACTTTGTATTCTTGAACGTCAATTATTTTTTGTTCCCAATTACTTTCTGGTATAACCAAATCTACATATCTAATAGATTCCAACAGTTTTTTTCTCTCCTCATAGCTAAAATAAGTATTTTTGCTCTTTTGTTCACTGTTAAATCCATCTGTAGATAACGCAACAATTAGATAATCGCCCAAAGCTTTAGCTCTACTCAACAAATTTATATGGCCATAGTGCAGCAAATCAAAAGTACCGTATGTTATTACTCTTTTCATCTTCAATCTCCTCATTCATTAATAATATTTTTATAAATAGTATCTAAAGAAACTTTCGTTGCATTTCCATAACTCTGAACGTATAATCCGCGAAAGTCTCTCACTAACTTCATTACATTTTCATACGGTAAATCCTTAATTAACTCTAAAAGTTCACTCTCATTAATTGTTCCACCAGGCAATGTTCTTCTAATATCAAAATACAAACCACGCCTATCGACATAATTGTCATAGTCATATGCATAGCAAAGCATAGGTCTATCTAATATCGAATAATCAAAGAAAATACTAGAATAATCCGATATTAATAAGTCGGATGCTATCATTAGGTCATTCAACACTGGGTAGTTAGAGACCTCATACACAAATCCATTATCAGCTTTAACATTTAATACCTCTGCAACTTCATAATGTGCACGAAGTAAAACTATATATTCATCACTAATTTCCTTTTTCCATTTATCAAAATTAATTGGGGGAGCAATCACGCAATTAAGCTCGTTGTCTCTCTCATATTCCCGAAAAGTGGGTGCATATAGAATTACTTTTTTATCTAAAGGTAACCCTATTTTTTTCATCATTTCCTTCTTAGCATCCGTAGTAGCTTTTGCCAAACTATCGTTTCTTGGCAATCCGCAAACCAAAAATTTCTCCCTATCTATATTAAAGACTCTTGAAAAAATATCAGCTTCATACTTACTTTGTGATGTCATTATATCAACATTCCATTTCCCCTTTGTCCCAAATGACTTATTCCCATTAGAAATATCCATACCCATTTTTTTGATTGGCGTTCCATGCCAGGTATTAAAATAAAAGGTATTCTTCCCTATAAAACTTAACCCTCGTTCTACCCTAGAATTAGTAATCCAACATTGTGCTTTTAAAGCTGTAATAAAATACTTAAATGAATCAGTTTTTACTTTTTTTCCTCTTGGAATTGTGAAATCATCCGGATTGTGAAAGGCCCAAACTAATTTATAGTTATTAAAACGATTATCTTTAATCATTTCATCATATATTGCCCTTGGACTATCATCAAATTTCTTCCCACCAAAACTAATAAATAGAATTAGCCTGTCGTCTGGCTTAACCGAAAACTTTATAAGATTTAATATAAACGACCCAGTCCAATAATAAATTATATATAATGGCTTAAAATATTTTATGTTCTTCATTAAATATCTCTTCAACATTACACCTCTAAATATATTTTCTCTATACCATTAATAACATTATTTAAAT
The DNA here is from genome assembly GCF_058216035.1 of Pradoshia sp. Z4_20. NCBI lineage: Bacteria > Bacillati > Bacillota > Bacilli > Caryophanales > Bacillaceae > Pradoshia > Pradoshia sp. Z4_20. The sequence continues at coordinate 179,794 of NZ_JBZAJD010000005.1, forward strand.
CGACAAAACGAACCTTAGAGCCATTTATCTTTATAAACGCTTTAAATTGTTTCTGTTCCATCACATTACGTTGAACTGTTTGCATGCAATATTCTAATTGCTTCTTTATATTCTCTGATAGTTTATTCATATACAGCGGTAAAAATAAACCTTCTCCAATATATAGAAATAATTGAGATATGTTAACCACTCTACTTATAAATCTTAAGCATATGCTCTTTTACATGCTCCGCACTGAATTTTTTTATATAATTTCGATTAAACTCTCCAAATATTTTTCTATCATTTTTATTATTTAATAGCTTCTTGATACTATCTTCAAATCCATATACATCTTCACTGTCAACTAAATATCCACCTTTATCGTTTTGGATTAGATCTACATTCCCACGAATCCTACTCCCAATGCAAGGTAGCCCGGCAGCCAAAGCCTCCATCAAAGCAACAGATAGACCCTCTCGCTTTGATGGCAAGCAGAATATATCAGCTACTCTCAACACCTCTCTTATGTCAACTCGATATCCAGCAAAAATCACTTTATCTTTAATATTTAATTCTTGAGCTAGTCTTTCTAAATGGTCCCTTTTATCACCCATGCCACAAATCACATATTTATAAGGGGCATTAATTTTTGCTAGTGCTTTTATCACAACTTCATGATTCTTATTATCATTAAGTTCACCAACTGACAAGAGCATACAGTCATCATTCGATACACCGAGGTTTTTTCGCTTTTTTTCAATATTTACATCAATATTATTAATTTCATCTACATGAATCCCTATTCCAGGGACATAACACGTTTTATTAGCTTTAAACCGTTTTCCTTGTTTGAAATCTTCACTATTAATAGTAATCAGCGTATCTGTTAACATAGCACAATATTTTTCGATAGGATAAAATATCATCCAATTAAGTTTAGGTGCACCTTTATAAAAATGAAATCCATGTGCAGTGTATATAATCTTCGTTCCTTTTTTCCGACTATTTTTGCTAGCCAATCTTGCAATTACTCCACCTATAGGCGAATGGCAGTGAACAATATCATACTTGTTATTTTCTATTAATATTTTTGTTAGTCTATAAGCCTTGATCATGTCCTTTATCAAAGATATCTTTCTTGGTACAGGAATGTGATAAGTGTTTACTTCAATTTTACCCAATTCCCTTTTTAGTTCATTTACTCTTTCTTGAGATGTAGTACTTCCAAACTCAAAGTTACAAGCAACATCAACCTTGTATCCTAATTCTCGGAGTGTGGATATATTATCCATATTAAACTGATCGATCATTGAAGCAACAGAAGCATACATTAACGCTCTTTTCATCATCTAAACCTCCGTCTTTTCAATAGAACTTCGTAAATCAACTACATGATAAGATTGTTTACTATAAGAAGATAAACTTTTTTCATAAACTAAATTTCCAAATAACTTATTAATAAAGATTAATTTATTCCCCAAATGACTTAATATAGGATTAAATAACTTGGTTAGTATTATTTTTTTACCATGCACCTCTGATATTAATTTAACCATCTCACTTGTTTTTACATATTCCTTATTTTGAGGGAAAAACAATCCACTTTCTCCATTATCAATTAGTAGTTTTATAAATTCACAGAGATTATCAATGTGAATCATACTTCTTGAGTTATTTATATCTGGAAAAAAAGGTAGTATCTTAGCAGCTTTAGCTAACTTCGGATAGTTCCCTTTAGACCCTTTCCCATATATCATAGGAGGTCTTATAATAGCAACTTTGAATCTTTTATCTTCTAAAGGTTTGATTCCTTCTTCAGCCTGCAACTTACTATTTCCATAAAAGTTACTTGGTGTTGGTACAGTATTTCTATCAATCACTTTTTTTTCACTACTACTATCACCGTATACAATGATACTGCTCATGAAAATAAACTGATGGACACCTGCAGCCTTTGCCTTCTTGGCTATCTCAATGGTTAAATCACGATTAACCTTATAATAAGAATCTTCCATTTTGGGGTCAGTGGAGACATGAGCAATACCAGCTACGTGCAAGATAACGTCGTATCCAGATAAATCCTTTTCTCTCCAATTTTCATTTCGTAAGCTAATTGTAAAGATTTTATATTTGTCAAGGTGATTCTTTACCCATTTTTCAAAACTTTTACCAACATAACTATTTACTCCGGTAATCAAAATATTTATCACTCAGATAGCCTCTCCTTACTACTAGATAAATCTTGCTGAGATAGTGTTCCTGTCCCACCTTCAATAACTCCATCGCTCTTCACAACACTTATGATGGTTCCTATGAAACACTTAACATCCATGGTAAAACTTATTTTTTGAACGTACTCCCCATCCAATTTCGCTTTTTTCTCAATAGGAAGTTCATCCCTACCATTAATTTGCGCCCACCCTGTAAGCCCAGGTTGAATATCATTAGCACCATATTTATCCCGTTCAGCAATCAAGTCATATTGATTCCACAGGGCTGGTCTAGGCCCAATAATACTCATCTGTCCAATAAGAATATTCCAAATTTGCGGTAGCTCATCTAGTGAAGTCTTTCTTAAAAACTTACCCACTTTAGTTATATACTGTTCAGGGTTTTCTAGTAGATGAGTTGGGGTATCCTTTGGTGAATCTATTCTCATTGTACGAAACTTCAAAATTTTGAAATGTGTCTTATTGATTCCAACACGCTTTTGTTTAAACAGAATAGGACCTTTTGAATCAAATTTGATAGCGATAATTAATATCAAAATAAATGGTGATAAAATAACTAATCCAATTAGAGAAAGTAAGAGATCTATCCACCTTTTCACCTTCATATATATCATGTCATAACACTCCTTAAAATTGTCTTTTAATAGAATAGGACTTAATTGAAATACTAATTATCTATTCCAATTAACTACTAAACCACTAAAATCACATTCACCTAATAAAAAATCTCACAATTCAATAACATTCATTACAAAATTAATAGACTTAATATATTGTTTTTGCAATCTAACATGCCATTAACCAGCACATATAATAACTATAAACTTATCTCCAATTGATAACATTGCATCCTCTTAAATACACGATATCAATTAACACCTAAAACCAAATTAAGGTTGAAAAGGTTGGTTAGCAATTCATGAAAATCACTAACCAATAATCAAAGACTTCTTTTCTCCAAACTTCGTATTAGCAATACCCACCAAAGTATCCTTCATCTCAACTGAATCCTTATCAAGAAGCGTCTCAATCACCTCATAAAGCTCTGTTCTATCCATTGGCTGTGCCTTTCCAATAAAGATCTTAGGAAATACATGATCTTTCTGAACCTCATTCTCATTAAGAAGCTCTTCATACATCTTCTCTCCAGGCCTTAAACCAGAAAACTGTATACCAATCTCATCTATGGAATAACCCGAAAGAGTAATCAGGTTTTTAGCTAGATCAACGATTTTTACTGGTTCCCCCATATCCAGAACGAAAATTTCTCCTCCACGTGCTAATGATCCGGCCTGTATTACTAAACGTGAAGCTTCAGGAATTGTCATGAAATATCTTGTAATATCAGGATGTGTAACCGTTATAGGACCACCCGCCTGAATCTGTTTCTTAAATAGTGGAATAACACTGCCTCGACTACCCAGCACATTCCCAAACCGTACTGCAACAAATTTGGTCTTACTTTCCTTTGCCAAATTCTGAATAATCATCTCAGCAAAACGTTTCGTCGCTCCCATTACATTAGGGGGATTCACAGCCTTGTCTGTTGAAATCATTACAAAAGTACCAACCCCAAACGTATCTGCTGCTTCTGCTAAATTCCGCGTGCCAAAAATGTTATTTTTAACGGCTTCTCTTGGGTTATACTCCATCAACGGAACATGCTTGTGTGCTGCCGCATGATAAATAACGTCTGGTTTATATTCATCCATCACATCAAAAATTCGATTTCGATCCTGTATATCTGCAATAATCGGAATAATCTCGATAGATTCTCCATAGTGCTTCTTTAATTCCATATCAATTAAATAAATGCTATTTTCACCATGACCTAACAAGAGAAGTTTGTTTGGGGTAAATTTGCATATTTGACGGCAGATTTCAGATCCAATAGATCCTCCCGCACCGGTAACTAGAATTGTTTTTCCTTCTACATATTCAGAAATACTGTCAATATCTAGCTGAATAGGTTCGCGCCCCAATAGATCCTCAACCTCTACATCTCTAAACTGCGTGACTGAGACATTGCCTGACATAATTTCTTCAATCATTGGCATAATCTGAACCTTCGCCATTGTTTTCGAGCATTCTTCATAAATACGCTTTATCTCCCCCTTAGACAGGGAAGGAATTGCAATAATGATGACCTCAATCTCATGTAAGGCAACAGCCATTGAGATATCAGATGTCGCTCCTACTACCGGTAAACCATGGATTTGGAGTCTTTGTTTATATGGATCGTCGTCGATAAAGGCTACAGGTACTAAATCAGTATCTACCTTTTGAAGCAGCTGTCTGGCTACCATCGTTCCTGCTGCACCAGCTCCGATAATTAACGTATGTTTCTTTGCAAGATCATTCGTGCCTATATAACGGCCCCTGAATACTCTCCAAGAAAAACGTGAACCGCCAATCAACAGGATATGGAGCATCCAGGTTATCCCTAATGCCCGTATATATATATCCTGGAAAATAATCATTTGAATGATAGCAGTTGTTAAAATCGTTAATGTTACAGCTTTTGCAATCGCCATTAATTCTCGAATACTCGCATATTCCCATGCCTTGTTATAAAGTTTATAAATAAATGCATACACATGATGACTGATTAACAATGCTAAAGAGGTTATTAATAAGGTTCCCATTTTGAAGATATCCAAATACGGATGGAGGACAAGGTAACTGCAATAAATAGCCGTTAACACGATAATGGAGTCTACTAGTATCAATGTGGTCAACCTTTTACGGTATGTCACGTTCAAACCTCTCCTCTAAAAAAGACCGGTAAGTGTCCGGTCTATCTCCAATTAGTTTATTTTTTTATCACTTTTAATTTTTCTTCCATAAAGCGTAATAAATCTTTACGCAAGGATTCATCCTGAAGTGCAAATTCAATTGAGGTTTCAATGAAGCCTAATTTTTCCCCCACATCATATCGTTTCCCTTCAAAATCATAGGCAAATACTCGTTGGATTTCATTCAGCTTTTGAATCGCATCTGTCAGCTGAATCTCTCCGCCTGCCCCTATGTTTTGCTCACCAAGGAATGTAAAGATTTCCGGACGCAATATATATCTTCCCATGATGGCTAAATCAGATGGCGCTGTTCCTTTTTCAGGCTTTTCCACAAAGCTCTTCACCTGATAGCGCCGTCCGTTTTGTTCAATCGGATCAATGATTCCATACCGATGGGTTTCTTCCATTGGTACATGCTGAACACCTATAATAGAAGAAAATGTTTTTTCATATTCATCCATCAATTGACGTAGACATGGTTTGTCTGCCTGGACAATATCATCACCAAGTAAAACTGCAAATGGTTCATCTCCAATAAAATTACGAGCACACCAGATTGCATGGCCCAGTCCTTTGGGTTCTTTTTGACGGATATAATGAATATCAACCTTGGAAGGAGCCTGTACTTTTTCGAGAAGATCAAACTTGCCCTTTTCCATCAAGTTATTCTCTAAATCATACGCATGATCGAAATGGTCCTCGATGGATCTCTTCCCTTTACCGGTTACGATAATGATATCTTCTATCCCAGACTCGATTGCTTCTTCAACGATATATTGAATCGTCGGCTTATCTACAATTGGTAGCATTTCCTTCGGCATTGCTTTTGTAGCCGGCAGGAATCGCGTTCCGAGTCCAGCAGCGGGAATAATTGCTTTTCTAACTTTTTGCAAGGTATAGCCTCCTTTTCACAACTACCATATATAACGAATCATAAATTTTACATTTTCAAGGAAAATAATTAGGTATAAATTCTCAATTATCAAAAAATAATTAAAAAATATTAGACAATTACAATTACTATGTTTCATAATCAATATTAGGGGTAATTAATCGCACGATTTTTATACACACTTATAATCAATTCACATGAATTTTAAAGAACATGGGCATCTAACCCACCCTCACACCATCCTACTGATGACTTGCATCTAAGGAAGCTTATTAAACCTCCCACAGCATGGCCGAGTGTCTCCCTTGATAAAGGTTAGGAGGCATCACCTAATTGGGTTCATCATTAAAATAGCCCTAAAAACTTACGCTGTCTGACTGGCTGTGGCATTTCTCTCATTATTATCTGCCCGCTAATGAGTAACTCTGCATTTTCTTCAAAATAATAGATTTGATCCAATCCGAACTGTTTTTCTATTTCATCCAATGCTTCATTCATCCAGAACTGTCTGGTTGAGACATTATGTGCATCTGATGCAACGAAATGAATCAGGTTTGAGGACAGTAAATCCATCGATACTTTCTTGATTTTCTTGCCAAACTTACCGGCGATACTGCCGGATGTAAGCTGTGTACTGACACCTTTTTGGACAAATTCATAGAGGAGATTTGGATTTTCAACAATAGCCATATTCCGTTCCGGATGGACTAATATTGGATTGATCCCTTTTTGCTGCAGTTCAAAAAATAATGTTTTTGCGTACCTTGGTATATGATTTGAAGGAAATTCAATCAAGAGATAAGAGGAATTGTTTACTGTTTGGATAAAGCCCTGCTCCAGATCCTCGAGCAATTCGCCGTACACCCTGACCTCCTGGCCGGGTAAAACCTTTAATGAAATTTGGCTTTTCTCCAAATGTTCATTTAATTGATCAATCTCGGGTAATAAGTTTGTTCTTGTATTCTCGTATGCACCATTTTTATGATGTGGGGTTGCGATGATTGTGTTGATTCCCTCGCTGATAGCAAGCTTTGCCATGTCCATTGAATCTTTTAAACTCTGTGCACCGTCATCTACACTTGGCAAGATATGACTATGTATGTCAATCATTATAAAGCAACCCCTTCTTGTTTATTTATAATCAATGAATCTATCTTACTAACATTTGTTGTAAAAGTCTAGCAACATACCTATTTTTTACCATAATAATAGTACGTATTATCCTTCATTTTTCTGTTATTAAGAACAGCACCCAGAATTTTAGTACCGGTATTTAATAAAAGTTCTTTCGTCTTGACAGCATCTTCCACCTGCGTCCGTCCGCTGCTCACTACGAGTACGACTCCCTGGCAAATATTAGCAATGATTTGTGCATCTGTAACGGCTGTGATCGGCGGGGTATCAACGATGATGATGTCAAAGTCTTCCTTCGCCTGATTAATCAATTCATTCATCGATTTTGATGATAATAACTCAGCAGGATTTGGCGGAAGCGGTCCGCTTGTTAACACATGTAGACCCAAAGGCTCTACAATCTGGATTGCTTTACCTAACTCTATTTGTCTCGTCAATACACTTGTTAATCCCACGTTGTTCGTAAACGAGAACGTATAATGCGAAGAAGGTTTACGCAGGTCGGCATCTATGAATAATGTCCTTTTCCCCTGTTGAGCGAACACTACGGCGATATTAGCAGCAGTTGTTGATTTTCCTTCAGTGGGGCCAGAAGATGTAATCATAATCGTTTGCATCTCTTCATCTATAAAGGAATATTGGATATTAGTCCTTAATGTACGGAACTGCTCCGAAATCGGTGATTTTGGTTCCAAATAGGTAACGAGCTTTCGCTGATTGCTGTTTCCAAACTGTCTGCCCTTCTTACGCGCCATGTTGCTCACCTCTTCCTGCTCGTTTCGTTCTTGCATTTCCTTCCATTTGCACATTGCTTTCTTCAATTACACCAATGACACCAATCACCGGTAAATCCAGAATTCGTTCGATATCCTGTTCTGTTTTAATCGTATTATCTAAATACTCCATTAAGAAGGAAATTCCCACACCAATCATTAATCCAACAACCATGGCAATCGCGATATTGAGAAGTGGCTGCGGTTTAATCGGTGAAGCATTCTCTGAAACCGTTGCTTTTGCAAGGATGCTGACATTATCGACCTTCATAATTTCCACGATTTCTTCTTTAAAAATCTCTGCTGTTGTGTTGGCTATTTTTACAGCCATATGCGGATCCTCGTCTGTAACAGATACATTCACTACCTGCGATTCCTGTTCACTTGCTACCGTTATTTTATTGGTGAGCTGGCTTAGTGATAGTTTCAAATCCAATTCTTCAATCACCTTATCCAATATGGCCGGGCTCTTCATAATGACATTGTACGTTTCGATGAGTTGCAGATTTGTTTGAACTTGGTTGCTGTTATATATTGCTTCTTCACTTTTTGCCTGATTAACAAGCAGCTGTGTAGAAGATTGATAGATTGGAGTCAAAATAAAAAAGCTTGTTACTCCGCTTATTAAAACTGCCAAAACGGTGATCATGATAATGAACCATGCACGTTTTTTTAAGGTTTCAAACAAATCTTTCAGGCTAATAGTTTCTTCCATTTCATCCTCCGTTTAACATAATATTAAGTATTATACAACAAATTCGGAAAATTTCATCTGTTTTTTTGGAAATTTTATTTAATTCTTTCTAATAAAATGTAATATATACATATAAAGTGAAATTATTTGTCGACTCGGGGGGGGAGAAAAATGAAATCTATTACCATGCTTTTACTTACAATATTCACCGTCCTTGTTCTAGTTTTCGGTCAAAACTACTGGAGCAGCCAAATCGCAAAAACAGTTGCCATGGAAAACGAAAAAGAACAAGCTGAACCAAAAAAAGAGGAAAAGACCTCTTCACCTTTTGAGAATGTTAAAGAGGATGACCTGAAGAGCGCTCTCGAAAAAGCGATCAGCAAGCATGAAAAAGCTAATATTTTGATAGCCGGATCGAAAGCATTGGGAGATCAAAAAAGCGGATTAGGGTTAACAATCAGTCAGGAGTTGCAAAGGTCATTTGAGTCGGATATTACTGTATCATTCATAGATTTCAACGGCACATCAACTCAATTAATAGAAGAAGGCTTAATCAGTAATTATCAGGATGCCAAGCCTGATGTTCTTATTCTAGAAGCTCTGACTCTAGCTGATAATGGCAATGTTGAAGTGGAGGAAAACCACGATAATATTTCTACTATCATTGAAGAATTACAATCGATCAATGAGGATCTTTCCGTGATTCTTATGCCTACTCATCCTATCCCAAATGGTCCCATCTATTCAACACAAGTAGACGCCCTAAAGGAATTCGCAGCGGAGGAGGACTATACATATATTGACCATTGGCAGGCTTGGCCAGATGAAGCTGAATTAATGGATTACCTGAAATCAGATAAAAGTGCTCCAAACGAAAAAGGGATTGAGATTTGGAGTAAAGAGGTCTTGAAATTATTTGGGATATAATAAGAAGCTCTGAAGAATAGATATGGTACCTTCGATTTTATATTAATTAAACTTATAGAGTTGCCAATAATTGAAGACGAGAATCTCCTAAGCACCCATTTTTGGGTGTTTTTTGTTTTGAGTCTAACCGATTATGTTATCAACAAAATCTACAGTTCATTCATCCTTTCTCCTCACAATTCAGGAGATACTGCACGTTTAAAAGATAAAAAACACTATTTTCATCCTATTTTTTACATTATTTAACAAACCTCTTTAAATTTATTTCATTCATCCGATGAAAAGAAAAGAATAAATAAAAAAGAGGTGAAAGAACTTTTGGGAAAATATTTTATTAAAGCTGCCAGTTTGCTGATTTTGCTATCATTTATCATTACTCTTTTACCGGAGAAAGCAGATGCCGCTAGCTTTACATCTAAAGTCAACGCTGATGTCCTAAATGTCCGCTCTAAGGCATCTACTAAATCCTCTGTCATCGGAAAAGTTAAGAAAGGTAAAGTGGTCACGGTTCAATTTGAGCAAAATAACTGGAGCAAGATTACATACGATAAGAAAATCGGCTGGGTAATGAGCAAATATCTTACATATTCCAATTGGACGGGCTATGCAAAAGCAAATAACCTATCCATTAAGAAAACGGCCTCTTCCTCTGCCAAATCTCTTGCGACTATTAAAGTAGGGACAGCCCTTTCAGTAAAAGGGCAAACGGGAAGCTGGGTTAAAGTTTATTATTCCAGTAAAAAGGTGACTGGTTGGGTATCTATTTCAAGTCTAACAAAGTCAAAGCCTGCGACTGGTACAGTAAACCTGGGAACCTATTATGTCACAGCTACCAGCTTGAATGTACGTGCAACAGCGAGCACAAAAGCAAAGGTCATCACAACAGTGCAGAAAAACGCCTCTCTTACGCTTCAGCAAAAAAGTGGATCTTGGGGGAAAGTGAAAACCTCCAATGGTAAAGTTGGGTGGGTGTCCCTAACTTATATTTCTACTAAAAAACCGGTTGCGAATCTTGGTACCTATTATGTGACAGCTACTAGCTTGAATGTACGCGAGAAAGCCAATACTAAAGCTAGAGTCATCATAACTGTAAAGAAAAACGCTGCGGTTACTCTTCAGCAGAAAAGCGGTACTTGGGGGAAAGTGAAGACTTCAAACGGTAAAGTCGGCTGGGTAAGTCTCTCTTATCTTTCTACTAAAAAGCCGGCTGTGGATCTTGGAACCTATTATGTTACGGCTAGCAGTTTGAGTGTTCTTCAAAAGGCTGATACATCATCCAAAGTCATCACGACTGTGAAGAAAAATGCGGCCCTTACTCTACAACAAAAAAGTGGTACTTGGGGAAAGGTGAAAACCTCTAACGGCAAAATCGGCTGGGTTGCTATGAAATATATTTCAACTAAAAAACCGGTCAATACAAAAACACCACAACCGGTATCAAATAAAACGGAGTACCTGGTTACCATCGCCAACACTTCTCTGTACATGAATGCTGACTCAAAATCTACCGTATTGGCTACAGTTACAAAAAATTCTAGTGTGATTAAATTGAATACGAAAGGTAGCTTTACACAGGTTAAACTGGCATCTGGCAAGATTGGATGGATTACCAGCAAAACACTGATCGTTTCCAAAAATGTAAGGGGAAAAGTCATCGTTATTGATCCAGGGCATGGCGGATCAGATTCGGGAGCTATTGGGGTAAAGCTAAAAACGAAGGAAAAGAATATTAATCTTAGTACAGCCAATCAATTGGCAGCCTTACTGAAAAACGCCGGTGCCACTGTCATCATGACTCGTAGTAATGATACCTTTATTTCATTAGCCAACAGAGCAGCACTCAGTAACTCAAAAAAAGCGGATGCGTTTGTGAGCATTCATTACAATGCAGCTCCAGATTCTCCATCCGCTTCTGGAATAGAGACTTATTACTATCAAAATAGCAGTCTGGCAAGTGCTATACACGATGAATTGATAAAAGCAACAGGGTTGAAAGATAGGAAAGTTAAACAAGGTAGTTTTGAAGTCATCAAGAGTAATAAACAACCAGCTACCTTGCTAGAACTTGGTTTTCTTACAAATGCAGCTGAAGAAAAAACCATTTCCCAAACCAGCTATCATAAAAAAGCAGCCCAGGCAATTTATAATGGGTTGAATGTATATTTCAAACAAAAATAATAGCATTTCAATTTACAATTTCCTATTCAAAGGAGATAAAAAGCACCCTATTTTGAACTGCGCCCCAGTTGTTAGACACTTCTAACATATTTAGATGCAGTTTGATTTTGGGTGCTTTTTGACTTATAAATTCCTTACATAATTAACACCTTTTTCTTATTTACCCCTTCTAGCCTTCTATTATATTTTAATAAATGGGCCTTTACGCTCCATAAGGAAAAATCTATTTCACATTCTTTAAGAAACACATTAGATTTGATAGATTTGTCCGATTAAAAAATAGAATAGTTTATGTAAGAGGTGATATTTTGAGGAAACTCTCTATTAAAGCTGTCAGTGTGCTGATTATGCTATCATTTTTCATTACTATGTTACCGGAGAAAGCAGATGCTGCTAGCTACTCATCTAAAGTCAACGCCAGCACATTAAATGTCCGCTCTAAGCCGTCGACCAAATCCTCTATTGTAGGAAAAATTAAAAAGGGCAAAGTGGTAACTGTTCAAGCAGAACAAAATAACTGGAGCAAGATTACATATGATAAAAAAACGGGTTGGGTTTCGAGTTCCTATCTTACCTATGTAAGCTGGAATGGCTATGCACAGACAGACAATCTGTCCATAAAAAAAACAGCCTCTTCCTCTGCCAAATCTCTGGCGACTATAAAGAAAGGCACAGCCGTTTCAGTAAAAGGGCAAAATGGCAACTGGCTTAAAGTCTATTATTCAAGCAAAAAGGTCACTGGATGGGTACCTGCTCCAAGCCTGACTAAGACAAAGCCAACGACTGCCACAGCAAATCTGGGTACATATTATGTCATAGCTACTAGTCTAAATGTTCGCGCCAGTGCGAGCACTTCTTCCAAGGTTATCACCACGGTGAAGAAAAATGCTGCTGTTACTCTTCAGCAGAAAAGTGGATCCTGGGGGAAAATCAAAACCTCCAACGGTAAAGTTGGTTGGGTTGCTATGCAATATATATCAACTAAAAAGGCCGAATTGGCTGCAACAGAATACCTTTACACTACCGCCAACACCTCCCTGTACAAGGAGGCTGACTCTAAATCTACTATTTTAGCCTCAGTTGGTAAAAACACTAGTGTGATAAAACTTACTACAAAAGGCAACTTTACACAGGTCAAGCTGACATCCGGTCAGATTGGATGGATTCCAAGCCAAACACTGGTATACAAGAGTGTGAAGGAAAAAATCATCGTTATTGATCCTGGTCATGGCGGCTCAGAAACGGGAGCTATTGGTGTAAAATTAAAAACAATGGAAAAGGATATTAATCTAAGTACGGCTAACCAACTGGCTGCCCTACTTAAGAATGCTGGTGCAACCGTCATTATGACACGCAGTAATGATACCGTTATTTCATTAGAAGACAGAGCTGCACTCAGTAACTCTAAAAAAGCAGATGCGTTTGTAAGCATTCATTACAATAATGCACCAAATGTACCATCAGCATCGGGAATAGAAACTTTTTATCATCGTAATAGCACCTTGGCAAATGCCATACATGGTGAATTAATTAAAGCTACTGGCTTGAAAAACCGTAAAGTTAAATATGGTAATTATCGAGTCATACGGGATAATAAACAGCCTGCCGCTCTGCTCGAACTCGGATTCCTTTCAAATGTAGCCGAGGAAAAAACCATTTCCCAAACCAGCTATCACAAGAAAGCAGCACAGGGTATATTAAATGGCTTAAATGTATATTTCAAAAATAAATAACGTTTAATCTATGGCCTCTGAAATACTTCGGAGGCTTTTAATTTTAACTAAAATCCAATCCATCACTTAATCTTCGGAATACACTATAACGATTATCCATAAACGGATGTGATAGGGTGTCAAATCAATTGAAAGAAATAGTTGGAGCCTGGCTGACGGCTACCGGAGCCATTGTTGTAGCCATCGGCTCTACTCCAAACACTGGATTATCAAACAAAATACAAAGAGAACTTAATTTAGTCGGGAATGCACTGGAAGCAGTTGGTGCCGGCTTAGCCGCAGACGGGCAAGATAATAAATCCTCACTTGAATATGCAGGGAATGTTATATCTAGTATCGGAGCCTTGGAAGTCATTACAGGAATTGCTGTTGATTTCCCTGAACCTACCAATACGAATATTGCGATTCAGGGTAATTTGTTACAGGCATTAGGCAGCGGAGTCAGTGCAGCTGATGAATTAGGCGATCAAACCACTTTAGGAGAAACAGAAATCTTAATAGGTAATATTCTCCAAACCATTGGCAGTGTCATCCAAGCATTCAGCGTTAAAATTCAAGTTAATGACCAGCAGGAGGGACAATTCTATGTTGCATTGGGAAGCTGGATTCAAGCCGTTGGCGCTGTTCTATCCGCCATCGGTCAACAACTCGAGGAAGCTCATGAAAATAAACCAGGTATTAACGAATAAGATGCCCTCCTCTGGAGGAGGACATTTTTACATACAGGAATAGCTTTTAATAGTAGGGAGAAAAGCGGGGAATCCAATAGAGGTATTTATCGGGACCAACTTTCTGTGCCCTCCACTAGATGACGAGCTGATTAGCGACAGTATATTCTGGACAACAAGATTTCCTGAAGTTTGATGGATAGTGGGAGTTGGTTTATAGAATATGTCGGAAAGAAATAGCTGCTATCGTATCACTTGAGAAGATTCCCATGATGACAATAAGTCTAATCCCCTAATAAACGTTCTTTTTTATAAATTTCTTAAACTTTTTACCGACACCTTCTGCTATTCAGATAACCGTTATACAGGTTTCCCTATCACTTTTCCACAGTTTCTGGCTAACCAGTTCATTTAAAATGACTATTTGTTGGTATTTGTTTTGTTTCACTTCGTGTTTTTTACGGTATAAATAGGGTACAACCATTCCAAATTATGTATAAAAAAGGAGGCGCGAAACTATGAGAATCCGAGCAGGCAGTTGGAGAATGCTTTCTAAACAAGAAAAGATCTTTATCCTGAATGCAGTCAGTCAGCGTCGGACATTTTAATCATCGCCAATCGGATGGTTCCTTACCTCAAGTATATTTGTAGGGCAGGAACGTAGGTTAAAGGTCTTTTCCTCTGTTCACTTCTAAAAAGATAAATATACTAGCCACCGCTTTATTTACTTTCTCACTTTTCCTCAATTGTTGCTTTCAAGTAACCAATCATCCGTATCGTGACGGGTGATTATTTTATTTGGGCCTATTCATTAATCGATTGATTAATTTAATCTTCTAACTCCTCCGGGTTGAAAGTATACTATACATATAGATGGTTACTGTCTTTTGTCATAAAAAATTCAATATGTATTATTTGAAATTATTTTCAATATGCCGATATAGTAGAAGTAAGTAACCGTTACTTATGACCCAATCCTAAAGGTGGTGTGAGGAAAATGGCGAATCTAAAAATATCCCCACTATTAAAAATATCCCTAATGATTATACTCACTGTCCTTTTATTCGTTAGCTTTTATTTTATAAAGGGACCGTTTCTCGATAAGGATACTCTTGTCAAAAAAGTTGAGACCGCTCTCGCCGATCAAAATGTACGTCAGCTCTCCCGGATCCTAACCTCATCAAATGAAGACCTAGTTATTGACGAAGAAAATACAAAAATCTTGATGGATTACCTTCAAAAAAATCCTGATTACACCCAAAGCCTTCTGACAGTTCTCCATGAACAATCCCGATATTATGATGATGATTCATCCAAAACAGGTAAGGAACAGCCCAGGATTGAAGGATTTTTAACACTGAAAAAGAATACAAATTCCTGGCTGCCCGACAACTATTCAATTGAAATCGATCCAGTTTATCTGACGATTACCACAAATTCTAAGCATGCCACCTTAATGGTGAATGGTGAACAAGTCGTTAAGGCCAACGAAGTCATTTATGAAAAGAAAGTCGGTCCCCTTCTACCGGGAGAATACAAAGTCGAGGCAAAATTGAAAACAAATGATACGGATATCAATGAAAAGAAGCAGGTTGTTTTGTGGAATAGTGATGAGAAAATCAACATGAATTTAAATGATGAGGAAGTCGGCTTGGATACAAATGAATAATGATAAGAAAGACAAAGATCGGTCTTTGTCTTTTTTTTATTTCATTCTTTACAAATATATACTGAAATATCATAAGCAACAAAAAAGAAACTTAGGTCTATTCTCTTATTATATTGTTAAAACTTCTCAGTATACTTTTACAAATAGGAAGTTTGAATCAAGCACAGAAAACGAACATTCGATAATATTGTAGAAGAAAGCCCATTTTTATGATTCGTTTTTCCATATAAAAGTACTGAGAAAATCATTTCCTCAGTACAGAAAAATTATTCTGATGTAAACAGTTTCTTAATATACTGTTGGCAACTCATCCGACGTCTTATCATCTTTTTCCTTCTGTCTCACATATAAAAATTCATCAATATGGTTAGCCAATTGTATTCACTCCGTTACTCAGTTTTACATTATACATGGTTGGTAGTTCAGCTACTTTTGTCGGCTTCACATTATACATAGTCGGAAGCTCTGCTACTTGTGTTGGTTTTACATTGTACATAGTCGGAAGCTCCACTACTTGTGTTGGTTTTACATTGTACATAGTCGGAAGTTCCGCTACTTGTGTTGGTTTTACATTATACATAGTCGGAAGCTCCGCTACTTGCGTTGGTTTTACATTGTACATAGTCGGAAGCTCTGCTACTTGCGTTGGTTTTACATTGTACATAGTCGGAAGCTCTGCTACTTGTGTTGGTTTTACATTATACATAGTCGGAAGCTCCGCTACTTGCGTTGGTTTTACATCGTACATAGTCGGAAGCTCTGCAAGATCCGTTTTAGAAATAGTAATTGTCGCTGTCAAAGCACTGATACCTAACACACTAGCACCGATTAACATAATTTTCTTTTTCATACATATTCCCCTTTTCATTCATAAGTTTATAAGTATAATTGGTTTATGATTATACTTATATTTAACCATATATTTACTTTTAAAGGTTTATTCGATACAGGGACTTTAGATTCAATTTATTCAATATAAACTAGCACATACATACTTTTTTACATATAAATATAACTATAGGAATACTATCGGAAAGGGGGTACCATGAATGGATTTCTCCGCAATTGGTCAGCGAATAAGAGATTTGAGGAAATCACTTAAACTATCTCAAGACGAGCTAGCCCAAGGAATATGTACACAAGCACAGATAAGTAAAATTGAAAAAGGTGATGTATATCCTTATGCTAATACCTTATATCTCATTTCACAAAAATTAGGAGTGGATGTTAACTACTTCTTTGAAATCGGTTCCACTCCAAGAGTAGACTATGTTAATGAGGTAAGCAGACAGTTACGGCTAACGCGGCGCCATCTCCTCTACGAAGAGATGAATAGAATTGTAAAATTAGAAGAGGACAATCCGCTCTTTACGCAAAATGGGCGTAACAGACAGCTGATCTTATGGCACAAGGGTGTCTATGAGCATGCTGTAAATAATAATGTGGAAAAATCTATAGAATTGCTTAAGTCAGCAATTGACTTAACACATGTTTTGGATAAAGTTTGGAATGAAAGAGAAATAGAAGTACTCATGTCTATGGGAGCAGTCTATGTTACAGACAATCAGAATGAGATTTCTCTAAAAATATTTTTGGAAGCTAAAGAGCATTTATCACATTTAGTTTTCATTAGTGATCATTCGATTTTACCGCGGCTGTATTATAATATTGCCAGAGTGTATACTCGATTGAAACAATATGATGAATCTATTACATACTGTAAAAACGGTATAAAATACTGCTTAGAAAAAGACAATCTATTCCCATTGGCTGAATTACATTATCAAGTTAGCTACAATCTCGAAAAGCTTGGGAAGTATTCAGATTCCATATATTATTTAAATAAGGCTATTTCGATATTCGAATTAATCGAAGATAAAAAATATATGAACCTTTTAAAAGAAAAAAAGAGTTCCTTGGAATTACACTACGGAGACATAACAAAAGCTGATCATTCTAAAACATGATCAGCTTTTTCTATTATACCATAACAATATTATCACCCGTTAAAGCATCTACATAGATATTTACTTTTCCAAAGAGCTTTTCTGAATGATATATATACATCTTTTTACCGGCGCCTAAGCTCAACTAGATTTTAAGAAAGGCGAAGTTGTGTGTATTCAATTCGCCTTTTCTCTTATTTGAAGCTATTATGTTCCAGCTTCTCTACAATTATTACTTTCGAAATTTTCTCCATACAAAATATAAGACAATCCCTGTCAATCCACCCACTGTATCAATCATCACATCATGAAAGAGTGGCGTGCGGTCACCTGTGAATGACTGATGCCATTCATCTGAGCAGGCATATAGAAAGACAATTCCCATCGTGATTGCCGTTACCTTCACCGCTCGCTGTACCCATACTCTGACGATACTGGCCAATATAAACGCCATTACAAAGTAAACGCTAAAATGGGCACCCTTACGGATAAAAAACTCAACAAAACCCGGCAACCCTAACGCTTCCACACTAATCTCTACACCAGCATAGGTGAAGCTTATTTTTGAAAGCAAAGCCACTACCGAATCAGGAAGCTTTAAGTTCTCACTCAGCAACGGTTGAATGTTTTGTTCGGTATAAGGCTGTGAGGAGGAATAAAATACTACTCCCACAACCAACAATAAAAGTATTAAACGGTATATGATCTTTTTCCTGTCATTATTCATATTCCTATCCTAGCGGAATTCATCCGCAAGGTAAATGCCAAAGACTTGCAGAATGGAGATTTTCTCTTAATCAATCGATTGATTAATTCGCTTTGTATGTTTGCCTATCAGTATGAAAGGTATTAAAACATGGCTACTACTCCCATTGCTGCATATACCATTCCGAGGATAACCATAAACCAACCTATAGGGTTCGATCTTTTAAACGCTACTTCGTTTAAATAAATAAAATAAACTGTCAAAAGACTTACCGTAACTAACTTGATCCAACCTGCTATATAGACATAGTTCAGGGGCACGAAGGAAGAATAGGTCCCAATACTCGATATAAACAACATGACCGTTAAAATAGTTAAAAAAGTCATGTCTCTAACAAATCTTTTTCTCGCTTTTATTTCTTTCATACTCTTCAAATGACATCCCACCTCCTCTGCATGACTTTAATTCCACGCTAGAGGATAATTTTCCTACAAAAAAAACGGTTCATTCCTACTCGTGTATAAGGATAATTACCTATTCCGGAATATTCATAAGGGAATCCATTGCATTATCTACATAGTAAAAAGACCAAATCCCGCCTCCTAAGAGCGAAATTTGGTCTTCTTTTATATTAATTATGCCATACTGGCTAGTCGATTATCTTGGTAACGAATATTTTGGATTCCAATGACATTTAGAAATTTTTTAATTTCATTAATAGCGGCTGTTTTATGTCCGTCTATGACTGCTAGGTCCGTGACAAAGGCAATTTTCGGGTATTTTGTTTCACGTTTCTTAGGGTTTAGCATCGGCTTTTCTTCAATAAGTTGAGCGTCCATTTCCTCTTCACATGTCAGAATAACCGCTTCACCAATTTTCATGTTTTCCCAATCAAAAGAGAACGAAAATTCAATTGAACACTCACCGTCAATAAACTTTGGTTGTACTTTTACGTTTAACTCCACTATGCCCAGCCTCCTTCATTGGTTATTTGTTCCTAGTATAACAGGAGTGCCTATGAAGGTGGCCTGACCACATATGAGTAAAACACCAATATTCTTACATGTTTATTCAAAAATGCTCGCTCTGGCGCATATTTTTATAACTCCAGGAATATTCCTAGACGAATATTTTATATTCTTTATTCTACCTTTAATCCCTAAAATATTCCATATGTTTTTGTAAAATTCCTTTAATTCTTTTGACCTCTTCCGCGCGAATTACCTCATAATAGATTCCATTTATTTTTTCAGCTGTGCCTTCCATACTGATATGATCAATATGCTGAACTGCCTCCTGATAGTTGTTTTTTATTTTTATCATCTCTGAAATTGTGATATTTGTTTTCACATTATTCATTAAGGTAGTGGCGATTTGATCATAGTTAGTTAAGCTTCGGATATTGGCACCTGTTCGAATTACCTCACCAATTACCTCATACCGCCGCTGCTGCCGCCCTTCTTCGCCATTTGGCTCCAGCTGGCGCATGCGCATATAGGCCAAAGCCTCTTCACCATTTAGCTGGATTTTACCTTTAGCAAAATGTTGCCCATCATAAGAGAAGTCTAACTGGTTTTCAACCGTGATACCTCCGATGGCATCCACCAGCTCCTCCACTCCATCCGTATTGATGCTCACATAATAATCAATCGGGATTCCCAAAAACTGTTCAACTGTCTCCATCGACAGTTCCGCTCCTCCCTCTTGATAGGCGTCACTGATTTTATCCCATTTCTCGCTTCTAGCAATTTTTACTCTTGTATCCTGTGGAATACCGAGCATTTTAATGTTATTGTGTTCCGGATTGACCGTTATGACCATAGTAGTATCCGGTCTTCCGTTTGTATCAATACCTAGCAACAATAATGAAAATGGCTCTTTTTTAGTTAAATCAAGCTGTTCTTCTCTATAGGGTGATTGGCGTTCCCGCAGTGGATCCTTTATTGCTTGAAAGGCCTGATAAATAGGATATCCGACAACCAGGACAATCACAATTACAAACCCGGAAATCCATAACCATCTATATTTCTTTCGTTTATCTGCACCTCGATTTACATTCATCGCATTCTCTTCTTTTTAGTTTTTATCTTTAGTCTTCTACTTTCCTCCCCCTTTTCATACGTTTTTTTGATCAGTTTTGTTACAATTAAGATTAAACTTGGTTAAACTGTCTCGTAAGGAGAATGATATATGCACGATGCACTTAAATTCTACGGGGAGCGAATTTCGGATATTCTCTCTCCTAAATCAACTAATGATGTCAATTTAGTTTCGAAGGGTCTTGTTCTTTATCGTCAAGGGACAGTGGTAAAGCTATCGATCGAATCTGATCTTATTCAAGGTGTCGTACAGGACGTGACAAAGGTGAACGTCACTTTGGATTTAAGTTTTCCAAGCAATAGCTCTTGTTCCTGTCCAGCGATTGATTTATGCCGGCATCAGCTGGCTGTATTCTTTGCTGCCTACAGTAAGGAAGCCAGCGTTACGGAATGGGTGAATCATTGGAAGAATAAAGAGGACCCCATGTTCCGTTTAAAGGAATCACTAAAAAATGGCCCCGTATATAAAGAAAAAAGCAAGCCTTCTAAACCGGAGCATACATACAGTGCCTGGAAGGAATTTTTCATCCGTTCCGCACGGGAAGAGTTAGCCATCCCTCCTTACTTTATGGCCGGGATAAACCGCTCTGCTTCTAATTTTCAGCGTGCAATCCAGCGCAGCGAGCCCTCCAATCAGCAATGGGTGCCTTTATACCGCAGCATTGCCTATTATATGGGCTTGGTACATTTATTTGATCTGCAGAGTAGTACGAAGGATCACTTTCAGGAGGAACTGCTGGAATCTATGATTCACGAACTGTTCCTTGCCTTTAAGGATGAAGTTCATCGGTTTGAATCCTCTATCCGTCCATTTGATTCAGAGGAGTTTATCCATTCCTGGATTGATGAAACAAAGAATTTGCCAACCGGTGAAATGGGAAGCGGCTATTATCGCTGGGATATCTATCGAACGATTTGGACAAATATCATTACAACAAAAGAAGAACGCGGGGCTGAAATAGATCGTTTGTCAAACCAGCTCCCGGCTCTCGCCGACTCCTTGCAAATTGAGTTGGTCTTTTGGATGATGATTCACATATATATGGTCGATGGCAAGGATGAGCAGGCGTTAGAATGTTTAAATAAGCTTGGTCCGATATCCTGCTTCTTCCTTACCTTTGTGTTAGAGGAACTGCATAATGCAAAGGAACATGCACGAATGGTTCCCTTTGTTGAATTCTTCTCAAAAAATATTAAAGCTTATTTGCATGATTATCAGACTCAGGAGTATAAGAGAACTCGATTTTTATATAATGCCCTGCAAATTATTCGTCCTTTTTGCTCAGCCGCCAAACGATTCGACTTGCTCGAACGTATTCTAAGGGAAACCATTCCTTACTCCCTTATTCCATATTCACACTATTTGTATGAGAAGAAGGAGTATAAAAAATGGGTCGAGCTCCAGGTTGCTGAGCGTGTTGATGTCCTTTATGAATGGTCCAATCAAACGAAGGAAATTCAAAAGGAACAGCCTGAAGTCCTCCTTCCTATTCTGCATCTGCAGGTAGTTAATTTGATTGCGGCTAAAAATCGTTCATCCTACCGGGAAGCGGTCCGTTATTTAAAAAAGCTGAGAACTATTTATAAAAAACTTAAGCGCGTAAACGTTTGGGAATCTTATATTGAATATATCAGCGATGATAATAAGCGATTACGCGCTTTTCAGGAAGAACTTAAGAAAGGAAAGTTAATTGATGCAGCTGATTGAAACTCTTCATATTCAAATTGAATTACTTGAAGGCGGACGCGTCTTTATTTATGGAACAGATGAGGGTGAGCCCGTTCCTGCCGAATTGTGGGCAACAAGCTTCTTTCTTTGGGACGCGGATAGTTACTTTGGGACGAAAGTGGATATCCAAACACTTGATGGTAAAAGCGGTGTCCTCATGAGCGCCCATAAATGGATGAAGGTGCTGGCAGAAGAGCCTTTCAACAGCTTTATTAATTGGTCCTGGTCCAATTGGGCATCCATTAGTTTAGCTTTGGCCCAATCCTTATATGAAACCGTTGAAAACGGAACGGTTATGCCTGATTTTAACGATAGGAATCAAGACGGCATTACCTTCCCGCTCCCACAGGAAATACTCGAAGACTTTCAGGACTCCTTTTGGGAACAGGAAATGGCCAGACACGAGCATGACGGAATCCAAACCATTACGGTTCGGCGTTTTGCGGAGGAATGGTTAAATGAAGCGATTAAAGACCGTCCCGGCAATCATCGCGTAGGTGATTTGCTTGATTTGTTTGCTGAAAAAAATATCTCCACCAAGGTACTCAGCCGCTTCTTTGACGGAGACCGTTGGGAAATTTGGACCGGTGCCAAAGAAGATGAATTGCCTTTTTCTATGGGAATGCGCCTGAGCGAGCCTGATTTTGCAGCGGGTGATGAGGTTGACCAATGGAAGCTAGAACCGTTTATGCGCGGCAAGCGAAATGAGGAGCAATTTTTCATATGGGCTGATCGCCATAGGATTCCTTTTGCCTGGAAAAGGCATTTAGAGATGGCTGAAAAGGAAATCGCCCGCTGGAAGGATATTTTCCCTTGGATTGATGATATTGTCACTGAGGACCAAGCCTGGGATTTCTTAACGGATGCTTCCGAGGTCCTACATATGCTTGGCGTAGAAATTCTATTGCCATCATGGTGGCAGGCAATTAAGGATGCGAAAATCGCCATGAAGGCTAAAGTGAAAAATTCGCCAAGCCGCCGAAAATCATTTGTGGGTATGAATGCCTTGCTCGATTATAATTGGCGTTTCTCCGTCAATGGCGCTGAGGTTTCCGAGGAGGAATTTAACAAGCTTGTTGAGGAAAAACGGAAGCTTGTCTATATTAGAGGACGCTGGGTGAAACTGGATCCTGCCTTAATGAGGCGCATGCAGGAATTGAAGAAGGAAGCAGATGAGCGAGGATTGCGTATCAATGATTTACTTCAGCAGGAGTTGGCACAGGATGAGGAGCTTGAGGATGAGAATGAAGGGGATTACGCACGAATTCAATTTGAGCTGAATAGTGACCTGAGACGCTTTATGACTCGCATCAACTCACTTCAGGATATCCCAACTGTCCAGGTACCCGATGCCTTCCAGGGCGAATTGCGGCCGTATCAGCAACAGGGAATGAGCTGGCTGATGTTCTTACGTGAATATGGATTCGGTGCCTGTCTGGCCGATGATATGGGTCTAGGGAAAACGATTCAGCTCATCAGCTATCTGTTAGCGGTGGAGGCGAAGAATGGTCCAGCAAAATCTCCATCCTTGATTGTCTGTCCGACTTCTGTGCTCGGAAACTGGCAGAAGGAGTTTGAAAAGTTCGCTCCATCCATGAACGTCCATCTTCACTATGGTCCAAGTCGTATGAAGGGTGAACAGTTTAGGGATGGGTTTGGCAATGCCGATGTGATTCTGACAACCTTTGGGTTGCTTCATCAGGATGAGGAAGACTTTTTATCCATGCAATGGAATGCTGTTGTGCTCGACGAAGCGCAGAATATCAAGAATTCCCATACGAAGCAATCCCGTTCTGCCCGTAAGCTTGAAGGCATTCATCATATCGCCTTAACCGGTACTCCAATGGAAAATAGACTGAGTGAGCTTTGGTCCATTTTTGATTTTATTAATAAGGGCTATCTTGGCTCACTAACGCAATTTGATAAAAACTTTGCCGGACCGATTGAACGCAATGGTGATAAGAATAAAATTGCCACCCTGCAAAGGCTAATTCAGCCTTTCCTTTTAAGAAGGACGAAAAAGGATGAAGAGGTTGCTCTCAATCTGCCGGATAAATTGGAGCAAAAGGAGTTTATCAGCCTAACAACCGAGCAAGCCGCTTTATACGAACAGCTTGTTAAAGATACGCTTGATCAAGTTGAAAAACTAAGCGGTTTCGAACGGAAAGGGCTTATTTTGCAGATGCTAACCAAGCTGAAGCAAATCTGTAATCATCCTGCCCTTTATCTAAAGGAAGAGGCACCAAAGCATATTCTTCATCGATCCGGGAAAATGGAAAAGCTAATTGAATTGCTCGATATCATTTATGAACAGGATGAAAGTGTGCTTATTTTTACACAATACATTGAAATGGGTAATATGATTAAGCAAATCGCTGAGCGCCGCTATGGTCATGTCGTTCCATTCCTGAACGGCAGCGCCAATAAAAAACAACGGGATACCATGGTGGCCGATTTTCAGGATGGCAAGTATCCGATTCTTCTACTTTCCCTGAAAGCGGGCGGTACAGGGCTTAACCTGACGGCTGCCAACCATGTCATTCACTATGACCGCTGGTGGAATCCAGCTGTTGAAAATCAGGCGACCGACCGTGCCTACCGTATTGGGCAAACGCGCTTTGTACATGTCCATAAGATGGTTTCCTCCGGTACACTTGAGGAGAAAATTGACGTTATGCTGGAGAAAAAACAATCGCTTAACGATGAAATCGTCCAAAGTGACAATTGGATCACCGAGCTATCCTCAGATGAATTAAAGGATTTGCTGGTGCTTGAAAGATAACTTTTGGCCATCCCCTTCTTAAAAAATAGGGGATGGCTTTTTTGTATCTATTAGAGTCGGAATAATAAAAATTGATTAAACAAATAAAATAATTTACAGTTATTAGTAAAAGGAAATGGAAACAGAGGTGAGGAAACTGAGTTTTAAAGAGGTTGTACAAACTTTTGAGAAGACACAAGAGTTAGCTGATGCACCGCTCACGTATATTGCGGTGATCTGTTGGACAATCATTGGAATAGCTATTTTCTATCATGTCATACGTGATCGGAGATCTTTATCCAGTGTTGCAGTTGGTATAAGAGTAATTTCCTTAGCCGCGGTTGGCTTCATTGCGTTTCACTTATATACGACTATCTCTGAATATGATTATTCACTTGATGAGGAAAAATGGAAACAAGAATATTTACTTGCTTATTTAGATTCACAGCCTGAGGATAGGCTGGCCATTGAACAGGTGGAGGCGACGAATACAGATGGTGACAAAGCAATTCCTTCAATGCACCTAAAAAAGGGATCACCTACCGTACACGTGAAATTTTTAACTGTCGGGAAGAATGGCGGCAAGCAGGAGATTTCCACTCAGGTAAAGATTAAACACGTACAGGCAGAAACCGCTCCATATCTCACCTATAAAACTATTGAAGATGAATTATCCAATCAATATAGAGATGATATGTACTATGAAACGACTCTATATATCAATCAAGATAGCAATTTGTATAAGTAAGGAAAGAGGGTCTCTCCTCTTTCTTTTTTAAGCAATTTATTTACTTACCCTCTTTTAAATAAAGCCAAACCACTTATTTGACGAAATTTGTTCTTCGTTGTATACTTTTCTACATTATTCCTTCTTTTTCCACATTTTCTATATCGATTTATGTAGTAATTTGTTGCGAATGTATAGTCACGGTCCTGGCATATCATGTTATATGCCCAATTAAAACAGCCAGATTAATTAACAGGAGTTGCTTACATTAATGATCGTAGAAGAAAACATCTCTCTTGAAAGTACCTTAAATCGCCCCTCCAGATTAGCGAAAACAGTTTTACGTAATCATTCAAATATCCTATCCGATTTCCAGCTTAAACAAATACTCAATTTACTTTATGACGATTATAAATACTTAGGAATGACCATTTCCATATACGATCATCCAGATCAAGTCATCGCAGACCGAACCGATTTTGGAAAGGAATTTATTGATGATTGGTGTTATGAGGATTCTTTAAATGGCACATTGGGCGGGTATCATAAGCTTGGTAAGATTGCATTATTTCCCTTTAACCATAAGGTAAAAAACAAAAAATACGAGCGCGGGCTTATGCAGCTATTTTTACTACAGGATCTCTTTCATGAAATTCGCCATGCCTACCAGCGTGTCCATATGAAGAGGCAGTATAATACGCCTTATATCAACACAGGCAGAAATGGCTATCAATCACAATGGGTCGAACGGGATGCTAACATGTTTGCCCAAAGGATGATTGAGAAGCATCGCAACTCTATCAACACCATTTTAAATATCGATTTCTTATGGAAAAGCTGCTGGGGACGTTTTTACGTAACAATAGTACGCCAATAGAAATAAAAAGGAGACTCAGAAATGAGCCTCCTTTCTCTTACAATTTTTCAAGTAGTAACTCGCCTAATTTACGAATCATATCCCCACGGCTAATTACACCTACAACCTGACGATTTTCATTGACTACAGGTATCTTTTTGAAATGGTGTGCTGCCAGCAGCTTGAGTACATCTTCAAGCTCATCCTCTTCTCGAACAAAGACTACTTTTTTCTTCATAATTGCTTTAACCGGAGATTCACTTTTTGATTTTAAGGTTTCATCCAACTCTTCTATATAAGTGACATAAGAGGAAATGAAGGCTTTTGGGTTCATATATCTAAGGACATCCCCATCTGTTACAATCCCTAACAGTTTATTGTTTGGATCGACCAGAGGAAGTCCTCCGATTTTATGTTTCATCAATACTTCCAGCAATGTTTTAATACTTGCATCTTCATTTAAACTGATTACATCCTTAATCATGAAATCCTTTGCTTCCACCTTAAATCCCTCCTGGCTGTAATAAGAAAATATGTATCTACCGTTATCTTACCAATAATTTCAATTCTATTTCTAATAGAAATTTACCTTTTAGCAAAATAATTATCCCAAAACTGAAAAAAAGCCGCGCATTGGCGGCTATCAAGAGGGGGTATAACTTTTATAAGTGTATTGGAGGCATTTTGTGTGCAGATTATGTTTGTGAGGGATTAATGTTCGTGGAGTTGATACGTTTGTTCACATAATTGATATTGAAGCTCCTTCATGTTAGACAATTCTTTTATGAGGATTTGCAGAGTCTGTTCGATTTTTCTCAAATCTGACTCACTTTTGGATACACGGCTATTTACACTGCCAACGATTCGGATTAAATCAGCGACTACTTCCCGCTCGTTCATAAAATAGGCACTGCGTTCGTTTCCAGACTGCCTTCATGAAGGTTATTCACCCGTTTTCGATCTAAAAAGTTAACACTTTCCACTATAACTTCTGTTACATACGTACGCTTTCCTTCTGGATTTTCATAATTACGTGTATGAATTCTTCCAACGATACTGACTACAGAACCTTTTTGACAATAGGATGCGGTATTTTCAGCTGCCCGATTCCAAAGTGTACAGTTTACAAAGTCCGTCCCATACTCGCCATCAGCATTCTTAAAATTTCTCGTAACGGCCAAAGTAATGTTTGATACAGCTTTTCCCTCCGGTGTATAACGCAGATCAGGATCCTTCGTCAACCTTCCAACAAGCGCAACCTGATTTAACATACTACCTTCACCTCTCTTTTATATAGCTTACAGAGGTATCATAAAAGAGTTATGGTTAAAAGTAAAAGAGGCGATTCGGGACTTTAGAGGGAGATTTTCACTCAAATTTCCTTTTTGAATATATAAATATGGTGTTTGTAATCAATATTTATAATCTGTGAATTATTTAACAAACTCTTCGACAAACAATATAAATATTTTTTCTTTTTTTTACCATGCTATAATGAACATATAATAATTTAAAATTGGAGGTAAGTTGATGAAAACCTTTAAGTTAGTTTCCTTGCAGTTACTTCCAGACAATCAGCATCCAACCGAATTACATATCCTAGACGGATTAATTATTAATAAAGAAAATGAGGCTAACACTTGGCTTATTGAGGCAGTCGTTGATTATGAACATTTCAATCTTTTCAAGGAAATCACTGCTGATAGTGAGAAGCTTACCGTTAGCTGTATTATCACAAAGAAGGACAATATCCCTGCCTATTTTGATGCAACCATCGCTGATGTCCGCAAGATGGATCAATTCGCCAGCATCCTGTTTCGGGCAAAGATTCGCAATCGCAGAAGAGAAGCCGTTGAATTCCTATTGGATACACTAGTAGATGAAGGATATAATGGTGAGGATTTAAAAAACGCCTTTAAAGAAGGCCTGGGTAGTAATAAATAACAGCTGGCGAGATTACCTCGCCAGCTTAAACTTGTTACTTATTTTTATCTTTACCATTGTTATTGTTGTTATCAAGGATATCGTCTGCGCCTCGATCTGCATCGTTCCTGATTCTATCCCCATCTTCTCTTACATCTGTATCTAAATTGCCACTATCTAAATCGGAACCATTATCATTGATATCATTCATACCATTATTATCATTGTTACGATTGATACCATTGTTACCATTCGTTCCGTTGTTACCATTTGTACCATTATTATCTTTTGTACTTTCGTTCGTATCTATCCCATTATTATCGTTCGTACCGTTATTTTGCTCATGGTTGTTGTTACCTTCTGGAGGCGGGTTATTGTCATCGTTATTATTACACCCCACCATTAACACAGATGCCAACGCAACCCCCATAATCGCTTTATAAAACTTCTGCATTCGGCATGCTCCTTTCAAACTTTTATGACCTGATCAGGTCTGTTTTTAGATTACCCAGAAGAGGGCAGATTATGATGGAGCAAAAAAAAGCAGGCCCAAACATTTGGGCCTTCAAATAGGGAGAAGTGATATGGTTATCCACGTGCCAGTGCTTTTACACTAGCCTATATTCCTTTAATAACACAAACAGGTAAATTCTAAACGTATTTGTGAAAATTCCCTTCACCGTAAATGTGTTCGCTCCTTATTTCAGCTGATGCTTACCCTAATTTTTATTGTATGGATGGTTCATACTAATACAGCCGGAGTTCCTGAAAGCATTTTGCATAAAGGCCTCAAGGTAAAAGGCATACATCATAAGTGAGGAATACTTTATGGATATAAAAAAAGTCGAACAGATGAAAGATCAATCTATGGAGAGACTCCATTTAAAGGAGCTGAAAGACCAGGTAATTGTTATTACTGGTGCTTCTAGTGGGATTGGGCTTGTTACGGCACGTATGGCAGCTGAAAAAGGAGCCAAGGTTGTTGTGGCAGCCCGGAATAAAGATGCCCTCCAGGAATTAGTCTACGAATTGAAAAGCAAGGGGCATGAAGCAGTCTGGGTTGATGCAGATGTTGGTGTTGAAGAGGATGTCCTTAAAATTGCTGAAACAGCCATCTTGAATTTTGGCGGCTTTGATACATGGGTGAACAATGCGGGTGTTTCGATTTATGGAAAAACAACCGAAGTCAGCATAAAAGATATACGCCGCATGTTTGATACTGTTTTTTGGGGTGTCGTATACGGATCCAGAATCGCGGTCGAGCATTATAAAAAACGTGGTGGTCCAGGTGCCATTATTAATATCGGCAGCTTCTTCGGCGATAGGGGAACTGTTGTTCAGTCAACCTATTCTTCCGCAAAATTTGCTTTACACGGCTGGACGGAGAACCTGCGGATGGAGCTCGAGAAGGAAAATGCGCCGATTTCTGTGACACTCATTCATCCCGGAAGAATTGACACACCTTACAATGAGCACGCTCGTAGTTATCTGGAAAAGCAGCCGACCCATATAGGGATGATTTATGCACCTGAAACAGTAGCCGAGGCCATCCTTTTTGCCGCAGAGCATCCAAAACGCGATATGTATGTTGGATCTCAGGCTAAACTCCTGGCTATGCTTGGCAGGTTTGCCCCAAGGCTTACTGATAAATTTATGGAAAAGACTATATATCATACCCAGCATGATAGCCGTCCCTCCAACCCACCGGAGGAAAGCGCCTTGTATAAAGCTGGATATGGATTGCATGAACGCGGCACCAATAAAGGCTGGATCCGCGAAACAAGCTATTATGTAAAAGCATCCAAACACCCAGTCCTAACTTCAGTACTGGTAGCCGGGATTGGCGCTTGCCTATTGGCTACCTTCATGCAAAATAAGTAGGCGAAAAAGCAGAAAGGCTATTTATGTGAACTGCCCCTTAAAAGTTGTTTGCTGTCTAACTTTTAAGGCCAGTACATTTTGGCCCTTCTGCTTTTTTATTTTTTACGTGAGTATTAAGGATTTCAGGATTTCTGATCGCCTAAAGCAAATGTTATTTCAGCTTCACAAGCCAGCTCACCATTCACAGTTGCCCTGCCAATTCCTTTTCCAATCGGACCGCGTACTCTCGTCAATTCTACTTCCAAACGCAGTTGATCACCAGGACGCACCTGTCTCTTAAAGCGGCATTTATCGATACCGGCAAAAAAAGCAAGCCTGCCCTTATTTTCCTCTTTAATCAAAACAGCCACCGCTCCCACCTGAGCCAGCGCCTCCACAATCAGCACCCCCGGCATAACCGGATAATCCGGAAAATGACCATTAAAAAACTCCTCATTCGCCGTCACATTCTTAACACCAACTGCCCGCTTCCCCTCATCAACCTCCAAAATCTGATCAACCAACAAAAACGGATACCGATGCGGAATAATCTCCTTAATTTGCTGAACATCTAACATATAATTTCCCCCTTATTATTAAAAAGCTGAGACGACTGCCCAGCTCCGAAAAGCATAAGATGAGGTGCGTAGGGAGAGCGTCTTTTCTCTCCCGCAGCAGCTACACTTATGTCTCGAGGAGCTAGGAGTCGAAGCTGGATTACATCAAAAAGCTGAAGGGCCTTATTCAAGGAACGAAGACTAAATGCGCCACGTCCTGCAGGCCAGCAGCAAGTGTAAGGAGACGCAAAAGTGGTAAGACCACTTTTCATCAAACTTCTCCCATCCAATAAAAAACAGGAAGGGATATGCCTTCCTGCCCGTATTATTTGTCTTTATTCTCCGTCGTGTCCTTATTGACCAGATCAACGATATGAGTCCATGTAGATTTCTTAAATACATCCATTGCTTTTCCATCACCCATAACGGAATAGCCAACCATGGCTCCACCAACAAGGGCCATCATCGTCAACACAAGGACAATTATAATACGAGCCCAAAGTGGCACTAACCGGATTTTGATTTTTTGATCATTACCCAGTTTTTTTCTATCTATTCGACTGTTTGGTTCAGACTCAGTCTGCTCACTTTTATTATTAACCAACGCTTGCATTCTTTTACTCCTTTAACGAATACCGTTGACCAACCCCATCATTTGATCGGCCATACTAACCGTTCGTGATTGAAATTGATATAACCTCTGAGTTTGCATCATTTCTGTCATCTCAGTACTAATATCGACATTAGATTGCTCCAAGTTTCCTTGAACCATAGAAATTCCTTCTCTAAAAGCACCGGTTAGTTGGGTATATATGTCGTTTTCTGATACATCCAATTGTGCCATATTTTTCGGAAGAGTGAAAGTATTATTATTTATCATTTCCATAAATTGCGGCTTCTTGACGGAGATAATCCCCAGATTAAATGATTGAGTCCCATTTTCAGTAGTGACATTTAGCTGGCCTTTATCTGTAAATGTTATGTCACTGGGATTACCATTTATCCTAATTTCCTGATTATTTTCATCCAATACTGCACTGCCATTTGAAGTTACCAATTGCACTTGATTAGATCCATCAGAAGCTGGACTAAGATAAAAAGCCCCATCCCTTGTGTAACCAAGCTCACTGCTAGTGCCATCTGCCGTGCGAATGGCAAAAAATAAATTCTCATTAGTAAGGGCGACATCCAAGTCACGTTCCGTTTTTTGCAGATTACCCTGTGCCAAATTAAGCTGAGACTGACTCATTTTTGCGCCAACACCCACTCGAATACCATTTGGCGTCAATCGGCCTTTTTCCTTCTCAGTTCGCTCCTGATTATTGAATTCCTGAGCGAGCATGTCTGAGAAATAGGTTTCTTTTCTTTTAAAACCGGTCGTCGAAGTATTTGAGATATTATTCGAAACTGTTTCCAGCTTCTTTTGCAGCTGCCCCATTGTATTTGATGAGGTTATCATCATTCGATTCATCCTTATTTACCCTCCTCTTCATTCAGCTCTTTATCGTTTACAGCTTACCTATTTCATTGACGGTTTTTTGCATGCTTTGATCATAGGCTTGTACAATCTTTTGATTGGCTTCAAATGTACGATAGGCAGCCATCATATCAGTCATTGTTTTAGATGAATCCACATTAGACTGTTCAATTGAACCTTGTTGAACAGCAAATTGAACATTATTTAATGTATAGGCAGAAGGCAGCTCTCCTTCATTGATCCGGTATAATCCATCGCCTTCCTTGATGAGCTGTGCCGTTGGAGTAGCGCTAAAGCTTATTCCAATTCGCCCTCTATTCAATGTTCCCTCAGATATCTCACCCTGAGAACTAATCGCAAAATTTTCGGAGTTTAAAAGGATACGTTCCCTATTTTCATCTAAGACATAATAACCGTTAGCAGTTGTTAAATAGCCTGAGCCATCTAATGTAAAATTCCCGTTTCGTGTATATCTCAAGCCATCAGGAGTCTCAACTGTAAACAGGACCGTACCCGATTGATTCGTTTCAGGATCAATAGGCATAGCTTGATCTACAATAGCCATGTCCGTAGTATTGTCGGTTGTTTTAACATCACCCTGTGAAAAAGATGGGATAGTCTCTTGTACATAAACACCCGTGTTCAATGCACCCACATATTTTGAATGATTGATGGATACTGATTCCTCTACGGGAAGATTCACTTTTTCATAACTGCTAAGCAGCATTTCTGGAAATGAGCGTACACTCGCTTGATCCTCTTTATATCCGACCGTATTGGCATTCGCTAAATTATTTGCAAGCAGCTCCGTTTTGCGTTGCTGAGCTAGCATACCGGATGCCGCTGTATAGAATCCTTTAAACATTTCTCCACCCCCAAATAGGCCTAACAAACACCCATATTACCATTATATAGGGAATAATTTTATAAGATACGGACTTTTTTCCTAAAAACCGATTTCTCTCGACATAGGGGGAGTATATGTGGACTTTGTAGTGTTAACTGGAGTCTTTTTTTGTCGACTTTTCTTTTTGTGTGGGAGGAGAGATGTTGTAGAGGTGTTGCATAGGTCGGGTATAGGCGCTCCATAGCCGGGGCATAGGCGGAGCATAGCTGCTTTCCTGTACCCTTCACCTACCTTTGACCGACCTATACCCGGGTATAGGTCCCTCATAGCCAGGGCATAGGTGGACCATACCTGCTTTCCTCTACCTTTCACCTACCTTTGACCGACCTATACCCGGGTATAGGTGCCTCATAGCCAGGGCATAGGTGGACCATACCTGCTTTCCTCTGCCTTTCACCTACCTTTGACCAGCCTATACCCGGGTATAGGTGCCTCATAGCCAGGGCATAGGCGGACCATACCTGCTTTCCTCTGCCTTTCACCTACCTTTGACCGGCCTATACCCGGGTATATGTGCCTCATAGCCAGGGCATAGGCGGACCATACCTGCTTCACTACACCTCTCACCTACCTTTCACCTGCCTTTCACCCACCTTTACACAGGCACAGGTCGCATCATAGATGAATCATTCCCATGCACGGCATTGCCCTCCAACAGAGGACGTCCCTTTATACATACAAAAAAACCAGTTCATCAACTGAACTGGTTTTTTTATTGCCTGGTGATTATACTAATTTACGGCGAGTGATTCGATCAATATTATCAAGCATCATACCTGTTCCTATTGCTACGCAATCCATTGGATTTTCTGCGATTAATACAGGTACCTTTAGTTCTTCAGCCAATAACATGTCCATGCCGTGAAGCAGAGCTCCGCCGCCTGTTAGAATTACTCCGCGATCAATAATATCAGCGGATAGTTCTGGAGGTGTTTGCTCCAACACAGATTTTGCTGCATGAACAATGACATGAATGGACTCACGTAATGCCTCTTCGATTTCTTCTGAACCAACTGTGATGGTTTTTGGTAGCCCTGTCACCATATCACGTCCGCGAATATCAATAGTTTCATTACGGGAACCTTTAAAAACGGTCGCAACTTTCACTTTTATATCTTCAGCTGTACGCTCTCCGATTAAAAGCTTGTATGTACGTTTGATGTAATTTAGAATCTCGGCATCAAATTTGTCACCAGCCATTTTTATGGATGCTGATGTAACGATATCCCCCATTGATAATACGGCAATGTCAGTTGTGCCTCCGCCGATATCGATGACCATGTTACCGCTTGGTTGGAAGATGTCCATACCTGCGCCGATTGCCGCTACCTTTGGCTCTTCCTCAAGGTAAATCTTTTTGCCGCCACTTTTCTCTGCTGCTTCACGAATCGCTTTTTGTTCAACGCTTGTAATATTAGTTGGACAGCAAATCAAGATACGTGGTTTTGATAAGAATCCTTTTACGTCCAATTTGTTAATGAAGTATTTTAACATGGATTCCGTTACATCAAAGTCAGCAATCACTCCATCTTTAAGCGGTCGAATGGCAACAATATGTCCTGGAGTACGGCCAACCATACGGCGTGCTTCTTCTCCAACAGCTAATACACGATTAGTATTCTTATCCAAGGCTACGACAGATGGCTCATTCAGCACAATTCCTTTACCCTTTACATAAATGAGTACATTTGCAGTACCTAAATCGATTCCAATATCTCTCGAAAACATAACCTAATTATCCTCCTCAAGGAACTCTACAATTCCTTCTACTGTACTAATTAAAAATTTTATCATATTTTGTAGAACAAAAGGAACTATATTACCAAAAAATCTGCCATATTCAGGAACAGTGTAGGGAATATGACTCAAATTAAAAAGGCCGTTGATTTCCTCCGGCCCCTTCCTCCTGTTATTCAATTACTGAACCGGCTCTTCCTCTGTTTTTTTATACTTCTGCTTGGTTGCTTCTCCGCCTCTTAAATGCCTGATTGATTTATGATAATCAAGTATTTCCTTAACCTCATTAGCCAATTCCGGATTTATATCTGGCAGTCGTTCAGTTAGATCTTTATGGACAGTACTTTTGGATACACCAAACTCCTTCGCGATTACGCGAACTGTTTTTCTCGTTTCCACGATATACTTTCCAATCTTGATAGTTCTTTCTTTGATGTAATCGTGCAATTCCCTCGCCCTCCCTATTTTTTTGAGAAGTACGAGATGTTGATTCGCTGTATTGCAGCCTTTAGTATGTATTTTTATGAATGAGTAATTCATTGTCTTGGATTCCTGATAGATTTAACGAGTCTTCACCTCTTGCATTCTCTATGTGTCAGGTTTGTAAAAGTTTATTAGCTTGGTTCCACTTTTATGCACAAAACATGCAATAAGGACAAGACTTCTTTGGTTTTCGTGCCATTTAAGCCTATTCGACAACTTTTTTTCCTGCACTATTTCCCGAGAAATAACAGGCAATACGTCGAAAAAAATGCCTCCAGACAATAGAGCCTGAAGGCATTTTCTTTATTCGTTACCTGGTTCTTGATTTGGATCGGACTCTTGATTCTCATTTGAGTCCTCAGATGTTTCATTACCTGCATCATCTTGATTTTCAGTTGTTTCTTCTTTTTCTTGATCAGCTGAATCTTTAGCCTTTGTATCGGCTTCCTTTTTCTCAGCTTTCAAAGAACTGATTGGTTTATCAAGATACTCTAACGGGTTGACAGCAACATTATCTTTTCTCACTTCGAAATGGACATGGGTGCCAGCTTCTTCATTAATAGCACTTGTTCCGCCTTTGGCAAAGGTTTCACCTTGTTTAAGGTTGTCTCCCTCTTTTACTTTAATATCCTTAATGGAGGAATAATGAGTTTCTATCCCTTTATCGTGCTCAACAACAACTAAGTTACCGAGTAATGCATCTTCCTGCACACTTTTCACTTTTCCGCTCATAGAAGCCGTAACATCAAAGCCTTTTCCATCCTTCATGGCATAGTCGATTCCTGTGTTAGGCTGATACGTATTATTATAGACAACAAGGGATGCTTCCTGTTGCTTTGTATCTCCATCCACATCATAAAATTCCTTTTTAATGACAGCAGACTCTGCCTCGCTCATTGGAATTGTGAAGGTTTCCAGCGAATTGTTCACTTCAATAGATGGCTCATTATTTTCAGACGTAATGTTTTGTTTGTTCTCAGATGGATCTTGCGTAAATTCATTATCGCTTGCTTGATAAACTAAAATACCTGTCAAAAGGACCGCTGCACTAAAAATATAAACTGCCGGCAAAAACCAACGCTTTTTCATTATACTTTTTACTTTTGACTGAGAAGATCGTTTATTTTCTTCCTCTCTCATTTTCATCACCTCTGTCATCATTCTGAACACTTTTCAGAAAATATATACATGGGCGGTGAAAAAATTTATATCTTTTGTAAAACAAGCTGAAATTATGCATGAAATAATTTATTTATAAGAAGAAAATAAAAAAGAGCCTATACAAAGGCTCTGGTCAGTTCACTTCTTCGCTGTATACGTAGGCAGGTAGGCTGTTGCCTGTGATATTTTTACGTCTTTATAATAGTAGGAGATGATATCCTTATAGGATTTACCTGACTGTGCCATTCCGTTCGCTCCATACTGACTCATTCCTACTCCATGACCGTAGCCCTTTGTCGTGATTACAACTTGGTCGCCCTTTTTGTACCAGGAGAAATCACTTGATTTAAGGCCAAGCTGCTCTCTTACCTTTTTACCAGTGAGACGTTTACCGCCTATCTCGATTTCTCCAATTCGATTTCCTTCTGTTCGGCTAATTATCTTGCCAACATCCTCTTTGCTCGCAACCTTCACATTTAGGAGACGTTCAAACTCTGATAACGATATCGTTGTTTCGCTTAAATATTTTGGGGATTTCTCATCCCAGGGACTGGCCACACTGCGCAGGTATGGAAGTGCATTCGGCCAGTAATCTTCTGAGTTCTCGGTGTATCCATTGCTGGTTGAGAAAAAAGATGGAGTAATTAATTCTTCCTTATAGGTTAAAAGCTGCCCTTTCGTTGCGGAAACGGCCTCTTTAATCTTTTGCATATTCGTTTGATATTTATTTCCCCAGGCAGCTTTTAACTCTTTATCATTTAAATAGACCTGATCATTCACAGTATCCGTTATATCGGCACCCTTTGGAATTTCCTTCTTCGTTGTGGCTGTAAGTGCCTTTACGATAAACGTTCTGGCTGTCAGGGCTTGTGCCTTTAATGCCTCTAACTCGAAATTAGCAGGCATTTCAGCGGCAACTACACCAGCTACGTATTCCTCCAAATCTACAGCCTCCACCGTCTTTTGAGTGTTTCTGTACACTTGGATGGTTGTTTGTATCTCGGCCTTTTTCTCCGGCTGCTGTTTCGGTTCCCTTAACACGTGCTGCTCAGCCTCTGCTTCATCATCATTAAAAGGTGCGACCAGGAGTGTGGGAATCATAATAGTAACGGCTGCAACAAGACTAATAGCAAAAATAATCGGTTTCCAATGCTTCATATAGTAGTCTCCCCTCTATTCAGTTAACTGTCCAACACTTCATATGTATGAATTCTCTTATATGAATATGTCTATAAATAGTTAAGAGGGGCAAACTATTTATTAGGAATGATTCTTCTTTTTCTTTTCATAGTTTCTGTAAAGACTAAATAAAATATATAGAATGATTCCAAACAATAAAACATCAAATAAAATCTTAGCTACCTTAAAGATTAAAACCGCTAAGCAAACAATTAAAATAAGTTTTATTATGGTCGATACGCTTATGTCTTTCAAACTAAAAATCTCCTTTCCTTTATTTTATCAATTATAGTCTATTAAAATTTCAGATTATTTAGTGAGTTACCCCCAGAAGTGATGGAATTGTGTATAAAGTTGTGGATAACTAGTGAACGACCAATATTTTTAATAAAATCTTTAAAAAAACTTGAAAAATAAAGGTTTGAAATGTTGGAGAGCTATTTTCACACCCATTTATGTGGATAAGGCTGTTGATAACCCTGTTACAATTGTGAATAACTTGTTGTTAATTTGTTTATACACCTGTGGGTAACTCTATATACGTTGATATTTATATAAAGGTAACCAATAAATTGTCCACCGTTTTTCGTGGAAACGAAAAAGCCAGACATTTCTGTCTGGCTTTCAACGCACTAAAATTTACGCGTTTTCCGCAATAACTGTAGATTCTTCCTGCTCAGAGGATTCATTAATACGCTCGATATCTGCACCAAGCGCAGCAAGTTTACCATGGAAATTCACATATCCACGATCCAAGTGCTTAAGCTCTGTTACCCGAGTGACACCGTCAGCAACAAGTCCGGATAAAATCAAGGCTGCTGCTGCGCGCAGATCTGTAGCTGCTACTTCAGCTCCCTGAAGGTTTGCTTCTCCAGAAATTATAACAGAACGGCCATCAATTTTAATATCAGCGTTCATGCGACGGAATTCTTCTACATGCATAAAGCGGTTTTCGAAGACCGTTTCAGTAATCATGCTTATTCCATTGGCACGTAACAACAATGCCATCATTTGAGATTGCATATCAGTCGGGAACCCTGGATGCGGCATTGTTTTAATATCTACTGCTTTCATGCTATCTGACCCAATTACACGCAGGCCATCTTTCTCTTCTTTGATTGTAATACCCATCTCTTCCATTTTAGCCACAAGAGAGGATAAGTGCTCCATTACTGCACCTTGCACCAATACATTTCCGCCTGTAATTGCAGCAGCAACCATGAAAGTTCCAGCTTCAATACGGTCAGGAATAATGTAATGTTCAGTACCATATAGCTTTTCTACACCCTCAATACGGATTGTAGCTGTTCCTGCACCCTTAACCTTTGCACCCATTTTATTCAAATAGTTAGCCAGGTCCACAATTTCAGGTTCTTTTGCACAGTTATCTAATACAGTGACACCATCTGCCAATGCAGCAGCCATCATGATGTTTTCAGTAGCTCCTACACTTGGGAAATCCAAATAGATTTTTGCACCTTTAAGACGACCATCAACCTCAGCTTCGATAAAACCGTTGCCGACTCTCACTTTAGCGCCCATTGCTTCAAACCCTTTTAGATGCTGATCAATTGGACGTGAACCAATTGCACAGCCGCCAGGTAAAGCGACGCGAGCTTTTCCGTTTCTAGCCAATAAAGATCCCATTACAAGGACTGAAGCACGCATTTTACGAACGTATTCGAACGGCGCTTCTTCTGCTAATGGCTTTGAGGCATCCACTGTTACAGTATTATTGCTAAAAGTGACTTCTGTATTTAAATTTCGGATTACTTCATTAATTGTATATACATCGGATAGCTCCGGAACGTCTTTAAGAACGCTTTTTCCTTCACTTGCTAATAATGTTGCAGCTAATACAGGTAAAACGGCGTTTTTTGCACCCTCTACACGAACTGTACCTTCTAACCTGTTTCCGCCGCGGACAATGATTTTTTCCAAAGTTATTCCCCTCCGCGTTCAATATCTCTATATTAGTATTCAAATGCTATTATCGGTGTGCCAATGGTAAACTGTGTCCCACTGTTCTTTTGATCCTCTCTGATATCTCGAAAGGCCAGTTGGAGGTTCATTCCATTGGTCATCATATTCTTAAATTGATTGCTTTTTGCAGCAACAGAAATAAAATTACTTTCTATTGCACTTTCCATTGACTTAGCTTCATATTCATTCATCCAGTTTTTTAGTAGAACCTTATCCATATTAGCACCGGTTATCCCTTTGATACAAGAGAAATAGTGAGGGGGGTCCTTAAACATGACCTTTGTCCCATTTTTTAGCCAGTTTTGGATAAAATCAACTTGTCCACGTGTCCACTCAGTCCCTTCTATACTCGTAATTAGAACTGTTTTTTGTGAATCACTGGACATGATTTTAATCTTCGAGGTAATATTCAACTTTTCATTCAGATATGTACCAACCAATGTTTTTCCGTTGCTGCTGGAATCTTCGCTCCAAACATAATTGGTATATTCAGTCTGTATGTCAGCCGCCACTTCAGAAAATTGATTATCAACACTTGCTCGGGCCAAAACAATCCAATCCGTTATTTCTGCTGCTGGATCGACACGCTTTATACCCTCAGCAATCATTAGCAAGTCGCTTTTAGCCAATGCTTCTGTCGTTTTATTCCCCACATATAAAATCATCAAACCAACAATTATTGAAAGAATCACTTTTTTCATGTATGCCACTCTCCCCTATTGCCTTAGTTTTACCTTAGGGAATCATATGCATACAGAAATCCGTTCGTCACTTTCTGACAGCTTCGGTTAATTAAAGAGATTCGTTAATTGCTGAGCATAACTCCAGTAATCAAGAAAAAATCCGCTGACTGCTGAACCGATGGTAATGGTCAGCAATATATACAGCACTCTTGCCTGAAATACTCTTCCTGCTCTCAGCAGCTTATCAAAGTGCAGCGCTTGTAATGCCCACCATGTAACAGCTATAAAAAACAAATGACTCACAATACTGAGCAAAGCTTGCATTCCGAATGAATTCATGGTCTTTTTTCCTTTCAAAACTAAAGATATACGAATTCAGTGTACCATATTTAAAAGGACCGTTCCTCTTTTTCTACAAATTATCGACATTTTCTAACAAAAAGAATCTAAATCGTATGAAATAAACGGATTCTATCAAATAATGTAATAAACAGACATATTTAGGCACGCATAATATTATTTTACAACATAACACCTGTTAATAGCTAGATTCACTTCTTCACAATTTAATGGTAATTATTAAGTTTTCTTTACAAAGAAAACAAATAAAAAGCCAGGAGGTATTTTCCCTCCTGGTCATGTAAATTTATTTTAACATTTGATATATATCCGTGAAGTTCTGATGGAAGAAATCGAGCAAATAATGAGGGAATAATCCGAACAGGATCGATCCCACAGCACAAATTCCGATTACATAGTGGATGACTGATATTTTCATCTTACCTTTTGTTTCTTCTTCCGTCCTCATAAAGAGATGGACAATGATGTTGAAGTAATAGAGATAGGAAATTACGGTAGTCACCAGCATGATTGCTGCCAGTATATAATGGCCTTGTTCCTTCGCAAAAAGGTTCATGAAAATATTCAGCTTTGCAATGAATCCTGCCGTACCAGGAATTCCTGCCATGGAGAGAATGAAAATACACATGGAAACCGCCAAAAATGGTGATTTTTTATACAGGCCGGCCATCATATATTGATCCTCGTCCCCAATCTTCCTATCTTCTGCTATGAATTGGATGACGGCAAAGGCCCCGGTCATCATTAGGATGTATGCAGCAAAATAGTACCAAATCGATTCAATCGTATATTCTCCAAAGGCTGTAACCGCAGCAAGCAAATATCCTGCATGGGCAATGCTTGAATAAGCAAGCATTCGTTTCAGATTCTTTTGCCTTAATGCAATTAGATTTCCGGCAATCATCGTTATACTAGCCAGGACAGCCAGATAGTTTTGATTGGCCGTAAAAATCGATAGGAATCCGATATCATCCATTGTTGCTGTTAAAAACACGGTAACAACGATACGAAGTAAAAGCGCAAAGCCTGCTGCTTTTGAAACAATACTCAAGAAGGCAGTCACCGGCGTCGGCGATCCTTCATATACATCAGGTGCCCACATATGGAAAGGCACGGTTGCCAGCTTGAAGGATATCCCGATTACGAAAATAAAGAAGGATAGTCCAGCAATATATTGAAGCTGCGAGTTTTCTTGGGTGGCAAATATAGTTCCAATTTCGAATATATTCGTCGTCCCGCTCACGCCGTACATATAACTCAGTGCAAACAGGATGATGGCTGTCGAGATTCCCCCATTGACCACATATTTCATTGAAGCTTCAGCTGATTTTCGGTTATTTTTCTGCATTCCAGCCAGAATATAGGATGAAACGGACAAAAGCTCTAGCCCCACAAACAATGTAATCAAATCTCCGCTTGATGTCATGATCATGGCACCTAATAAAGCAGTTAGAAGTAAATAATAAAATTCTGCCTGATACGGCTGCATCCCAGCTCTCGGTTTATGTACCACAGCCAGCACCATGACAAAGGCTAATCCAATCAAAAGTATAAGCTTAAATGCTTTGGCAAAGGCGTCCAATCGGAATGTATCATACAAAATCGAGCCAGCCTCCAATGGGAATAAGCCAATTAAAGAAATGATGGCAAGCCCGATACTACCAAAAGCAAACCAGCCAAGTACCTTTCTTCCAAATTGTTTAGGCATGCATAAATCCAATATAGAGAGGATGATCGCTGCACCAAGGATTATAAATTCAGGTATCATTAAATTCCAGTTCATCGACAGTAATGTTTCCATATCCATATCTTAGTCACCCCCTATCCCTGTCATCATGTCAGCAATTTCAGCCTGAAGCGGTCCTTCCAGGATGGCAGGGCAGACGCCGATCAAAATAATAAAACCAAGTAATACAAATGCCAGTACCGCTTCGTTCGGTTTTAAGTCGGCGATGGATAACTCGTTCTTGGGCGCTCCAAATGTCATATTTAGAACGGCACGCAGCACGTAAACAGCAGTCAATACAATTCCTAACGTACCAATGGCAGCAAGGATTGGTTCGGTCTTAAACAATCCCATGAACGCCATGAATTCACTGATAAAACCGGACATCCCCGGCAAACCGAGTGAAGCCATCCCTCCTGCCAGTAAAATCCCCGAGAAAACCGGAATAGATTTAGCCAATCCACCAAGTTCTTTCAGATTTGTAGTTCCGACTCTTTCATAAAGAAAGCCAACCAGTAAAAAAAGCAAGGCGGCGATCAAGCCATGAGATACAACCTGAAATAAAGCACCCTGAATTCCTGCTGTATTTAATGCCCCCAGTCCCATAAGGACAATTCCCATATGAGAGATTGAGGAATAGGCCAGCACGAGCTTGAAATCCGTTTGTTGCAAAGCAAGCCAAGCACCATATAGGAAATTAATGACGCCAAGCAAAGCAATCCAAAAGGCCATCTCTTTAAACTCACCTGGGAACAATCCCATTCCAAATCTGATTAACCCATAAGCACCAATCTTCAGTAATACTCCGGCATGCAGCATAACAATTGCTGGAGGCGCCTGTACATGGACTCGCAGCATCCAGGAATGGAACGGAAAAATCGGCAGCTTGATTCCAAAAGCGATGACAATCCCCGTAAAGAGGATATATTTCAATTCTGTACTGATTGGAGCTAGAAGCGTCTGCCCGCCAACTGATAAGATTTGCCCCAATATCTCAATATTGGCTGTGCCGGTTCTCGCAAAAAGTACCATGATGACAAACAAGAGGATACAAGAGCCTAAGCCGTTATAAATCAAGAAGCTAAATGCTGCTTTTTCTTTGTCGAAATAACCCCATTTCCCAATCAAGAAGAACATGGCCACCAAGGTAACCTCAAAGAAGAGGAAGAATAAAATCAGATTCTGAGATAGGAAGACACCCAGCATACCTACCTCTAATAAGAGAAGAAGAATAAAATAGCCCTTCCATTCTTTTTTTATTTGAAGAACAGAGGCTAATGCTGCCAATGTTGATAAAATCGCTGTAAGAATTACCATCACAAGGGAGATTCCGTTCAGGCTCAGTTCAAAGGGTATGGCATATAATTGACTTTGCCTAACTCCCCCGCCTCCTAATTGAAACCACTTATGAAAAACCGAAAACACCGTAAATTTCGTTCCAGATAGATATTCACTATATAGGTAGATTGTAAGAATCAATGGTGGAATGGTTCCCAATATACCTAATCGTTTCAGTGCGTTTTCATTGTTTTTCGAAACAAACATTAATCCAGCTATCCCTAGCAAAGGGGAGAAAACGAGCAAACTAAGAATATATGGGTTCATCTGACATACCCTCCTGTCCATGCAAAGATCACAAGTACGGCAGCCAGGCCAATCAGAGCAATCGTCCCATATATCTGCATTTGGCCATTATGCGCATTGGCACCTTTAGTAGCGCCAAAATTGATCAAGTAAGAAACAGATGACACAATTCCCTGCAGGATATATTTTTCAACCCAGG
This sequence comes from Pradoshia sp. Z4_20, assembly GCF_058216035.1. Lineage (NCBI taxonomy): Bacteria > Bacillati > Bacillota > Bacilli > Caryophanales > Bacillaceae > Pradoshia > Pradoshia sp. Z4_20. Next base: position 224,113 of record NZ_JBZAJD010000005.1, read on the forward strand.
AGAGAATCATTCCGAAGCCCTTCACCATCCGCACAATTGTAAACTCGTAAAATTCATCGATATAAAATTTGTTCTCCAGTATTTGATAAAGCGGTCCCGGAACTTCCTTCTCCACACCGACACTTTTCCTTTTACCATAAATCAGCCAGGCGGTGCCGCTTCCAATTAAAAAGGCAAGAGTTGCCACAATAGGTATCCAAATTGGCCCCTCTATATGTGCATGGTCCAGATATCGGTTCCCATCAGCCAGCCAATCCCCAAGAAAAGTTCCAAACCACGGGGTGTTAACATAGCCTGCAAAGATAGAAAGTACAGCAAGTATCATCATCGGAGCTGTCATGGAACCAGGTGATTCCTGCACATCCTTTGTTTCATTACATGATGGTCCCCAAAATACGATAAAGAACAGGCGGAACATATAAAAAGCCGTCAAAATGGATGTTAGTAATGCAACTATAAATAGGACGGTATGGCCGCTCTCCCAAACAGATATAAGAATCTCATCCTTACTAAAGAATCCTGATAGGAGTGGAAATCCGGTTAAGGCCAATGTCCCGATTAAAAACAATGGACCAGTTCGCCGTAATTTTTTCCACAAGCCACCCATCTCGTCGATATTTTGAGTATGAACAGCATGGATGACACTGCCGGCTGCCAGGAACAATAGTGCTTTAAAAAATGCATGAGTCGTTAAATGGAATACACCGGCCACATAGCCTGCTGTCCCAAGTGCGAGCATCATATAGCCGAGCTGGCTGACCGTGGAGTAAGCCAAGATCCGTTTAATATCCTTTTGGACTGTGGCAATTGCAGCGGCAAAGATGGCTGTAAACGCACCAACAATCGCTACAGTCAGCATGGCTGTTTCACTCGCTGCAAACAGAGGAAACATCGTTGCGACTAAATAGACGCCGGCTGCCACCATGGTAGCGGCATGGATTAATGCCGATACGGGAGTCGGGCCTTCCATCGCGTCAGGAAGCCATGTATGTAATGGAAACTGGCCAGATTTCCCGATAGCACCAATAAAAATCAACAGCGCTGTGGCTGTAATCCAGCCTGAAGTCAGGACTCCATTTTCTACAGCTGAGAAAATCGCTTCATACTCAAAGCTGCCTGTTTTCCAGAATAAGAGGATAATGCCGATTAAAAGTCCGATATCTCCAATTCTGGTCATAATAAATGCCTTTTTCGCTGCGCGCCTGGCAGCATCCTTGTAAAAATAAAAGCCAATCAACAGGAATGATCCCAATCCGACCAATTCCCAAAAGATATAGAGCTGCAGGAGATTCGGTGAAACCACCAAACCCAGCATGGCGAATGTAAACAGCCCCAAATAAGCAAAGAAAACAGGCACCCTTCCATCGCCTTGCATATACCCAATTGAATAAATATGTACCAGTAAGCTTACAAGTGAAACAATCACCAGCATCAACGCATTTAATTGGTTTACCTCTACCCCCATTGTCACTTGGTTCTCACCAATTCTTAGCCAATCCACTACAGAGCGATAGTCTGGTGATTGAAGGCGGCCAATGAGAACCAGGAGGGAGAAAAGGAAAGTAAGTAACGTGAAGCCAATCCCTATGTATGCACTCGAAGCCTTCAGCCTCTTTCCAACCACAAGCAGAAGCACAAATGACAGGAGCGGGAAAAGAGGAATGACCCATACAAGCTTCATCATATAAACATTTCCCCTTATGATTGAAGAGCAGCAGTTCCCCTCTTCAATTCGTGTTATCCATTGACGTTAATTTTTCAATGTGTCCATTTCATCTATATTGACAGTTTTTCGATTCCGATAAAGTGAAAATAAAATCGCGAGTCCTACTGCAGCCTCGGCAGCTGCTACTGCAATCGCAAACAAAGCAAATACCTGCCCGGTTATGGCAGGGGCCGGTCCAAGCTTACTGAAAGCTACTAGATTGATATTCACGGCATTTAGCATTAATTCAATCGATACGAGGACAATAATTATATTTCGCTTTGTCAGAGCACCATAAAGCCCAATACAGAATAGTGTCAACGCTAGTGTTAAATAGGCAGGAAGCGGAACTGAAGTCATTTCTCCTCCCCCTCCTTCTGATCATCTTTTTTCGCCAATACGACGGCACCTACCAAGGCAACCAGCAGCAATACGGATACAAGCTCAAATGGAATCACAAATTTCGTATAAATAGCAATCCCAATTTTCTCTGTATTATTTAAATGCAGAGTACTCGATTGGCTGACCAGATCTGTCTCGCCACCTGCTGTATTGACAGTCTCTGCAAAGTTTAAATTGTAGATGCCTGCATAGACTGCACCTGCAAAGCCCAAAACTCCTATTAGGACAAAGGCTTTCCTCCACATGCCTGCCTTTGTTACACTTGGATCGCGGTGATTGGTCAGCATAATTCCAAAAAGCATAATGATTGTGATTGCTCCAGAATAAATCATGATTTGGACTACCGCCACAAACTCTGCTGACAGTAACACATAGATTCCGGCAATGCTGATAAAGGTAAACACAAGTGACACCATCATATGCATGACCTTGGTTAGATGGATCATCAGCACAGCGCCGCAGATTGCTATTAATCCCAGCACAATGAATGCTGTCATTTCTCCACTCATTATTGATTCACCTTTCGAATATTTCCGTCATTTTCATCAAGCCACTCCAGATTCTTAAATAACTCATCCCGGCTATACTCCGCCAGTTCAAAATTATTCGTCATCACAATGGCTTCAGTTGGACAAACCTCTGTGCATAAATCACATAGTATACAAATCTCAAAATTTATATCATAGGTGTCGATAATTTTACCTTTTTTAGTAGAGTCAGGGTGTTTTTTACCTGTCAGATGAATACAATCTGTTGGACAAATATTCATACATTGATTACATACAATGCATTTTTCGGGATAAAATTTTTGAATGCCGCGGAAACGGTCGGGTACCATAATCGACTCATTTGGATAATCGTAGGTCACTTTTTCACGAGATAAATTCTTCAGTGTGTACTTCAGTCCCTTAGCTAAACCGAACATTTTTTCTCCCTCCCTCTATTACTCTCTCTATCTTAGGCTATTATTTTTATGACTAATGCTGTTACAAAGATATTTAGTAAGGCAACCGGCAATAACACCTTCCAGCCAAACTCCATTAAATGATCTGCTCGTAAACGTGGGAACGTCACACGAATCCAAACTAGGAAAAACGTGACCGCAAACCATTTCAAGCTGAACCAAACGGCACCTGGAATCCAATCAAGGAACGGGAGAGGCTGCCACCCTCCAAAAAACAGGATTACAGTCAATGTGGCCATCGCAAACATGTACACATACTCTGAAAGCATAAAGAATGCCCATCTAAAACCCGAATATTCAACATGAAATCCTGCTACCAGCTCCGATTCTGCCTCGGATAAATCAAAAGGAACGCGATTTAATTCTGCTACTGCCGCTATCAGAAAGACAACAAACGCAATTGGCTGGCGGATAATATTCCAAACACCTGCCTGGGATTCTACAATATCATTTAAATTTAAGCCGCCTGTTAAGAGAACAATCCCAATCACAGACATGACGAGCGGAACCTCATAGGAAATCATTTGTGCACCTGCACGCATCCCGCCCATTAAGGAATATTTATTATTGGAAGCCCATCCTGCTGCCAATATCCCAACTGTACTAACCCCAGATACTGCAATATAATAGAGCAACCCTACACCCAAATCCGCAAATTGCAGAGCTTCTGTGAATGGCAATGTAGCTACAACAACCATCGCAGGTGCAAACGCAATAAAGGGAGCCAATTTAAACAATGGTTTATCAGCCTGATCCGGAATCGTATCTTCCTTAAGTAGCAATTTGAGGACATCTGCAACTGTCTGGAGTAAGCCCCATTTCCCTCCAAGCTGATTGGGTCCATGGCGCAGCTGCATATACCCCATAACCTTTCGCTCTGCTAAAATGGCAAATGTCACGAATCCCAGTATGACGAACATGAGTACAATTGCCGAACCAGCAAAGACTGCAAATGAACTCCAGCTCGGAGTTGAGGTAAGTAAATTTTGAATCATTACCCATCAACCTCCCCAAGGACAATATCAATTGCACCCAATATTGCAACCAGATTGGCGATATTTTCTCCCTTTAATAACTTCGGCAAAATTTGCAGGTTGTAAAAAGACGGGCGCCTGAATTTAAGACGGTACGGCTCTTTTTTTCCCTCGCTCGCTATGTAACAACCGATTTCTCCTCTTGGTGATTCAATTCGGACGTACCCTTCCCCTTTTGGCGGCTTTATTATTTTTGGAACCTTAGCCATAACAGGCCCATCAGAAGGAAATTGTTCAATACATTGTTCAAGAATCTTTAAGGATTCTTCGATTTCATCCAGACGAATTTCATATCTGGATAACACATCCCCTGTTTCACGTGTAACTATTTTAAAATCAAAACGGTCATAAATCGAATAAGGAGCCGTTTTTCGTAAGTCCTGTTTCACACCTGTGCATCTTAAATTTGGACCGCTTAATGAATAGGCAATCGCTTCTTCAGCGGAGTAAATTCCTATACCCTTCACCCGTGTCAAAAAGATCTCATTTCCGCTTACCAGTTGACGGTAGCCCTGCAGCTGTTCACGCATATATGGAATAAATTCAGCCACCTTTTGAATCCATCCATCCGGTGCATCCCATTTCACACCACCAACACGCATATAATTAAATGTCAGTCGGGCACCAGATAGCTCATTCAGGAAATTAAGAATCATTTCCCTTTCCCTGAATGCATAGATAAATGGACTGGTCGCTCCCAAATCCAGCACGAATGTCCCCCATGCCACAAGATGGCTCGATATCCGCCCCAGTTCCATGGCCATAACCCTTAAATACTCAGCCCGGTCCGGCACTTCAATCTTCATCATTGTTTCGACCGCATGGCAGAGCACATAGTTATTGGTCATGGCAGATAAATAATCAAGCCGGTCGGTGTAGGGAATAATTTGAGTGTATTGCAGGTTCTCCGCCAGCTTTTCCGTTCCTCTATGTAAATAGCCAATAACCGGTTTTGCCTCGGTAATGATTTCTCCATCAATTTTAACGACAATCCGCAAAACCCCATGCGTACTTGGATGCTGCGGTCCTACATTCAAAAGCATTTCTTCCGTCCGAATCATGCCCTCCTACACCTCCACATCATCATACTGCTCATAATCCTTGCGCAGTGGATGACCAACCCAGTCTTCCCCGAGTAGTATTCGCTCTAAGTTCGGATGGCCTGTAAACGTTATGCCCAGCAAATCATATATTTCTGACTCTGCCCAATTTGCACCTATCCATAACGGAACGACAGATTCCAGCTCTGGCTGCTCTCGATCCACCTTGACCTTAATGACAATTTCACGCTGATATGGAAATGAATACAAATATAAATATACCTCGAAATGGGTGACAAAGTCTGTTCCGTGAATCTCAGATAAATAATTAAACTTCAGTTGCTCATTTTTTCGTAAAAATTCGAGAGTTCGATAGTATGCTTCCTTTTTTAAAACAATCGTTGGTACATCCTTAGAAAGCCTATTAATATAGGCATCTTCCAAAATTTCAGTTCCAATATTGGTTTCAAGTATCGTTCGATAGGTATCAAGCAGGGATTGATTTGGAGATGGAGCTTCTTCTGATGCAGGTGCGGATGTTTTTTCGGCAAGTTTTGATTTCGTCTTGGCTGCTGCCGCGGCTTTTGCCTTTGCTACTGCAATTGCTTTGGCTTTGGCTTTTTCTGTTTCTTCTAGTGGTTTGGTGGATTCGGTGTCTCCCTCTGTCCGTTTTTGCTTCGCTAATGCAGCTGCCTTTGCCTTGGTCGCCGCTGCCGCTTTTGCTTTCGCGATAGCGATTTCTTTTTCTTTTTTTGTTTCCTCTGGCGATGTGGTGGATTCAGAGTTTGCTTCTCCCTCTGTTCGTTTTTGCTTCGCCAATGCAGCTGCCTTTGCCTTGGCTGCGGCTGCCGCTTTTGC
>NZ_JBZAJD010000006.1:0-197525 GCF_058216035.1 Pradoshia sp. Z4_20
CTTTCGCGAGGGCGATGGCTTTTTCTTTTTCTGTTTCCTCTGGCGGTGTGGCGTTCTCGGAGTTTGCTTCTCCCTCTATTCGTTTTTGCTTCGCTATTGCGGCTGCTTTTGCCTTGGCTGCGGCTGCTGCTTTTGCTTTCGCGAGGGCGATGGCTTTTTCTTTTTCTGTTTCCTCTGGCGGTGTGGTGGACTCAGAGTTTACTTCTCCCTCTGTCCGTTTTTGCTTCGCTATTGCAGCTGCCTTTGCCTTGGCCGCGGCTGCCGCTTTTGCTTTCGCGAGAGCGATATCATCTTTATCTTGATGAGGATCTGCTTTAGGTGATTGCTCGGAGGATTGCTTTTCAGCAAGCTTTTGTTTGGCTGCTTCCTTCGCCTTTTCTGCTGCCTCTTTCTTTTGCTGGGATAAGTCTTTTTCGCTCAACTACAACACCTTCTTCCCAGTTTTCGCCTCATATTTAATCTTTTCCTTCAATTTATTGATTCCATATATGAGAGCTGCAGGATTGGGAGGACATCCTGGTATATAGACATCAACCGGCACTATTTGGTCGACTCCCTTCACTACACTATAGGAGCGCACATATGGACCTCCTGCGGTAGCACAGGAACCCATCGCGATGACCCACTTCGGTTCAGGCATTTGGTCATACAGTCTTCTTAAAATAGGAGCCATTTTCTTTGTCACAGTCCCTGAAACAATCATGACGTCTGATTGACGTGGAGATGTACGAAAAAAGGAACCAAATCGATCAACATCATAATGCGAGGAACCAACAGCCATCATTTCAATAGCACAGCATGCCAGTCCAAATGTAAGTGGCCATAGGGAATTTCCTCTCGCCCATCCCTTTACCTGTTCCAGTGTTGCCAAAAATATCGTACGTTGCAGTTCATCCTTCTCCCTTGGAGAGAGCTCTTCCAATTTTAATTCCATTTCAGCACCTTCTTTTTCCAGGCATAAAGTAATCCAAGTACAAGCATCAACACAAAAATCAGCATTTCAATTAATGCAAATACGCCTAATTTTTCATAGGCTACCGCCCATGGATAAAGAAATACGGTCTCTACATCAAATAAAACAAACAGCAAGGCAAAGATATAATAACGTACATTAAATTGAACCCTTGAATCATGAAAGGGCTCCAAGCCACTTTCGTAGGTTGTACCTTTTGCGTCGGTAGGTTTGTGAGGTCTTAATAACTTCCCTAAAGACAATGCTACAATTGGAAGCAATATTCCAAGGCATAAAAAAACCAGAACGATTATATAATTGTTCTGATACCAATGTAGTGATGCCAATCTCATCCCCCCATTTTCCCCACTAAAATTTTCTAAATATTCAATATGTAACCGTATACATTATAACATTCTGATATATACGTGTCGATATGATATGGTGATTTTGGTCATACCACTTTTATCTCAATTTTATTGGATAGGTGGGGATGATAGGTGACTCATAGGTAGTTGATAGCAGAGCTTTCTACGACCTTTCACACACCTTTGACCGACCTTTACCCCGGTATAGGTGGGGTATAGGTGCCTGATAGGTACCCCAGAGCTCCTTTCCCCCACCTTTCACATACCTTTGACCGACCTTTACCCCGGTATAGGTGGGGCATAGGTGCCTGATAGGTACCCCAGAGCTCCTTTCCCCCACCTTTCACACACCTATGACCGGCCTTTACCCCAGTATAGGTAGGGCATAGGTGCCTGATAGGTACCCCAGAGCTCCTTTCCCCCACCTTCCGCATACCTATCACCGATCTTTCACCCATCTACCACCGACCTATGACCGACCTCCCACCGACCCAACAGCAAGAGACAAAGTCCTCTCATCCCACTTGTTCCATTCTTCCTTCCTCATATCCTATATATATTTCTCATTTGCCAAGTTATGTACAAAAAAACTCCAGGGGCCCCTCTCCCCTGGAGTTTATTCAACAGTTTAACGTTGTCTTTGTTCAGCAATATCTAGACGGTTTAAAGCACGCTTAAGTGCCAATTCAGCACGATGTGCATCAATTTCAACTTGTCTGTCTTGAAGTCGTCTTTCAGCACGTGCTTTAGCCTGTTTGGCGCGAGCAGTATCAATATCTTCAGCACGTTCAGCTGACTGTGCGAGTATGGTTACTTCTTCACCGTTGACTTCCATGAATCCACCGGATACAGCAACCCATTCTGTATTGTTACCCGTTTTTAAACGAACGGAACCGATATCAAGTGGAGCTACCATTGGAATATGTCCGGCAAGAATACCAAGTTCCCCCGTTTTTGCTTTCGTACTGACCATTTCTACTTCTTCATCCAACACAGGACCGCCAGGAGTAACTACAGAAACTTTAATCGTTCTCATATATGCGCCCTCCTATAAGATCCTTCGGTTAAGCCTCAACGCCCATTTGCTTAGCTTTTTCTACAACATCTTCAATGCGTCCAACTAGGCGGAATGCATCTTCAGGAAGGTTGTCGTATTTACCATCAAGGATTTCTTTGAAGCCTCTAACAGTTTCTTTAACTGGTACATAAGAACCTTTTTGACCAGTAAACTGTTCAGCTACGTGGAAGTTTTGAGATAAGAAGTTTTGAATACGTCGTGCACGGGCAACAACTAATTTATCTTCTTCTCCCAATTCATCCATACCTAGAATGGCAATAATATCTTGCAACTCTCTGTAACGTTGTAATGTAGATTGAACGCTACGGGCAACTTCATAGTGTTCTTCTCCAACGATTTCAGGAGAAAGCGCACGGGAAGTAGATGCCAACGGATCCACCGCTGGGTAAATACCCATTTCAGAAAGTTTACGCTCAAGGTTTGTTGTTGCATCTAAGTGGGCAAATGTTGTAGCCGGAGCCGGATCCGTGTAGTCATCGGCTGGTACGTAAATTGCTTGAATAGATGTAACAGAACCCACGTTAGTGGATGTAATACGTTCTTGTAATTGACCCATTTCTGTAGCCAATGTTGGTTGGTAACCAACGGCAGATGGCATACGTCCAAGCAGGGCAGAAACCTCTGAACCGGCTTGTGTGAAACGGAAGATGTTATCGATGAAGAAAAGTACGTCCTGACCTTGTGCATCACGGAAATACTCAGCCATTGTCAAACCTGTCAAGGCAACACGCATACGTGCACCAGGCGGTTCATTCATTTGTCCGAAGACCATGGCTGTTTTCTTGATAACACCGGAGTCAGTCATTTCGTGGTAAAGGTCATTTCCTTCACGAGTACGTTCTCCAACGCCTGCGAATACGGAGATACCACCGTGTTCTTGGGCGATATTGTTGATTAATTCTTGGATTAATACAGTTTTACCTACACCGGCACCACCGAACAATCCGATTTTTCCACCTTTGATGTAAGGTGCAAGTAAGTCTACTACTTTGATACCTGTTTCAAGGATCTCAACTTCAGTAGATAACTCTTCAAATTTTGGAGCTTCTCTGTGGATTGGATCTTTTTGATAGTTGCCTTCTAAAGGAGCATCTAAATCAATTTTTTCACCCAATACGTTGAATACACGACCAAGTGTTATGTCTCCAACCGGTACAGAAATTGGTGCTCCTGTATCGATTACTTCTGCATTACGGACTAATCCGTCTGTAGAAGCCATTGCAATCGTACGAACCGTATCATCGCCTAAGTGAAGAGCAACTTCCAAAGTAAGGTATTCTGCCTCATCAGCAGGCGCTCCTTTGGAAATGTTGATCTTCAGAGCGTTATAGATCTCAGGTAGTTTGCCGTTTTCAAATCTAACGTCGACAACCGGACCCATGACTTGAGTAACGCGTCCTATGTTCATTCCATTCCCTCCTATTTACTCTATGCCGTGTGAATGTTCGAATCTATATTTCCATTTTATCTATTCGAGTGCAGCGGCTCCGCCGACAATCTCGGTAATTTCTTGTGTAATTGCAGCTTGGCGTGCACGGTTGTATGTCAATGTTAGAGAGCCGATAAGCTCAGAAGCATTATCAGTTGCACTCTTCATTGCTGTCATCCGTGATGCGTGTTCGCTTGCCTTACCATCCAACAATGCGCCATATATTAAACTCTCAGCATATTGTGGCAGTAACACTTCAAGAATCTCTTCCTGGTTTGGTTCGAATTCGTAAAGTGTAGCTACAGCATCGCTTTCTACACTTCCAAGAGGTAAAAGTTTAGTTTCCGTTACTTCTTGGGAAATAGCACTAATAAAGTGGTTGTAGTACATATAGATTTCGTCAACAGTTTCGTCTGCGAATAACTTTACCGTACTGGCGGTTATTTCTTTAATGTCATCAAAGCTTGGCTGATCAGACAATCCGACCATTTCCTGGATAACGTTCATACCGCGGATACGGAAGAATTCACTTCCCACCCGCCCAAGAACGATAATACCGTATTCATCCGGGGATTTATGGCGTTCATTGATTGTCTGATAAACTTTTCTTAAGACACTACTATTATATGGTCCAGCTAATCCGCGATCGGAAGTGATAACCAGATATCCGGTTCTTTTCACAGGACGAGTGACCAGCATCGGATGAGATGCATCCGAGCTTCCATTCGCAATGCTCGCTACGACCTCTTGGATTTTCTCCATGTACGGTACAAAAGCTTTCGCGTTTGCTTCGGCACGATTCAATTTGGAGGCGGAAACCATTTGCATGGCTTTTGTGATTTGGCTCGTCTTTTTCGTTGATTTTATACGCGCATCTATATCACGTAATGATGCCATTTCTTCTCACCATCCTTTATTAAATGCCTATCCTGTTATTCCGATACAACAAATTGTTTTTTAAATTCAGCGATTGCTGCTTTCATATCCTCTTCTTTTGGCAGATCGCCAGTAGTGCGGATATGTTCAAATAATTCGTTGTGGTTACGTGCAGTCCATTCAATGATTTCAGCTTCAAAACGCCTGATATCAGCCAATGGAATATCATCTAAGAATCCACGAGTCAAGCAGTATAGAATTAATACTTGTTGTTCTACACGCAATGGCTTATGAAGATCTTGTTTTAATACTTCAACTGTACGTTGACCTCGATTTAATTTCGCTTGAGTTGCTTTATCCAAGTCAGATCCGAATTGGGAGAATGCTTCAAGCTCACGGAATGATGCCAAGTCCAAACGTAGAGTACCGGCAACTTTTTTCATTGCTTTAATTTGCGCTGATCCACCTACACGGGATACGGATAGACCCGCATTAATCGCAGGACGTACGCCGGAGAAGAATAAATCAGATTGCAAGAAGATTTGTCCATCTGTGATGGAGATAACGTTTGTTGGGATATAAGCGGAGATATCTCCAGCTTGTGTTTCAACGAACGGTAATGCTGTGATTGAACCCGCACCAAGTGTGTCGTTCAATTTAGCAGCACGCTCCAATAGACGGGAGTGCAAGTAGAATACATCCCCTGGGAATGCTTCACGGCCTGGAGGACGACGAAGCAACAAGGAAAGCTCACGATATGCTGCTGCTTGCTTAGATAAATCATCATATACAACAAGGACATGCTTGCCTTGGCGCATGAAATATTCACCCATTGTTACCCCACTGTAAGGAGCCAAGTATAGCAATGGAGCTGGTTGAGATGCAGATGCTGAAACAACGATTGTGTAATCCAATGCACCATGCTTACGGAAAGTTTCAACTGTTCCACGAACTGTTGATTCTTTTTGACCGATTGCTACATAGATACAAATCATGTTTTCATCTTTTTGATTCAAAATGGTGTCAATCGCTACAGATGTTTTACCTGTTTGACGGTCACCAATGATTAATTCACGTTGTCCACGTCCGATAGGAACAAGGGCATCGATCGCTTTAAGACCTGTTTGTAAAGGCTCGTGTACAGACTTACGATCCATTACACCCGGTGCATTGTTTTCGATCGGTAATGTTGCAGTTGTAGCGATTGGACCCATACCATCAAGTGGTTGTCCAAGAGGGTTAACGACACGTCCGATAATAGCCTCACCTACTGGTACTTCCATGATGCGGCCTGTACGGCGTACTTCGTCTCCTTCTTTAATGTCGCGGAAAGGACCGAGGATAATAACACCGACGTTATTTTCTTCCAAGTTTTGCGCCATACCAACTACACCGTTTGAGAACTCAAGCAGCTCTCCGGACATGACGTTGTCCAATCCATGAACACGCGCGATACCGTCACCAACAACGATTACGGTGCCGACTTCACTCATTTCTATATCAGATTGATAGCCTTCAATTTGTTTCTTAATCAGCGCGCTGATTTCTTCAGCTCTGATGCTCATGAATTTCACCCCTAACTTCTAATATTAACCCAGCAAACGACGTTCCAAGCGTTCTAGCTTACCTGAGACCGTACCATCAAAAATACGGTTACCGATTCGCAGCTTGATTCCACCCAGAAGACTGCTGTCTACGATATTTTCAATGCGCAGTGCCTGTTTTCCAATTTTTTGGGCAAAAACCTTTGAAATGCCTTCTTGTTCCTGCTTCGTTAAAGGACGGACAGAATAAACTTTAGCATCGACTACACCTGTGTATTCGTTTACTAATAAAATAAACTCATCTGCCAAAGTCGCCACAATATCCTCGCGATGACGGTCTACAAGAATCATTAACAGGTTTTGAATAGATGGAGACATAGTAGCAAAAGCCGTTCTTATGGCGTCTTTTTTGCTCTCCATAGATACCTTTGGATGCTCAAGGAATAAAGTAAGCTCCTTGTTTGATAGAAATACTTCCTTCAAAGTCCGCATTTCGCCTTCCAAACGGTCTATTTGATTATCTTCCTTGGCAATTTGGAAAAGAGCATCTGCATAGCGTTTTGCTACAACTGTATTACTCATCGCTCTTCTCCTGCCTCTTGAATGTAATCGTTAATCAATTTTTGTTGATCAGCTTCACTAAGTTCTTTTTCAATCACTTTAGACGCAATTAGAACAGACAAGGATGCAACTTGCTCACGAAGTTGAACCATAGCTTGTTCTTTTTGCTGTTCAATTTCACGTTTCGCTGACTCTTTCACACGTTCAGCTTCCTGACGGGCAACAACGATGATTTCTTCGCGTTGTTTTTCACCATGTTTCTTAGCCTCTTCAATAAGAGATAAAGATTCCTGGCGCGCTTCTTTCAGCATAGTACGTTGTTCTTCTAACAAAGCGGCTGCTTCTGCACGATTCTTTTCTGCTACTTCAATTTCACTCGCAACGTGTTGTTCACGTTCTTTCATAATGCCCATAAGAGGACCAAATGCGAATTTTTTCAGTAAAAGCATCAAGATGATGAAAGAGACTAATTGGAAGATGATATCTCCTGTATTAAGTCCGCTATGTGCTGCAGCTCCAAGTACCAAATTATTAAATAACACCCCTATTTCACTCCCTTCAGAAGTCTTTACGGCTTGCTTTTTTATTGCATATACGTTTAAACCGTGAACTCACGGCCGGATTTTAGTAAACATAAAGGAATGGCGAAGATAATCCCTAGATTCTCCGCCATCAGTATTGTCAATTACATTACCATGAACGCGATAACAACCGCGATGATAGGAATCGCCTCAACTAAAGCTACCCCGATGAACATTGTAGTTTGAAGCATACCACGTGCTTCTGGTTGACGTGCAATTCCCTCTACTGTACGAGATACGATCAAACCATTACCAATACCTGCTCCAAGAGCTGCTAAACCGATTGCGATTGCTGCTGCTATAACACCCAAATCCATTATGAAGTTCCTCCTTTAATTTGTATAACTATAGTTAAATTTTTTATATTATTAATGGTCTTCGCTGACTTTGTGGGCCATGTAAACCATTGTTAACATCGTAAAGATAAATGCCTGGATTGCTCCGATAAATATACTGAAACCTTGCCATACAATGGTTGGACCAATAGCAAGGGCACTGCTCCAGAAATCTGTTGCAAGAGATCCCGCCAGTAGGCTGAGTAAGATTTCACCCGCATAAATATTACCGAATAGACGCAAGCCCAGTGTGAGGGTATTCGCGAACTCCTCAATAATCTTAAGCGGAAATAAGAACGGCATAGGTGATACAAAGTTTTTACTGTACCCTTTAAAGCCTCGCATTTTGATACCATAGAAGTTTGTAAGGACTACGATCATTACTGCAAGGGTTAAAGCGACTACTGGATCGGCTGTTGGCGACTTCCACCATAGGTCTCCGTTATAAGTAACTGAGAATGGAAGACCAAGCATATTTGAAACAAATATGTACATGATAAGCGTCGTTCCAAGAACTAAAAAGCGCCCGCCAGTGTTCCAGTCCATATTGCTATTAATAATGTTTCTGACGAAGTCAATGACCCACTCCATAAAGTTCTGCATACCAGATGGCTTAACTGCCAATTTTCTTGTCGACAGTACGGCGATTAAAAATACAATCACACTTGCGACCGTAATCATCAGAACGTTACCAAGATTAAAAGTAAGGCCCATTAATTCGACTGTAGGTGCTCCATGATTCAATCTAAATTCACCTCTTTTCCCCCCGCCTTATGTTATGGATTGTTAAATCTATCATAATGACAAGGTAACCCGTCATTAATCCCAATACGACAAAAAATACATTAAATTGATCAGGATATCGCATAGCAATGGCGACAGCTAAAACTGCAGCTGCCATTCTTGAGATTGTCCCAAGTGATTTCATGCTGCTTCCCTCAAGCACTTTCTCACCTAATTGAGCAGTTTTTCTTGATAAAAGCCAAATATTATAAATACCAATTATACTGCCAAGTGTCATTCCCAAGGCTTCTGTTTTATAAGGGGTTACTCCCCATAGGATAACATAAATGGATAATAAGGTGAACGTGTACCTCAGATAGCGTCTGAAAACAATGTGGACTTCTAGCATTTGAATAGGTTTCTCCATTAAGAGTTATTTGAACGGATAGCATATACACCTTTCACTAACTAATCCGATCAGGAGACAATAAGGGGTTCCAATTGTTAGCGATTATGATTATAGCCACCTACCAATAAAATTCCGATAGTATTGGGCCGATCAATTATAATAAACCGGCAGACATTGTAAATCGTTGCAGAAAAACACTGCGATTATTATTTTGTATCGAATCAACTCAGATATGTATATTAGAGGTGTATAATCAACACAATTGACAATATAAATGGAAAATTGTCTGTCAATTTGAAAACCCTACCATTTATACCCTATGTAAGAATACAATAGGCAAAAATGATTGTCAATTCAGATAGGTGTGAAATCCATTACCTATACTAGAATAAATTATCAATTATGTTAAAAATAAGTGTATAAATTTCATTCTAACTGAAATTTCAAGTAATTTGTATTCTTAAGCACTACTTTTTGATGGTCTTTTTCAACTTCTGTCACAATTTCGTAATAATTTGAGAGGATATTTTCCGGTAAGTCGACTTTTTGTTTAAGTACCCCTCTTTTAACACCTTTCACTTCTACTAGATCTTTTATGTAAAGAAGTGAATCTGCATTATACAAGGTAAATCTTACAGAATCGGCACCAAACGGTAAATAAACACTTATTTCCATCTTGCGATCGCCTTTCTCTTGAACAACCTCTACCCCTTCAGCAATTGGGTAATCAGGTTTCGTCATTGCAAAAATGTAAGGGATCTTGCGCACCTTATTTCTTCCCGCTTCATTGAGGTATAGATAACCATCATCTAGTTCACTTTTCTCTTTCCAATTATCCAATTCAAGCTGAACTTCCAGTTTCTTCTTTTGGCCTCCTTCAAGTACAAAAGCTAACGGCAGTTTCCATGTCATAAATCTTTCCTTACGTGGAATAGAAAAATAATATCGCTTTTTTCTACTACTTCTATTTTCTACTACTATATTCGCTTTATACATTCGACCATTGGTTGCCATGCCAAAAGTTACAGATGACGGAGCTAAAAATGTATCCTCTTGCAGTGCATCCTTCACATTTACCCGACCAGCTCCCTGTTCAAATGTATGATATATTTCATCCTTATCATTTTTCAACGATATAGCACTGGTCATTAAAGCCGATTTGATTTTTTCTGGGCTCCAATCAGGATGAACCTCTTTAATCAATGCACACACACCCGCCACATAAGGAGCAGCCATACTCGTTCCTTGCAAAGAAAGATACGTTCCGCCCGGTATCGTACTTTCAATTCTCACACCCGGTGCTACTACATCCGGCTTTATCGCTATGCTATGAATAACCGGACCTCTTGAACTAAAGGAGGCTAATTTCTCTTTTTCTTCTATATCAATTGTCCTACAGGTGAGTTGTCCATTTTCCAGAGCCTTTTTCATTTTTCGCCCATCTTTTTGCGAAACGGTGATTACGGGAATTTTTGAATTCATTTCGAGAGAAGCGCTTAATTCACCAGGTTCATTATTAAAAATAATTACACCCAGAGCTTCGGCATTCACTGCATTTTTTACTTTATCTTTAAATGATATTACTCCCCGCTCCACTAACACAATTTTATTTTTCGCATTGATATTTTCGTAATTCTCCCTTTTACCAAGGCCTGCATAAGTCATGATCATAGAATGTGAAAAATCCCACTCGGGGGAGCCTGCTGTTAATTGAAAATCAATGTCCGCCCATGGTTTCGTAAAATTCAACCTCTTCGATTTACCTGCATCTGAACTTGCCCCTACACTGATCGCTCCCCCTGATGTCCCAGGCGTACCTACCGTCCAAATACCCGGTCCATCATTTCCATTTGCTACAACAGCCACTATTCCCTTTTTAACTACCTTATCGAGCGCTTTACTTGTAGGAAGATCCGGACCATTCATCGTATCTCCCAAGGACAGATTGATAATATCCATCTTGTCCTTTACCGCTCTTTCTATTGAAGCAATGACTTGATCAGTTGTTCCGTATCCTCCCGGCCCTAGTGCTCTGTATGCATAAATGCTTGCTTCAGGAGCTATCCCTTTCATTTTTCCATTAGCCGCAATAATTCCAGCCACATGCGTCCCATGAATGGTTGCTTTTTTAGAGCTCCCCATCGTCTCCATTGGGTCCTCATCTTGATCCACTAAATCATAGCCGCCTTTATAGTTTGCTTTAAGATCAGGGTGCCTATAATCAATTCCCGTATCAATCACTCCGACCTTTACACCTTTGCCCGTAGCCTGAATTGGCTGGTTGAATTGAAGTTGCGGCTGACCTTTTGGCAGAGAATTCTTTTTAATAGTAGCTTTAATTGGACCCGATAGAAAAATAGCTGAAACTGATTCTTCCTTTTTTAATCTCGGTATTAATATAGAAGGTACGCTAGCAGAAAAGCCGTTGCACACTAAATTGAAATAATAGCGCGGTTTGATTGCTGGATACTTTTCTATCAGCTCTTTCGCCACTCGATGAGCTGATGTGTCTTTTACTGTTTCAATCATCACCACCTCTATATCCTCAGCAGAACTATGTGGAGCATATACTATTAATTGAATAAATATGAAAGCTCCAATTAAAATTTGCTTCAATGATTATCACATCCTTGTTTTTAGAATGGATTAACGGCAGTCTCTTATGCATGTAAAAATAAATAGTGGTTGTTCTGTGTTCTCCATTTTCGGGTAATGGATTGATTCTCCTGATTACAAAAAAATGAATGTCCACATTCTTCCTGTTTGTATGTTAAATAGGTCTGGGTATGAGTGTCAGGTATATGAGTAATTTAAGTTAGGATGTGTAGAGTTATGTTTGGTCTGGCCGATCTTACGTCATTAGTGATTTCTGCCTTTATCATCTTGCCTGTCGTTGTTTTTCTTCGGGAGACAGGCTATCTGTTAGTCAGCTGGTTATTTGGCGTAATCAATCCGAGACTTACGATTGGTTCCGGCCCCCGTATCAAAAAAATTGGAATGATCGATATTCGCAAATACTACCACTTATATAGCTGGTTTTCGTATGATGAATTAAAGCGCAAGAGTAAGTTTGCTTACATCTGCATCTATCTAGGTCCGATTTTAATGAACCTATCCATCGCCCTCCTCATCAACTTTTTAATTGCCAACCATTTTATTGAGGAGTTCAAGACATTTTGGGATCGCTTTGCTTTCTATGCGATTTATTATGTTCTGTTTGACGTTATACCAATGCATACAATTAACGGAAAACCTAATAATGGTATGATCATTTATGAAATGATCCGTTACGGAAAAAGGGTTGATTATAATAATGAATCCTTCCTTCCGGCCACATCAGAAGTCGAGGAACAATATCAGGAAGAAATAAAGAGAATTCAAGAAATCAAAAAAGAGCGCGATGAACATTTAAAATCTTAGGCTTTTAATGAAATCAGTTCTGCTATCACAGCATATTTTTATGCCTGAATAGCATATGCTGGAATCCTTAAAGCGGTGTAGTTGAGGTATCGCCCAGAGAACTTACTTGATCTAAGACGAGTCAATTATCCGCAAAAAAAAGAGGTATTCATCAGTCAGAAACGGCTGATGAACACCTCTATAAATTATCTTTATTTTGTTCCGAACAATCTGTCGCCCGCGTCACCTAGACCTGGAACGATATAGCCGTGATCATTCAATTTTTCATCAAGTGCAGCGATGAAAATATCGACATCCGGATGGACTTCTTCCACTGCTTTAACGCCTTCAGGCGCAGCAACTAGACAAACGAATTTAATATTTTTTGCCCCGCGCTTTTTGATTGCGCTAATGGCATCGACAGCAGATCCACCTGTCGCAAGCATTGGATCAACTACAATAAATTCTCTTTCCTCTACGTCAGCAGGAAGTTTTACATAATACTCAACTGGTTTCAATGTTTCTGGATCTCTGTATAAACCTACATGTCCAACTTTTGCTGCCGGAATAATTTTAATCATGCCGTCAACCATACCAAGACCAGCACGTAAAATAGGGATAATGGCTACTTTTTTACCCGCAATTGTTTTAGATGTTGATTTGCTGACTGGCGTTTCAATTTCCACTTCTTCTAACGGGAGATCTCGGGTGATTTCAAAAGCCATTAAAGTAGATACTTCATCTACCAATTCTCTGAATTCTTTTGTACCCGTATTTTTATCACGGATAAATGTTAACTTATGCTGTATTAACGGATGGTCAAACACATAAACTTTTCCCATATGGATCTCTCCTCACTTTTATGTTCCTATTTTTGCACTCGTTTTATTGTACAGAAAATTCTCCATTAGTTCAATTAAGTTTCTGTATGCCAAAATCTACCGCATTCAAGGTTTATTTAATCTAGCTTCAACAGCTAGAAGCTCAGGACATAAGCATGACCTCTGCAGGAGGGAAGTACACCTCCTTCCGAGATCCTGTCTTATACTCCTCGCGGGCCTACAGGATGTAGGTCATGAAGACGTTGCCACAGGACGTGGCGATTTTAGTCTTCGTTCCCTAAATCAGTTTCAGCTTTTTATTCAATCTAGCTTCGGCTCCTAGCTCCTCGAGGTCATAAGTGTAGCCACTACGGGAGGAAAGAGCGCCTCCCTACGTGCCTCCTCTTATGCTTGTCGGAGCTGGGCAGTCGCCTCAGCTTTTTAGTCTTCATTAGTTTTTTAATAAAACATGATTCTATACCTTCTTCTCTATTATCCACTTTTTAAAGTGTTAAAATCGTTAAAGAAACGTAAATGGATGTGAAATTTCCGTGAATTGAGCGGAAATGAGAATTAATTGAGCCAATGCGGCAATTATTCCAGCCAATTTTAATATTAATTCAGCCGAACCACGGATTTTACCAGCCAAAACACTCCTCATTCCAGCCATTCCTAAATTTCCAGGCTCATTGATCCCCATTCAGCATCGTTTTGCCCAAACCATATAAAACGACATGTTATACTGCCAAACATCATAAAAAGAGGTGTCAATAAGTCCTATCAGACTCACCAACACCTCTTCTATTCACCCTTAATACTCAGGGTATAATTCATATTTTCCAGATAGCTTAGTCACTCGCTCTGCAGCTTCTTTCAGTTTCTCTTCGTCCTCATGGTTCTTGAGGGCGAGACTGATGATTGCCGCGATTTCATCCATATCCTCCAATTTGAATCCACGGCTTGTAACAGCCGCTGTTCCAATACGAACCCCACTCGTTACAAATGGGCTTTCTGGGTCAAATGGAATCGTATTTTTGTTCACTGTAATACCAATATCGTCCAGTACCTTTTCTGCTACTTTACCAGTTAAGTTGATGGAGCGGACATCGATTAATAATAAGTGATTATCTGTACCGCCTGAAACGAGCGTAAGTCCTTCCTTCTGCAGACTTTCACCAAGGCGTTTTGCATTCTCTATAATTTCCTTTGCATAATCTGTAAAGGAATCCTGAAGTGCCTCGCCAAATGCCACTGCTTTTGCAGCAATTACATGCATTAGAGGTCCTCCCTGAATACCAGGGAAAATGGACTTGTCTATTTTCTTGGCAAACTCTTCTCTGCAAAGGATCATTCCTCCGCGTGGTCCGCGCAATGTCTTGTGAGTTGTCGTCGTGACGAATTCCGCATAAGGAACTGGACTTGGGTGCAAACCGGCTGCAACAAGCCCTGCAATATGAGCCATGTCCACCATTAAATAGGCGCCTACTTCATCTGCAATTTCACGGAATTTCTTGAAATCAATTGAACGTGGATACGCACTCGCACCGGCAACAATCAATTTAGGCTTACATTGGATTGCTTTCTCTCTAACATCCTCGTAATTTATAAGATGGGTTTTTTCATCAACACCGTATTCAACAAAATTGTATTGGATTCCGCTGAAGTTTACAGGGCTTCCGTGAGTTAAGTGGCCTCCGTGGGATAGGTTCATTCCAAGTACCGTATCTCCTGGATTCAAAATCGTAAAGTAAACAGCCATATTTGCTTGAGCGCCTGAATGTGGCTGTACGTTTGCATGCTCCGCGCCAAATATCTTTTTGGCACGTTCCCTAGCCAAATCCTCAACTACGTCCACATATTCACAGCCGCCGTAATAGCGTCTGCCTGGATATCCTTCCGCATACTTATTCGTAAGCACGGATCCTTGAGCTTCCATTACTGCTTCGCTGACAAAGTTTTCTGAAGCAATCAGCTCAATCTTACCGCGTTGTCTGTCCAATTCTTGTTGAATTGCATCAAATACTTGCGAGTCTTGCTTTTGCAAATGCCTCATCTTATAGCTTCCTCCCTTTTCGTCAAAACGGACAAATCTTCAATTTAATCCCTTCAATTCTAGCACGAAAAAGGACAATAGTCATTTATTCCATTGACGTATAATTCTTACATTTCTCTAATATTTACTCTATCATATTGAGCTCTCGGCCCACCTATCAGTTTCGGCCGGGTCATAGCAAATGTTACATGCGCCTTCCCAATCTCTCTAATCGCTGAACGCAACGGGACTGCAACATGCTTCAGATGCATTCCAATCATTGTATCCCCAATATCGATGCCTGCATCAGCACAAATATGCTCAACCACAACTGCATTCTCGAAATTAGCAAATGCACAAGCGGCCAATGCTCCACCCGCATTCCGGGCAGGCACAACTGATACTTCATCCAGATTATATTGAATAGCCGTCTTTCGTTCAATAATCAGAGCCCTATTAATATGTTCACA
The DNA here is from genome assembly GCF_058216035.1 of Pradoshia sp. Z4_20. Classification (NCBI taxonomy): domain Bacteria; kingdom Bacillati; phylum Bacillota; class Bacilli; order Caryophanales; family Bacillaceae; genus Pradoshia; species Pradoshia sp. Z4_20. The sequence goes on from NZ_JBZAJD010000006.1 coordinate 15,579, forward strand.
ACCCTGAAAAGCCAAGTAGACTCCCTTTTGTTTAGAAAAATCATATATGGCCTCAAAGATTGCTTGTGCCACTTCCATCGTCCCGCTTGTACCAATTCGCTTTCCGATTACTTCACTTGTACTGCAGCCAATTACCAACAAACGGCCATTCATCGGAAAATGAGCTTCCAAATCTTCGAGAATGGCAGTCACCTGAGTTTTTATTTCTTTTAAATTAATCTCACTCATTCTTCTACTGCCCTTCTAAGATTTATTTTTCTGCCTCAGCTATTTTTCCAATCCGTGTTTCATGGCGGCCGCCTTCAAATTCCGTTGTCAGCCAAACGCGGGCAATTTCTCTGGCTAAACCAGGACCAATTACACGCTCTCCCATTGTTAGTACGTTACTGTTATTATGAGCTCTTGTAGCTTGGGCACTAAACATATCATGTACCAATGCTGCACGAATTCCTTTTACTTTATTCGCCGCGATGCTCATTCCGATTCCAGTACCGCAGATCAAAATCCCTCTGTCAAATTCTCCTTTTGCCACTCTTTCAGCAACAGGCAACGCATAATCCGGATAATCAACAGATGTTTCACAATCGCATCCAAAATCCTCATATTGGATCTCAAGCTCTTCCATTAGGTTCATAATTTCTTTTCTTATATTTATTCCACCGTGATCTGATGCAATGATAACTTTCATGGTAACATGGCTCCCTTCAATTTGAACTGCACAGTTTCTATCCTAAATCTAGTCTTTTAATTTTTCCACAAGCTTTTTAATCCATTTAGATAATTCATGGAAAGTTTGCTCATATACTTGTTCATTACCCCCGAATGGATCTGAAATATCTCTGTTCCCAGGATCGTCACTTACAAATTCCTTTAATGTAAACGTCTTTTCAATCGCCTGAGGGTAATGCGAAGCAATTAACTGCTTATGGCCTTCTGTCATCGTTAATACATAGGTTGCCCACTCGATGTCTTCTCCTTTTAATGGAGATGAGGCATGGTCCTGCGCAATTTTGTGTTTATCAAGTACCGTAACCGTATACTCAGATGCCATTTGACCCCCATAGGCATAAACCCCTGCTGATTTTACTTCTATATCAGACAGATTATAATTTCGCAAAATAGCTTCTGCCATAGGACTTCGACATGTATTTCCTGTACAAACGAATAAAATATTCTTCAACGTATTTTCCCTCCTGTCCCCATTATAGAATATTTACGGACAATAAAAAAATGTATCAGATTAATCTGATACACATCTTTATCCATGCAGGTGCAGGATGATCTTTAACCCAACCGCAAACATGATGCTCCCCCCAAAAACAAGGCTGTATTTGCCGAGATATGTATGTACTCTTCTCCCTAACAACAACCCTGACACCGTCAAGAAAAAGGCGGCAAAGCCAAAGCACAGGATGGTCATCAGCGCTCGGGATCCCAGCATTCCGAGGCTCAGTCCAACTGAGAAACTATCCAAACTGACACTTATCGCAAATAGAATCAATCCTGTTCCAACTGGAGCCACAACCGTTTCACCTTTACCCTGAATTCCAGTGAGCAGCATTTGCAAGCCAAGAAATAGTAATAAACCAGCACCGGCGTATGAGGCAAACAATCCAAACTGAGCGGATAATAACTTTCCTGAAAAGATACCCAAGAGCGGCATCCACACATGAAAAATACCAACAGTAAAACCAATGATGAGTACTTGCTTAAGCCTCAGCTTGTACGATCCCATTCCCAATCCAATTGAGAAGGCATCCATTCCGAGTGCGAAAGCCATAAAAAGCAGGCCAAAAAATTCAACCATCGTTTGTTCCATCCAAGTAACCTCCCGGGACCAGCCTAAATAAACATATGCCTGTCCCGGATCAATTAGAACTTGTCTTGTGTGATGATTCTTCCTCCTGCCGCTTTCTTCAAGCGATTCATGATTGCAATCCCAATCCCATCCTCCGGATACACTTCTCCGAAAATTAGATCTGGCTGCTCTTTATCAAATTGGCGCAGCACTCCATACATTTTTTCAGCCACAGTGTCCAGCTGCTCACGGCTTCCGCCAGTAATAATAACATCAGCTTCATACAAATGGGCATGTTCGTCAACCGTGTACACACCCACTCGCTTACCTAAGTCCCGCTCTTCATTTATTAATGTTTGGATAAACTGAGGGGTACCCTCAACCAAGGTCAATGGGGCTTTCGGTGCGTAATGTGTATATTTCATACCGGGAGCTTTCGGTGCATCACTGTCCTTCACCAAGCCAGGGTCCACAGACACTTCACCGACTACCTTCTCCAGTTGTTCACGCGTAATACCACCAGGTCTAAGTATTTGCGGAATACTGCCAGTCACATCAAGTACTGTTGATTCCAAGCCAACCCCAGTTGGACCTCCATCCACGATCCCAGCAATTTTACCATCTAAATCCTCGCGAACATGCTCTGCTGTTGTCGGACTTGGTTTACCAGACAGATTTGCACTTGGCGCGGCTGTGGGACAGCCCGCCTTTTTCAGTAAATCCAATGCCACCGGATGATCCGGCATTCGGATCGCTACTGATGAAAGACCTGCTGTTACAACATCCGGGAACACGCCCTCTTTCTTTTGGAAAATTAGCGTCAACGGACCTGGCCAAAATTGTTCCATTAGTTTATCTGCGACTGCAGGAATTTCTCCCACCAATCCATGAACCTGTTCCTTTTCTCCAATATGGACGATTAAAGGATTATCACTCGGTCTTCCCTTCGCCTCATAAATAGCTGCTACAGACCCTCCAAGTAAAGCATTTGCTCCAAGTCCATAAACCGTTTCAGTCGGAAAAGCAATCAGCTCTCCGGCTTTCAATTTTTGGGCCGCATCCATCAATTGTGGATAACCCTCTTCTTTATCCACAATTTTATCCACTGTCCACATTTTTGTTTCCACTATTATCACCTGCCACCAATCTACAACATTCTCTATAAATTACTTATTAAATAAGGATTCCTCGACATTTTTCACAAAATCACCTTGCAAGTATAAAAGAATTTATACAATAAAACAAGCTTTATCCACAGTCTGTGAATAAAGCCAATAAAATCGTGGATAATTTCATCCTTATAGGGCTCTTTCCATGATATATGTTTCGTTTATTGTCCACACCTTTTCCACAACCGAGGAATCTCTTACGTCTTTAGGAATCTCCCCGTTTTTCACTCTTTCAAATTGAAGAGCCTCAAAAAATCCTAACGCTTGCAGTTTATTCGATATCAGAAATATCTTTTTCAACCCTTTTTCCTTTGCTAAAGCCAAGATCGTTTCAAACAGGGCAGGTACTTGCACCTGAGCCTCCTCTTTAAACAGAAAAGACCTAAGCACCCCATAATCTCCACATGGCTCCAGACCAATCATTCCTTTAATAGAGCCTTCTTCTTTTAATAAAACAAATTTTCCTGAACTAATGTCTTCATGATGCAGCTCAACTCCTTGAGGTGCCGCAAACCGCTCAATTCCTTCAATATCGGTACTTTTTGATATAGATAAATAATACACCTTCTATTCTCCCTTCACTATCAAATCACAACTACTATATGGATATGAATTAATAGGGAAAATAGAACCGGATCAGGCTGATTATCCGGTTGGCTGCTATTTTGGCAAATTCAGCTGAATTCTATGCCAGTTCGGCTGAATTCTGTTCAACTTCGGCTGGTATTTCCCAGTTTCCCGCTCTATTCTGAAACCACTTCGGCTCCAGCACAACACTTCCTATTTGTACTTTTAACTTGATTTGCTCCGAGTACTATTCTGTTTCTCAAAACAAATCCTTCAAGATCTCTTTTAAAAAGAATTTCACCTTAACCGGCTCTTCATCCTGATTTTCATAAACAGGAGGGGCGATATCTTGTCCGGCTTCTTCAGACTGGTTCTCGTAATCCATTTGCGTTTCTTGATCTTCTGCCTTTTCAATCGATTTATCCGTTTGGGCGGCAGTCTTAATCGGTTGTATTTTTTGATCATCCGTTTGCGTTTGTTCTGCAGTTTCCTCGTTCATACTATTATTAACTGGCTCAACTTCTTCAGCTGACTCTTCATACGCTGAATCATTTGCTACAGCTGTTCCGCTGTTGAAATCCAGAAAGCATAGCGGCGGGAAAAGGACGCACCACCAGTTCTCACCTTGACCCTCACCCAATGTGATTTTAATAGCTTCATACTTGCCTGCCGGATATAAATATTGTCCATATAGCTTAGTTGGAAAAACAGTTTCACCAAAATCAACCTGTATCTTTTGTACATTACCTTCTTTGACCATAACATCTTCAGCTATAGCTTCTATATCAGACAAACGGGAACCAATCACTTTTCTGGCTTCCTCAATTGAAGTTAATTCTGCTACCCATTTGTTAATTTCTTTATTGACCTCATCCCTGATGGATCGTTTCAATTCCTGGTCAGCTTCTTTATTACTGTTTGCTAAGATCCGTAAGCGGATCGCTTCATTCGGGATTACTTGAACCTCTGTTTCTGTCGCAGAAGAACTGTTTTTCGGTGTAATCATTCCAGTCATTGTTGCCGCACAAAGTAATACAATATATATTAAAGGCAAATATTTTTTTGCCATCATCGTAAACACCGTCCCTTCACTTACAAACAGTGTGGACAGTTTTTTTCTATCTTAAACTATAATTATCTGAATTTTATTTCTACTGCGTTTTATTTACCGCATTCTTGAAATTAAGGGAAGGGAGAGTATAAAAATGGATAATTTTTTGATGGATGATGGTGGGTTCTTTGGCATTTTTTTAACTGGATTTCCAATCATCTTTGGTATTATTTTTATTTTAGTCATTGGCACTTTTCTATTTATTATCATCAAAAGCCTATCTAAATGGAGTCATAATAATAAACAGCCCAGGCTGAATGTAGTTGCTAAGGTTGTCACCAAACGATCAGAGAGCAGAGGAAGTGACAATTCGTCCAGTACCTGGTATTATGCGACGTTTGAGATGGAAAGCGGCGACCGAATGGAATTGACTTTAAGTGGAAAAGACTACGGGATGTTAGCAGAAGGAGATATTGGGAATCTATCTTTTCAGGGCACACGGTATCTCGGATTTTTGAGAATCTAGCTTCGACTCCTAGCTCCTCGAGGTCATAAGGATAGCCACTACGGAGGTCAACAGGAAGTTGATCACAAAGACGTTGCCACACGATGTGGCGTTCTTAGTCTTTGTTCCTTAATAGCCTCCCTTCATGCCTCTCCTTATGCTTGTCGGAGCTGGGCAGTCGCCTCCTCAGCTTTTTATGTAATCCAGCTTCTGGGCCTAGGAGCTCGAGTCATAAGCAAATACTCTACAGGAGGGAAGAACGCCTCCCTCCGAGTATTCATCTTATGCTCGTCGCGGGCCTACAGGATGTTGGTCATGAAGACATTGCCACAGGACGTGGCGTTCTTAGTCTTCGTTCATCGATACAGGCTCTTCAGCTTTTTATGTAATCTAGCTTCAACGGCTAGAAGCTCAGGACATAAGCATGACCTCTGCGGGAGGGAAGAGCACCTCCCTCCGAGCCCCTGTCTTATGCTCCTCGCTTCTGATCAAGCCGTTTCAGCTTTTTATTTCGCCAAAGACCATTCGATCTTTTCCGTTGATATCGAACAGGACTTCTACATGGGCTTCAGGGTAAACAGCTTGCATTAGTTCTGCTACTTGCTCTCCCTGACCGGCGCCTACTTCAAATCCAACCAATGCTTTGTCTGTAAGTACATTGGGCAGATCTGATGTAATTTGGCGGTAACAATCCAAACCATCATTTCCAGCAAACAAGGCGAGATGAGGTTCATGGTTTTTAACCACATCCGAAAGGATTGCATGATCTGATTCAGGAATATAAGGAGGATTAGAAAGAAGAACATTCACCCTTTTACCAGCATCTATTAATGGTTTGAGCAAATCCCCCTGCAAGAACGCCACCTCAGCCTGAAGGCGTTGAGCATTTTCAGCTGCCTGTTTCAATGCTTTCTCTGACAAATCGACAGCCGTCACTTTCATATCAGGACATTCCAATGCCATCGTAATCGCAATAATCCCGCTACCTGTCCCAATATCAGCCATGTCCAGCTTCTCTTCAGGACTAAAAAGCTTTTTTAGTTTAGCTAAGGCATGAAATATCAGCTCTTCCGTTTCAGGACGCGGAATCAATACATCTCCATTCACCAGAAATGTCCTGCCATAAAACTCCTCGCTGCCAATTATATGCTGCACAGGTACTGCTTCGATTCCATGCTTTTTTACATCCTTTATAAAGATAGCTTCTTCCTCTTCCGTTAACTCATCATGCATATTCGCAAGCATTTGAGCACGGGATAGACCCAGCTGATTCATCAACAGCCATTCTCCAGCATTTTCATCACGGCCATTCTCCCTTAAAAAAGAAGAAGCCCATCGAAGAGCTTCATACACTTTCATCATTCTTAATCCTCCGCATTTTGAAGACGGCTAGCCTGGTCCTCAACAATCAATGCATCAATCACTTCATCCAATTTGCCTTCCATGATTTGATCCAGCTTTTGAATGGTTAATCCAATGCGGTGATCTGTAACACGGTTTTGCGGATAATTATACGTACGGATACGTTCTGAGCGATCCCCTGTTCCGACTGCAGATTTACGAGCACTGTCATACTCAGCCTGTGCTTCCTGCTGGAATTTATCATAAATACGAGCACGCAATACTTTCATTGCTTTCTCTTTGTTTTTAATCTGGGATTTTTCATCCTGGCAGGATACAACAATCCCCGTAGGAACGTGAGTAAGACGTACAGCTGACATGGTAGTGTTAACACTTTGTCCGCCCGGTCCGCTGGATGCAAACGTATCTACACGGATATCTTTGTCATGAACTTCAACCTCAACCTCTTCTGCCTCCGGTAAGCAAGCCACAGTCGCTGTTGATGTGTGAATACGACCGCCTGATTCTGTTTCAGGGACACGTTGTACACGATGGGCACCGTTTTCGAATTTCATCTTGGAGTATGCGCCATTTCCATTAATCATAAAGATGATTTCTTTATAACCGCCAAGCCCCGTTGGATTTGAATCCATTACATCAATCTTCCATCCTTGTGCCTCAGCATAACGGCTGTACATTCTATAAAGACTTCCTGCGAATAGGGCCGCTTCATCACCGCCGGCTGCTCCGCGAATTTCCATAATAACGTTTTTATCATCATTAGGATCTTTGGGAATTAGCAATACTTTAAGCTTTTCTTCCAACTCTTTCATTTGTCCGGAAAGTTCATCTACTTCTTCCTTCACCATTTCACGCATTTCAGCATCCAGCTTCTCTTCAAGCATTGCTTTCGCATCAACAAATTGGGAACGTACATCTTTATATTCTCGATACGCAAAGACAGTCTCCTGAATATCTGATTGTTCCTTGGAATATTCGCGAAGCTTTTTAGTGTCATTTACGATTTCCGGGTCACTCAAAAGCTCATTTAATTTGTCATATCGGTCTTCTACCGCTTGTAAACGATCGATCAATTTCTTCACCTCATTAACAGGTTTTTAAAAGAGGTTTTTACCTCAGTATTTGATTTGTTTATTGTACCACAATCAGACGGAAACGAAAAAAAGAGACGGCAAAGATGAACATACATCCTTTAATCTGCCATACCCTTTTATTTCTGACATACAAAAACACCCCCAAATTCCACTTATTCCTCCGGAGGTGTTCATTCCTTTTAAAGCCTGTTTGTTTTTATGTTTTCGATACCACCGTTAATCGGTGTATGTACCGTTTCTTGTTTGCCTGGTACTTCATGATGATGACGGCATCTTGGCTCATAGGATTCCGATGCACCCACTAAAATAACAGGGTCCTCATAGCCTGCAGGCTTCTTATCAATCAAACGCTGCGTCCGGCTTGCAGGGGATCCGCATACGGAACAAACTGCCTGTAGTTTTGTTACCTGTTCTGCCAGGCACATTAACTCCGGCATCGGCCCGAATGGCTCTCCTCTAAAATCCTGATCAAGGCCAGCCAGGATTACTCGATAGCCGCTGTCTGCCAAATGCTGAGCAACCTGTACAATTTCTTCGTCAAAAAACTGCACTTCATCAATGGCAATTAAATCTGTATCTAAATCTATATGATCGAAGATATGGGATGAATGCGTAATGCCTTTGGCAATAACAGAAGTTCCATTGTGGGAAACCACCGCTTCCTCACTGTATCGATTATCAATAGCCGGTTTGAAAACAGCAATGGATTGCTTAGCAAAGACCGCTCTCCTTACCCTGCGAATCAGTTCTTCAGATTTTCCGGAAAACATGCTGCCACAAATTAATTCTATCCAGCCAAATTGTTTCGTTTCGTACATGTGTTGGGGTCTCCCTTCCTGTCTTTACTAGGTTCATTAGGATTTTGCTTGTAACATTCCTGCATTTACTATACCAATAGATAATTATACATCATAAACTGCTCAAGAAAAGATTTTTTATCATTTGTTAATAGAGACCTTTGTTGTTAAAAAATTGATATAACTCCTCTAAAAACATACAAACACAGACCAACATGTTTTTCTCAGTACATTAGCCTGTGTCTGCCTTAAAGCAAAAAAACAGGCAAGCGGCTTACCCGCTGCCTGTTTCCGAAAATCAAAATTATTGTTCTTGTTGTTGGGATTTGAAACCATACTTCTTGTTGAAACGCTCAACACGTCCATCAGCAGAAGCAAACTTTTGACGTCCAGTGTAGAATGGGTGGCATTCATTGCAAACCTCTACGCGCACCTCTTCTTTAACAGAGCCAGTTACAAATTCATTACCACAAGCACATTTAACAGTTGCTGTTTTGTAATTAGGGTGAATTCCTGTTTTCATCTTTTCCACTCCTTCCGCCCTGAGTCTTTCGAAACAGAGTTATCAAGCGTGCTCTTTTTAGTATAAGCACACTCAAGATATTATAACAGACGTGTTATTTTAAATCAACAGCTACTGCTACTATTACAAGATTCTTTTCGATCCGCCCGTTGACTTTTTCATCTCGTCATCGAGGTATTGAAAGAATTCTTGGTTGGTTTTAGTTTGTTTAAGTTTTCGTAACAGACGCTCAGCAAAATCAGGCATATCTGACATCGTTTTGCGAATAGCCCATAATTTTTCCAAATGGTCTTTCGGAATAATAAGCTCCTCTTTCCTTGTCCCAGATCGGCGAATATCAATAGCAGGGAATATTCTTCTTTCTGCTAGTGAGCGATCCAGGTGAAGCTCCATATTACCCGTTCCTTTAAATTCTTCGTAAATAACGTCATCCATTCTTGAACCTGTATCCACAAGAGCTGTTGCTAAAATGGTTAAGCTACCGCCTTCTTCAATATTACGTGCAGCTCCAAAGAAACGCTTCGGACGGTGAAATGCCGCCGGGTCAATCCCACCTGACAATGTTCTGCCGCTTGGAGGGATTACTAGGTTATAAGCACGTGCCAATCTTGTTATACTATCCATTAAAATAATAACATCTCGTTTATGCTCAACCAGACGCATAGCACGCTCTAATACAAGCTCTGCTACTTTGATATGGTTTTCAGGAACCTCATCAAATGTTGAGCTCACTACATCTGCCTGTACAGATCGCTCGATATCTGTTACTTCCTCAGGACGCTCGTCAATTAAAAGGACGATTAATTCCGCATCCGGGTGATTCGTTGTAATGGCATTGGCAATTTCTTTAAGAAGCATCGTTTTACCAGCCTTTGGAGGTGCGACAATCAATCCACGTTGCCCAAAACCAACAGGTGCTACGATATCCATTACACGTGTAGATACATTGCGGGGAGTTGTTTCAAGTACAACCTGACGATCAGGATACAGCGGAGTTAATGCAGGGAAATGCACCCTCTCCTTAGCTGATTCAGGATTATCCCCATTCACTGCTTCAACATGCAATAATCCATAATACCGTTCATTTTCTTTTGGAGGACGTACCTTACCGGATACTTTATCACCGTTTCTTAGATCAAATCGGCGAATCTGAGATGCCGAAATATAGATATCCTCTGAACTTGGTGAGTAATTGATCGGTCTTAGGAATCCAAACCCTTCAGATGGAATGATTTCTAAAACACCTTCCATGAATAGGTACCCATCTCGCTCCGCCTGAGCTTTTAAGATGGCAAAGATCAATTCTTTCTTTGTCAGCTTACTATAATAGGACACTTTATACTTTTTAGCTTGTTCATAAAGCTCTTTTAGCTTTAAATTCTCTAAATCGGAAATTGTTAATTCCATTATGACACCACACTTCAGTAAATTAATTAGATTGATTTTAGTGATTTGTTTATTACTACATGGATAGGGTTATCAAGAAGAAAATATTTAGGAAGGTAAAAGGATGAGTTGCGGTTTAAATCCACGTAAACCATTTGTTGCTTTCATTAGCAATTATATTCTATTCTATTTTTTTCTCAAAAACAAATCCATTTTACTCGCTTTTGATTCAGACTTCAACTATTAACATCACATAGAGGTTTTTAAAACTATTGCAACATTCTCAATATATCACAATTTCATAATTTTTATAATAAAGTCCTCCAGATTTTCACCTGGAGGAACTACTATTTTTATCTAAATTACGTTTTCATAACCAAATTTGGTTTCTTATTTAGATTGTTACATTAAGAATTCTTAAGCTGCTCAATCTCTCTCGGCGATAATTGTTCTCTCCATATGGTCGCTCCCAGTCCTGAAAGCTTGTCCACTATAAAGCTGTATCCCCGATCGATATGCTCGACACCGGTTATTTCGGTAACTCCCTCTGCTAATAGACCAGCAATAATTAAAGCAGCTCCGGCGCGCAAATCACTTGCCTTCACTTTTGCTCCATTAAGCTGAACAGGTCCATTAATAATTGCAGAACGGCCTTCTACCTTAATATCGGCGTTCATCCTGCTTAATTCATCTATATGTTTAAATCGAGATCCATATATGGTATCCGTAACAACGGAAGATCCAGTAGCCTTCGTCAATAATGCTGTTAAGGGCTGCTGTAAATCCGTAGGGAAACCAGGATATACAAGGGTTTTTATATCTACTGCTTTTAATTTTTCAGCCTTCGGTATATAAATCTGGTCGTCCCGCTCTTCAATATCAATTCCCATTTCTCTTAGCTTTGCAATCAGGGATTCAAGATGCTGCGGTATTACATTATCAATCAATATACCTTCTCCAACTGCTGCGGCAACAATCATATAGGTTCCTGCCTCGATACGGTCAGGAATAATGGTATGTCTGCAACCATGAAGTTTTTCGACACCCTCGATACGAATGACATCCGTACCTGCACCTTTGATACGGGCTCCCATATTCGTTAACAATGTTGCAACATCGATAATTTCCGGCTCTTTCGCAGCATTTTCAATAATGGTTTTGCCTTTAGCTAATACAGCTGCGAGCATGATATTAATCGTTGCTCCTACGCTGACAACATCCAGGTAGATTCGGGCTCCACGTAATTCTTCAGCACGCAAATAGATTGCCCCCTGCTCATTTGTTACCTGAGCACCGAGAGCTTCAAATCCTTTGATATGCTGATCAATTGGGCGAGGTCCCAAATAGCATCCCCCCGGCAAGCCAATAACTGCTTTCTTAAATTTACCGAGCATCGCTCCCATTAAATAATAGGAGGCACGTAATTGTTTGACCCTTCCGTTTGGAAGAGGCATTGATATCATCTTACTCGGATCAACAGTCATTTCAGTTGAGTCAAGTGTTACCTGACCGCCGATTTCTTCAAGTAATCCTTTAAGCATTTCTACGTCAGAGATATTTGGAAGCCCCTCAATTGTTACAGATGAGTCAGCAAGAATAGTTGCTGGTATTAAAGCAACTGCACTATTCTTTGCACCACTTATGCGAACTTCCCCTTTTAGCGGATACCCACCCGCTATTTTAAGCTTTTCCATAATAACTCCCTTCTGCGCCCTTGATGTGATTTTATCCGTCCGGCGAGAATAAGGTAAATATTACCACAAAAATCACCTGAATTAAAGCTAGTCTGTCAAATTATTTCACAAGCTCGGATCATTCATACATATTTTACCACGATTATTTTTCTGTTCTTGTTTCCCAATCCTTAAGGAATGCTTCAATTCCTTTGTCTGTTAGCGGATGCTTACAAATTTGAAGAATTACGTTATAAGGAACCGTTGCAATATGTGCGCCGCGAAGTGCTGCTTGCGTCACATGCTGTGGATGACGGATACTTGCTGCAATAATCTCTGAATCGATATCATGGATTGCAAAGATTTCTGCAATTTCAGCTATTAAATCAAGTCCATTTTGTCCAATATCATCTAATCTTCCGATAAAAGGAGAAACATATGTTGCACCTGCTCTAGCAGCTAATAAAGCCTGATTGGCATTAAAAATTAAAGTTACGTTTGTTTTGATTCCTGCTTCAGTCAATGCATGAACTGCTTTTAATCCGTCTGGAGTCATTGGTACTTTTACTGTGATGTTCGGAGCAATCTCAGCTAATTCTTTACCCTCACGAATCATACCTTCCGCATCCAGTGCAATAACCTCTGCACTTACAGAACCAGGTACCAACGCTGTTATTTCACGCAGACGATCATGGAAAGAAACATCTTTTTCCTTCGCAACTAATGATGGGTTCGTTGTTACACCTGCCAAAATACCAAGTGCATGGGCCTCTTTAATTTCATTTAAGTTTGCTGTATCTATAAAAAACTTCATTTAAATTCCTCCTTGAATGAATTTCTATGTCTTTTATATTGTGTCATTGTTCTCCATTTTGAGCAAATAATTTCACCTTTAAAAACGTATGATTTAACCAAAATTATGTATAGTAAAAAAGAGGATCCCATGATGAGTGGCATCCTCTCGTAAAGATATCTTTTATGCTTTGTTATTAGAACCGAATTCACGAATTTTACCGATAACCGTTTCTTTAATTGCTTCACGAGCTGGTCCAAGGTATTTACGTGGATCGTATACTTCTTTGTCCGCAGCCAATACTTCACGTACCGCTTTAGCAGAAGTGATTTGGTTTTCAGTATTTACATTAATTTTAGCTGTTCCAAGAGAAATAGCTTTTTGGATATCGTGTAAAGGAATACCGGATCCACCGTGAAGTACTAATGGCATACCAGTTTCTTTTCCGATTTCTTCCATCTCTTTGAAACCTAATTTCGGTTCACCTTTGTAAGGTCCGTGAACAGAGCCTAACGCTGGAGCAAGACAGTCGATATTTGTACGTTTTACAAGATCTTTACACTCTTCAACGTCAGCATAGATAACGCCATCAGCTACTACGTCATCTTCTTGTCCGCCAACTGTTCCAAGTTCTGCTTCAACAGAAACACCATTTGCATGAGCATATTCAACCACTTTAGAAGTAATTTCAATATTCTCTTCGTATGGGTGATGAGAAGCATCAATCATAACGGAAGTGAATCCTGCATCAACAGCTTCTTTACATTTTTCAAAGCTGGAACCGTGGTCTAAGTGAATAGCAACTGGAACTGTTGTCTTGTATTCTTCCATTAAGGCTTTTGTCATTGCTACACACACTTTAAAACCGCCCATGTAACGAGCTGCCCCTTCAGAAACCCCTAAGATTACTGGAGATTTTTCTTCCTCAGCAGCTTGAAGAATAGCTTGGGTATACTCTAGATTATTGATATTAAATTGTCCAACTGCATATCCTTCTTCTTTTGCTTTGTTCAGCATTTCAGTCATTGATACTAAAGGCATTTTTCTTCCTCCTTGTTAATAATAAGCTCGAGCCAAACGGCTTCCCTTATCATTTTCCCTAATGGATCGATATGTATTCCCCCTTCTGCAAAAAGCGTCAGAGGGAAGTTATCTCTAGCATATCAACTTGTCCTCAAACTATCAACAAGTGTGCAAAATGTACATTTAACTGTCAATTTTAGCAACCGGTAAATGATCCTTTACCGCTTTCCTAATATCATCAATATCAAATGGTTTTGCAAAATGAGTCAAGGCTCCCAGGTTCATCGCTTCCTGAATCATATCTAATTCTCCATACGCTGTCATAATTAATACACGAATGCCCTGATCTTCTTCTTTCATTCTTTTTAAAATCTCAATTCCGTCCATACCGGGAATTTTCATATCCAGCAACACTAAATCTGGTGATTCACTTTTCTGGAGCGCCAATGCCTGCTCTCCATTTGCCGCCAGAAATGTTTGATATCCTTCCTGCTGCAGTACTTCATTCAGCAAAATACGGATGCCAAATTGATCATCAACAATTAAAATTTTTTCATTCATTTTACACAGCTCCTTCTTTCCGTTAGCCTGTATAAATAAGACACTTAAATCTATAAGTTCTACTAATAGGTAAATAATACCTTTATTCAAACGAAATTGTCTTTCGACAATTTACGTTCAAGCATTTATACTTTGACAGGAACTTATCATTTTAATGCTGTAAAAACAGTAAAAATGAAAGCATCTATTACTATTAAAATCAGGAGTTGACCCAAATGCTGAAAATATATTTAACTCAATTAACTGGTATTTATAAAAAAATTGAACAAGATGAACAGGAAAATATGGAGGACGCAGCGAGATTATTAGCTCAGGCTTTAGTCAGCCATGGTATTGTTTATCTTCATGGTTTTAAAGAAATGGATGGGATTATCAGCCAGGCAATCGATGGACCTGAACCGATCAAAGGCGTGAAGCGATTGTATAACGGCCAATATATGGCTCAAATCGAGCAACGAGACCGCGCCATCATTTTTGCACGAACTGCAACCGAACCGGAAGCAGTTGCTTTAGCTGAATCCTTAAACGGACAGCGTATCCCTTTTGTTGCCGTTTCCCTGGCTCCTGCTGCAGATGATATCAATACGCCGAACCTTGCCAATCTGGCAGATATCCATATTGATTTAAAAGCAACACGAGGTCTTATTCCAAATGAGGATGGAACAAGAAGCGGGATTCCCACCCTTGCAGCCGCCCTCTTCGTTTATCAGGGAATCACTCTGTCAATCGATGAAATCATTAAGGAATATGAAGAAGAATAATTATCCTGCTTGGCCAAAAAATAACTTTACATTACGTAAGCGCATACCAGCAAGTTTCTTGTCTGTTTTTGTTTGATAAAAGTTTTCTGATAATGATTTCGTTTACTATATAAAGTTGTAAGTTTGGACGATTGAGGTTAGTTGAAATTTTATAATTTCAACTAATTGAATAGCCTTTTCAGATGAGCGTTTTCCAATTTATTGAACCTTTATAGGACGAATTGTATATTTAATCGCCCTTATGAGTACAAATATCACTTTTGAGTAAAAAATCACTCGAAAATAAAAAAGGTGTACAGAGCTATCAGTAGTAACTGATTTTCTGTACACCTTTATTTTTATTATTTTTCGCCTAGTGATGCATGAATGAATTCACGGAACAATGGCTGCGGACGCTGTGGTCTTGATTTGAATTCTGGATGGAATTGAGAAGCAATGAACCAAGGATGATCCTTCAATTCAATAATTTCTACCAGACGTCCATCCGGGCTGGTACCTGAGAAGATAAAGCCTTGTTTCTCCATATCTTCGCGGTAATGGTTGTTGAACTCATAACGATGGCGGTGGCGCTCATATACCACTTCATCTTGATAAGCTTCAAATGTTTTCGTTCCAGGAACAATTTTACATGGATATAAACCAAGTCTAAGCGTCCCGCCAAGGTCCTCGATATCAATTTGTTCAGGAAGTAAGTCAATGATTGGGTTTGTCGTTTCCGGATTAAGCTCAGAAGAATGAGCATCTTTTAACCCAAGAACGTTACGTGCAAATTCAATGGATGCTAACTGCATACCAAGACAGATTCCAAAGAACGGCTTTTTGTTAGTGCGGGCATATTCGGTTGCCAGGATTTTTCCTTCAACACCACGGTCTCCAAATCCGCCCGGCACCAAAATACCATCCACATCATCAAGCATTTCATTTACATTCTCTTTATTTACATGCTCTGCGTTAATCCATTTAATCTTCACATCTGCATCAAATGCATAGCCGGCATGTTTTAATGCTTCTACTACAGAAATATAGGCATCTTGAAGCTCTACATATTTTCCAACAAGACCGATTTTCACTTCTTTGGTCAGATTCGTTACTTTATGTAGCAACTCTTTCCATTCTGTCATATCTGCATCGTTTGTTTGCAATTTCAAATGGTTACAAACAATTTCGTCCATTCCTTGTGCCTGAAGATCCAATGGAATGGAATATAAAGTTTCTGCATCACGGCACTCGATGACAGAATTTTTATCAATGTCACAGAACAGAGCAAGTTTGTCTTTCATATCCTGAGAGATTGGTAATTCTGTACGCACGACGATAATATTTGGCTGAATACCTAAGCTGCGCAATTCTTTAACACTGTGCTGTGTAGGCTTTGTTTTCATTTCACCAGCAGCTTTAAGGTAAGGAATCAATGTACAGTGAATGTATAGAACGTTATCGCTGCCAATATCACTCTTAATTTGACGAATCGCTTCCAGGAATGGCAAGGATTCAATATCCCCTACTGTTCCGCCAATTTCGGTAATAACGACATCCGCATTTGTATCATGGCCAGCTTTCAAAATCCGCTCTTTAATCTCATTCGTAATATGCGGGATTACTTGCACCGTTCCGCCTAAATAGTCTCCGCGGCGCTCTTTCTTTAACACGTGAGAGTAAACTTTACCTGTTGTTACATTGGAAAGCTTAGATAAATTGATATCAATAAAACGCTCATAATGGCCTAAGTCTAAATCTGTTTCTGCACCATCATCTGTTACGAAAACTTCACCATGTTGATAAGGACTCATCGTTCCCGGGTCCACATTGATGTATGGGTCAAATTTTTGGATTGTCACTTTCAAGCCTCTGTTTTTCAATAAGCGGCCAAGTGAAGCAGCTGTAATCCCTTTTCCTAAAGAAGATACAACTCCGCCTGTAACAAAAATATATTTTGTCATCTATAAAAACCTCCTAAAAGATCGTATTGATTTCATTTGGTAAGCACAAATCTATTAATAGTGATTAGTTTTTGTTTTTTCATCGGGCCTATCCCCTAAAAAAAATAAAAAAGCCCCCTTGCAAGCAAGGGAGCTTAAAATCGCTTAATAGTGTTTCCTTTATTTTAAAGGAGCCCAATGAATATTCTACAAAGATTGACACTTTAAGTCAAGGTTAAAGGATTAGCGATTGTCGTCCTCTTCTTCTTCGTCAATCACAAGATCTTCTTCCTCTTCTTCTTCGTCGTCAAGATCATAATCATCCTCAACGATAACTTCGTCCTCGATTAGATCCTCATCATCATCATCCTCATCATCATCGATGTCATCGATATCGTCGAAATCATCAATTAAAGAATCATCCTCATCATCGTCGTCATCGAAGTCATCAAGATCATCAAAATCAAGAACTTCATCCTCATCATCAAAGTCATCAACGAGTGCTTTTTTGCCTTTTTTCTTCTTCTTCACTTTAGAAGCTGGAACTGTTTCTTCTTCAACTTGTTCAACAGGGTACCATCCTTTTAGTCCCCAGCGATTGTCTCCAATACTGATAAAACGGCCGTCTACATTTAGATCTGTATAGAATTGGCCCATTTTTGCACTAACTTCTTCATCTGTCAAACCAAGTAATTTTTGGATTTTATCCATCATTACCTTAAAATCTATTGCTTCTTTCTTTTCTATAAGTAACACGTTCGCAATTTCAATGTAAGCCATTTCACTTACTTCTTCCTTAGACAGGTTGGCTAGTTTCATTGTTCGCACTTCCTTTCTATCAAATCAACATGAATGCCCAATTATGCATATCCCATTATAACCAAACGATTCATCTTTTTGCCACTTTATTTTATCCGTTCTATCCTTTTTCCTCTTGCGGCTTTATAAGAATATAAATAAAAAGCCATCACAAGGACTTAAAGGGGCACTGATCGGTCTTTGTTCAACCCGTTTCCAGTATCCTCTCGTTTCTCCATTATAACCTGCTTTTATGTATCTTATAATAAAAAGCTTCTACTTTTTTATCCTACCATACAACCAGCTATTAATGTTCAATCCCATACACAAATATTGAGCAAATGATCAATCCTTTGAATGTCATCCTAAAAAATCAGAGTACAGACATTAATTAGTCTGTACTCTGGTAGCACAGAAACTTACATATTTCTGCGATATTGCCCTCCAACTTCATATAATGCATGGGTGATTTGGCCAAGACTGGCTGTTTTAACAGTTTCCATCAGCTGTTCAAATATGTTCTCTCCATTAATGGCAGCCTCTTTGAGTTGAGTTAGAGCATTTTCTGCAGCCATTCCATGAATCTCCTTAAATTTATCTAGATTAGCAATTTGTAAATCCTTTTCAGCCTTTGTGGCACGGGCCAATTCCATATTGTTTACTTCATCTTCACTCGGCGGATTAGGATTTAAATAGGTGTTCACACCAATAATCGGAAGCTCACCCGAATGCTTTTTCATTTCATAAACAAGAGATTCATCCTGAATTTTGCCACGTTGATACTGCATTTCCATTGCTCCAAGGACTCCACCTCTGTCGTTGATTCGTTCAAATTCGCGGAGAACCGCTTCTTCTACTAAATCCGTTAATTCCTCAACAATGAAGGAACCCTGAAGAGAATTTTCATTCTTCATCCAGCCAAATTCTTTCGTAACAATCATCTGAATGGCCATGGCCCTTCGTACGGATTCCTCCGTTGGTGTAGTGATTGCTTCGTCATAGGCATTGGTATGCAGGGAGTTACAATTATCCTGCAAAGCAAGCAAAGCCTGCAGAGTCGTACGGATATCATTAAAATCAATTTCCTGAGCATGCAGGGAACGTCCCGAGGTTTGGATATGATATTTCAGCTTTTGGCTTCGTTCATTCGCACCGTATTTATCTCTCATAACAATTGCCCATATTCGCCTTGCCACACGTCCGAGAACAGTATATTCTGGGTCCAGTCCATTTGAGAAAAAGAACGAGAGATTCGGTGCAAACGAATCAATGTCCATACCTCGGCTTAAATAATATTCTACATACGTAAAGCCATTCGACAGTGTAAATGCTAATTGTGAAATGGGATTTGCTCCTGCCTCAGCGATGTGATAACCGGATATGGAGACAGAATAATAATTTCTCACCCGATTTTTTACGAAGTACTCCTGGATATCGCCCATCAGTTTTAATGCGAACTCAGTAGAAAAGATACATGTATTCTGTCCCTGATCTTCCTTTAAAATATCTGCCTGAACGGTTCCTCTGACAATCTCCAGGGTCTCTTTTTTTACAGTTTCCTTTTCCTCAGAAGTAAGAGTTCTTTTAAGCTCTGCTTGCTTTTTCTCTATTTGTTGATCAATGGCGGTATTCATAAACATAGCAAGAATGATGGGAGCAGGGCCATTGATTGTCATAGAAACGGAAGTACTTGGTGAACATAAATCAAACCCATCATAGAGTTTTTTCATATCCTCAAGGGTACAGACACTTACACCGCTTTCCCCAACCTTCCCATAAATATCTGGGCGTATATGCGGATCCTCGCCATATAGTGTGACCGAATCAAAAGCCGTGCTCAGCCGTTTGGCCGTATCATCCTTTGATAAATAATGAAAACGGCGGTTCGTTCTCTCCGGTGATCCTTCTCCGGCAAATTGCCGCTTCGGATCCTCTTCCTGTCTTTTAAACGGAAACACACCTGCAGTGAACGGAAATTTCCCGGGAACATTCTCTTTCTGTACCCAGCGCAGGATTTCTCCATAATCCTGAAACTTAGGTAAAGCTACTTTCGGTATGGTCAGACCACTTAATGTACTAGTCCTCAATTCTGTCTTAATTTCCTTATTTCGTACTTTCGTAATCAGTTCTGTTTTTGAATATAATTCCTTCTGATTATTCCAGCCATCAAGAATGGCTTTTGACTCATTGGTTAGATTTTGCCTGTATCCCTTTTGAAGCTCGCTCAGCGGCTCTGTTCCATCCGCTGAATATCCCTCTTCCTCTAACGCCAATATGGTACCTTCTATTTGAAATAATCGCCTGGCAATCTGTTGTTGCTCAAGTGAGGCGGTATGATATTGCTTTACTGTTTCAGCGATTTCCCGTAAGTAATATTGACGGTCGGGAGGGATGATGACATTTTGCTTTTCTGAACGCATAGATGTATTAAAACGGCTTTTGTATTCCTGACCTGTTTTCTTCTCAATGACTTCAAGCAACGCAGCAAAAAGTGCGTTTGTACCCACATCATTAAACTGGCTCGCAATCGTTCCGTACACCGGCATTTCAGCCAGATCCTTATCAAATAGATTGCGGCTGCGCTGGTATTGTTTTTGAACCTGGCGCAATGCATCCTCTGATCCTTTTCTTTCAAATTTATTAATAACAATTAAATCAGCAAAATCAATCATATCTATTTTCTCAAGCTGTGAAGGGGCTCCAAACTCACTTGTCATGACATACATGGATATATCACATACTTCCGTTATTGCCGCATCTCCCTGGCCAATTCCGCTTGTTTCAATAATTACAGCATCAAATCCGGCTGCTTTTACGACAGCTATTGCATCTTTTATCGAATTGGAAAGCTCAGAGTGTGAGTTCCGCGTCGCCAAGCTCCTCATATACACACGCGGATGAAAAATGGCATTCATTCGTATTCTGTCTCCAAGCAACGCTCCGCCTGTTTTTTGCTTCGTTGGGTCAATCGAAAGAATTGCTATGTTTTGTTCAGGGATTTCATTAATGAATCGCCTTATTAATTCATCTGTAAGCGAGCTCTTTCCCGCTCCCCCAGTACCGGTTATCCCAATTACCGGAATATGGTTAACCTGTTTATCATCTATTTTTTGCAGTTCATCTGACAAAGCAACGGCTTCCTGCCCAGCCAGCAAGCGATTTTCCACCATCGTAATCGCGCGTGCTACAGTTAATGGGGCCGATACGGATAGATTCCCCTCATTCAACTCTTCAAGCGGGGGCAGTGGATAATCACATTCACGTATTAGCAATTCCATCATGCCCTCAAGGCCCATTTCTCTTCCATCATCCGGTGAAAAAATCTTTGCAATCCCATATTCATGCAGCTCTTTAATCTCCCTTGGTATGATGACTCCTCCGCCGCCCCCATAAATACGAATATGGCCGGCTCCTCTTTCCTTGAGCAAATCGTACATATACTTAAAAAATTCTACGTGACCACCCTGATAGGAAGAAACAGCAATCCCCTGAACATCCTCCTGAATAGCTGCATTAACAATTTCCTCAACAGAACGATTATGACCGAGGTGAATCACCTCCGCTCCTTTTGCCTGAAGAATTCTTCTCATAATATTGACACTGACATCGTGCCCATCAAATAAACTCGAAGCCGTCACAAAACGAATAGGGTGTTTCGGTTTATATCCTTTATTCATCTTTTTTCATTCCCCTTTGCTTATCTGTTTTCCCCATTGGCTAAACCGCTTAAAAGAAGATGCGATTGCATTTCAATATATTGATCGATTGTATAGCTTTTTCTAAGTCCCCATCTCCTGAATGCCCACATTTGTCCATGAACAATAATGTTATGTGCAAGCAGGTGAATTTGTATCGGGCTTAAATCAATTTCCTCATGCTGTACACATGTCTGAATAAGTTCCTCAAACATTTTCGTCATTTCATTTTCTTTATTTAATACATATGGCAATGCTGCCCTGCTCAATGATTTTGCTTCCTGGTACATCACCAATACTTCATCCTGCATTTCATCACAAATTTTAAAATAATAGGCGATACCTAAGCGCAGCCCGGCAAATGTTCCCTCGCTTTCTTCAAGCGCCTTTTGAAGCCGGTCCTTCACCTCATCGTAAATATTGTCACAAACGAGATATAAAATATCATCCTTTGATCTGATATATTCATAGAGCGTTCCAATACTGAATCCTGCTGCCTTTGCTATTTCCCTTGTTGTTGTTCGGTGGTAGCCCTTCTCTATGAATAAAGAGACCGCCCCTTTAATCATCTCGTCCCGGCGTTTTTTCACAAGCCTCTCATCCTTTACCGAGGCATGGACTACGATTCTCTTCACCCTTTCACCCACCTACCTACAAGTATTTCTTTTAAAAATCAATTCTCCCCGGATAAAGATAGCCGGGAAGAACCCTATAAAAATTTGAAATTAGTTTTTGGTGAGCATTCTTGAGATAACAAGTCTTTGGATTTCCTGTGTTCCTTCATAAATCTGTGTTATTTTCGCATCGCGCATATAGCGCTCAACCGGATAATCCTTTGTATATCCATACCCGCCAAATACCTGTACCGCTTCTGTTGTGACCTTCATTGCTGTATCGCCGGCAAATAATTTGGACATAGCCGACTCTTTTCCATATGGAAGTCCCTCGGATTCCAGCCAAGCAGCCTGATAGGTTAAAAGTCTTGAAGCCTCTATACTGGTTGCCATATCTGCAAGCTTAAAGCCAACTCCCTGCTGGGCAGAAATTGGTTTGCCGAACTGAACTCGCTCCCTCGCATAATCCACTGCAGCGTCGAGCGCTCCCTGAGCGATTCCAACAGCCTGCGCAGCAATGCCATTTCTTCCTCCATCAAGGGTCATCATGGCGATTTTAAATCCTTCTCCCTCTGTACCTAATAGGTTCTCCTTCGGTACTTTACACTCTTCAAAAATAATCTCTGTTGTTGGAGATGAACGAATCCCGAGTTTCTTTTCCTTTTTTCCAACACTAAAGCCAGGGAAATCTTTCTCCACAATGAATGCGCTTGTACCTTTATGTTTAGAGGACGGATCTGTCAATGCAAAGACCACATATGTATCCGCCACGCCCCCATTTGTAATGAATATTTTAGAGCCATTTAAAACATAATGATCTTCTTCCAGACGGGCAGTTGTTTTCATAGCTCCCGAATCCGAGCCCGATCCCGGCTCCGTCAGCCCATACGCTCCAATTTTCTCTCCCTGCGCCATAGGTCTTAAATATTTTTGCTTTTGTTCTTCATTGCCAAATTTATAAATTGGCCAGCCAGCCAATGATGTATGAGCAGATAGCGTAACACCTGTTGAAGCACAGACACGCGAAAGTTCTTCAATGGCAATGCAATAGGCTACATAATCACTGCCGATTCCACCATACTCCTCTGGCCAAGGAATACCTGTAAGCCCGAGCTCCGCCATTTTGTTAAAGATTTCCCTGTCAAAACGCTCTTCCTCATCCCGTTCGGCCGCAGTCGGTGCGACTTCATTCCGGGCAAAGTCCCTAACCATTTTGCGAATCATTTCATGTTCCTCTGATAATTTAAAATTCATTCCTATTTCCCCCTGTTCTATTAGCCCATCAAATGCTTACTGATTACTATTCGTTGGATTTCGCTTGTACCTTCGTATATTTCTGTCACCTTTGCATCCCTGAAATAACGTTCTACTGGGTATTCCTCGGTATAGCCATAGCCTCCAAAAACCTGGATTGCTTCGGTCGCCACTTCAACTGCCGTACGCGAGGCAAACAGCTTTGCCATGGATGCCTCCTTTGTACAAGGCTGATTCGAACTTTTTAAAGCAGCTGCCTGATAAACCAGTAATTTTGAAGCCTCAACCATTGTCCCCATATCGGCGAGCTTAAAGCCTATTCCCTGCTGAGCAGAGATTGGTTTCCCAAATTGGCTGCGATTCTTTGCATATTGGACAGCATGCTGAAAAGCCCCTTCCGCTATTCCAAGTGCCTGTGCTGCAATCCCAATCCGCCCTGTATTCAGGTTATTCAGCGCGATGGACATTCCCTGTCCTTCTTCCCCTAGCAGATTCTCGGCCGGTACTCTCATATCCTCAAAAATGAGCTGAACTGTTCTTGATCCATGCAAGCCCATTTTATTTTCATCCTTGCCGATGATAAGTCCGGGCGTGTCTTTGTCTACAATAAAAGCGCTGATTCCCTTATTTCTCTTAGAAGGATCCGTAGAGGCAAAAACAATATAGACATCTGCCTCACCGCCATTCGTGATAAATATTTTTGAACCATTGACGATATACTCCCCATTTTTTCTTACAGCTCTTGATTTCAGGGAGCCTGCATCTGATCCGGCACTTGGTTCAGTTAGACAGAAAGCACCCAGATATTCGCCACTTGCAAGCTTCGGTATATACGCCTTTTTTTGTTCTTCATTACCAAAATTCAAAATCGGGTAGGTTCCAACAGATGTATGGACGGATAAAATCACGCCGACTGTCGGACTTATTTTCGATATTTCATGTATCGCTGTAATGTAGGAGATATAATCCATTCCGGCCCCGCCATATGACTCCGGTATCGGAATCCCCATCAGTCCAAGCTCCGCCATTTTGGATACAATCTCCCTCGGAAACAATCCAGCTTCCATCTTTGGTACAAATGGCTCGATTTCCTTGACGGCAAATTCACGAACCATTTTTCTCATCATTTGCTGCTCATCCGTAAACGTGAATTCCATTGCAGCCAGCCTCCTTTTTGACAAACTTAGTTGTATTGGTAAAATCCTCTGCCGGATTTCTTGCCGAGCCAACCGGCACTTACATATTTACGTAGCAGCGGACATGGCCGATATTTGTCATCTCCAAGACCTTCATGCAAGGTTTCCATAATGTACAAACATGTATCAAGCCCAATAAAATCAGCGAGCTGCAGCGGACCCATTGGATGATTCATCCCCAGCTTCATCACTTCATCAATGGCTTCCTTGGAAGCAACCCCTTCATATAGGGTGAATATGGCTTCGTTGATCATCGGCATGAGTATGCGGTTTGAAACAAAGCCAGGAAAATCATTTACTTCTACCGGAATCTTTCCGAGCTCTTTAGCGGTCTCTTCAATTTTTTTATATACTTCTTCAGAAGTTGCGAGACCGCGAATGATCTCCACAAGCTTCATGACAGGCACAGGATTCATAAAATGCATACCGATTACCTGCTCCGGACGTTTTGTTGCTGCTGCAATTTCCGTAATTGGTAAGGAAGAGGTATTCGTAGCGAGAATTGTGTGAACCGACGCAACCTCATCAAGCTCTTTAAATATTTTCTTTTTGATATCCATATTTTCTGTAGCTGCTTCAATTATGAGGTCGACATGACCTGCATTTTTCATTTCAGTTGAGGGTGTTAATCTTTCCAGGATCTCTACTTTTTCCTGTTCACTTAAACGCCCCTTCTCCACTTGCCTTAACAAATTATTTTCGATGGTAACCAGACCCTTTTTTACAAACTCTTCAGTTAAATCGTGCAGAAACACCTCGAACCCTGATACCGCACAAACCTGTGCAATTCCAGACCCCATTTGCCCTGCACCGATGACCATTATTTTTTTAATCTCCATCCCACTTCACCCCGTTTTTTATTCTTTTGCCTTTGGCACTTCGATCATAATGGCATCTCCCTGTCCGCCGCCGCTGCAGATAGACGCGATCCCTATGCCGCCGCCACGTCTCTTCAGTTCATACATGAGGGTGAGAATGATTCGCGCCCCACTAGCTCCGATTGGATGGCCAAGGGCAACCGCTCCACCATTTACATTCACTTTTTCAGCATCAAGATTGGCAAGCTTGCCACTCGCAAGGGCAACCGCTGCAAATGCCTCATTCACTTCAAATAAATCAATATCATCCAGTGATTTTTCTGTTTTCTTAAGCAGCTCATTAATGACTAAGCCGGGAGTTTTTGGGAAATCCTTTGCTTCCACAGCAATTTCGGCATGGCCGATAATTCTTGCACCAATCTTGTATCCTTCATCAATTGCTTTATCCTCACTCATTAAAACAAGTGCTCCAGCCCCGTCATTAATCCCCGGTGCGTTTCCAGCCGTTATTGTTCCATCCCGGTCAAATGCCGGTTTCAAGGAACTCAGCTTCTCCACTGTCGTATCTTTTCGCGGCGCTTCATCGATTTCCACAACAACCGGCTCACCTTTACGCTGTTTGACCGATACTGGAACGATTTCTTCCTGCAGAAGGCCGGATTCAATTGCTCGAATTGCCTTTTGATGGCTCTGATAAGCCCAGTTATCCTGATCACTTCTTGATAATTCCAGGTCCTCAGATGTGCTGTTACCGTAAGACCCCATATGTACACCGGTAAAGCTGCATGTCAAACCATCATGGACCATCATATCGACCAGCGGCGTATCTCCCATACGAGCTCCCCACCTTGCTTTCGGAAGAATATATGGAGCATTGCTCATTGATTCCATCCCGCCGGCCACGATAACTTCTTCTTCACCAAGCCGAATGATCTGGTCTCCGAGCGTGACGCTTCGTAAACCCGATGCACATACTTTATTAATCGTCTCTGTCTTTACTGACCATGGAAGCCCTGCATGTCTTGAGGCCTGACGAGAAACAATTTGCCCTTGGCCACCCTGTAATACACATCCCATAATGACTTCATTCACATCTGCCGCATTTACACCTGCACGTTCTATAGCCTCTTTGATTGCTATTCCGCCTAACTCCGAAGCTGTTAAACTGCTTAATGCTCCTCCAAATTTTCCAAAAGGCGTCCTAGCTCCATCAATAATTACGGTTTTCCCCATCGTTATCCCTCCGCTTTCAAATTTCATACTTTGGTTAATTGACTGAACGCTCGCTCGTCGTTGGCAGAAAATATGTAAGCGCTTTAATTTGGTATATTTGTATTTTACTGTAAATAAGAAAGAAACGGAAATATTTACACAATATTTCGAAAACAAATAGTTGTGTAAATTTCCGTTTCTGTCTCATCTATTACTATATGAACCCCTTCATATATCGGTGAAAATTAAGATGCAAGCTCCCTATGTTCCCCAAATACCGCTTTTTCAAGCAGTTCTGCCACATCGTATGTTTTAACTTCTTCTTCAACTTCCTTCGCCTTTGTGCCGTCACTTAACATAGTTAAGCAATATGGACAGCCTGAGCTGATAACTGTCGGATTGACCTCAAGAGCTTGTTCCGTACGGGCAACATTGATACGGTGGCCTGTTTCCTCTTCCATCCACATCAAGCCCCCACCCGCTCCACAGCACATTCCATTTTCGCGATTTCTTTCTATTTCTACAAATGAGGCTCCCGGAATTGCTTTTAAAATATCCCTCGGTGCATCATAGACATCGTTGTACCTTCCCAAGTAACAAGAATCATGGAACGTAATTTTTTCATTAACGGCATAAGTTGGTTTTAATCTGCCTTCCTTCACTAGATCAGCCAGCACCTGTGTATGGTGATAAACCTCTGCCTGTAAGCCGAAGTCCGGATATTCATTTTTGAAGATATTGAAAGCATGCGGATCGATTGTAACAATCTTTTTGACCTCATTTTTTTCGAACTCTTCAATATTCTTTGTAGCCAGCTCCTGGAACAGGAATTCGTTCCCAAGACGTCGCGGTGTATCTCCGGAGTTTTTCTCCTTATTACCGAGAATCGCAAATTTAACGCCGGCTTCATTTAAAAGTTTCGCAAATGATAAAGCAATTTTTTGTGAACGGTTGTCATAGGATCCCATTGAGCCGACCCAGAATAAGTATTCAAACTCTTCACCAGACTTCTTCATTTCCTTCACAGTCGGTACAACTACATCCTCACGAGCTTCACGCCAATCTTCACGCTCTTTACGGTTTAATCCCCAAGGGTTTCCCTGACGTTCGATATTTTGCATCGCACGCTGAGCATCAGCAGGTACTTTACCTTCCGTTAATACAAGAAAGCGACGCATATCAATAATGGTTCCAACATGCTCATTCATAACCGGACACTGATCCTCACAGTTGCGGCATGTAGTACATGCCCAAAGCTCTTCCTCTGTAATAAC
The DNA here is from genome assembly GCF_058216035.1 of Pradoshia sp. Z4_20. Classification (NCBI taxonomy): domain Bacteria; kingdom Bacillati; phylum Bacillota; class Bacilli; order Caryophanales; family Bacillaceae; genus Pradoshia; species Pradoshia sp. Z4_20. The sequence continues at coordinate 43,422 of NZ_JBZAJD010000006.1, forward strand.
CTCACCCACCAAAGCTGGATTGTACAATTCAGCTGCTGCCGCAGACTCCGCAGCACCCGCACCCTGTGCAGCCACCGCGATTTGATTGCCTTTCGTATTACTGAATACAAATCCCGGAACCCATGGCTCTTTCCTTGTAACTGCAGCTCCCGTAAACGTTAAATGGTCACGCATTTTAATTAGAACGTCCATTGGCGACAGCATTTTTCCTGTCCCGGTTGCCGGACACATATTGGTGCAACGGCCGCACTCCACGCATGCGTATAAATCGACGAGCTGCAGATCCGTAAAGTCCTGAATCTTACCTGCTCCATACGTTTCCTGTGTTTCATCCTCAAAATCAATTTTCTTTAATTTTGGCGGAGTTAATCTGTGCAAATAAACATTGGCTGGTCCGGCAATTAAATGTGCGTGCTTCGATTGCGGAATATATACCAAGAACGTCAAAATGAATAGTAAATGTATCCACCAGGCCACATAGAATACAGCTATGGCAGCTGTCTCATTCATCCAGCCAAGCGCCATCGCAATCGTAGAAGCAACAGGCTCTGACCAATGAAGCTCACCGCCATGCCATACAATAGCAGCCCCGTTCGCTACAAGCGTTGCTAGCATTAATCCTCCGATAAAGATCAGAACTAGACCGGCTTTAAATCCCCTCTTTAGCCGAACAAGCTTCTCAATATAACGGCGATAGAATGCCCAAACAACAGCCACCAGTACCAGGAATACAACTATCTCCTGGAAAAAAGTAAAAATCGGATATATAGGTCCCAATGGCAAATGAGATCCCGGTTTAATCCCTTTCCAAATTAGATCAATCGCTCCAAATTGGACAAGGATAAACCCGTAAAAGAAGAGCACATGCATCGTTCCGCTTTTCTTATCCTTCAGTAATTTTTTCTGCCCAAATACAAATACCCAAATCTTTTCCAGCCTCTTCTTTACGTCATTATCAAACTCAGTTTTCTTGCCAAGTTTAATATAGGCAATCCTTGTTCTGATCAGATACGTGAACAGCCAAACTGCGTAAGCGGTTACAAGAACAGCTGCAACTAAGTTGATCCATAGAAGACCATTCATCTCCATCCCCGTCTTCCCCCTTTTGCTACCGAAAGCATGATTTAAAAGTTACCTACAACATAAAACGACACTAAACCCAATATAGTATAACTATATTTTATATAATGAATGAGCATTCAGTCAATCAATAATTTACATATTTTAGATTAATTATTAAAACATGGTAAATATAATCTAGTTTGTCGAATAGATCATTTGAGATTTATTTTTATATTTTTAGTCATACTAAGATGAGTACATATTGGTTAGAGGAACTACTTTGAGGTATACATTGATTCAGTTTCAATCCATATCCAGGAAGTATTTTACAGTTTAATACCAATACCCTGCCGCATAGCTTAATAAACGGCTACTACTTAAAAACATGGAAAGGAGAGGCCTTTATTTATGGATATTCGATTTGGATATGTATCCACTGCATTAAATCTTTGGAATTCAACCCCCTCCAAAACCATCACCTATACACGATGGAGCGGACTATCTCAAGAAGAGCAAATCGAACGATTACTCGCAATTACTAAACAAAATATCGAAACCACCAAACGAATTCTCCATTATAATATTGCACATGAAATACCGATCTATCGTTTCTCAAGCTCGATTGTACCGCTTGCAACTCACCCTGATGTTAAGTGGGATTTTATTACACCTTTCAAAAAAGATTGGGCTGAAATTGGCAAACTGGTACGGAAACACAAGCTTCGTGTCAGCTTCCACCCGAATGCCTTTACACTTTTTACCTCTCCTAATCATGATGTGACAGATAAAGCGGTTGAAGATATGGTTTACCATTATAAAATGCTGGAGGCTATGGGAATGCCAGACCAAGCACTCATTAATATCCATGTCGGCGGATCATATGGAAATAAACAAACGGCTATTCAACGGTTTTATGCCAATAGCCAAAAAATCCCTGAATCCATTAAGCAGCTCATGACACTCGAAAATGATGATAAGACTTATACAACTGAAGAGACTCTGCAGGTTTGTGAGCATGAGGATATCCCGCTTTTATTTGATTACCATCATCACGTGGCAAATCCTTCTATGACTCCATTGGAAAAATTGTTGCCCCGTATTCTTCTGACATGGGAATTGAGAGGCTGGAAGCCTAAAATCCATATATCTTCTCCCCGTTCGGAAAATGAAATTCGCGCACACGCAGCCAACGTCGACGTTGACTTTATCATGCCATTTATCCAAATGCTGAAACAAATAGGGATTCCTGAAATTGATTTCATAATCGAGGCAAAAAATAAGGATATTGCGATGATGAAGCTGATTGAGGATTTGGCTTCATTAAGAGGAATCAATCGAATAAGCGGCGGAAGCATCAGGATTAGATAATATTTGATAGCATTCTGTTACTAGCTTAAAAAAACAACCCACACCTCTCTTAAGGTGTGGGCATTTTATTAATATGAGATTACATTTTTTCTGGAGCAGATACACCAATTAGTTTTAATGCATTTGCCAGTGTAATTTTTGTTGCCTGAACAAGAGCAAGTCTAGCTTTACTTCTTTCAGGCTCTTCCTGATCTAATACTTTATCAGCATTATAGAAGCTATGGAATGTGGAAGCCAGATCAAAGATATAATTCGTGATTCTGTGCGGCATACGTTTTTGAGCCGCTTCTGCAACCGCTTGTGGGAATTCACCAAGTTTCTTCAGAAGGTCAATTTCTTTTTCAGAACCTAATCGGCTAAGCTCTGCGTCCCCTTCCAATATAATACCCACTTCAGCTCCCTGACGAAGGATACTGCAAATACGAGCATGTGCATATTGAGCGTAGTACACTGGATTATCATTGGATTCGGATACAGCAAGATCAAGGTCAAAGTCCATATGCGTGTCCGCACTTCTCATCGCAAAGAAATAACGCACGGCATCTAAACCAACTTCCTCCATCAAGTCTCTCATTGTGACAGCTTTTCCTGTACGCTTGGACATTTTCATTTTCTCACCATTTTTAAACAGGTGAACAAGCTGAATGATTTCTACCTCCAACGTGTCTTTTCCGTAACCCATCGCCTGAATCGCAGCTTGCATACGAGGAATATACCCATGATGGTCTGCTCCCCAAATGTTGATTAATTTTTCAAATCCGCGTTCCAGCTTATTTTTATGGTATGCGATGTCTGGTAGGAGATAAGTGTATGAACCATCATTCTTAATTAATACACGGTCTTTATCATCGCCAAAATCAGTAGATTTGAACCAGGTAGCTCCATCCATCTCATAGATATATCCTTTTTCTCTTAACAGCTCCAATGCAGGCATAATTTTGCCATCCTCATAAAGAGATGTTTCAGAGAACCATACATCAAATGGGACACGGAAGCTCTCAAGGTCTTTTTTCAATTTTTCCATTTCATATTTTAACCCGTACTCACGGAAAAATTTAAAGCGCTCTTCTTCATCGGCATTTACATATTTATCGCCAAATTCTTCAGCCATACGTTTACCGATATTGATAATGTCTTCTCCATGATAGCCATCTGCAGGCATTTCTTTCTCCATTCCAAGCGCCTGTAAATAGCGAGCTTCAACGGAATATGCCAGATTATTGATTTGGTTACCCGCATCATTAATATAGTATTCACGAGATACATCCCAGCCAGCTTTAGCCAGGATATTGGATAAAGAATCCCCAACTGCCGCACCGCGGGCATGACCCAAGTGAAGATCTCCTGTTGGATTCGCAGAAACAAACTCAACCTGAATTTTTTCTCCTCCGCCTACATTTGATTCCCCATAAGCTTCACCTGACTCCAAAATAGCAGGAATCAGATTTGTTAGGTATCCATTGTTTAAATAAAAATTGATAAATCCCGGTCCGGCAATTTCAATTTTTTCAATTGATGCCTTTGAAGTATCAAAATGATTAATGATTTCCTCTGCTATTGTCCGAGGTGCCTTCTTAGCAATACGGGCAAGCTGCATAGCCATATTAGTAGAATAATCTCCATGTGTTTTATCCTTTGGCAATTCAAGAATTACACCTGGAATCACCGCTTCTTCCGCTAATCCAGCCTTAATTACTGCCTGCTTAATCTCTTCTTTAATCTGATCCTGAATCTCTGTTACGATGTTCATCTTGTCTTTTCCTCCTTGACCGTCAATGTAAGTGAGTAGTTGCCCACATTCTCTTGTTGTAAAAATAGGTTGTAGGAAACATGGAAAATCTCTTCCTTCGTTTCCGGATGGACGGTATGCTCCAGCTTATTTGTACGTGTCGTTAAATCCAGTGTACCATGAATGCTTTCATAAGAGCCGCTGGTTTCTGTGCCAATTTTGTAAAGCTGTCTCATTTTAACCGCGCCGCTTCTAATAATTAGCATTTCATCCCCGTCATATTTAACAGTTGTATTGATTTTCCCATTGTTTTCAACGTGCTCAATATAGCGGATATATGTGGCATTTGGCATGTGATGCAACGTGCCAAATGTAATTAGCTCGATGTTCTCTTCATCGTCAACATATTGGATATGCGTCTTTAGCCGTACCATGACCTCTATGGGTGCGTTGCTTTTTTCCTCGGTCATTTAATGAATTCCCCCTGGAATTGATTATTTTACTCAATCATACAAGTATAAGGTAAAGAAAAACTCTCTGGCAACTTGTCCGAATCTTTTTTTCTAAAAAAAATCCCCTTGCTCTACTATCATAGACAGGGGATTGCTAGTCTTATTCAATTACAGGCGTTTATTTACCCAACCTAAAAGAATTTCGCGAATAAATTTAGCTGCAGCAATTTGTGTTTGTTCAGAGGAATCATAAGCAGGAGCAACTTCTACAAGATCTGCTCCCACCACATTTACGCCAGAGTTTGATATAGCAGTTATAGCCTCAAGCATTTCTTTAGATGTAATACCGCCTGCTTCAGCAGTTCCCGTACCCGGTGCATGTGCTGGGTCAAGTACATCAATATCAATGGTGACATACACATTTCGGCCGGCAAGGGTGGGCAGTACTTTTTTTAATGGCTCCGCCACATCAAATTTATACATATGCATTCCGGAATCCTTGGCAAATTGAAACTCTTCCCTCATACCTGAACGAATGCCGAAAGAATAGACATTCTCTGCACCAATCAAATTACAAATCTTCCGAATGGGAGTTGAATGGGAAAGCGGCTCGCCTTCATATTCTTCTCTCAAATCTGCATGAGCATCAAAATGGATAATAGCCAAATCCTCATACTTCTTATGAATTGCTTTTATAATCGGCCATGTAACGAGATGCTCGCCGCCCATACCAAGCGGGAATTTCCCTTCTGCCAAAAGGGTTTCAATGTACGCCTCTATCATATCAATGCTTTTTTGCGGATTTCCAAAAGGGAGCGGAATATCACCCGCATCAAAAAATTTAACAGCCTCTAAATGTCGTTCGATATAAGGGCTGTATTCTTCCAAACCAAGGGATACTTCTCGTATACGCGCTGGACCAAACCTGGATCCAGGACGGAAGCTAACTGTCCAATCCATTGGCATTCCGTAGAGAACCGCCTCTGAATCTTTAAAATTGGGATGACTTCCTATAAAAACATTACCGGAATAGGCTTCATCAAATCTCATAATCTGCACTCCTTTAATCCTCATCTATATGTTCATTTCTGTTTATTTTAAAAGATCAGCTACAAATTTAGGCAGCACAAAGGCAGCCTTATGAAGCTCCTTTGTATAATACTTTGTTTCCATTTCAATGAATCTATCATCACAAATCTCTAAAGGATGGTGTTTTTTTGAACCAATTGTAAAGGTCCATAAACCGCTCGGATAGGTTGGGATATTAGCCGTATATAGGCCGGTAATCGGAAAAATCTCTTTTACATCTTTAAAGACCGATTGAATTAAATCCGCTTTAAACCAAGGGTTATCCGTTTGTGCAACAAAGATGCCCTCTTCCTTTAATGCCTGATAGATTCCTGCATAGAAGCCCTTCGTAAACAAATTTATGGCCGGTCCAACCGGCTCTGTAGAATCTACGATAATTACATCATATTTATTTTCGCTTTTGGCAATATGCATAAATCCGTCATCAACCAGTACTTCAACCCGATGGTCAGTCAGGCTTCCTGCAACTTCTGGTAAAAACTGTTTTGAGTACTCAATGACTCTGCCATCAATCTCTACCAAAGTAGCTTTTTTTACATTCTCATGCTTAAGCACTTCACGGATTACGCCACCATCCCCGCCTCCTACAACGAGGACATGCTCTGGACAAGGGTGCGTATGTAGGGGAACGTGGGCTACCATCTCATGATAGACAAATTCATCCTTCACAGATGTCATCACCATATCATCCAGCAACAGCATCTTACCCCACTCTACTGTCTCTACAATATCCAGTTTTTGAAAGTCTGTTTGTTCCGTATGCAAGGTACGACTTATCTTCATGGTGATTCCAAAATGATTTGTTTGCTTCTCCGTGAACCAAATACCCATGATGAACCTCTTTTCTTGTTTCAGTTTCAGCGGCCCAATTATCATTCACTATCTATTAAACTTAGAAGAGTATAGTGCATTCTTATAAAAAAGTAAAGATTTTCCGATATTTCCAATATTATCGTTTCTATGTCTGTTTTACGTTTAAAAATGTTGGTTTGTTTTCATACTACTAATATGAATAATTTCACAACAGATCAGGGGGAAGACATGTGTCTCCAAGCAGACTTAGAAGAAGGAAATTACTTGCCTATAAGAGATCCCTTATACTTTTCGGATCACTGATTGCTACATTTGGAGTGATTGGGTTTGTTACCGTCCTACTTATTGTAAAGCTTGCCGGACCTCCAGCCATATCCGTCCCGCAAACCACTCAATATTTAGCTGATGATTTAAGTACATTTACGGAAAGCCACGGGGCCGAGAGGCGGTATTGGGTACCTCTCAGTGAGATATCGCCTTATTTAATACAATCTACTCTGGCAGTTGAGGATCGAAATTTTTATCATCATAACGGGTTTGATACAAAGAGAATTATAGGAGCAATTGTATCTGACACGATTGCCATGGCCAAGGTGCAGGGAGCCAGTACAATCACTCAGCAGTATGCCAAGAACCTCTTCCTTGATTCAGAAAAAACCTGGTCACGAAAGGCTAAGGAAGCTCTCTACACTCTTCGGATTGAAGACCATTTCAGTAAGGATGAGATTCTCGAAGGTTATTTAAATACGATTTATTACGGGCATGGAATGTATGGTATACAGGCTGCGAGCCACTATTATTTTCATAAGGATGCCAAAGATCTATCCTTGGCTGAAGCAAGCCTGCTTGCTGGCATTCCAAAGGGACCAGGCATTTATTCACCACTTGTTTCGAAAAAGAACGCAAAGGAACGGCAGGCTATTGTCCTCAACTCTTTAAAGGAAACCAGTCAGCTGAGTGCAGAACAGGCAAAAGAAACATTGGCATTAGCCGACCGCTTGCCCATATACGGTTCCCTGATTACAGAGAAAAAACAGGAGGCACCCTATTTTCTGGATGCAGTCAATCATGAGTTACGTCATGTCTTAAAGGGGAATGAGGAGCTGATCAGGCAAGGGGGATTAAAGGTGTATACAACCTTCAATTCCAAGCAGCAGGCCATTGCTGAAGAGGCTATTGCCAAGCATGTGCAGCCGGAAGGTGATTTTCAGGCAGCTTTAATTGCGATGAATCCCCATAACGGTATGGTTAAAGCATTGATTGGTGGAACCAATTATGAGCATAGCTCATTCAATCGTGCGACCCAAGCACTTAGACAGCCCGGTTCCACGATTAAGCCGCTGCTATATTACACAGCTTTAGAAAAAGGGTTCACACCATCGACGACCTTGCGAAGTGAAGTGACCACCTTTGCATTTGAAGGAGGAAAAGAAAAATATACACCCCATAATTTTAATAACCGATATGCCAATGAATCGATTACACTGGCTCAGGCCCTGGCTGTATCAGACAATATATTTGCCGTCAAAACACATCTGTTCCTTGGAGAGGATGAACTGGTTAAGGCTGTAAAGCGATTTGGATTAACCACTCCTATGACCAAGGTTCCCTCACTGGCGCTTGGAACGTCCGGAGTTAAGCCTTTGGAAATGACAAATGCCTATAACTTATTTGCCAACGGAGGAAAAAAGGTTAAACCTTACTTTATCACTAAGGTTACAGGGCGTGACGGAGAGGTTTTATATCAGAAAAAATTAGAACGGACAGCCATACTGAAGCAAGAGGATGCCTATGTCATGACACAAATGCTGACAGGTGTGTTCGATAAAAAGCTAAATGGTTACGCATCTGTGACAGGCGCCTCAATCGCACCTAAGCTTTCAAGGCCCTATGCTGGAAAGTCAGGCTCAACTGAGTATGATAGCTGGATGATTGGCTATACTCCACAGCTTACGACAGGTGTTTGGACCGGATATGATCGCTCTCAGAAAATCGAAACTAAACAAGATAAAATTGCAGCCAAAGAAATTTGGGCGAGCTTTATGGAGCAATCCCTAGAGGATGAGCCTGTTAAAGAGTTTAAACAGCCGAAAAATATTGTTGCGGTAGAAATTGACCCCGAAAGCGGCTTGCTTGCACACGGAGCCTGCCCGGTTAAACGCCTTACTTACTATAAAAAAGGAACCGAGCCGAAACAGTATTGCCATAATCATATAAACAAGGGAAACGATCTAAGCCCTTCTGATGAAAAGAATAAAGAAAAGTCACATGATCCGTGGTACAAGAGAGTATGGCCATTTGGAAAGCTTTAAACAATCCGACCCATAGCATAAGAAAACAAAAATCCCCAAACCATTAACGGTTTGGGGATTTTTGCGTCCTAGCTCTACGTGCTTGCACACTGTTTTTAGTGTACTTTTTTTACTGAAAACCGACAAGTAATATGCTGAATTACTTTACAAAAAAATCCATAATTTTCACGTTTTTGTCAATATTAGTTAGCGTTTAGCTTTTCCTTCAATTCATCAGGGGAGTTTTTCCAAAGCTCTTCATTATGTTTTTTCAGGAAGTTAGCTAAGATGATTTTTGAAGGTTCATCCATATGCTCAACGATAATATGTCTTTTCAATGATTTATCCATGCGATTCACATGCTCTGGCAATGATTTATAGCCGCGGCGAATCTCTTCATCAACCGTCATTTCGCATGCCGTCACACCAGCATAATAGGCTCCCTGTTTCGTCTGTTCGATTGTAACCCAAACAAGCCAGTATGGCTTTCCGTTTGGTACTTCATCTTTATTTGGTAAAAATTTGATTCGTCTTTCGATAGCACTTCTTGCATGCATAGCACCAATATCGACAAACGCTTCACCTGCTTCCACATCAATAATGACAGGTGAAACATTTTCCAGGCTCAACGCCCCCATTCCAAAGCCTTTATGGCCATCAGTAGGGTCGTTTTTGATGATATTAAAAGTTGGTTTTTTCTTCTCTTGACTCATGGATATGTACAAGCCTCCCTTTAAATAAATATTGAAACTAAGAATCGCTCAATCGCTGGTACTAACTTATAAATGATTGGATCGATTGTGTAATTACCAAGCGGTGTAATCACCAGGATAAGGAAAATCAACGCTCCATATTGTTCATACTGTGTCATTTTTGGACGTATATCAGCCGGAACGAGGTCCTCAATAATACGATACCCATCAAGTGGAGGAAATGGCAATAAATTAAATACAAACAGTACAACATTCAAGCGGATAAAAATATTAAAAAACGTGTAGATAAACTCAGGTAAATTAAATCCTGCGATGCTTATAATATATATCAATAGGACACCAATAAAAGCCAGCACAAGATTACTCAAAGGGCCTACCACTGAAACAACAATACTGTTCATCCGTGGATTTTTAAAGAAGAAGCGATTGACCGGTACAGGTTTCGCCCAGCCAAACCCGACCAATATAATAAATATCGCACCTAATGGATCAATGTGCCGAATCGGATTTAACGTCAGCCGTCCCTGATTTTTTGCAGTCATATCTCCAAATTTATAGGCCGCATAGGCATGTGCATATTCATGAACAGTAAACGCAATGGCGAGAGTTACAAGTGTATATGGTAAATTGACCAATATGCTTTGAAAATCAAACATCAAAACATCCCCCTTTTCCTTAATATAAAACCTTTCAGTTAGGTTCAACCTTCCATTCTGCTTTTCACCACTTGCTTTCCGCCGGCGATTATGAAAAACTATCAACATAATCACTTGTTTTACAAATGAGGAGGACATTATATGCCGTATGTAACCGTTAAAATGTTGGAGGGCCGCACTGAAGAACAAAAAAAGGCCTTATGTGAAAAAGTCACTGAAGCAGTTTCTGAAACAACAGGAGCACCAAAAGAAAGAATTACGGTGTTCATTGAAGAAATGACTAAATCTCATTATGCGGTTGGCGGTGTACGCGCCGGCGATCAATAAACTTTGTTCGGATTGCGTGTCTTTCATCCACACCGAACATTATTAATCCAATTACATATTATTGGACCCGACTTTCGTTTTTAAGTGGGAGCCGAATGGAGCAAATACGCTCCATTCTTTTTATTTCTCCAGTATTAAAAAGAACTAATTCGCGTACATTGGTTTATTTTCCTTAATAAGCTGTGCTGCATAATTGAAGGCTTCCTCTATTTCCTCAGGCAAATACTGTTGCTCCGCCTTTAGTTCCTGGATTTTCTTAATAATCTCATCCTTGGATAAATGGTCGAAATAAAAAACCGTAGAAACCAATTCAAGAAAACGTGCATTATGATTGTTCAATCCCTTCACACATGCAGACAGCTCGTCGTTTTCATTGTCTTTGCTGTATAAAGAAAGAAATTCTTTGCCTGCCTCTGTTAAAGAGTAGTCATAATGAACATAGCCATTTTCCTTATCTTTTATTTCAGATAAAAGCCCTAAATTGCAAAGCTCTTCTATCTTTAACGTTAATTCCTCTGAATAGGGTCCATAAAAATGAAATTCAAATCTCTCCTGAAAAGGATATTCGAGTTTTTTTGAGATAAACACCATCTTTTGAAGCTTTTTTCTTCCCCCAATATGCCCGGCCGCATCTATGGCTGAAAGAATTCTGGCATGCTCCTTCAACACCATTCTTCACTCCTTCAATATCAATTAATCCCAATCAAGCAATTCTTTTATTTTTTCCTTTATTTCTTTATGATTCGCTTCATCTTCTAAAATATCAGCAGGAAAGTACAGTTTATGATCCGTGCGTCGTTTACCGGAAATCGCGTCTACGATATCCGATTGTCTGGAAAGCTCTTTAAGTTCTCTCGTTTTGGATAACAGATAAATCGGTACCCTTTCTCCTTCTTCTCCAGGCCGATAAAAATCATACGGTAAATCCGATGAAGAATCTAGCACCAAATAATACTCTGGATCGAGACCGGCTGATGCGAACAATTGAGTGAGCTCCATCACTTTTTTCATTTCCGCACTGGATGACGGAAGGAATTCTACATACTGGAACAAATTCCGGTTCATGAACCTCGTGCATAAATCACTCAGTATGCTATCCTCTTCTTCTCCCCATAACTGAAAATAGTACAGCATTATACTATCGTCTAATTTCAAATAATCATATAGGGTAACAGACTGGGTAAATAAAGACGAAAAATGATGAGGTTCCTGTTTAAATTGATAATTCTTCTTATATAAATCTTTAGCGCGGTGCAAGATTTTTGTCAAAATCACTTCTGCGCTTCGAGATACTGGATGGAAATAAACCTGCCAGTACATTTGATAGCGGCTCATAATGTAATCTTCTACAGCATGCATACCGCTTTGCTTGAAAACTACCTGATCCTCCGTCGGTCTCATCACTCGGAGAATCCGCTCCATATCAAACTGGCCGTAGCTCACCCCAGTAAAATAAGCATCCCGTAACAAGTAGTCCATCCGGTCTGCATCAAGCTGACTCGAGATTAAGCTGACAACCAATTTATTGGCATGTGTTTTGGCAATGACTTCAGCTACCTCTTTCGGAAAGCTGGCATCTACCTTTTTTAAAATTGCATTAACCTCAGTATCCCCTAAAATAATCTTCCTTGTGAATTCCTCATGGTCCAAATCAAAGACTTTTTCGAAGGCATGTGAAAAAGGACCATGCCCGAGGTCATGGAGCAAAGCTGCACATAAAGAAAGAAGACGATCTTTCGGGTTCCATTCCGGCCTATTAGCAAATACCCCATCCACAATTCTTCTCACAATCTCATATACTCCAAGAGAGTGATTAAAACGGCTGTGTTCAGCCCCATGAAATGTTAAATAGGTCGTTCCAAGCTGTTTAATTCGCCTTAAACGCTGGAATTCCTTTGTATCAATTAAATCCCAAATGACCCGGTCATTCACATGCACATAGCGATGCACCGGATCCTTAAATACTTTTTCTTCGTTTAATTTTTCCAGAGAATATTCTATCATTCTATTCCCTCTTCCTAATCGGTCATGGTTTTATTATAGCTTGTTTAATCTAAAAAAACATAATCATCTTCTTCCACAATAATACACAACAAAAAACCCTTTGAATAGAAATCGATTCTGTTCAAAGGGCACTTTATCTTTATTTAGTCGTAAATTTCCAGACCGGAGAACGCGATCGCCCTCCATAGCTGTCGCTCACTTCTACATACCAGAAATAATCCTGCTTGTTTTTTAGATCCTTTAGGCGGATTTGTACTTTTTCCCGATTCCTTCCGTCCTTATCTTCACCCAATAAGGTATTCGAGTACACATTTACGCCAATATAGTCTGTTGCCACCTGTTTCTGAATCGGGTTCAGCTCCAGTTGGTCAATTGTAAATTCATCGACTTCCGGCTCAAAATAATTATAATCATCCAAGTAAGGCGAGTACGTTTTGACTGATAACTGCTTTGCCTCCGGATTGAAATGGAGCATCCGCATATACCCCTCGCCGCCTTCCGGACCACTCTGATAATCGGCCAGCATTTCATACACTTTACGGAATTTCGATGGTTTTCCTTTTAGAGGAATGGTCGCAACATTACGGCTTGCCCCTGAAATATGCCCTGCAAGAACCAATTTAATATTCTCGTATTTCCGGACAATTTCTTTAAAGACCTGATTTCCGTTATACGTCCGTTTTCCTTGATGGTCGAGATAATTATGGACCGCAAGCACCACATTTCTCTCTGAGTATTGGTTTAATACCTTATTAACCCAATCCAGGGTTGCAGTCGTGGTTTCTTTACCCCAGCCCAGATACAGGAAGAGGAAATCGTGCCCGCCAAAGGATGCTAAATCATAGTGATTTGTGTTATTTTCCATCCCGCCACCGTAATGGGATGTATGCTTAAATCTTTTTTCTCCAAAGTATTTACCATAATTGCGATAATCCAGTACCAAGTTTCCCACATCATGATTTCCGGACACTACCCCATAAGGAACATGATGTTCATCCAAAATGCCCATACTCTTATCCGCGATATCCCATTGCTCCAAATCCCATCTGACATTAATAATATCCCCTGTATGAATAACATATTCCGCATTTCCAAGCTGATTTTGGATTCTAATCCAGTTTGTCATTACTGGGAAAATATGTGGGAATGATTCGGAATAATATTGGGTATCTGACATCCAGACCAAATTAAATGGACGATTCACTTCGCCAATAATCTGGTCCTGCACAAGGACCTGCAGCTTTTGATTTTTCAAATAGGCCTCTGTCTCAACCTTTGCTTTCAACGAAAAATCCTTATTTCCGTAGCCATACGCTAATGCATCCCATCTAGATTTTTGTATATTCCAGGCATATAAAGTGACCTTTCTTCCCTGTAAGGAATGCCCGATCCACTTTACTTCAACCTCTTTCATTTCCGCGGGTGTTTCATCCAGTGAAATTTCGAATCGCTGATACGGAAATCCTTTATTTGAGGCAGTCACCCAATAAGTCTTATCCGCTTTGGCTATCTGATTTACTTGCTTGGCTAAGATACCTGTTTCACGCGGATAAGTTTGATTGGGCGGCGGTTCCTCATCTGCAATGTTGGAAAATGCTTTTAATTGTTTCCTCCCTTTGGAGGTAAAATCATAGCGATTGCCTGAGAAAAACTTAGCCACTATTTGATCATTAGTTGGATCTTCCACCTTCACGCTTAGCTTCGGATGAACAGATACTTTTTTATCATTATCAAGCGGTATGGCTTGATTCATAATAATAGGTGCTTCATCCACAATCTTAAAATGAATCGTTTCCTTTTTGCGATTCCCAGCTGCATCTGCTGACATGAAGGTTACCTTGTGTTTCCCTTTAGACAGTCTGCCGGAGGAGGTCGTATATGGCAGGGTGATTTCCCGACCATCCAGATAGCCTTTAATCGAGGCTATTGAAGTCACCTCATCCTCGGGGTTTGCATCAATGGTGAATGTTCCCTTATAGGTTCTGCCATTCAGCGGTGTTTTTACATGGAGCTTTGGTGCTGTATTATCAAAAACAACATCTGCTTGGTGAATGGATGTGCCTTTAGATTGAATATTATGGACTCCATCCTGATAAGCCATCGTATCAATCTCTGCCTCCTCTGCTGTGAACATAGCTGCCGGGATGATAAATTCGTAGGATAGGATTAACACTCCCTGATTTCCCACCTTCCATTCCTGGGCTTCCCGAGTGCCTTCTCGATTCTCATCACCATCTGCCGTGATTGAATTTACACTGATTGGGCGAATCATCGTACCATCACCCATCAGTAGCTTTATATTCTTGATAGAAAAGCGATCGACATCTTTTTCTTCAACTGCACTTCCGGGCATAAATGTTTCCTTCTTCGTGCCTGTGTGGATGGAAATCGTATTTTTACCCGGTTTGAGTTCATCAATTGGAATTGACAATTCATATGGAAGATATAACCCTGCTGTAGGTTTTAATTTGGATATTAAACGGTCTCCCATGTAAACTGCACTTTTCTTTCTTTCATCAATGCCAAGGCCTTCAAATACAATTGCAGCAGGACGGCTCAAGATCCTCTGTGTCTTCAGTTTTTGTCCATCAACCGTAAGCTTAATCTGTTCCTCAGCTGTTGCCTTTTGAACTTGTATCTTTTTTGTACCTTTTAAAATCGTATTTTTTTGGACAGAAAGCCCCGGCTTTAGGGGTTTGTACATATCTGGATTTCCTATTTTTATCGTCTTTGTCCCTTTTTCGGGGTATCTAATGACATGCTGTCCATCCGATATTTCTATATAATACTCAAAGGTTGGAACAGAACCATAAACATCGTATCGAGATATAATTGATTGATAAGAAGTCGTGGTTTTCATAAGCATATTTGCTTGTGTAAAAGCAGAATCCTGACCTCTTTTATAAAATATTTCTGCCCGCTTAATTAGATGTTCATCCTCAATTTGAATCTCGATAGAGACATCCGAGCGTTCTGGTACTTCTTTTGGCATGGTCACAGGTCTAACAATCGGCTTAGTGGTATCCGTCTGCTTATTGGCATTTAACGGCACCTGTTCATTACTCACTTGACCTGGTGTACTTTCTTTGATTTGTTTATCCTGTTTTAATTTTTTTGCTCCCATATCCTGCTTATAATGGATGAGTCCCTTATCGTAGGTTACATATGAAATAACCGCTCCTGTATCAGTTGCCAGAACGACCGTATTTTTGCTGCTATTGTGTAAGTTACCTTCCAGGCGAATCAGTTGCTTATGATCCACCGAGGCATGAAAGTGGCGTTTGAAATCCTCAAAATCAAACTCATCTTTGCTGGCAGCATTTTTAATCCAAATGATTTTCGTAGATTTTGGCCCTATAAAAGTTGATTCTTTTATATCCCATACTTGCATCGATTTATTCATAGAGAGGTATCGCAGATTGTAATCACGTAAATCGATTGGTACGTCTGTATTATTATAGATTTCGATATATTCATACGTTTTCCCCTGCGGAGAAATCTCTGTAATCAGTATATCTGGTGGATCATTCGAAAGCGCTATGCTAATTTCGGGATTAAGCCATATACAACAAACTACAGTTAGAATCAGTACACCTATTTTTTTCATATATAATCCTCAATTCCCCATTCAAAGATTGATACCTTAGTATGGATTATTAGATAGGATTTTATGAAAAAAAGTCGCTCTTCTAAAATTTGATCTTTTAGAGGAGCGACTTTTTATTTATTTTATCTTAGCTTTTACTTTTTCAATTAATTCATCTTCTGTTGGTGCAGCTACTGGACGATTATTGACGAACGCAAATGATTTTTTGCGTCCAGGTCCACAGTAGGACTGGCATCCAATCTCAATTTTTGCATCGGGATCGAGCTTGTTTAATTTTGGTAGCAATGTCTTTAGGTTTGTAGCCTGACAGTCGTCACATACTCTAAATTCGTTCGACATGACCGCCTATCCTTTCTTGCCAAAAAATTTGACTCTTTGTTAGTTGTGAGCCTCTTGGGACTAAAGCGTATTGTATCACTCCGGATCCCTTATTTGCAAGAATCGGCTAAATATCTATTAGGTTAATGAAAAAATCTAGTAACCTGTATAAACTTTGTTCTTTTTGTCCATGCTAGAACCATAATTTGCAAATTTATTTTA
This sequence comes from Pradoshia sp. Z4_20, assembly GCF_058216035.1. Lineage (NCBI taxonomy): Bacteria > Bacillati > Bacillota > Bacilli > Caryophanales > Bacillaceae > Pradoshia > Pradoshia sp. Z4_20. The sequence continues at coordinate 60,073 of NZ_JBZAJD010000006.1, forward strand.
AATCTTATAGAAAAGGGAGTTGCAGATCATGAAAATCAGACAAGATGCATGGACTGAAGAAAATGATTTATTACTAGCAGAAACTGTTTTAAGACACGTCCGCGAAGGCAGTACCCAATTGAATGCATTTGACGAAGTTGGAGATAAATTGAACCGTACCGCAGCTGCTTGCGGATTTAGATGGAATGCGGTTGTAAGACATACTTATGAGAAAGCATTGCAGCTTGCCCGTAAACAGCGTAAGCAACGCCAAAGATTGCTTGGAAAGGATCAGGGCGGCAAAAAGAAAATCCTGTACCAGCCACCGACTCCATCTTTACGAGACTTTGAAACAGTGACTACCGCAATGGAAGATGAATTGATGGACATGGATATTTCCACCGAACAAAAAGATACTGAAACATTTGAGCAAACAAGCCTATTTCCAGTGCTGGAAGAATACAAGACTCCGGCTTTGACGATGGACGATGTTATTGTATTCTTACAATCTTATGATACAAACAGCCTGAAACTGCAAGCATTACAATCTGAAAATGAAAGATTGCGCCTTGAAATCAGGGAACTGAAAAATACAAATAAAGAATTGCAGCACAAGCTTGATAATGTTGAAGAAAATACCGTTACGATTCAGGAAGACTACGAAACACTCATGAATATTATGAATCGTGCCCGTAAATTAGCTTTATTGGATGAAGATGACCGACAAGCTACTAAATTTAAAATGGATCGTAATGGAAATCTAGAAAAAATCGCAGAATAAATATAAAAAGCCGGCTCTTTTCAGAGGAGCCGGCTTTCATCTGTAATATCGAACCATGCTCACTTTCATTCGAGCATGTAAGAGACTACTTTTAACAGTCCTTCCTAAAACGATGGAAAAAATCAATCGATTCCCAATTTCGCATTGCGGTCTTGCATTCTTTCTAAATAGGATTCAAACAGTGGCATTTCTGCTTCCGCCAAAGAATTCATCTCAATCTGCCCGGCATGATCCTGTAATGCCTTCATTAAGCGAAGCATTACATCATTTACAGTCAGCTCGACACCGAGCAAATCAGATAAGGAAGCCATAACTTTTGGATTCACAGTAGGGTAAACAAATTTCGTCTCAGTCCCATTTAGAGCAATTTTATAAAAATCTCTCACTAATGCAGCTCTTTGTTCAGCATCCCCATTGATATCCAAGTAGATTTGTACTGCTACACCATGACGGATTCTCCTTTGAGAGATACCGGCAAATTTTTTGCCATCAATGCTTAAATCATAGCTTCCCGGACAATAAGAGCCCACGATTTCACCCGCTTTAATCTCATTATCAAAGTCTCGAAACATGCACTTAATCAGTTCCCACATAGCGTCATATCCGCGATTAATCTCAATTTTCCGGTCTTTTTCCGGAAAAACAAGCGTCAGGTTCAAAATTCCTTCATCCAATACAACTGCCAATCCGCCTGAATTTCGGACAATACAGTCATAGCCCTTCTCATGCAGGAAATCAGCAGCTTGCTTCAGCATCGGGAGCCTTCCGTCCTGGATACCCAACACAACTGTTTTTTGATGAACCCAAGCCCGTGCGGTAACTGGTGAGTTCCCAGCTCCAACCGAAGCGCATAATGTATCGTCAATCGCAAATGATTGAATGGCACGTGTATGCATACCTGATTGACTATGGTCAATGATTCTCCAGCGATCCTGCTGTAATAAATTCATCTTACCTCTCTCCATCTATAAAAAAATAGGCGCCAAAGGGCGCCATAGGTCACTTATAAACTTATTTTACCAAAGCTTGAGAAGCTGTGATCAGTGCAAGGTTGTATACATCCTCTGCGTTACATCCTCTGGATAGGTCGTTCACAGGAGCATTTAGACCTTGCAGGATTGGTCCAACTGCTTCAAATCCGCCTAGGCGTTGTGCAATTTTATATCCAATATTACCTGCTTCAAGGCTAGGGAATACAAATACATTTGCAGAACCTTGAAGTGGAGAGTTAGGAGCTTTAGATGCAGCAACAGATGGAACAATCGCTGCGTCGAATTGAATTTCTCCGTCTACGATTAATTGTGGGTCCATCTCCGTTACAAACTTAACAGCATCCGCCACTTTTGTTGTTTCTTCAGATACAGCAGAACCAACTGTGGAGAAGCTAAGCATTGCAACACGTGGATCTAGATCAAACATACGCGCTGTTCTAGCACTTTCAATTGCAATTTCAGCAAGATCCTGGCTGTCTGGAGCAATATTGATTGCGCAGTCTGCAAATACGTATTTTTCATCACCTTTAACCATGATGAATACGCCAGACGTCTTTTTAACGCCTGCTTTTGTTTTAATGATTTGCAATGCCGGACGTACTGTATCTGCTGTAGAATGCGCAGCACCGCTTACCAAACCATCTGCTTTATTTAGATATACAAGCATTGTTCCGAAATAGTTTTCGTCAAGCAAGATTTTACGTGCTTGTTCTTCAGTCGCTTTACCTTTACGACGTTCAACGAAAGCTGTCACAAGCTCGTCCATCATAATATATGTAGCAGGATCGTAAATTTCCATATTATCTACAGAAATATTCATATCCTTCGCTTTTTTTGTGATTTCATCAATATTTCCAACTAAGATTGGAATGATTGTTTTCTCAGCTGCCAATCTTCCGGCTGCTTCAAGAATTCTTTCATCCATTCCTTCTGGGAATACAATTCGCAATTGATTGCCAGAAACTTTTTCTTTTAAAGTTGTAAATAAATTACTCATTTTTTATGTCCTCCTCAAAATGTCACTCTACCTAGAATACACCTTTATGATGAATTATTTAATAGGTTTGCCTTATTTTTTAAAATTATAGCGGTATGTCAAAATATCGACAAGTTTATCGAAGCCTTGATTCAAGAAAATATGTCATTGATTGTGATATAGTAAATGGCATGAACGAAATGTTATGTGGGAGATGATAAGTATGAGTGAAGCAGCTAAAACATTAGACGGTTGGTATTGTTTACATGACTTCCGTACAATTGACTGGTTATCCTGGAAAATGTTACCTGAAGACGAACGTGCCACTGCCATCAATGAATTCCTGGGATTGGTTGAAAAATGGAATAAAACTCAGAATGAAAACCAAGGCAGTCATGCTCTTTATACAATTGTCGGACAAAAAGCAGACTTTATGATGATGCTTTTACGCCCAACAATGGAAGAATTAAATGCACTTGAATTAGAGTTTAATAAAACTAAATTAGCAGAGTTCACAATTCCGGCACATTCTTATGTATCTGTTGTTGAGCTAAGTAATTATCTGCCTTCTGATTCAGATGAAGATCCATATCAGAATCCTCATGTTCGTTCCAGACTATACCCGATCTTGCCGACATCTAAGCATGTTTGCTTCTATCCGATGGACAAGCGTCGTCAAGGCAATGATAACTGGTATATGCTTCCGATGGAGGATCGTAAAAAACTTATGTATTCTCACGGAATGATTGGCCGACAATATGCTGGCAAGGTTAAACAAATTATTTCTGGATCCGTTGGATTCGATGACTATGAGTGGGGTGTTACCCTTTTCGCAGATGATGTTCTCCAATTTAAAAAATTGGTTTATGAAATGCGTTTCGATGAAGTGAGTGCCCGTTACGGTGAATTCGGTTCCTTCTTTGTTGGAAATATCCTTACACCGGACTGTGTCAGCGAATTTTTACATGTTTAAATAGGATAAAAGGAAGTGCCTTTAAAAGCCATTATACATGGTGGATAGGGCACTTTTTTGTTGTCCAAGCACCAAGATCCCCTTTATTTCAAAATACTCTGTTCCCCTTAGATAAAGGTTGAAGCATTTCCCCAATAACCGCCTGTCTCTTCATTTGCTTCAGTATCGACTTCCCCTGTGTTGTTAACCTTTTTAAATTCCACCACACAGGAAAATTATGTGAATAGTGCGACCTGCAAAAACAAAGCAATCTCTTCTGCTCTTCTTGAAATGGATGAAGTAATATCCTTTTTTATCATAAGCCGGTCTCCCCCTGCATAATTTTCTATAGTGAGCATACCTTTTACGTATCTACAACACATCATGAAATGACCTATCGAAAAGAGGTGCTTCAAGCATGGCAGTTATAAAAGCTACTGAGGAGGATATAAAAGTTCTTGCCCGATTAATGAGAGCAGAAGCTGAGGGTGAAGGAAATTTGGGCATGTTAATGGTTGGCAATGTAGGTGTCAACAGGGTACGTGGTGAATGTTTGGATTTCGTAAATATCCGATCGATTCCTCAAATGGTTTTCCAAAACCCCGGTGGATTCGAAGCGACACAGAAAGGATACTTTTATCAACGTGCCAGAGAGAGTGAAATCAGGCTGGCAAGAAGAGTCGTCAACGGGGAACGTTTTAATCCGGCCACGAACGCTCTTTGGTTCTTCAGACCGGAAGGGGACTGCCCGGCACAATGGTTTGGACAATACAATTCTGGGCGTTACAAATCACACTGCTTCTTTGCACCGACACAATCTGATTGTCCAACTGTTTTTTAGAATACTATTGTTTATAGAGGAGGAGTCATTTTATGAAACAACCGGGTTCACAATCATACGGCGGGGGGCAAACGTATGGAGGCGGATATCAAGTCCCTTATAATCCCTATATGGCAGGACAAACAGGCATGGGGCAGCAGCAACAGTTTCAGCCACAACAACAGCAACAACAACTGCCCTTTCCGGCGCAGTCGTATACTCTAGGCGGTGGCGGATCACCGTTCCAAACTTCTCCGTCGCCTGCTCCGGGTCAATTCGTAGAACAATCCTATATCGAAAATATTCTGCGTTTAAATCGCGGTAAACTCGCTTCGGTATATATGACCTTTGAGGGAAGTAAGGATGGTAATACAAGACTATTCAAAGGAATTATTGAAGCAGCCGGCCGAGATCATCTTATCTTAAGTGATCCGCAAACAGGCATGCGCTATTTATTGCCACTGATTTACCTCGATTATGTAACTTTTGATGAAGAAATCGAATACTCCTATCCTTTTGGTTCTCCATCTCGTTAATCGAGAATGGTTAGCATACCGAGAATAAAAAATATTTGACGAGCTAATCCCTATAGTACATAGAAGAACCGCTTATGTCAGACATAAGCGGTTCTTCTATGAACATATCAAACTTATGAATATTTATAAACAGCCACAATCATTAATACCCAGGAAGCAATAAATGCTACACCGCCAAACGGCGTTATAATACCAAGCTTACCAATACTCGCTACACTGAGTACATATAAGCTTCCAGAAAAGAGGATGATTCCAACTAACATGAGCCAACCTGACCAATTTAACACTTGATGTGAGGATAATCGATCCCACAACAATCCTATTGCCAATAATCCACCTGCATGGAACATCTGATACTGAACGGCTGTTTTCCAGACCGCCAGAGACTTATCAGAAATCTTCCCCTCCAGCCCATGAGCTCCGAATGCACCGCATGCCACGGACATCGCCGCATTAATGGCTGCAATAATAATAAATGTTTTCATCCCCGTTCTCTCCTTTGCGTTTAAAAATCAAGCAGTGAATCCCCGTTTGCGTCCTCCATCTTAACTGGTTCCTCCTGAGGAAGAGAGACAGTCGGATTCGTTTGCTGAATTGGATTATATGGAACAGTTTTCTTCACAGTTTGTCCTTCCGCCTTGGTATGATCACTTATGACCAAGTCGATTAAGCTTTGAACAGCAATTAGGTATCCATTCCTTTTTTCAGCAGGCGCCATTTTAGCCTTCTGAATCAGTTCATCCATTTTGTCCAATACCTTTTCTGATGTTATTTCCACAGATTCACACCTCTTACCTTCATCTCTTCTTATTCAATTCTATCCTAACTTCGCCAAGGAATCTATTTTTCACAACCTCACAAATCAGGAATGGCCCAATCGATTTCCTTCAGCCCATTTTGTCGGAGAAATTCATTCGTTTTAGAAAATGGCTTACTTCCAAAGAAACCTCGCCGAGCAGATAGCGGGCTCGGGTGAACAGAGGTAATGATGTGATGCTTCTTCTGATCAATTAAGTGCATTTTGGATTGTGCTGGTTTTCCCCATAATAGGAAAACAACCGGTTCTGATTTTTCATTCAATGTCTCTATTATTTTATCTGTTAATCGCTCCCATCCTCTCCCCTTATGTGAATGGGCTTCTCCCTGTCTGACAGTCAAAACGGTATTTAACAAAAGTACCCCCTGATCCGCCCAACTTTTCAAGTATCCATTGTTAGGGACTGGAATTCCTAAGTCATCATTTAGTTCCTTAAAAATATTCCGTAGCGAGGGCGGGAGAGCAACTTCAGGCTGTACAGAGAAACTTAATCCATGAGCCTGATTGGGGCCATGGTAGGGATCCTGCCCGAGCAATACCACTTTTACGGATTTAAAATCAGTATAGTGCAAAGCGTTGTAGATATCTTCAGCCTTTGGATAGACAATCTCGTTTTCATACTCCTTTTTTATAAAATCACACAGGGCTGCATAATATGGTTGTTTAAATTCATCCACTAAATACTCCAGCCAGTCATTCTGTAAAATTTGGTGACTCATCCAATCCACTCCTCTATATACTTCAGAAATTATTATATTTATCGAACAATATTTTCCGCTTACACTCTCTTTACCCTGCCCAACTTATGTTTATAGATTTTTTAATAGGTTATATAAACACTGTAACTACATTTTAAATTAAAATCCAAAAATTCGAGGAGGATGCAAGATGTATCAAGTTTTTGTAGTAGAAAATTCAGTTCAAGCTAAAGAGAAAGTTGAACAACTTGCAGCTGAGGGTTTTACAAAAGAGAATGTTTATCTGTTTTCCCATAATAAAGAGTTTTCGAAGGACTTAACTGATGCTACTGATACAAGCAGCATTGGTATTGGTGAGCAAGGTTTCTTTGAAAGTGTAGGAAATCTGTTCAAAAAACGCGGTGACGAATTGCGCAGCAAGCTTCAATCACTTGGATTATCTGAGTTAGAAGCACAACAATATGAAAAAGATCTTGATGACCACAAAATTGTTATTGTTACTTCGAACCAGGCAAGTGATATTGATAATACAAAAATAATGTAACCGATACAGCATAAAAAGGGCTTAAGGATGGGTTCTCCCTTCCTTAACGCCCTTTTTTTTACTGGCTTTTTTACTACTCTGATCAAGTTACAATGCATAAGAAAAAACTTTTTTGCATATATCAATCTGATGTTATTAGAATCAATCATTGTTCATTCTCGTCTGCCATGCATCTGCTTACTATGTCTTAAATCATATAAGCGTTATTGTTATCCACTATTTTTCACTTATAGTATCATTACTATATGAGCTCTTACCTTTATAAACTCTTACTGTATACTTCCGGTTTATACCTATGATAAAATACCGCAAAATGGTAATTCAGAATTTATTGTTCACGGATTATGTATACAATTAACAGCATCAGTTTTTTTCCATACATATTGTTTTGGTATGTATTATAAAGTATAACTAAATTAAGTTTTATAATGAGGGAGGATAGGCCAATGAGTCTAAAAAAAGCATTGACTATAGCGGGATCAGACAGCAGCGGCGGAGCAGGACTTCAAGCAGATTTAAAAACATTCCAGGAGCTTGGCGTTTATGGAATGACTGCTGTTACTTCAATTGTTGCAATGGACCCTAAAAATAACTGGTCTCATAATGTATTTTCTATTGATGTTTCAACTGTGGAGGCACAACTGGATACAATCCTTTCTACAGGAATTGATGCCATGAAAACAGGGATGCTTGGGACCGTTGATATTATTGAATTGGCTGCACGAAAAATTAAAGAGTATGGCCTTGATAAAGTCGTCATAGACCCTGTAATGGTTTGCAAAGGGACAGATGAAGTGTTAATGCCTGAGAATACAGTGGCAATGAGAGAATTGCTTCTCCCTCTTGCTACGGTTGTAACACCAAATCTTTTTGAGGCTTGGCAATTATCCGGGATTGGCCCCATCACTACTATTGATGAAATGAAACAAGCTGCAAAGATTATCCATGATCAAGGGGCAAAATATGTCCTTATCAAGGGTGGCACTAAACTTGATGGGCAAGATAAAGCAATTGACCTAATTTATGATGGAACAGACTATACCATCCTTGAATCCGAAAAGTTTGCGACTACTTATACCCATGGTGCCGGTTGTACAACTGCTGCAGCCATTACTGCTGAGCTGGCTAAAGGAAAAACAGTTGAAGAAGCCTTGGCTACTGCAAAGGAATTTATCTCAGCCGCTATTGAACATAGCTGGAAGCTAAATGAGTTTGTTGGACCAGTTATGCATGGTGCTTACCGTACATATAAATAATTTCTTCTTTATAACAGGCTGTCCGAAATTTAGGACAGCTTTTTTCCATCTCCATTTTTAGCAATTTTTCAGATACTTTAGTATCATAATTAATACAACACTAATTTAATAGGAAACTAATGTGTTCCTTTTTATATAGGAGGTAATCTTAATGAAGCCAATTGACCTGCTTGATTCACAAAAAGCGCTGCAATCATATGCCGGTTTACAGGTTTATTTGCATTTAGAGACAACAAACGGCGCTTATGCCACTCATAATGATGAATCATTCTTCTCAGCAGGTGCGTTTATCCGTAATGTTTCTATTTGTTTTGAAGAAGGTAAAATTATCGGAGATGGCCCTTATCGGGTAGGATTAAGAATGAAGGAAGGCTGGGTATACGCTGAAGGGATTACCCATTACGAAATCGATGAATTCGGCCGCCTTTTAATGGCTGGACTTGACCAGAGCGGAAGACTGGCTGTCGCTTTTGAAATCAGTACCGCCCCATTTGATAAATAACAAGGAGTTGGGATAAATGGATAAAGAGAAACATGTATTAGTCATATTCCCTCATCCTGATGATGAGGCATTTGGAGTTTCCGGAACAATCGCCTCTTATACAAGAGCTGGTATCCCCGTTACCTATGCATGCTTAACGCTTGGTGAAATGGGACGTAATCTCGGAAATCCTCCTTTTGCAACACGGGAGAGTCTCCCGAAGATTCGCAAGAAAGAATTAATAGACGCAGCACAAATAATGGGTATTAAGGATTTACGTATGATGGGACTGCGCGATAAAACTGTTGAATTCGAAAATGAAGAGTGGCTAGCTAATCAAATGACTAAGCTTATTGATGAGCTTGATCCTTCCCTCATTATCACTTTCTATCCGGGATTCAGTGTCCATCCGGATCATGAAGCTTGCGGAAGAGCTGTCGTACAGGCAGTCTCTGAAATCAATCCTGAAAAAAGGCCAAAGCTTCATTGTGTAGCCTTTTCCAACAACCATCAGGATGTCCTTGGAGAGCCTGATATCATAAATAATATTCAGGATGTAATCGAGACTAAACTAAAGGCAATCTCTGCCCACCGCTCTCAAACTGAGGCGATGATGGCTGGTTGGCCTGAATTACTCGCCCAAAAGAATAAAGAGCTTGAAAGCCGCCTTTGCTTTGAAAGATTTTATTCATATAAATGGCCTGAAAAAATATAAGAATTAGATTTATAAAAGCTGTCATACTAATGACGGCTTTTTTTGCGGGCATCTTTATTTCATAAAAAAAACCGCCTTCATTACTAAAGGCGGTTCAAAAAAAGGGGGGGATACTTTGGAAAACTTCATTGTAGTACTATGATAGCCATATTCTGGACCACCTATACCTAATTTTTAAATTTATTTTTGAACGATGTACTTATAAATGATATGGGCGACACCATCCTCTTCATTTGTTAAGGTAACATCCTTGCACAGCCCTTTAATCTCATCGGATGCATTACCCATAGCAACGGACATCCCCGCTTTTTCGAACATAGATAAATCATTAAAGTTATCTCCCACAGCAATTGTTTCTTCAAGTGGGATTCGTAATTTTTCTAGCAATTTCTCCAAAGCTATTCCCTTAGAAACACCACTCTGGTTAATTTCAATATTCCCCTTACCGGATGAAGTGACAGTTAGTCCTTCCATCTCTCCAAGAATAGTGCCAGTATTTTTTAGTTTATTCATATCAGAGGAAAAGACTAGTATTTTGTATATTTCGATATCCTCTTCATTAATTAGCTGGAAGTAATCGTCTGTCGCAAATAAGAATCCAAATTTAATTCTGCCTTCAGCAAATTCACGAACTTTATCTTCTTCCTGATCAGGATTGGCACTCAAGAAGATATCGACAAGTGAATCAATAGCCTTTTCGGGGTTTTTGGAAAATGTCCCCCTGTTTGTATACATTTCAAAATAAAGATCCATTTCTTCCAAAAGCTTGACTGTCTCCACTAAGCTTTCTTGCTTCATCGGATTGGAATCCACCAAACTGCCTTCCTGATTATAAACAGCTGCTCCATTTAAACTGATAATAGGACAGTGAAAGTTAATCTCATCAAGTGCAAACCTTGCTTCTTTATAAGATCGGCCCGTAGCAACAATTACTTGTCCCCCGCTATCCCTTACTGCCTCCATCGCCTTTCGGTTCTCGTCACTTACCATTTGATGCTCATTCAGTAATGTTCCATCCATATCGGTTGCTATACACTTCATACAGTCTCCCCCTTTAGAAAATGCTTACTACCTTCTCTTCTGCTGAGAGGTGCAAGCTCTATTTTTTTTATAAAGTTCTTCACAGACTCCGGATCCGTTTTTGAATATTCTCTCAGTGCCCACCCAATCGCTTTTTGAATAAAGAATTCTTTACTATCCGCATTTTTCAATATGTAGTCATATAAGATTCTCTCATTTGTTTGCCCTTTATAGGAAAGTTGAAAGAGGATTGCTGTTCTACGTAGCCACATATTATTATCTATTACCCAATCATTCATAATAGTATCTATTAAATCAGGATTTCTTAATACCAAATTGCCAACCAGCTTAGAGGCAATCATATCTACGGTATCCCACCAAGATTTTGTCGTAATTAATGTTTTTAGTAGCGGTAAATCCTTTACTTCCAGTTTGTCGATATAGTTAGCAAGGTAATCAAGCGCAGCATTTTGCCATTCTCTCTCCGGCATATTCCAAAGCTTTAAACAAAATTCATGTGAAAGCGGCATAGCAAGAATACCTGTTTCCTTAAAGAATACAGACATACATTTTCTTCTTTCCGGGGTTTTAATCCCGTAAAAAGGAAATTGATTCTTCATATATTGCGCCATTGCTACTGCCTGTTCTTCATTCTTTTCATTCTCAAATAACTGTTTTAAACGATCAATATAATCCACATTTCCACCTCACCTATTCACCCCTGTATAATCCAGCTTCAGGGCCTAGCCGCTCGAGTCATAAGTGTAGCTGCTGCAGTAGAGGAAAAGCGCTCTCCCTCCGAGCCTCTCCTTATGCGTCGGAGCTGAGCAGTCGCCCAGCTTTTTGATTAATCTACTTTGGCTCCTAGCTCCTCGAGGTCATAAGGATAGCGATCACAAAGACCTTGCCACACGATGTGGCGTTCTTAGTCTTTGTTCCTTAATTCGCCTGCCTCCGAGCCTCTCCTTGTGCTTGTCGGAGCTGGGCAGTCGCCCAGCTTTTTGATTAATCTAGCTTCAACGGCTAGAATCTCAGGACATAAGCATGGTCTCAGCAGGAGGGAAGAACACCTCCTTCCGAGCCCCTGTCTTATGCTCCTCGCTTCTGGCAAGCCGTTTCAGCTTTTTGTATAAATGAGCCTGTATTGGATAAACATACAATTAATTAATTGAGTGTTACCTCTTTTTTATTAAGTCTAAGAATATTAAACTAGGGAAGTAGCTTCATGGAAGCTATTGCCAGAACTCATAATAACCTGGCTATGTATATACATATATTCTACGCATACATAATGACTGTTTTCAAATTTAGTGATGAAAGAATTAGGAGTGTCTACTATGAAAAAACAAACTCAATCTCCTTTATCATTTTGGGGAGGTCTGGGCTTCACTGCCTTATTGGCGCTGCTTGGATTTGTCCTTGCTGAATTGCCCTTTTTCGAATACATAGGACCATTAGCATGCAGTATTTTGCTCGCCATCCTGTATCGTAACATTCGCAGCTATCCAACAAATTTACGAACAGGCGTTCAATTTTCAGCAAGAATTCTCTTACGTGCTGCCATTATTTTATATGGGTTGAAATTAGATATGCAGATTATCTTTAGTGAAGGTCTTGGCCTTTTGGGTAAAGCTCTGATTTGTATCGTATTCTCTGTAGCCCTCATGGTATTGCTTGGCAAATGGCTGAAAATTGATCCAATGATTTCTTTCCTGCTTGGTGCAGGGACAGGAATATGCGGCGCAGCGGCTATAGCAGCCGTATCGCCTATAATGGATTCAAAGGAAGAGGATACAGCGATGAGTGTTGGGATGATTGCATTAATTGGTACAATTTTTTCAGTCGCCTATACGATGCTTATTCCAATCCTCCCCCTAACACCTACTGAATATGGAATTTGGTCCGGACTTAGCTTACATGAATTGGCTCATGTAGCTTTGGCATCTGAGCCTGCAGGGGAAGCTGCTGTTACAATGGCTTTATTAGCTAAATTATGTCGTGTTTTCTTGTTGATTCCTTTCTGTTTTGTATTAGTGTTCTGGATGAAACGTAAACAAGGCGCTGGCAGCCAATCCTCCATTCCATTTCCATGGTTTCTTCTAGGATTTCTGGCCTTAAGTATTTTTCGAACTTATCTTGCTGGCTCTTGGTTTCCTGAATACTTATATGATTACATTGCCACGCTGACCACCTTTCTGCTTTCTATGGCCATGGCTGGGCTAGGTTTAACAATTGATTTAAAAGAGCTTAAGAAACGAGCAAGCCTTCCCTTGCTTACACTGGTTATTACATCCGTTCTTCTATCAATTCTGACGTACTTTTGGGTATGAGCCATTTGAGGCTTATGCCTCTTTTTTTATGTTTTCCTTAAATTCTTTTTTGTCGTACAAGCCTGCATACATGCATATGATAATTTGAGCAATTAAAATGGAGGTATACATTGTATGTATGGATTATTGGGATATGTCTATCTAGGAATTTCCTTATCGGCCCCTCTTGGACCAATTAATGCTGCACAAATGGAAATTGGTTTAAGGCATGGATTCTTAAATGCCTGGGTATTCGGGCTTGGCGCTATTCTAGCCGACATCTGCTATATGCTTGTTGTTTATACCGGGTTGGCTCAATATATGCAAGTTCCTCTTATCCAAACCTTTCTCTGGTTATTCGGCGCTTTCGTGCTTACTTATTCCGGAGTAGAGAGTCTGGTTGCTGTATATCATAAAAAAAACCAAAGCAATATTCGGAACAAGGATATCACTCGTTCCTTTCGCTCTGGCTTTTTTATGTCGCTATTGAATCCATTATCCATTCTTTTTTGGCTTGGCATCTATGGCTCTGTACTCGCCAAAACCGTGAGTCATTTATCTCCTCAACAAATCATCATTAACAGCTTGGCTATCCTTGTGGGGATATTAATTTGGGACTATTCGATGGCGATGATGGCATCCATATTTAGGCGCTATTTAACCAATAAGCTCTTAGCAGGAATTTCAATCATATCTGGAGTTTCCTTAGTCGGCTTTGGGATTTATTTTGGTGTTATGGGGATTCAATCCCTAATTTAGTTGTTAGTTATGGATTCTTCTCCTTGTTAAAGGCCGTTTTCGTTTTCGAATCATCGCCATAATAATTGTAATCAGGCCTACAAAAGAAACAAAAGCTAGACTTACGAAAAAGCCCATTCTTGTATCCTTTTCAATGACCGTCCCAACAATAGCCAGCGCAATAAGCCCAAGCCCTATAGTACGCTTTATTTTATCCTTTGTTTTTAGGTCAGCGAGCTTGGAATACGTCAATAAGATTAATATCCAATTGTACAGTATCAGTAAACTCGCACCTGTCGTAAAATATTCATAGACCTTATCAGGCATCACTCTCGATAGAACGATCGAGATCAGCAAACCAGTCACGGTTACAGCAAAAGCAGGCAATGGGATTGCGAATCTCCCTTTTTTGGTCCCTTTTTTGCCCAGTATTTTCGGTGCATCTCGATCCTCAGCTAATGTCATTAGCATATTCGCAACGGAAAAGAGTGAAGCAGACATTGTTGAAAATCCAGCAATGATCAAGGCTCCATTAAAAAGATGCATGATGAACCTAAATGGATAATAACTCAGGACCGTTAAAAACGGGCTTTCTTTTAGATTAACCTTATCCCATGGCAACAGCATTACGACCAAGCCTAGGGATATGATGTAAATGACGGTTAACGCTAAAATCATGACTCTTCCTGCTTTTGGAGCATCCTCTTTCTTCTCTAATCGCATAGACATAATTCCAAGTACTTCAATACCTCCAAAGGCAAAGAAAGCAAAAACGAGAGATGACCAAGTTTTCTTCCAATCTGTCGGAAAAACCTCCTTAACCGTTGAAGGAATATCAAATGTTCCTTTTCCATCAATCACACCACACAAGCCAAGAATCACAATAATGACAAACATTAAAATTGCGGATACTTTAACGATTGCACTGACGTTCTCCATCGGTTCAAACAGCTTTGCTCCAATAATAATAACAATCAGTCCAAGTGCTCCGTAGATGGCTGCAAATATCCATAAAGGATATTCAGGAAACCAGAACCTAGAAAACAGAGACAGAGCTGTTAATTGGCTTCCCATTATAAGCATTTCTGAAAACCAGTAAACCCAACCATTTAAGAACCCAAAAGAACGTCCAAACGCCTTACGGGAGTATGTACGAAAAGATCCTTTTTGAGGATCTTTTTCCGTCATCTTTGCTAAAGCCTCATATACGATATATGTCGTACATGCCGCAAGTAAAAAAGCAATTAATATTGATGGCCCGGCAAGCCTGATTCCTAATCCGGAACCGAGGAAAAAGCCGGTTCCAATTGTGCAGCCTATTCCTATAAGGGAAAGCTGCCACCACTGCAGTTTTTTCTTTTCTTGATTTCCTTTCGCTGCTGCTTTTTTCATATCCTATTCCGCCCTTTGATTTATATCAGATTGTATCCTCAATTAATCTGCTCCATCCAGGCGAAACTTATGCTTTATTTGCTTGCCAATATAAAAAGGGTACAATCCGAAAAGGATTGTACCCGATGGTTTTCTAATTTAATTAGATACGCTCTACATTAGCAGCTTGTGGGCCGCGATTTCCATCAACGATTTCGAATTCAACTTCTTGACCTTCTTCAAGAGTTTTGAATCCTTCACCTTGAATAGCAGAGAAGTGTACGAATACATCGTCACCATCTTCACGCTCGATAAAACCAAAACCTTTTTCTGCATTAAACCATTTTACTTTTCCGACCATTTTTTTGGCCCCCTAACTTTTAGTGAAAATTTTAAAAGTAGAAAACCAGAAAAACCTTTTCTGTCTAAGCATGTACTTAAAGACTGTAAAAATTTTTTTGATCTTCAAACCTTTTTGCTGTTTTATTGTAACATACAGTTTCCTAATTAACAAACAATTTAAACAAATCAAACTAATCCAAAATGTGATGTTTATTCCAATATAGGGTAAAAATATAGTTTGTATCTTCTTTATCAATACAAAATGAAACTTTTGAACTGCTTCTTCATAAAGGCTCGTTAATTCAACTGGTACCACTTAATCTTCATCAGTCCCTGATTTTTAACAAAAACGCCTATCCTCTGAAATTAGGATAGGCATTTTTGACTTTGAAAAATCAACTTAATTCTCTAGTCAAATTTCATTCCTTTTAATAAATCAGCAAATGGATTGTTGATAGGCTCCGTTTCCTTTTCTTGTTGTTTCAAGTACTTTTGTACAGTTCGTTTATCCACTTTTCCGCCAGACTCTTTTTTACGCCTCTCTTCAAAAGCAGATAATTTTTCACGGTATCCACATTTACAGGTAAATATTTGTCCCTGACCTTCGCCACGGAGTTCCATTTTCTTTTTACATTGAGGGCATCGTGCATTAGTGACACGTGACACGTTCTTTCTATGACCACATTCGCGATCTTGGCAAACAAGCATTTTGCCTTTCTTTCCATTTACTTCCAACATAGGTTTCCCGCATTCTGGGCAGGATTTTGTGGAGATATTGTCGTGCTTATACTTTTTATTGCTGGCTTTAATTTCTGCCACAATTTCTTTTGTATGCTCTTTCATCTCATTAATGAATACAGCCTTTTTCATTTTCCCTTTAGCGATTAGCTCAAGTTTTTGTTCCCACTCTGCTGTTGTGGTTGGCGACTTCAATTCTTCCGGTACTAAATCAAGTAACTGGCGTCCTTTAGAAGTAATATATATATCTTTTCCACCACGTTTTTCGATTAAGAATGAATTGAATAATTTATCTATAATATCTGCACGGGTTGCAACTGTACCAAGCCCGCCAGTTATCTTTATCGTATCTACAAGCTTCTTATCCTTTGTTTCCATGTACTTCGTAGGGTTTTCCATCGCTGACAGTAAAGTAGCCTCTGTAAAACGCGCAGGCGGCTTAGTTTGACCTGAAGTTTGCGATATGATCGTAATTGCTAATTTGTCACCCTTATTGATTTTCGGAAGTAACTGTTCCTTCACCTCATCGCCAGATTCCTCTTCCTCAAAACGATTGTTATAGACTTCCTTCCAGCCTGGCTGAATCACTGTTTTACCACGGGCGATAAAGGACTCTGGGCCAATCTTCGCATGGACTGTTAATTGCTCGAATTCATGGGCCGGAAATAGAACAGCGAGGAACCGTTTCACTACCAAATCATAAATTTTACGTTCCTTATCATTAAAGGCAGCATAGTTAACGAAGCCTTCCGTTGGAATGATGGCATGGTGGTCGCTGACTTTACTGTCGTCAACAAAGGCCTTCGTCGCCTTAATAGGCTTATTTATAATCTTATTTACTAACTTACGATACTCATTACCGCCGATTGCCTTTAAGCGCTCTGGAATGGTGCTGACAATATCAGATGATATATAGCGTGAATCAGTACGTGGATATGTTAGTACTTTATGTTGTTCATATAGTTTCTGCATAATATTCAGTGTTTCTTTAGCTGAATAGCCAAAGATCTTATTAGCATCACGTTGAAGTTCTGTTAAATCATATAAGGCAGGTGCAAAGTTTTTCTTTGCTTTGCGTTCAATAGAAACTACATTCGCCTCTTTATATCCAAGCGATTTAACAATTGCATCTATTTTTTCTTTATTAAAGCTGCGGCTATTACCATTCACATCTTGCCATGTTAATTTAAGCCCAGCAGCTTGCGCTTCAATTCCATAATAAGTTTGCGGTTTAAAGTTTTTGATTTCATCTTCACGTGCTGCTACCATAGCAACTGTTGGTGTTTGGACACGACCACAATTTAATTGTGCATTAAATTTAGTTGTTAATGCACGACTTGCATTTAAACCGATATACCAGTCTGCTTCTGAGCGTGCTACTGCGGAAGCATATAAATTTTCATACGATTTGCCAGGTTTTAAGTTATTAAATCCGTCTTTTATCGCTTTATCTGTTACAGAAGATATCCATAGGCGCTTGATTGGCTTATTGACTTTTGCTTTATCAATAATCCAACGTGCAACTAATTCTCCTTCCCTTCCCGCATCAGTAGCCACAATTATTTCATTCACATCACCGCGACTTAATTGTGCTTTTACAGCATTAAACTGTTTTCCAGTTTGTTTAATGACAACTAATTTCATACGTTCTGGAAGCATAGGAAGATCTTCTAGATTCCATGTTTTATATTTATTATCATAAGCTTCAGGATCAGCTAAAGTGACTAAATGCCCTAATGCCCAAGTAACTATATATTTGTTTCCTTCGAAAAATCCATTACCCTTCTTTGTACATTTCAGTACATTCGCAATATCACGGGCAACGGAAGGTTTTTCAGCAATGACTACACTTTTTGCCATATTTCTAAACTCCTTTACTAACTATGTACTGTCAATATACCATAGTTTCAATGTTTGAATTGAATAGACATCCTATCGCTTTTTTTCCAAATTAAAACTGCCCTATAAAAGTTAGATTTAGTCTAACCTTTAGTGGGCAGTTCAACTATCTTTCATTTAGACTTCAATAATTTCTTCAAATCATCACGGACTGTCCGGTCGGTAAGTTTTACGTTTGAGCGATAAGCTGCCCGGCAGATGATATGGCCTGCTACCGGAGCAGTCAGGAATACAAAGAATATTCCGAGAAGCAACCGTATACTAACATATCCTTCACCAATTAAAAAAAACAGAAATGCTCCCAGAAGGATGAATAGTACTCCAAGTGTTGTACTTTTTGATGCTGCATGGGATCGTGTATAAACATCCGGAAGCCTAATCAGCCCAACACCACTTAGAAGGGTTAAGATTGTCCCCGTAAGAATACAGACAGCAGCAATCCACTCACTTATCATTTCCACGTTCAATGACCACACCCCTTTCTATGAATCTCGCAAACGCGATAGTCCCGATAAAAGAAAGGATCCCTAACAACAATATGATGTCCAAGAAGGCATGGGATTTGAACAGTACAGAAAAAATAGCCACACCTGAAATTAAGTGGATTCCAATTGAATCCAGTGCCATAACCCTGTCTGGCATGGATGGACCTTTATAGAGGCGATAGATGGAAATGAGAATGGATAACGTTAAAATGAATAGCGCTACAGTCATGGCTTTTTCAAACATTATCGTGTAACCTCCTTAATCGCCTTTTCAAAGCTCATTTTTGCCTGAATAATCGCTTGTTTAGATTCTTTCAAGTCCATGGCATGAATATAGAATGTTTTGTTGTCCGGCGAAATCTCCAATACCACGGAGCCTGGTGTCAGCGATAATAGCAAAGCCAACATTGGTATTTCCCAATCTCCATTCAGATCTGTCTTTAAGGCAAAAACCGCCGGCTGAACATCTATTTTTTTACGTGTGACCTGCCTCAGAACAAGCACCGTAGAAGAAACGAGCTCTTTAAGAAATACAAATAGCAACTTTAATATAGAGAGAAATGTCCCCATGTAGAAGGATTTGTTGAAAAAGCGACGTACAAAAAACAAAATAACGACTCCCACTAGATATCCGGCAAAGAACGAAGGGAAACTCCATTTATCCTGCAAGAGCATCCATAAGAAACCAATGAATATATTAAGCAAGACTTGAACGGGCACAACGACCACCCCTTTTTGTTTATAGACTAGCTACTATTCTCCTAAAACCGCATCGATATATAAATCAGGGTTCATCAAGCCTTCGGCAGCCAACTGGATATAAGATGAGATTATTTCTCCACCCAATCCCAGAAAAATTGTTGCAGCCGTCAAAAGCGTAATTGGTATAATAACCCCTCTTGTTGTCCCTTTCTCCATTTCTTCACTTAGGTTTGTCTCACCCCAGAATGCATTCATGAAGATTTTCATAACAGAATATAGCACTAACAAGCTTGATAGTAATCCAATTGCCCCCAGCCAATAATCTCCGGCTTCAAAGGTACCTTTTGTAATCAGCATCTTCCCGAGGAAACCACTGAAAGGTGGGATACCTGCCAACGCCAAGGATGCGACAAAGAACATCCAGCCAAGAAACGGATGAGTCCGGATTAAGCCGCTGATTTCCTTTAATTTAGCAGTGCCTGTTAGGTAAATAACTGTACCGCCGATTAGAAAAATCAGTGCTTTCACATTGATGTCATGCACAAGATAATAAATTGAACCTGTAATGCTGCCTGTTGTGAAAGCAGCAAGTCCGGCCATAATCAAACCGACAGAAATGATAACATTGTAGGTCAAAATTCCCTCTATATCCCATCTCGAGACCGCACCGATAGCTCCGAGTAACATTGTCGCTGCCCCTAGGATTCCGATCAACAAGTGAGTGATTTCTGGTTGATGATAGAAAATCAATGTAAACATACGGAAAATAGCATAAATTCCAACCTTGGTGAGCAAAGCCGCAAAGATTGCTGCCACCGCTGTAGGTGGAACACTATATGATCCTGGCAACCAATGAAATAGCAAGAGACCGGCCTTCAGGCTGAAAACCATGAGCAGTAAAATCGCAACGGTCGTCAGCAGCCCATTTTGTCCCGCTTCCGCAACACGGACAGACAGATGCGCCATATTCAATGTACCTGTTACAGCATATAGGTAGGCAACGGACACAAGGAAAAAGAAGGATGACATGACATTAATCAATATATATTTGATTGATTCCCTGAGCTGTTTTTTCTCCCCGCCAAGTGTAATCAATGCATAGGAGGAAATCAGCATCAGTTCGAAAAAGACAAATAGATTGAAGATATCTCCGGTCAAAAAAGATCCGTTCACACCGCTGATCATAAATAAGAACAATGGATAGAAGAAATTTTTCTCTCTTATCTTTCCAATTGTGTAATAGGCGTAAAGCAAACAACAGAAAGACACAAATGCCGTTATAATCAACAGAATGACCGCAAACATATCGGCGACAAGGCTAATTCCATAAGGGGCCGCCCATCCCCCTGCCTGCAGAACCTGTATGCCCTCCACTTTTACTTTCATAGCCATTAGCACTGAAACCATTCCCGTGGCTAGAATTGCCAGAAGAGCAATTGATCTTTGCACATATAAGTTTTTTCTGAATATGACCATGATAAGTCCCGCGATAAGCGGAATAATGACCGGCAGAATGATTATATTATTCATCTTCATTTCCCCTTAATTCATTCATATCGTCAGTTCCCAAGACTCGGTAACTACGATAGGCAACCACCAGAAAAAGACCTGTAACTGCAAAGTTAATAACAATCGCTGTCAGGATGAGCGCCTGTGGCAGCCCGTCTGTAAAGGAAGTGCTTTTCAATCCTAACAATGGCGGACCCCCGGTCTTTAATCCCCCCATTGTTAAGATTAAAAGATTGACAGCGTGGCCGATCACCGAAGTCCCAAGAATGATTCTCAGCAGGCTTTTGGATAGGACCATATATGTTCCAATTGTGAAAAAAACACCTACAAGTATAGACATAACTGTTTCCATAATTATCGATCCTCACTTATGCTCAGGATGATTGTCACAGCTGAACCAATGACAGCTAACGCTACACCAGTGTCAAATATAAGAGCGGTAGCTAGTTCCGTTTTACCTAAAATCGGAAAATCTACATAACCATACGTTTGGGAAAGAAAGGGAACACCGAACAGAAATGAACCGACACCCGTAAGAATTGCAATCAGTACACCGATCGCTGCCACTGTTTTAAAATCCACAGGAATAATCTTATTGACCGCTTCCGTCCCAAGCGTCAAATAC
Source organism: Pradoshia sp. Z4_20 (assembly GCF_058216035.1). Taxonomy (NCBI): domain Bacteria; kingdom Bacillati; phylum Bacillota; class Bacilli; order Caryophanales; family Bacillaceae; genus Pradoshia; species Pradoshia sp. Z4_20. The sequence continues at coordinate 81,358 of NZ_JBZAJD010000006.1, forward strand.
ATGAGTACTAGTGCACTGGCAATTCCCAACCCTCCGATAAATCCTCCTCCAGGGTTGTGATGCCCCGAGAAGAACAAATCAATGGAAAAGGTGAGGATAATCAATACTGCAACTTTTGTTACGGCCGTCAATAAAATATCATTAGGCTTCATTTTTTATCCCTCCCTGTAACATTGACCTTGATTAATGTAAAGACAGCCAATCCTGCAATACACAGGACCGCCACTTCGACCATCGTATCAAGTCCCCTGAAGTCAACCAAGGTCGCGTTCACTATATTTTTAGCTCCGGCAAGCGTATAGGAATCTTCGAAATACCCAGAAATCGTTTCAAACAAACGGGTACCATTGGCGGAAAGGGCCAATAGTGTTACCGTCAACCCCACTCCAACTGAAATCAACATATTGGTGAATTTGAAACGAACTTTACTTACTTCTTTTCGAAACTCTGGCAAATGATAGAAGCACAGCAGGAATAAAGCGACTGTCACTGTTTCCACAACCAATTGCGTCAGCGCCAGATCCGGTGCCTGAAAAATAACGAAAAGAATAGACACTAGATATCCAAGGGCACCAACAGCAATAATCGATGTCAGTCGATACTGGGAAAACAGTGCGATTAAAGCGGTCACCACCATACCAATGACCATCACAGCTTCATAAATGCTCACCGGTGAATCCTTAGACATATCGAAAGCAAAACCGTTGAACAGCCACAGAGAACCACCAACAATGAAAATAAAAAACGCAAAAATATAAACTAGGTAATCACGTGTATATCCAGTCATGTACTTCTTCGTTGCATAAGCAGATAGCGATTCCATAAGCAGCAGAGACTCATTGTATATATTGTTAAACGTCAGGCTTTGCGGATACCAGCCGAATACCCTGATCCACTTAGGCAGCAGCTTGTATAGCAATAGGCCAACTAATACGACACCGATTGTCATCAATAATTCTGTATTAAAACCATGCCAAGCACTAATCTCCTTACCCAACCCTCCTGCTGCCGCATAATCCGGCAAGATTGATATAAGGGCAGGATCTAAAATGTATTTTGCCAAAATGTTGGGGAAGAAGAATATCAGCACTACAAACATTGCCAATATAGCAGGCGGAATCAGCATACCGACGGGCGGTTCATGAGCAGCCTTTGACAGCATCTCAGGTTTATGTTCTCCAGTGAACGTCTTAAAGACCATAATCATACAGTAGACGAACGTTAGGATACTTGCTATCCAAGCAACAACAGGGAATATCATGCCGAACTTTTCCATCCCGAAAATATCCATCCCTGAAGCATTCACCACGCCGGTAAAAAACATTTCTTTACTCAAAAAGCCATTGAATGGCGGTAATCCTGCCATAGAGAAACTTCCAATCATAGTGATCGTGAAAGAAATCGGCATGAGGCTCATTAACCCACCCAGCCTTTGCAGATTCCGGGTTCCTGTCTCATGGTCAATGATTCCGACAACCATGAACAGACTTCCCTTAAAGGTTGAATGGTTAACCAAATGGAATACAGCGGCCATAATAGCGATTGCATATACTTTCGATTCATCGCCATAGCCAAAATAAATGGCAGCAGACCCCAATCCTAGTAGACTCATGATCAAACCGAGCTGACTAATTGTCGAATAAGCGAGCAAGGCCTTTAGATCTTTCTGACGAACTGCATTCCAGGATCCGTATAATAAAGTTACAATTCCGACCAAGGATACCGTCCAGAACCAAACTGCATCACCGCCAAACAAAGGGGTTAACCTAGCCACCAAATAGATGCCGGCTTTGACCATTGTAGCCGAATGGAGGTAAGCACTGATTGGTGTCGGTGCCTCCATCGCATCAGGTAGCCAAAGACTAAACGGAAACTGAGCTGATTTAGTGAAAGCTCCCAGTAAAATTAAAATCATCGCAGGTAAAAAGAGGACATTCTCCGGCAATGATTTAGCTTGGGAGATCATTTCACGGATGCTATATGTATCGGTAATGATGGAAAGGAGCAACAACCCGGCCAACATAGATAATCCACCGAAAATGGTGATTAGCATCGACTTCCGTGCTCCTTCTCTCGATTTTTTCCGTTGGTACCAATAAGCAATCAACAAGAAAGATGAAATACTGGTCAGTTCCCAGAACACGTAAAGGACGACAACATTATCCGAGAAAACGACTCCAAGCATGGCCCCCATAAACAACATCAGATATACATAAAAGTTATGCAGCTCCTCACGAGCCCTGGACATATAGAAAATCGAGTACAAAATGACAAGCGATCCGACACCTGTGATTAACAAACCGAATAAGAGGGACAATCCGTCGACATAAGCCGTGAAATTAATCCCGAATGATGGCAGCCATATAAATTCACTGGTCAATGTATTCCCAGCCGTTGTAATTGGGATATACTGTAATAAGGAGATAAAGATGATGACCGGCAAAAAAAGAACAAACCAGCCTATATGTAATCTTTTATTGAACATACTATGGAGGAAAGGTATCAGAACCGCAAAGAAAAACGGTAATAAAATCATTAAATTAATCATGTCCTCGCGCTCCCTTCATCATAGAATACTGTACGCACACACAAAAGTGACGATATATCCAACGAACCCTTTTTATATTAGTAATATTTACGCTATTTTGTGTAATAATAATTGACTGAAAATCTAGCATGGGCTATATTCGTAATAGTCCAATGAACTACCATCTATTTAGAGGTGAACTTTTAATGAAAAAATGCAAAAGCCGAATGGACGAAAGCATCCTTGTGTGTGTCTATTACGGCCCCAATGGTGATCGCTTGATCCAGCGCGGCAGTAAAATCGCCAACATGTTGGATTGTCCCCTATATATCTTGACAGTGGACCCAAGTCCTTTTGATGAACTAGACGCTGAGAAATCCGAAAGTATTGAGAGATGGCGTCAGCTCGCCGAGGAATTGGAAGCAGAGGAATTCATACTGAAAGATAATGAGAAACGACCGTTTGCAAAAGTAATAGCGGATGTGGCACGTGAAAAACAAATTTCACAGATCATCCTTGGTCAAACAGCACAAAGCCGTTGGGAACAGATTGCTAAAGGTTCGATTATAAATACTTTGTTGCGAGATATTCCATTTGTTGACATTCATATAATATCCGTCGCCCGGGCATTGAGAGATGACCCAGACGGCCTTTACGAAAAAGGCGTGCGTGCCTATCTCGAAAAAGAAGACAATCATTATCGGCTGAGCTTTGAACATACAAAGAAAAGTGAATTCGAGGGTATCTTCTTTAAAGAAATCGGCACTGATTTCAATACTGGTATCTTTAAATTTATGAAAAACCAAAAAACACTGCAAGTAACCGTGACTGATAACTATGTCAAAGAAACTTTATGATGTGACACCTCCACAAAAAAATGTGGGGGTTTTTTCTTTTCTAAGGAAACTGGAGTCTGTTATACCTATAGATTCACATCAACTTTGACAGGAAGTTTTTCATTTTTGTCGATTCCCAAATACCGTAATGTTTCACCAGGACTATGATGATGATAAATGTTCATCAGGATTGAAATAGCAATCCCTTTTCGATAGGCATGATAACCAAATGTCTTCCGTAACGTATGGGTTCCGATTTTTCCCGGTATCCCCACTTCCTTAGCCGCACAATTAATAATCCTGTATGCCTGTTGCCTTGAGATAGGCTGCTGATTTTTTTTGGATTTGAATAAATAATCATCCGTAGAGAAATCAAAGGTTTCTAAATAATGTTTCGCAGCTTCTCTCACATTTTGATTGAGGTAAAAAGCCCTCTCTTCCGAAGTCTTTGCATCTTTTATATAAAGGAACTCCTTGAACTTCCCGTCTTCCCAGATATCACCCACCCGTAAAGAGAGCAGTTCACTGACACGGAGACCAGTATTAATTCCAAAAACAAATAATAGTAGATCACGCAAGGATTGCTTTTTAAGAATCCTTTTTATTGCGGTAATCTTGCGGATATCCTTTATGGGATCAACGTATTCCAAGGAAATACCCCCTAACTATAATGTTACTTAATTATGATATTATCAAAAATTAAGTAACATTACAAATATAGTGACTTGTTTGATTTTTTAATCTAAAACGCTTTATAAAGAGGCTTTATTAAAGTAAGGCAGCTCCATTTACTCCCTTTTCGCGGTTCTGGCAGTGGCCTGCAGGAGCACTCCCTGGATTTCATTAGCAATGTTATGTAGTAATAGCCATCTTTTAGAATACAGGCTAACGAGGAAGTATTTAATTGTTACTTAGGAATAAAAAGAGTAAAAAAGGCGCCCCAAAATTGGGACGCACTTAAATTGCTTAGTTTTGATATTCCTTTATTAATTCATCCAGCGATAGGTAAGATGTATTGCTGTATAGGAGATCCGCTTTAGCCAGTTGTTCTTTAGAGCCTATTCCGACCGCAAACATGCCAGCACTCTTAATGCCTTCAACTCCTGCTTCTGCGTCCTCAATCCCAATGCATTCATCAGCAGGGACACCAAGCTTTTCAGCGGCTTTTAAGAAAATTTCCGGATCCGGTTTACCCCTGTTAATTGTACGCGCATCAACCATATAATCAAACTGGTCACTGAGCTGTAAGGAGTTCATCACAGCCGGCGCGTTTTTGCTAACAGAAGCAAGACCCAGCTTATAGCCGGCAGCTTTTATATCAAGCAATAGCTGTTTAATGCCAGGTAAACTATCATTTGGTGTAATTTGCTTGATTAGCTCCATATAATGCTCATTTTTCTGTGCAGCCAGTTTTTCTTTTTCTTCAACCGTATAGGAAGATTGCTTATTCCCAATTTCCAGAATGATTTCAAGGGATTCCATTCGAGAAATTCCCTTTAATCTTTCATTATCCGCTCTGGTAAACTCAATTCCCAATTCACTGGCAAGCTGTTTCCAGGCAAGATAATGATATTCTGCTGTATCCGTAATAACACCATCCAAATCAAAGATAAACGCTTTTAATTCCTTACTCACGCGACCGTGTCCTCCTTCATTAGCGGTATTTTTACAACACCATCAGCAGGCAACTCAAATTCACTGCCGTAAACCTTGAGTTTCATTGCCGGGCCAGTTTGTGAAATACTCACTTCGTTTTTATTCACTTCAATAGTTAAATGATGATCTCTATAATTGATATTAAAGCTATAACGGTCCCATGCTGCCGGAATAAATGGTGCAAACGACAGCTCCTCATTAAATGTTTTCATGCCAGCAAAACCTTGTACAATCCCTAACCAGGAGCCTGTCATACTTGTAATATGAAGGCCATCCTCCGTGTCATTGTTATAGTTATCCAGATCCAGCCTTGCTGTTCTGGTATACATCTCATATGCTTTATCTTCCAGTCCAAGTTCAGCAGCAAGTATTGCATGAATACATGGAGACAGAGAAGATTCATGAACGGTCATTGGCTCATAGAAATCAAAGTTTCGGCGTTTTTCCTCACGTGTATATTCATTATTCAGGAAATAAATTCCCTGCAGGACATCCGCCTGCTTGATAAAGCAGCTGCGCAGAATTTTATCCCAGGACCATTTCTGATTTAGCGGGCGGTCTTCTGGCTTTAATTGCGAAGCAGGCATTAAATCTTTATCCATAAATGTATCATGCTGAATAAACACTTGATTCTCCTCATCATATGGATAATACATTTTATCAATGATATCCTGCCATTTATTTAATTCATCGTCTGTCATATATAAATCTGAAAATCTCGCTTCATGTCCATTCTCTTTTAAATATCCAATAACTTCAAGGGTGTAACGTAAAGTCCAGGCTGCCATTGTATTCGTATACCAGTTATTATTGACGTTATTGTCGTATTCATTTGGACCGGTTACTCCATGAATCATATATTGCTCTTTCTTTTTATTGTAATGAACACGGTCTGCCCAGAAGCGTGAAATCCCGACCAGTACATCTATGCCATATTCGTTAAGGTAACTCTTATCCCCTGTATAATTCACATAATTATAAATAGCATAGGCAATAGCTGCATTACGGTGGATTTCTTCAAAGGTAATTTCCCACTCATTATGGCACTCCACTCCTGTGAAAGTGACCATTGGATATAGTGCCCCTTTTAACCCCTGTCTCTCAGCATTGAGATAGGCTCCTTCGAGCTGGTTATGACGATAGATTAAGAGATTACGAGCCACTTCAGGCTGAGCTGTTGCCAAATATAATGGAATCGCATATGCTTCAGTATCCCAATACGTTGCACCACCATATTTCTCGCCTGTGAATCCCTTAGGTCCGATGTTTAATCTGGCATCTTCTCCATAATAGGTTGAAAACAGCTGAAATAAATTAAAACGGATTCCCTGCTGCGCTTCAATATCTCCATCAATTTGGACGTCCGCTAACTCCCAGCGCTCTGCCCATCGATCGCAATGTGCCTTTAAGCAAGCTTCATAGCCTTGTTGCATAGCTGTATTAACAATTTCCAGACCCTTTTCACTTAAAAATTCTGAAGCATGATCACGATCTGTTGTGATAGCCACATATTTAGTTAACGTAACCGTCTTACCTTCTTCAGTTGGAATTTCAATTTTATTATCTACATATTCTTCGTGTTGGAACGGTTTGATATCGGCCGTGTTGCCATTGATTTCAAGACCCATCGTCGCAGAGACTGTAAATCTGTCTGTTCCGAAAGGGTTTTCATTTGTTTGCATAACCAAATTACCCATGAGCTCAGATGAGCTGGAGGAAATATAATTCCAGAAGTCTTCTTCATAGTTGGAATCTTCATTGCGAACTTCACCATCTAAATAAGGAATAAAGGTAATCACACTATCATGGTTAATTGGTGTAACCGAATACTTGATCACCGCTAGTTGCTTCTCTGCAATTGATAAATAGCGTACTACCTCAACAGCTGTTTCTTTACCAGCTTGTGAGACCGTAAAGCTTCTCGTAAGAACACCATTTTTCATATCGAGTTCACGGCGGTAATTACTCATTTCCACTTTATTAAGGTCAATTTCCTCCTCACCAATAAAAACACGAATTCCGATAAAATTAATGGTATTGATCACTTTACCAAAGTAATCGGGATAACCGTTTTTCCACCATCCAACCCTGGTTTTATCCGGAAACCAAACGCCTGCCACATATGTCCCTCTATGACTATCACCTGTATAGGTTTCTTCAAAATTACCTCTTAACCCCATATGCCCGTTTCCAAGACTTGTCATACTTTCAGCAAGTCTAAAATCCTCTTTATGTAACTCTTCTTCAATAATTTTCCACGGATCTATTGAGAACAGTCTTTTCATATAATACCCCTTTCCATCTTCCCTCAATTATTTATTTAATAGAATATATATAGGCTTCTACTGTTTGTGCAATCGGTTGCATAAAAGTACATTCTCATTATAACCGATTCATTAACTTATGAAAGCATAAAATTAAAAATTCTAAAATTTATCTAAAATTTATTACATCTACGTGAATTTGAATAGTAGGATAAAAAGCCTTTTTTAATGCCCTACTATCCTTTCTTCTATAATTACTCAAAAATAAAAATACCTCTAAAGAATTCTATTCCTTAGAGGTTATTCATGCTTTATTATTCGTTAGATTCAGTCCCAGGACTGTTTTCATGCGGCGGCTTACCAGGGTGGGTACCTCCAAAAGGATGTGGAGGAATATATCCGTTTGCCTGTATTCTTTCAAATCTTTTATCCATATGATTCTTTAACATATCAGCATTCTGCTTAGACATCACACCGAATTCAACATACTTTTCAACAATAGCCTTTTCCTTTTCCATCACTTCTTTATGCATCGCAGCAAGCTCTGCTTTCTGTTGTTCCGTTAAAGTTGGCCTTGTTTGCTTTGTTTGATTATCGCCATTTTCTGCCGCATGTACGACGGTATTGGATATACCAATTGAGGTAAAGCTCAAAACACATGCCATTATCAACAAGAGAGACATTTTTTTCATTAGTATTTTCACTCCTTCTTTATTTTCTGACCCTAGTTTTTACCAACTTTAATTATTTATGCATGCTGTTTTCCTATAATAAAAAAGGCTGAACTCTAATTAGAGCCAGCCCATTTCATTCTTTATTTTTTATACCTTTTAGGATTAGGTTTCTTCTTTATAGACTTTGAATTTTGATTATATACAGGTCTCTGATCTACAATTTCACCTTTAAACAGTTCCTTTTTCTGAACTTCAATATGCAGTTCCCGAGCGTATTTCTTTAATTCACGTTCTTCACGAGCCGTTACAATTGAAATAACCGTTCCACTTTCTCCCTGGCGTCCAGTCCTACCTGAACGATGCACAAATTGAGCAATCGTTTCAGGGAAATCCACATGGATTACAAATGGCAGCCCTTTAATGTCCAAGCCCCTTGCTGCCACATCTGTAGCAAGTAATATAGTTGACTCCTGCCTACGAAACTCACGTATAGCCGCTTCTCTTTCTATTTTCTTGGAATCGCCATGAATAACTCCTAAATCTACTCCCTTGAAACGAAGCTTTGAAGCCATCACATCCAAATTTCCGATGTCCTTTCCAAAAACCAATGCACGCATTTCAGGCATTTTAACTAATTTTTCAAGAATATTTATTTTATCACGCGCCTCAGTGACAAAATAAATATGATCCACCTTTGATTGAACGGTATCTTCCTTTTTAACCCGTACTTTAACAGGGTCATTCATCCATTGCTCGGCTTCTTCCTCTAACCCAGCCGGCAAAGTAGCTGAAAACAAAACTATCTGACGGTCTCTCATAGTACTTTTAATAATTGTCCCAATAGTTGGCAAATGCTCAGGGATCATTAGTTGGTCCCCTTCATCCAGCACAATTGTTTTCACTTCATGCATCTTTAGCTTTTTCTGCTTAATCAGTTCTTCTAGTCTGCCTGGTGTTCCGATGACAACATGCGGATGCTTTTTCAGCTTTTCCAATTGACGCTTCGGATTAGCACCGCCGATAAACGAAGCAGCCGTAATGCCTGTTTCTTTTGACCATGCTTGTACAACTTCAAAAATTTGCATAACAAGCTCTCTTGAAGGAGCAAGAATAACAGCCTGTACTTTTTGTTCGTCTGCTTTTATTTTATTTAAGATTGGCAGGACATAAGCAAGTGTCTTTCCTGTTCCTGTCGGCGATTCTGCCAAAACATCTTTTCCTTCATATATAGGACCAAAGGTCTCCTTCTGAACTGTAGTTGCTTCTTTGAATCCGGATAATTCCCATTGTTTTTTTAATCCATTTATTAACTCATTGACGATTGAATCATTTGTATTCATTAATTTCTCCTAACTAAACACATACTTGTATGATTCTTATTATACATATGCCAAACGATGATTATCAATAAAGGAGAGGTTCCTCCCATAATAAAGAGGTCTCTCCGTGTAAAGCCATTTTTTATTTAGTTTTTAAACCTTAACCATTTGAAAAAATAAAATGGTTTTTTCCGGGCGATAAATCAACTGTTTTAAGTATTAATTTATCTTTTACCACTTTATAATTTTTAGCCGGCTGCAAAACTCCATTAATAAATAGATTCGTATATGATACTTCTTCTGGTGAAGGTATTTTGCTATCTCGATACTCGTTCACCTGATCACAGTAAGAGAAAACACGCTGATTTTCTTTAGCATACATATAAAATTCATATAACTCGACCTTTTTAGGAATTTTATACCTATATGTCTCTGTCTCCACCATTGGATGCATAAGTAATGGTTTTGGTAAGGATGCGATATAACTATAACAATCGATATCCGTTTTTCTCATTAGCTTCACTTCCCTCGTTACCTCCTCACCTCAAAATGGTTTCATTAAACCTTTTTATTCCTTTTTCATATATATCTACACAAGGGTTAAAAGTTTAGTGAATAAAGATATTTTGCATGACCTGTTACAAAGGAGTGTTTATTTTGCCATTAGTAATTATGAAATTGGCTATTGGGCTACAACTACCACTACGGTATCTCCTATATCTACAAGGTATTTTACAGTCGTAACAGGCGATGTTGCTGGGGGTGCTACACTTACGCTTGATACTGCTGAATTTTTTGATGATGCCGGAAATACGCCAGCAGGCTTGCCTGCATTAAATCCAGATAACACTACCACTCAATTATTTATAAATGGCGTACTCCAAATGGATGGGATTTATGTCTATACACCGGGTGCTACAGGTGCAGGAAGTGTAGTGATTACCGTTCCTGAAGCGGGGTCTATTCTGGCTGGAAGTCCAATTGTGCTCGAAATTGTCAACTATACACCTACTGCCATTACGGATGTCGCCACATAAACAAAAATGGGGTTAATTCCTTATTAACCTGGGATACCTGCTCCAGGCTATCTTTTTTAAGCAATATGATGTATTGGCAAAGGTAAATACAGTTATACTAAATACAAACAATAAAATTACTATATTAGAAGAACGCACAAATAGTGAAAATGTAATTATTTTTAGGCTTCTTGCGACATGGGATTATTTCCATTAGAATGAAACTACTAGTTTATGCGAAAGAGGTTGAAGATGGTGGAGCACAATACGTCAAATTTTATTCGTAACATCGTTATTGATGATATAAAATCAGGTAAAACAGATCAAATTATTACTCGTTTCCCTCCTGAACCAAATGGTTATTTGCATATTGGACATGCAAAATCTATCGTTTTAAATTTTGAACTTGCTGATGAATTTAAAGGAAAAACAAATCTACGTTTTGATGATACAAATCCGTTAAAAGAAGATACGGAGTATGTTGAATCTATTAAAGAAGATGTCAAATGGCTTGGATTTGATTGGGACAACCTCTTCTTTGCCTCTGATTACTTTGAAGAAATGTATAATCGCGCCATCTTGTTAATTGAAAAAGGATTGGCTTATGTTGACGATTTAACCGCAGACGAAATCCGTGAATATCGCGGTTCTTTAACTGAACCAGGTAAAGAGAGTCCCTACCGTAACCGCTCTGTAGAAGAGAATTTAGAGCTATTTAAACGTATGCGTAATGGTGAATTCGTCAATGGCGAAAAGGTACTTCGTGCCAAAATTGATATGAGTTCACCAAACATCAATTTGCGCGACCCGGTTATTTACCGAATCGCTCATGCAACTCACCATAACACTGGTGATAAATGGTGTATCTATCCTATGTATGCTTTCGCCCATCCAATTGAGGATGCAATTGAGGGTGTTACTCACTCTATTTGTACGTTGGAGTTTGAAGACCAGCGTCCGCTTTACGACTGGGTTATTAAAGAATGTGAGATGGAAAGCACACCAAGACAATATGAGTTTGGCCGTTTAAATTTAACAAATACAGTTATGAGTAAACGTAAGCTAAAACAATTGGTTGAGGAAGGCTATGTAGATGGCTGGGACGATCCAAGAATGCCTACCATTTCCGGTCTGCGAAGAAGAGGCTATACTCCAGAAGCAATTCGTAATTTCTGCCGAGAAATTGGTGTCGCTAAAACAAGCGGAATTGTGGATGAGAAAATGCTCGAGCACTTCGTAAGAGAAGATTTGAAATTAAAAGCACCAAGAACGATGGGAATCTTAAAACCATTAAAGGTGGTTATCACCAACTATCCGGAAGGACAAGTTGAAATGCTTGATGCAGAAATCAATCCAGAAAATCCTGAGATGGGAACTCGCCAAATTCCATTCTCAAGAGAAATCTATATTGAGCAAGAGGACTTTATGGAGAATCCTCCAAAAAAATATTTCCGACTATTCCCTGGAAATGAAGTGCGTCTGAAGCATGCTTACTTCATCAAATGTGAAGAAGTTATTAAAGATGAGGAAGGCAATGTGATAGAGCTTCGTTGTACCTATGACCCTGAAACAAAGAGTGGAACTGGTTTCACTGGACGTAAAGTAAAGGGAACTATTCACTGGGTTGAAGCTACACAAGCTATTCCAGCTGAATTCCGCTTATATGAACCGCTTATTCTTGATGAAGAAGCAGAGGAAGACGGAAGCTTCCTTGATCATGTAAACCCTAACTCATTAATTATTGAAAACGGCTTTGTTGAGCCAAATATGAAAGATGTTCAACCTAATGAGAAATTCCAATTCTTCCGTCATGGGTACTTTAATGTTGACCCTAAGGATACAACAGCTGAACATTTAATCTTCAACTTAATTGTATCTCTGAAGAGTTCCTTTAAAATCTAAGGCTATAAACACTGAAGGACCGTGGTCATACACGGTCCTTTGTCATGTTGATTTGAAATGGAATCGGTTTTTATTCATAATTACTTGCTTTTAAATACTCCCTCGGTGACAGCCCAAACTCCTTTTTAAAGGCCCTTACAAAGGTTGAATAATCATTAAAACCTGCACTTTGGGAAATATGTGTCATGGATTCCCCCTTCGAGAGCATCGATTTTGCTAGATATAATCTCTTCTGCAAGATATACTGATGCAACGTGTACCCTGTATAGGATTTAAACTTTCTCATTAAATGATACTTACTCAAAAAACATTTTGATGCTAATACCTGTATGGAAAGATCCTCATTTAAATGTTGATTAATATACGTTAAGACTTCTGTTATATTTTTATCAAAAAGGATATCCTGTGAATGCGTTGTTGCTTCATCATGGATAAAAATACGATTAAGAATAATCAGTAATTGCATTAACAGAGCTGATTTTAAAATATCATCTCCAAAAGCAGCCTCCCGTTCAGTCTCTATTAATTCCTGAACAATGCTTTTAATTTTTCCAAGCGGCTTATCCGAAATCCGCATTAGATTAATTTCACGACGGGCAGCCAAATCAAAACACATCAACAAATTGCTATTTTCTCTGCTATGTTTGGAAACCATAGCTGGGTCGAACCAAATGATAAAACGCTCATATTCTTCCATTGGGTCAATAATAGGCTTATGGATTTGTCCATGCCCTATGATGAGCAAATCCCATGGTTTCAGTTTATAAGCCTTTCCTTCTATCATATAAGTGACGTTTCCTTTAATAAAGATGATGATTTTATTAAAATCATGATAGTGATATTCGAATTCATTCACTATTTGGTCTTTAATGTGAAAGACTTTTATTTCCTGATTTAGGATTCCCCTTCTCTCTGACTGCCATCTATTGAATTCATGCATGATATTCCTCCTGTTTAAGAGCACTTTTTACCATGTTTTAAGCAATATTTTCATAGAATGTGGTAAAATAGTCAAGTATGCTTATAGTACTAATTATTGAGAGGCAGTGAAAATAGTGAAACAAATCTTTTTAAATTATAAAGGTTCCATCATCTTACTGCTGGCAATCGCGATTGGTGGGGTAGCCGGTTATCTGATCGGTCCCGATATAGCAGTTATTAAGCCATTCGGAGATTTATTTCTGAACTTATTATTCATGATTATCGTTCCGCTTGTATTTTTCAGTATCACTTCCGCTATTGCAAATATGAGTGAAATGAAGCGTCTCGGAAAAATCATGGGCAGTATTGTCATCGTGTTCTTCACAACCGCTCTTATTGCGGCGGTACTCGGCTTTATCGGTACAACTTTTATGAATCCAATTGGGGATTCCGATGTATCATCCATTAAAGAATTAATGTCAAACACTGAAGTGGTTGAAACAGAAGAAATTTCTTTCCTGGGCCAGTTAGTTAACACTTTTACAGTAAGTGATTTCTCAGAGCTCTTATCCAAAAATCATATATTACAATTAATCGTATTTTCCGTATTAGTTGGATTGGCTACAGCTATGGCTGGGGAAAAAGGTCGGCCTGTTGCACAATTGATGAGCTCAGCAACTGAAGTATTAATGAAGGTTGTTAAAATTATCATGTACTATGCCCCTATCGGATTAGGCTGTTATTTTGCCACAATTATTGGGGAGCTTGGGCCGCAAATTCTTGAAGGATATGCCCGTTCATTTGCTCTGTATATGATTTTAAGTATCATCTACTTCTTTGGTTTCTTTACTTTATATGCTTATATAGCAGCAGGCAAAAATGGTATCAATGTATTTTGGAAGAATGCCCTTCCTCCATCCGTAACTGCTATAGCAACATGCTCAAGTGCTGCTTGTATACCTATCAACCTGGAAGCTACTAAAAGAATCGGAGTTCCAGACGATATTGCTGAGACTGTCATCCCTCTTGGTGCCAATACACATAAAGATGGATCTGTCTTTGGAGGAGTTTTGAAGATTGTCTTTCTATTCAGCCTCTTCGGCAAAGACATGACAAGTGTATCAAGTATTTTAAGTATTCTTGCTGTTTCCTTCCTTGTCGGAGCTGTCATGGGAGCTATACCTGGAGGCGGTATGATTGGAGAAATGCTCATTCTTTCTGTATTTGGTTTCTCACCAGAGGTGCTGCCAATTATCGCTGTAATCAGCACAATTATTGATATTCCTGCAACCTTATTGAACTCAACCGGAAACACAGTATGTGCAATGCTTGTAGCTCGCCTGGTTGAGGGTAAAAATTGGCTGCAAAACTCACTTAGTAAAACAGCTAAAGCATAGAACATATTATTCGTTTTTTCCCTATAAGGATCAATTCAGACTGCAGACAAAATTCCGTTTGGAATTTTGTCTGCAGTTTTTTGTATAATAAGGCTACTATCTGCTGCTTTCTGGTTGATAAGCAATGTCATATACGACTTTTAAGGAATATGGTTCTGTTGGTTACTAAAAAGGAAAAGAATCGTTGAAATTTCGTGAGACTACTACAGGAGAAGCCAGCACAGCAAGGACAAGCGAGGAATAAAACAAGGAAATATGACCGGTTGCCTGTAGAAAAAATGGGCTGGGGCCATAAGTAACATTGTTTTTATAGAGCTTTAAATATAGATTTAATACAGCCTATAACATTTACTTTTAATACTATACATATATAAAAGCAAAAAAATGACGAAAAAGAGGTTTGAACTATAAACATTAGGGAATATATGCCGATAATAGATATAGATAGGTATCCGCTTGGGGTAGGAGGAATTAGATGCTTACAATCATCTTGACTGGAATTATTGTTACCATTTTCTTTGGCATCCTGTTAAAATATTTTTTCACGAAACGTAAACAACATAATATTTTCTATAAGGAAATTTTTTCAAGTGTTTATTCACCTATTATCATTAATGCCCAACATATAAAAAAAACATATGGTTTCTTTGAAAATCAACCCTATGTAATAAGGGAACATCGTATAAAGCAATCAAATAAAGTGACAGATTCCATTTGCCTAGCCGATGAAATAATGAAACAGTTAGAGGGAAATGAACAGTATATGTCAAAGAAGATGCTGGAACTATATTTTGGTATACATAGTAAAAATAAAGAATATCACGAATTGGAAACCTCAAATTTGAACGCAAGCCACAAGGATTTTTTACTGGCTAAACTTGAATATGAAATCAATACCCAAAAGTTAATTTTGATGAACGCCTTTTTTAAAGAGATGGAGCAAACTGCTGAGAACGCGGATCTTCATTACCCAGAGCTAAAGGATATGTTCCAATTCTATTCCCATTTTACAAACCATATTTTGCTGAATGAATTAATCTTGTCTCTTCCAACATCCACATCTAAAAAAGGTGTTTCCATACATAACTAAAATGTGAGGCTACTGATGAATCTTGCAGCCTCACAATAATGGTTAGTATTATCATTCGTAAGTTATTAGTTTATCGAATATATCCAGAGTTGTCCCTGGATAAACACCTCTTCTTGGTATCTCCAACATATTATCACCTGGAGAAGCCATGCCATCTTTTATAGTGAAGGCCATATCAGTATCCAGTTCTTTCAGGATTTCTAAAGTGGATTTGTTATATTCCCCATATGGGTAAGCAAATGCACTAGAATCGCCGATGGTTTCATAGCCAGACTGAATGTCGGCCTTTACATCTTCATATTCCTTTGAAATCAAATATGATACCCCATTGTCATCGAGTTTATGGAATTCATCGGCGTGCCCGTGATAACTAAAAACATCTAAGCTTTTATTAATATCTTTAACGCTTAAAAATTGCGCGTCAACAGGATCATAATCACGAGGATTTCGGTCTATTCCTCCTGTGATCAGGAAGATTGACGCGTTGAAATTATGTTTCTTTAAGACAGGATACGCATTAATATAATTATCCTTAAAGCCATCATCAAAAGTAATCAGGACACTTTTAGTTGGTATCGCAATGTCTTCTTTCATATAGGCCTGGAATTCGGGCAATGTCAGCGTTTTGAATCCCTTATCTTTCAAATATTGCATTTGCGCTTCGAAATCATATAAAGTGACGATTGTACCATGAAGATTTCCATCTTCATCATAGTGATTTTTAACAAGATCCTTATTATCGATGACTCTGTGGTACATCAAGACAGTAATTTTTTCTGCCTTATCGTTTTCTTTAACTTTAAAATCCCTTACATTAACGGTATTTTCAATATCTAATGGTCTATCCACCCTTAAACTGAATTTAGCATGGGCAATTGTATCGAAATTATTTGTAAAATAGCCGGCTAATAATGTGAAGTGCCCTATAAAAACAATTAGGAATATAAGATTTACATTTTTCTTCAAAACTGAAACAATCCTCCTCAGCCCGCACTCTTTTTATGTTCATTCAGATCTATTACTTTTCCGTTATCCTGTATATCTTCATCATAGGTTTGATGTTGGCCGCCTACCCGCTTCACCTTATTCCAACTGTTCTTGTTTATAAAATAACCTACAGTACCAAAAGTATTGAATAAAACGCCTAAAAAACGGTATGTGACAATTTCGAATGGAACAAAGAATACAATCCGTATTTTGTCAATCCTTGAGAATGCATATCCAAATCGATTGGTAATAATCATGGCCACTAAACTTTGGAAAACCCCGAGGCTGAAAGAAAAAGCAAATAACATAAGCGCTAATATAGCCCCCTCACCCATAATCAGCATTACGAAAGGAATAATTAAGGTCGGGAATGCTGTTAATGTTCCAAGCATTAATGCATCCACAATCAAAAACAGTGAGATGCCTGGACCGAATTTTGTAAGCAGCGAAGGTCCGTATGTAATGATGCAGTCGATAAATGCTTTTTGCCAACGAATCCGTTGTTTGAATAAGTCTCTGAATGTCTCGGGACCTTCTGTGAAACATACAGCTTCAGGTATGAAAAGGATTTTTTTATAAGGATATTTTGTCTTAATCAGACGTTGTATCCTCATCGTAATGTCCATGTCTTCTCCAACAGTAATGCGATATCCTCCCACTTCAAATAATGCGTCTCGCTTAAAGACACCAAACGCTCCTGAAATAATGGCTAAAGCTTTGAATTTTGTCTGTGTAATTTTATAAAGATAAAAATTAACTAAGTATTGCAAGAATTGAAATCGTAGTAGGTGGGATATATTAAATTTCGGCTTTGGATTTGTATAATCGCCATAGAAAGCTTGTCCAATATGAACCATTCCGCCTGCTGCAATAACACTATTATCCTTAAATGCAGAATTAATGATCTGCAATGATTTTACATCCAGTCCGCTGTCAGCATCCAAGGTAATGATTGTTTCATATCCAGCAAACTCAATTCCAGCATTTAAAGAATCAGCTTTACCGCCATTTTCTTTATCAATGATAAAGATGGACGGATATAATGTAGACTGGTAAATTCCTTTGATAGGTTTATGAGAAATCTGTGAAGCTTTCTCCTTTTCAACCCTCTTTAAGTCCAGCATGGAAATAAGCAATTCCATAGTATGATCCGTCGAACCATCATTAATGATAAATGCCTCATATTTTTTGTAATCGACATGCAGGATTGCCTGAATACAATTCTTGATAACCGTTTCCTCATTGTAAGCAGGTATAAGGATGGATATACCATCTTCCGGTCCACACACTATTCTACTCCCTTCCCTATTTACACTAAAAAGAGGGACAATGATATAGAGAATTTGGAATGCAAAAAAGATAACATACAAAATAAGTGTAAAAATTAGTCCAATTGTTAAATCCATTTAAATCCTCCTTATCAATAGATATGTATGATAAAAGCTCATCTAAAACTATTATCTTAAAAATAAAAGTACCTATTGAAAGTAAAAAGCCTTGTCTTCTAAAGGCTTGTTACACACAGGTACTCATTTTAGATGAGATGCCATAACCCTTATAGCTAATTTAAGCTATTCCTGTTTCTATAACTGTGTAAGATTATCTTTTTAGTGAATTTCATCTAAATAGGACATTGTTTCTTACTCGAGGGGAAAAAGCAGGTGTGTAGTTCGAATTACATAATTATAAAAATATAGTAATTTTCTGACAAGCTTAAGTTCCATGATAATGATTCTTGTTACCTAAAGTCAATGTGCGAAAAGACATAATATACTACCATTCGACATCACTTTTTTTTAAAAATAGGTCAAATCTGCTAAAAAGACAGGATAAAAGAATCAATTATAGTGTGGGTATTTTTTCAATCCATAGCAATATCGCTCTATATGCCTAGTTCTAAAGTATTGTTTTTATATTACTTTAAAATATTTTTTAATGTTTTTTTAATTTAAAAATTAAATATGTGGTTTTCACTGCTAAACTGACTAATAAAATGATATCGGCTCTACTTAAAGGGACGTCCATATTACACGATCAATAAAGTGTTTAACTACATGTTTTTACAAAATTTTCAAAACAAGCACCAAGCCTTACAGTGGAGGAGCTTAATGATAATCTGCTTAAAGAAAACGGGTTGCTAGTACTAACGTTAAGCTATGGTATATTGCGACAATACGTAGTAAAAAAGATACTTAAACATAGAACAGAAAAAGATCCATATGCAATCCATTTTTGAGTAGATACATTCATTTTGTAGTTATTCATTTAATGACTTTCATATTTCCGAACGACAAAATTGATTGAACGTATGTCAATTCGGTATTTAAACAATCCCTTGTACGCAAAATTAAGCTGGGGTGATTATGTAGATTTATTTTCATAAAATTTCCGAGGAAATGTTAAATAGATTACCACTCTTAGTAGAGATCAACTTTGAAGAAGAAGTTAATACTTTATAACCTTAGATTGATAAAATTTCTGTAAACCCTCGGTGTTCAAGAATGAATCTAATGATTGTATCATCAACCTAACAAGTAAGAATAAAACCCCTTAATAAATATTAACTAAAGGGCTTTTCCTTGCGGATGAATAGATTTTGATTCATTCTACGGCCGCACTGTATTGCTATTTTTGCGCACGTACAATTCGGTAACTCATCGCGTCACGATATTGAAGCAAAAGCCTTTCATGCTGTTCCAGCAGATCAAATAAAACATCCGGTACATCCTCTGATGGATGAAATTCTGTCAAAGGCTCATGATCATCATAAAAGGAGGGTAACGTTCTAATTTGTACGTCCGCAAACCCAGCCTTTTTCATAGCGTCTTTCCACCTATCCTCGTTCCACATCTGTTTAAATCCATAAAATTGTCCAATCTGTTTTTGTTCTATTTCAGAAAGTGGCCCTTGCATGGTCAGTTCAATGGCATACAAAACACCACCAGGCTTTAATACTCTTAACATTTCTCTAAGAGCAGGCTCTATTTCAACAAAGGATAGAACGGATTCAGCCAGAACATAATGAGTGGATTGATTCTTCATTGGAATAGCTTCCAACGAGGCTTCTACTGTCTGTATAGGTAATTGCAATTGTAAAAACCTGTTCTTTGCTTTCTGAATCATGATTGGGTGGGCATCGAGCGCTATAATGTTTGCATGATAGGTTTTATATAAATAAGCACTGGTTTGTCCCGTACCACAGCCCGCATCAAGAATGACGGTGTCTTGATTAATAGGCTCATCCTTCAGCATAATTTCTGTTGCCCTTAGCCCTCCCGGATGAGCTCCTCCAATTCCAAGCTTAGATAATAAATCCATATACGTAAATGTGGTCATCATCCACCTCTGTCAGTGTTTTACACATTGTATGCCTCTTCTTTTTTTTGGTTCTTGGCTTAGCGTCGGATTTTTATTGGAATTTTAGGTAAACAAACAGTCAAGTTGTCCATCTATCAATACAATACAAAGAAGACATTATTCGAAAGGGGCATCAGGTAAATGAACTATTACAATCTATGCAATAAACATATTGGTCGAAATGTGCGCATAACTGACCGTCATAATCGTGTTCATGCCGGGACAATCACAAGAGTCACTAGAAGCCATGTATGGATTAAGCCACATGGCGGTCAGAATGGCTATGGCTATTGGGGCTGGGGCGGAGGAGGCTGGGGCTATCCAGTTGGACTTGGCCTTATTACCGGCTTTGCTCTCGGAGCTTTATTTTTCTAAAAAGAAGGCCTCGTATATTCATTACGAGGCCATTTTTATTATCTTGCTAATTGGATAAACACTACTTTTAAGTAATTACCCTCTGGGTATTCATTGATTGTTCTAAAATCATCAGGCAGTGAAAATTCTTCAACAATTTTATATTTCTGATGCATTTCCTTACATGCACTATCGATAAAAGATTTGAATTTATCCATTCCAAACAGACTGCAATTTGTTGAAGCAACAATCAGACCACCTTTTTCCGTGATTGCGATTGATTCCTTCAGCAGATTTGTATAATCCTTTGCTGCGCTGAAGGTGAATTTCTTCGACTTGGCAAAGCTTGGCGGGTCGAGAATAACCATATCAAACTTTAGCTCTTTTCTGCGTGCATATTTAAAATACTTAAATACATCCTCTACGATGATATCCTGTGCTTCATAATCAATTCCATTTACACTGAACTGTTCAATCGTTTTCGCCCGGCTTCTATTGGCAAGATCCACACTGGTCGTCTTTTTCGCTCCACCTAATGACGCAAACACAGAAAATGCTCCCGTATAAGAAAACATATTTACAACTGTCTTTCCTTTAGCATAGTGGTCCCGGATTGTTTTGCGTACATCACGCTGATCTAAGAAAACACCTACCATAGCACCATCATTCAGATTGACTGCAAAATGCACGCCATTTTCCTTTACGATGATTGGAAACTCACCTTCTTGCCCTTCAACAAAATCATCATCTTCAATGTATTTTCCTTTTGTATCGAAACGTTTTTTTTCATAGATTCCTTTAAAATCTGTTAATCTGCGTAAAGACTCTAAAACATATCTTTTAAATGAGTAGATCCCTTGGCTATACCATTGAATGACAAAATATCCATCATAAAAATCAATAATGAGACCGCCAATTCCGTCACCCTCACTATTGAACACACGGAAAGCTGTTGTATCTTCTTGTTGGAAATAGTGCGCTCGCTTATCCAGAGCCTTTCGAATTTTTTCATCAAAGAACGCTTGGTTAATAGATTCATTTTCCTGTCTTGTTAATACCCAGCCATATCCTTTATTCTGCTTTCCAAAATATCCTTTGGCAATAAAGCGACCTGAATCATCAACAAGCTTAAGAATTTGACCTTCCTCCTGCAGTTTTTGAGGAGACACAATAGCCTCCTTTAAAATAAGCGGAAATCCATTTCTTAATTTTTTGCTATCTCTTGGTTTTACTTCACAAATTATTTCCTTATTACTTGAACTCATCTATATTTCACATACTCTCTTTTAATCTTTTCTACTTACAGTATATCGAAAACTGCCTTCCTCTCAAAACTAATACTAAGTAAAATGAAGGATTTTCCGCTATCTCCATCAAATACTTTATGTTACATTCACAGGAAGGAGGGAATTACATGAAGGTTAAATTACTTACTCTTCTCATTTTAGTAATGAGTATTATCTATATTTTTTTCATTCCAGCTGAGCCGTTTGGAATCAAATTGCTATTCAAGCTCATTCCAATGTGGTTAATTATCTACTTTGCCTATCTTCAAAAACCTGCTGAAGGACACAAAAATAAAGGACTCATCCTTACCGGACTGTTTTTTTGTATGCTCGGTGATGGGCTGCTTCACTGGTTTATAATTGGGCTAAGCTTCTTTCTGATCGGACATATCATTTATATCGCAGGCTTTCTAAGGAGATGGAATTTCTCTAAAATTCGCCTTTTATCCATTTTTCCGCTCCTTGCATTTGACCTGATCATAGGCAATAAACTTATAAATGCCCTTCAAGAGACGGGAAATGATGGATTAATTATTCCTGTTGTTATCTATATTGGCGCTATTTCTTTTATGGCATGGGCAGCCTTCATGACGGGGAATTTATATGCGATAATCGGCAGCTTGCTCTTCGTCATTTCTGACACTATATTATCATGGAATATGTTTATATCTGATGTTCCATACTCGCATTTTTTAATCATGTCAACTTATTATGCTGCTCAATACACAATAGCCTCCAGTATTAGCAAGGCATCTGGTCTGACCACTCCTTTACGTATAAAGCCGTTAAGGGGATAATTTCTGCGCAATACTGTAACTTTCAAACCTATTAAAAAAAGCAGATTCGCACGAATCTGCTTTTTTCTAATTTATATTTATATAACTAGAGAACCAAGCCTACAATAATACCGGATAATACACTTACAAGCGTAGCTCCAAAGAGTAATTTTAAGCCAAAACGCGCTACCACATTTCCTTGCTTTTCATGTAGACCTTTCACTGCACCGGATATAATTCCGATTGAGGAGAAGTTTGCAAAGGAAACAAGGAATACAGAGATAATTCCCAGTGTACGTTCACTAAATGTATCTGCTATTTCTGTCAGGCTAATCATCGCAACAAACTCATTAGTTACTAGTTTAGTAGCCATAATTCCACCTGCGGATACTGCTTCCGACCATGGTACACCCATTATGAAGGCAAATGGTGCAAAGATATATCCAAGTATTTGTTGGAAGGATACACCAATAGTCATATCAAACAAGGCATCTATACACGCCATTAACGCCACGAAACCAATTAGCATGGCTCCTACGGTAACTGCGACTTTAAAGCCATCCATGATATATTCACCAATCATCTCGAAAAAGGTTTGTTTTTCTTCCTCTTCTGCTACAACGAGAATATCTTCTTTATCATCAACTTCATAAGGATTGATCAGTGAAGCAATAATAAATCCACCAAATAGATTGACCACTAAAGCGGTTACGACATATTTAGGATCGATCATTGTCATATATGCGCCGACAATCGACATTGAAACTGTAGACATAGCCGATGCACATAAAGTATATAAACGGTGAGGCGGTAATTGCCCCAATTGTTTTTTCACCGTTATGAATACCTCTGATTGTCCGACCATAGCTGAGGCAACTGCATTGTATGATTCAAGTTTACCCATTCCGTTCACTTTACTTAACAGAAGACCAATTCCCTTCATAATAAAAGGAAGTATTTTAAAGTGCTGTAATATTCCGATTAATACCGATATAAAAACAATTGGCAATAGTACTGTAAGGAAAAATGGTGCTTCTCCTTCATTTGCCATTCCGCCAAACACAAATGATACCCCTGCTTCTGCAAATTTCAGTAAATATCCAAATACGGTGGCAATCCCTTGGATTAAAACAAAGCCGAATTTAGTATTTAATAATAAAGCTGCTAACGCAATTTGAATAACAACCATTATCCCAATATATTTATACTTGATTTGTTTCCTGTTTGAACTCACTAACAAAGCCAACCCTACCACTGCAAGTAACCCGATGATTGAAATTAAATATTTCATAATTCCTCCACTAAGATGTTTAGATTATTTTACGTGTACACCTTAACTAAAAAACCCATTCTACTTTACAGAATCCGGCTCCAATACTACCTGTTTAGAGATTGGAGCCGGAAACGCTCTTGGTTAATGATTTAAATTATCCCGTTCAACTATTGGCCGGCGGTACCCCACCGAAGCATTAGTTTCACTTTATTTCCCCATGTCCGTCGATTTAAAAAATCCTGGCAGTAATTCTGCAATTGAAGTCTCCAACAGATCACCCTTCAAGTTGGATAGATAGACTTTTGTATTGTTATCACTAAACTCAGCTATTACTTGTCGGCAAGCTCCACATGGTGAAACCGGACCTTCCGTATCGGCAACAATAGCAATTGCCTCTACTTTTGGTTCACCTTCTGAAACAGCTTTAAATATGGCTGTGCGTTCAGCGCAATTTGTCAGGCCGTATGATGCATTTTCGATATTACATCCACGGAAAACATGTCCACTTGTAGTTAAGACAGCTGCTCCCACCTTAAATTTAGAATAAGGTGTATATGCCTGTTTACGTGCTTCGATTGCTTCTTGAATTAAACTGTTTTTATCCATTAGGGGGCCTCCCACAAACTTCTTCAATTAATTAATAGTCTGAATTTGCTGTTTCGCCTTTTGCAATAGAGACTCCAGAGCTTGCACCAATACGTGTAGCACCAGCTTCTGTCATCGCTTTTGCATCCTCAAGACTTCTAACGCCGCCGGAAGCTTTAACGCCGATTTCTGCTCCAACTGTTTTTCTCATTAGAGCGATGTCTTCCACTGTTGCTCCGCCTGTAGAGAATCCAGTTGATGTTTTAACAAAGTCTGTACCAGCAGAAACAGCCAGCTGACATGCTTTCTCAATTTCTTCTTTTGTTAATAGGCATGTTTCGATGATCACTTTTACTAATGCTTTACCTTTTGCTGCATCAACTACTGCTTTAATATCAGCTTCAACCTCATCATAACGGCCATCCTTCATAGCACCGATATTGATTACCATATCGACTTCGTCTGCACCATTTTCGATTGCATTAGTAGTTTCAAATGCTTTTACTTCAGGAGTATTCGCTCCAAGAGGGAAACCAATGACTGTACATACTTTTACTTCGGGTGTATCTTTTAGCATTTCTGCACATTTTTTTACCCATGTTGGATTCACACATACAGATGCAAATTTATATTCCTTTGCCTCTTCAACAATTGTCTTTACTTGTTCTTCTCTAGCATCCGCTTTTAATAACGTATGGTCGATTAAAGATGTTAATTTTGTAGTCATGTCTTAATTCCTGCCTTCCAAAAGCTTATATTAATGAATTTCTGTGTAAATTAATGTTGGAGCCTGTACTTTTTCAGTACTGATGTTGTATGCTCCGTAAATTTTTTCCAATACATTGGCAATTTCTTCTGAGTTGGAATGTACAGTTACAAGTGATTCGCCTTCCGCAACTTCATCGCCAACTTTTTTATTCAAAACAATTCCAACAGCCAAGTCAATTACAGATTCTTTCGTAGCACGGCCTGCTCCAAGCATCATGGCAGCAACACCAATTTCCTCCGCCTGAATACCAGCAACATATCCAGAAGACTTTGCAGGGACTTCAATAAGGTATTTAGCCGTTGGAAGTTTGGATGGATCATCTATCACAGATGCATCCCCGCCCTGTGAAGCAAGGAATGTTTTGAATACTTCAAGCGCTTTTCCATTATGCATAACTTCCTCAAGCATGCCACGTGCCTCTTCAGTTGTTTCAGCTTTACCAGCTAGTATGACCATATGGCTTCCCAAAGTTAAGCATAGTTCATGTAAATCAGCCGGACCTTTACCTACTAATGTGTCGATAGCTTCTTTAATTTCCAATGCATTACCAACTGCAAATCCAAGTGGCTGACTCATATCTGAAATGATAGCTTTTGTATTTCTGCCAACTCCATTCCCGATATCAACCATTGCTCTTGCTAATTCTTTTGCATCATCAAGGTTTTTCATGAATGCCCCATCGCCTGTTTTAACATCCAGGACAATAGCATCTGCTCCAGCTGCAATTTTCTTGCTCATGATGGAGCTTGCAATTAGAGGAATAGAATCAACTGTTGCTGTTACATCACGTAATGCGTATAGTTTTTTATCAGCTGGTGTTAAGTCACCGCTTTGTCCAATAACAGCAATTTTATTTTTATTTACAAGATTAATAAAATCCTCATTTGAAATTTCTACATGAAATCCTGGAACAGCTTCCAGCTTATCAATGGTTCCGCCTGTATGACCTAGACCACGTCCGGACATTTTTGCAACCGGTACTCCAAGTGCTGCTACTAAAGGTGCCAACACAAGTGTAGTTGTGTCACCAACACCACCAGTACTATGCTTGTCTACTTTTACGCCCTTTATTTGTGAAAGATCAATTTGATCTCCTGATTCAACCATTAGCTCAGTTAGGTTAACTCTTTCTTCCTGAGTCATACCTTGAAAATAAATCGCCATAGCAAATGCTGACATTTGATAATCGGGTATACTTCCATTCGTAAATCCTTCAATAACAAACTGGATTTCACTTTTATTCAACTCATGACCGTTACGTTTCTTTTCAATAACGTCAACCATTCTCATGATTTTACACCTCATTTTTGAATTATCGTAAAATAGCCACCATTACTTGGAATAACCATGTAAGTGAAAATATTGGTAGCACTTACAAAACTAACTATACCATATTAATTGAACAAAAGTAACATTAAAGTGTGAACAAATGTAAAACATTTTGTAGGTGTATCCTTATTGACCCCTTTATCCATTTTTTAACACTAAAAACCTCCTATTAGGATAAACAGGAGGTTAGAACCATATTCATATATAGGTGATATATTTATTTATCCAAAATAAACCTTGCCGTATATTGATCGGTGATTAATACATTGGCGAATTGTCCCTTTAGAGCCGCGTGAATGGAATCTACCTTTTGAGTACCGCCGGCAACCAATATCGAATATTCTTTTTCCTTCAGCTCTTCAAGGTCAATTCCCAAAGTACGTTCGTTCAATGAGTTGTTACATATATTTCCCTTTGAATCGAAAAAGCGTGAACAAATATCACCCACAGCCTTAGAATAAAGCATCTCCAAGTCTTCTTCCGTAAAATAACCAAGCTTAAAGAGCAGAGATTCTGGTTTAACCGGCCCACATGTGAATAATGCAATATTAGCTTCTTTTCCAGTTTCAATAATTCCTTTAATATGTCTGTCTGCCATCATTGCTTGTTTAACAACTACCTGGTCGACAATCGCCGGTAAAGGTAAATGCAATGGAGTAGTACGGAAAGCCTTCCCGAATAAATATAGAATTTCTGATACATAGGTATGCGTCTCGGAATGGCTGATTCCACCTTTAAGCTGCACAATCTTCACATTATTTACTGCCTTTTTCTTCAACTCCACTGCCACATGATAGAGAGTCGTTCCCCATGTCACTCCTATAATGTCATCATCCTTAACAATTGTATCAAGATATTCTGCAGCCTTTAATCCAATAGAAGTTTTGATAGTGTGATCCTCATATTGTGGTACAGGTGTTACTACTGCCTTTTTTAACTTATATTTTTCTTCAAGTTTAACCTCAAGATTCTCCAAATTTTCTTCCATATCATCTATTTTAATTTGGACAATCCCTTCTCTTTTAGCCGTTTGCAGCATACGTGACACCGTAGGCCTTGAAACACCGAGTTTTTTTGCAATTTCATTCTGTGTATAATCCAGTAAATAATAAAGTTTAGCAGCTTCTATCACTTTACTTTTTTTATCCGCTTCCATTTTGGTCCCCTAGTTTTCCACTAATTTTCACTCTTTTATTTTATTGACCTAAAAAACAATTGTCTTATTCCCCTGAACAATAATCCTGTCCTGTAAGTGCCATTTCACAGCTTTGCTCAGCACATTTCTTTCAATGGATTGTCCTATTTTCTTCAATTGCTGAATATTATCCTGATGATTAACCCGCATAATATCCTGTTCAATGATGGGCCCTTCATCTAAATCATCTGTTACATAATGACTGGTTGCTCCAATTAATTTAACCCCACGTGCAAACGCTCTTTCATACGGTCGTGCTCCCATAAACGCCGGCAAAAAGGAGTGATGAATATTAATGATTTTATTCTCATACATTTCAACAAAGCTTGGCGAAAGAATTTGCATGTAGCGCGCTAACACGATTAGATCGATTTGATGTTTATCGAGCAGCTCCTTCTGCCTTAACTCCGCATCTTCCTTTGTTTCCTTCGACACAGGTATATAGTAAAAAGGGATGTGCAGCGATTCTACCAGCTCTTTAGCAGCCAGATGATTACTGATTACGATCGGAATCTCTGTCATTAAATCTCCTGATTGCCACTCCCATAGCAGCTCTCTTAAACAATGGAGCTCCTTTGAAACAAATATAGCCGTTTTCTTTATGTGATAGTTAAAAATTATATCCCACTTCATCTTAAACTTATTCGCTATTGAAAGGAATTCTTCTTTTAGTTTCTTCTCGTTTTTAGCCAAATCAGGGCATTCGAATTCGATCCTCATAAAAAACGTACCGCCATTACTGTCTGTTGAATATTGATTTGATTCCAGGATGTTAGCGCCTTGTTTAAACAAGACATCAGATACTGCTGCCACAATTCCTTTTTTGTCCGGACAGCTAATTAGCAGGCGCCCTTTATCTCGCTGACTCTCTTTATACAGATTTACATGCTTTTCAGCGATCGTTTCCATTCCCTCACCATCCTGATCTGCACAGATATGTATTTATCCGCTTACATTCCTTACATTTTATCACAAATATTCCATCCTACCTGCTGAAATATTTTTATACTAATAATTTAATTGTTTCGGTAAAAGAGCAAAATGTAGCACTTCCTCATCAAGCCTTTATAATCGTTGATTTGCCAGCATTATAATTTTATTCACCAACGTTCTTATTCACCGTGTGAATGTTGATTCTTATTCATTTTGACTATTTGTTTTCCCATCTTAAGAGACGTACTTCTCGCAACAAATACGATTTATTAATTATATTTTCATTTCATGTTTCTAAAGGTATGCTTAGCGGGTAAATAGGTAAATATTGTTTTATAGTTGAAGCTGCTAATAGAGAGATGCGAGGTGGTACAAATGGGGCATAACCATACAATGATGCAATTTTTTGAGTGGCATATTTTACCTGATGGTACTCATTGGAAACGGTTGAAGGAATTAGCACCAGTATTAAAAAACTGCGGAATAGATTCTGTTTGGATCCCACCCCCAACGAAAGGACAAACACCTGAAGATACAGGTTATGGTATATATGATTTATATGATTTAGGGGAATTTGATCAAAATGGTTCTGTACGCACGAAATATGGTACGAAGGATGAGTTGATAGAAGCAGTTGAAGCATGCAAAGAAAATGATATTTGTGTGTATGCAGACATCGTTATGAACCATAAAGCAGGTGCGGATGAAACAGAGAGATTTAAGGTTGTAGAAGTTGATCAGAATGACCGTACACAAGAGATATCGGAACCATTTGATATCGATGGCTGGACGAAGTTCACGTTTCCCGGGCGCGGTAATACGTATTCTGATTTCAAATGGAATATGGAGCATTTCAATGGAACTGATTATGATGAAGGAACCATTCGAACAGGTGTATTTAAAATTCTCGGTGAAAATAAAGGCTGGAATGAACATGTTGATAAAGAGTTTGGAAACTATGACTATTTAATGTTTGCCAATATTGATTATCGCCTTCCAGATGTACGAAATGAAATGAAAAATTGGGGAAGATGGCTCGCTGAAACCATTAAATGTGAGGGGTATCGCTTAGATGCCATTAAGCATATTGATTATACCTTTATTAAAGAATTTGCCATTGAAATGAGAGAAGCTCATGGTGATGACTTTTATATGGTGGGAGAATACTGGAATCCCGATTTACGGGCATGCCAGGAGTATTTAGAAAAAGTTGATCATACACTTGATTTATTTGATGTGCCTCTCCACTATAAATTACATCAAGCTTCTCAAATGGGACGAGATTTTGACCTTACAACCATTTTTCATAATACTCTAGTAGAATCTAATCCTTTAAATGCGGTAACCTTCGTAGACAACCATGACTCACAGCCGGAAGAATCTCTGGAATCATGGATCGAAGATTGGTTTAAACCATCTGCTTATGCACTCATCTTACTTCGCCATGACGGTTACCCGTGTGTTTTTTACGGGGATTATTATGGAGTTGGCGGCGAAAACCCAGTTGGGAGAAAAAACAAACTGATTGATCCGCTTCTTTATGCAAGGGTCCATAAAGCCTATGGAGGACAGGTCGATTACTTTGACCATCCAAATACCATTGGGTGGGTAAGATTAGGAACCGAAGAAAAGGAGAACTCTGGCTGCGCTGTTGTTATTTCAAACGGTGACGAGGGCGAAAAAAGAATGTGTGTAGGAGCTGAACGTGCCGGAGAAATATGGACTGATTGTACAAGCAACCGACCAGATAAGATTGAGATTGACGAGGAAGGCTGGGCAACATTCCCTGTAAATGGTGGCAGTGTTTCTGTGTGGACCAAGCCTGACCCAGAAGATTAAAAAGCTTAAGCTAGAGTAGCATCCAGAATTTATATAAACAGGGGGCTTTTGAGTGATGAAACACTGTTTACTGCAGTGTTTCATCACTCATAGCCCCCTCATATTTTTCATCATTTCACTAAATCATACGAAATGATTGCCGGTTTACCGGTTCTGGGATCCTCTACAATAGAAGCATCAATCTGGAATACTTCTTTTAATACTTCCGAACTCATAACTTCATTAGAACTCCCCTGTAAAATTAACTGACCCTTTTTAATCGCAACCAATTCATCTGCAAACCGGCTAGCATGATTCAAATCATGGATCACCATCACAATGGTTCGGCCATCCTCGTGATTCAGTTTTTTTAAAAGCTCAAGAACCTCCAGCTGGTGAGCCATATCCAAATACGTGGTTGGTTCATCCAGTAACAATAACCCCGTCTCCTGGGCAATTGCCATTGCAATCCATGCACGCTGACGTTGCCCGCCGGATAAGGAGTCCACTGCATGATCTTTAAAATCACTTAATCCAGTAACACGAATCGACCAATCGACCATTTCTCTGTCATGTTCATTTAAGCGTGAGAAACCGCCCTGATATGGAGTTCTTCCATAAGAGACCAAGTCGGTTACAGAAAGACCGGCAGGAGCTTCCGGTGACTGGGGCAGGATAGCCATTTTTCTGGCAATCTCCTTTGTAGGTGTATTCTTAATATCTTTTCCATCTAAAATAACTGATCCATACATAGCTGGATGTAATCTTGCCATTGTCTTCAAAATAGTCGATTTTCCACAGCCATTTGGACCAATAATGGCTGTAATCGCTCCTTTTTTTATATCTAAATTCAGTGAAGGAACAATTACATTTCCGTCGTAGCCTATTTTTAAATTCCGAGCTGACAATTCCAAAAGGTTTACCCCTCCTCTACTTTGATTTCATTAAGAGATAAATAAAATATGGAGCACTGATAATAGAGACGATTACCCCTGAAGGAATATCGACACGGAACATATTTTTACCCAGCATATCTGCCAACAGCAAAATAAGGGCTCCAATCATAGCTGAAGCTGGTAAAAATGCCCCATGTTTAGGACCAACAAGCTTCCTTGCAATATGGGGTGCTATTAGTCCAAGAAAAGCAATCCCCCCGCCAACTGTCACACCTAACCCAGCCAATGCAACTGCGGCACCAATTAAAACTAAGCGCTCTTTTTCTGTACGAATTCCCAGTCCTGACGATACAAGACTCCCAAGATTTAATACATTTAGTGTGTGTGATTTATATAAAATAAATGGAATTAAGATTAAAAACCACGGCAGCAAGGCCCACACATATTTCCACTGTGTAGCCCAAAGATCTCCGGATAACCAAACTATCGCTTTCATGAAATCATGCGGATTCAATCTGAGCTGCATGGCAGTTAAGACAGCTGAAAATCCAGCATTAATACCGATTCCAACTAAAAGAAGGCGAATCGTGTGCAGCCCTTTCTTCCATGATAATGCCAATATCAATACGGCTGTAAGCATGGCTCCGGCAAATGCAAAGAAAGGCATAATAAATGTACCTATCTGGCTCTGACTGCCAAGCGTAGATTGAAATACAGTAATATAAATTAATACAGCAAGACCAGCACCTGCATTAATCCCTAATATCCCAGGCTCCGCTAATTCATTCTGAGCAACTGTTTGCAATACTGCTCCCGATATAGCCATTCCTGCTCCTACCAAAATAGCCAGTAAGATAGCCGGCAACCGGATCTCAAATAAAACAAGCTCCTGCTTAGCTGTTCCATTTCCCACAATCGTCTGCCACACCTCTGCTGGTGAAATACTGACCTTTCCTATATTCAGACTGATTAAACTGACCGTAATAATTAGTATGAACAAAGCAATCCATACTCTTGGCAAATTAGCAATCTTCTTCAAAACAATTGCCTCCCTTCACTGCGAACAAGGTACAGGAAGAAAGGAACTCCAATAAGTGCTGTCATAACACCAACCGGAGTTTCATATGGGGGATTAATCACTCTTGAGGCAACATCGGCCAACAATAACAAGGCACTTCCGAGAACAGCTGCGAGAGGCAGTAACTTTCTATAGTCCGTTCCAATCAACATCCTGGTTATATGAGGAATGACAAGACCGATAAAACCAATCGTCCCAGAGACCGCAACCGAGCTGCCAGTCAGTAATAAAATAACGATAATTCCTAAAGCTCGGACTAGCTTGATGTTAACCCCAAGCCCCTTCGTTACATCCGTACCAAGCGATAATAACGTAAGCGAATGTGCAATACTAAGTAAAATAGGCAATCCTATTAAGCCAACCGCTGTAATTATTTTTACCTCAACCCAATGACTATTCGCCAATTCACCTGCATACCAGAAGCTAATATTTTTCGTGACATCAAAATATAAAGCCATGCTGGTTGTCAAAGAACTTAAAAACATCCCAGTTGCCATACCCGCCAAAGCCAATTTAACTGGTGTTACCCCTCCTCTGGATAAGGCAGATAAAGAAAATACCAATAGGACAGCCAATCCTGCTCCAATCATGGATGCACTAATAGAACCCATTATGGATAATCCAGAGAAAACCGTTAATGATAAAACTAAAGCAAATGCAGCCCCATTGGATACTCCCAAAAGAGATGGTTCAGCAAGTGGATTTCTAGTCAATGCCTGCATAACAGCACCAGAAATGGCTAAGTATGCCCCAACAAGGCCTGCCATCAGTGCCCGCGGCAATCTGATTTCCCAAATAATCTGATGTGTCACATTATCAGGATTTCTATGGAGCAAAGCCTCCCATACTGTTGAAAGGTCTATCATTTTTGTTCCAATTATTAATGAAGTAATAAAAATAACTAGTAGTAGTAAAAAAGACAGCGGGAGAACAATGCCAATCCGTTCCCTGCGAGATGGAATATTTCTATCCTCGTTCTTCTGCACGTACGTTCAGTCCTTCAAAATTATAATATGTAGTCCAAAGGAATCCACCTTTCTAGTGTTACCTTAAAATGAATAGGTATGAATTTCCTTTGACCCTTCAAATGAGAATGATTATCATTAATAGTAACGAATTTATTTTACATACTAAAGGAGGATATAGCAATGGTAATAAATAATAAATACACACGTCTTCTGGTATTCATGCTGTGTGCAGTATTATTGCTTGCAGCCTGTGGCTCAAATGATGACAATGATACTTCTAACAAGGAGCAGTCTGACAAGAAGGTTACAGATGCAATCGGTGAAATGAGCTTCCCTAAAGACCCTAAAAGAATACTGGCACCAAATTTAGAGGATTATTTAGTCACTTTGGGCATTAAACCTGCTGCTCAATGGTCAATCGGTACAACTGTTCATAATTATTTACAGGATGAACTTAAGGATGTTCCTTTGATTTCATGGGATATGCCGATAGAAGATGTGATCGAAGCGGAACCAGACTTAATTATGTTCGAATCTGAAGCTGCTATTCAGGAAGGCCAGTATGAGGAATACAAAAAAGTAGCTCCAACCTATGTATTTAAGGAAGAAGATGCTGCTGACTGGAGAACTTTACTGACAAAAATGGGCGAGTTGTTCGGTAAAGAAGATCAGGCAAAAAAAGCAATTCAAGACTATGAGGATAAAGCTGCGGAAGCTAAAACAGCAGTTAAAGAGAAAATCGGAGATGAGTCTGCCGCTCTGATTTGGGTAACAGGCGGTCAGTACTTTGTTTTCGAGGGTGATCGTTACGCTTCAAATGTACTCTATAATGATTTAGGAATTAAGATGCCAACTTATATTAGTAAACTTGGTGAAGCACAGGCAACATGGCAGGGCACTTCACTTGAGGCATTAGCGGATTTGGATGCAGACCACCTCTTTATTGCTGCAGCGAGCGGCGAACCAGGAATGGAAACATTGGAAAACAGCTCTATTTATAGATCCATTCCGGCTGTCCAAAAAGGAAATGTTTATACATTTGAAGATTCCAGCAACTGGACAACCAATGCTAAAACGGCCAATGCTAAAACAATCGATTTGGTACTAGATTCCTTAACTAAATAATAAACAAAGGAGGCTCTTTTTTAAGAGTCTCCTTTTTATTGTATGTCTGAAGCTTACTTTTTTCTATTATATAAATCCTCTCTTCGGTCCTCAAAAACGGAGATGCGAGTTCGTACCTGATCGACTTCCTGTATGTTTAAGTCAGCATAAAGGATAGATTCTGCTGTAGAACCAATTGCAATTGTATCGCCCCATGGATTGATAACCATGGAAAACCCGCCGAATGTGTTATTAGGATCTTTTCCGACTCGGTTGACAGCTATAATAAATAGCTGGTTTTCTATGGCTCGTGCCTTCAAGAGCGTTACCCAATGATCCACTCTTGCTTCCGGCCATTCTGCCACTACGAATATAAGCTTTGCTCCCGCCAAAGCATGTTTTCTTACCCATTCGGGAAAGCGGATATCATAGCAAATCAGGCCTCCGCTCATGTTCCCATCTATCTTAAATAAATTCTCTTTTTGTCCCGCTATAAGATATTGATGTTCATCCATTACGTTAAAAAGATGAGCTTTATCATACTCAGATATGACCTCTCCAAAGCGATTGAATACATACATTCTATTAAAATACCCTTTTGAGGTTTTCACAGAAACAGAGCCGCCAACAATATTGACATTGTACTTTAAGGCCAGTGAGGAAAGTAGCTTAATCGTTTCCTTTCCTTCAAGATCAGCAAGATCCCCCAGCTGTTGCAGTGCATAGCCTGTATTCCACATTTCAGGTAGCACAATACAATCCGCACCATTCTGGGCCGCCTCAGATATAGACTCTGTTACATGCTTAAAATTTTCATTTGGCTTTCCATACTCGATATCCATTTGTACACAGGCGATTTTCAGGTGGCTTCCCCCTCTCTCTTCTATTAAATAGGTTATTTCAATACATGGCTGATAGCAACTTTGATGCTATCTGTTTACCCAATATGTAAATGAAAATGGAATCGGGCTTAATCATCAACTCCATCATCCAATTCTCACTAAGAATTTATAATTGTCTGATCATAACCATTCGGATTTTGCCTTTGCCATTTCCATGAATCTGCGCACATATCCTTCAGACTCTTTTCTGCTTTCCAGACCAGTACCTTTGCGGCCTTTACGGAATCAGCGTAACTAACAGCCACATCACCGGGCCTCCGTTCCACTAATTCGTAAGGGATTTTCCTTCCGCTAACACTTGCGAAAGCATCCACCAGGTCCAGGACACTATATCCGTTTCCTGTTCCAAGATTAAATGCTTCTACTCCAGATCTACCCTGCAGATATTCCAATGCCTTCAAATGGCCCTTCACTAAATCGACTACATGGATATAGTCGCGAACACCGGTACCATCATGAGTTTCATAATCGCTGCCAAAAACGGATAATTTATCTCTTTTTCCAATGGCAACCTGTGTGATATATGGCATTAAATTATTGGGAATACCACTTGGATTCTCACCGATTCTTCCTGATTCATGAGCTCCTATAGGATTGAAGTACCTCAGCAAGGCGATACTCCATTCTGGATCGGAAACATGCAAGTCACACAGGATTTCCTCTATCATTAATTTTGAACGGCCATATGGATTGGTTGCTGATAATGGAAAGGACTCATCAATCGGTACCCGATCCGGCATACCATATACAGTGGCAGAAGAGCTGAATACCAGCTTCTTCACCTGATGCTTCGCCATAACTTCACATAGTCTGATGGTACCCGTCACATTATTTTCATAATATTTCAGAGGCATCGAAATGGACTCACCAACTGCTTTTAAACCGGCAAAATGGACAACTGAATCAAAATCATATTTTGCAAACAATTGGTCAACAGCTTCCTTATCTACTAAATCTATATTATAGAAAGGAAAGTTCCTACCAGCTAACTCTTTCACTCTTTCAATTGCTTCCACATGACTGTTAGAGAAATTATCCAGCACCACAATATCATAATTCGCTTTTAAGAATTCAACTGCCGCATGGCTGCCTATATAACCAGCACCACCTGTAATGAGTATCGCCATCCATGATCCACTCCCCTGTTTCTCACGATTGGTAATTAGAAATACACATACACTAATTTTACCTTATTTAGAATTATGTGGTACTTAATTTCTTTATGAGTTAAAAATACTAAAAGAAGAACAGGGCAGTGGATACTCAATTTATATTGCCGCAAGTCGATATTTAGGCTTGTTTAAATATCACTTGTTTTAGCTTTAAGGAATTCATCCTTAATCCTCTGCAGTAACGACTGATTTGTCAGAAGGCGATAACCTGTATTGGCCAAGGCTTTTGCACCAGTAATGACGGCTTGGTCTCCAAGTTCTGATATAGCACACTCTCTAAATTCTTTTGTGTGGGCGATTAGATCATTCGGACCAATTTTGATATAAGGATGCGCTGTCGGAACAACATGGCTTACATTTCCTGCATCTGTTGAACCGGATGCATTCCGCGTACCCTGTACAACCTCCTCACCTAGAGCTGCCAGTTCTTCTCGAAGTACCTCATCAAGAGCCGTGTTCAGAACGAAATCATGAACTTCATTTTGAAATCTTTCTATTTTTACATCGGCTCCGGTTGCCAACGCCGCACCTTTGGCAATCTGAATAATCCTTTCCGATATTTCCTCACAACTTTTCCAAGTTGAAGCTCTAATATAGAATCTTGCAGAGGCATAATCAGGAATGATATTAGGTGCATCTCCTCCATTTGGAATAATGCCATGAACCCTTATATCTGTCGGCAGCTGCTGTCTCAATGCGCCAATCCCATTAAATAACTGGATGACCGCATCAAGTGCATTAATCCCTTCCTCTGGTGCTGCCGCAGCATGCGCCGGTTTCCCATAAAAATGAAAGTCAAGGGGATTAACAGCCAAGAAAGGCTGAGTTGTTCTCGTTTGACCAGAAGGATGAATGATAATAGCTGCATCCACACCGTCAAACAATTGATGCTTTACATAACTGCCCTTCGCACTTCCATTTTGACCCCCTTCTTCTGCCGGGGTACCGTAAACAAGTACCGTTCCCCCTATTTCCTCGAGTACTAAACCAAGCGAAATTCCAGCCGCTACGCTGGTGATGCCAATGATATTATGGCCGCATGCATGGCCAAGGCCAGGAAGCGCATCATACTCGGCAAGAAAAGCTATCGTAGGCCCCGGCTTTGAGGATGATTTCCTCGCTAAAAATCCAGTTTTATGGCCAGCAATATCATTTGTTACCTCAAAGCCAGCATCGATTAATACCTTGGTCAGTGTTTCAGATGCAAAGAATTCTTCATTCCCTATTTCTGGATTTTCATGAATTTGGTGGCTTATATTTATATATTTGTTTTTCTGCTGATCTATATATTCATTGATAATATCTTTATGAAAAATGCGACCTTCGTTTTTAATCATTGCTCTGCCTCCAATCTCTCTAATAATCTTATACCTATGTTAGTATCCGAAGTAATTCATTGATCGACTGCCGGGCTGGTCCAGGCATCCTGATAATTAACCAATTCTTCTATTGAAACAAAAGCCGGAATGGTATTTCCTTTAAATGTTTTAAGGATAAAATCCTCCACTTCCTCGGAATGATAGATGTCTGCCAGTTTTTTTAGCTCAGCGCGGTCTTTATCCCCTTTTTTTATAGCGATAATATTAATGTATGGTTTGGCCGTTGCACTTTCATGGAACAAGGCATCCTTTAATGTCAATCCTGCCTCAACCGCAAAGTTATTGTTTATAATAGATGCATCTACATCTTCAAGAAAACGCGGTGTATTCCCGGCAGCTACCAGTTCGAGTTTAATATTTTTTTGATTTGATTTAATTTTTTCCAAAGAGCCTATTCCATCAAAATTATCTGTTAGTGTAATGAAGCCAGCCTCCTGCAAAAGAAGTAGCGCCCGGCCAAGATTTGTACCTTCATTAGGGACAGCAATTTTAGCCCCATCAGGCAATTCCTTTAAATCCTTATGCTTATTTGAGTAGATTCCCATTGGTGCAATAACAGTAGAGCTTAGTGGCTCAAGATCTAATTTTCTTTCTTCCACTTGTTCTTCAAAGTAAGAAATGGTCTGGAATGCGTTAGCATCCACTTCGCCATCATTTAGAGCTGTATTCGGCAAAATATAATCACTGAACTTTACAAGCTCTATATTGAGCCCCTTCTCCTTAGCGAGTTCAGCAATATAATCCCATATTCTTGTGTCTCCGCTGCTTACTCCAACCTTAATGGTAGAGCTGCCCTCTTTTGCACTGCCTTTCGAATCGCTTCCACATGCTGCTGTTACGACAGTAAATGCAATTATTAAAATAGTAAGAAAAAGTTTTTTCATTTTTTCCATCTCCTTCTTTATCGTCTTCTTATTTTTCTAGCCAGCGTATTACCTATGGATTGTAAAAGCTGTACAATGATTACCAGTGCCGCAACGGTTACAATCATGGTGTTAGTGTCAAACCTCTGATAACCATAGGTGAGGGCAAGATCTCCAACTCCTCCAGCTCCTACTGCCCCTGCCATTGCTGAGGCTCCAACCAGCCCAATAGTTGCTGTTGTAAAGGTTAAAACAAGAGAGCTAAGTCCCTCTGGTATTAAAAACCGAAAAATGATCTGCCATTCAGTCGCGCCCATTGACTGAGCTGCTTCAATAATTCCCTTATCAACTTCCAATAATGAATTTTCAACCAATCTGGCAATATAAGGACCTGCATAAAATACAAGCGGTACAATGGCGGCATTCGTTCCAATCGCCGATCCAACAACCAATCGTGTAAATGGAATCAAAGCCACCAATAAAATAATGAAGGGAACCGAGCGTAAAATATTAATGATTGGGTTCAATATATTAAACACCCACTTATTCTCCAGAATGTGACCCTTTCTCGTTATGACGAGTAAAATCCCTAAAGGCAATCCAATCACGGCCGCGAATAGTAAGGAGAAGAAAACCATATAGAGTGTGTCACTGAATCCAATCAGTAACTGTTCAAGTGTAATTTCCATTCCTAAAAACTGTTCATTCATGATAGCTTAACCTCCTGCAAGAGCACATCCTCACTCTCTATGTATTGGATCGCCTTCTTTATTTCTTCTGTTTCACCGATGACCTCAACGATTAAATTCCCAAAAGGGGTTTCCTGTATTTCAGAAATATTGGCAGAAAGAACACTTAAATGGACATCAAAACTTTTCGCCACTGTTGAAAGTAGATGCTTGCCAGACGAAGATCCCAAAAAATTAAGTTTCCAAACTGCTGGTTTATTCTCCTTTAAGGATTTCAAAAAGCTCTGCGGAATCTCGTCGTGAATGACTGTTCTAACAAACCGCTTGGCAACCTCAGTGGTTGGCTTGGAAAAAATATCAAGAACAGGACCCTGCTCAACAACCCTCCCATTTTCCATGACAGCGACCTTATTGCATATCTCTTTAATCACCGACATTTCATGTGTAATAAGCAAAATTGTTATATTGTATTCTCGGTTTATTTTTTTCAATAGCTCTAAAACATCCCTGGTCGTCTGCGGATCCAATGCCGATGTAGCTTCGTCACATAGCAGGATAGATGGATTCGTGGCCAGAGCTCTCGCAATTCCAACCCTCTGCTTCTGTCCCCCTGACAATTCATCCGGGTAACTTCGACCCTTAGCTGATAACCCCACGAACTCCAGTAATTCTCGAACTCTATTTTGAATCGTTTCTTTACGAACGCCGGATAGTATCAATGGAATCGCTACATTATCAAATACCGTCTTAGATTGAAGTAAATTGAAATGTTGAAAGATCATCCCGATTTTCTTTTTCTCTGCCCTTAATTCCTTTGCTTTGAGACTGGCAAACGATTTACCATTCACAAGGACCTCCCCCTCAGTAGGCCGTTCAAGCATATTAACTAAACGCAAAAGTGTACTTTTCCCGGCCCCGCTGTATCCTACCACTCCAAAAATATCCCCTTTTTCAACCGTTAAATGAACGCCTCTCAGAGCATCTACGCTTTGACCATTTGCTTGATATGACTTTTTTATGTTTCGAAACTCAATCATGTTCTCTCCTCCAGGCCTAAAAAATTCGAAATGCAAAAAGCCCCTTCTGTCATTAGACAGAAGAGGCTTTGTATGAACATATACATAAAAAGACAAGTAGAAATATGTTCGCTTAAAGCTTCCTCTTATCTCTCAAACAGATGTTTGTTGGAATTAGCACAGTATTTTTACCATAGTAAAAATCCGCTGCCGAAGTATCATAGGGCCAAATCCCTCCACTTCTCTCGATAAGAATCGCTTGCTATTCAATTAAATTTGATGTTTCCAACTATATCCTATCTTGTTTAGCAATGTCAATAATAATTTATAATATTTAAAATATTTTTGATTTATAATAAAGAATATCCTAAATCAAGTTACAGCAACTAAAATTCATGAATATTTCCAATTCATGAATCATTTTGGCCAGTTATTCGTATAGGATATTAAGGTAAATTATAGAAAAAATAAGGAGGGGTACTTTGTGGGAAATATCTTCATCTATTCCATTATCATTGGGATTATATCGGCACTTATTCTTGTGCCATTCAAAAATAATGAAAAATTACGTATCCATATGAAGGGGAAAACAAAACTGCTTGTTTTTGTCAGCTTAGCTGCATTAATCACGATTGGAGCATTTTTATTTTATTACTTCACCCTATTGGATCAAACTATCTCTTCTCTTTGGATTTTTGTCATCATACTAACCTTGCTGGGTTCAATGCTTGCTACGGGTATGGAGAGAACCATTAAGGGTATTTTATTTGCAGGTAGTTTGCTTGTCGGTCTCTATTTTTTAACGGCATTTCTGTTCAATGCCGATGAAAAGTATACTATAGCTAAAATGGACATCAAAGAAGAAATTCAAACATTTGATGAAAATAAAAAGCCGGCCAGCGTGCCTCCTCAATACGCGCGCAATAAAATGAAAAAAGCATTTGGCCAGGTACCAAATACGAGCTACTACGAATTAGGGAATTTACAAATCCAAAAAGTAGATGGTGAGTATGTTTATATTGCTCCAGTCGAATTTTCAGGATTCTTCAAATGGCTGAAAGGGAAAGAAACTCCTGGTTACTTTATATTGAGTGCTACAGATTCATCAGCCAACCCAAAATTTGTTGATGCAGAAATGATCTACACTCCTTCTGCATTCTTCAATAAAGAAACAGAGCGCCGTATTCGTCTACAGTATCCATCCTACATATTCTATGGGGATTCACAGCTTGAAGTAGATGATAATGGCGCGCCATTTTATATTCGCTCTTATGGTGATTTTGTCTCTGCCAGAAATGGCTTTAAGGTAAAAGGTGTTGTGGTGATGGATGCCAAAACTGGGAAGTCCAACTCTTATTCCCTTTCTGAAGCGCCCGAATTTATTGATGGTGCCGTTGCACCAGAAGTCGTCAGTACACAAAACAGCTACTTCGGAAATTATATTCATGGCTATTGGAACAGCCTATTTGGAAAATCAGATGTTAAACTGCCTTCTGATGAGGGTACCGAAGCGAATGTAAGTCCGATCTTTGATGAAAATGGAGATATGTATTATTTCACTGATTTCACGAGTCCTAAAGAAGGCGTCGATTCTATGCTCGGCTATGCGCTCACAAATTCCAGGACAGGTAAAGCTGTCTATTATACAGGTAATATGGAGGAATCCTACATGGATTCACAGGGTGCCCTGCAAATTATCGAGAAGAAGTTTATAGAAAAGAAATGGGAAGGAGAAATGCCCATCATCTATAATTTTTACGGTGAAGCCAGTTGGTTAACAGGAGTCCTGGATTCAAATGGATTCCTACAAAATTATTTCATTGTATCTGCTGCCAATCCTGAAATAACAGCATATGGGTCAACGCCAAATGAAGCCTTAAAGCTATACAAAACAGCACTTCAAAAAGGCGGCGGAACGGTTAACGGCACCTCCACAAGTGTTGAGAAGAAAATCGATGGGAAAGTTATCAGAGTCTATAAAGAAAAATCAGGTGAATATACCGTCGTTTCGTTCCTTCTGGATAATGGACAAAGCTACAATATGTCCTCTGAAAAGGATCCTTTGATCATATATCTGCAGGAAAACGATGAGGTATCTGTAACGTACCTGGATACCGGGGAAAACTTTTTACCTGTTAACGGTATTACAATTAAGAATTTACAATAATATATACTGAAGAAAATAGATCATCCTCACTCGAGGATTGATCTATTTTTTAACAACTGGACTAATTTTATTACCCATATTTAAATTATTGTTAAATATATAGTTAGAATCGTGTTGAATAGGGTAAATAAAATTAGTCATAAATACTCATAATAGGTAGTGTTTACATTATTAAGAGGAGGGCTTTGGAGTTAAATTCTATAGATCAATACCCATACTGGATGTAGTTCCAAAAGAATTAGAGCACAAATGGAAATATACTTTAGAATTCATTCTTCAGAACTAAAATTTGCTTAAGATACACTTACATGGTTAAAGCATTCTCAGCTGTTTTCCATACATAATCAGTATTAATATGTGAGTTAGATTATTTTCACATAACATTTAGGAAGTACTTTCCATTTACAAATCTCTATATATTTTATTAGATTAAATACGTATAATACTGCTCTTTTTTTATTTCTCCACCCTTTATTACATCTTTTTCTTCACAACAAATAAATGGAAATCTTATAGTAATCTAATATTATTTGGTAAGTATTGATTGCCAAAAAACCGTATCTTTATATATACTCATAGAGATACATACATTCTGTTATAAGATTAAAACATCCCTTTTAACCCGCCCCAATTGGATATAGAGGGTTTTTAAACGTTACTTATATGAAGGAGGTTCACAATGAAGAAATTTTCAAAATTCACATTCCTAATAGCAATGGCTATTGTCATGATTGCTTCATTTATATTCCCGGCTTTAAACACGAAAGCAGAAGGAAAAAAATATGAGATTGCAACAGATATTACATTTGCCCCATTTGAATTCCAGGAAACGAATGGCGAATTTGTAGGTATAGATATCGATTTACTCAATGCTATAGCTGAAAATCAAGGGTTTGAAGTAGAAATTAAGCCGCTTGGATTTAATGCAGCCGTACAAGCACTAGAGTCCAATCAAGTAGACGGCGTTATTGCCGGAATGAGTATAACAGATGAAAGACAACTGAAATTTGATTTCTCCGATCCCTATTTTGAATCTGGTGTCGTAATGGCGGTTGCCGAGGGAAATGAAGAGATTAAATCCTATGAAGATTTAAAAGGAAAAAAGGTAGCCATTAAAACAGGTACAGAAGGTGCCAGCTTTGCAGAAAGCATAAAAGATAAATATGGCTTTAAAACGGTAACCTTTGATGATTCCGCCAATATGTATGACGATGTTAAAACAGGTAACTCTGCAGCTGTTTTTGATGATTACCCAGTTCTGGCATATGGGATTACGCAAGGCAACGGATTAGAAATCGTTACTGAAAAAGAAAAAGGCGGCTCCTATGGATTTGCTGTCGCTAAAGGGCAAAATGCGGAATTGATTGAGCAGTTCAATACAGGTCTAGCCAATCTAAAAGAATCCGGTGAATATCAGGATATTATGGATAAGTACTTGAAGGCAGAAAAAAGCACCGATACTAATAACGGTTTCTTCGGCTTATTAGAATCAAGTATGCCAAGTCTGTTAAAAGGTCTTCAAATGACCCTGATATTGACTGTCGTATCTCTCGTTATAGCATGTATCCTAGGTATTATATTTGGTCTGATGCGTGTGTCCCATCTCAAAATCTTAAGGGCAATCGGCGTCATTTACGTAGATATCTTTAGAGGAACTCCACTGATTGTTCAAGCTTTCTTTATCTATTTCGGTATTCCAGCAGCACTTGACTTCCGTATATCTGCAGTTGCTGCCGGTATCATAACATTAAGCTTAAATGCTGGTGCATATATGGCTGAAATTGTACGCGGTGGTATCGAATCCGTTGATAAGGGACAAATGGAAGCTGCCCGAAGCCTTGGTCTTCCATATAAAAAGGCAATGGCAAAGGTTATCCTTCCACAGGCAATCCGTCTGATGATTCCATCTATCATTAACCAATTTATCATTACATTAAAAGATACCTCTATCCTATCCATCATTGGTATTAATGAATTGACTCAAAGCGGAAAAATCATTATTGCCAGAAACCTTGAGTCCTTCCAAATGTGGCTGATTGTAGGGTTTATATACTTTATCATTATTATGATTTTAACTAAGGTATCAAACCGTATGGAAAGGAAGATCCAAAATGGGAAAGCTTAAAGTAAAAGGATTAAAAAAATCATACGGGAAGCTGGAAGTACTAAAGGATATCAGTCTTGAGGTTAAAGAAGGCGAAGTTGTCTGCTTAATCGGCCCTTCTGGATCCGGTAAAAGTACACTTCTGCGCTGCCTCAATTTACTTGAAGAAGTAAATGAAGGTGACGT
The DNA here is from genome assembly GCF_058216035.1 of Pradoshia sp. Z4_20. Lineage (NCBI taxonomy): Bacteria > Bacillati > Bacillota > Bacilli > Caryophanales > Bacillaceae > Pradoshia > Pradoshia sp. Z4_20. The sequence continues at coordinate 126,146 of NZ_JBZAJD010000006.1, forward strand.
AACAGTTGATGATAAACATTTAACTGATAAAAACACAGACATTAATAAAGTTAGGGAAAATATCGGAATGGTATTCCAGCATTTCAATCTCTTCCCGCATATGACAGTACTAGATAATATTACTTTGGCTCCTGTTGAGCTGAATAAAGCTACAAAAGAAGAAGCAAAAAAAATCGGCTTAAAGCTATTGGCTCGTGTGGGTCTTGAAGATAAGGCCAATGCCATGCCAGCTCAACTGTCCGGCGGACAAAAACAACGTGTGGCGATTGCACGAGCTCTTGCCATGAACCCTGACATTATGTTGTTTGATGAGCCTACGAGTGCACTTGATCCCGAAATGGTCGGTGAGGTTCTGAATGTTATTAAACAGCTTGCACAAGAGGGTATGACCATGGTAATTGTGACTCATGAAATGGGCTTTGCCCGTGAAGTAGCTGATCAGGTCATCTTTATGGATGGCGGTTATGTTGTGGAAAGAGGAACACCTGAAGAAATCTTCTCCAATCCGCAAAATGAACGAACTAAGGATTTTCTTGATAAAGTTTTATAAGGATAAGTTAGGGCACAGTGCTTAAGCACTGTGCCCTTTAGTATTTCTATTTTGATAACCTCCTTCTTGCTGATGTAATGACTATCCATATATGCAGTTACTAAAAGGCCTGATATATATGAATCCTGCCTTTACTCTGATATAAACTTCTATTTCCTGGTTACATGCAACCCTTCATGCAAACACTCCAATATTTTCATAAAAACCTTTATTACGCGCAAAATAAGCTTTAGTATTAATCCAGTTCCCTTACTTTCTGAATTTTCCAGTTTCGAACCGTTCTCTCCAAATGATATTATTATTTTAGTATAATAAATAAAAGTAAAAGCTATAAAATAGGAGTGTTAAAATGGATTCAATTAGCTTTATTGAAATAATACAATTTGTTTTTTTAGGATTACTGCAAGGTCTTACTGAACCTATCCCTGTATCTTCAAGTGGCCACTTGGTCATCTTTCAGCATTTTTTCGGACTTAACATTCCGGGATTAAGCTTTGAGTTGTTTGTAAACTTTGCGTCCCTACTGGCCGTTATCTTTATTTATCGAGCAGATTTAATGAAGTTGATTAAAAATGGATTTTCCTATTTAACAGGTTCTGATAAATCTACCGCCACGAAAAAGGATTTTTATTTTATTCTTTACTTAATTGTTGCTACAATTCCAGCTGCATTTATCGGTCTTTTCTTTGAGGATCAAATCGCATCTATTTTTAAGGGTGTACGTGTCATTGGCTTTGCGCTGATTATCACAGGTATTGCTTTATGGCTTATCCGTAATTTAGAGGGCAGGAAAGCTGAGGGAGAACTAACATTTAAGGATGCCATTATTGTGGGATTATCACAGGCTGTTGCTTTAATACCTGGAATCAGCCGTTCCGGTGCAACGATCGTATCCTCTATGGCTATGGGAATGAACCGTGAAACTGCGTTGAAATTCTCGTTTTTTCTATATATCCCAATCAGTCTTGGCGGCATGGTATTTTCAGTATCCGATATGGTGAACGATCCTGATTTAGGAAGACTGCTGATTCCGTATGCATTGGCATTTATAGCTTCCCTCATCGCCTCCTATTTTTCACTGCGTTGGTTTATGGATATTATGAAAAAAGGGAAATTAGGTTATTTTTCTATTTACTGTTTTATCGTAGGAATCCTCGTTATTATCTTCGGTTAACTTATAAAAAGGAGAACAAGCATTGGTGCTTGTTCTCCTTTTTATATTTGCGAGTCGTTTTTATAGTACACTATATTTATATATACTATACATTTTGAGCTTTACATGACAAAACAACTAATACCCTAAAATAGTTCGAGCTACTTTACCACTATTCGTAATCCTAATAAATAAAGAACGGGTGATGGTTATGTTTAAAATTTTATTAATTGAAGATGACACCAGCCTTTTTAAAGAAATTAAAGAGAGGTTAACCCAATGGTCTTATGAAGTATATGGCGTTCAAGATTTCGGAGAGGTACTTAATGAATTTACGGATATTCAGCCTGACTTAGTCCTTATTGATATTCAGTTGCCTAAATTTGACGGTTTCCATTGGTGCCGGCTGATACGGACGCACTCCAATGTACCCATTTTATTTTTATCATCGAGAGACCACCCTACTGACATGGTGATGTCTATGCAACTTGGTGCTGATGATTTTATACAGAAGCCCTTTAACTTTGATGTTTTAGTTGCAAAGATTCAAGCCATTTTACGAAGAGTTTATAATTATAATGCTGATCAAACACAGCTGAAAATCTGGTGCGGAGCGACCATTAATTACGAAAAAAATACGGTTGAAAATGAACTTGGATCAATAGAGCTTTCAAGGAATGAAATTTACATTTTAAAGCAGTTAATCGATCATAAGAATAAGATTATCAGCAGAGATACTTTAATTCGCAGTTTATGGGATGATGAGCGGTTTGTCAGCGATAATACATTAACGGTCAATGTGAATCGGTTGCGAAAAAGGCTGGATGAACTTGGACTCGGACATTTTATAGAAACAAAAGTAGGTCAAGGTTACATGGCAAAAGAGACGGCTGATTCTTTATGATAAAGAGCTATTTAATTGAAAGACGAAGCTGGATTATCTTATTCCTATCAATTCATCTATTTATACTCTTTGTGGCTTATATTGACCAGTCTATCCCTTTTCAATCAATTGCTTATATCGTCTTTTTATCTGTAATTTTATTTACCATCTTCATTATCATACGCTATAAAACTGAAACGCAATTTTATAGAAGTTTAGATAAACGGGAAACTGATTTAGACATCTCCACTTTGCCGGATGCAAGGAGCCCTATTGAACGAATTGTTCTAAATAGTATCCTGAATCAAACAGAGCAGCTGAAACATGCAACTGCACATAGCCAAACCTTAATTGAACAAGAAAAAGATGACTTACTCTCCTGGATTCACGAGGTTAAAACTCCGCTAACAGCCATGAATTTAATCATTGATCGCCTTGAGGATGAACGAACAAAATCTGAGCTAACCTATGAATGGATGAGAATTCAACATCTTCTTGATTCTCAACTTTTCCAAAAGCGACTTCAATTTATTGAAAACGACCTTTTAATAGAGAATTTAGATTTACGTAAAATTGTCTATAAAGAAATAAGAGAATTGCAGAGTTGGTGTATCCAGAAAAGAATCGGCTTTGACCTCCAGCTGGATATTACCGAGGTTGTAAGTGATGCCAAGTGGTTGAGCTTTATTATTAGACAGTTATTAACGAATGCAGTCAAATATAGTCATGACTCAGATATTATTATTTCAAGCCGCCCCCTGCCAAATGAACATATCATTTTAACCATACAGGATTTTGGCCGCGGCATTGATCAGAGGGATTTGCCGCGTATCTTTGATAAAGGCTACACTTCTGCTGTGGAACATACCGATAATGCTGCGACAGGTATGGGCTTATATCTAGCTAAAAAAGCAGCAAATCCTCTTATGATTGATATTGGAGTAGATTCAAAACTAGACGAAGGCACCCGATTTACGCTTACCTTTCCAAAGAAGAATGATTTTGTTGAGGTCATTAGCATGTGACAGGAATGTCACATGCTTTTCTATTTTGTTCGGAGAATAGAAGGATTTGAATAGAACGTCCTCTATATAATGAAGGTATCAATTAAAGGGAGACGATTCCATATGAATATATTAGAGGCACATAAAATCCATAAATCATTTGGTAGCAAATTTAATCAGCAAGAGGTTCTAAAAGGCATTGATATTACTATTAAAACAGGAGAATTTGTTGGAATAATGGGCGCCTCCGGTTCAGGAAAAACGACTTTACTTAATGTATTATCTTCGATTGATAAAGTCAGCACAGGGACCATCATGATTAATAATACAGAGATGACAGCAATGAAGGAAAAGCAATTAGCTGAATTCCGCAAGCATCATCTTGGCTTCATCTTTCAGGAGTACAATTTATTAGATACCTTAACTGTTAAGGAAAATATACTTTTACCATTATCTATTAGCGGCTTATCCAAAAAAGAAGCTATAAAGAAGTTTGATGAGGTAGCTAAGGATCTTAGCATCCTGGACCTGAAGGATAAATACCCAAATGAACTCTCAGGCGGTCAAAAGCAGCGAACATCTGCAGCAAGAGCGTTTATCCATGAACCAAGTATTATTTTTGCCGATGAACCTACAGGTGCCCTTGATTCTAAATCAGCATCCGATCTGTTAAATAAACTAAGTGAATTAAACCAAAAGAGGAATGCAACGATTGTATTGGTTACACATGACCCTATAGCAGCCAGTTATTGCAATCGCGTTATTTTTATTAAGGATGGACAAATCTATACACAGCTAACTAAGGGCCAAGAAGATCGTGAATCCTTTTTCAGAGGAATTATTAAAACACAAGGAATCTTGGGTGGTGTTATGGATGAGCGTTAAAACACTCATATGGAGAAACCTCAAAAAAAATATAAACAACTATTATCTCTATGTATTTGCTTTAGTTTTCAGCGTTGCCCTTTACTTTTCATTTGTTACTCTGCAGTATGACCCCGCAATGGATGCTGCTAAAGGTTCGATAAAAGGAGGGGCTGCACTTCAAGTAGGATCTATTTTGCTCATTAGCATCGTACTTGTATTCCTGCTCTTTGCCAATAGTATTTTTATTAAAAGGCGGGGCAAAGAAATTGGTCTATTCCAGTTAATCGGTATGACGAAATCGAAAATATTCCGTATTTTAAATATGGAGAATGCGATTCTCTACTTTGGTTCATTGGTGGTAGGTATTTTTATTGGATTCTCCATTTCAAAGCTTATTATGCTTATACTAATTAAATTAACTGGTGTCGAGGATATAGCTGCTCTACGTTTTTCAGGAGAAGCGCTAATCCAAACTATTATTGTGTTCAGTGTGATCTATCTACTAATCATGTTATCAAATTATCTCTTCATTAAAAGACAAACTATATTATCATTATTTAGAGTAACTTCTTCCACTGAAGTAAAAGTCAAAAAAATATCTAAATTTGAAATCACAATTGGTATACTTGGTCTTTTTTTAATAGGATCTGGATACTATATTTCAACTAAACTTTTCGGTGAAGATTTATCTACTGGCGATGAGTTAATAGCAGCAATGTTATATATTCTTGGGGCTGTGATAGTTGGGACCTATTTGTTTTATAAAGGCTCTGTGACCTTTATTTTAAATAGTATTCGTAAAAAGAAAGATGGTTATTTAAATGTGTATGAGGTTCTCTCTCTCTCATCTATCATGTTTCGCTTGAAATCGAATGCTATGTTATTAACAATCATCACAACTGTTTCAGCACTTGCAATCGGTTTACTCTCCTTAAGCTATATTTCCTTCTATTCAGTAGAGAAAACAGCGAAGAATGATGTTCCAGCTAACTTCTCCTTTATGAATGAAAAAGATGCTGATCATTTTACAAGTGTCCTTCGTGAAAATGGCATTGCTTTTAAGGAGAAGAAAGTTGACGTTATTCAATCGAGAGTTAATATTGAGCAAATTATAGAAACCAGCCTTAATGTACTTGATCTTCGACTGAATTCTATGCCAATGCCTGTTATCAGTGAAAAGGCAATTGACGATGTTGAGTTATCTGCCCATGAGGCTTATTTCACCGGGTATAGCGACATGCTGAAAAATACGTTGGATTTTAAAGACACAGGTAACATCCAAATAACAGGTAACAACATAACGATTGACCAAAAATATACAGGCCTAAATAGGGATTATGTGATTTCCTGGAACTTTACCATCAGCGGTATACCTGCTGTAGTTGTGGATGAATCTACTTTTCAAAGATTAAAGGATGATATAGATCCAGCTATCCAGGATGCTGACTCACTCTATATTGGGATTGATATCACAGATAATGAACAGCTTCCAGAAGCAAATAGTCTATTCAACCAATTAGCTACTCAGGATGATACACATGAATCTCGTATTAACATGATCCAAGATAACAAAAAAAGAATGGGATTAACGATGTTTATTGTCGGATTTCTCGGTTTAACATTCCTTATTACATCGGGCTGCATTCTTTACTTTAAACAAATGGGTGAAAGTGAGGACGAAAAGTTAAACTTCTCTATCTTAAGAAAACTTGGATTTACCCAACAGGATCTTTTGAAGGGTGTTAAGCTAAAACAATTATTTAATTTTGGAATACCACTCATATTAGGTCTTTGTCATAGCTATTTTGCAGTTAAGTCAGGTTGGTTCCTATTTGGAATAGAGATTTGGACACCGATGTTACTAGTAATGGTGTTGTATACAGTATTCTATTCTATATTTGGAGTATTATCTGTTTCATATTATAAGAAAATCATAAAAGAATCGTTATAAAATTATTTATGGAGCTCTTGCTTTAAATAGCGGGAGCCTTCTTTTCATTTTGAAGAAAATAATTCGAGGAAAATTCTATAAATAGCGTGTTTTAATGATGGGAATTTAAATTTATGGTGCATACTCTAATTGCCTTTGTCTATTCATTTTAGATAAAGGCATTTAATGAAGTATACACCATTCCTAAAGTAGCAACTTTAGAGACAAATGTTATCACAATTGCTTTCATATTAGATCCTCCCTTGTTTCAATATTAGCCCAATATCGCATATGATTAATTACATTAAACAAATAATACAAGAGCCATTGTTACAAATTTAAGTCCAAATACAATTCCTAATCCTTTCATTCTGCCTTTCCTCCTATCTTTTTTTCTTTACGTTTGCATTCCTACAAAGAGCAAATATTACTACATACAATGTTCATTACATAAATAACATTAACGCCATTGTTACAGCTTTAAATCCAAATACAATCGCTAATGGTTTCATTCCTTCTCCTCCTATCTTTTTAATTACATATTGTCCTATTACATAAAAATTTGCATTGCTGTATAAACTAACAATAATGATCCCGCTTTAAGCGCAAAAGTTGATACTACACTTTTCAATTTCACAATCTCCTTTTCAAAAATAAGTGATCTTTCAAGTTGATTTCTCAACCTTACAGATACAGTATAGTCCAAAATGACTATAACAGTCCAGTGAAATTTTCAAAAAAAGTTTGTGAAATTATTCACTTATATTTTGTTAAGCACACCGTTTAATCTATTGGTATACATAGTTGTATACAAGTATTCATAGAAAAATATGATTGTGAAAGCAATGAAAACACTTCCAAAATCATGTGATTTATTTCACAAACTGTATTACTCTATAAAAATATAGACTATAACAGTTTTGTTATCTTGATAATTTTTTTCTAGATTTTATTCACAAACTTTTGTCTGTCTGCACCCAATTAATTCGACCTTCAATCTTCAATAAAAAAACCTAACCGAATGTTAGGTTTAAATGAATGAGGAATTTAATCCTTTAACATAATAAAGATCAACTCGAACAACTCGAATATTTGTTTAGGATCTTTACTTGTTATCTCCTTAATTTTATCCAGACGATATTGCAGCGTATTTCTATGAATATGTAACTCTTTTGATGTTAATGTCATATTGCCATTCTTATTAATATAGATCTGCAAGGTCTCCAGCAATTCCGGCGAAGAGATAAGAGAACCTTTAATATAGGAGTGATTAATAAACGAATCTATACCTATCTCGCTGATTCTGGATAAAAAGGATACATCCATATAATGAATAACTCTCTTTTGAAGATTTAATTTTTCACTAATTTGCATAGCACTGATTGCTTGATGATAGCTCTCAGAAATAGTGTCTACATGACTTCCAACACTGATCTTTATAGTCGAATTTTCATTAGTTAACAGGTCAGCCAAGGGTTTGACTCCGCTATTATCCTGTAGCAGGATGATGGAATGCTCATCTTCCTCAAAAACAGGATAATTGATTCTTTTAGGACTTGGCTTTAGCTTTGCAATCAGGACAGATGTTTTTCTTGTCAGATCAAGCTGATAATTCAGGGCTTCCCTTTTTATTTCATCTGAGTATTGGTACTTCGTTTCTACTAATAACTTAAGAAACGCGGACTTCTTTTTACTAATCTCCTCCATACTCTTCAACGCGATTTCTTGTTCAATTAACAGAGAGACTGTGGTTTTGACTAGTTTGCAAAAAGGGATTACCTCACCCGGCTCGCCACTAATCCCAATAACACCTACCATCTTTTGATTAATGACAATCGGTTCATTTGTACCCTTTTTTTCGTACCTATTATCCTCTGTTATTGTAATCATCCTGCCTAAACGTAGGGCTTGGACTGCTCCAGTATGAAAGGTTCCGATTCTGTCCTTACTCCCGCTGCCGATAATGATGCCCTTTTCGTTCATAATATTGATATTATATGGAATATCCGCCATCATTTTATCGACAATATGTTGCGCCTGTTTATTAGTTAACTGATACATGGTGAACAAAACCTTTCTTTATTTCTGTACCGCCTTATCTTATGATCCGTAAATCTTCTCCTATATTTCCATTATAAACTAACAAACCTCTCATCACTTTCTTTGTGCGTTTGCACAAAGAAAATCATCTATCCATCAATAGAATTGTAACCGCTACCAAACTATAATAAGACGTATTCCACACTACTTAGGAGGTTACAAGATGGACGGGATTATGATTAGTTGGATTGGGGCTTTAGCTGGTCTGGCAATAGCCATTATCTTAATCTTAAAAAAGCTGAACCCGCTGTATGCTCTATTTTTAGGAGCCATACTCGGATGTTTAATAGGTGGAGCTAACCTTGAGGAAACAATCAATATACTTGTTGGCGGCACTCAAAGTGTTATGGGGACTGTTATTCGTGTTCTTGCCGCTGGAGTTTTGGCTGGTGTCATGATGGAATCCGGGGCTGCAGAAACAATCGCCCAATCTATTGTTTCTAAATTAGGGGAAAAGAAGGCTCTCATTGCATTAGCTCTTGCCACCATGATTATTACAGCGGTTGGGGTATTTATCCCTGTAGCTGTCCTGATTGTAGCGCCTATCGCTTTATCAATTGGTAATAAAATGGGCATTTCAAAAATTGCTCTATTATTAGCACTATCCGGAGGAGGAAAAGCGGGTAACATCATCTCGCCAAACCCGAATACAATTGCAGCAGCCCGAGGGTTTGATTTAGAACTTAGCGATGTAATGATTGCAGGTCTTATCCCAGCAATTTTCGGCTTAATCGCAACTGTTCTCATCGCCACTTTAATCAAAAATAAAGGCGAAAAAGTTTCAGATAATGAGGTTGTGGATCTTGATCATGGTTCAGCTAACTATCCTCCACTGAATAAAGCAATCGTAGCTCCATTAGTAGCCATTATCTTATTAATGATTAATCCAATCGGTTCAATTTTAAATATAGAGGCCTTATCCAGCTTTAAAGTAGATGCTATGTACATTCTCCCCCTTGCAGGTATCATTGGAACAATAGCTATGGGGAAATCAAAAAATTTATTGAAATATACAGCATCAGGCTTGGATAGAATGACAGTAACTGTGTTAATTCTAATTGGTGCAGGTGCCATCGGAGGATTAATTTCTCAATCCAATCTATCCGCACAGGTTGTTTCATTAATTGAAGCTACCGGTATCTCTGGTACATTCCTGGCACCTATAGCAGGTATTTTAATGGCAGCAGCCACTGCCTCTACATCTACTGGCGTTATTATTGCCACAGGATCATTCAGCGAAGCTATTTTAGACATGGGAGTTGCACCACTTGCCGCTTCAGTTATGGTTCACTCAGGTGCAACAGTAATTGATTCATTACCGCACGGAAATTATTTTCATGTTACAGCGCAAAGCATGAACATGTCCATTAAACAAAGGATGTCCGTAGTCGGCTACGAAGCAATTGTCGGTGCAACCATGACGATTGTAGCCACCATTTTATTCGGATTTATTTTATAACAGGAGGGGTTACAATGAGCAAAACGTTTGTACTTGCACCAGATTCTTTTAAGGAAAGCATGACAGCAAAAGAGGTATGCATTGCAATGGAAGCAGGTATTAAAAAGGTCTATCCAGATGCAGATTTTATCCATGTTCCGATGGCAGATGGCGGAGAAGGTACTGTCCAGTCACTCATTGATGCAACAGGCGGCACTCTCTATTCATTAGACGTTACAGGTCCACTCGGCAACCCCGTAACTGCTCGATATGGAATTATGGGGGATCATGAAACCGCAGTTATTGAAATGGCAGAAGCCAGCGGTATTCACTATGTCACCCAAGAAACAAAAAATCCACTCATTACTACTACATATGGTACAGGTGAATTGATTCGCGCCTGTTTAGATAAAGGGATTAAAAAAATCATCATTGGAATTGGCGGCAGTGCTACTAATGACGGAGGAACAGGTATGGCTGAGGCGCTGGGTGTTCAGTTTCTTGATAAAGAAGGAAACCATATCCCTAGAGGAGGTGGCTACTTAAATCAATTGCATACAATTGATACGTCTAAAATAGATACACGTCTAGCTGATGTAACCATGATAGTTGCCTGTGATGTAACGAACCCTTTATGCGGCGAAACTGGAGCATCTCATGTTTTCGGGCCTCAAAAAGGCGCCACACCTGAAATGGTTAAACAGCTAGATCAGAATCTAGCGCATTATGCTGACATGGTAGAGCAGCAATTAGGACAAGCTGTTCGGAACACCCCAGGCTCTGGAGCTGCTGGTGGCCTGGGTGCTGGCTTACTCCTGTTTACAAATGCCACTCTTCAAAAAGGGATTGACATTGTAATCGAATTCAGTGGGTTACGAGAAAAACTTAAGAACGCTGACTATGTGTTCACAGGCGAGGGCGGCATTGACTATCAAACTCAATTTGGCAAAACACCTTATGGGGTCGCACAAGCTGCAAAAGAACTGGACAAAAAAGTAATAGCAGTTGCCGGATACATTGGGGAAGGTATTGAAGCACTTTACGACAAAGGAATCGATGCCATCTTCGGAATCATCCCAGAACTCGCACCCCTAGACCAAACCCTAAAAAACGGCCCTAAAAACATAGAAAGAACCTGCGAGAATATTGCAAGAGTGCTGAAGGGCCTCTAATAAAGGAACGAAGACTAAAAACGCCACGTCCTGTGGCAACGTCTTCATGACCTACATCCTGTAGGCCCGCGAGGAGCTTAAGACAGGAGCTCGGAGGGGATGAATTAAGGAGCAAAGACTAAATGCACCACGTCCTGTGGTAACGTCTTTGTGACCAACATCCTGTTGCCCTCCGCAGAGGCTATGCTTATGTCCCGAACTCCTAGGCCCTGAAGCCAGACTACTTAGAGTGCTGAAGGGCCTCTAAGTAAGGAACGAAGACTAAAAACGTCACGGTTTATACACCTTCAAAAGACCTTAGAACCCTCATCTCGGAGGCTTCCGACAACGATTTGTATGCAGTTAGGAACCTATGTCAGATTTGATAGGCTTTAGTGTAGTTCCTAACGTTACAAATAATAAAAGAGATTAGATATTGTAAATCTAATCTCTTTTTTAGTCATTATAACCCTCTTATCCCTTTTGATAGTCTCTGCCTATTCTATTTTATGAAATACCAAACCAATTTCTCATGTCTTCTCCAAAATAACCGATTACTTTGACATCCATAATACCTATATTTAATTATGAACTGAGTAATGATAACTAGTTTTTTAACCTGAATCAATATAATTAATAGTAGTATTTAACTGTTATTCTAGATATCTATCCATATACCACTTTAAATTTGATATATTTGTAAGCGGAGCCTAAAACTCTCAAAAAAATACAAAGGATAGGTGCCTCGTATGAAACTATGGAGTAGTATTAAAGGTCGGATCTTTTTAACAAGTACAATGGCAATCAGCTTGGCAGCAACATCATTTATGACAAGTGAAGCAGAAGCCACCAATCACAAGCATCATAAGCCTAAGGGACAATCACAAGTAGAACTCCGTATTATGGAAACGACAGATATTCATACTAATCTTTTAAGCTATGATTATTATAAAGATAGCTCCGCCCCTAACATAGGTTTAGCTAAAACAGCTACTCTCGTAAAAAAGGCACGTTCAGAAGTAAAAAATTCTGTATTAGTTGATAATGGCGATTTAATTCAAGGGACACCTCTTGGCACATATAAAGCTAAAATCGATCCGTTAGAAAGAAGAGAAACACATCCAGCCATAAAGGCTATGAATATCATGGATTATGATATAGCGACTCTTGGAAACCACGAGTTTAACTATGGGTTGAAATATCTGAACGAAGTATATAATGACGCTGATTTTCCTGTCATTAATGCAAACGTATACATTGATGATCAGGATAACAATCCACGCAATGATGTTCATAAATTCCAGCCCTATAAAATCGTCAATAAAAAAGTTAAAGACCAATCCGGAAAAACCAAAATCATTAAGATTGGCTATATCGGTTTTGTTCCACCACAAATCAACGAATGGGACAAGGCCCATCTTGATGGAAAGGTCATTACAAAGGATGTTGTAGCAACTGCTAAAAAATACATTCCTGTCCTAGAGAAAAAAGGTGCGGATGTGATTGTTGCTATGGCTCACTCCGGTTTTAATGGGAATCTCGATAATACGGAGGATACCGTATATGCTTTAAGCAAAGTACCTGGTATTGATGCTCTCACTTTTTCACACACACATAAAGTATTCCCAGCTAAAACCGATGCTGAATTAGATGCTTTATTCAAAGATTCTGCAGGAAATCCTCTTCCTGGTGTTGATAATACTAAAGGAACCATTAATGGCGTGCCTGCTGTTCAGGCAGGGTATGGTGGCGCTGCACTTGGAATTATTGATTTGACATTAAAGCAAGTAAAAGGTGAGTGGGAAGTATCCAAATCTCAATCCTCCACAAGGAGTGTTGATGAGTCTGTACAACCTGATAAATCGATTGTTCGTGCTGTTCAAAAGGATCACGAAGGTACATTGAAATATATTGATACTCCTATCGGTACTACAACTGATGATATTTACAGCTACTTCGCACTGGTTCAGGACGATCCATCTGTTCAGGTCGTTACGAATGCACAAAAATGGTATGCAGAAAAGTACATTGAATTAAATAAACCGGAATTAAAGGATTTGCCTATATTGTCTGTTGGCGCTCCGTTTAAAGCCGGACGAAACGGTGTTGATGAGTTTACCGATATTAAAAAAGGCGATTTAACCATTCGAAGCGCCGGTGATTTATATCTTTACGACAATACATTGAAAGCCGTTAAAATCAAAGGCTCCGTAGTAAAAGAATGGATCGAAATGTCGGCAGGGAAGTTCAATACGATAGACCCTGCCAAAGAAAATGAACAAGAACTATTGAACCCTTCCTTTGCAGTATATAATTTTGATGTCATCGATGGTGTCAATTATCAAATTGATGTGACGAAGGCTCCAAAATATGCACCAAACGGTACTCTTATAAACCCAGAATCAAGCCGAGTAATTAATCTGGAGTACAATGGAAGTCCAATTGATCCAGATCAGGAATTTATCGTTGTGACAAACAACTATCGTGCCGGTGGCGGAGGTAACTTCCCTGGATTAAAAGGCAGTGAACTGGTCATTGATTCAGCAGATGAAAACCGCCAAGTTCTAATGGATTACATTTCTGAAGTAAAAGAAATCACACCAACTGCTGACCGCAACTGGTCTATTGCTCCAATATCAGGAAATGCGAATGTCACATTTACAACTTCACCAAAGGCAGAAGAGTATATTACAGATGAAACACCATTCACGTACACTGGAAAAACAGACTCTAAAGGCTTCGGAATCTTCAATATCGATCTAAATCGCGGAGTCAATGTTCAGTTACTGGGATTAAATGATTTACACGGACAGTTAGATACTGTCACTACTGTTGGAGATTTACCAACAGGACCTATTTCATATACAGCGGCAGCATTAAAGAAGGAAGAAGCTACAAATCCCAATACATTTCTAGTGCATGCCGGGGATATGATTGGAGGAAGTCCGTTAGTCTCCGCTTTATTCCAGGACGAGCCTACGGTTGAAATATTAGAAGCAATCGGATTTGATGTCGGAACATTTGGCAACCATGAGTTTGATGAGGGCATTGATGAACTCAAGCGTATGATGAATGGCGGCGACCATCCTAAAGGCAACGCTGACTATGACGGAATGAACTTTCCATTAGTTGCTGCCAATGCTTTTGACACTAGAGATGGGAATTTAATCACCCAGCCCTATACAGTTTTAGAAGCTGCGGGCGAAAAAATTGGTGTTATTGGCGTTGTAACTCAGGAAACGCCTACTATGATCGTAACAAAAGGAAATGAATCATTAAAAATCACAGATGAAGTAGCTGCCATCAACAAATATACAGATGAACTTAAGAAACAAGGAATTGAGGCTATTATCGTGCTTGCCCATAATCCCGCAACGCAAACTGGCTATACCGATTCCTTCGATGCAAGCCGGATTGCAGAGCAGATTAATGATGAAGTCGATGTGATTTTTGCGGCACATAACCACGTAAACGTGAACCGCGTCGTTGATCAAAAATTAATTGTTCAAGCTTACTCCTATGGAAATGCTTTCTCTGATGTAGACATCACCATTGATCCACTAACAGGCGATATCGTCAGCAAAACAGGAAAAATAAACACTGTTTACCAAAAGGACTATGCTCCAGATTCTGAAGTCTCATCTATTCTAAAAAAATACTCTGATCGAGTAGAGCCCATTAAGGCGCAAATAATAGGCAATAATACGGCTTCGCTTGAAAAAAGCTATCCAACTACAGCAAGGGAACTCAGTGACATTGCTCTCGGTAATTTAATTGCAGATGGTATGAAGGCAGCCATGGATTCAGATTTCGCCTTAATGAATGGCGGCGGTGTACGCTCTCCATTAGATGCAGGCGAGGTAACATTTGGTGATTTATTCGCCATTCAGCCTTTTGGTAATGTATTAAACAAAGTAAAGCTTAGCGGATCTGATTTGGAAGTCGTTTTAAATGAACAAATCACAGCAAGAGGTTTAGATTATCACGTATCCGGTTTTAA
Organism: Pradoshia sp. Z4_20; assembly: GCF_058216035.1. NCBI lineage: Bacteria > Bacillati > Bacillota > Bacilli > Caryophanales > Bacillaceae > Pradoshia > Pradoshia sp. Z4_20. Next base: position 141,222 of record NZ_JBZAJD010000006.1, read on the forward strand.
ATATACCTACACTTATGATGACCAAGCAAAAACCGGTAAGGTAGTCGATATCCTTTTACCGGATGGCAGTAAAGTCGATCCGAATAAAGAATACACAGCCGTGATCAACAACTATATGTATGGAAATATCAGTACGAGCTTTGGTAAGCTATCAACAGATATGGAAGTCGGACCAGTTGATATAGATGCAACTGTTGAGTTTGTAAAAACCTTGCCTTCCCCGTTTGAGTATAAGGCAGAGGGTAGAATTCAAAAAATAGATTAACAAGTGATTAAAGGACTGCCAATTTCATAATAGGCAGTCCTTTCTTAGTTTTACTTATTAAATAAACTTAAATATTGACCGTATCCCTTTTCCTCTAACTGATCTAGAGGGATAAATCGGAGGGCGGCGGAGTTAATACAATAACGTGCTCGATCCGGTCCTGGCCCATCATCAAAAACATGCCCCAGATGAGAGTCTGATGTTTTGGACCTTACTTCAATTCTTCGCATCCCATATGAAGTATCAAGCTTTTCTTCCATTTCATGTCGCTGTATTGGTTTCGTAAAACTCGGCCAGCCACAGCCGGCATCATATTGGTCAAGTGAACTAAATAAAGGTTCACCCGAAATGATATCTACATAGATTCCCTCTTCCCTATTGTCCCAATACTCATTTTGAAACGGCGGCTCTGTTGCGTTATTCCTTGTCACCTCGTATTGGAGCGATGTTAATTCTGCTCGAAGCTGCTCATCACTTTTTGTATTCTTCCAATTATCTCTTATAAAACGAGCACGACTTGATCCCTCTTTATAGAGATTATAGCGAAAAGGATTCTTCTTATAGTAATGTTGGTGCTTCTCTTCTGCTCTGTAAAATGGACCAGCCGGGAGAATCTTCGTTACGATTTCTTTCTGAAATCGCCCACTGTTGGCCAGCTCCTTCTTAGAACCTTCTGCTAAACGATGCTGCTCTTCATTATGATAAAAAATGGCTGTTCGATAAGAATCTCCCCGATCATTAAATTGCCCTCCGGCATCTGTCGGGTCAATTTGCTGCCAATATTGTTTAAGCAATGTTTCATATGACATTTTTTCAGGGTCATATGTAATTTGAACAGCTTCATAATGGCCTGTTGTATCGCTGCAAACCTCTTCATATGTTGGATTCTCCGTATGTCCGCCCGTATAACCGGATACGACTTTTATAATTCCCGGCTGCTCGTCAAATGGTGATACCATACACCAAAAACAGCCGCCCGCAAATGTTGCCAGTTCCAACTGATGATCCATTCAGTATACACCCCACTATCATTATTTTGAGTAATCAACCTTACTATCTTTTCCAACCCTACTTCTATCGTATTCAAACTCATATGCGTATTTATATAAACAGAAAACAAATGATTCCTACTATGTATCTTATCCCTCAAGTAAAAAGGCTGCTCTAAATGGTTTTATATTAAGGCAATAATAAAGGCAGTGCAAACAAAAGGTCTCATTACCCTTTGTTTAACACTGCCCCTTTAATTCATTTATTTTTTAAATGTACCAGGCATAACGACTGCTTCGACAACTCCCCTGGCACAAAGTATTTCATCAGCATAAACCTCTGTTTCCACTTTCCACTTTTTCGGGTGGATTTCAGTTAAAGAACCGATTGCAATTAATGGGACTCCCTCAGGTGTCGGTTTCATAAAATCAACATGTAATGAAGCAGTTACGAATCGAGGTGGAATTGCATCATCTCCCACATCAAATCCGTTTTTTCGATGGAGAGCCAGAGAGGCAGAGCCAGTCCCGTGGCAATCAATTAAGGATGCAATGACTCCTCCATAGACAAACCCTGGTATTGCCATGTGATCAGATTTTGGCTCATATACGGTTTTAGTCTTATCACCATCCCAGCCAGTTCGAAAATGATGTCCATCTTTATTCAGTCGCCCACAGCCATAGCACCAAGCAAAATCATCTGGATAAATATCCTGGATTGCTTTTTCAATCATCTTTATCACCAAATCACTCCTTACTAAAATGAGTAGCTAAAGATTTTTTCAATTCAATATGCATATAAATCTGAGCACATTATCCTTTGGTTGGGTTAATGGCTGCAGGTGCAATTTCATTTTGTCATAATTATGAACCAGTCTTTTCGGATTCAATCCACATCTTCTGTTCTTCTTCCTCTACGATTCTACTTTTTTGTTGCTTTTTTAAATTAATATAGCCAATTGCTGTGACAGTGAACGCACCGAGAGCATCTACAATAATATCTCCCATCGTATCCATTACAGCGTCTCGCCCAATCAAGACAACTCCCTCTCCTGTAATGAATTTTTGCATATTTGTTGCTAAGACACCATCAGCAAGAAACTCATAAATTTCCCAAACGGTTCCACAGGTTATTGCAAAACAAAAGGCGAATAAAGCAACAAAAAAGGGACTTAAATCAATTGTTTTCTTTGTATTGTTAAGGAAATTGACAATAATGAATCCTAACGCTCCCAGCATAGCTGCACTAAAGCAATGTAGAATTAAATCCCAGTAAGGAACCTTATAATAAAAATTTCGAACCTCACCAAGGTAGATCGCACAAAATAAAAAGATAAAATACATAATTTCCATGATATCCGGTATATCTATGCGGAAGCGATGTTCAAGTTGGGATGGCAGGAAAATAACTATACATCCTGTTAAACATTGCAAAATCATTAATACATAATCACTTTTCACACGTTCATATTCATTTTGAGCAACGCCTGATGGGGCATTGATTAACATGTATATAGCATAAATGACTGATATCGCGAGTAATAGCAGAACTACTCTAAAAGTCCAGTTTTTCCTTTTTTCATATTTTATGTATTCCACTTTAACCCCTCCTCTCTCTTATTTTACCTTTATTGCCCTACATATTGGTATGGCAAATGGATACATTGCTATAAAAAGAGATTTATAATAGGATTCCATGCAATATTAGTCGCTAAAAAGCTATTGGCTAAACTAATTGTATGTTAGACTCTCTTTAATTGGTCAATAATACCAAAATATAAGATGGTTATGGTGATGATAAGATGAGGCTTCGTAATGGGATAACTGGATTCTTCGATTCAGCAGATAATCAACTGACACCAATGGACGAAAGGCAGTTCAAGCAGCTCTGTTATTCTATTGTTAAATACAATGGCGGAACGCTTAATAAATGGAGAGATCCTGCATATCCAACGAGTTTTTATCATGCACACATATCATTTAATAATGAGGAATTACATATTTTACTGAATAAGCATTATCCCTTGCTTGCTTTTGCCTCAAGTGTTGAGTATGAATACATTGAATTCATTGATCTCCCCCATCTTGTCGAGACATTTTCCTCTTTTTATAAAGTACTGCATACAAGTGAGCTGAACGAGACTGTCATTATTAAAAATCATTTAAAGCATGATTTTTTACAGTACGATCATGATTTAACTCTCGCTGAATTAGAGAAAATTAAGTATTGGAAACCTAATATAGTTGGAGAGATTATTTTTAACTATTGGGATTAGGAAACCAAGGGAACCTATTATAGGGCCTTCCTTGGATGATAGTAAAGGTAAAACAAGCAATCTATCAATCACCTATACCAACAGGCAAGTAATAGGATAGATTATTGGTAATCATTCCGCCAACCCTGTAGCCGAAGGCAGATGATTTTCCGTTAAGCAGGAAGCTTCCCAAGAGCAACCGGCCTTCCTGAAGCCCCTTTTCACTTAGATATTGTACAGTCGGCTGTTCCATATAAAGTTGATAAACTGAGGTGTACTCAGAATATGACTTTTGGCTATCTGCGTACATTAATCGGCCATTTTCACTAAAGATTTCAACTGTGTCGCCCTCACGCCCAAAGGCTGGTTTTTTCACATAAGGCAGTTGATTTTTCAAAAAGGGCTCAGCTTCAAGGTATGTCGGCAGAAAATAATCCTCTACCCACTTATGTTCCTCCTCCGTAAAAAAGGGATGCCCCTCTTCATGCAATCCCCAAATGACAGCCTGAACTGCTTTATTTTGCAGTAAAAATGCCGATGGTGGATTCAGGATGGATAGCTTCCCCTCTTCCACTAACTCTAGCAACCATAAGCCAATTGTATTCCCATCTTTGTCCTGATCCATAATAATATTTTCAATCGGAAAAGTCTGCCGATAAAGGATATCAATCCTGACTCCATTCTCATCGAATAAGCCTACGCCTCTTTGAATTTGCAGCTTATGCAAGGGAGTGAATTTGGATGAGGGTACAGCCTGTTTAAGATACTGAACGGTTTCTCTGTCCTCAATATGATCCTCATGAGCCGTAAACACGATATGCGGAGCTTTTCCCTTACTGACTTGCTGGATACTTTCCTGAACTGCCTTATACAACTGCACCTCCAAGCCATCATTTGGATTCCCTGCCCCAAACTCTTTGCAAATACGTCCATTTATATGAAATAATTCTTTAATAAATGTGGGAGTATCTGAATTAATCTCGATACACTTATAACCATCTCCGTATGGAATTAGATCCAGGCGCGCGATCACACTTTCAACCGGATGAACTTTAAGTCTTAAAAAAGAAATTGTCTCTTCTGGATAACCCATCTCGAGAAAAGTTTCATATGGAACTTTACGTAATAACGAGGCCATTTTCGAGTATACCTTGCCGATTCGTTCAGTAGCTAGGCGTATATGTGCTGCCTCTTGCCTGCCTATCAGCTTCATATCATATAAGGCATATTCCTCACCATAAAGATTAGCCCAAAAGCCCTCTATATGATCATAAAATTCGCTTCTTCTTTCATAGTACTTATCCATCAACATCATCTAATTCCTTAACATAAATCACATAAACACCCCGGTCTTCATCAATCTCAGTGGACGTCACTAACATCTATCCAGTACCCGGTACATCTACTACATCCTTCAAGAGATAGCGGAGTACTTCATAATGACTGTCGTAAGGAGCGCAAGAAAGCAGCCGATAGTTTTCCCGTAATTCATGGTTTCGGAATTCAATATGAATCCCTTGACCGCGGTAGTTTTTTTCTTTCTCCCCCTGCAAATTCCTCCCTGTTTCCTTAACCACAAGGATTTCCTCTTCAGCAGACATTTCATTCGATATTAGCTCATATTGTGTTCCTCTTACAATAAAATACGTACAAAGCTGTCTGGCATAGCACTCATCCACCCCAACAGTTGGGAGATTGTATTGATAAAAGGGCTCAAACCGCCCATTTCCTTTATCTAAATAATACGTTAATTGCTTCACTCCACTTACCTGCCTTATTTAATAGGATAGACATTTCGCTAAAATTAACCCCACAGCCAGTGACAACGAGATTAGCATGATTCCAACAGCATGATTATCTTCCTCGATTGCCTGATGAATGCTAAACCTTATCGTAAGAATCTCTGCAAGCAAGAACACAACAATCTGTGAGACAATCCCGATAACTCCCCATATCACCATATCCCTAAGCGATACGGAATATTCAATTGCTGCCCCAAGTACGATTGAGAGCCCAACGATCTTACCGCCGAGTGACATGGCTGCTGTAGAGTTCTTCTCAGAAATTAGCTTGAATTCCCTCAGCTTTGGCGTACTTATAGCAAATAAAGCAATCCCTGCAGCAAGCAATAACAAGGCTACTCCTAAATATGAAAGAAAATTAAGATATAAATTCATATAAATCCTCCCTTTTCAAAGGCTTAACCTCCAAAAGATTTTGTTCCGCTGCCAAATCCCGAACTAGCCTTAATCCCCCCCTTAAAAGAGGAACTATTTTTATAGGATTGGTAGCCCTTATTGTTCAGAAGCATGCTTCGATTTCCATAAAAATAACCGCCATAATAATAATGGCCGTGATACCTCGAGTTGTCATCATCACACTCCCAAACACCATCATCATCATCCCATTTCCAATCTCCGCAGTCTGAATCTGTGGGTTTTGGAGGAAGATCTGCATTTGATGTCCCACACCCGACCAAACCAATGGTCAACGCAGTTACAGTCACACCAATCATGATTTTTTTGGTTTTATTCAATCATCTCACCTCAATCCCTCTTTCGTTATATTTTACTAAACACTTCCAATAAAAAGTATAATAATTGGAAGAAGAATTTATGTCTTTCTCTTTAGTTATAGGGATTATTTATGTATAACACCTGCTTACGAAAGTATTTAGTATTCTAAAGTAACCGACACCCTACTAACCAACACATATAATACCTGCTGAAAAACTATTAAAGACGATTGATTTATTCTCCGAAAAAAATCACCTTCCTTACTCAGGAAAGTGATTTTATATTAATATATTGTAAATTTACTACAATACATTTTTATTAAGAGTCGTTTTTTCTAAAGGTTCAGCTGTATTTGTTCTACTTCCGATTTTCTTGGTGACGAATAGACCGATCAGACAAATCAGAGCAGCTCCGGCAAGCCAAGCCCAAGTATGTACACCAAAGCCTATTTCACTTGCGAGACCGAGTTTCGAGAATACGATATAAAAAGCAGTGACACAGAAGATCATTCCCCAGGCAGCTTCCTGACGATATTTCCATGGCTCCAGGTTTACAAGATTGCGGCTTGGAAGAACGTATGCCTCTTCTCTTGGTTTGATTTTACCGATTATCAACATAAGCAGACAGCTGATGACAAACAGAATAGCCAATTGATATAAGAAGCTCATCTCAGGTTTAACAACCAGCTGAAGGATTGCATACGTTGCAATAAAGAAGGTTATGGATATTTTCGCTGCGATAGCCGGAACTCTCTTTGTCACATAACCAATAAAGATAATCGTGAAAATTGGTACATTGAAAAAGCCGTTTATAACTTGTAAGTATTGGAACAACCCGCTTGGTGCATACATAATCAGTGGTGCGATAAACATGGAGATCAGAGCAATGAAGACACCGAACCATTTCCCTTTCCTGACAATTTCCTCATCAGATTTATTTTTTCCAAAGGTTGGCGCATATACATTGATCGCAAATAAAGTTGACGCGCTATTTAAGATTCCATTAAAGACACTCAATACAGATCCAAACATGGCAGCTGCAAACAAGCCAATTAACGGTTTCGGCATTACTTCTGTTACAAGAGCTGAATACATTGTGTCTGGGTTAGCTCCCGTATTACCGATAATCTGAAATGCCATAATCCCAGGGATAATAACAATAATCGGTGTAAAGATTTTCATTAAACCGACAAACATGATCCCCTTTTGTCCTTCTTTTAAATCCTTGGCTGCCAAAGCACGTTGAATAATAGATTGATCAGTTCCCCAATAATAAAAGTTCACTAGTAAAAGGCCCGTTAAAGCCGCTCCAAATGGAACAACATCATGATTGGTACCAATTGCATTAAACTTTTCAGGAGTCGCTGCAACAAATTGTGAAAACCCTTGAGATATGCTGCCGTCTCCTAAAGTAAGCAACGCAAAAATTGGGACTAATAAACCGCCAATGGCCAAAGCAACTCCATTAAATGTATCTGAAATCGCAACCGCTTTCAATCCACCCAATACTGCATAGAAGAAACCGATTATTCCGATTAACCACACCATAATCCAAATGCCAGCCTCATAGCTGATATGAAAAGTGCTTTCAATATCAAACATTTGGCTTAATGCAATGGCGCCCGAATAAAGGGTCGTTGGTAGCATATTTAACACATATCCCAACAAGAATAATATCGACACAAACGATTTAACTTGACTGTCATACCGATCTTCTAGAAATTCAGGAATAGTTGTGATTCCTTGTTTTAAATAACGTGGAAGCAGATAAATAGCTACTAACGCTAAAACGAATCCGGATGTAACTTCATAAGCCATGTTACTCATATTCCCCGCAAAGGATTGCCCGCTCATTCCAACGAATTGTGTGGCATTTAGGTTCGTTAATAGCAGGGACATCCCAATAACGCCCCATGTTAGACTTCTTCCGCCTAAGAAATAATTATCCTTAGATACTTTTCCTTTAACCCTTTCTTTCCTCAATTTTGAAAATGTATAGTAGGCAACTACACCCGTAAAGAGAATAAAAGAAAGAATGATATACCACTGCACAATGGTTCCCCCCTGTTGACTTATTATAAAAACGTTTTCATGGGTATCATAATAAATTTTAGTAAATTAATCAATTTATTTACTAAATACACAGAAAATAATTTTGTATCTTCTAAAAAATATCAAGGAATTATTAACACGAGTGATTGGTAGTGGTTATCGTAATGGTTATCTATATTTTATGTATTTCATACTTCTATCCCTTACACCCTTCCTTAATAAAACGAAAATAATCTAAAGAAATTTACTAAAAAGTATAGTATACTGAAAGCGCTAAAATAACCGAATTTTACTTTTAGAAAAGAAAGGGGGCAGCTGTCCAATGGCCACCATTAAAGATATCGCAAATATGGTTGGAGTTTCGATTGCGACCGTTTCAAGAGTGCTTAATTACGACAACTCATTATCAGTCAGTGATGAGACGAAAAAAAGGATTTTTGAAGCGGCTGAAGAATTAGACTATCAAAAAAAACCTAAACGCAAACCTATCATGTATAAAGTAGGAATCGTGAATTGGTATACTGAAAAAGAGGAATTAGACGATCTTTATTATATGGCAATCAGACTTGGCGTGGAAAAGCGCCTGGAATACCACAATATGAAGTTCACTAATTTTTCTATAGAGCATTTGCGTTCCCTCCAAAATGAAGGATTTCAAGGGATTATCGCAATTGGTAAATTCAGCGAAAACCAGGCTGAGGAACTAAAGAGTGTGTCAAGTAACCTTGTTTTTGTAGATAGTTCACCTAATGACGATCAATTCGATTCTGTTATAGTTGATTTCGAAAAAGCCACACGAAATATTCTTCAATATTTTCTGGATCAAGGACACACTAAAATTGGCTACTTAGGTGGGCGGGAAATTTATAAGGATCACACTTCCAAAATTGACGATCCTCGAAGAACTAGTTTTGAACGATTTCTATCGGACATGGGCCTCTATCAGGAAGCTTATGTGTATGAAGGCAAGTTTTCTGTTGAAGATGGATACCACCTGATGAAACAAGCAGTCAAGGACCACGAAGATGAAATTCCTACAGCCTTTTTTGCCGGAAATGACTCTATTGCTGTTGGAGCATTAAGGGCCCTTCAAGATGCAGGTGTCCGCGTACCGGATCAAGTTAGTATTGTTGGAGTAAATGATATTAGCATTTCAAAATATATGTCTCCCCCTTTAAGCACGGTTAAGGTCTATACCGAATTAATGGGTGAAACGGCAGTAGATTTATTGCTTGAGCAGTTTTCTGGAAGACAAGTCTCAAAGAAAGTAAGTATAGCTACACAACTTAAAATAAGAGGAAGCTCCAAGTAAAGCGCACAAATAAATGTGCGCTTTTTTGTATGGTAAACTATTTAGTAAAAATTTTAGTAAAATTAATTGACGTACTTTACTAATTTTTATTACAATAAAGTTGGATACGCTTTCAAAAAAAGGAAATATACTCTCGTTAAAAAGCAAACTGTTCGATTCACTAATTATAAAAAGCTTTACCTAAAATTTAGAGGGAAGTGACCAATATGGACCATCAAAAACTATTATCTGCATTTCACAGTATATTCTCAGGCAGTATGAATGATAAGGTTCGTACCTTTTTTTCACCTGGCAGAATCAACCTAATCGGTGAGCATACTGATTACAATGGTGGGTATGTTTTCCCATCTGCCATCACCTATGGCACATATGGGTTAGTACGACTGCGTGGAGACCGCACTATTCGGCTATATTCACTGAATTTCAAAGAGGTCGGGATAATTGAATTTTCTTTAGATGATCTGGATTATGACCCATCCCATCAATGGGCGAACTATCCTAAGGGAGTACTTCGATATATAGCCGAGAATGGAAATAATCTGCCGAACGGCCTTGATATTCTCATATACGGCAATATTCCAAATGGAGCTGGCCTTTCTTCCTCTGCTTCACTTGAAGTTTTAATCGGTGTAATGGTAAATGAAGTCTTTCAATTAGAGATAGACCGTATCGAGTTAGTAAAAATTGGTCAAAAGGTGGAAAACCAGTTTATTGGAGTAAACTCCGGTATTATGGACCAGTTTGCAATTGGAATGGGAAAAGCAAAATCAGCTATATTGCTTGATTGCCAGACTTTAAGCTATGAATATGCCCCATTTGATATAGCAGATCACCAGATTGTCATCATGAATACGAATAAACGAAGAGAACTGGCGGATTCAAAATATAATGAACGGCGAAGCGAGTGTGAAGCAGCACTTGCAAGACTGCAAACTGCAACTGATATATCCTCCCTTGGAGAACTATCTATCGATCTTTTTGATCAACATAAAGCTGTCATTGCCGATTCCACACTTGAAAAACGGGCACGCCATGCAGTTTATGAAAATGAACGCACAAAAAAAGCCTTTCAAGCCTTACAGGCTGGTGATTTAGTCCAATTCGGTATCTATATGAATGAGTCCCATATTTCACTTCGGGATGATTACGAGGTAACCGGACCGGAACTCGACGCATTAGTGGAGGCAGCCTGGCAGCAAGAAGGTACCGTTGGCTCCAGAATGACGGGTGCCGGTTTTGGCGGCTGTGCGATTGCATTGGTTCAATCAGCTCATATTGAACGTTTTATTCAGGAAGTCGGCGATGCGTACCAACAAACAATCGGTTATGAGGCAGATTTTTATGTTGCGAGCATTGGTGATGGGACAAAGGAAATTATAACGGAGGCGATCGTATGAGTATACTAGTTCTTGGTGGGGCTGGTTATATTGGTTCCCATGCCGTATACCAACTACTGGACGAAGGTTACGACACAGTGGTGGTTGATAATTTGCAAACAGGCCATAAAGGTGCCATACATCCAAAGGCAAGGTTTTATCAAGGAGATATCCGAGACAAGGACTTTTTACGTGAAGTGTTTACGACGGAAAAGGTAGACGCTGTACTTCATTTTGCTGCCTATTCACTTGTTGGAGAATCTATGGAAAAACCGCTCGAGTATTTCCGTAATAATGTATATGGAACACAAGTACTGCTTGAAGTGATGAACGAGTTTAATGTTAAGCATATTGTCTTCTCCTCTACCGCAGCTACATATGGAGAGCAGAATCAAACACCGATTACGGAGGAAATGCAGACAAATCCAACCAATGCCTACGGTGAGACAAAACTGACAATGGAGAAATTGATGAAGTGGTGTGATACAGCCTATGGCATGAATTATGTGTCGCTCCGTTATTTTAACGTTGCCGGTGCCCGTTCAACCGGGGAAATTGGTGAAGACCATCATCCAGAAACACACTTAATTCCAGTAGTCCTGCAAGTAGCATTGGGACAGCGAGAATCTATTTCCATTTTCGGAGAAGATTATCCAACGGAGGATGGTACATGTATCCGTGATTATATTCATGTTGAGGATTTAATTGATGCTCATATTTTAGCATTGAAATATCTTCAAAATGGCGGAGAAAGTAATATTTTTAACCTTGGCAGCAGCAAAGGTTTTTCAGTCAAGGAGATTGCAGAAGCAGCCAGAGCAGTAACAGGCCACGAGCTTCCCGCTAAAATCGCCCCTAAAAGAGCCGGTGATCCAAGTACGCTAATTGCCTCTTCTGAAAAAGCCGGGCGCATTTTGGGCTGGAGACCAAAGCGGACGTCCATACAAACCATTATTACCGATGCCTGGAAATGGCATCAGGCCCATCCAAACGGCTATGGAGATAAGTAACCTAGTTAAATCGATTAAAAGGGGAAGATATCATGGAGATCTATGCAGCAGTTCAACAGCTTTTGAATCAGGCTAAAAGATTACAAATGCTTGATTCAGCAGATGAAATATACGCCAGAAATCAGATATTGTCACTGCTTCATTTAGATGGCTTTTCGAAACATCCAGTAAAGAACGAGCTGTCGATCCCAGATTTATTGGATGTTATCGCTGATTATGCTGTTAAAACTAGCATTATTGAGGATTTAATAGTCAATAAAGATATTTTAAAGGCCAAGATAATGAATGTATTTATGCCAAGACCATCAGAGCTAAATCACGCTTTTTATCAAAAGTATAAAGAATGTCCTGAGGAAGCAACCAAGTATTTTTATGAGTTAAGCCAGAATAGCAATTATATCCAAACTAAACAAATAGCGAAAAACATCAGCTACACGGTTGATACGGATTATGGGGAACTGGACATAACAATTAATTTATCAAAGCCTGAAAAGGATCCTAAACAAATCGCATTGGAACGCGAGCTGAAGCCTGTTACATCTAATTATCCAACTTGTCTCCTTTGTATTGAGAATGAAGGATACGCAGGACGGTTAAATCATCCTGCCAGGTCCAATCATCGTATGGTCCAGATTCCACTCGGGGAAGAATCATGGTATTTACAGTATTCACCATACGTATATTATAACGAGCATTGCATTCTTTTGTCGGAACAACATCGTGATATGAAAATTAATTTCCGTACGTTCACCAATTTGCTGATGTTTGTTAAAAAGTTTCCGCATTATTTCTTGGGATCTAATGCCGATATCCCTATTGTAGGGGGATCTATTTTAACCCATGACCATTATCAAGGCGGACGATATGAGTTCGCGATGGCCCGAGCGAAGGAAGAAGGAACTTTTTCAATTAAAGGGTTCCCTTCTATTTCTGCAAATATCGTGAAATGGCCTATGTCCGTAATTCGTATAAAAGGAGTTCGTCTGGAGGAAGTTGCAGGCGCAGCTGATTGGATACTCAAAAAATGGATTCATTATAGTGATCCATCAGTTAATCTTGTAGCCTATTCCGGAGATACCCGTCATAACACCATAACACCGATTGCAAGAATGCGAGATGGCCAGTTCGAGCTTGATCTTGTTCTTCGCAATAATCGAACAAGTGAAGAGCATCCATTAGGAATCTTTCACCCTCACCAGGATGTTCACCATATCAAAAAAGAGAATATTGGTTTAATAGAAGTTATGGGTCTTGCTGTATTGCCTGCCCGCTTACAAAATGAGCTTATTGAGGTTGAAAAATATCTGCTCGATCAACGCAATGAAGTGGCAGATTATCACCAAGCCTGGGCTGAAGAACTAAAAGTAGTTAACGGGAAAGAAATTACTCCTGAATCTGTAAAAATGATTATCTCTCAGGCAGTCGGTTCCAAATTCCTGAGATGTTTAGAGGATGCCGGTGTATTTAAACGGACCCATGAAGGAAAGCAAGCATTCAAACGATTTATCGATATTCTCTAACCGTAAAAGAGCTTATTAGAAGCGAAAAAAGAAGGCAGATTTACGCCTTCTTTCTTCATTCCATTCATCTATACCAGTTTATGATCCATTAAAATGGATTTGTTGCTATGAAACTCGCTGTTTTCACGTAAACACGTGGATTCAATTTTAATTGGTCGACTATAAATTCTGCAAGATCCTCAGGCTGAATGAATTTCGAATCATTGTTCTCTTTAATTAAATCAAGGTCGAGAGCCAAATCTGTAGCAACTGTACTAGGTGTCAAAGCTGATACACGAATATTATTACGGCGAACCTCCTGCGCAAGTGATTCGGTAAAGCCAATCACCGCGAATTTTGAGGCACTGTAAGCACTGGATGTAGCTGCCCCATTTAATCCATTAGTGGAAGAGACATTGATAATATCTCCCCCATTTTTTTCGATTAGTTGAGGAAGTACAGCTCGTGTCACGTAATAAGTACCCATTAGGTTTATATCTATAATCCTTTTCCATTCCTCCGGATTCATCTCCGAAACTGTTCCGAATGCTGCAATTCCTGCATTATTTATCAAAATATCAGCAGTGCCTAAATTCTTGGTTAACACTTCAATCGCTGCTTCTACCTGTTCCTTTGATGAAATATCAGCTGTTGCATAAGCTACTTTTACGCCTAAACCTTCTATTTCAGCAGCTGCCTTTTTAAGATTTTCCTCTGACCTTGCAAGCAAACCAACGTTTACACCCTCTTTAGCCAGTGCAATTGCTGTCGCTCTACCAATCCCTCTAGCTCCCCCAGTGATAAACGCAATCTTTCCCTTTAATGTCTGTGCCATGATTAGAATCTCCTTTCCATATCAACCTTGAAGTTCTCTTCCACAGTATAATACGCAGCAGTTAATAAGACTAAAGGTATGCACCCGAGCTTCCTTCCTATAACGCCAATTATTTCATTAAGACAAATCTCATAGTCCAAAGTTTGAATTTCTTGCATTCACCTTTCTGGGCAATGACACATAAATTGAATAGGTAGCGTCAGGATTATTTATGATGATTTTATCAATTATGATTAACCGTAAAGACTATAAAACTTAGTTTTTCAGGAAAGGAATAATGCCGTGAATTTTATGTCATTTCGAGGTATTGTAACCGACATGAATGATTTTATGATGGGACAAAATGGGGAATCAGAGGGCTGTTTTAAACAACTTACAGTTGAAGATGGAAATAACGGAATAGTTAATTTCATCATATCACCGACTACTTACTTCGTAGAACAGGCAATTGTGGGCCTCGGTGATAAAATTACTGGTTATTATGATGGGGATGTACCAGTACCATTGATTTATCCGCCACAATATCGGGCTCTTATCGTTGTTAAGGAATATAACGATCAAAATGTTAAAGCAGATTATTTTAACAACCAACTGGTGAGCCGTGATGGTCAATTACAATTAAACCTCTCCCCTTACACTCCTATCATTTTAAGAAATGGGCAGCCATTTTCAAAAAATATCGGAAATCGGAATCTCATTGTCATCTATGGACCAGCTACAAAAAGCATCCCTGCCCAAACGACCCCCTATCGGATTATTGTTTGGTGCTAACTACACGCATAAACCTTATAATTAGTGTCGTTCGGTCTGATTATTTCTTAATGATACTGTCCAGCATTAAAATATAAGCTTTTATGGATGACGGTTCTCTAAAGTATTATAATTTGCTCCACATTGATTCTCTCTTATCTCCTGGTTAACGTATAAAAACCTACATTCCATGGGATGTAGGTTCTTCCTTTATAAGCCTTTTCTCAATTTAAATACCCAAATAACCCTCCAGATTTATTCAAGAGGGTTATTTGGATAAACTGATTTCCTAAGATTTATCCAAGAAATCAGTCTTTCTAGATAAAACTTGAGCAGTAGAAACTTTTAAAAAGAGCCATATTAATATGACTTTTCTGCTGATATCAGTTGAAAATGTTATCCACACAATCAAGAAATGGATTAATTACGGGCAATTAATGCCGCAATTCGCTTATTAATATCACCACGCATTAGCCCGCCATGATAGCAGACAACAGTCTCGATATCAAATGGTGTAAACTTCTCCAGTGATTGAAGAGCCTGTTCCATATTTACCGTAGAATACGGTGAGGAGGGTTGAAGTTCACCATTATGGATTACTAAAGCATCACCAGCTATCAGCGTCTTACTTGCGTGATGATACAGGCTTACGTGACCTGGTGTATGACCTGGTGTATAAATAACCGTCAAGCCTCCCCCCATTGGGAGTTTCATTCCATCCGTCAATATTTGCTTCACATTAGGCTTTGAAGGACTTATGAAGATATTTTCAAACGATAGGCGTACATCGTCCGGTAATGAATCTAACTCAGCTACTAAATTCTCTGGTGGGAATTTTAAAAAGCCAACTTTCCCATCAATTGTATCTCGATCAGCTTCATGAGCGTAGACATCGAACGGCGCCTCCCCTGATTCATCCAAGAATCCTGGTAAACCACCAATATGATCAATGTCTTGATGTGTCAGAATAATAGCCCTAAGTGGTTTCTTGGAAATTCCGGCCTGCTCGGCATACAAGATAATATCTTCAGCTAAACCAGGCATGCCCGTGTCAATTAACGTCCAATTGTCCTTATCATTTACAATAACAGGGTGAATCATCATAGAGCGGCCACTAAGCTTCATTTCCAATTCTAACATTTCTAACCCATCCGTAATATTCATCTTCACTGCCGAGCCGGCGGCAAAGGCCGATCCTCGGCGCCACCTCCCTTTTAGGAATATTTTAACATATCCAAAGAAGCAGACATGTAGAACTCACAGCATATATTTTCAATTTATCAGCCGAACGGGTGCATTGTAGGATCCAAATTTTAAGCTTAAGTCGCTTGCTCTATCTAATTTATATATCATTCTTATTTTATTTTTATATTGTTTGGGCTCATTTTTAATTATAAATTTGAAGAATCAGATAATTTAGTATATCATTTCTTTATTAGACTAAAGTATACACACTAAATTACTGTTCACCTAAGGGAGGGCTTATAACAGCATGACTGTATTGACAGAGTTTAAAGACACAGAAACAATCACTGCAAAAAATTATGTTAATGAAGTATTTGAAACAGTCAAAAAGCGAAATCCTAATGAAAGAGAATTTCATCAGGTTGTTAAAGAAATTTTTGATTCACTCGTCCCTTTATTTGCTAGGCATCCAGAATACATGGAGCAAAGTATCCTTGAAAGAGTTGTAGAGCCAGAAAGACTGATTACCTTTCGAGTTCCTTGGGTAGACGATCAAGGCAAGGTACAGATAAACCGTGGATTCCGTGTACAGTATAATAGCGCCATCGGTCCCTATAAAGGCGGCTTGAGATTCCACCCTACTGTTAATGCAAGTATTATTAAATTTCTCGGCTTTGAGCAGATTTTTAAAAACGCTCTTACCGGTCAACCGATTGGAGGAGGCAAAGGTGGGTCTGACTTTGATCCTAAAGGGAAATCTGATGGAGAAATCATGCGATTCACTCAAAGCTTTATGACGGAACTAAGTAGACATATAGGAATGGATATAGATGTACCAGCTGGTGATATTGGCGTTGGAGCACGAGAAATTGGATTTCTATTTGGACAGTACAAGAGAATACGCGGAGGCTATGAGGCAGGTATTCTGACAGGAAAAGGACTTGGTTACGGCGGAAGCTTAACTCGAACCGAAGCTACTGGATATGGCACTGTTTACTTTGTGCAAGAAATGCTTAAAGAACAAGGCCTTAGCTTTAAGGAAAGTACAGTGGTAGTATCCGGTTCAGGTAATGTCTCCATCTATGCAATCGAAAAAGCTACACAACTAGGAGCAAAAGTTGTCGCCTGCAGTGATTCTGACGGCTATATTTTCGACCCAAACGGTATTAACCTAGAAACCGTGAAACGTCTAAAGGAAGTTGAGCGGAAAAGAATCTCGGCATATGTAGAAGAACACCCACATGCACAATATACGAAAGGTTGCTACGGAATTTGGTCCATACCATGCGATATTGCCTTGCCATGTGCCACCCAAAATGAAATTAGCGAAAAATCAGCGAAACTTCTGGTTGCAAATGGACTAAAAGCCGTCGGCGAAGGCGCTAATATGCCATCTAGCTCCGAAGCTATTGATGTGTTTTTGGATAACCATATCCTCTTTGGTCCAGCAAAAGCTGCCAATGCAGGTGGTGTAGCCGTTTCTGCCTTAGAAATGGCACAAAACAGCGCTCGATTATCCTGGACATTTGAAGAAGTCGATGCAAAATTGCAGGATATTATGACTAACATTTACAAGGAGAGCGTCAAGGCTGCTGAGGACTATGGTCACCCAGGCAATCTAGTTGTTGGCGCTAATATCGCGGGATTTAAAAAAGTAGCCGATGCCATGATTGCACAGGGAGTTATTTAACATTTTATTTTATGAGATGTCATAAAGACCTCGACCCTTATCGTTATCCTTATCTGATATGACTTCGGTTAGTATAGGCAAAGACACGCCAATAGTCTATATCCAAGGTTACTTCGATAACTATATAAGATAAGATCTAATACAAAAAGGATGTCTCTTAAGGCCAGACATCCTTTTTGCTTGATTTATAATTCCGTAAGACTATGTGTTTTTCGTATTTTATAAGAATATCACTTTAAAATATATAAGTAAGCTTTTTACAACCAGGCCAGGTGCTAAAGTTGCGAAATTCCGCTTATGAAAAGATCTTCTATTTATATACTCAAGTCGTTATTAATTGGTCCTTTTGCTTAAGAAGATAGGCCATCAGCTTCTTACATTGAGGAATGGAAAAGCCTAAAATGGGACCCAATCCAAACGCAATGAACATGGTTCCAATCCCAACAGGACCTCCTAACATCCAACCAATGAGAAAAACGATAACTTCAATTCCATTTCTGACCAACGGGATACTCCATCCCATTTTTTCAACAATTAATAACATAAAGCTGTCTCTAGGGCCTGCTCCAAAATCGGCAGAAACGTATAATCCAATACCATATCCCATTAAAATAACACCTATGATAAAGGCAATTGTTGCTCCTGCTAAATTATCAATACTAGGTAACATCCAATTAAAAAGATCAATAAATAAACCAAGCAACATCATATTCAGAAAGGACCCTATTTGGGGCCATGCTTTATTGAAAATTGAACTGATGAACAAAAGCAATAGACCACTAATGATCGACCAAGTTCCTATAGTGAATCCGAATTTAGTAAATAGTCCATAATGAAAAACATCCCATGGTCCAATCCCTAAAAACTTTCCTTTAATTGTTAGTGCTATACCAAATGCTAATACCAATAATCCGAGAATAAAAACAGACCAGCGTAACACCCATTTCCTCTTCATAACTCTGTCCCTCTAACTTATATTTTATTTTTTTACTATAACATTAAAGCAGGACAGAATACATAATTTATATTTTCTGAAATATAACCTAAAACAATTAAAAGTAAATCATCTTTTTGTAACCCTTCTTAATTCCTTAATTCCCATATGCCAACCAATCTTTTCATACTAAAGGAAGTTATTGATCTTTAACTATGACTGCTTCTTTTCATATACATTCCACAAGAAAAACATATTAAGATAAAACAAACACCTTACTTATGATATGGTTCCCCTCGATTAATCCGAAACGCGCGATACACCTGCTCCACTAAAATCAGCCTCATCAGCTGGTGAGGGAAGGTCATTTTCGAAAAAGACAGGGTGTCATTTGCTCTTTTCATTACATCTTTACTTAGTCCAAGCGATCCGCCAATGACAAAGGCTATCTTGCTTTTTCCGTAGGTGGCGAGTTTATCTATTGTTTCTGCAAGTTCTTCAGATGATTTCATTTTCCCCTCAATCGCCAAAGCAATAACATGAGTATCGTCAGAAATTTTTGCGAGGATTCGCTCTCCTTCTTTCGCCTTGACTTGCAGCATCTCCATCTCACTTAATGTTTCAGGTGCTTTCTCATCGGGTATTTCAATTATGTCTATTTTGGCATAGGCCGATAATCTTTTTACATATTCTCCGATACCCTGTTTTAAATATTTCTCCTTCAATTTACCTACAGTTATTATCGAGATATTCACATGTTACCCTCACTTTACAAACATTTTATCCACAGGAGTTATCCACATATACACAACCATCGTCCACATATTGTGCCCGAATATTAGTTCGCCACAATATATACAGCAGGTTGTCCACAGTATTCACAGGTGAATTCATTAGAATTGTTAGTAACTTCTTTATTTTCTTCCTCTGAAATCATATTTATAAAAGGAGGGACTTCCGTCTCATCCACGATTGTATCAAGTCCAACTTCTACATGATCTTTACAGCAATAAATTTTCATATTCATTCTCCTTTTCTTGTTGTCTTTTGTAATATCTGCTTCATTTTAAGCCCGCATATTTAAAGCAGGGAATTTGGAATCCCCTGCTTTCGTACCTAACTATATCACATTTGGGCTTCAATCAATGTCATTTCGGTTGACGCTTTTTGTCCATTCCTATAGTATGTCACTTTCATTTTATCGCCAATCTGCTTATTTACATATAAATGTTTACGGAGCTCCGGAACATTAGCGATTTTCTTCCCATCCAGCTCCACAATGACATCGAACTCCTTTAACCCGGCTTTAGCAGCCGGAGAACCTGGTTCAATACTTGTAATGACGACACCTTCTGTCACACCAGTAGGTAATTTCAATGTTTCCTGCCTCTGATAATTGGTCACTTCATTCAAGGAACGAAGACTAGTTCCCATATAAGCCCGTTTCACTTTTCCATGTGCCTCTAAATCCTCAATAATCGGTATAGCATAATTGCTTGGAATCGATAATCCAATTCCCTCAACGGATGACTCGGCTATTTTCATGGAGTTTATCCCAATCACTTGGCCGCCTATATTAATTAAAGCACCTCCGCTATTCCCTGGGTTAATCGCTGCATCTGTCTGAATAACCTCTGCATTCCAGTCCTCCACACCATCTGAATTCACATCAATCGGTATAGTTCTGTTCAAACCCGAGATAATCCCTTGGGTCACGGATCCGGAGAAATTCAAACCTAGTGGATTACCAATTGCAATAACTGGTTCTCCGGCTTTTAATTTATCAGAATTACCAAATTCAGCAACTACATCAATACCATTATCATCTATTTGGATAACAGCTAAATCTGTCCATATGTCGCTTCCTAAAAGTTCTGCCTTTGTTTTAGTACCATCAGCTAAAGTAACCTCTAAGGAAGATGCACCCTCCACCACATGATTATTGGTAACGATAAACGCTTTTCCATTCTCCTTTTTATAGATGACTCCTGAGCCTGTGCCTGCCTCCTGAGTTTCATTAAAAAAATCAGAGCCTTGGATATTTGTAATCCCGATTACCGCGTCTCCCGTTTTTTCAACAGCTTTAGTAACGTCAGTCGTCACATCCATAGAAACATTTTGAGTCAATTTGGATGCATCATTACCGTTATTTGTACTAGTATTCTGATTTAATCCATTATTATTCAAGTTGCCTGTCAATAGAAGGACTAATAATGCACCAATAATAGCACCAATTAAACCAGAGAGAAAATAGCCTGCTTTACTTCCTTTTCGTTTAGTTTGCTGTTGTTCTGACTGATTATAATCTTGATCATAATAGCCCATTTGCCAACATTCCCTTCACTATTTACTTATGTAGGTCTAGTATTTGTTGTTTTCCATTTTATAAACAAAAACAGCATCGAAAGGAAATTCTTGTTGCAGAGTTTAATGATATGTTTAATAACTAGTGAGTATTCTCCAACCTTTACCAACATTATATATATTACCTAAAAAAATAACAGAGGAAACCTCCTCTGTTAAACAAGTATTAATTCAGTTGGTTCGTTAGGATCCGTATCATACAGGCTAAATTGCTCTCCCGCTCTGATCCCTTTTGTTTCAAGTGTTTGACTGACAGACATACGTGCCAGATCCTTCATATTATTGTCCTTACTTAAATGAGCCAGATAAAACCGTTTTGTACGGTCACCCGCAACTTCACTCATGGCTATAGCAGCATCCTCATTACAAACATGGCCTACATCGCTTAGTATCCGACGCTTTACACTCCATGGATATCGACCCATGCGGAGCATACTTACATCATGATTGCTCTCAAAGATGTACACATCTGCATTTTTAATAATGCCCTTCATTCGATCACTTACATACCCCGTATCTGTAATTGTCACCAGTTTCTTACCATCCTGGTGAAATACATAAAACATCGGCTCTGCCGCATCGTGCGAAACACCAAAGGACTCTACATCAAGGTTGCCAAATGACTTAACGGTCTCCATTCCAAATTCAAATTTTAAATCTGTAGGAATTTCGCCAATTAACCCATCCATTGCTCTCCATGTGTTGGCATTTGCATAAATAGGCAGCTGATATTTACGAGCCATAATACCAAGCCCTTTTATATGGTCACTGTGCTCATGTGTCACAAAAATTCCTGATAAATCCTCAGGCCTTTTATCAATTTTATTTAATAGCTCGGTCATTTTTTTGCCGCTTAAACCAGCGTCCACTAAAAATGAATGCTCTCCTGATTCCACATAGAGTGAATTCCCCGTGCTTCCACTGGCTAGAACGCTAAATTTCATCGACATTCTTCCTCACTCCGTTACATTTCCTTCTTCTGTATTCAGCACTTGTCCTTCAATACCATTTACGAAATAATCCTCTTGCTTATTTACTGTAAAATGCCATGTTGGTACAAGGACAAGCACTTTTGATTCTGATACTTCTATTAAGGTATAAAAACCAAGCTCTCCCTTTGAAACTTCACTTCCAGATGACAAGTATCCTCCATTCAACAGACTTTCTACTGCTTGAATTGGCGGATTAATCTCTTGGTTTTCATTAAATTCCTCAATATCATCGAGGTGTGTTTGTATATACGAAATTACTTCATCATTTTCATTAAGCGTAAATATTAAGGCGCCGTTTTTATTATTAAAAAGTAAACGGCTTTTGTAGGTTTGATAATATGTTATTGTCCCATCTTCTTTACGCCAAAATTTATACTCATCTCCCGAATATACATTTTTGTTAATGAAGCTTTCCAGCTCAAAATATTTCCCTTCACCAGTACCAATTTTAATTGGTTTATCCAGCGTCGATCGAATGGTTCTTTTATTATCAATAATTAAGGTTTGATTTTTGAGGGTATTTAATTCCTCTTTACTGAATTCCTTAGGCTTAGCACTTATCGTCTTTTCACTTACTCTTTCCTGAGTTCCTACATGATACTTGATTCCCTCAGCCTTTAGCCTTTCTTCAATGGTTGAATCCGAATCCTTATTGATTTCAAGCTTTGCTGCCCTAAAATCCAGGAACTGATATAGGAGGAATACATCCAGAATTAGAAACACAACAATAAATAAACCTTTTGTTTTATTCCAATCCATCCATAAGTCCTCCTAAATCCTTTTCGGGAATCTCCATCCAGCTGCCACCATACTGATAGTACCAGACAGGTTTCAATTCCAAAAGAGTCGTGCCTGAATTATCATCATAAATTAGCTTATAGCCGACAGTCATATCCGTAAGTTTATTTGCATCATATTGTTTACCCATACCGTTTTTGAAGGACTTTAAAGCTTCATTTGCAGAAGGAAGAGTAACTGCGCTTTGATCCAAGGGCTCATCCACAAGATTAAAATAGGAACGTTCATATCTCTTCACATTTTGAGTTCCATATTCCAGGTGAATTTCAGTCATACCTTCCTCATTAAATACAGGAAGTCCATCAATATATAAACGGAAAGCGACTTCTCTGCTAAACTCATCTAATGACGCATACCGGTGGCGTGTATCCCAACCGGCATGAATATTGATAAATTCTATGCTGCTTTGCAATATATGAGTTTCCAGCTTTTTCTCATCTTTGGCACCGACAACAAGATTTTTGTATTCAATCATTGATGTCTTTGGGTTCTTTTTCATTATACTCAATCCATCGGTATAGATATCCCCTTCCTGCTTAACAGTGCTTGGTCTGATAAACAGAGCTTCCTTAAAGCTTTTCACATCAGTAGCTTTTGTTAGAAAATCATATTTACTTACTTTTATTTCGCCGGATGGAACCAGGATTGAGTTAGTTTCTGATAATTTCAGCTTTGTGTAGGGTTTTAGATTTTCAACCCTCGCGTACTCTTTTGTGAAGTCTTCAATCAAACTTTTATCAACGGATGCTTCAATGACTGTTTTCTTTTCACTAGAAACAAAGTAGATAGAATCATTATCGGTATGAATAATAACCCTGTCAAATTTAACATTTGGCAACTCATTATCTTCTATTTTTAAATAATTTTTATAAAAAGACAGCGGAACGATATCATTAAATATTAATTCAATGAATCCATCCTTCTCACTAAACTTATTGATAGCAGCAGTATTTTTATACTTTGATGATTGATCCTGAAAGTTAAACATATTCCATTTTTTTATGGAGTTGATTGCTTGTGTAATCATTTCCTCAGAGTAAGTTCCATAGGATAAATTACCTTTATGATAAATCATTTTTGTTGGCTTTACGACTTCATCGGGTTCAAGATTACTGAAGATTTTCTCCTGAACATAGTTTGTATTCTCCGTCTCGTTATAGGTTGGCTGATAAAACCAATATGACCAAGTCAAAAGGCCACTTATCAAAATGAGGGACACCAATAAGATATTTTTAAATCCTTCCCAGCTCATTCCCAATCATCCTCTTGTAATGTTTCATAAGGGAGAGTAAAGAAAATGGTTGTCCCCTTCCCTTCCTCACTAGAAGCCCAAATATGCCCCTTATGTGCTTCAATCATTTCCTTCGCTATCGCGAGACCTAAACCTGTACCGCCCATCTTTCTTGATCTGGCTTTATCTACACGGTAGAATCTTTCAAATATCTTAGCTACATTTTCTTTTGGAATACCCATTCCTTCATCTCTAATGCTAATTTCCACAAATTGTCCGATTACTTGCAGCTTAAAGGTAACTTGTCCACCCTCAGGTGAATACTTCAATGCATTCGAAATAATATTATCGAGTACTTGAGTAATTTTATCCTCATCTATTTCAACACCAATTGGCTCAGATGGGATTAAACGCTTAAAAGTTACATTTCGCGATTTAGACATTTCAAAACGATCGATAATTCGGTGGAAATAACGGCCAAAATCGACCCAGGTTGTAGAAAGCTTATAGTCTGTATTATCTAGCTTTGAAAGCTGCAAGAGATCATTGACCAATCTGATCATCCGCTCTGTTTCTGTTTGAGCTATATTCAGAAAACGCGGAGCAAGCTCTTTATCTTCCATAGCGCCATCTGCCAAAGCTTCAAGATAGCTTCTCATCGTTGTCAGCGGCGTTCTAAGCTCATGGGAAACATTCGCAACAAATTCTCTTCTCTCTTCATCGATCTTTTCTTGCTCGGTAATATCATGAAGAACGACAATTAACCCATTAATAAAACCTGTTTCTCTTTGAATAACAGAGAAATTCGCTCTTAAATAAAGCAGTTTCTTTTCATTGCTGTAATTAAGGATAATGGAATCTTTCTCACTCAATAATTGATCAAAAGTGAACGTGTCCTCTAATCCTAATACCTCTGTAATCGGCTTAGATAATGACGTTTCACGTGAAACTTTCAGCATTGATAGTGCTGTGTCGTTAATCAAAATGACTCGGCCTCTGCGATCTGTTGTTAGCACGCCATCTGTCATATTAGTCAATACAGAAGAGAGCTTCCTTTTCTCTGCATCAGTTGTCGCCTGTGCATCTTGTAGCTTTTTAGTTAAACTATTGAATGTAATAGCAAGCTGGCCAATTTCATCGTATCCATACACCTTAACTTTTCTCGAAAAGTTACCACGTGACATCGCTAAAGCTTGCTTACGCATGTCAGATATTGGCCTTGTAATGGTTTGTGCCAGCAATATTCCTAAAAAGGCTGTCACTGCAAGAGAAATAATTGTTCCCTTCGCCATTATCGTATTAATTTGTTTTAATTGGGAATAGACATTCTCTATTTTCGTATTCAGATATAAATTCCCTATAATTTGTCCATCACTCAAAATCGGTTCTGACCAAAGGAGAATTCTTTTTCCCGTCTGAGAATCGATTCTGATTTCTGTTTGGGGCGTTCCTTGGTTATTTGCCCTATCAACAAGCTTTTCAGTTGAACGGCTCCCTATTATATCTTGTTTCTCCGGATCAGATGTGCCAATAATTTTTGAATCCTGATCCATTACCCGTATTTCCGTTATATCCCCAGAGGAATATCCCTCCAATGTCGTCTTAATGTCTTCTATTAAGGTGGGATCTTCAACTTTGCGGGTTTCCGTTATTTCTTTTTCTAAACTATAGGAAAGAATCGTTACCCGCTCTTGAATAGAGCTCTTAAAATTCTCCAATAGCTGCTGTTCAAGTCCCTGTGCAAAATAAACTCCGATAATTTGCATGGCAACTAAAATAAGCAGCACATAAATTAGTACAAACTTAAAATAAATCGATTTAAAGAAACCAACTTTTCTCATAATTTTTACTCCTGTTCAGGATGACGGAGGTAGTACCCAACTCCTCTTCTTGTAACAATCCATGCAGGATGGCTTGGATTATCTTCTATTTTTTCACGTAAGCGTCGAACGGTTACATCAACTGTTCTGACATCTCCATAGTAATCATAGCCCCATACTGTCTGCAGAAGATGCTCCCTTGTCATTACCTGGCCTATATGTTTAGCGAGATAAAAGAGAAGCTCAAATTCCCTATGGGTTAATTCAATGGTGTCACCTCTTTTGGATACCATATAAGAATCAGGATGTATCACTAGATTGCCAATCGTAATTTCATTTGTTTCCTCGTTATCTTCCTGCTGATTTGCAGCATGTTTTTGCCTGCGTAAATTCGCTTTTACGCGCGCAATTAATTCACGAGTACTGAACGGCTTTGTCACATAATCGTCTGCGCCCAGTTCCAGGCCAAGCACTTTATCTATTTCGGAATCCTTTGCCGTCAGCATAATAATTGGCATATCATATTTCTTCCGCACTTCCCTGCATACTTCCATTCCGTCCTGTTGCGGTAGCATGATATCTAATAAAATCAAATCTGGCTGAAGTTCTTCTACCAGTTTAATGGCATCATTACCGTCATAGGCACAATACACATCAAATCCTTCTTTTTTCAAGTTAAACTGTAATATATCTGCAATAGGCTTTTCATCATCAACAACCAGTATCTTTTTATCCATCGTCTATTTCTCCCTTTTATATAATAAAATGTCTATATTAATGACATCTGCGAGTCACAATTTTGTTAAACTATCCTAATCTTACTTTACCATTTCTATTGAAACAGGTCATCTTTTTAAAATTTAATTCCAAATATATACAAGGGTGAATACCAAAAAGGATTAGACTGGTGTCTAACCCTCAAATTCTCTATGAAATATACTAGTACTAATGATTAATTTATTCAAAAAGCTGACAAACGTTTTCGTCTGTCAGCCAGTTATTTTTTATATACCGTATGGATTGCGGAGTATATTCGTTTGATTACGGTCCGGTCCTACAGAAAAGATTGATAATGGAATACCTGTTAACTGAGATACTCTTTCTAGATAAGTACGTGCATTTGCAGGCAGTTCAGACAATGTTTTCACACCCGTGATATCTTCTGTCCAGCCTGGCAGTTCTTCATAGATTGGTTCACATTCAGCCAATATTTTCAGACTCGCCGGGAACTCCTCCAATACTTTTCCATCGTGTCGATAAGCAACACAGATTTTTAATGTTTCAATACCTGTTAAAACATCGATAGAGTTAAGAGAAAGATCAGTGATTCCACTAACGCGGCGCGCATGGCGGACAACGACGCTATCGAACCAACCTACCCTTCGCGGACGTCCCGTAGTAGTACCATATTCTCTTCCTACCTCACGAATTTGATTACCAATTTCGTTATCAAGTTCGGTAGGGAATGGTCCATCTCCAACACGTGTCGTGTAGGCTTTACATACACCCACTACATGATTGATTTTTGATGGTCCAACTCCGGAACCTATTGTCACGCCGCCCGCAACTGGGTTGGAGGATGTAACGAATGGGTATGTTCCCTGATCGATATCAAGCATTACCCCTTGTGCTCCTTCAAATAAAACACGGCGTCCTTCATCCAAGGCGTCATTTAAAACAACAGAGGTATCACACACATATTGTTTAATTTGCTGTCCATATTCATAATATTCTTCAAAGAAATCATCCATCGTAAAGCCTTCAGTTTCATAAAAACGTTCCAGCATACGGTTTTTCTCTTCCAAGTTTCTTGTTAACTTCTCTTCAAATACTTCTTTATCTAATAAATCGGCAATCCTGATACCTATACGGGCTGCTTTATCCATATAAGCCGGGCCAATTCCCTTTTTAGTAGTACCTATTTTATTACTCCCTTTTCTCTCTTCCTCTACTTCATCAAGTTTCAGATGATAAGGAAGAATCACATGGGCTCTATTGCTGATACGTAAATTATCTGTGGTAATCCCACGATCGTGCAGATAAGTAAGCTCCTCAATAAGTGCTTTAGGGTCAACGACCATACCATTTCCAATTACCGATATCTTATCCTTATAGAATATGCCTGAGGGAATCAAATGAAGCTTATATGTTTCACCATTAAATTTTATTGTATGTCCCGCATTATTTCCACCTTGATATCTGGCAATTACTTCTGCGTTTTCTGAAAGGAAATCTGTAATCTTTCCTTTACCTTCGTCTCCCCATTGTGTACCTACTACTACGACTGAAGACATTCTTTACACCTCCACTAATTTACCAACATCTTGCACTTTGGCTTAACAAACAAATTAAGTGTATCAATTACATGAAGTAATTTCAAGGAATTCACGAACGTTTATATGAAAATAGTAAAATATGTTCGTGTATTGATGTAATAAAAATAAACCCACCTTTGTTTGGTGGGTCGGTCTATAAACTATTATGCTCCAGAAGGTATGGCATCATCCTGGAATCTTCTCTCTAAATTAACAAACTTATTGTATTCCTTCACAAATGCCAGTTGAACTGTTCCAACCGGGCCATTACGCTGTTTCGCAATGATAATTTCAATAACATTTTGGTTTTCTGTTTCTTTATCATAATAATCTTCCCTGTATAAGAAGGCTACAATATCAGCATCTTGCTCAATACTTCCTGACTCACGGATATCAGACATCATCGGACGCTTGTCCTGACGTTGCTCAACACCACGAGAGAGCTGGGAAAGAGCGATAACCGGAACTTCTAGCTCCCTTGCCAAGGCCTTAAGGGAACGGGAAATTTCTGATACTTCCTGTTGTCTGTTTTCGCCTGATCTGCCATTTCCCTGAATAAGCTGGAGATAGTCAATCAGGATCATGCCAAGTCCATGTTCTTGCTTTAAACGACGGCATTTTGAACGGATTTCACTAATTCGGACACCCGGAGTATCATCTATAAATATACCTGCATTTGATAAGCTTCCCATTGCCAGTGTTAATTTGCGCCAATCTTCGTCTGTCAGAGATCCTGTTCTAAGGTTTTGAGCATTTATATTACCTTCTGCGCAAAGCATACGCATGACCAATTGTTCTGCACCCATCTCCAAACTGAAAATCGCAACATTTTCATCCGTTTTTGTTGCAACGTTTTGGGCAATATTAAGTGCAAAGGCTGTTTTACCAACAGATGGACGGGCAGCAACGATAATTAAATCATTACGCTGAAAGCCTGCTGTCATGTGATCCAAGTCATTAAAGCCTGTAGGTATTCCAGTTACATCTCCTACGCGGTTATGAAGTAACTCAATATTGTCATAGGTCCGAACTAAAACATCTTTAATGTTGTGAAAGGCTCCGGCATTTTTTCGGGAGGCAACTTCCATAATGCTCTTTTCGGCTTCACCCAAGAGACTTTCTACTTCATCTTCACGTGAATACCCATCTTGTACAATGCCAGTTGCTGTATTAATTAATCTTCTAAGAACGGACTTTTCTTCAACAATTCGGGCATAATATTCTATATTGGCCGCGGTAGGTACTGATGACGCCAGTTCTGTTAAATAGGGAACTCCCCCTACCTCTTCAAGCTGCTTTGTTGCACTTAGTTCTTCTGTTACTGTGACTAAATCGACAGCCTTTCCTTTGTCGTTTAGCTTCAGCATAACCAGGAAGATTTTTTGGTGTGCACTTCTATAAAAATCCTCAGGTATCAAAATCTCAGAGGCAAGTATTAAAGAGGAAGGCACAAGAAAAATTGCTCCTAAAACCGCTTGTTCCGCCTCAACATTTTGTGGTGGAACCAAATCAGTAAAGAGCTCATTCATTCGGCAAACCTCCTTTATATATTTAAACGTAATTATATATTTTTATTAGCAATTAAAATGGATTGCTATTCTATTGTATATGGAAATGAAGAGAATAGGTACAGGAAATTATTTATTTTAACTTTCATTTGCATTAGTAACTTCTATCATACTAAAAAAAAGTGATGAAATCAGCTAACAAGCTTTTCATCACTTTTTTTAAGAAAATTATTTCCTGGGAAAATATTTTATTGTTCTTTCACATGAACATTTAAAGTAGCGGTTACCTCATGATGAAGCTTAACCGGAACTTTTGTGTAGCCGAGAGAGCGAATTGCGTCTTCTAATTCAATTTTACGTTTATCAATTTTATGCTTATGCTGTTTTTGTAATTCGTCAGCAATCTGTTTGCTGGTAATGGATCCAAAGATTCTGCCGCCCTCACCAGTCTTCGCTTTTAATTCAATTGTAAGCTTTTCTAATTGCTCTTTTAATTTTTTTGCATTTTCTAGTTCCTCAGCTGCAAGCTGTACTTCTTTATTTTTCTGATTTTCTAGTGTTTTCATATTGCTGCCGGT
The DNA here is from genome assembly GCF_058216035.1 of Pradoshia sp. Z4_20. Classification (NCBI taxonomy): domain Bacteria; kingdom Bacillati; phylum Bacillota; class Bacilli; order Caryophanales; family Bacillaceae; genus Pradoshia; species Pradoshia sp. Z4_20. The sequence continues at coordinate 171,495 of NZ_JBZAJD010000006.1, forward strand.
TGCTTCTACAGCTAATCCCTGTTTCAAAAGGAAATTATGTGCATACCCATCTGCAACATTTTTAATTTCACCTTTTTTTCCTTTTCCTTTAACATCTTTTAAAAATATTACTCTCATGTGTTTGTGCCTCCTTCATATAGCTCATCAATTGCATCTTTCAACATTTGCTCTGCTTTTTCCATTGAAATGTCATCCAGTTGAGTTGCCGCATTTGTAAGATGCCCTCCGCCACCCAAACGTTCCATAATAACCTGAACATTTATATCGCCAAGAGATCTTGCACTTATGCCAATGCTAGTTTCTGATTTTCGTGATAACACAAAGGATGCGATCACTTCATCCATTGCTAACAATGTGTCTGCAGCCTGGGCAATCAAAACCTGATCAGCAAATTCATTTAAATCACCATGAGCAATAGCAATCCCTTTATGATAAAAATAAACGTCCTCAATCAGCTTTGCGCGCTTTAGGTAAGTATCTACATCTTCCTTAAGAAGCTTTTGTACAAGGACTGTGTCTGCACCATGCCCTCTTAAAAAAGAAGCAGCATCGAAAGTTCTGGATCCTGTTCTAAATGTAAAGGATTTTGTATCCACTATAATACCAGCCAGCAAAGCAGTTGCTTCCAGCATACCTACCTTAACACGCTTTGGCTGGTATTCAATAAGCTCCGTTACTAACTCGGCTGTAGATGATGCATATGGCTCCATATAAACCAGGATAGAATTATCTATAAATTCCTCGCCACGCCTGTGATGATCAATCACCACGATTTTTTCAGCCCGGGAAACCAGTTTTTCCTCAATGACCATGCTTGGCTTATGAGTATCTACGATAACAAGTAATGTTTTATCGGTGATTAGCTCAACACCAATTTCAGGTGATATAAATCTGGAGTCCAACTCAGGCTTTTGCTTCACTTGAGATAGAAGTCGTTTAACACTTGAATCTAATTCACTTCTGTCTAGAATAATATATCCTTCACGGTTATTCATTTCGGCAATTTTTAATATCCCTAAGGACGAACCAATAGCATCCATATCGGGAAACTTATGTCCCATTACAATAACTTTATCACTATCGACTATCAAATCACGCAGTGCATGTGAAATTACCCGTGCGCGAACTCTAGTTCTTTTCTCCATAGGATTCGTTTTGCCACCATAAAATTTCACTTTTCCATTTGGGAGTTTAATGGCAACCTGATCTCCACCTCTACCCAGAGCCAGATCAAGACTTGATTGAGCAATGCTGCCCAATTCAGGTAATGCAGAAACTCCGCTCCCCACACCTATACTCAGTGTTAACGGAACATTTTGCTTGGCCGTTGTTTCCCGTACATCATCCAGTATGGAAAATTTCGTTTTTTCTAGTTGGTTAAGAATACTTTCGCTAAAAATAGCGATAAACCGATCCGAGGAAATTCTCTTTAAAAAGACTCCATATTCTTTAGCCCAATTATTTAATAGGGCGGTTACAAAGCTATTTAAGCTGCTTTTTCGCTGGTCGTCCATTCCTTGTGTCACATCGTCATAGTTATCTAGATAGATAATTCCAATGACAGTTCGCTCTTCTTCGTACATTTTTTCAATTTCTGTTTGCTCTGTAACATCGAAGAAATAAAGCAATCTTTCCTCCGGTTTATGGACTACTCGAAACTTACGATTATAAATTGCTACAATATCTTCGCTTTCCTCTCTTTTCACCAAAGGTATTAAGGGTTCTGCAACCTCAGAAATGTATTTTCCAACCAAAGTATCTTCCTGGAGACACTTAGCCATATATGGGTTGGTCCATTCAATTACATAATCCTCGTTGAAAAGCAGTATACCTATTGGCATTTCTAATAGAGCTTCTTCCCCCACTTTTTTTAATCGATAGGATAGAGTGGAAATATAGATTTCCGTTTCTTTTTGTATTCCATATTCAATTTTTAATATTAGAAAGAAGAGAATGCCAAAAAGCAAAGAAGCTACTATTGCAAATATCCAATTATAATAAGCAAGAACTCCGATGATTACTAAAGATACACCCAATAATGCGTAGATGGGATAACGGATCGCTTGCCTGTTTAAATAAGATGGCATAGATTCAGCTCCTAAATAATGTGGATCAATTTATGTATTACTTATCATTATACTTGATAAAACTCCATTATGACCAACAGAGCAATTAATTACCTGTTCAGAGGCGTATAATTAATACCCTTCATTAGTACCTATTTAAAACAATAAATACATACAAAGAATATTATAAAGCATAAATAAAATGATATCCAAAAAACAAGACATTACATTGAACCATAATGTTATATTGAAATAATATTTAAAAATAATGTAATTCGATGTCTGTAATTTTATTAATAATTCCTCATGTCAATACTGTTTCCTTAAATACAATTAAAAAACGGAAAGGATTCCCTTTCCGTTTTTATGTGTAAAATCTTATTTTTCCTCTGCTACGAATGGTAGAAGAGCCATAGTACGAGCACGTTTGATTGCAATAGTCAATCTACGTTGGTACTTAGCGCTTGTTCCAGTTACACGACGTGGAAGAATTTTTCCACGCTCAGAGATAAACTTTTTAAGAAGATCTACATCTTTATAGTCGATGTGCGTAATGCCGTTTGCTGTGAAATAACAAACCTTACGGCGTTTTGCACGTCCGCCTCTGCGTCCGCCTGCCATATTATTCACTCCCTTTCATTATAATTATATACGTCCGTTCGAATTATCAATGTTAGAATGGAAGGTCATCATCCGAAATATCGATAGTTTGTCCATTACTACTGAATGGATCATCATCAATCTTCGTATAATTACTGTCCTTCCGTTGATTCTGGTTTTGGTTGCTATTTCCCTGGCCAAATGGATTGGTATCATGACCACCATATTGGCTTCCGCCGCTTTTTTCACCGGCAGATGAACCTTTAGGCTCTAGGAATTGTACGCTCTCTGCCAACACTTCTGTTACATAGACACGTTTTCCATCCTGACCTTCATAATTACGAGTTTGAATACGTCCATCAACTCCAGCAAGATTACCCTTTTTCAGATAATTAGCTGCATTTTCTGCCTGGCGTCGCCAAACAACACAGTTAATAAAATCTGTTTCCCGTTCACCTTGTTGGTTAGAAAATGGGCGATTCACTGCTAATGTGAAGGTTGAAACAGGAACACCATTCGGAGTATAGCGGAGATCAGGATCCTTCGTTAAACGACCTACCAAAATGACACGGTTTATCAACAGAATCAACTCCTAATATTAGAAAATTGTTCCACATGAAACAATTTATGTTCAATCAAAATTACTCTTCTTCTTTAACTACAATATGACGGATGATATCTTCGCTGATTTTAGCAAGACGGTCAAATTCTTGAACAGCCTCTGCAGTTTCAGCTTGGATTTTGTTGATCATGTAATATCCATCACGGAAATCATTGATTTCATAAGCAAGACGGCGTTTGCCCCATTCTTTTGTTTCAAGAACTTCAGCACCCTTGTCAGCTAAAATTGTGTTAAAACGCTCAACTAAAGCTTTTTTTCCATCTTCCTCAATGTTTGGACGGATGATATACATAACTTCGTATTTTGTCATCACTGTCACCTCCTTTTGGTCTAAACGGCCCTTATGGGCAAGGAGCAATTAATTACAATTACTCACAAGTTAAAAGTATAGCATACATATAAGAAGTTTGCAAATTGATAAAAAAGACCGATCATACTGACCGGTCCTCTTGTTTATACATTGAAACGGAAGTGAATAATGTCTCCGTCTTTTACTTCGTATTCTTTACCTTCTAATCTAACTTTACCCGCTTCTTTCGCAGCATTCATGGAACCAGCTGCCATCAGATCTTCATAAGAAACGATTTCTGCGCGAATAAATCCACGTTCAAAATCAGAGTGAATAATTCCAGCACACTGTGGCGCCTTCATCCCTTTACGGAAAGTCCAGGCACGTACTTCTTGAACACCTGCCGTGAAATATGTTGCCAAGCCCAACAATTGATAAGACGCTCGAATTAATTGATCCAACCCAGATTCTTCTATGCCTAGTTCTTCAAGGAACATCGCTTTTTCTTCGCCTTCAAGCTCTGCAATTTCCGATTCAATTTTGGCACAAATCACGATTACCTCAGCATTTTCCTTCGCTGCAAATTCACGAACCTGAGTCACGTAATCATTATCGGACGCATCTGCTACTTCATCTTCATCAACATTAGCAACATATAAAACTGGTTTAATCGTGAGAAGATGTAATCCTTTCACGATTTTGAGCTGTTCTTCCGTGAATTCAACTGCTCTGGCTGGTTTTTCAGCTTCAAATGCTTCTTTTAATAAGGAAAGAACTTCATACTCAACAACTGCTTCCTTATCTTTTTGTTTAGCTAATTTACCTACACGGTCAATTCTTTTCTCTACCGTTTCCATATCAGCGAGAATTAATTCGAGATTAATCGTTTCAATATCATCGATTGGATTAACCTTACCTGAAACGTGGGTAATATTTTCATCAGCAAAGCATCTTACTACATGGCAAATTGCATCTACCTGGCGAATATGGGAAAGGAATTTATTTCCTAAGCCTTCTCCTTTACTTGCCCCTTTTACAATTCCTGCGATATCGGTAAATTCAAAAGCAGTCGGTACTGTTTTCTTCGGTACTACAAGCTCTGTCAGCTTTTGCAATCTATGATCTGGTACCTCTACAATCCCTACATTAGGATCAATCGTACAAAATGGATAGTTAGCAGATTCTGCTCCAGCCTGTGTTATTGCATTAAAGAGAGTAGACTTCCCTACGTTAGGCAGACCTACTATTCCAGCTGTTAATGCCACATCATTCACTCCTTATGTGAAAACATATTAAATGTTATATAATCTATATGTGATAAACCTTTACCAATTATAGTGACAAGTCATCTAAAAGACAAGCCGCTATTATTTTTCAATTAGTATTTGAATTACACTTTATTATGATAGCATACAAGCTGTACATTAAGCTTTGAGATTATGCCTCGTGTTTCTGAAGTATCTTTTTCATCTTCCTAACAAAATCTTTACGGGGCAACATGACACTATGGTCACATCCTTCACATTTAATTCGGACGTCCATACCAAGTCTAATAATCTTCCAGCGGTTGATACCACATGGATGAGGCTTTTTCATTTCAACAACATCATTCAATCCAAAATCCTTATCATCCATAGTTTTTTAATCCTCCATTATTTAAACTTTTCCCTTTATATCCATGAATTATATCAGCATATGGCCAGACCTCCAATTAAAACCAACATCCAGAATAAACAGAAATCTACCTAGACTCCCGTTTCTCTAATTTCTTTCCTTTCATTTCATCATATAAGAATAACGTTTCACACTAAATTCGCTATAAAGAACCATTCACTATTATTACCTGGGTATATGAATTGAAACTAAATGTTTTTTTAATATAACTTATTCAAATCTACTAGGATCTAAATACCTATATAAATGAATAATGACAATGTTTCTTTATTCCTTATGCTTGGGTATACATATGATAAATCAATCTGTTTAAAAGAAACGTTAACCATTTTACTACATCTCAGCTTTGGAAGGAAAAAGTGTATATAAAAAGACAAGTATTTTCATCCTGATAACCGGATGGGAAGAATATAGGATTCGAAAGTCTGCAAAATATTCCAAAGTTCAGTGTATAAAATCCCTATATTTTCCGTATACTGATAGTACTTTTGCAGAGGAGTGGTAATTATGAACATGAGGCCTTCTTTTTTTGAACAACGCAATACAACAAATCGAATATCATATGAGGAAGAGAATGCCCACCATGTTATCTCTAGAGAATTACTCACAATCCTCCCTTCTCATAAAGTACGTCCTGTTGTCATTGTTTGTATCGGTACAGACCGTTCAACTGGTGATTCACTTGGTCCTTTAATTGGAACATTGTTAAGTGAGAAAACACTGCCCAATTTTTATATATATGGTACATTAGAGGATCCAATCCATGCTGTGAATTTACAAGAAAAACTTAATTATATTCATAGCATACATGAAAATCCATTTATTATTGGAATAGATGCTTGTCTAGGCAGAGTTAAAAGTGTTGGAATTATCCAGGTTGGTAAAGGCCCTGTAAAGCCTGGTGCCGGTGTAAATAAAGAATTGCCCAATGTGGGAGAAGCCCATATTACAGGAATCGTTAATGTTAGTGGATTTATGGAATACTTTGTGCTTCAAAATACTCGTTTAAATTTAGTCTTAAAAATGGCTAAAGCTATTACAAAAGGTATTTATTTAGCCGGTTTATCCTATAATCATGCCGCTTCCATAACTACAACATTTAATTGGAACTTCGAAGAAGAAAAGGTACATGACAATAATTTATAGAGAAAAATAAAAAACCATATAAATGGTTTTTTATTTTTCTAAAATTTCAAGGAGTCTCTCTAAATCCTCATTGGAGAAAAATTCTATTTCTATCTTCCCACGCTTATTATTCTGTTTAATATTAACTGTTGTACCGAAACGTTCTCTTAATTGATTTTCTCTTTCCTGAATAAATATATCCTTAGCAGGGACTTTTTTTGTTTCACGTGGAACACTTTCATTCAAACCTTGAATGATCCCCTCTAATTGCCTAACATTAAGATTTTCCTTAATTACTTTATCAGCCAGAGGTTTAATATCTTTTTTTGATTTCAGGCTTAACAATGCTCTTCCATGTCCCATTGATAATTTTCCTTGAGAAATATAATCCTGAATCAATGCAGGCAATGATAACAATCGAATATGATTGGCTATATGAGGTCGGCTTTTCCCCATTCTTTTCGCCAATTCTTCTTGAGTGATATCAAGGTTTCTCAATAATGACTGATAAGCAGCACCCTCCTCTACTGGATTTAAATCTTCTCTTTGAAGATTTTCCAATAAAGCAAGTTCCATCATTTGTCGATCATCAAATTCACGAACTACAGCAGGCACAGTTTTCATTTTTGCTTCTTTAGCAGCACGAAAGCGCCTTTCTCCAGCCACTATTTCATAGCCTTTAATACTGCTTTTCCGTACAATCAGAGGCTGTAAAATTCCATGTTGAAGAATTGAGTTCTTTAATTCTTCAATAGCTTCAGGCTGAAAAGATTTCCTTGGTTGATATGGATTTGGCCGCAAATTTTTAATCGCAATCTCTTGTACCACTTCTTCTTTGCTGACTTCCATGTTAGCAATAAGGGCATCAAGACCTTTCCCCAATCCCTTACCCATTTGCAACCACTTCCTTTGCCAAATCTAAATATACTTCCGCTCCACGTGACTTTGGATCATAAATAATAATCGGCTCACCATGGCTTGGTGCTTCACTTAAACGTACGGTACGTGGAATGATCGTTTTATATACTTTATCCTGAAAGTACTTCTTAACCTCATCTATGACTTGTATACCCAGGTTTGTCCGGGCATCAAGCATGGTTAATAATACTCCCTCTATTTTTAAATCATGGTTTAAATGTTTCTGGACTAATCTAACCGTATTAAGTAATTGACTGAGGCCTTCAAGGGCGTAGTATTCACATTGCACAGGTATAAGCACAGCATCAGATGCTGTAAGGGAATTTAGAGTTAATAAACCTAAAGATGGAGGGCAATCAATAATAATATAATCATACTCATTAACGACTGCTTCTAACGCTCTTTTCAAGCGTACTTCTCTGGATATGGTAGGAACCAATTCTATTTCAGCACCTGCAAGTTGAATAGTAGCCGGTATGACATCTAGGTTTTCAACTTTCGTTGCCTTAATAACATCAGCAACATCCACATCATCAATAAGTACATCATAAATGCATTGTTCAACATCAGCCTTCTCTATCCCTACTCCACTGGTCGCATTTCCTTGTGGATCAACATCGACTAGCAAAACTTTCTTTCCTATGTACGCCAAGCAGGCCCCCAAATTAACTGAGGTTGTTGTTTTACCAACTCCTCCTTTTTGGTTTGCAATAGATATTACTTTTCCCATGTTGTCACCTGCCTCACTTTACATTCAGACTTATAACGTTTCTATTTTAACATGTTTCTATTTTTCAAAGTTCATATATTTAAAATTATCACACAGAAAGTATCGATTTTTGTAAAAAGTTTTGATTATATAAAAAAAACTGGCAACCTATCGGATTGCCAAGTTATCAATTAATCAAACTATTATTTCCTCTTTTTCGGAATACGGATTGTAATTTGATAAAAATCATCAAACTCTGTTTCCTCTGAGTCTAAGTTAATTCCATTATCCTTAACCATGCTCATTGATTGACGGATAGTATTTACCGCTATGCGCATATCCTTACTGAATGCTTTTCGGATGGCACGAGGCTTTTTGTCTTCATCAGCTGAAAGCAGTTTGTTGACTCGTTCCTCTGTCTGCTTCACATTCAGTCCTTTATCAATAATTTCTTCGACAAGCTTCGCCTGTTTTTCAGGATCTTTTAATGGGATTAAGGAGCGTGCATGTCTTTCTGTGATTGCCTTTTGCATGACCGCATTCTGAACCACCTGCGGCAATTTAAGTAAACGGATTTTATTGGCAACCGTAGATTGTCCTATTCCAAGCCTGTTTGCAAGACCTTCCTGGGTCAATTGATGCAGTTCAATTAATTTACTGTATGCCACAGCTTCTTCAATAGGAGATAATTCCTCACGTTGAAGGTTCTCTATTAAAGCAACAGATGCTGTTTCAGTGTCTGAGAGATTATTAATAATGGCAGGAATTTTATCCCAACCCAATTTACTTATGGCTCGGTATCGACGTTCACCGGCAATTATTTCAAATTGTCCATCATGGATTTCTCTGACAACAATGGGTTGAATAATTCCATGCGTTTCTATAGTCAGAGCAAGTTCTTCAATTTTCTCATCATCAAAAATACTTCTTGGTTGAAAACGATTTGGTACAATTGAAGAAATAGGTAATTTATGGATTTCATCATGGTTTATTTCTTCTTTTTCCGTCTCAATTTCCGATTCCCTGTCAACATTTTGTTCTTTATCTCCAAGTCCAAAAAAACGTGAAAAAGGATGTTTTGTCATCCCTACACCACCTTTAAAAAACTTCCAACTAGCTTAATCATTGGCAAAAATCATATTTAAATAAGTTCAGATTGTCTCATTTTTTGGTAATAGCTATCTTTATTATACCGTTTTTTAGAATATCCGTCTCAATAAAGTTTACTCTAATGGCTGCTTATTTGGTGTTCCCGGTTTTCGTGGATATTTTTTTGGCGTTTCTTTTACTTTATCAATTAAGATAATATGACGTTTGCTGTCTTCCTTTGGCAGTTGGAAATAAAAGTCCTGATCCATTTTACCACCTAAAATTGTCAACGCCTTTTTCCCTGCCAATACTTCATCATCAGCACCGGCACCTTTTAAAGCGATAAATTTGCCTCCTTTTTTTACTAATGGAAGGCATAACTCGCTTAAAACCGATAATCTGGCAACTGCTCTAGCCGTAACATAATCATATTGTTCCCGGTGTGCTGCTAATTTACCAAATGTTTCTGCACGATTATGATATAAATTGACATCCTGTAAACCCAGCTCATCTGTTAAGGTTTTTAAAAAGGTAATCCGCTTATTTAAAGAATCTACAATAGACAATTTTATTGATGGAAAGCAAATCTTTAGTGGTATACTGGGAAACCCTGCTCCCGCTCCAACATCACATAAAGAAAGATCCTGATTAAAATCAATAAAGAAAGATGGTGAGATGGAATCATAGAAATGTTTCAAATAAACCTCTTCTTTATCCGTAATAGCTGTCAGATTTACTTTTTCATTCCATTCTACCAAAAGCTTAAAATACGTTTCGAATTGGTCAAGCTGAGATGGAGAAAGAACAATTCCCTTCTCCTCTAATGCATGTTTAAATTCTGATATGTTCATTTATTTACCTCTTAATTTTGGGGTATTTTTGCAATTTTCCCTTGTTCAATATAAACGAGCAAGATAGAAATATCAGCTGGGTTAACACCTGATATACGTGAAGCTTGGGCCATAGATAATGGACGAACCTGTTTTAATTTCTGACGTGCTTCAGAAGCAAGCCCTGTAATAGCGTCATAATCAATTAAATCAGGGATTCTTTTGTTTTCCATTTTCTTCAGCTTTTCTACTTGCTGAATCGACTTTTCAATATAACCCTCATATTTAACCTGTATTTCCACCTGCTCTGCTACATCCTCAGGAACTTCACTCTCTGCAGGAATTAATTGACTGATATGTTTGTACGATAATTCTGTCCTTCTAAGCAGGTCATTGCCGCGAATGCCATCCTTTAGTTCACTGCTTCCCCATTCTCTTAAATAAGATTGGGTAGTTTCATTTGGTTTAATGATGGTAGCAGCCAGCCTTTCGATTTCATTCTGAATAGCTTGCTTTTTAGTCAAGAAGCGTTCATAACGGTCCTCACTGATCAATCCAATGCGATGGCCTATTTCTGTTAATCTCAGGTCTGCATTATCATGTCTCAGCAATAAACGATATTCAGCACGGGATGTAAGCAATCTATAAGGCTCATTCGTTCCCTTCGTAACCAGGTCATCAATCAGAACCCCAATATAGGCATCCGAACGGCTCAGAATAATCTCCTCTTCATTCAGAGCTCTGCGGCCTGCATTGATCCCAGCCATTAGCCCCTGTCCAGCAGCTTCTTCATAACCTGATGTACCATTAATTTGGCCAGCAGTATATAAATTTTTAATATTTTTTGTTTCTAATGTCGGCCAGAGCTGTGTTGGTACGATAGCATCATACTCAATTGCATAGCCAGCCCGCATCATCTGTACATTTTCGAGCCCCGGTATGGTTGCCAGGATTTCCTTTTGAACATCTTCCGGCAAACTTGTTGAAAGCCCTTGTACATATACTTCATTCGTGTCTCTGCCTTCCGGTTCAAGGAAGATTTGATGGCGTGGCTTATCATTAAAACGAACTACTTTATCTTCTATTGAAGGACAGTAACGCGGTCCAGTACCCTTAATCATTCCAGAATACATAGGAGAGCGATGTAAATTATTATCGATAATCGTATGTGTTCCTTCATTTGTGTATGTCAGCCAACATGGCAACTGATCCGTAATATAGGTCGTTGTCTCATAGGAAAATGCCCTTGGTACATCGTCCCCAGGTTGTATTTCAGTTTTATTGTAATCAATTGTATCACCGTTCACTCTTGGCGGTGTACCTGTTTTAAAACGGACTAAATCTAATCCAAGCTCTTCAAGGTGTTCAGATAGCTTGATGGATGGTTGTTGATTATTTGGACCGCTGGAGTATTTTAATTCTCCTAAAATAATTTCTCCGCGTAAAAAAGTCCCTGTTGTAATAACAACTGCTTTTGAATGATAGATAGCCCCTGTCTGTGTAATAACGCCCTTACATTCCCCATCCTCAATAAGTAAGCGATCAACCATCCCTTGCATGAGGGTTAGATTCTTTTCATTTTCGAGCGTTTTTTTCATTTCGTTCTGATAGGCGAATTTATCTGCCTGTGCTCTTAACGCACGCACAGCCGGTCCCTTACCTGTATTGAGCATTCTCATTTGAATATGGGTCTTATCAATATTTTTACCCATCTCTCCACCAAGAGCATCAATCTCTCTGACTACGATCCCTTTTGCAGGACCACCAACTGATGGATTACAGGGCATAAATGCAACCATATCCAAATTAATTGTTAATACAAGTGTTTTAGCCCCTTGTCTGGCAGCAGCAAGACCTGCTTCACTCCCCGCATGACCTGCTCCTATTACTATTACATCATATTCACCAGCATGATATGCCATTGTTTTACCTCCTTATTTCCCAAGACAAAACTGCGAAAACAACTGATTGATTAAACTCTCATGGACACTTTCTCCAATAACTTCCCCTAATAGTTCCCATGACTTTGTTAAATCGATTTGAACCAGATCAATTGGTACACCGGCATTAATGCCATCCAGTGCATCATCAATTGCCTGTTTTGCTTTATTCAAAAGGGCTATATGACGTGAGTTAGATACATATGTCGCATCGCCGGAATTTAAATTTCCCTCAAAGAAAAGTCCAGAAATAGCTTCCTCTAAGTCATCTACACCTTTATCCTCTTTTAGCGATGTTAAAATAATCGAATAGTTCTTTGCAACAGCTTTAACTTTATCAATTTCAAGCTTTCCAGGAAGATCTGTTTTGTTAATAAGCACAATGACATCCATCCCATTGACAGCTTCAAACAAACGTTGGTCTTCTTCTGTAAATTCTTCTGCATGATTTAGCACAAGAAGTATTAAATCTGCTTTCTTTAATACCTCTCTGGAACGTTCCACTCCGATACGCTCTACTATATCTTCTGTTTCACGTATTCCGGCAGTATCCACCAAACGAAGCGGTACTCCCCTTACATTAACATATTCTTCAATGACATCCCTTGTGGTTCCTGGAATATCTGTAACAATTGCTTTATTTTCCTGTACCAAACTATTTAATAAGGAAGACTTTCCTACGTTAGGTCTGCCGACAATTACGGTTGAAATACCTTCTCTTAAAATTTTCCCCTGATGACTGGTTTGTAGTAATTTTTCAATTTCCCCACTGACATATTCACAGCGTTCCTTAAATAAGTGGTGAGTCATTTCCTCCACATCATCATATTCAGGGTAATCTATATTAACCTCTACCTGAGCTAGTGTTTCAAGGATATCCTGGCGCAATTTCTTTATCAATCTTGACAGTTTACCTTCAACTTGCCCTAAAGCTACATTCATCGCTTTATCTGTCTTCGCTCTGATTAAATCCATTACAGCTTCCGCTTGAGACAAATCAATTCTTCCATTTAAAAACGCCCGTTTTGTAAACTCTCCAGGCTCGGCTAAAGTAGCTCCCTGTCTTAAGATAAGCTGAAGTACTCTATTCACGGAAACTAAACCGCCATGGCAATTAATTTCGACGATATCTTCACGAGTAAATGTATTTGGAGCTTTTAAAACGGTCACCATTACTTCTTCTATAATGGTATTCGTTTTAGGATCTATGATATTTCCATAGTGTATCGTATGACTTGGCACATCAGTCAATCTCTTCCCTTTAGGGCTCCGATAAACAGAGTCTGCGATATTTATTGCCTCATCTCCGCTTATACGAACAATTCCGATTGCTCCCTCTCCCATCGGAGTTGATATCGCAGCAATTGTATCAAAATCCATGACCTATACTCCTTTCATAACAAAATTAAAAATCTATAATAATCGACACATACCATTTGTACCCGCCGCTCTTATCCACAACCACTAAAATGCAGTACGTATAATTTTAACTTATCCACATGTGAATAACAAGAATCTAAGCACAATCTTCCTTTTAGATATAAATTATTCAGCTAAATTGTGAACTCTGTTCTTATATTTTTTTCACCTTATATCTACTTTGCCCTAATACACTCGTTTAGATATCAGAAAGTCCATTTCTTTTAATTATTAAAAGCCGATAAATTCAATCAATTATAACTGGAAGCATTCAAAAAAAAATCTCCGAAATCATTCGGAGATTTTGTTCACGCTATTTATTTGGCGAAATCACGATATGACGATGTGGTTCAGTACCAGCAGAGTACGTTTTGACTTTTTTATTATTCATCAGCGCCGTATGAATCACTTTTCTTTCAAATGATGGCATGGGCTCCAATGAAACTTCTTTTTTTGTATAGATAGCTTTATTAGCCATTTTTTCCGAAAGATTAACTAAAGCTTCATTTCTTCGGCTCCGGTAATCCTCTGCATCGAGCATGATCGTTAGATATTGGGTAGAGTTCTTATTTACCACAAGCTGAGTCAGGTATTGAAGGGAATTTAATGTTTGTCCCCTTTTTCCAATCAGCATGGCTATTTTCTCACCAGATAACTCAAATGTAACAACTTTGCCTTCTTGCTTATGATGAACATGTACCTCTGCACCCATTTTTTCTGCTACATTCTCGATGAATTGTTTTGCTTCTGCTAACGGATCATGCTTTACAGTCACCTTCACGATAGCCGGTCTTGAGCCAAACAGGCCTAAAAAACCTTTTTTCCCTTCATCTACAACTTGGATTTCAGTCTTTTCCTTCGTTGTATTTAATTCCTTAAGAGCAGATTCAACAGCTTCATTAACTGTTTGGGCTGTAGCGGTTACTTGTTTCACTTTTTCTTACCTCCGGCTTTTACATTTGATTTATCGGCTTTTGCTTGCTTTAAATCAGGCCCTTTAATGAAGTAAGTTTGGGCAATCGAGAAAATATTACCAACAACCCAGTATAAAGATAGTGCTGCCGGGAAGTTAATTGCGAACACAATAATCATAATCGGCATAATATATAGCATCATTTGCATAGTTGGATTATCATCCTGTCCAACCATGGATATTTTTTGTTGAATAAAGGTTGTTGCACCTGCAATTAGCGGAAGGATAAAGTATGGATCCTTGTCGCCTAAATCAAACCATAGGAAACTATGATTAGCAATTTCAGTTGTTCTCATAATTGCGTGATAGAACGCAATCAAAATCGGCATTTGAACAAAAATCGGCAAACATCCTGCCAATGGGTTTACCCCATGTTTTTGGAACAAAGCCATTGTTTCCTGCTGCAGTTTTTGTTGAGTTTCAGCATCCTTAGAGCTGTATTTCTCTTTCAATCTATTCATTTCCGGTTGAATAGCCTGCATCGCTTTTGTACTTTTAATTTGTTTAATCATCAATGGTAAAATCAATAATCTAACCAAAATTGTGACCAGAATAATCGATATTCCATATTTATTACCTAATAACTCAGCCATTTTGATTATCAGCCAGGAAAGCGGATAAACAAAGTATTGATTCCAGATACCAGTACTTTCTGAATCTATTGGTTGATTGACTTCACTACATCCTGATAGAACAGCAATGAGAAAAACAACCGAACCAAAGAGAAGCATATGTTTCTTCTTCAAGCCTTATTTCCTCCTAACTACTTAAGAGGCATTAATACCTCTTATATGCCAATGAATGTATTTTAACATCTTTTAGATGTCTACGCCTAAATGTTTTAGGCTTTTTTATAACAGAAAACCTACACTACATTTTTCTCAAGACGCCAGCACGCTTTAATACATGGATTAGACTCGCTTTCGATTCATGGAAGTCCATTTCTGAGGTCGGTTTTCTTGCAACAATGATGTAATCATTCCCCTTCATGATTCGATCATCAAGCTCTAAAAAGGATTGCCTTACATAACGTTTAACACGGTTCCGTGTCACTGCATTGCCAATTTTCTTACTCACTGAAAGACCCAGACGAAAGTTTGTCTGTTCCTTCTTTAATACGTAAATAACAAATTGCCTGTTCGCAAAAGATTTACCTTTTTTAAATACTTCCTGGAAATCCTGATTCTTTTTAATCCTGCGCTCTTTGTTCATATATCCACCTGCACCTAACACATACGTTCAACTTTTAAATGGGTTTCGATTTATTTCTAATCCCATTATATTTCCATTGTACATCATTAACAAATTTACGCATTATTAAAACGCCAATCTGTATATAACTTTGATCTATTTCTCATCTTAATCATTAAAAAACGCTATAAGCTTAAAAAAAGACCACTGAAATGGTCAGTGGTCTAGGCAGATAATACTTTTCTTCCTTTACGACGACGAGCTGCAAGAACACGACGTCCGTTTTTTGTGCTCATGCGGGCACGGAACCCATGAACTTTGCTGTGTTTACGTTTATTTGGTTGGTACGTTCTTTTCATATTAGTACACCTCCCTGAGGATTACAGTTAAAGACAGTCTTTACAATTATATAGATGGTGATACGTAATTGTCAACTTATACTTTCAAACATTAAAAACTACCTTCTGATTTACAAATAAATAAATTTATATGGATCGCTTAAATTTCATTTTTAAAATTTACCTTGTTCTCTATGGATAGGTTGTGGATAATTAAATTATCACTATTTAACAATCCACACCCCTTTTCGACAGGTTTTGCACAAACCCACTTCTTGTGGAAAACTTTCATCCCCATTCACTGAGTCTTGTGGATAAATAACAAAAAACGTTGCAACTCAAGCAAATTTTTGATATCATATTTTTTGTTTTCATTCTTAATAACTTATCCACATAAATAATTATCCACAGATTGTTAATAAGCTGTGGATAGGATTTTACACAGGAGCGTATAACTTTGTCCACAGGAAGTGGATATTGTCGAAAACCTATATTCCCCATAATGTTCCTTATACATTGTTTTTTATATTTATACATTTCCTATTTATATTGTTTTAATTCAAGTTTATTGTGGTTTGGCTGTCTTTGAAGGAGGATTGACGAGTGAAAAATATAGATGAGCTATGGAAGCACTCATTATCAATATTAGAAAAGAAAATAAGCAAGCCAAGCTTTGAAACCTGGCTGAAGTCTACAAAAGCTTATTCTTTAAAAAAGGATACACTCACAGTAATTGCGCCAAACGAGTTTGCCCGAGATTGGCTAGAGGAACGTTACTCAGATGTAATAGGTGAGGTTTTATACGAAACTACAGGCGAACAATTGGAAGTTAAATTCATTATTCCTCACAACCAAAGGGAAGAAGAATATGATTTACCAGCACCGGCCAAAAGGGTTAGAAAATCAGATGACGATCAGCATGAGATACCTCAAACCTTATTAATACCAAAGTATACTTTTGATACTTTCGTTATTGGTTCCGGCAACCGTTTTGCCCATGCAGCATCCTTGGCTGTAGCGGAAGCTCCGGCTAAAGCCTATAATCCTCTATTTATTTATGGGGGAGTTGGACTTGGTAAAACACATTTAATGCATGCTATCGGCCATTATGTATTGGAGCACAACCCATCAGCTAAAGTGGTTTATTTGTCATCCGAGAAATTTACAAATGAATTTATTAATTCAATCCGAGATAACCGTGCTGAAGATTTCCGTAATAAATACCGGAATGTCGATGTACTGCTAATTGATGATATTCAATTTTTAGCTGGAAAAGAATCGACTCAGGAGGAATTTTTCCATACGTTTAATGCACTCCACGAGGAAAGTAAGCAAATCGTTATCTCAAGTGATCGTCCTCCGAAAGAGATTCCGACTCTTGAAGATCGGTTGCGGTCTCGTTTTGAATGGGGTCTGATTACTGATATTACACCACCAGATCTCGAAACAAGGATTGCGATCCTGCGGAAGAAAGCAAAAGCTGAACGACTGGATATTTCGAATGAAGTTATGATTTATATAGCCAACCAAATCGATTCCAACATTCGTGAGCTCGAAGGAGCCCTAATAAGAGTGGTAGCCTATTCTTCCTTAATAAATAAGGATATTAACGCAGACTTAGCTGCCGAAGCTCTAAAGGATATCATTCCGAATTCGAAACCAAAAATTATCGCTATATCGGATATTCAGAGGACAGTTGGAGAATACTTTAATGTAAAATTAGATGATTTTAAAGCTAAAAAACGGACAAAATCAGTTGCCTTCCCTAGGCAGATTGCTATGTATTTGTCCAGAGAGCTTACGGACTCTTCATTGCCCAAAATAGGTGAAGAATTTGGAGGACGTGACCATACAACTGTTATACATGCACATGAAAAAATATCTAAGCTTTTACAAATCGATTCTCAGCTACAGGATCATATTAAGGAAATTACTTTAAAACTTAACAATCACTGATCAACGAAGCAGTTACTAACTGTTGATAATCAATTAAGTTGCTATCAAGATTACTCACAGTCTGTCCACATGTGGATAGACTGTTTTTCGGTCAAATAGTTGAGTTATCCACATTTCCACAGGCCCTACTATTACTTCTTCTTTTATTTTTATAAATAAATTAATAAATATGTATCTAAAATCAATCATCATACTGGGAGGATTACTTATGAAAATTACGATTCAGCGCGACCGTCTGGTCCAAAGTGTTACTGATGTTCTTAAAGCGGTATCAACCCGTACAACGATACCAATTCTTACTGGAATAAAAATTAAAGCAAATGAAGAAGGGGTCACTTTAACAGGAAGTGATTCTGATATCTCTATTGAATCATTCATTCCAGCAGAAGAAGAAGGCAATGAACTAGTTGAAATTAAAGAGTCTGGATCAATCGTTTTACCGGCTCGTTTCTTTGCTGAAATCGTAAAAAAACTTCCAGAGAGCACAGTTGATTTGGAAGTATATGCACACCTGCAAACAATTATTCGTTCAGGAAAAGCTGAATATAAACTAAACGGACTAAATGCTGAAGATTATCCACAGCTTCCTCAAATGGAAGAACAGCATATGTATTCTATGCCAATCGATTTATTAAAAAATATTATCCGTCAAACTATTTTCGCAGTGTCCACCTCAGAAACACGCCCTGTGTTGACAGGTGTAAACTGGCGCATAGAAGATGGGCAATTAATCTGTATTGCAACAGATAGCCATCGTTTGGCTATGAGAAAAACGGTGATTAATGGGAATGGTGATAGCTACAGTGTAGTCGTCCCTGGAAAGAGCTTAAGTGAATTAAGTAAAATCCTCGATGACACGGATGAAGAAATAAAAATTATATTTACAGAAAATCAGGTACTGTTTAAATCAAAAAATTTATTATTCTTCTCCAGATTATTAGAGGGTAATTATCCAGACACTTCTCGATTAATACCGAATGAAAGCAAAACAGATGTTAGAATAAATACAAAGGAACTTCTTCATGCCATTGATCGTGCTTCTTTATTAGCGAGAGAAAGCAGAAATAATGTTGTTAAGCTTTCTACAATGGGAAATTCCTATATTGAAATTTCCTCTCATACACCAGAGGTTGGTACAGTAACTGAGGAAATTGTTACTCAAACGATTGAGGGAGAGGAATTAAAAATATCCTTTAGTGCGAAATATATGATGGATGCCCTAAAAGCCTTGAATGTAACAGAAGTGACTATTAATTTTACTGGAGCGATGAGACCATTTGTTCTTAAAGGTGTAGATGACGATAGTATGCTGCAGTTAATACTGCCTGTTAGAACATATTGATTTAAAAATTTTTGAGAACCTGTTTTTGGATATGCATCGAAACAGGTTCTTTTTGTGCAAAACCAAATTTTTTAGTAAAATAAACTTTTAGAGACTTTTACAGGTGGGATTATTATGATGGAATCAATACGTATTCAAACCGAGTATATTACCCTCGGGCAATTTTTAAAATTAGCGAGTATTATCGACTCTGGCGGGAACGCAAAATGGTTTCTTTCAGAATATGAGGTATACGTGAATGGTGAACTGGATGTTCGCAGAGGCAGAAAGCTCCGGGTTGGAGACCGTATTGAAATCCCGGATGTCGGTTCCTATATTATTACGGATTAAAGTAAAGGATCTAAAGATATGTATCTTGAAAAGATTAGTCTTCAACATTATAGAAACTATGAAAGTCTGACCGCCGAATTTGAAAATAAGGTGAATGTTATACTGGGCGAAAATGCTCAAGGAAAAACAAATGTGATGGAAGCTATGTATGTACTGGCCATGGCTAAATCTCACCGCACCTCCAATGATAAAGATCTTATTCGATGGGACCAGGAATATGCTAAAATAGAGGGAAGAGTACTGAAAAACAGAGGACCTCTTCCTATGGAATTGATTATTTCCAAAAAAGGCAAAAAAGCTAAAAGTAATCATTTGGAGCAAAAGCGTTTGAGCCAGTATATCGGCAATATGAATGTGATTATGTTTGCTCCGGAGGACTTAAACCTGGTGAAGGGCAGCCCTTTAATCAGAAGACGCTTTATAGATATGGAAATAGGACAAGTATCGCCTGTTTATTTACATGATATAAACCAATACCAAAAGATTCTCAATCAACGTAATGCGTTTTTGAGGCAAGCACAGCTGAGCAAAAGAGCTGACGATGCTATGCTTGCGGTTCTAAATGACCAATTCATTCATTATGCTGCAAGAATTCTTTTAAAGAGGTTTGAGTTCCTTGAATTGCTTAAGAATTGGGCAAAACCTATCCATAAAGGCATTTCTAGAAGTCTAGAAACGCTGGATATTCAATATAAACCATCCATAGAGGTATCAGAATCTATGGACTTGTCGAAAATAGTAGAAAGATTTCAGGAAAAATTTGATAAAATAAGTACTAGAGAAAAAGAACGAGGCACAACATTAATTGGTCCACATAGAGATGACCTGCAATTCTTCGTCAATGGTCATGATGTGCAAACGTTTGGGTCGCAAGGCCAGCAAAGAACAACAGCCTTATCTTTAAAATTAGCTGAAATTGAGCTGATTCATTCAGAAATCAATGAATATCCAATTCTTTTGCTTGATGACGTTCTATCTGAATTGGATGATTACAGACAATCGCATTTGTTGAATACCATTCAAGGTAAGGTACAAACCTTTGTAACGACTACAAGTGTAGACGGAATCGATCATCAAACATTGAGAGAAGCTGCAACCTTTCAAGTGAAAAGCGGAACAATGTCCAGATTGAAATGAGGTGGTTAAGATGTATCTTCATGTCGGAAATGATACTGTAATTAAGACTAGTGAACTAGTTACGGCACTTGATGCCAAAATGCTAACAGATTCACCTGTATTACAGAGATTTTTAGATGAAAATAAAGTTATTGATCTGGCTGAAGGTAATACAAAATCAATTGTGGTTACAGTTCATCACATCTATCTCTCACCAATTGGACTAACTGCTTTGAAAAGAAAATCAGCAAAGATGTCTACGTTGTAACACAATCGATAAGATACGAAATAAATGCATGAAAAGTGTAGGTGAAATGGTTTGACAATGGAGCAAAAAGAAATACAAAAAGAATCCTATGATGAAAACCAGATACAAATACTTGAAGGGCTAGAGGCAGTACGTAAAAGGCCTGGTATGTATATTGGTTCCACAAGTTCCAGAGGGCTTCACCATTTAGTCTGGGAAATTGTTGATAACAGTATTGATGAAGCACTGGCAGGATATTGTGATGAAATCAATGTATTCATCAATAAAGACAATAGTATTACGGTTAAGGATAATGGTCGTGGTATTCCTGTTGGTATACACGAAAAAGTAGGCCGTCCTGCAGTAGAAGTCATTATGACAACTTTACATGCCGGTGGTAAATTTGGCGGTGGAGGCTACAAAGTCTCCGGCGGTCTTCATGGTGTGGGTGCTTCAGTTGTTAATGCCCTGTCTACTGAATTGTCTGTCCAAGTAGAACGTGAAGGGAAAATTCATCTTCAACGTTTTGAAAGAGGTACACCAAAAGGCGAGCTTGAGATTTTAGGCGAATCCGATCGTACTGGTACAACTATTACATTTAAACCTGATGGTGAAATTTTTACGGAAACTCTTATATATGAATATGAGATTTTGGCGGTAAGGTTAAGGGAATTAGCCTTCTTAAACCGTGGTATTAAAATCACGATTAAGGATGAACGTGAAGATGGTAAAGAAAATGAATATTACTATGAAGGCGGCATTAAATCCTATGTAGAACATCTAAATCGTACGAGAGAGGTACTTCACGAAGAACCAATCTATGTCGAGGGTGCTAAAGATGGGATTTCTGTTGAGGTTGCTTTGCAATACAATGATAGTTTTACAAGTAATATTTATTCATTTGCCAATAATATCCACACCTATGAAGGTGGAGCACACGAATCTGGATTTAAAACAGCCTTAACTCGTGTAATAAATGATTATGCAAGGAAATACGGCATTTTCAAGGAAAATGACCAAAATTTAACCGGTGAAGATGTTCGCGAAGGCCTAACTGCGATTGTATCGATCAAACACCCTGATCCGCAGTTCGAAGGACAAACGAAAACTAAACTTGGTAACTCTGAGGCAAGAACGATTACTGACTCCATTTTCTCTGAAAAAATGGAGAAATTCATGCTTGAAAATCCTAGTGTCGCAAGAAAAATTATCGATAAAGGATTAATGGCTGCCAGAGCGAGAGCAGCAGCCAAAAAGGCTAGAGAGCTAACAAGAAGAAAGAGTGCATTGGAGATTTCCAACTTACCAGGGAAATTGGCTGACTGTTCTTCAAAAGATCCATCCATTAGCGAAATTTACATCGTTGAGGGTGATTCTGCTGGCGGATCGGCAAAATCTGGCCGTGATCGACACTTCCAGGCCATTTTGCCTTTACGCGGTAAAATACTAAACGTGGAAAAAGCGCGTCTGGATAGAATTCTTGGCAATCAAGAGATCAGAATGATTGTAACAGCTCTGGGAACTGGTATTGGTGAGGATTTTGATATTACGAAGGCACGATATCATAAAGTTGTCATCATGACTGATGCCGATGTCGACGGTGCCCATATCAGAACCTTATTGTTGACGTTCTTCTATCGTTATATGCGACCGATTATTGAAAATGGTTATATCTATATTGCTCAGCCACCGTTATACAAAATACAGCAAGGCAAGCGTATAATGTATGCTTATAATGATCGAGAGCTGGAAAGTATTATGAGTGAGCTCCCTAGCCAGCCAAAACCTGGTCTACAGCGTTATAAAGGTTTGGGTGAAATGAATGCAACACAGTTATGGGATACAACGATGGATCCGGAGCACAGAACATTGTTGCAGGTTAGTCTAGAAGATGCAATCGATGCAGATGAAACCTTTGAAATGCTTATGGGCGACAAAGTCGAACCGCGTCGGAATTTCATTGAAGAAAATGCGTTACAAGTTAAGAATCTAGATATATAAATTCGATTGATTTTTAAGTATGACTTCAATGGGATTGTTATTGAATTGGGGAATAGCGATCCATACATCTTTTCTGCAGGATAGACAACATCTATCCTGTCTTTTTACATGTATAACTGGATTTTGCGGATAAGAGGAGGTAATTCCATGGCGGAAATGGAAAACTCGAGGGTTAAAGAAATAAATATAAGTCAGGAAATGCGAACATCATTCTTG
The DNA here is from genome assembly GCF_058216035.1 of Pradoshia sp. Z4_20. Taxonomy (NCBI): domain Bacteria; kingdom Bacillati; phylum Bacillota; class Bacilli; order Caryophanales; family Bacillaceae; genus Pradoshia; species Pradoshia sp. Z4_20. The sequence goes on from NZ_JBZAJD010000006.1 coordinate 194,486, forward strand.
GATTATGCTATGAGTGTTATCGTAGCCAGAGCACTTCCGGATGTTCGTGATGGGTTGAAGCCTGTGCATAGGCGTGTATTGTACGCTATGAATGATTTAGGTATGACGTCGGATAAAGCATTTAAGAAATCGGCACGTATCGTTGGTGAAGTTATCGGTAAATACCATCCTCATGGTGATACGGCAGTCTACGACACGATGGTCCGTATGGCTCAGGATTTCAACCTTAGATATATGCTGGTTGAGGGGCATGGTAACTTTGGATCTGTTGATGGTGATTCAGCTGCGGCAATGCGTTATACAGAAGCCCGTATGTCAAAAATATCAATGGAGTTAGTTAGAGACTTAAACAAGGATACAATCGATTACCGAGACAACTACGATGGTTCAGAAAAGGAACCAGTGGTACTTCCATCACGTTTTCCTAACCTGCTTGTAAATGGCTCTTCTGGAATTGCGGTTGGTATGGCTACGAATATTCCTCCACATCAGTTAGGAGAGGTCATTGATGGTGTGCTTGCTTTAAGTAAAGACCCTGAGATCTCCATACAGGAATTGATGGAAATTATTCCGGGTCCGGACTTTCCAACTGCAGGTCAAATTTTAGGAAGAAGCGGTATTCGTAAAGCTTATGAAACTGGCCGTGGTTCCATCACGTTAAGGGCAAGATCGTTTATTGAAGAGAAACAAAACGGTAAACAGGTCATTATTGTAACGGAACTTCCATACCAAGTGAACAAAGCCAAACTGGTTGAACGTATTGCAGACTTGGTACGTGACAAGAAAATTGAAGGTATTACAGATTTACGGGATGAGTCAGACCGTAATGGTATGCGTATCGTAATTGAATTAAGAAGAGACACGAATGCAAACGTACTTTTAAATAATTTATATAAGCATACAGCAATGCAAACAACCTTTGGCATCAACATGCTCTCTCTTGTTGATGACCAGCCGAAGGTTCTGAATCTGAAACAAATGCTTTATTACTATTTGGAACATCAGAAGGTAATTATTCGCAGAAGAACGCAATTTGAACTTCGTAAAGCAGAAGCAAGAGCGCATATTTTAGAAGGACTACGAATTGCACTTGATCATATTGATGAAATTATAGCCTTAATCCGTGGCTCTCAAACTACTGATATTGCCAGAGAAGGATTAATGACTAAATTCGAATTGACTGAAAAGCAAGCTCAGGCGATCTTGGATATGCGTCTGCAAAGGTTAACAGGCTTAGAACGAGATAAAATCGAAAACGAATATAAAGAGCTTATGACATTGATTGGCGAGTTAAGAGCCATTCTTGCTGATGAAGAAAAGTTGCTTGACTTAATTCGTGAAGAGTTAACTGAAATTAAAGAACGGTTTAATGACGAAAGAAGAACAGAAATTGTCTTGGCCGGTCTGGAACATATTGAGGATGAAGACTTAATCCCTCAAGAGAATATCGTTATCTCTTTAACGAATAAAGGGTATATCAAGCGACTGCCAGCATCCACATACAGAAGTCAGCGTCGTGGAGGACGAGGTATTCAGGGAATGGGTACCAATGAAGATGACTTTGTTGAGCATCTGCTAACAACTTCAACGCATGATACAATTCTCTTCTTTACTAATAAAGGGAAAGTATATCGTTCGAAGGGGTATGAAATACCTGAATATGGACGGACAGCTAAAGGTCTGCCAATTATAAACTTACTTGAAATTGAAAAAGATGAGTGGATTAATGCAATTATCCCAGTTGAAGAATTTGTGGACGATTGGTTCTTATTCTTTACTACTAAACAAGGGATTTCTAAACGTTCCCCATTATCTTCTTTTGCCAATATTAGAAATAACGGATTGATTGCAGTTGGTTTGCGTGATAACGATGAATTGATTTCCGTTAAACTAACAGATGGCACCCGGAACATCATCATTGGAACAAAAGATGGTCAATTGATCCGATTCCCAGAAACTGATGTGCGTTCAATGGGACGTACAGCAACGGGTGTGAAAGGAATCACTTTAAGCGAGAATGATGAAGTAGTAGGTATGGATATACTCGAAGAAAATGATGATATATTAATCGTTACTCGCAATGGGTATGGAAAACGTACCGGAGAAGAAGAATATAGAATTCAAAGTCGTGGCGGTAAAGGAATTAAAACCTGCAATATAACCGATAAAACTGGTTCATTAGTATCTGTAAAAACTGTTACAGGTGAAGAAGATTTAATGGTTATTACTGCTGCGGGTGTTATTATTCGTATGGATGTTGGACAGATCTCCCGTTTAGGAAGAAATACAATGGGTGTTAAATTGATCAGACTTGAATCAGGTGATGATCAATATGTGTCTACAGTAGCTAAGGTACAAAAAGAAGAAGACTCTCCTGAGGATGACGAGCAGGAAGAAACAGTAGAACAAACAGAAATACAATCAGAAGAACAAACAGAACAAGGCACGGATGTTGAACCACTGGATTCACCTGAAGAAGAATAATAGGAGATAATACATTTGGTATATACAAAATAGCTTTTACTAACAACACCTCTTTTTAAAAGAGGTGTTGTTTTTATAAATGATTGTTTAAAGAAATTGGTTTGAGGTCGTATCATATTATGCTGTTTATATGGAGTTGATACATGCTAATAACAGCATTCATCTGTAGATTGGAGATGATAAGAGAGGCAGAGTTAAAACCTTTAAGCTAATACGATTAGTTGATTATATTTGTTTTATAGTTTTTTATAAAAAAGTGTTGCATTCCTGCCTGGGAATTGATATACTGATTTAGCTGACCGGGAAACACCGGGATGCACAAACATTAAATAAAAAAAGTTGTTGACAAAAGGTTGCTAACTTGATATGATAGTTAAGTCGCCAAAACGACAACAAAACAGATTGTTCTTTGAAAACTAAACAAAACGAAACGCCAAGCAAGTCTAAAAACAAGAGATTTTTAAAATCTCGTCAATTTGCTTTAAAATTTAGCTAGATCAAACATCTTTCGGAGAGTTTGATCCTGGCTCAGGACGAACGCTGGCGGCGTGCCTAA
>NZ_JBZAJD010000007.1:0-178837 GCF_058216035.1 Pradoshia sp. Z4_20
TTCCTTCATCAATAGCTAAATCAAATATATTTTTATGTATAAAGTTAATTGTTAATCCACTCTCTTTGGCCCGCTCTCTTCCCCATTTCAAACTTTCTTCAGATGAATCTACGGCATCAACATGACAACCTTGTTCAGCAAAAAAGACTGCATTTCTCCCGGGACCACATCCCAACTCTAATACTTTACTCCCTGGAACAAACAAGCCCTTATCGAAATACTCTACCAAGTTTTCATCAGGCTGATTAGAAAAAAAAGGTACATTCTGATCACGATTCAAATAAAATTGATCCCAGTCAAATCTGGTTTTTTCTTTTAATAATTGGTCCATCATCTTCAGCAAATCTTCATGGCTATAAATAGTTTCCACTACTTTTTCCTGCCTCTCTAAATTTATCAACCAATCACATATTACCATTTTATAACAATCGAGCATATTAGACTACATTACTATTAGCAGTCATTTGGAATGATAAATACATTTGCACGTAAAAGCCAGGGAGTATAGCATCCTTTTAATGAACGTACAATTCGTCTATATAAAAATGCCAGCTTCAGAAAGTGATGGTTCACCTGGGAGTCGAATAATTTTCTATTTTGAGTATGACAAAGGGTCCATGATAAACATGGACCCTTTGTTAAGCAAGAGCACCATCTGGATTATAGGCGGATATATCGATATCCGTTTCTTGCCCGACTATTAACTTTGAGAGCTGTGACGCGATAAATGGACCCATCGTCAGACCTGATGCCCCTAGGCCATTTATGACATAAAGATTAGAGTGATGCGGCATGCGGCCGAATACGGGAAGGAATCCAGGAGTAAAAGGCCTGAAGCCGACCCTTGTTTCGGTCAAAGCTGCATTCGCAAGACCGGGAGCAAGCTTAGTTGCTTTAGTTAGTACTTCCAGTACACCGCCTGCCGTTACCCCGGTATTCATCTCTTCATCGTTTTCGTGCGTAGCACCAGCTATTATCCTTCCATCTGGAAAAGCAAGCAGGTATTGATCGTTAGGCGGAATAATTACCGGCCAATCATGTGTGTCAATATTGTGCAGCTGTAAATGACAAATCTGCGCTTTCTGAAAGCTGACTTGCATCTGATATCCTAAGGGTTCTAATAATTGACCTGCCCAAGCCCCAGCAGTAACTACGACCTGGTCAGGCATCCATTCTTCATTGCCAGCTGTCACAACGATTCGTTCTGCTTTCATAGAAAGCTGTGCTTCGGCTGATACGAATCGTGCATTGTATTTCCTAGCTGCCCTTTGCAAGGCATTTCGTAAAGCCCGGCCATCAACGCGCGCAGCACCGCTGATATGTACCGCTCCATATCCTTCAGTAAGCATAGGAAATAACCGTTTTGCTTCGTTTTCGTTAAGAAAGCTTATCTTGCCCATCTCCGGTGCATCCGTTTTTCGCATTTCAGCACGTTGAAGCATCGCATCCAGTTTTTTCGGATCCTCATGCAGACTCAATGCACCTACACGGGCATAACCTGTTTCAGTTTCTCCATCTTGACGAAGTTCTTCAATTATTTCCGGATAATAGCGAGCACCACCTTTGGCCAGCTGGTACCAATCTTTATTTCGACGCTGGGACAGCCATGGACAAACGATCCCCGCTGCAGCATCTGTCGCTTGTCCTTTATCAAAACGATCGATCACAGTTACCTGTAAGCCCGCCTTGGCAAGCTTATATGCGGTAACCGAACCTGCTATACCTGATCCAATTATTGTTATATGCATATATACCGAACATCCTTTTCTTCATTTAACTACAATATACCATAGCACAATCGGCCTTTTCTCAGTTTTATGAGTGAATGGGACGCAGTAAAAGTGACCTGAACATTCTCAAGACGGACCACATTGATGAGGATAGACTTACTTTGAATTTGAGAAGTGACAGGTTAGTTGCAGCTCACTCAATCAATAAAATAAATCATGAATTAGCAGAAAAAAAGCCTACAAAAAACCTCTCATATGAGAGGTTTTTAAAAGCAATCCTTCTATCTGTTTATACTCAAAATCTCTTTATGGCATAAGTACCAATGCTGAATTTTCCCTTTATTGGCTATCTCCTGCTATTCTTTTGTCGGAACCCAGCCTTTTGTCTGCAGGATGATGTTCCAAAGCGGATCCGGAAGGCCGTGATGATCTTCACGGGCAGGATCAATTAGGCGGATGATTTCGTCTTCGCGTCCTTCTTTGAGCTTTGTAACGAATTCCGGGTCGATTAACAATTCACGTCCCATGGCAATCAATGGTACTCCCGTATCTTTGGCTGCAGCCACGTCTTCGGCAGAGTACAAGGATCCAACGCCGATAAGAGGCATTCTATTATTGATGCGTTCCTGGATCAAATCAATGCGTTTGGCGCTCGCATCCGCACCGCGGCGAGCTGTGGAATGGAAGTCCATTAAAGAAACATGCAGGTAATCTAATGGCTTTTCCACTAGAGCATCAATCAGCTCAAGTGTTTCTTTCATCGTTAATCCAGGAGTTTCCGGTTCCTCAGGAGAGAAACGATAACCAACTATAAAGTCTTTGGAGCCGTGTTTATCAACAGCACTTCTGACTGAGTCGATGACAGCCAAGGGGAAACGCAAGCGCTCGCCCCATTCATCTTCACGGCGATTGGAAAATGGAGAGTAGAATTGTTGGATAATATACCCATTTGCACCATGAATTTCGACGCCATCAAAACCAGCTTCGATAGCACGTCGAGTTGCTTCGCCGAAATCAGCAACGATTTGCTGTACTTCTGCAGTTTCCAGTGCACGTGGTGTAGCTGCACCTTCTTTTTCTACAGCGCTTGGAGCAACTACATCCCCATTGGGTACAAGATCTGCTCCTGATTCCCGTCCACCGTGGTGAAGTTGGATGATTGCTTTAGCTCCTTCGCCTTTTATTGTATCTGCTAACTTCTTCAGACCTGCTATATATGTATCGCGTACAATGGATGGCTGTCCTGGGAACGCCTTTCCGTTATCGGATACATTTGTTGCAGCAGTGATGACTAAGCCGATATCCTTGGAACGCTGCGCGATATATGGAAGCTCCTGATCGGAAATCGTACCATCAGGATTAGAAGAGTAATGTGTCATTGGAGCGAGTATGAATCGGTTTTTCAGCGTAACGCCATTTGGCAGTGTAAAGCTTTCAAAAAGAGAAGCGTATTTTTCATTCATGAACTATTCCTCCTTTGTATGACCTTTATTCTAGTGAGTTACAAAAAGGGTAGCAAACATAACGCTCATTCGTAAGCAGGTTATGATTTGTAACAAGTAAACATGGAAGAAGCTAATCATTGGTTTGCTGGGTTCAGCAGTTAATGATTTCGGATTATGAATTCGTCCAAATTTATTGCTTTTATATTGATTCAAATTCCCCCTCGAAAATTTAGTTACTTATTCGTAATAAATTTAATATCTTTTTCATCTAAATGATATTGATAATCGTTATCATTTGAATTATACTAATGGTAGAACACATCATAAAAGCCATAGAACATAAATCCCCCCCTCTTGCATAAAGGCCCTAAGATTATCTCTTAGGGCCTTTAGCTATTTATCTATTTCTAAACCCTATCATTTCCATATACTTCCTTACCTTTGCTATGATTGAATCATTACATGTTAAGGGGGTTTTTTTATGAATAACAAAATTCAGCTAGGTAAAACAGACTTACTTGTAAATCCGATAGGTCTTGGAACTAATGCAGTTGGAGGCCACAATATCTACCCAAATCTCGATGAGGAAACAGGACGGGAAATCGTACGGACTGCCATCGATTATGGCGTGAATTTTATTGATACTGCCTATATTTATGGCCCGGAACGGTCAGAAGAATTAATTGGAGAAATTGTTAAAGAAAAAGGCAATCGTGAAAACCTTGTTATAGCTACAAAGGGGGCTCATAAATTCATTGAAAATGATGTTGTAGTTGATAACTCCCCTGCATTCCTTATTAAAACTGTGGAAGAAAGTCTAATGCGTTTACGTACAGATTATATAGATCTCTTCTACATTCATTTCCCAGATCAGGATACACCAAAGGACGAGGCAGTCGGCGCCTTAAAGAAACTAAAAGATGCCGGAAAAATCCGTGCGATCGGGGTATCCAATTTTTCATTGGAGCAATTAAAAGAAGCCAATAAAGATGGATACGTGGATGTAATCCAATCTGAGTACAATCTATTTAAAAGAGATGCTGAAAAAGAGCTTCTCCCCTATACCGCCCAACACAAAATTTCCTTTGTCCCATACTTCCCGCTGGCTTCTGGTCTTTTAACCGGAAAATTCACAAAGCATTCTACTTTTAATGATGGACGTTCCCGTAATCCATTATTTCAGGCAGAACTTTTTAAGCAAAACCTAGAAAAAGTAGAACAACTGCGAAAGATTTCGAAAGCTAAAGACGTTGAAATCGCTCATCTTGTCCTGGCATGGTACTTGGCGCAGGATTCAATTGATGTTGTTATCCCTGGCGCAAAACAGCCGGAACAAGTCGTTGATAATCTTAAAACACTGGAAGTTATGTTATCCCGTGAAGAAATCCAACAAATCAGTTCAATCTTTGAATAAGAAATTATGATACAAATGGTAAAGTGGAATCGAACAGATGATTTGCTTAAGCCAATCGTTTCTCTGTATCAACAAATATGGAATATTAATACCGACTGTACAGAACGATTCATGCGGCACATGGACTACGCTGGTTTCAGAGGATTTGTATGCCTGGATGAAGAGGAAATGCCTGTTGGATTTGCCTATGGTTATGCTTCTCTATCAGGCCAATATTATCGCGAACTATTGACAAGCCATTTGAAACCTGACTTATCCAATGAATGGCTGGCAAATTGTTTTGAGTTCGTTGAATTATGTGTTCATCCATCCGTGCGCCAAAAAGGAATCGGATCACTATTACATGATTCCCTAATGAAAGACATACCTTTTGATACAACTATATTAACAACCCAACAATCCAATCTGGCTGCACGGAATCTATATGTTAGAAAAGGATGGATTGTCATTGATGATTCCTTCTTCCCTAATGAAAAGACAAAAGAACGGTATCTAATATTAGGTAAAAAGCTATCTTAGCTTGCATCAAAAAAAGGAGAGTAGCCTACTCGGCACTCTCCTTCCATCTTTATATTAACCTTGTATTTGATTAATTTTTGCAAGCGCCTGGTCAGTACTCCAGAATATATTGTCTTCTCCAACAACATCCAGAATACCACCTCTTTCAAATCTGCTAAGAACTCTCCGCTGTACTCCGCTAAAGATGATTTTTACACCTTCTTGTTTCTTTAATTCACAGAATTCCACCATAGCTTGTACTCCTGAACCGTCAATGGAGGATACTCCACGCATAGAAAGGATCATAACTCCTTGATTAATGTCTTCAAGGCGCTCAGTCAAAGAGCTCACCGTTGCAAAGAATATAGGACCGGTGAGATAAACTACCCGAATATCTTCGTATGTCTGATTTGATTTTATCCCTTTTCCTTCCAATTTTTCGATATCAACTTTACTGACATTCATTTCTACGTCGGCACTGTTAATAACAAACAATATGGCTGAAAGGACAATTCCTGCAACAATGGCAACCGTTAAATCAAACACAACAGTAGCTAGCAATGTTAGCAAAAATTTAAAGATAGCGCCTTTGAATTTGTGAGAAAAGATATAATGAATACTTTCCCATTCATTCATCCGCCATGCCGTCACAATCAAAATACCTGCTAATGCAGACATCGGTATACTCGACATAATTGGGCTGAGGAGAAACATTGACAAAAGCAAACCAATCGCATGGAAAATCCCCGTCAATCTTGTTACCATACCAGCTTTAATCGCTACACTCGTACGGGCAATCGCAGCAGTAGCCGGAACACCGCCAAAGAATGGGATAATCATGTTCCCAATTCCCTGTGCAACTAGTTCCCGATCCCCATTCATTTTTTCTCCAACCATGCGACCGGCAGATGCTCCGCATAATAAACTTTCAATCATTCCTAATGCCGCAATACTGATTGCCGGCCATATCAAGGCTTCTATTTTAGCGAGGGATAAATCACTAAATACCAGTCGATTTTCCGGAAAAAATGTTTTCGGTATATCTCCCACGACCGCAACCGGTAATTTTAAAACGGTATTAATAATTAAAACAATCAGTAAGGCTGCTAAGGATGACGGGATTATGGCGTTCCATTTTTTTGGCCATACAATCATCGTGACAACTGTTATAATACCAATTAATAATGTAGCAAAATCAGGATTAAAACCATTCTCTATATAAGACATGATTTGGGCAATTGGATTCTCTCCGCTCGATTCGACTCCAAAAAAGTTATCTACTTGTCCCATCGCTATAATGATAGCAATTCCTGATGTAAACCCCGTTATAACTGGCATCGGTATGATAGAAACGACACGGCCAAATTTCAGTAGACCGGCAATCACCAGTAGGATACCCGCCAGCAAACAGGCAATAAATACTCCATCAAGTCCATACTGGGCAACAACAGCAATCAATATAGCAGACATCGCTCCCGTTGGTCCTGATATTTGATAGGACGCGCCTGATAGCATACTGATAATTAATCCTGCAAGAATCGCTGTAATTAATCCAGCAGCCGCATCCGCCCCACTGCTCACCCCGAACGCTAGAGATAAAGGAAGTGCAACAGCGGTTACTGTAATACCAGCCATAATATCTTTGCGTAGCTTTTCAGAATTATAGCCGGCAAATTCATTATGCAAATCGTGAATATATTGTTTAAGCATGCTGATTCTTCTCTCCATAATAATATGATAATAATCGCAACCTTATTATTATACTGACCTCAGATAATGAATTCTATTAACAATCAATTCCAAATTCACCTAGTATAAAAGAAAATGGTATATATCGAATATTAACGTATATTTATTCCCCAAAAATTTAGAGAATACTATATCGTAACTTCTATACAGCACTCCATTTAGGATATATAAATAAATCCAAAAGTTTACAAAATAACCTATAATTAAACTGTAAAATATTGTAGAAATAATTTTTAATCCCATTAGAAAGAGTGAGTTACTCTGTATAAAAAAGTCTTCAAATGGCAAATTGGCCATCGTTTCTTCTGGAGTTTATTATCAATTGGATTTATCTGGATATATTTAAACTTAGGTTCACTGTTCTATGTTAAAAGTGAATTTTCTTCATCGAACAAAGTGCTGAAACAGCTGGATTCTATGAATCAACATGTCCTCGTACTCTATCAGTCTTTAATTGACCAAGAGACCGGACAGCGTGGGATGCATCTCAACTCCCTCTCCATCTCTCCTTTTTATCTATTTTAATGCAAAAAACACTTCATTTTTAGAATGATTTCTTAAATATGAAGTGCTAATCTTAAATCTTGGTTCTCCGATTCTCGGATATCCCAAATACTGTTTAACATGCTAGTCCCCCTATCTAAAAAAGCCCAAACTAAAAAGCATTTCTATCCTCTTCTACTAAAAAGATAGAAATGCTTAAAAAACGTTCCCTAAAACTTAGGTTTACTACTTTTCACACCTCCCTATCTCCACGTAGGTGTTGTAGTGTTAAAAAAGAATGGTAGGTCTCCTGACTTAGGATCTTCACTTTTTCCATATTCGTATAGATTAGTCAAATACCCGTTTTAGGAATCAACCTGATGATGCGGTCATCCTTGTCTGATGGATTCCCCCTGCCATCCCTATTATTCGTCATCATATATAAGGTTCCATCCGGCGCTTCGATGATATTCCTGATGCGCCCATACTGATCTTTAAAGAGCGATTCTATGCTTTTCACCTGTTTTCCGGATTCATCAAGCTCTACCTTAAGAACCTGCACGCCACGCAGATTGGCAATCAGCAATTGGTTTTTCCATTCACCCTTCGAGACAAATGTCATTCCCGACGGGGCCCATGTTTCAGTTGCGCTATGAGCAATCGGCGTTTCCATTCCCTCTTTTGCTTCATCCCCCTGAATTATTGGCCATCCATAGTTTTTCCCTGCTTCAATCAAATTAATTTCGTCATGTGCTGATTGACCATGTTCCGAACTGAATAAATCTCCTGTAACAGGATGCCAGGCAAGTCCCTGCGGATTGCGATGCCCGTAGCTATAGACAGGCGACCCCTCAATTGGATTATCATCCGGAATGGAACCATCAAGATGGATTCTAAAAATTTTACCGCCCATACTTGTCTTATCCTGGGCTAAGTCAGGTTCATACCGATCTCCTGCTGTAATATAAAGCATCCCGTCTGGTCCAATCTTAATTCTCCCACCATTATGATTTGTATCTCCAACAATTCCATCAAGGATCACTTTATCAATCCTTGCTTGATTGTCACCTACTACAAGACGAAGAATACGATTTTTGATTTCACCATTATCTTCATAGGAGTGATACGTATACATAAAATGATTCGTTTGGAAATCAGGATCCAGTGCCAGTCCAAGTAATCCTCCCTCCCCTTCACTGATAAAAGGCGCTGGCAAAGACAGGAGAGGTTCTTCCCTTACTTTCCCATTACGGATTTCTCTTATTTGGCCAGGCCGTTCCGTAAAAAATATTCGTCCATCATCGGCTATAACCATTTCCCATGGTACATTGAGACCTTCAGCAACGACTTCTATCTCATATGGCTGCTTTTCATCTGTCTCAGTCTGTTTAACAACCGTGTCATTTTTCTCTTCCTTTGAACAACCAAGCAGAGCCATCATAATCAAAAAGGGGGGTAACAAGCGAAATATTTTTTTCATATTGGCCTCCTATTTATATGGGCTTTTTCAATGATTCTTCTAAAGAGGGCATACAAGGGGATTACTACTTCTCAGGGCGAGTAGGAGGATATCCCTGAGTATTTCGATATGCCTTCCGCTCGTCCGTAAAATCAGACCATACTAACACACAATTCAATTCATTGGCATGATAAACAATACAGCGGATTTGATCTTCCACACATGGATCGACACGGCATCCAACCAATTCTTCATAGCGGTCGAATAATTCTGCAGGATTTTCATTTCTAACGTCGTTTACAGAATAGAATCCCAGTACTTGTACCATCATTTTAGATGCACCCAACCCGATTGAAGGGATTTCCTGAAAGTCTAACAGACCTTTTAACTCCTTAGCCCGATCTGTAGAACAATTCAGTATGATTTTTAATTCTTCTGTTGTTTTCGTTGGTATTTGGTCTATTCGAACCTTGTTTTTACGAAGATTACTCCGTTCCGTCCCCGATAATGGCAGTTTCATTTTTAGCCTCCTCTTATTCTTAGTTTTGTTAAATTTTATCATAATCCTTTCATACAGCTAAACGATATCGTCTAGAATACAAATACTATATAGAATCTCTTGAAATATTTAAGTAAATTATCCATAATAGAATAACTTGGGAGGAAATGAAAAAATGACTAATTCTGAAGCAAATATCACATTATTTCGTGCAGTCAATGACATTGGTAAAGAGTATCCGGACATCAATCCACTTTTTATTTTTTTTGCTGAATATACAGTATACTGCTTAATACTGGTTCTGTTGTTTTACTGGCTAACTCGTAATACTAGAAATAAATTAATGGTTGTCAGTGCTGTTATTGCTTTTTTTATCGCCGAAGTAACGGGCAAGTTAATTGGTATGATTTATTCACATCATCAGCCATTTGCCGTTTGGTCCGATGTAAACAAGTTAATTGAAAAAGAGGTTGGAAATTCTTTTCCGAGTGATCATACGATTGTATTCTTCTCAGTTTGTATAACCATTGCCCTCTTTCGTAAACGATTCTGGTATTTATGGACAACACTTGCACTCCTTCTTTCTATTTCCCGAATCTATGTAGGAGTCCATTACCCCGTTGATATTTTAGTAGGTGCACTTCTTGGAATAGGTGGGGCTTTGCTCGTTCACAAAATTATTCCTAAACAAAAATGGATTAGACAATCCATCGCTCTATACGAAAAGGGCGAAAGCTATCTGTTTAACCGAAATAAAAGTATTTAATCAACGTTCATTACAGCAATACAGCCGCCGACTAGATCGGTGGCTTTTTTATTTTTGCGTATCTTTTTAAAAGAAGCTATGTTAAGGTTTAATTGTCTGAAAATTACATTTATTAATTTTTAGGCATTATATTATCAAGGAGGTTAATTATATGAATATGGGACTATATCACAACTCAAAAAAAACCAAGGGGAATACAGCTAAATAAAAGAGCGCTTCCCCAAATTAGAAAGGGGAAAATCAGTTGAATCAACTATTATTAATTATTGATGCACAACAGGAACTAATAGATGGGAATCAAGACATGAGGGCTGTTTTTAAAAAAGAACAGCTTATTCAAAATATTAATTTAGTAATTAAAAAGGCAAAAGAGGCAAATGCCACGATAGTTTGTGTAAGAGATCTTGATATAGCCGGAGGTAAAGGGAAAGGATTTCAAGTTCATGATGAAATTCATCTACCTGTGGAAACAAAATTCTTTGACAAAGCAGCAACGAATTCCTTTCACGGAACTGGACTATTAAATTATTTAAAATCTAATGAAATTAATCATATTGTTATAATGGGCTGCGAAACACAGCATTGTATTGATAGTGCAGTCAGAACCGCTACTATTAATGGCTTCGATGTCACTTTAGTTGGTGATGGACATTCCACAATCGGCAATGACATTTTAAGCCCGGAACAAATCATAAACCATCATAATAAAACACTTCATGGCCATTACAATATAGAACATTTTTCTATTGTAAGAAACGCGGAAGATCATTTATTTCATCCCAGCCATGATTCGTACCGATAAACAGCAACAGGATCCCAATTCTTAAACAAATTGGGATCCTGTTTGTTTTACTCAATGATTATCACTGGATTTCTTCCCTGCCGGTTTATCAAAAAGGGCTAAAATGAAGACGGTACTGATAATACAGATTGTACCAAGCCACTCGGCTATTCCAAACGTAACATGCAGCCAAAGTATGGATACAACCGCTGCAGCAACTGGTTCCACAGATGCCAGCACACTTACCTCTGTAGCTCGAATATATTTCATACTTTCCAAATAGCATATAAACGGAACAATCGTACCAAATATAATCACAAAAATAACAGCAAGTATTGCATAAAAGCTCCAATCTCCCTGAAACTCCCATGGAGGATTATAAAATGAAAAGCAAATTCCTCCTATTAGCATTGCCCAGCCTAAAACGAGAGTTGAACCCCATTTAGGAAGCAGCTTACGCGGAAGCAAAGTATAAAATGCCAGAGCGAATGCCGAACCAATTCCCCACATCAAAGCACTAACCGAAATGGATAAACTATGCATATTTCCTTTAGTTGCAATCAAAAATGTCCCTAATATGGCCAAACCTACAACAAGGATTTCTTTATTTGTAGGCAACCTTTTTGAAATTAAGGCAAAATAACAGGTAATGATAACGGGTGTTAAGTACTGTAAAACGGTGGCTGTAGCCGCATTGGAATAATTGATAGCCATAAAAAATGTGTATTGCACAGCCAATAAACCTAAAATGCTGAACAATAAAAGACTTATTGCGTCTTTCCTGTCCTTCCAAATAGCACCTATCCTACTCTTTACTTTTAAAGAGGCTAGAATCAAGAGAACCACCCCAGATACAAGCAAGCGAATACCCACAACCCATTCCGGGGTAAATCCGGCATAATGAAATAAATACTGCGCTACTGTTCCGCATACTCCCCATAATATACCGGCAGTTAATACCAGTAAAATTCCTTTAACTCTTGTATTTTTCAATAAAATCATGCTGTTCCCTCATATATTTCATAGTTTACAGTGCTATTATACTTTTATTTTCACAAAAAAGGGGAGGTTAAGCAGGAAGGTAAGAAAGTAATATTTGAATCATAAAATGCTCTGCTCAATAATAAGATATCCTTGTGTCAAAAAAATCTTTGAAAGCAGGGATGTTAACGTTAGCTTTACATGCAAGAAAATCCTCTATTCTGTTTGCCGTCGTAACAGCCGTTCTTCTACTCTTTTCAACTTTCTTCAGCCCAATGCATGCTGATGCAGCACAGTCTAAAAGTCAAAAGGCGGTTGCTTATTCAAAAAAAATAACGAACAGTCCATATAAATGGGGCGGAACAACACCAAAAGGGTCCGATGCCTCCGGTTTCACACAGTATGTATTCTCAAAAAGCGTTGCAAAAAAATTACCACGTACCAGTGCCGATCAATATAAAACAGGTACTTCCGTTGCCAAAAACAAATTAAAAGCCGGGGATCTAGTATTTTATAAAACGGACGGGAAAAAGGTATCATTTGTTGCCATTTATATCGGCAATAATAAATTCATTGGCGCTACATCAAAAGGAGTTAAAACACAAGATATGAATCTCGATTATTGGAAGAAACGTTATGTAGGAGCAAAACGAGTAGTTAATTAAAGAATTGGATTAGCGAAGTAAAAACTCTTTTTCTTTAGAGAAAAAGAGTTTTTACTTTTGATCAACCTCTATACACTTATAGACTGAACCACTCAGTACAATTTCACCCACATCAGCCAGGTGTTCTGTTTCATACGTTTTTATTTTTTATACACGAAAATGCCAGCACAACTGGAATTCTAAGCCTTCTTTTATATTCTTTCTCATCGGTAAAGTTATCACGCACAGGTGTACCTTCTCGCAAATCAACCACTGAAAATCCAGAACTGATAAGCGCTCTAAAATACTGTTCGACTGTTCGATGATATTTCACCACGATTTGTTCAATCCAAGGTTCTTTTCTTTCCCCCTCCAGGAAATAGTCATCCACAATCCAATTTTCACGTCTATCACCTTTTTTTTTACTAGTAAAAGATGCGGTCGTAAGAGGATGCTGAACACTGAAAACAAACTTACCTTCCTCTTTTAAAGACAAATCGATGTTTTGAAACAAAGCATCAATATCAGCTACATAATGGATTGCAAATCTGGAAGTTACAATGTCAAACTTTTCTTCTCCGTATGTATATGATTCCATCGTATGAAGATGCACGCTTCCATTCACTTGTGATAGGTTCCTCTTAGCTGCTTCCACCATTTGTTCAGAGCCTTCTATTCCACTGTAGGACGCTGCACCGCGTTCTACTAAATCTTTGCCGAAGGAAGCGTCACCGCAGCCCAAATCTAGTATATCTTTATTTTGAAAATCTTGTATTAGCTCATACATGATTGGAGTTTCAATAGCATTATTGGGACTATCTTTCCTACTTCTTCTTTTCATATAATCCAAAAAAAAATCTTCCTGATCATAAACACTAGGTCCCCTATATTCCATACATTTCCCCCTATGAAGTTCTTAACCTACCCTCTAATGGCATATTTATCTGCTTTCAATGAAGAGCTATGGAATATTAAAAGGAAGGCTACTCAACCTCCCCCTTCTTAGAAGATTGACCTCTAAAACTCCTATTTCAGCTTTAGTTACCTTCATAGTCCCTGCTTCGGGAGTGTGTAAACCTCGAACCTTAATTCACACCCGCTTCAAGTATGCTAAATGTTTTTCTTTCACAATCCAATTCAGCCATAGCCCCGAGAGGAATAATACTCATTGGAGCCGTATGTCCAAAACTCATATTATATAGAATCGGCAAATCCGTTAACTTTAGCTCATCCCGTACCACACTAAGGATTGCTTCCTTATACTCATCGTAATAACAATCATCATATGGCTTGGAAAATAATAAACCCTTAGCATTTTGCAGAATTCCCTGCGCCGCGTAATTTCGCAGCCATCCAAGAAACAGATCCGGACTCACTTTCACTTCTGATGTCTCAAAAAATATCAGTTTATCCTTCCATTCATCAATTGCAGGCCACACTACAGTCCCTTTAAGCATTTCCAGCACATCCATGCATCCTCCTAATAATTTCCCCTTATGTATTCCCTCTCCCTGTAATAACTCATAACCGCTATGCGGTGATGTTTTTCTTTTACGTGTCCAGTTTTGCTTTTCCCAAGGGATAAATTCACTTGTCCATTCAGATGGCGGTCCAACTTCGCCAATAGGTTCACCAGAAAATAAAACCCGTTTCACCCAATGATTCGTATAATCAAAAGCCTCTACATTCTCTGCAAATTCAGCCAGAATCGAAGGACCATAATAACTCATTACCCCTGCCTTATAACAAATAAAATGCGTGACGGTAGAGTCAGAATAGCCAAGGAAAATCTTTGGATTATTTTTGATTACCTCATAATCAATGTATGGCAGCATTCGAATGCTGTCATCTCCGCCAATACAAGAGAATATCCCCTTAATCGATGGATTTTGAAAGGCATCCATCAAATCGCGTGCCCGTTCTTCTGGATGATTATATACATACTCTGATCCCTTTAATGTATGAGGCAGCTCAATAACTTCTAAACCAAACTCCTCCAACCGTTTTTTCCCTATCTGATAACGCCAGCGAATATCTGGATCTCCTGCCCCACCCCAAGAAAAACTGGCAGTAGCTATCCTGTCACCGCTACTTAGTCGATCTGACTTCTTCAAATCCATCTCATCCACCACTTTCTTTAACATTTCTTTAGCTTAGTTGAATTATATTATAAAAAATCCCAAATATATAAATAATTGTTTATTTATTATATTTCTAATAGTAACCTTCTATTTTCCTATAAGCTTAAATGTAGGAATAAAGTGTGACGAACGTATTGAAACTCTGAAAAATTACAATAATTGTACAATATTAACTCTCAAAGACCTGAAACAGCATTATAGTAAATAGCTCCTTTAATCTTCCATCAAAATCGTAGAGTAAGTTCCCTTTTAACGCATACAAAATACCCCCATATGTACACAAACCCAACTTGTACATACGGGGGCTAAAACCCATAAAGTGTATAAATCAAGATTTCCCACAGCATTTCTTATACTTTTTCCCGCTTCCGCATGGGCATGAATCATTTCTGCCCACTTTTATGCTTCTGGAAGCCTGTGAATTTCCGGGTTGATAATGACCAGCCCACCAAGTGAACTCTTCATGAACATTTGTAATGGGACGGCAATCATCTGCATATAACGGATCATAGTTCCTAAATTGCTCCTCCACATCATCGAGCGACATATCAAGGGCATTCACTTTCTTTTGGGCAAAAACCTCTGCGATATCATCATATAAATCTCGGAAATTTAATACCATACATGAATCAATTAGAATGGTATACATATAACCTGATTCATCTACCAAATCCCCCTGCAGTAGATCATGATAGTAATATTCAACCATTTCCCTTGATATACGTTTTTGCAGGACAAGGGATGTAATTGCTTGAATTCCAGTAGCACGAATACACTCATCCAAAGATTGATCATCAATTAAATCAAATAATGCATCCAAATCCGGCATGGAAGGGATATTTCCGTCCATAACTATTTCACCGGGATATGTATCAGCAAGTATACGGCCAGCCGTTGTAACCAGGTAATCATCATATAATTCCAATGCATTATCATCCGGTAATTTTAATGTTTGTAAAAATGGATAAAATGCTTCTCTGATGTTTAACTGTCCCAACAAAACAGCTGCATAAATATGGTCAATTCGATCAGGTTCACTAAGAAACAATTCTGGTTCCTTGCGAACCAAATCTAATATACTCAATAGTTCAGGAATAGCATCCTCACGAATCAATAGAAGATCAAGTTCCTCTTTCGGATAGGTGTCGTCTATATAGCGAATTTTTTTTACTAATTCCTTGGTCGAAATAGTTGGATCATCCATCTTATTTCACCCCCGTACCTTTCTTATATAATTAGTTTATCAAACTCTTTCTCGATTCTTCTACTCGCAAACCAATTTTATAATTGCTAAAATGAACAACAGTACAAACAATCTGCTATATTGTTATATCACTAGGGAGTTGTTTTGATGAACAGACATTGGTTAAAGGTTATTATAGGGGCCTTCTTTGAAATCATCTGGGTAAGCGGTCTTAAAAATGCAGACAGTATATGGATGTGGCTGATTACACTTGCTGCAATCTGTATCAGCTTTTATATGATGATTGATGCAAGCCGCTACCTGCCGGTTGGGACGGTATACGCTGTCTTTGTCGGATTGGGAACAGCTGGAACGGTTATTGCGGAGATTCTCTTCTTTGATGAACCGTTAAAAATAGAGAAAATAGCATTAATTCTTCTCTTATTAATAGGTGTGATTGGTTTAAAAATAGTGACTGATGAAGACACCTCCAAAAAGGAGGCTAACTAATAATGGCCTGGTTTGCACTGGTTATCGCTGGATTTTTAGAAATATTTGGGGTCGGCATGATTAATAGATTGAATAAAAATAGGGATCTCTTATCTCTGCTTCTTTTGATTGTCGGTTTTTCGGGGAGCTTTTTCTGTCTATCATTCGCAATGAAGACACTTCCCATGGGTACTGCCTATGCTGTATGGACTGGTATTGGTGCCAGTGGAGGAGCATTAATTGGCATGCTTTTATTTGGAGAAGCGAAAAGCTTAAAACGAATTATTTTCATATTACTCATTTTAATCTCTGCCATTGGTCTTAAATTTGTATCAAAATAGCCCATAACAAAATGACTCGCCCAAAAAGAGCCATGCTATGGCAAACTACTTGCTAACATGGCCCTTCTATTACTTATTCAACCATTCCATGATGATTTCTCTAAACCTTCCATAGCAGGAAGTACCCCTCAAGATAGAATCATGATTTAATGAAGCAATCATATTTTTAACTAAGTAATGTCGCGGCTCTTTATTATGCAATAGTTCATCTTGCAGGAATTCGATTATTTGTAGCTTTTCCGCACGAAACTCAGCATCAACAACCTCTTGTTCAAGGTAAGTCTTTAGTTGGTTAACGGATTGGATTAAATCGTAGCAAAAATCCCTGTTTCCTTTTGGACCCCCCGGAATAAACATAGTTAACACTTCCGGTTCTATTAAAACAACATCATTCTTACTTACATCATCAACAATCACCTTTATGCGATCTAAATAATAACGAATTGCTTTTTTCGCATCAAGATCTCCTTTTGCAATACTATAAAAATGCATGTGGTGTTGGACCATGGCGGATAGAATAATTGCACAATCTAACAAATACGGTTTCTTCTCCACCCCAAAAATATCGACAAGGCGGTTGTGAATCCAATTTAAATATAACCATCTCGTTTGTTTCAAATAATCTTTTAGTTCAATATCATTAGATACCATTACATCTTCAATAAGGGCAAATAATTGATTATGCGAATGTGATTTCCTTTGTACATAAAGTTGCTCTATAAAGATGTCTATATTACTGAGATCCCTCCCAATAATTAATTCATCTCGCTGTTGGTGATACTCTTCAAGGAAGGAATCGTATACAGCTTTGAAAAGTTCACTTTTAGAAGGAAAATAATTATAAAATGTTCCTCTGGAGATCCCGCTATCTTCAATAATTTCTTGAATAGACGTATTTCTATATCCCTTTCCAATGAAAAGTTTCTTTGCATGGCTGATAACTTGCTTTTTTCTTACGTTCATAACAACTCAATCCATTCCTATGACTTCAGTTATTTGAGTGTATATTAGCTTATTTTTAGGGTAAATACAAATTTATATATTCTAAATTATTTTAATTGCTAAACGAAAAGAAAGAGAGTAATATAATCAACATGAATTATGAGTCTAATAATTAAACATATAGTATAAATCAAAAGGAGAGAAGTACATGACAGCAACAGAAAGACAACAAATGCGTCCCAATTATGGGATTATAGCCATTCTTTTAGCCGGTGCATTTGTATCTATATTGAATTCAACATTATTGAATGTTGCCCTTCCGTCCATGATGGCGGATTTTAAAGTTGAGCCAACAACGATTCAGTGGCTCGCAACAGGTTATATGCTGATAAACGGAATTATCATTCCATCAACAGCGTTTTTAATTCAGAAGTTCTCGGTTAGACACTTATTTATAACCGCGATGATTCTATTTACAATCGGAACAATCTTTTCCGGATTTGCACCGAGCTTCGCATTATTATTGGTTGGAAGAATGATTCAAGCAGCAGGCTCTGCCATTATGATGCCCCTCTTAATGAATGTTCTTTTAACGAGCTTCCCAATTGAAAAACGTGGTGGTGCGATGGGGATTTTAGGGATTGTTATGATTTTTGCCCCTGCAATTGGTCCTACATTATCAGGGTGGATTATTGAACATTATGAATGGAGATATCTGTTCTATATGATCATCCCGTTTGCCGTTATTGTTTTACTACTATCGATTTTTAAATTAAAAGATAAGAAAGAAAAAAGTAACGCTTCATTGGATGTATTATCCGTTATTTTTTCAAGTGTCGGATTCGGAGGGTTATTATATGGATTCAGCTCGGCGGGTAGTAAAGGCTGGGATGATGTTGAAGTATTCGGTACACTGATTGCAGGTGTAATTGGCTTGATTTTGTTGATTGTTCGCCAATTTCAACTGGAAAAGCCGATGCTCGATTTCCGTGTCTATAAATATCCAATGTTCTCCTTATCTTCAGCTATATCGATTGTTTTGAATATGGCGATGTTTTCAGCCATGATTTTAATGCCAATTTACCTGCAAAATATACGTGGTATATCCCCATTAGATTCTGGTTTATTAATGCTTCCAGGTGCAATCATTATGGGAATTATGTCACCAATTACAGGTAAATTATTTGATAAATTTGGCGGTCGGATTCTTGCCATAATCGGTTTAACCATCACAGTCGCTACAACTTATTTCTTCAGTCAATTAACAACTGAAACTACTTATGGAACATTAATTGTGATGTACTCTGTTCGTATGTTCGGTATGTCAATGGTCATGATGCCGATTATGACCAACGGGATGAATTCATTGCCTGCCCGATTAAATCCACATGGTACAGCTATGAACAGTACACTTAATCAAGTATCCGGTGCAATTGGTTCCGCCTTACTTGTTTCCGTTATGACATCACGTACGAAAATACATGCGGAAGAATTGGCAGAAAAAGCAATGAGTAAGCTTACCGGTCAACCAAGTCCAGAAGAAATAGCTCAATTGGAGGCACAAATCTATACTCAAGCAACAGTAGATGGGATTAACGATGCATTCTTTATAGCGACATTTATTGCTGTATTGGCTCTTATCCTTGCCTTCTTTGTTAAACGACCAAAGAGAGCAGACGAACAAATCAACTTACAAAAAACACAAGACCTCTCCCAGTAACAGGAGAGGTTTTCCTTATTATTCCCAAGTCCATTCTTCTATATTATTTAACAAAGATAGAGGCTGTTCATTTGATTGAAATGCCAGCTCTCCTAAATTTAATCCTTTCTTTGTATAGTATAAATGATCTGGATGGACCAACCATATCCACGGTAAATCCTTCGCGGTCTGCCTCAGAATTGATTGCCATATTTGAAAATCACCGCTAGCAAGCGCTCCCTCAACCAACTGATTCACTTCAGCAGATATATGTAAATTCATCCTAGTATTACCTTCATGAATCCTATGATACAAATCGATTGGACTATGATTACCCACACGCATAATGAATGGATTATTAAACTTATTTGAATTGATTTTCTCCTCATTCTGACCAACCACTTCTACTGAGATTCCAATTTCAGCTAATTGTTGCATAAGTAATGTCGCCATGGACTGCGCTATAGGGTCAGACTCCAGAAACAAAAGCTTAAACTTCGCTTCTATTCCCTGTTTTTCCAACACACCATCCTCATCGTTATCAATCCATCCCGCAATTTTCAAAATTTCTTTAGCTTTGTCGATATTATTGTCTTCAAACTCTGTTTCTTTGTAGCCCCACGGAAGCCGATCAGCATCATGATAGGCTGCTTCTCCATATCCATAAAGAACTTCATTTATGAGGTGATCACGTTTAACTGTTAAATTAATTGCTTGGCGGATGGACCATTCACTTGTTACCCCATTGCCAGTTTCTTTGCCAGAGGCATCTGATTCTAGTGGGGCAGTAGTAAAGGAGATTCCATACTGATCACTACCTTTAAAAGCTTTGATATCCATTCCATCTATTACGCCCACATTTGCAAATGCCGGAGATGTTTGAGCGACATCTACCAGACCTTTTTGCGCCGCTGCATAGGCTTCTTCCTCATCCATAAAAAGAATGATGACCCTTTTAAAAATAGGTTTTTTCCCATAATATCGCTCATTCCTGACAAAAACCGCCTGCTCTCCTACATTCCACTCCTCCAGAATATAGGGACCTGATCCAATTGGATTCAAAGTGAATAACTCATCATACTGATTCTCAGGGACTATTCCAAGCTGAGCAGCTGTATAACTAAAGGTTGACAAGGGTTTCTCTAATCGAAAATGGATAGTGTATTGATCTATCACCTTGGCTTCTTTTAACAAAGATAGATCATACCATCCATTGTACTTAGCTGTATTAAAGGTAAAAGCTACATCACTCGCTTTCACTTGTTCCCCATTCGAAAAATAAGCATCATCCCTAATTTTAAATTCCCAGGTCATTTTATCTTCACTGACCTGATATTCATCAGCTAAATCATATGTAATTCCCATATCCTTATCAAAGGATAATAAAGTACTTTGAATTAAAGGAGAACCGTTTGCCCTTGTATACAGAAAAGGGTCGAATCCTTTAATCACATTCGGAGACAATGCCACAGTTAATTCTTCCTTATTGGCTTCGGCTGTTCCCACCCCTGCTCCCATATTAAAATATCCGCTGGTCAAAATTATGGTGATGATAATTCTTTTTACGATTATCTTCATCTTTATCCCCCGTTAAATAACGGCATTACTTAAATAGATACCAAGTAGCCACAATAATAATAAGTATTATGTACATACACCTCTAGTTAATTCTATTTATCAAAAAGATACAGGTTTTGAAACCATTCCTTTTATTTCCCCCTTAAAATCCAATCAGCATAACTAATGAAACATACCTGATGATCTAACTAATATGAATAGTCTAAAAAGTGCCAGGTATGTTTTGGGTTCTATCGTCTTTATCTTCTTTTTGATTCTCGGAGCTCCCCTCCGAATGGTTCGGAACTACATTTTCACTTTCAGAACGACCTTCTGAATCATTCGGAGTCTTATTTTAATTATCTTTTGTTTGTTCTATATTGTTGCCGTTGGAATCAATTATCCCAGCTAAGCTTTTTTTAAATAAATACGTACTTCATAGGCATTTAATTTTGTGCTTGTCGTTTCATTATAGTTAGAAATCAGAATAGATGTCCCCTGCAAATCCATTTCACTGTTCAGCTCAATATGTATAGTGTTCGGCTGAACATTAGAAACAAAGTAAATCGTCTCATCAGCGTAGCTTCTTTTGTATCCATAAAGATGAGAATGTCCTTTAAATAATTCCTGATAATCCCCATATACAAAGACCTTGTGCTGACTCCGCAGCTTGATCAGCTTTTGATAAAAATAAAAGATTGATTCAGGATTATGCAATTCATTGTTCACATTGATTGATTTATAGTTTGGATTAACTCGAATCCACGGTGTACCTGTTGTAAATCCCGCATGTTCTTCATTGGTCCATTGCATCGGTGTACGGCTATTGTCTCTGCTTAATGGCTGCAAATCTCTAAGAACCGTATTCGGGTCCCATCCCTTTGACACCAACTCAGCATACTGATTTTTCATCGCAATATCGTTATATTCGTCAATAGAAGAAAGGCGAATCCCTGTCATTCCTATTTCCTCTCCTTGATAAATATAAGGCATACCCGGCAAAGAATGCAGCAACGCAGCAAATAGTTTGGCTGATTGAACACGATACTCTTTATCATTACCATATCTGGTTACCACTCTTGTATGATCATGATTATTAATAAATTGTGAGTTCCAGCCTTTCTCTTTCAATCCTTCATACCAGCGCGCCTGAATCTCTTTAAATTTCTTTAAGTCCCAGGTTGGCATTTCATCACAAACTTCAAAATGAAACAAGGTATTCAGTTCATGGCGGTTTTTATCCACATATAATAACCCTTGCTCCGGCGTCACGAAGGCTACCTCCCCTACGGTTAACACATCATAATGACGGAATACCTGTTCATTCATCTCCTGCAAATAATCATGAACTTTGGGATGGTTGGCCAAATAACGAATATCATCCGGATCGTCTGCATCCGGAAAATCCTCCGGCTTCGCAAGCAGGGCAATTGCATCTAGCCTAAATCCATTAATCCCTTTCTTTAACCAAAAATTTAGAATTCGATATATTTCTTTACGGACTTCTTCATTCTCCCAATTCAAATCGGGCTGTTCAGCTGCGAATGAATGAAAATAATACTGACCAGTCCGTTGATCATATTCCCATGCTGACGGGGAAAAGTAAGAACGCCAATTATTGGGAGGGTTCACTTGGTCTCCATCTCTCCAAATATACCAATCTCTTTTTGGATTATCTTTGCTGGATCTGGATTCTTTAAACCAATCATGCTCATTTGAAGTATGATTTATGACTAAATCCATAATAATTTTTAGATCTCGTTTTTGTGCTTCCCTCATTAATTCCTCAAAATCCTCCATACTGCCCGCTTTCGGCATAATGGAATAATAGTCGGAAATATCATATCCATTATCTTTATCAGGAGAAAGGTAAAAAGGATTGAGCCAGATTACATCTGCACCCAACTCTTTTATATAATCCAGCTTCCTTATTACCCCTCTTAAGTCTCCATATCCATCCCCATCACTATCATAAAAGCTTCTCCAATAAACCTGGTACACGACACTTTCTTTCCACCATTGTTTATCCATCTCTCCCACCTCATAAAATGAATTATGTGAAGCTTATCTTTCTATTATTTTTCATTAGTTTAAGTAGAACTTTTTCTCTACCATTTAAGAGCATACATCTCGCGCTTCTTCTTGTTCCTCAGCAATTTAAATAAGAAAAGTTGAGCTTGTATGCCCTTTCATTTTTATTTTTAGGATATCGCAATATTTAATATAGAAGTTCTATTTGAAGTAAGCCTGCTTTCTAAATCCTTTTAATATTCGCAGTGCGTCCTTTAACAACACGTATTCTTCCAGGGAATTAGAAAGCTGAAGTCTGTCATATAATTGACCAGCCTGCTCATTTACACAATCCCCTTCTAAAGCCAGAATCGAATCGAGCTTTACTAATATTTCTCTCATCAGATGGACATCTACATCCTCCCTTTGCATCCGCAAGAACATATCATAAATGGCATGATTCAAACGGCGCTGAGATGATAGAAAGTTTTCCATTTCTTCAAGCTGCAGCATTTGATTATTTAAAAGTATTCTTTCCTCTATTAAAGCGGAAACGGCAAATAAATGATTGATTGTATGTGCATTATTTCTTTGGTTTAAATAAGCGGACACTTCATGCTGCAATTCCTTGGATACTTGTTTGTAGCTTTTCATCAAATCTCTTGTACCCTTTTCCAGCGTATGTGGAAGTAATAAACGATTTGCAAGCATACCAATACCTATCCCTATCAGTACAAGCATAACTCTTCTCAGTGACAGGAGCGTCGGGTCGCCCGTGAGAGCAGCTGTTCCAAGAGCAGATATCGTGACAGTCAATACGACATTTCTATACTTCACCGCATAGCCATTCAAATACCCAACCAGCAAGACCAGGAAGGAGCGTATAGTCGTTTCATGAAAAATACTAAATAATAGTACAAAGATAGCCGCTCCCATTAAAGTGCCGATCACGCGTTCCTTGAAGCGATATTTAGCTGTCTCATAATAAGGTTGCGTCACAGAAAATATAGTAAATAAAATCCAGCGTCCTTCATTGATGTTAAAATAATCAACGATTAAAGCAACAGCTGCAATAGTGATACCCAATCGCAGTGCATATGTGAAACGAGCTGAATGTCGATTAATGTCCTTTAAAAATTGATAGGTATTCCGGTAGCCTCTAGGAATCTCTACCACACTCTCAACCTTGTTCAGTTCAGATGATTCACTGGTATGAAGGTACCTCAATAATTCACGCAATAATTTCAACGTACTAATCATTTCGACTATGTATGCGGATTCATGTTTGTTAAGCGCTATGTTTAGATTATTCAATGAATCATCAGATAAGCTTGACCCTTTATTGGCGTAATCCCTCATCTGTCTCAATTCAAAATTCAGAGCATCCAAGACATCCTCTGGGTAGTCACTTGCAGCTTTGCGGTTTAACATCAAATGCAGTTTTTCAAGACAGACCGAAATCTTCAAACGAACTCTGCCTTCGTGAGTCAGATAATAACCCTTGACACTCCGAAAATAAATCACCTTCCTGAACTCGTTGATATCAGACAGAATGATGGAATCCAACTCTTGATCAGGCTGGTTATCTCGAATACGATTTAACTTTTCTTGCAAATGGCTACATACCTGCAAGAAATAATGATTGCCCCTTTTAGATAATTTCCTTCTATTAAATACCCATTGTACCATCATGATAATCAAAGCCCCTGCAACCAGAGACATTAGTCTCAATGGGAATTCCTCCAACGGAACTGGATCGGTCAAAATGAATAAATATTGCAAACCAACCGCAATATGGATAGGTCCTTTTATGTTAGATGTGAAAAAGTATCCTACAATAAACATAGCGATAAAGTTTACTAAAATTCCTACCCAGGGATTGATCAAGGCCAGTTGACCAAATATTCCTTGGGACAAATTGACTGCCAAAATCAGCATGAAACTCTTCCATGGGGATACAGTAAAATCCCTCTCTAAATACATGAGCAGAGCAACCACAGTCGTGACCCCAATCAAAACATTATGCTGCCCAAACACAGCCTCAAAGCCTGTCACAAAAAGGATAACAAAGATAAATATCAATGTTTTTGATATGATCAGCTGCTTCATAGCTTCCCTTCCTTACCTATAAATTGCTATACCAGAATATTAAATCACAGTATAACATACTATGCTGCCAGGAAAAAAACACAGGAAAAGGCTTTCTAGCTTGGAACATTCATTAATGCTAATAAAAAAATGTCCCAAAAGATAAGTTTTCACTTCCTTTTGGGACAGTCTATATAAAATCTATATTTATAGTACTCTCTTATTTGCCTATAAACATTTGTGTCCAGTAGTTGCCGTTCTCCACATAACCAATTCCGATATGTGTATAGCTGGAGCTTAAGATATTTTTTCTATGACCGTCACTATTCATCCACGCATTTACTACTTCTTCTGGCGTGCGTTGACCCATAGCAATATTTTCAGCTGCCGCTCTATAAGAAATGCCAAATTGTTTCATCATATCAAATGGAGATCCGTAAGTTGGGCTTGTATGACTGAAATAGTTATTCTTCTGCATATCCTCTGATTTGATACGCGCTACTTTACTTAGCTCTGTATCTAGTGTTAAAGGTTTTAAGCCTTGTTTTTCACGTTCCGCGTTAGTAAGTTCTAGTACTTCCTGCTCATATGCACTTACTTCATAATCGTTTGATTCTGTATCATTGGAATCAGAATTATCTTCTTCCACAGTTGGAGCATCCGTACTTGGTTTATTTTGTTCCACGGCATTGTTTGAACCAGAATCCGTATCCTGACTTGGTTTATCAATAGTTGGAAGTTGAACAGATCCCCATGGGAATTTAATAATGCCTCCGCTGATCATCACTTTATATGAAGTTGTTGTATTCGGTTTAGAAGATACACTGGCTGCCTCCGCTCCTGTTATAGCTGTAATGGAAAGCGCTGCGGCTGCTGCAATTGTAACGATAAGTTTATGTTTCATTGGTAAATCTCCTCCTGTCATGATATTTGTTTAATCGACAAAGACATCGTAACATGAGTTTTTTGTAACATTTGAACCATAAACTACCAGACAGCTCGAGATAGGATAATAGACATCCTTCTCACATAGCGCGCACCTAACTTAATATATTGATATATCAACAGTCCTGCTTAAATCTCTCTTTTTTCCATATTCCGGATATCAAGTCCCTCTTTTTGTAAAATCCCCACTTTTATCCTATAAAATAATTATTGACAGGTATTTAATAATAGAGGATTCATTACTGTTACTACAGGTATGTTACAAGCATTGCAGTTATTTTTAAATAATGTTGAGTATACCCATATTGCAGTCTATGGTATGGGGAATTTAAATAGATGGAGTTTCCTATACAGTACTTTTATAGAACAAATGGAGAAAACAAATTGTTTTCTCCATCTCTGTTCTTCTGACTTGTTCGTTGAATATAGCAGGGTAATTTCTATATAGTAGACATCTCGTAAGCGACACCATAAACTTTACAATCAAATCCTTAAAGGTTAACTAACTACTTTAAAGAGTCGTGACAGTTACTTATATATACAGGAGACTGTCGCAGAAAATCCCTTTATCATAGTCAATTGAAAAGGAGCAGGTTGTTACCTGCCCCTACCATATCACATTCATTTGTGACCTCTTTATTTCCATTCGACAACTTTGTCTACTGCAAGACGCATAGTCGGGAATCCATTATCAGCCGCCTTACCCATGGTCATAATCATGACCGGAGCATGTCGTTCTTGATCCAATCCAAACACATCATTAATACGGGTTTTATCGAATCCCGCAATAGGATTGGTATCATATCCGTGAGCACGAGCCACAAGCATCAATTGCATAGCTACATGGCCGCAGTCGGTCATGACGATATCTCTGCGATCCTGTTCAGTTAGTGAAGCAATCCATCCTAAAACACCTTCAAGCTGGCGTTCTTTATATTCAGCAGGCATATACCCAAGCTCTACATTTGCGCTATAAATCTCATCAGCTTTTAATGTATTGTGCAAGTCGCCAAAAATTGCAATCGTCACCGCTGATGTATCAATTTTTTTATGATTGGTCGGTGAGGCAATATCCATCAATTTTGCTTTTGCCTCATCGCTTTCTATAACAAGAAAAAATCAAGGCTGTAGATTCGTTGAAGATGGTGCGCTGGTTGCTTCACTGAATATTGCTGTCATCTCTTTATGACTGATTTTAACCATAGGATCGTAACTTTTTATGGAACGGCGTCCCATTAAGATTTTTCTGAAATCATTAGTTGGGATAACATGAGAACTATTGGACATGTTTATTCTCCTTTATGATTAGATTGGACTGGACGGTATTACATCAGGTCTTGATTAAAAAATTTATTCAGTTTCCGAATCACTATTAATATATAACTCTATTCTCGATTGCTTGATAGGCCTTGAATAATCCCTTACATTCTTCATGATCAACTCGCTGTAAATCATATGAACGCTTCCCATCAATCATTTTATAAAAGACATCATCTCTAAACCCTATTTTATCTGTATCCAATCGATCACATCCATAATAAACAGTCGTGATACCTGCCCAAAGGATGGCCCCTAAGCACATAGGACAAGGCTCAGCCGTTGTATAAAGCTCTGCTCCGGATAGGTCATAATGATTTTCATGAAGGCATGCTTCCTTAATCGCAACTATTTCTCCATGCATGGTTGGATCAAGCTCCTTAACCACCATATTATGGCCCTTTCCAATGATTTTACCATCCTTGACAATGACAGCTCCGAAAGGTCCGCCATGCCCTTGTTTAATTCCTTCATACGCTTCTTCAACAGCGGCTTTCATAAATGGATTCATACGCCTTAATACCCCCGATATTTGATTTATCAATAGGATGCTGTATCTTCGGTGTAGACTCATAATTCAAATCTATTGTATTACTTGACGGTTAGTCAATATTCCCGTTAGACCTTACTCATAATCATTAATTGCTTTATCACGCCATTTTTGTTCAGATGGATAAAACATTTCCAAATAACGATTTTCAATCCTTTCCTCAGTCCATTTACTATCTGATCCATGTGCGTATAGTCAGTTCTCATCAACTGGCAACCATTCATTATCAAACGCAGGGATGGCATTCATTAAAGATTTGGAAATGAACTGCACCAGCGTGAATTAATTAGGAAATAAAAAACAAGAGTATTCCAAATGATTAATTAATTGGAACGCTCTTTTTTATGAATTTTATTCTATACTAATAAGTAATGATGAATTCAATAAAGAACTTGAGGTGACCTTTTTGGAGAAACAAAAATACAGGGACCTTAAATTAGGTGAACGCGGAGCAATCCTAAGTATTGTTGCATACTTATTTCTTTCCATATTAAAGCTGATTGTTGGATATATAAGTGAGTCTGAAGCATTACGTGCAGATGGGCTGAACAATATAACTGACATCATTGCCTCAGTAGCTGTATTAATTGGTTTAAAAGTTTCTCAGCGGCCTCCCGATAGCGATCATGCATATGGGCACTGGAAAAGTGAATCGATTGCCTCTCTCCTATCTTCTTTTATCATGATGACAGTAGGTATCCAAGTTCTAACGGATGGATTCCAATCCATTTTAAGCAGGGAAAAAAATATACCTGATATAACGGCAGCATACACGGCGATTTTTTCCGCCCTCGTCATGTACTTCGTCTATCGCTATAATATAAAGCTAGCCAAAAGAATCA
This sequence comes from Pradoshia sp. Z4_20, assembly GCF_058216035.1. Lineage (NCBI taxonomy): Bacteria > Bacillati > Bacillota > Bacilli > Caryophanales > Bacillaceae > Pradoshia > Pradoshia sp. Z4_20. Next base: position 28,554 of record NZ_JBZAJD010000007.1, read on the forward strand.
ACAGCCATTCCGTAAAAGCTGCTGCCAAAGACAATATTTCTGATGCGTATGTCAGTATTGGAGCAGCAATTGGCATATTCGGCTCCCAGCTAAATATGCCTTTCCTCGATACAATTACTGCCATACTCGTAGGGTTATTGATTTGCAAAACAGCCTGGGATATTTTTAGAGAAGCATCCCATTACTTATCAGATGGCTTTGATGAGTCTAAGATTAAAATCTATCAAAATTCCATTGACCAAATAGAAGGGGTTAAAGGAATTAAAAAAATTATGGGACGAAATTACGGAAATAATGAAGTCATTGATATCATTATTTTGGTAGACAACACGTTAAATATTAAAGAAGCCCATGATATTGCTACTCTTGTAGAAAAGGATTTAATGAAGGATCATGGAGTCTATCGTGTCCATGTTCATGTGGAACCATATGAAGAAAAAACAGAAAAAAGGCCAGGCCCAAATTAATGATAGGTATCCGGCTGTTTGCCCTAAAGAGCTACAAATTGGTTGTTTATATTACTGAATCTACCACTACTCCATAAACCTTCTGATATTTTATACGAAAAAAGGCATTCCAATGGGAACGCCTTTTTCAATTTAATAAGCTAGCCGGTAGATCAGTATTCTCTCAAAAGGATTCTTTTCACTTAGAACAATCTCTTTGTGTAGTTCAAACACAGATTGATTTTCAAGAAAATATATATAATCCTCAGATGGATAATATAATATTAGGTGTACCTCGCGATATGTTTCTTCGACGGATAACAGAATGTTCGTTAGAACCTGGCGGAATATTTGTATCGTAAAAGGATTAAAGAAATAAAACCTATTATAAGTTGGTTGAATTTGAAACTCCTCTGCCAGACAACAGTGAAATTGAATTCGGTCTTTCCCCTTGTAATTATAGTTCTTGAGATTTTCCTCAGCTTCATTAATAAATTGTTCATTCATTTCTACCCCACTTACAAACGCCCCTGTCTTGTAATGAAGAAAGAAATTTAGTCTCCCCTTTCCGCATCCAAAATCGACCATATGATCATCCCTATTAAGGTCATACTCATCCAATAACTTTTCTAAAATCCAATACGGAGTCGGCTCATATCGGTGATAATGCATAGAATTATAAAATCCAGTTTGATTACCGACTGTTTTTATATGTAATAACTCATCATAATCTTTTTCGTTCATTGTATAACTCCGTTTCACTTATCTAGATTACTCATAAGTTTAAGCCTTTTTGATACTGATCGAAACCCTTTTTCTATATAATAGGCGTTTTCAGATTTCACATCCTAGTATTCACATAAAAATGCTACTTTAAAGTGACAATTTTACAATAAATTCTAAGAATATAATTAATTGTTAATTTGTTCACAACTTTGTCAAAATTGAAGATTTCCATGTCTTCTTTTAGTTTCATATATTTGTAATTTTGAAATTCAGTTATTATATTGAAAATCAGGGGCTATGGAAAAAGGAAGAATTATACCTAAATAGCAGCAAGAAAGGGAAATTATAACTATCAAGGTGTGCAGATTTACTGAATTTCCCTTACATAGCTTGAATTTACTTATTACATTAGGAAGGGGAAAAATATGAATAAAAAATGGGCACTTTTGAGTTCCATGATGGCGTCTATTCTTATGTTAGCGGGATGTGACTGGGTTGTATTCGACACAAATGGTCCTGTCGCAAAAACACAATCCAATGCCATTCTTTTCTCAATGGCTTTAATGGCAGCTGTTGTGCTTGTAGTATATGTACTTTTTATCGTTATTTTATATAAATACCGAGCATCCAAAGCTCCAAAAGATTACGAGCCTCCACATATGGAAGGCAGCAAGGCGCTTGAAATAACATGGACAGTCATACCAATTATTATTGTAGCCGTTTTAGCTGTAGTCACAGTTAAAACTACATTTGAAGTAGAAGGAAAGCCAAAAGGCTATGAAGATCAAAAACCATTGGTTATCTACGCAGCTTCTTCAAACTGGAAATGGCATTTCAGTTATCCAGAGCAAGGTATTGAAACGGTTAACTATGTAAACATTCCAACTAATAGAGTAGTAGAATTCCGTCTATATTCTTATGGACCAATTACAAGCTTCTGGATTCCACAGCTCGGTGGTCAAAAATACGCCATGAGTGACATGGTAACAAAATTAAATTTTGTAGCTGAAACACCAGCTTCCATGATGGGAAGAAATGCAAACTTCAGTGGTGAAGGCTACGCCCATATGGATTTTGAAGCACTGTCTATGACTCCAGATGATTTCGAAGAATGGGTTAGTGATGTAAAAGCAAATGAAGATAAGTTAACAGAAGAAAAATTTGAAAAGCTGCTTGATACAGCACACGTCGGCAGACAATCATATTCTTCTACTCACTTGGATTTCAGCCCTCCACCGGAAGGACATCATCATGGTTCTGAACCATCTTCATCAAACGAGAGCGATGAAGCAGACAACACGTTTGATGAAGATACAGAAAAAGGTAATTCCGAGCACGAAGATCATTCAAATCATTAAAATTAAAGCTTTCATAAGAAAGGAGTTACAACCTTGGATTGGGATAAATTTATAGTACATGGTGGCCCGTTAATCTATGGCGCAATGGTAAGTATTGTCGCTGTATCGCTGGCTATCGTTATCGGCCTGACTTATTTTAAGAAATGGCGCTGGCTTAAAGATGAATGGCTTACCACTGTTGATCATAAACGTATTGGGGTCATGTATATTCTCTGTGCTTTAGTTATGTTATTCCGCGGCGGTGTTGATGGTTTATTAATGCGTGGACAGTTAGCTAAGCCTGAAAACGGACTGCTTGATGCACAGCATTATAACGAAATCTTTACAACGCATGGCGTGGTTATGATTTTATTTATGGCAATGCCATTTATCATTGGATTAATGAATATTGTTGTGCCTCTTCAAATTGGGGCGCGTGACGTTGCTTTCCCTTATTTAAATGCTATCAGCTTCTGGTTATTCTTTGCCGGAGCAATGCTATTTAATATCTCGTTCGTTATTGGTGGATCACCGGATGCCGGATGGTCAGCCTACTTCCCGCTTGCAGGTATAGAATTCAGCCCTACTGTGGGGAATAACTACTACAGTATTGCGATTCAGATTGCCGGTATTGGGACGCTGCTAACGGGTGTTAATTTTATCGTTACCATTTTAAAAATGAGAGCACCTGGTATGACTCTATGGAAAATGCCAATGTTCACATGGTCTATTTTAATCACTAGCATCATTATCGTTTTTGCTTTCCCTGTTTTAACAGTAGCTCTTGCCTTAATGATGTTTGACCGTTTGTTTGGTACACAATTTTTCACTATGCAAGATGGCGGAATGGATATGCTTTGGGCTAACCTGTTCTGGGTATGGGGCCATCCTGAAGTATATATCGTTATTCTTCCTGCCTTTGGTATATTCAGTGAGGTTATTTCAACATTCGCGAGAAAAAATCTGTATGGATACAAATCAATGGTGTTCAGTATGCTTGCCATCTCTGCCCTATCCTTTACTGTATGGGTTCACCATTTCTATACGATGGGTCAAGGTGCCATGGCAAACAGCTTCTTCTCGATTACTACGATGTTAATCGCTGTACCTACAGGAGTTAAGATATTTAACTGGCTCCTTACGATGTATAAAGGAAAAATTGAAATTACCACGCCAATGCTGTATGCCCTGGCATTCATACCAATCTTCACCTTTGGTGGAGTCACAGGGGTTATGCTAGCGATGGCAAGTGCGGATTATCAATATCATAATACAATGTTCTTGGTAGCCCATTTCCACTATGTTTTAATACCGGGTACAGTGTTTGGGGTACTGGCGGGTATGTATTTCTGGTTCCCTAAAATCTTTGGATTCAAATTAGACGAGAAATTAGGAAAAATCGCATTCTGGATTATTTCTATTTCATTCAATGTCACATTCCTGCCTCTATTCGCATTGGGACTTAAAGGGATGAACCGAAGAATGTATACGTACTCTGAAGAAACTGGGTATGGACCATTGAACCTTATCGCATCATTAGGTGCTGTAGGTTTAGCAATTGGATTCATCGTTCTCGTTTATAGCTTCTACTGGAGCTTCCGTTATGCTCCAAGACTAAAAGGAGACTCAGATCCATGGGGTGGCCGTACATTGGAATGGGCAACGAAAACACCTGTTCCAGCCTATAACTTTGCCATTACTCCTGAAGTGGATTCTGTAGATTCCTGGTGGGATCACAAAAAAGGTACACATAATCTGTTCACACGAAAAATCGAAGAAATACACATGCCTAGCAGTGACTTTAAACCGTTTCTAATGGCAGTGGCCTTCTTCTTCTGGGGATTCTTTATGGTATTTAGTATGTGGATTCCAGCCATTATCGCTGCGGTTCCAATTATCTATTTGATGTTTGTACGTTCCTTCAATGATGATCATGGGTTCCATATATCTGTGAAAGAAATTGAAGAAGAAGAAAGAAAATTGCGAGGTGAAACAGAATGAAATTAGATGCCTCTCAACCATTGGAATATAGTACTGAACAAAATCAGCTTAAGATACTGGGCTTCTGGATTTTCCTTGGAGCAGAGATCGTATTATTCGCTACACTGTTTACTGTCTACTTTGTACTGGAAAATCGTACAGGTGATGGGCCTTCCGGGAGCGATATCTTCGCTCTTGGTGGGGTTTTAGCTGAAACCTTTATTCTTTTGGCAAGTAGTTTTACGATTGGGATCGCGATTCACGCTATGCGGATGGGCATGAAAAAAGCAATGATGGTTATGTTCTCGATTACGCTTATCCTTGGATTAGCCTTCCTAGGCATTGAAATTTATGAGTTCTTCCATTATGTACACGAAGGAGCTTCCATCCAAACAAGCGGCTTCACTTCTGCATTACTTACATTGCTTGGAACACACGGAGCCCACGTAACCGGAGGAATTCTATGGGGAATCGCTATTCTGATTCAAGTGAGCAGACGCGGAATTAATCACCTTACTGCCAATAAAGCATTTATTTTTTCACTGTACTGGCACTTCCTGGACGTTGTTTGGATTTTCATCTTCAGCTTCGTCTACCTGAAAGGACTGATGTAAAATGGCTAAGTTATTCCCTAAAGAGCATATCATAGGATTTTTATCATCCATCGCTCTAACAGTGGCAGCATTATTAGTTCTTTTCCTGGAGATATCATTTGGATTTAAAATGGCTATTTTGCTTATCACAGCTGGCTTACAAGCAAGTTTGCAGATATTCCTGTTCATGCATATTAATGAATCCAAGGAAAGAAGAACACTCTATACCAATATCCTTTATGCATTATTTGTAGCCCTAGTTACCATCTTCGGTTCCATGTTCGTCTTGCTTTGGGATTGGTAAAAATCGATACAGCTATACGAAACGGACAGCGAGTTCTAGTCGCTGTCCGTTTTTCTTATTATGAGTTTGCCAAAGTAAGAGCTCCTATGCCTACCATTCCCCTCATTCTGTTCGTCCCTTAATCCTATATAATAGATATTTCTCTATTACTCAAATTACCTGCATACCATACACATGCTTCTATAAACTACCATGTATTCATTTTAAAAATTCTTTTATGATGGAACTATATGAACCAGGAGTGATTGTATGAAAATATCTCTAATAAACAAGGATGGCATTATAAAAGAGGTCAAGCTTGGCTTCAGTTGGACTACTCTCTTTTTTGGAATATTCCCTGCTTTATTTCGCAAAGACTATAAATGGGCGATTATTATGCTTGGTATATCCATCACAATCAATCTTTTTCTATTTGGATTAGGCGCATTGCTAACAAGCGGCGTTTTCGCCTTTATCTATAATAAAATCTATATTAAAAACCTAATTACAAACGGCTATCGCCCTGTTTATGCTGCCGATCGAGAAATATTAATCAAGAAACAGCTATTAGCTGCTTAAAGTTATTGGTCCCTTAGCCTTAAGGGACCATTTCTATTACAACCCCATCTACTCATCTCTTTTCATTGGAAGAACCAATTTATAACCTCAACCACCCTTTCTAATCTATCTACTCTCGAAAAAATATACCTGCAACGAATGATTGACATAAAATACAGCCATCTTATAGAATGAAACAGTCACTCATTTATATAGACCAGTCATTATACTTGAAAAGAGGGATTTCATGTGAGTGCAAAAATGGACTCGCGTCAAAAAATTTTAGAGGCTGCTACTCGCCTTTTCAACATACAGGGATATCATGCAACAGGCTTAAATCAAATTCTGAAGGAAAGCGGTGCCCCTAAAGGGTCTTTATATTATCACTTCCCTGATGGTAAAGAACAACTGGCCGTAGAAGCAGTCAATAAAATGGCCGTTCAAATTGAAAATGATATTAAGCTGGCCATGAATCAGTATGATCATGCCTTAGAGGCATTCCAATATCATATTGAAAAAATCGCTCAACATTTCAATAAAAATGACCTTTTTGAAGGTTTACCAATTGGATTATTGGCAGCGGAAACTTCCTTAATGAGCGAACCTTTACGCAAAGCGTGCAAGGCAGCATTTGAAGGCTGGGAAACACTTTATTATGATAAAATGCTTCAAGATGGCTTTGAACCAGAAAAAGCGCACCGTTTAAGTCTATTGGTTAATTCAATGATCGAAGGAGCCATCACCCGTTCGCTAACCAATTTAAATGGACAGCCTTTACTAAACATCTCTAAATGTCTGCCCGATATATTAAAGAAATAAGCAAACATAAATGTATATCCTTAATCAGCGTATTATATAGACTGGTCTAGTAATTATACATAATGAAAGGGGAATATTATTTGAGTAATAATCATGCTACAAATTTAGAAAATAAGCAGATTAAGCCACTTCCAATCGTGATTGCTATTATGATTGGTGCTTTTATTGGACTCTTCAGTGAAACTGCCTTAAATATGGCTTTTACAAACATTATGGATGACTTTCACATTGGTCCCCATGTCGTTCAGTGGTTAACAACAGGATATTTACTTGTACTTGGGATTCTTGTGCCTGTAACTGCATTACTGCTCCAATGGTTTACTACCAAGCAACTATTTAGTGCCTCCCTCATTTTTTCAATCGTAGGGACCTTAGTAGGAGCTATGGCACCTAACTTTGCCATTCTTCTATTAGCACGTGTCATTCAGGCTATAGGAACAGGTCTATTACTACCGTTAATGACAAATGTTATTATGGTTATATACCCACCTCATAGACGCGGAACAATTATGGGGATGATGGGGCTTGTCATTATGTTTGCACCTGCTGTCGGTCCAACCCTATCAGGATTAATCGTAGACAGTCTGGGCTGGCAATCGATTTTCTGGCTATGCTTACCTTTGCTTATTTTTACATTCGTATATGGTCTCATCTATATGCAAAATGTATCAACCATCACAAAACCAAAAATAGATATTCTGTCTATTATTCTTTCATCCATTGGTTTTGGAGGAATCGTCTTTGGTTTCAGCAGTGCCGGGGAGGGTGCTAGCTCATGGAGCGACCCAGCTGTTCTTTTACCGATTATTGTTGGGGCACTCAGCCTTATCCTATTCTCTTTCCGCCAGTTTAAAATGGAACAGCCAATGCTTAATTTACGCGTATTTAAGTTCCCTATGTTCTCTATTGGACTTTTAATGGTATTCCTGGGTATGATGATCATCTTATCCTCATCCATTCTATTGCCTATGTACTTAAAGGGCGGAATGTTATTGTCAGCTTTTGCAGCCGGCCTTGTCTTATTGCCTGGCGGTATTGTGAATGGAATTATGTCACCAATTACGGGGAAATTATTTGATACCTTCGGGCCAAAATACTTGGTTATTCCCGGTTTTGTATTAACAACAATATTTACCTACTTATTTACTAATATAACAACCGAAACTACCCAATTAACGGTTATCATCTTGCACACATGCATGTTGATTGGGGTTGCCATGATTATGATGCCTTCGCAAACAAATGGGTTAAACCAGTTGCCAAGACAGTATTACCCTGATGGAGCTGCTGTCATGAATACACTTCAGCAAATAGCAGGGGCGATTGGGACAGCAGTTGCTGTTAGCATCATGTCAGCTGGCCAGGCAAGCTATTTGGCTACGGCTGATCCCAATAATCCGCTTGCTGCCTCTGAAGCTTTGACAGCCGGTGTCCAAAACGCCTTTCTATTTGCGTTAATTGCCTCCATAATCGGATTGGTAGTTTCTTTCTTCGTTAAGCGTGTAGATGTTTAAGAGTATATAGAATAAGAGGGTGGCAAAAATCGGTGCCACCCTCTTTTTTATTTATTAATCTAATTACATAACAAAATCTCTCTTGTAAACCCAATCTTCTTCGCTTGACATCGATCCTGTATAGTTAAGCCAGCTTCCTTAATCATGTCATCAATTCGTTCCCCGGTAACAACAACAATTCTGTCTGCAATGCGATTGGCATGCGTTAAAATGGATAATTGTTCCTCCGGGCTCGCTGTATGGCATAAATTATAGGGTAAATCAATAATAGCTGCATCGTAATAGTCGGTAACTTCCTCAATTGCCCCTATTGCAATATCACAGCTATATCCAAAATGAGCTACATTTTCTCTGGCGCCAATAGCTGGCAATGGCTTGATATCACGTCCACATATCGTAATCCCCATCGACAAGGCTTCTACCAATACATTCCCAATTCCACAGCATGGGTCAATCGCTTTCACACCAACAGGGTTGGGAACCGCGATATTAGCAACTGCTCTTGCCATTCTAGTACTGAGAGCTGTCGAATACTCTCGTGGTTTCTTCTGATGATGCAACCAGATCGCTTCATTTTTTTCATAAATACCTACATACCATTTACCGCCGCAAGTAATGATGCCAAGAACGATATCCGGCTTCTCCAAATCAGCTTCACCCTGGATTTTTAATCCGATTTCCCGTTCAATCTTTCTTCGTTGACTAAAGCTAACTTTATCCTCTAGATCATTCGTTTTCACAAAGATTGTTTTGAATGTCTGATCCGGGAAGGAAAGTTTGTCTGCCTTGTGATAAAGGGCCTCCAAACTATCCCCTTCGGTCAGTACTTCTATTCTTTCCCTAATAAAGGGACTTCGGCTTGGATCGACTTTTCTTGTACTTTTAAAAACAAAATCATCAGGATTCATATCAAACAACGCCCTGAATTCCATTTTGCATAAAGGTTCTTCCTCTGAACTGCATGCATATGTGTATATAAAAATTGGCTCCACCAATCCCATTCTGTTGTATTCTCTTCAACAATCTATAAAAAGCTTATATCACTCTATTATAATGCATTTTTATAGGAAACTAAAATCCCATCCATTATAGTTAAGAATATACCTCACTTGAAGGAGGCACCAAAAATGATTATTGAAATGGACGAAGAATCAAAAAAGTGGATTTCATCAAAAGGAGATCAAGTAACCATTAAAACGTTGGATGTTAAAGCCTGCTGCGGACCCGGTGTTCAAGAACTTGTAGCATTGCCTGGTAAACCTAAAACTCTGAATCATTATTATCAAATTACATCCGATCAAGTATTATTTTATATTCATAAAAATGTACGAAAAAAGGAAAAACTGATTCTTACATTATCGGGCATTCCTTTCCTAAAATCCCTCTCCGTTAAGCTTCAATAATTCGCTTTTAAACATAAAAAAACAGGTAAAGAGACCATTTATTCGGACCCTTTACCTGCTAATTTTTCACATCGTTTTCATCAGTTCTTCCTCTGACTGTTTAACCAATTCTGCTTGTGGTATTTTGGATAGATTAATCCATTTCATGATGGAAGCCACCATAATCACTACACCTAACGCAAGCATGATAATGGATAGAACACCGTTCAATACATTATATCCACCTGCATCCGGATTCAAATAGACATTCTTAATCATCCAGAATCCACCTACATTAACCGTAACATATAGATACGCCAATGGGACTAAGCATGTCAGCATATACCAGCGTTTCTCTGCAATTTTCAAAACAACTGTAGCTCCGACAATCAATCCGATTGACGCCATCAACTGGTTGGATACTCCAAACAGTGCCCAGACGGAACTGATATCTCCAGAGAATAATAGATATCCCCAAATAAAGCAGGCTAATGCACTGGCAAAAATGTTAGCCCCAAGAGAATCTGTTCGTTTCAAAGGTTTAATAAAGTCTCCGAAGAAGTCCTGGATGAGATATCTGGCAACCCTGGTTCCTGAATCAATCGCTGTTAAAATAAATACCGCCTCAAACAGAATTACGAATTGATAGAAATAGGAAGCTAAGTGTTGGAAGAATGGTACACTGGTGAAGATTTCCGTCATACCAACAGCAAGTGTTACGGCTCCACCTGTTCTTCCTTCAAGGTCCATATCTACTGCTTCTTCCAATCTATCTAAATGGACTGTTTCCATTCCTAATGTTGAATAGACCTCAGGTGATGAGTTTATCGCAAAATAATCACCAGGCTGAAGAGCAACTGCAGCAATCAATGCCATAATAGCCACTAAACATTCTACTAACATCGCACCAAAGGCTATGCCTTTAATATCGCTCCAACGGCTGACCATTTTCGGAGTCGTACCTGAACCAACAAAAGCATGGAAACCTGAAATGGCACCACAGGCAATTGTGATTGAAATAAACGGCCATACTGGGCCGGCCACAATTGGTCCTCCACCGTTAATGAAATCTGGAATAATAGCAGGAAACTCAACTGAAGGGTTAACGATAAATACACCAATAATAAGTGCTGCGAAAACTCCTATTTTCATGAATGTACTTAAATAATCACGTGGTGCAAGCAATAACCAAACAGGAAGTGCAGCAGCGAAAAAGGCATAGACTGGTAAAATAATAGCAAGAGTGCTCTTTTCAAGCGTTAAGAAATCGCCTAACCATGTTCCCTGAATTTGTGGACCAAAGAAAATTGCTAGCATAATTAAGATAAATCCAACGGTCGTCGGGACTTTTAAATTCCCTGTCTTTTTATGATAGATTCCCACTAACATCGCAATCGGAATTGTAATCCCTACCGCAAATGTACCCCATGGGTTTCTTTCAAGTGCTCCAAGTACAACCAATGACAAACCTGCCATCGTAATTGTGATAATGAATAGCATGGCCAATCCAGTACAGAATCCCGCTACAGGCCCAAGTTCTTCTTTTGCTACCTCGGATAATGATTTACCATCGCGGCGCATAGAGGCAAAGAGCACAACTGTATCATGAACTGCTCCTCCAATTACTGCCCCAACCAATAGCCAAATCAGTCCGGGTAAATAACCAAACTGAGCTGCCAAAATCGGACCAACCAATGGGCCTGCAGCAGCAATGGCTGCAAAATGGTGTCCAAATACCACCCATTTATTTGTTGGCACATAGTCCTGACCATCCTCAAGCTTTTCAGCTGGTGTTGGTTTATCATTAGATAATTTCAACACCTTTGCCGCCATAAATGTCCCATACAAACGATAGGCTATTAAAAGGATACAAATCGAGCCGATAACAATTGTAATCGCATTCATTTTAGTGTTCCCCCTTTTTTTGCATACGTATTATACTATCATAGTATCAAATGAAAACACTTACACCTCATTTTCAAAATGAACCGCAAAATAAATGGGATGAATTACAACTTACAACTAATGAATAGCAAATCAATCCTATAATCCTAGTAATTGTTTCAGTTCCTTTACATAGGTTCGACTGACTGGAACCTCGGAACCATCCGACATACGTAAGTTATAGGTTGAATTAAACCATGGTAATATCTCCACGATATGATCGATATTCACAAGATAGCTCCGATGTACCCGAAAGAACTGTGTCCGGGGCAATTTTTTTTCCAATCCAATCAGTGCCTCACTTACTTTATAAAGATGATTAACAGCCCGGATTTTACACTTTCCTTCGTATGATTCTAGGAATACGATATCATTGCATGTAAGCAATATAATTTTTTCTTCTGTCATAACAGCTATTTTTCCCTTACATTGAAGATTACTGGTATCTACTTTTCCAGGCTCCTTTGTGTGTAAATGAAGCTTTTTAACTTTGTCCAGCATCTTATGAATACGTTCTTCACTGAAGGGTTTCAAAAGATAATCTACCGCATTTACGTCAAAAGCCTGAAGAGCATACTCGTCATAGGCAGTCGCAAAAACGATAGCTGGAACCGGGTTCAGTCCTTCTAGTTTAGCGGCTAAATGTAATCCGTTCTCTCCCGCTAATTCAATATCTAAGAAGACAATATCCGGCTTTAACAGTGGAATATCATGTAATGCATCTTCTATACAATCACTTTCACCCAAGACCTCCACTTCTCTGCTTCTTGCTAGTAAATATTTTAATTCGTCCCTGGCTAATGGTTCATCATCCACTACATAGGCTCGCAGCATCCTGCTCGTCACCTCCTTTACTTTCCAGCGGGATTAAGATATTAACAGTGGTGCCCTCACCCACTTTGCTATCAACCTTAAAATGGGCTTGGTTATTATAAATACCTTTTAAGCGTTCACTAATATTAAAAATGGCTGTACCGTTTCCACCGGCTGACGGTACAACCTGCTTGCTCAGACTTTTCAATCTTTCTTCCACAATCCCCTGTCCATTATCCGCAACAATCATTCTCATATAATTGCCATTTGAGCACACTTGTATATTAATTTTCCCAAACTGTTTTCTTTGTGGAAATGCATAATGAATCGCATTCTCTACCAAAGGCTGCAATAAAAATGGGGGAATCAATACATTTTCTAATCCATTCTCTATATCAAAATTAACTTCATATTTATGAGGAAAACGTGTTTGCTCTAAAGATAAATAGGCTTTTACATTTTCCAGCTCTTTTTCTAACGGGATCAGCAACTGTCTGGCTCCCTGTAAATTGCCTCGAAAAAATAAACTTAATTCCAATAGTAGTTTACGAGCTTTATCAGGATCAGTCCGGCATAAGGCAGATATCGTATTTAAACTATTAAATAAGAAGTGTGGATGAATCTGAGCCTGCAGGGCTTTAATCTCAGCATCCTTTAAAAGCCTCGCCTGCCGTTCCGCTTCTGCCAGCTCAAGCTGAGTTGAAAATAAATTAGCCAGCCCCTCTGCTAACTGCTGCTGAACTCTGTCTAATTTATCCGGCTTTGTATAATACAATTTTAAAGTTCCAGAGATTTCCCCCTTCACTTTTAAAGGGAGGACGATGGCAGCTACGAGCGGACAGTCCTTATGCCTGCACTCGATTTCCTCCTTCGATTTGGCTATTGAAACATATCCTGATTCAAGTACTTTTTTAGTCAGCCCAGTACTCGGCTTCACGCCAGGTTTATGATGATCGGAGGCTGCCCCCAAATGTGCAAGAACCAAATGTTCATCCGTGATAGAGACAGCATCTGCATCGGTTAAATTAAGCATAATTTTTGATATTTCTTTGCATGATTGGGTGTTTAAGCCCTGTCGAAAATGCGGAAGAGTCTGGTCCGCAATTAAAAATGCCTGATTGGTTTGATTCGCACGCGCTATCTCCCCATCACGTTTTATAGACTGAACGATCAGCATAAATAATAGTGTTCCGAATCCATTCATGGTGATCATTGGTAAACCGATAAACTGCACGAGGCTCCATGCATGCTCAAGAGGTTTGGCAGTCGCAAGGATAATCACCATTTGCAAAGCTTCGAGGGACATCCCAATTCCTGCAGCAAACAAAGGAGTTATCTGACCCCCGCTCCTTTTTCTTCTGTTGCCTATATACCCTGCCAATATTCCGGCCAGGATGGTAGAAAGGGCGCAGGAAAAGGCTGTAAACCCTCCCAATGTATAACGGTGTATACCGGCTATCAGACCAGCTCCTCCTCCAACAACGGGACCTCCCAATAATCCGCCTATCACAACACCCATCACTCTTGTATTAGCAATGGCACTATCTTCTCCAATAGCTGAAAGCCATCTATTCTCTTCAACCATAGAATGATAAACTTCTATTCCAGTATAATTACTAATAACCCCAAACATGCCGAATAATAGAAATAATTTCAACTGCTCATTTAGATTATGGTCTGGGTGAATGATTTGGCGAAAGGAATTCATTTTAGAAATTAAAAAGGCTACAATGACAATAATGCCTACCTTTTCAAGCATAATTGGGACTAAATCTAACATAGCCATCTCCCCTGGTTAGCGAACTTTCCATCCTCTTCTATAATTGTTAATTCTCCCTTTATTATATTTGAAAAATTAAGAAAAACAAAAAGATAGCCCTTTCATTACTATTGTTATATTAAATGCACACTTCTATTATAGTTTCATCCTTTAAATCCCTTGACACAGTTTACAATGAAATTATATTCTTGACTCTGTGACTCTATTAAAATTCATTTTTATTCACAGCTCTGCTCTCCGTTTTGCAATAGCAGCAGTAACGTCTTCTCACTTGAGTAAACGATTCTGTATGTCTTGTTATACGGGGTTCAGAAAGCTAATTAAACTTCAACAAGGAGAATCGTTATGTGGTTTATTTTTTCACTACTAACAGCTTTAGCATGGGGTGGTGCTGACCTATTTTATAAAAAGGGATCAGACAGCAACGACAAGTACAGCCATATTAAAATTATCATCATGGTTGGTCTTGTCATGGGAATTCATGCAACAGCCTATATGATTATAAAAGATATACAGTTCAATCCAATGGAGATGATTCATTATTTACCAGTATCTTCTTTATACATCCTTTCCATGGCATTTGGGTATATTGGTTTGCGCTATATTGAATTGTCTATCGCCTCACCAATACAGAATTCCTCAGGTGTCGTAACAAGCATTCTGCTCTTCATCTTTTTCACTCATGAGCTAAGTATCATTGAAGTACTTGGGATTATCATTATCACTCTTGGGATTGTGGGAATTGCCGTTCTGGAAAAAAGAGCAGAAGATGAAGTTCGTCGACTGAATTCCGAGCATATCGATAAAAAATACCAAATTGGTTTCTTGGCTATTATCTTCCCAATTTTATATTGCATTATTGATGGACTTGCTACATTTGCGGATGCCATCTATCTGGATGAATTGAATCTAATCAGCGAAAATTCAGCTTTACTTGCGTATGAATATACCTTTTTCCTATGCGCTGCCGTATGTTTTATCTATCTTCGCTTTATAAAGAAGGAATCCTTCCATGTATTTAAAGAGCGCGATAAAGGGATAGCAGCTATTTTGGAAACGATTGGTCAATTTTTCTACGTATTTGCCATGGCATCAGGCTATGCAATTATCGCAGCACCATTGATTGCTTCTTACAGTATCTTTTCAATTATCCTGTCACGAATCTTCCTAAAAGAGAAGCTGACTAAAAAACAATACATGATCATCGCAGTTGTTATCTTCGGTATTATCCTGCTGGGGATAGCGGATGAACTCTAAATTTGAATTTGCCTTTTAATAATGTAGATTAAAGACCAAATCCCTTATGGATTTGGTCTTTTTTTCAGAATGAATTGTGCTACTGCTAAGATAAACATGAAAAAGAGAGCTTTCGATTCTGGCCTTCCCCTTAACCTCACTGCCATGCTTATATATCTGAAGGAATACTCCTCAAGATGTTTAAATTAGTAAACAAAAAAAGAGAGAGACCTAGTACCTTTCTTTACTATTTAATACTTATTGTAATGGTTTATCAGAACTGAAGCTTGTTTAGTATCATTAATTGTTTGTTCAAAAGCATATGGGTTAAATATATTTCAAGTAAATCTTGGTCTCTTCCATATGCTTCAACAAATCATTTAATTACATGTACTTAGTTTGACAACATAATAATTTAGTGATAGCATTTTTTCCATAACATTTTTTCAGAATTATGTTAATAAGGTAACATACTCTGATAATTGATAATTTAATATAGCACGCTTTGATCGCTGTGGATAAAACTATGGCGGGAGCAGCTTCTGGAGAGACTGTATTTATACAGCGCCGAAGGATTCACAATCTCAGGCAAAAGGACAGAATGGTAACGATTTTTGTTATTCTTGCCCTTTTAGAGATTGGAGACAACCAATCTCTTTTTTTATTTTCCAATATCAATAGTGAGGTGAGACATAGTATCTAAATCAAGCGAGAAAAATGATAAATATCTATTTTACTAGGTGCCTGTTTTAGACATCTAAGATTAAACGGGGGCATGCAACTTGGCTAAGCAAGAGTTAAAAAGGGATTTAAAAAATCGTCATGTACAATTAATAGCAATTGGGGGCACAATTGGAACCGGCTTATTTTTAGGCTCCGGAAAATCCATTCATTTAGCCGGTCCATCCATCTTATTTTCTTATCTGATTATCGGAGTAGCTCTATTTTTTGTTATGAGAGCACTGGGTGAATTACTTTTATCCAATACAAATCATACATCATTTATCGATTTCGCAGCTGAATATTTGGGTCCATGGGCTGGATTTGTGACTGGCTGGACGTATTGGTTCTGCTGGATTATGACAGCCATGGCTGATATTATCGCTGTTGGTTTATATACACAATACTGGTTTGATATCCCGCAATGGGTGCCTGCCATCATCTGTTTAGTAATTCTATTAGGATTAAATCTATTAACCGTCAAACTGTTTGGTGAGTTGGAATTCTGGTTTGCGATTATTAAAGTCGTCACTATTGTTGCACTAATTGTCGTAGGAATCGTACTGCTTGTGATTGGATTTGAAACAGATAGCGGAACTGTTTCTGTTTCAAATCTTTGGAATCATGGCGGCATGTTCCCGAATGGAATATCAGGGTTCTTACTATCACTGCAAATGGTTGTCTTCTCCTTCGTAGGTGTTGAACTGATTGGTGTATCTGCTGCGGAAACAGCTAACCCGCGCAAAAACATCCCATCTGCTATCAACAAAATCCCGGTACGGATTTTGCTGTTTTATGTAGGTGCCTTATTTGTTATTTTATGCATCAATCCTTGGGATCAATTAAGTGCAACAAGCAGTCCATTTGTAGGTGTCTTCGCCTTAATCGGTATTCCAATGGCGGCAGGTATTATCAACTTTGTTGTATTAACATCGGCAGCCTCTGCTGCAAACAGCGGTTTATTCTCAACCAGCCGGATTATGTACAACTTAAGCAATCATAAAGAAGCACCAAAAAGATTCTCAAAATTAAATAAGCACCATGTACCGAGCAATGCATTATTAACTTCTACTATTGTAGTTTCTGTCGGTGCACTGCTTAGCAAGCTGATACCAGAGCAGGCCTTTACAATCGTTACAACAATCAGCGCCATCTGTTTCATTTGGGTATGGAGCATTATTTTAATCTCGCATATCAAATATGTAAAAACAAGACCTGATTTAAGGGCTAAATCTACATTTAGAGCTCCATTAACACCAGCTATAAATTATGTAATCCTAGGTATGTTTGCTTTCATATTGATTGTGATGCTCATTGCTGCGGAAACACGTTTAGCAATGCTGCTTACACCATTATGGTTTGTCTTATTGATTATCATATATAACTTTCATAAAAAGAAGAGACTAAGATAATAGAGCAAAAGCAAAAATAATAATGCACTCCAGTTGTTAGATTACACTTAACAATTGGAGTGCATTTTTTTCTATAGTATTCTATGGTTGAATGAAAACTTAGTACAGCTCGGTACCGAATTGAGCAAAATAGTTTCAATAAACTATTTCCTTTATTTATGATTCTCAAGTTGCTCTTTCTTCTGAGGTATTTTTACTGTGAAAGGCTCAAGCTCCACTGTATCTAAAAATGAGTTAAAATCAAATTGCAGAATGGCATGATCCATTTCAAAATTGGTGATTTTTTGAACCATATCCCCTTCATACACAACTTCTCCACTTAAATCAAATACTGATTGAAAATGCATTGTATCTTTATTAAGGACTTCAACATGATTCCGATGTATATAAAATGGCCAATCATCATCCAAATCAATCCGTGGGTCTATTATATTAAACTGATAACCTAAATTATGCAGTAAACGATCATAGTTCTCTCCCTTAAGACTCTTAGGAAATCCAAGTACTTGATAATCAACAATCAATTTATCCTGCTCATGTTTAATACTGTTAACTCGGATTGCCTTATTTGAACGTTGACTTTCCAATGTAAAGGAAGTACCGGTCGCTAAATCCTTCTCCGCTAAAGGTTCTAATCGTTCTAGATGTGGATAGAACGTGATGGTTTTAACATCTTGATTTAAATTCCCTATTGTAGATCGTCTAAATTCACGTACTTCTCCATCTATCCCCTTATTAAATCTTACACTGTTTCCAATATCCAACTCTTTCCCTTTATGGTCAGTTGCCTTCCATATGTATATCTCATCCTTCTCATACTCTGTGTTTGTTTCAAACATAACAGTCGAGGATATTCTGCCAAAGAGCAATTCATTTACTTTAATTTGAACATTTTCATTCGGATAGTTTTTTGTGTAATCTATTGCGGTAGCTTTATTCTTTTCTTGTGAAATTGGAATCGAGAATCTCCAGTCTCCATCAACTCCGTTTATAGAATGGATTGTGAGTGGCAGAGTGTAATTCTCTTTAAGCTCCTCATACGGATAATTTAAAGTCATTTGAAAATCATACCCATCTCCTTTTTTCTTATAAACAGTTGATTGCCCATTGAACCAAGGATCAGCATCCCCTTCATAGTTCTCAAAGTTTTCATCCATACTTAATTCTTCGCTCTCTTCGTTACTTTGCTTTTTTATATCGCCATCCACATGTCCAGTAATCGATACAATATATCCATCAAAATAAGCACTTGTCAGGGTTACATTAATCCCCTTTTTGGTACTAGTTTTATTTAATTCAGTAACGAGGTTTTGTTCGGCTAATTCTATTCCAAGCGGATCATTAAAGTCTTTAAATATTCCGCCGACTATAGGAGCTTTAGCCAGCACTTTGTTCAACGACGGTATGATAAATCCTGAACTGATGGTCAAAGATAGAATCGCTATAGAAGCCACACCACCATACAGGAGTTTCTTCTTCGGTTGCCGTCTCTTTTTTTCATGTACCACCTGATTTAGACCATCATCAATAGCCTTTAACACTCTCTCTTTAGGTACTGGTATTTGGTTGAATGCATTCTTTAAATCCTTTTCTTCCATAGTCGAATCCCTCCTCATTCAAGATTTTTTTTAACGCCTCTTTCCCTCTGCTTAAATAGGTTTTAACGGTTCCTTCAGGTATTTGCATAATGGTGCTGATTGTTTTAATAGAATAATCATGATAATAAAATAAAAGAATACTTGTCCGATAATTCTCTTTAATTTGGGCCAAAGCATCCATTATTTCTCCGCAATCGAATTCTCTCTTTTCCTCCGATTGCGGAATCATACCGATTAATATTTCATCCGAAAAAGGTATAACAGTTCCTCTCTTTTTGACCACTTGGCCAGCACAACGAATGATAATTTTTGTGAGCCAAGTCATGAAGTACTCAGGATGTTTTAAGGAATGAATAGAGATAAAGGCCTGATAGGTTGCGTCCTGAACCACATCCAATGCATCCTCCTGATTATTAACATATATATAAGCTGTTCGATATATTCTTTCATAATGCTGTTTAACTAATCGTTCAAAACTCTTTTTATTGCCCTTTATTGCTTTCTTGACCAGCTTCTGCTCCTCCTTATAATTCACTCTCTCGCCCCCTTCTGCCTATTAGTGATGAATTCTCTTGAAATGGTTTCAAATATTGGAAGTTTTTTATTTTTATTTAGGATACTTAGCACACACGTTAGATTTATCTAGTTTCACACTACATCAACCAGCTTCACATTACCTTTATTTTTTAGAAAAATAATCCTACTAAAGCACCCATGATATTAAAAATATTATCTATCTACTAAGCCCTCATATATAAAAAAAACGTACAAAAAAACAGCCTTACATTCATAATTAAATGTAAGACTGTTTGAGGTTTATTTTATAAGGTTATTGGTTGGAATTATTCGTGTTTGTGCATATCGATGACCATACGGCCTTGGATTTTACCTGCTTCCATTTCTTCAAAAATATCATTTACTTCATGTAAGCATCTTGTTTCAACAATTGGAACTACTTTTCCCTCTGCTCCAAATTGGAAAGCCTCTTCTAAATCCTTACGTGTACCAACTAAGGAACCAACAATTTGGATACCGTCTAATACGGTTTTCACGATAGCCAAATCCATTGTTTCAGGAGGTAATCCTACTGCAACAACTTTAGCAGTAGCACGAACAGAGTTTACTGCCTGGTTAAAGGCAACTTTAGAAACAGCCGTTACAACAGCAGCATGAGCTCCACCAACTTTTTCCTGAATCCATTCACCTGCATCACCATCAGTTAATGGATTACATACAAGGTCTGCTCCTACTTCTTTTGATAGCGCCAATTTATCATCATTAATATCCACTGCGATTACTTTCGCATTGAATACATTTTTCGCATATTGAATGGCAAGATTGCCTAAACCACCGCAACCATAAATTGCAATCCATTGACCTGGTTTAATATCGGAAACTTTGATTGCTTTGTAGCAAGTTACACCTGCACAAGTAATACTGCTTGCTTGAGCTGGGTCTAATCCTTCAGGAACTTTAACCGCATAATCCGCTTCTACGATACATTGTTCAGCCATTGCACCATCAACAGTGAAGCCTGCATTTTGTACGCTGCGGCAGAATGTTTCATTTCCTGTTACACAGTACTCGCAAGTTCCGCATCCTTTAAAGAACCAAGCAATGCTGACACGATCTCCTACTTTTAAACTTGTCACATCGTCTGCGATTTCTTTAACGATTCCGATTCCCTCATGCCCTGGAACTCTTCCTGGAACTGCGCCGAAATCTCCTTTTGCTACGTGCAAGTCTGTATGACATACTCCGCAATATTCTACATCAACTAAAGCTTGACCGGGTTTTAACTTAGGAAGCTCCTTTTCAACTAATTCTAACTTACCAGGGTTCGTTGCACTCACTACAGCTGCTTTCATTCCAATCAATCCTCCGTATGTATATTAAATTGCTCAATGTTTCACATACTTATTATAATTATAATAGTTAGCAAAGTAAATACATATTGAACGATTTTATATATTCAGATTATTAAAATATATACATCTCCAACTAACTTCCACAAATACGACTAAATTACGTGTTTTAGCAGAATTGTATACTCAGAAATGTATAATACACCTCAAAATCCAATACACCACGTGTTGCTTTCTTACTAATAAATCCATAAACACTAAAATGGCCATTCCATTTGAAGAGAAGGCCATTTTAGTTTCTATATATGATTATCATATTTGCATTTGTACAATGATTATTCAGCTTTTACTAATATTTTAATATGATTTCGTTCGTTTAATAAACCTTCAAAGCCTTCTTCAATCACATCATCCAACTTAATTCGTTTGGTAACGAGTTTGTCAGCTGGGAAGTAGCCCTGAGCCATTAAATTGATAACAGCAGGAAATATATCACGGTATCCAATAATACCGTTGATTGTACGTTCTTTCATAACAATATCGTTTGGATGAATAGACGCTTCTTTTTCAAAAATACTAACAATCATCGTTTCACCATTAAATTTAGTTGAATGAATAGCTTGTTTTAAAACAATCGGTACTCCTGTTACTTCATATGAAACGTCAACACCGCCATTTGTCAATTTAGTTAATTGTTCAACGACATCACCCTGATTCGGATCGATAGCAATAGCACCAAGTTCTTCTGCTTTTTGCCTGCGTTGTTCTGATAATTCTACTGCATAAATTTCAGCCGCACCAGCTGCTTTTAACGCTTCAATAACTAATAAACCAATTGGTCCTGTTCCAAATACCGCTGCTTTATCGCCAACTTTAAGTTTACTTTGTTTAACAGCGTGTACAGCAACAGCTGAAGGTTCTACGAGTGCCCCTTGTTCAAATGAAACATTTTCAGGCAGCTTATGTAACATATGTTCCGGTATAGAAGCGTATTCAGAGAATCCTCCACCGCCTCCTGCTAAACCATAAAAGCCCATTAGCTCACATAGATTATATTTTCCTTGTTTACAAGCTTCGCATTTTCCACAGGAGTAGACGGGCTCAACTGTAACACGGTCACCAACTTGGACTCTGGTTACGCCTTCGCCAACCTCTACAACTTGTCCAGAAAATTCATGTCCCATTACAATCGGAGCTTTCTCCTTACTCAATGGGTGTGGCTCTTCGGTTGGGATAAAAATTGGACCGGCTGTATATTCGTGTAAGTCACTTCCACAAATACCGCACCATTCAACTTTAATTTTTGCTTCTCCCTTTTTGGCAGTAGGTTCCTCTAAATTGTCTAACCTTAAATCTTTAGCATTGTACCATCTGAGTGCTTTCATATTGGTCATCTCCTAAAATTTTGTTAGAAACGCATAATACAGAACACTTTTATTATATCATTATATCGATTGATAACAAATTTATTAACTGATTAATCTGAATTATATTTGTTTTTATGACAAACACTTGAACAATAGAAAGGTAATCTTAATAACCCCTAAAAATATCTTAGTCATATATTTGTGTAAAATAACTTAAATATTAAAGGATGACTCCATCACTAAGAGCCATCCTTTAATTCACTAAAAACCAAGTTTTAATTAAAATCCTGCTTACGCTTCAATTCTTTTGCTTAAAAACAACTTAACTTCATCCATACTTGGATAAGAATTCTGTGTACTACGTTTTGTGACACTTAATGCTGCAAAGGCATTAGCCATTTTTATCGATTGGACAATATCCCCATTCTGAATATAATTATAGGCGAAACAGCCGATGAATGCGTCTCCGGCCCCCGTTGTGTCTACAGCATCAACCTTGAATGAATCAACGATTTGCGTTCCTCTATCGGTTATCCACATCACGCCTCGGCTTCCCATCGTCACGATAACATTTTTAACTCCTTTATCTATCAGGCTGACTGCAGCAGCTTTAATTTGCTCAATCGTTGAAACAGGCATGCCAGTCAAGATATCCAGTTCACTTTCATTGGGAACAAAAAAGTCACATTTGCATACATAATTGAAATCCAAATTTTTGGTAGCAGGAGCAGGATTCAGAATAACAGGAATCCCATGCTCGTTCCCAAATTCTATCGCCCGATAAACGGTTTCGAGCGCGATTTCTAACTGAAGAATAATTAAAGAACATGTCTTGAGCTTTTCGGCCGCTTTATCGACATCCTCAGGTAAAAGGTACTGATTGGCCCTTTAATGATTAAAATACGATTTTTGGAATCCGAATCTACAAAGATTGGTGCGACCCCGCTGCTGCTTCCGGGGACCTTATTCGTAAATTCTGTATCAATTCCATAGCGTTTAAGATTTTGAATGGTGTTATCTGCAAAAATGTCATCGCCTACCTTCGTAACCATCATGACCTTGGAGCCCAGTTTTGCAGCTGCCACTGCCTGGTTGGCCCCTTTTCCTCCACACCCCATTGAAAAGCTAGGTGCTTCAAGTGTTTCTCCCTCTTCTGGCATTCTATCAATATAGGAAATTAGATCGACCATATTGGATCCTATCACCGCAATATCCATGCTATTACCACCTTATTTTTCTCTTGCCGACTGAATTAAATATAGATCATTTTTTTTTGCAGCGCTGCATTTCGGCAGAATAAGAGCGCCCGTATCTGTTGGTTGCTGTTAGTAAAATTAAACAGCCTGTCTCCAATCTCTTGTTCCATTCATGGGTGAATAATTCTCTTTAGATGTAATAGATAACCTGCAAAATTTATCTATCTAGTAACGAGTAATGGAAGACACATTTTTTTCCTATTTCTATACTACACTTATACATCATATTTCTCCTATATTCACAGTCATATTATTTGAAATTTTATTAAATTAGACAAATAATAGTATAGAAAACGCTTCACTGGTGTATTTTTATTCCAAAGTGGCATCAAAACTTTATATTTAAGAGTTTTCAATACGAACATAGGGGAGATATCAACATGATTTATGCAAATCCAAATACAGAAGGCGCAGTTGTGCATTTCAAAGAGAAATACGATAACTTTATCGGCGGAAAATGGGTCGCACCTGTTAAAGGTCAATACTTTGAAAATAAATCTCCGGTAACCGGAGAAGTTTTTACAAAGGCTGCTCGTTCTTCTGCTGAAGATATTGAATTAGCATTAGATGCGGCACATGCAGCAAAAGAAGCTTGGGGGAAAACTTCTACTGCTGAACGTGCACGTATTTTAAATAAAATTGCAGATTGTTTAGAAGAAAACCTGGAAATGCTCGCTGTAGCTGAGACTTGGGATAACGGGAAAGCAGTACGTGAAACATTGAATGCTGATGTTCCTTTGGCAATTGATCACTTCCGTTATTTCGCAAGTGCCATTCGTACACAAGAAGGAAGAACTACTCAATTAGATAATGATACAGTAGCTTACCACTTCCAAGAACCACTTGGTGTTGTTGGTCAAATCATTCCTTGGAATTTCCCAATTCTAATGGCTGTCTGGAAGATTGCCCCGGCATTAGCAGCAGGTAACTGCATCGTATTAAAACCAGCTGAACAAACTCCTGCATCCATTATGGTTCTTGTTGAGTTAATTCAGGATATACTCCCAGCGGGTGTTCTGAACATCGTAAATGGTTTTGGTATTGAAGTAGGAAAACCACTTGCAACAAATCCACGTATTGCGAAGATTGCCTTTACTGGTTCTACAGCAGTGGGACGCCAAATAATGCAATATGCTACTGAAAACATTATTCCTGTCACATTGGAGCTTGGCGGTAAATCACCTAACGTATTCTTTGAAGATGTAATAGACAAAGATGATGAATTTTTAAATAAAGCAATCGAAGGCTTAGTGATGTTTGCTCTAAACTCCGGTGAAATTTGCACATGCCCTTCCCGTGCATTAATCCAGGAATCAATCTATGATAAATTTATGGAACGTGCATTAGAGCGTGTGAAAGCTATTAAGATTGGCAACCCACTTGACACAGAAGTTATGATGGGCGCACAGGCTTCAAATGAACAAAAAGAAAAAATCTTATCCTACATTAAACTCGGCAAAGAAGAAGGTGCTGAATGTTTAATTGGCGGAGAAGAAAATGACCTTGGTGAAGACCTTAAAAATGGTAACTATATTAAACCGACTGTTTTCAAAGGTCATAACAAAATGCGTATATTCCAGGAAGAAATCTTTGGTCCAGTTCTTAGTGTAACGACTTTCAAAGATTTTGACGAAGCAATGGAAATTGCAAATGATACCTTGTACGGATTAGGTGCCGGTGTATGGTCCCGCAGTGGAGATCTTGCTTACCGTGCCGGCCGTGCGATACAAGCTGGTCGTGTATGGACAAACACATATCATCAATATCCAGCAGGTGCTGCTTTCGGCGGTTACAAATTATCCGGTATCGGCCGTGAAAACCATGCTATGATGTTAGATCATTACCAACAAACAAAATGTTTGTTAGTAAGCTATGATAAAAATGCTCAAGGTTTCTTCTAAAAGGAGTGACTCTAAAATGGTAGAACGTGTCGTAGCAACCGAAGAGGCACTTCAATTAATAGATTCATTAAAAAGAACTCACGGCTCTATTATGTTTTACCAATCCGGAGGCTGCTGTGATGGATCTGCTCCCATGTGTTATAAGGAAGATGATTTTAAAACGGGGGATTCTGATGTATACCTCGGTTCCATTGGAGGAGCACCGTTTTATATCCATAAGATGCAATATGAGTACTGGAAACATACTCAATTGATCCTAGATGCTACTGATGGAAGAGGAGCAGCCTTTTCACTTGATAGTATAGAAGATTGTCATTTCATTACGAAATCACGAGTATTCTCTGATGAAGAATATGCAAAACTAAAAAATCAAATAGAAGCCTAAATAAAAATGCCCCAAAGTTATCAATAACTTTGGGGCATTTTCTATTAAACATTATTTATTCTTCTTTATTTATCACACATAATCTAACATTTTTCGACATATTTCTATTAAATAAACAAAATTATAGTCTCTCAATTTTGATTTTTTAGTTAATCTAAAATAAAATGGTATATTGTACTACATCATGCTAAAGGAGAGAGAATTTTTGGTTAAATTAAACAAACAGTCGGGTGTTCCAGGCATTCCGAACACAGGTTTTTTCGGACACCCTAAAGGACTTTTCACATTATTTTTCACAGAGTTTTGGGAACGTTTTTCGTATTATGGAATGCGGGCCATCCTGGTCCTCTACTTATACGCTGAAGTTAGCAAGGGCGGACTGGGGTTTGATCAAACCACAGCCATGTCAATTGCTGCAATCTATGGATCTTTAGTCTATCTATCAGGTATTATCGGTGGATGGGTTGCAGACCGTTTACTTGGGACAAGCAGAACCGTATTCTACGGTGGAGTTTTTATTATGCTTGGTCATGTTGTTCTGGCATTACCGCTCGGGGCTGAAGCCTTTTTTGCCAGTATGTTCTTAATTATCATTGGTACCGGATTGCTAAAACCGAACATTTCCAGTGTTGTTGGTGACTTATATACAAAGGCCGACAATCGCCGGGACTCAGGATTCAGTATCTTCTATATGGGGATTAATTTAGGTGCTTTTATAGCTCCATTTGTTGTAGAAGGATTACGTGGGCATTACGATAGCTACCATGCAGGTTTTTCAGCTGCTGCTGTAGGTATGTTTCTTGGATTAATCGTATTTGTTATTACGAAAAAGAAAAATCTGGGCACCATTGGAACACAGCCACCTAATCCATTAAGCCCTGAAGGCAAAAAGAAATTTGCTCTTTATTTTGGGGTAACAATTGCTCTATTAATTGTCCTTTTCTATGCTCTGATTACAATCGGTTGGCTAACCATTGATCGATTTGTTTTACTCGTAACTATTTTGGCAGTTATTATACCAGTCGTTTACTTTGTTTGGATGTACAAAAGCTCTAAAACAACTGCAGAAGAACAATCAAGATTACTTGCCTATATTCCATTATTCCTGTCAGCAGTTATCTTCTGGGCTATTTATGAACAAGGCTCTAATTTACTGAATATTTATGCTTTAGAACGGACTAATTTAACATTGTTAGGCTTTAAAATCGCACCTGGTGTGCTACAGGCAATGCCTGCCCTCTTCGTGATCATCTTTGCACCAGTTGCAGCTTGGTTATGGATGAAGCTTGGGGATAGACAGCCTTCAACTTCCAGAAAATTTTCAATTGGCTTGCTATTAGCAGGTCTATCATTCATTGTGATGCTTGTACCAGGATACTTAAGTGGCGGTGACTCACTTGTTAGTCCTTATTGGCTCATATTGAGCTACCTAATCGTCACACTTGGAGAGCTTTGTCTATCTCCTGTTGGTTTATCTGCTACAACTAAATTGGCACCTGCTGCATTCTCCGCTCAAACGATGAGCCTATGGTTCCTCGCTAGTGCTGTTGCACAGGCCATAAATGCACAGCTTGTAAAACTTTATAGTACGGAAACGGAACTCCTGTATTTTGGATTAATCGGTGGATTCGCAATTCTATGTTCAATTATTATTTACTTCATCTCACCAACCATCCAAAAATACATGAGAGGCGTTAAATAAGAAAAAAGATGCCCCTGGTTTTAAAACCGGGGGCATTTTTATGTTCTGGATGTTCTCTGCTATAAGGCAGCGAACAGATAACCACTTTAGCGCTGTCTGTTCACCATATAATTCAATAAGTGCTTTAAAAATGAACTCTTCGGTGAAATCTGTACAATAGCTTCCATAGCATAGCAGTAATGATCCCACATTACTTTACGAGCACCCTCCCTGCCAAGAACTGATACAAATGTAGAATTATTATTCTCTTTGTCCTGTCCGACTGGTTTTCCAAGTAAAAGGTCATCCCCCTCCAGATCAAGCAAGTCATCTTTAATTTGAAATGCGATTCCGGCATGTTGGGCGAATTTTTTTAACTTCTCTATCTCGGATTCCCCTACTTGAGCAAGAATGGCAGGCATAATGAGTGATGCCTCAAATGCGATTCCTGTTTTGTAGAAGGAAAGCGTGTTTAATTCCTCTAAAGTCAGCATTTTCCCTTTCGATTCCAAGTCCATTGCCTGCCCTCTGCACATATCCATGGCTACCTGGGATGAATATCGAATTAACTGTAGAACAGACGCAGCATCAAACTGTTTCAGTGATGCTTGTTCCTTCATAGCATTCTGAATAAGATATACTGAAGTTATTTCTGCTATTCCTGTATTATGGACCGTATGCAAGGTAGCACGGCCTCTTCGAATAGGCGCATTATCCTGAGATGGCAGATCATCGAGAATAAGAGATGCCGTATGCATATATTCCAGGGATTTAAGAAGCGGCACAATCGCTGTAGAATCCAGCCCATACTCCCTGACTCCCATCATCCAGGTCACGATTGGCCTTAGCCTCTTTCCATCACCTTCAAGACTGTAATTTGCCGCATCAATGATTGGATCATTCGTCAAAAGTGTAGATTCTAGTTGATTAATAGGCAGATATTGATTAATCTCCTGACGAATGCTCTTTATTGTGTTAGCAAATTCGCTTTCCTCTTGACGATCCTTTCTCAGATTGGAAAGGATATGATCTCGGAGCAATTTATCAAAGAAATCCACATCATCTGCTTTCTGAACCATCGTTTGGATAAGGCGATTAAATGTCGGCATATTTGCTGTTAATAAATTCATCAATTCATCATACTGCTTAGTACCTAATCGTTCTTTATTTCTTTTTAGGCCATTAATTGCTCGATCTAGTATGACCTCACAAGCATGTGGATCAGAATCATATACATGATGAATCAAGTTGAAAATAACCGTCCAATATAATTCGAATGGGTTAATAAGGTCAGGACGCTTATCATGATAGGTTAGATAATACGTATATGGAGTGACCGCTCCTGCATCCATATCATCAAATAAATCCGCAAAGTCATCTGCCAATTGATTGTATATTCCATAGTAAAACGTGCGTTTGTTAAACCCTTCATCCTCTGGTGCACTAATAACAGAACGAACGATCAATCGTGAAGATGATGATTTTAATATGATTGGAATAAACAAATCTTCATTGGTGTAATGTTCATTTGTTAACTCTTTAACTCGGTCTACTTCCTGTGAATGAAAAAACACATACGCCTGGTCGAAAAATATCCTGGAATTTTCAGGGCTTTGGCAACCTTTAATATACTCGAATGCTTCCTTCAGTTCTGAATGAATAAACCGGATAAGTTCTTCATTTTTACCAGACCACTCGTCTATTTCTGGGACTGTCCCATTTATAAGCGTCATTCTAATGATAGTTGAAAACTGCTTTTTCTCCTCATCGGATAAAACATTTGCATCTAGTAAATCATCTATAAAAGGATAGGTCAGACCATAGGAATATCCTAGCCGAATGGCTTCATCAAGTTTCTGTGCCCGTTCCTCCGGGGAAATATCAGAGCCCATCTCTTCCCTAACGTGCATCATAACTCCACCTATGATTTTGATTAATTTACGTTGGGCATTTTCGGCATCCATTCCATTCGGTATAGAGGATGACACGATTCTTAGCTTGTCGAATAGCCAGATGACTGTTGACTCGATATTCTCCTTTTGGCCCCATCTGTACAAACCGTGTGTACTAAACAAATCAAACTCACTAGCTTCTTCAAATTTATCTGTAACTAATTGAGAGATGAGCGTATCCACGACTTGTTTGATTTTAGTTTGTGTTTCAGGCTTGTCCAGGGCTTTGCCCAAATCTCTCAGATAGATATATGAAATACTTCGATGAAGATACTGCTCCAGTTTCCCTCTCTTATTCAACCAGCTTATATACTGATGATACTCCTTATTTGTTGTTTTTTTATTTTTATGAGCAAAAAGGGAAGCTAAGGATCGATGACGAATATGATTCTGCTTCCACGATTGAATATCTTTCGTTAATGCATCGATATAGCTCTTTTCAATCACCTGCGCACGCAAGGATTCAAAATACTTTTCAGCCTTCTCTTCAGCCAATACATAACATTTATCACTATTATTTATGACCTTCTCATTCATAAGTTCAACTACCTCTTGTTTTCTTTTGGTTATACAATTTCCTACTCACTTAATACAAAAGTACCATCTTTATAAGCATAAAGCTAAAATAAACAATGTGGTATTTTTGACCTATTTCTCACTGAACGATTATCGCCCCTGACCAACGACTTATTTATATACTCGTCAGGAAAACATACCTTTACTAACTATAAAAATCCCCCTTCAAACTTTGAAAGAGGATTTCTCATGCATGTTTTATAAATAACATTTAATTGATTTTTCAATCCAATAGGTAAATATCGTATTTGGACATCTTTTTTCAAATAATTTCATTTTTAAATACATATCAATCCCATCTGAAACATCATGCCATAAATCCGTAAAAACAAAATCAAATTGACCCTTTGCCATAGATTTTTGAGCATATTCAAAGGCATTAGCTTTAATGATCTTAATCTTTTGATGGTTTTTGAATTGCGGCAATATATACGTTTGGAACAAGTTAATAACGTCTTCATTCATTTCGACTACCGTGATGCTATCAACATTTTCTTTTTCAGAAATCATATAGGTATAATAGCCAAGTCCCAACCCATATGTAAGTACATTTCCAAACGCCTGTTCAATCGGTTCTTTCATGGTTTCAATTTCATTAGGCGTTACTGTCATCCATATTCTTCCGTTTTCCAAAATAGCTGGATACTCAAATTCTGTTTCAAAAAAACCAATTTGCGGGATTTGCCTGCCTTCTTTTGTTTTGACAATATCATTGCATACAAAGCCCTCAAACGGTTTATACTTTTCATATTTCAGTTCACTATTACCAATCTTCAACGTTGGGATCTTGATATTCTTATAATAAGTGTTTTCGTAAAATTCCTTTTCATCCAGTTTAAAAAACATTCCATTAAAGTAATTGTTGAATAGATTCTTATCATCCATCTTATCCACAATATCCAATCCAAAAGCAGACGCTAAAATGACCGCAAACGCATGCTCATAAGATACTCCAAACTGAACAATCTCTTTTATCTCTTCCCCATCAACAAAATCGGGCGCCTTATTTAAATAATTGCTTAGCAATGCGAACACTTTATAATTATCTTCTTTTACTCCATCATTCGGTTTCATTTCTTCACCTGTATTCATTGAGTTATAGTAAAATAATAGCGAAAAAATAGAGATGGAGCAATGAAACTGGAATTCCTCTTAAGTAAAACAGGCACTTCAGATAAATGAATGAATAAAAAAGTCCCTGATTCCAGTATAGAAATCAGGGACAGCTTACTGTATAGCTTTGCTGTAATTCGATTAGCAATTAATTATGTTACTTACTATGCACTTTTCGCCTTAGCTTGTTTACTTTCTCCAATTTTTTCTATATCCTCTAAACTGCGACCGCGAGTTTCAGGAACGCATGTCCGTATAAATAGGACTCCCAGTAAACAAATACCGCCGAAGATGGCAAAAACAGCTTCTTGAGGCATAAAAGCAATCATGATTGGGAAAAGCAATCCGACCAAGAAAGAACCAATCCAGTTAAATGATGAAGCTAATCCTGACGCACGTCCGCGAATGGCTAGCGGGAATATTTCTCCAACTATGACCCAAGTTAAAGGAGCCCATGTGAATGAATAAAACGCAACATAGATACTTAGAAAAACAACCATCATCATCGGATTCACATTAGGAATTAGTATGTTTAAGATGGCAGGAAAAATAAAGGAGAGTCCCATAATGGTTCCGCCAACTGTTAATAAAGTACGGCGCTTAAATTTATCAGCAATGACCAGGAATACTAATGAACCTATTACGAGGATAATCCCCTGAATGATTGGCCACATCAACGCGGAACTGGCTGCATGACCCGTAGCATTTTCCACAATCAAAGGAATGTAATAGAAGATGGCATTTGCACCCTGGAATTGTTGAAAAGCTGCTACACCTACACCCGCAAAGACCAAGTAACGGTATTTACCACTTAAGAGAGTTCCCCAAGACGTTTTCTGACTTACCGTTTTTTCTTCTTTTGCAGCTTCTTGAATTTGTTTTATTTCAGCATCAATATCTTTTTTATTTGAACGAATATAGCCCAATACCTTACGAGCTTCATCAAATTTATTATTCTTAATTAAAAATCTTGGTGATTCAGGTAACTTTAACATTCCAAAAAATAAGATGATAGCAGGTACTGCAGCCAAACCAAGCATCATCCGCCATGCCATAGTTTCTGGCAGGTCTTTCAATAGATAATCAACAATGTATGAGAGCAACATCCCAGAAACGATCATGGTTTGATTTATTCCTGACAGACGACCGCGCAATTTTGCAGGCGCCATTTCCGACATATAGGCTGGAACCAACGCAGAGGCAGCCCCAACAGCTAGTCCTAGAAACATCCGTGATACAATCAAAAATAGTATTCCATCATGGGGGGCTATGCCTGACAATATGGATCCCACAACAAAAATGACAGCAGATATTAAAATCATTTTGCGTCGTCCTAAACGGTCAGACAGCTGACCAGCTACGACACCTCCAAAAATAGCTCCAAACATTACCGAAGAGGTAATCCAACCAATAGCGGTAGCTCTTCCTTCGAGGCTCCAATCACTTTCTAAAAAAGGTAATGCTCCCGTCATAACACCTATATCATAACCAAAAAGAATGCCGGCAAAAGCTCCAAAGAAATAAATAAAGCGACTTGATATTTTCTTTTCATTAACCATGAATGTTCCCTCCACTAGGTGCAAAAATATATTGCTAGAAATCCTACCACTAAGACTATTAATAGCCTTAACATATATAAAAGCGTTTTCAAGTCCTGCAAAATTGCTATAATACCAGTAAGTTTTTAATAGAATATTTACGTTCATAGCTTGTCTTACATGATAGTAGGTGTTGCCTATTTAATAATAGAGATGCTCTGTTTAATTTAATGAATAACGCATTAGGGTACTTTTGAATCAAATATAATGAATCCAAAAACATTTAGTTTTATTTCTTCATCTTAAACGCTTTCATATATATAAACAAAGAACACGCTTACAAATAAAAGCATCTTATTCTACCTTCTGGGATAATCTATTATCCTCCAAGAAAGCATAAGCCCCCTCGGAGGATAAAGCCATTACCTAATAACTACATAATCTAAGTCAACAAGCTTTGCATACGTGATAATTTGATCTGTTGTCAGATTCAATGAAACAACTGTATGGTGACCGCCGCCATTCTCAATCCACGCTTTAACCCCATCCTGGAAGTTTGGCTTTACTTCCCATAGTACACGTGCTACTGGAAGATTAGGTGCTTTAACAGTTGGCTCAAAAGCAGAAACTTCATTAATCAAAAGCTTGTAATGTGTACCAAAGTCAGCCATTGAAACAACAACACCATCTCCTGCCTTACCATCGAAAACTAAACGAGCCGGATCTTCACGATCACCGATACCTAATGGAGATACGACAATTTTTGGCTTGTTGCAAGCTAATGTTGGATCTACTTCAAGCATATGTGATTGAAGAGCAGCTTCTTGCCCAACAGCTAGTTCATAAGTGTAATCCTCCATAAATCCAGTCGATTGGTTATGGCTCATCACTTTAAGTAAGCGATCTAGGGCTGCAGTCTTCCAATCCCCTTCACCAGCAAATCCATATCCTTGGGCCATCAAACGTTGCACTGCAAGGCCAGGAAGCTGTTTCATGCCATATAAGTCTTCAAAGTTAGTTGTGAATGCATTGTAACCACCATCATCAAGGAAACGCTTAATGGCAATTTCATAGCTTGCTTGCACCTTCACGCTCTTTTCCCAATCTTCTTTGCTGTATATGCCATAATCAAATTCATATAGTTCCGCATACTCAGCAATTAAATCGTTCACTTCTTCGTCCTTAACGTCATTCACATATTGAACAAGATCGCCTATACCAAAGTAGTCAACAGTCCATCCAAATTGAATTTGAGCCTCTACCTTATCCCCTTCGGTTACTCCAACATTACGCATGTTATCACCAAAACGAGCAACTTTTATATTGAAGCTTTCGTTATAAGCAACCGCTACATCCATCCATTCTGCTATTTGCTTTTGGACTTCAGCACGTTTCCAGTAACCTACTACAACTTTATTTTGCTTTTTCAAACGCGCATTGATAAATCCATATTCACGATCACCATGAGCTGATTGATTCAGATTCATGAAGTCCATATCAATGGTTTCCCATGGAATACTTTCGTTAAACTGCGTTGCTAAATGTAGCAATGGCTTTTGTAATAATTTTGTTCCGCGAATCCACATTTTTGCTGGTGAGAAGGTATGCATCCAAGTAATTACGCCCGCAACCTCATCACGATAGTTCACTTCTTTCATAATGCTTGTAATTTTATCTGCACTTACAGCTAAATCCTGCAATACAAGCGGGTAAGGTAATATACCGCTTTCATTTAAGGCATCCGTCATCGTTTGTGCGTGTGCTTTGACTTCCGCCAGTGTTTCTTCCCCATATAGATGCTGTGAACCTACGACAAACCAAAACTCTTTTACTTTAGACATAATAATCCTCTTTTCGTAGTTTGATAGTTTGTATTATTTTTGCCCATAGTAGGCATTTTTTCCATGTTTACGTAGATAGTGCTTATCTAAAATACGTTGTGGCAATTCTTCAGCAAAATGATTTAGTTCTCGTGTAAATAAATTCATTTTTGAGACCTCTTCTAATACCACACTGTTCATAACCGCTGATTTTGCATCTTTGCCCCAAGTAAATGGTCCGTGTCCATGAAGTAAAATACCGGGAACTGCCAATATATCTAATCCACGTTGTTCAAATGTTTCGATAATGACCTTTCCAGTTTCCACTTCGTACCCACGGTCAACTTCCTCTTGAGTTAAAAACCTTGCACATGGAATGGAACCATAGAATGTATCGGCATGAGTAGTTCCCATCGCCGGAACATCTAAACCTGCTTGAGCCCATATAGTCGCCCAGGTTGAGTGCGTATGCACAATGCCGCCAATCTCTGAATAATGCTTGTAAAGTACTGCATGAGTTGCTGTATCTGATGAAGGATTCAATTCCCCTTCAACCACCTGACCATCCAAATCAACAACCACCATATCACTTGGCTTCATCGTCTTATAATCAACACCGCTCGGTTTGATAACAAATAAGCCACTATCACGGTCAATTGCACTTACATTTCCCCATGTATATTTGACGAGTCCATGCTTGGGCAATTCTAAATTTGCTTCAAATACTTCCTCTTTTAACTTTTCTAACACTTGAACCCCTCCAAACTTGGACTCATAAAATCAAATGATCGACAGCTGCCTGCTCAATTACAAGACCTTTTTTATATCGCTCTATAAATTTCTCAAAACCTTTAACATCAAACTGATCCGGATATATTTCTTGACTATCAACCTCGAAAAAGACTTTTTGGTCAAGGAATTCTTCCAAGTATTCCTTCTCATTTTTGTTCATCATGTAAGAAGCCAGAATAGCCATCCCCCACGCACCGCCCTCTCCGGCTGTTGCCATAACGGATACTGGTGCATCAATGGCAGCTGCGACGATTTTTTGACCTACAATAGGTGTTTTGAATAATCCGCCGTGAGCCAAAATGCCGTCAATTTCAACACTTTCTTCTTTAGTCATAATGTCCATTCCAATTTTTAATGCGCCAAATGCAGTAAAAAGATGAGCTCGCATAAAGTTTGCTAAATTAAACTGACTACCAGGAGGTCGTACGAATAGCGGTCGCCCCTCATCTAATCCTGTAATATTCTCACCGGATAAATAGCCATAGCTTAGCAATCCGCCAGCATCCGGTTCAGCCTCCAAAGCTTTATTCAGCATCACTTCATATAATTGATCCGTTTCTATCTTTTGGCCCATTGCTTCAGAGAACTCACGGAATAATTTCAGCCAGGCATTTAAATCACTGGAGCAGTTATTAGCATGAACCATCGCTACAGGACTGCCATCAGGTGTTGTTACTAAATCAATTTCCGGATACACTTTTGAGAGTTCTTTTTCCAGTACAATCATGGCAAAGACTGATGTTCCTACTGAAATATTACCAGTACGCTTTCTCACACTATTTGTAGCAACCATTCCTGTACCCGCATCACCTTCCGGCGGACAAAGCGGAATACCTGGTTGTAAATTCTGTGATTGATCAAGAATTTTTGCCCCAACTTCAGTCAATTCACCAGCTTGTTCTCCTGAAAGATAAACTTTAGGAAGAATCTCCTCTAGGCTCAAAGGACAACCCTTCGTGGAAATTAGTTCATCAAATTGCTTAACCATTGATTCATTATAATTCTTTGTTGATTCATCGATTGGAAACATACCTGAAGCATCTCCAATACCGATCGCTTTATTACCAGTCAGTAACCAGTGGATATAACCTGCTAAAGTCGTAACATAATCAATACGCGGCAAATGTTTCTCTTCATTTAAGATAGCTTGATAAAGATGAGCAACGCTCCATCGTTCTGGGATATTGAATTTAAATGTATCAGTCAATTCTTTAGCTGCCGCACTCGTTGTTGAGTTACGCCAAGTACGAAACGGAACAAGTAATTCTCCTGTATGATCAAAGGCCATATATCCGTGCATCATGGCTGAGATTCCAATAGAACCAATCTTCCGAATCGTTATCCCATAGTTTCTTTCAACTTCTTGCTTCATCTCACGATACGCTGCTTGTAGTCCAGTAATAATATCGACTAGGCTGTATGTCCAAAAACCATCCTCCAAGCGGTTTTCCCACTCATAGCTTCCAGATGCAACCGTTTCAAAATTATGATCAATTAACACTGCCTTGATACGTGTAGAACCAAATTCAATTCCAAGAGAAGTCTCTCCCCTAGCAATTGCCTCTTGTATGTTTGCTTTGTTCTTTCTCATATAAACCCCCATCTGATAGCGGTTTCAATATCCGGAATGATTACGCTTTCTATTTGTTAACTTGATTATATTTATTTGTACGTACAAATGTCAACTAATGTGTAATTAGTACACACAAATTTAACATTCTCGATTTTAGTACAAATCAAACAAAGACCCACAAAACCATTTATTGGGTATACTATTAAAAGAACTAATGAAAGATGTTACTTATAAAATAGAATTAGATTGCTTATTTTATTTCTTACTAATTCAAAGTAAAATATGTACATACAACTATTTCGAATCAATCAATTAGTGCAAGAGCACCAATGAAGGAAGTGAGCTATAAATGAAACCAAAATATCAGGTCATCATTGATGATATAAAAAGCAAGATTCTTTCGGGAGATTATAAAGTTGGTGACCAAATCCCTACTGAAGCTTCCCTCCAAGAAAAATACGAAGTGAGCCGACAAACTGTTCGTAAAGCTATTTTAGAGCTATCAAACGAAGGATTTTTAAGAAGTGAAAAAGGGTCTGGCACTTATGTCAGTAACCAATATCAAGCAAAATCTGGCGGTCAATCTAACACTAAAACAATCGGAGTCATTACAACCTACATTTCTGATTATATTTTCCCCTCCATTATTCGAGGGATTGAAGGCAGATTAAATGAAGAGAATTATTCGTTATTATTAGCCAGTACAAATAATGATGTCGAACAGGAAAAGAAAGCTTTGGAAATGATGCTGTCATTTGGAGTGGATGGTTTGATCATAGAGCCTACGAAAAGCAATCTATATAATCCAAACATCTCTTATTACCTGTCATTTAAAGAACAAGAGGTTCCATTCATTATGATTAATGCTTATTATGAAGAATTAAGTGTTCCCTTTCTTTGTCTTGATGACGTCCAGTCCAGTTATCTCGCAACAAAGGAATTAATTTCGAAGGGACATACACATATCGGGCTAATATCAAAATCAGATGACCTACAGGGAAAATATCGAATGAAGGGATATATAAAAGCGCTTGGAGAAGCCAAATTAGGATTTCGACCTGAGCATGTGCTTACATTCGATACAGAAACAAAGCCCAATTTATCAGCTAGCTTGAAGAAATTTTTAGAGGAAAATATTCACCTATTAACCGCGATTGTTTGCTATAACGATGAAGTCGGTTTAGAAGTAGTAAATGTGTGTAAACAGCTTAATATTTCCATTCCAGAGAAGTTATCAATAATCGGGCAGGACAATTCCTATATTGCCAAAAATGCTACTATTGCACTGACAACATTAACCCACCCACAGGAACAAATGGGACGTGATGCAGCTGATTGGCTCATTAAGAAATTGCAAGGAAAACGAGATTTACCAAACGAAACCTATTATCAGCCAGTGTTAGTTGAAGGAGAAACAGTAAAAGATTTAGAGATACATTAAGCAATAGTTATGAATATATTTTATTTCATATGGTGCTACTAAATTACTTAATGAAAAAGAAAAGCCCTGTTTATGCTCGTTATGATACCCGAGCATAAACAGGGCTTTACTCTATTTCTGCTATATATGGTATTTGACTGTGCACTAATCAAATCTTAACTACCAGTTAGCTACTTCCACCTCTGCTTTTAACCATTTTTCCCAAACAGAATCCGTTATTTTGAGTAAGCTTAATGAAATACCTTTCATATCTAAGGAAGTTAAATGGTTTCCAACCTTCACAAATCTAATATCCAAGCCTTCCAGCTCGCATAAACGTCGGATGTCATTGGTAAAGATATACTGTTCCATCAGCGGTGTAGCCCCTAACCCATTCACCAAAATGGCAAATCGATCTCCTTTTTTCCATCGATAAAGACTTTTAAGTTTATTCATAAGCTCTATGGCTAAAATTTCAGAGGAATGAAATTCTTCTTTCCGGTATCCCACTTCACCATGAATCCCAATTCCGTAAAATACTTCATTATCCTGTAGTATAAATGACCTTCTATCTGTCTCAGGATGGGTTACCGGTGAAAGTGCAACTCCCAATGTATGTAAATGATTGATGACAGACTGGCCAATTTCCGTTAGTTCGTTTAGAGAATATCCCTCACGTGCAGCAGCTCCAAGTATTTTATGGACAAACACAGTACCAGCCACACCACGTTTCCGCTTATTGAAGGAATTGTCGTCTTCAATGGAGACATCATCACTTACAATGACATGATCAACAGTCCAGCCTTCTTTTTGGGCGATGGATTCAGCCATCAAAAAACTCTCTAAATCTGCTTTAAAATTTTTGACTATGAGCAAGACACGCTTATTTTTATCAATCATCCGAATGGCGGCTACTATTTGCTCAGTTGTTGGCGGCGTGAAAATTTCTCCATTAACAGAAATGGAGAGCATTCCTTTCCCTACATATCCATAATGAGCCGGTTCGTGTCCGCTGCCGCCTCCGCTAATAATGACTACCTCCTCTCTTATATCTTTTAAATCTTTCCGATAAACAATATCATGCTTGGGCTCATAAGAAACCCTTTCTTTATGTTCAAAACAAAATCCAGCCAACATGTCTCTTACAACATGCTGAACATCGTTAATTATTTTTTTCATTCTTATTCCCTCTCGCTGCTCACTCCTGCAGAAATGGCAGTAATTGATCATTTATCATATATTTCATCAAGAATGACATCGTGGAAGATTCGAGAGTGCAATCTTTCTCAATCCACTCTTTGATTATCCCTACAAACCCATAGCCATAAAAAGAAGCCATTAATTCTTTCCTTTCATTAGAAACCATTAATCCGCTTCTGTCCATACGTTTAGTAATAATCTCAAGATACAAATTCTTTGTGTGTTCATATAAGTATTCGTTAAAGGAATTTTGCTCTTCTACTTTAAATGCATTTTGATAGAATCGTCGATTCTGACTGAAGTATTCCAATAACAAATGAAAAATGTTCTCCCACTTTTCATATCCAATAAAGTCTGTAATATTTTCCTTCGTTTCTTCTTTATAAATCCAGCCTAGCAATTCATATTTATCTTGAAAATGATAGTAAAATGTTTGCCTTCGCATCTTACAGTTTACCATAATGTCGCTTACTGAAATTTTATGAAAAGGTTCAGTTACCATTAATTCTTTTAATGATTTTGCAATTATTTTTTTTGTGATAATCGATGAGGTCATGGGTTACCTTCCCTATTAAAATTGTAATTTAATTATACAAAAATGATATAATTACGGCTATTTTGACAAATGCGTTTTTTTGTCCGTTTACTTTAAAACGCTTACATTATACTGTTAATAGTATGAATAAATTTAGCAATACTACCATTTTTTAATAGAAACAGGAGGCTATACAGATGAAAAAGATTATAAATAAACCTGAGAACCTCGTAA
Source organism: Pradoshia sp. Z4_20 (assembly GCF_058216035.1). Classification (NCBI taxonomy): domain Bacteria; kingdom Bacillati; phylum Bacillota; class Bacilli; order Caryophanales; family Bacillaceae; genus Pradoshia; species Pradoshia sp. Z4_20. Next base: position 68,903 of record NZ_JBZAJD010000007.1, read on the forward strand.
TGGAGATGGCTAATGGATTAGTCATGGCACATCCGGAACTCGAGTTTCTTAATAAATATAAAATTATTAAGAAACGAGTAATAGATGAGAACAAAGTGAGCCTAATTAGCGGCGGAGGCAGTGGGCATGAACCTGCACATGCAGGCTTTGTCGGAAAAGGTATGCTCGATGCTGCAGTATGCGGGGATGTGTTTGCTTCTCCATCTCAAATACAAGTGTATCAGGGAATCAAAGCAGCTGCCGGTCAAAAAGGGGTCCTGATGATTATTAAAAATTACAGCGGTGACATCATGAACTTTAAAAATGGTGCCGCTTTGGCAATCGAGGATGGTATCCAGGTTGAATATGTTCGAGTAGCTGACGATATAGCCGTTGAAGACAGTCTGTATTCTGTAGGACGCCGCGGTGTTGCAGGAACTGTACTTGTTCATAAAATTGCCGGAGCAGCTGCAGAAGAAGGCAAAGATCTTATGCAGGTAAAAGCCATTGCAGAAAAAGCTGCAGAAAGTGTAAAAAGCATCGGGGCAGCTCTTACATCCTGTACCGTTCCTGCTAAAGGAACTCCGACATTCAAATTAGAGGAAGATGAAATCGAATACGGTGTCGGCATTCATGGAGAACCAGGAATCAGAAGAGAAAAATTGATTTCTGCAGATGAGTTGGCTAAACAAATGATAGATGATCTTCTAAAGGATTTTGGAATAGATGAGGATGAATCATCTGATATTGCTATTCTCGTAAATGGCTTCGGAGGTACTCCACTTCAAGAACTCTATCTATTTAACAATTCGGTTATGAGAGAAATGAGTAACAGAAATATTCATGTTTATAGAACCTTTGTCGGCAATTATATGACAAGTATTGATATGGCCGGAGTATCCTTGACAATTATGAAGCTTGATGATGAGCTGAAATCATTATTATCAAGCGAATGTTCTGCTGCGGCATTTAAAGTGGATCAACCTGTTGAGGCTGTTCAGTATACCGACCCTATTGATGAGATTGAAGAAAGAAGCGTTTCATTCAATACAGAGACAAGTGAGGAGTACGCTGTAATCCAAGATGATGTACTTTCCTTAGAGAACATCATCTATCTCATTGATAAAATGAGCGAAGTCATTATCCGCAATGAGATACCATTCTGTGAGCTTGACTCTCATGCCGGTGACGGAGACTTTGGTATGAGCGTTGCTAAAGGATTCAAGCAATTGAAACGAGAATGGAGTTCTATCTTAAATCAGGAATCATTAACTATTGGAGCATTCCTTGATGCATGCTCAATGGTCATTATGGAATATTGCGGTGGAGCGTCCGGTCCAATTTGGGGTTCTGCATTCCGTGCTGCCGGCAAAGCCGCAGGCGATAAAAATGAATTAACGGTCGAGGAGTTTGCAAACCTATTACAGGCAGCTGTTAAAGGAATACAAGTAACTGGAGAACGTTCATTTGGTAGAGGTGCAGTCGTCGGTGACAAAACTCTGATTGATGCTTTAGTTCCATGTGCTGACTCTTGGTCTGAGTGCGCAAAAGCTGGAATAGACTTTAAAACTGCCTTTGAAAATGGGGCAGCAGCTGCTGTTAAAGGCGCTAAATATACAGAAACAATCGTCGCCCGCATGGGACGTGCTGGTACGGTTGGAGAAAGAAGCCTGGGTTATCCTGATGCTGGAGCTTATGGACTTGGAGTTATCTTCACAGAGCTCTCCAGCAGCCTAAGATAACAGCATTGATTGCCAACCATACAATTCTTATAACCTAGCCACTCTAAGGAGCTGCAACTTTGCAGCTCTTTATTTATCATTTAGTCTTAGAATAATAAAGCAGCTTCAGTTGAGAGGGCTATTTTCGAAGGATTTTAACAATGTAAAAAGAAAAATTAAATGACCAACTTTTGATCATCCTTGTTCAACTTAGACATCTTTAATAAATATTATTTAAATAATAGGTATAGAACAATGGCACCGACTACGACTATTCCCCCTATTGTTGGACTTCCATAAACGGTTCTATTCCAACCATCCTCGGTGTCTATCTTATTTTTGTTACGCTTATCTTGGTCCTCATTCAACAATAACACCTCCATATAATTGCTATAACACTATTAAAGAACTACTACCTTAGGCGATGAAATTTTGAAAAAGATGGACGGTCAAAACTGTTGTTAACAAACACCCACAGGAAGTTAAGATTATTGTTTTTCTATTGTCTTGTTTTTCTTCAGGTTTATTTAACTCATTAATTTGTATAATCCATATTGTCATAGTTACAAGGGCAAGAATTCCGATGGACATACCAATCACTTCCTTTTTCCTATTATTTTTTTGTAAATTATCCCACTTCGATTGTAACATTCTGTAAATTTGTAACAAGTCTTTCTTCGCTAACTTGTCCCTTTACTACCATAAGAAATTTAACATGAAAAGGCATTAATCCTTCTTGGTCAACTTGGCCTTCTGCTCTTTCCCCTGTCAATTCCAACCTTTCCCCTTTTACATCCACTCTTTTCCGTGTTCACTAATGAACTTGATATCATTTTGATAATGTTCAAGGTGTCCTTCATCTATCATTTTTTGAAAATTACTATCGCCTTCTTTAGCTTTTCTTTCAATTGTTTTACATAGCCCTTGTAATCGCAACAATACCATTTCTAAAAAATCTTCTTCCAATTCCTTTCCATAGGATTTAAAAAACAATTTTACTCTTTGTTTTATTTTCATAGCATGGTCTAAGGTATTATAAATAACTTCTTCACCTGGCTCAAATAGATAAGCTCTACTTAAAGGAACACTAGTATAAAGGGTATAGGCAATGTCCCAGAGTCTCGGTCCAGGGCCGGCAACATCAAAGTCGATTATCCCTACCGGTCGTTTACGATTAAAAATAATGTTATATATAGCAAAATCATTATGACAAAGCACCTCAAATGGTTGCGGAGTATTATCTATCGACTTCCAATCTTCTTCAATTAAAAAATCACTCACTGAATCATGGTAGAGACGTAGCATCTGAGCTATTTCTCTTAGAACTTCATCAGACCACATATATCCCTTTAAAGGATAATTACCAGCTTCACCTTCTATATATGACAAAATTTCTCTACCTTTGTCATCAATGCCCCAAAATTTAGGGGCATATTTGAATCCTTTGTTTTCCAAATGCATTAATAACTTGTGAATTTTCGTACTGTCTGGCTTTAAATCTCTTCGAACGGTATCTCCTATACGATATACGGTTGAGACATTTCCTCCAGTTAGAATTTCTTCTTTTTCGTATTTTGACATTTCACAAATACCCCTCAATATAAATTTGCCACCGTTTAGTTTCTGTCTATTGTTTAACATTCCTGCTTCTTTATCTCCATAAGAAATTCAACACGAAAAGGTATTAATCCTCCTAAGATCAACGCCCTGAAAATTTAAGTGAGAATTCCACTTACTATATGAATTATAAACATGGCTACTTACGTTTTTGGATTATTTGACGCACTGGAGATGCCAAAGCAAAAAATATAAGTGCTATAAAAATTGCTTTAATTAAAGAAACTTGCTCCATCATAGGTGTATGCGTTGAACGGCTCGAGGAAAAGATAGACCACCAACTTGGTTCGGCGTATGGTAGAGATACTCTGTACCAAATGATAAAAATTAAAAACACTAATAACCAGTAAATCTTCATAAAAACTCTCCTATACTTTTTAGATAAGTAAGGCTCGAATTAGTTACCATTATCTCTTATTTTCTAAACTTTTCAGCCAGTGTCTAAGTCCTTTGCCAGCATAGGGTTCATCACTAAATCGAGGAATAATATGTAGGTGAGAATGCATGATATGTTGACCTCCAATTGCATTGCAGTTCCAACCAATATTGTACCCATCAGGTCGATATGTTTCATCCAGGAGATCTTTCACTTCTTGCAGTAATGAATAGGTTGCAAACCATTCATCTTCTGTTAAGTCAAACACTGTTTCACGGTGTTTTATTGGAACTATTAATCCTGAGCCGACTAATACTTCTTGTGGCATTTGCAGAAACATACAATGTTCATTTTTTACAACAACTTCTTGCAGTTCTATTGTTTCAGGATTACAAAATGGGCATTCTTTCACTTCAATAACCTCCTCAGTTTCAGTTTTATTTTATATTATTTTACTCTTATTATAGTAACCTTTAAGAAAACAATTTTTAGAATAAACAAAAACGCAAAGGCAGTCATATAATCCTCCAAATTTAAAATTTGGTTAAATAATTCGATTAAAACATATAAATCCTTCTTAATCTAACCTGCATTCCTAGTTAACCGGCTTGTTATAGGAAATCAATTGAATAAGATAGGAAAGGGTCCTCCAGAAAGTCAGTAAAACTAACGTTCCGGATAACCCCCAAAAAACTTTTGTTATGATTTTGTTTTTCTCACTTCATAAAATAAATAAATTCCGATCAATATATATGTTATAGCTAAACCCATAATTAACTGCAATTCTTCATTTAAAGTTGTTCGAGCTAATACGATGGTCGGTAAGTGAAATGAAATTAAAAAAACGGGCAGGATTGCGGTTTTTGCCCAAATGGAGAATGTAACGATAAAGCAAAGAAAAAGTAAGCCGATGACTGTACTCCCTAAAACACCAAAGTTAATGGTTGGTGTAGGATAGATTGAATCAGCGACAAGCAAACCCATAAAGACGACCATACTAATGAAAATAGGGGCTAATAATATTAAAAACTCTCGAATTTTAGACACTTGATTCCTGGCTGTATAGCGAAATGCAATCATTACTCCGATAAAAAAGAGCACACAATACACAGCCGTTCCAATGATTTTTAATACACTATAGCTTAATGTACCTTTCAAAAGATCTCCGAAAATCGAAAATGACATTGCTCCAGCTATAATCAGGGGTATATATTTTACCCATGCTTTATAATCCGTCCTCATTTCATTGGAGATACTCTGCATATACTCTTTAGGAGAAGATCCAATAATCTGATCAATAGATTTACCATTTAGCTCGGCTTCATATAAATGCTCCTCAAGTTCTTTCGTAATATCATTAATCTCCTGATCATTTTTTCCACTTGAAAACAAGTATATCTTTAAATCATCAATAAACTTCTGACTTTTATCAGACAGTTGAAGTTGCTCCACTTTTGCATCACCTCATCCTTCAATTTCTTTCTTAATGACCGCGTTTACGCTGTTCTCAAGGTAACCCCATCTAACCAGAAAATTTTCTAAAGCTACCTGTCCTTCATCTGTTAATGAATAATATTTTCTCTTTGGTCCAGCAATTGAATCCCGGCGAACAGACGTAATAAGTCCTTCCCGTTGCATTCGGAGCAATAATGGATAAATGGTACCTTCGCTGATTGTCTCAAATCCATACTCACTTAAACGTTCTGCCATCTCATATCCATAACATTCTTTTCCTTTGATAATAGCCAAAAGGCAACCATCCAATATACCCTTCATCATCTGGGTTTGCGACATCTATAATCCACCACTCTTTTTATCTTGCATTGCAAGGTATATTACCAGTTTAAACCACACTACCTTGCAATACAAGATAATTGTTAATTACTTACAAATATCTTTCTTATATGAAGGTCAAAAAGAAAACACTAGGGCAAGAACCCCTATTAAATTCAAGTCTCTCCATCTCTCAAATAGAAAGAAGCAATGTAGCCCACTACATTGCTTCTTTAATGAATCCGCTCGATTAATTTATAAGCTTATCCTTCTATTTATTTTTTAATTGGTATCCATATTTCTGAATAATAATCCTTAGAAGATGGATCTCCATCACTTAAGTAAACCTCCATCTCAGGTCCACCCGAATGCTCATAGCCTGTTGCCGGAAACCATTCAGAGAAAATTCGATTCCACACCTTTGGCATGGCATCAGGCATAGCGCCATGAACAGGAAAAACAGCCCAGGTAGCAGCCGGAATCTGTCGTTCTTCCCAATCATTTGGGACATGTTCTATATGTTTCTCTGCCCCGATCAAGTAAGTTAGATTTTCTTGTAGTTTATCAAAGTCCATACAAACTCCAATTAATCCAAGAGATCCACTATTTTTAGCAAGTACAGCGGCGAATCCATTCTGATTAGATTCATCCCAGAAAGAGGCTATTTTCCGATTGTTCTCCCCCCCACTAGTACTCGTGCGTATGCTTTTCCCAACAACCTTAAATGCTTCCTTTACGACAATCTTATAATCCATTCCCACATCACCCTTTAACTGAATTTGAAAAGAGAGCCTCGGATAAGCCTTCAAGGATTGAGTATTTTTCTTTGCAGATGACGGATTGATTCCATGAATTTTCCGGAATGCTTTTGTAAAGGATTCCGGAGTTTCATAGCCATATTTCAGTGCAACATCGATTACCTTAGACTTGGAATATACCAGTTCCTGCGCAGCAACTGTGAGACGGCGATTCCTAATATATTCACTTACGGTATATCCCGTCAGCATGCTGAACATCCGCTGGAAATGAAATTTTGACATACACGCGATTTTAGCAATATCTTCCATACAAAGATACTGTTCCAAATTACCTTCTATATACTCGATGCTGTCGAGCATCCTTTGAAGCCCCTCCATGTAAGCACTCTCCTTTCTAAACTCAGTCTACCAACATGAGTTTAGCAAATCCGGTTAATCCGTGCTCTTTTATGACAGTCCAGAATAGAATAAGAGCACCCAATTAGTTCATTAAGCTATCTCTATTTAACTGCCTGAATATCGCATAATAAAAGTTTTACTCAAACTATTTTCAGAGTTCACTTTCCCAATTCCAAAATTCTATTTCGTCTACTTCTAATTCACTTACTTTTCCTTCATCCTGTAATTTTAATACTTCTTTAGTTGGTCCTGTAATAACAGCCCCATAATGCTTATAACCATGTTTTTCCATGTATTGAATACGTTTTGAAAGATTTAAATCTCCTATATAAAAATTTTCTGCTTTTTCTTCATATTTTTCCAGGAATTGCAGTGTTTTTCGGAATTGCTTATGCAGTGGTTCTCCTTCGCCTACCTCGTATTCCGGTGAAGAAGACCCTTCAGAAACTATTTCTGTTCCAAAAAAACCTTTTTCCTCTTGTTGAAAATCTACGATCATGTCATCTTCATGCCAAATTGGTTCACTAGGAAAACCAATTGGTTTAAATATAGCTTCCTCTTTCTTTTCAAAACCAGTATCTACTGCAAGCCATATTAATCTCATATCCTTAGCCTCGAATAATGAAAATACCTCTTCTGTCTCTAGTAAATCAGTAAATGAAACATAGGCTGAAACAACCGTCCCTTCCGGAACCTTTTTTAATCGTTCCCACCCTGAAAAACCTCGTGGGCTTGAGCCCGGATAAATAAAAGCAGGACTGTTAATAGATATAGGGCTGAAATAGGTAACTTCGGGATATGACATCCTTGAGAAGAAAAAATCAGTTTCCATTTCACCTACTTTGATCGTATCATCTCCAATAACCTTATTTATATCTTTTGAGGCTGTCATTCCAAAATAGGCAGAAGTGCTCGTACTTGTACCATCCATATGACCATAAGGATTCATTACAGTCAGATTGTAATCAACGATATTACGTAATTTCTCTACTCGGTCAGGAGCTCCGAACGAGTAATACATCAGAGTTAGGATGGAAGAAAAGAATGAAAATAGAAGAAATAAACCTATAGCCATAAGTGCTGTTTGAAATCTTGCCTTCCATTTTGCAAATTTCATAATTCGTTGTTGTTTTTTTATGCCAATATCAGAATCAGTTAACTTTCCCCTATTTTCTTCATCAGTTTCTTCCAAATATCTCTCCATGCTCTCCAGTTCTTTCTCAATCTCTTTTGCCTCTTCTGCAGAAAGTTCACCTTTTTCATATGATTCCAGGCGCTTTTTAAATTCATCACTCATATTCTTTACTCCTTCTTTTCCTTATTGCTTTTCTCCCGCGAAATAAAAGAACTTTTACATATGCCTTACTAACCTTCATTACTTCAGCAGCTTCCTCATATGATAGACTATTAAAGTCACAAAGCAGTACTGCCATCTTATGTTTTTCAGGTAATGCATTCACTTCACGTAATAGCTCTTCTATTTCCTCATGAATCACAATCGTTTCATCAATCGCTCTGTTCTTATCTAAAAATCTAGAAAAATAGCCTTCATCCTGAATTGTTACTCTTTTATGCTTTCTATGATGATCAATATATGCATGATATGCTACCGTAAAAAGCCATGCCTTTACACTTCCACTTTGATAATTCTCAATAAATAGGCACGAAAGAAGGTCTCTTGAACAAGGTCCTCCGCTGTATGATGGTTATGACAAAGAGAGAAAAGGAAACGATATATATCAGAAAAGTACGTGCTATAGAGACTATCTATTGAATCCGCCATCATTCCCTCCTCTCTTTAATACCACGTACAAAAATAAAAAAGGTTACAAATATTAAAATACTTTCTAAATTACCAATCTTTATGAGCATAACAAAAGATGGGGAATTAAGTTTACTTTTGTTTGGTTTGATGTTTATATAAACAAAAAAAGACATCAATGGAGATGCCTTCTTTCGCGCACTATATATGTAAATAGCCACCAAGGAGATTAATAAAAAAAGACCCGTATTCGTAAAATCCACGAAATAAGGATCAATCTTGCAAATGTATTTTTCGGGGTCTTCAATATCCTTCTTCGATTTCAAAAGTAATATCGATACTATAAATCCTTTTTGGACTAGGGTGAATCAACTAATTAACTTATATTTACTTTCCTCGATTAACAAAACAATATTCTTTATATAACTTGATTAATTCTTGGACAATTCCAGGTCTCTGCTTCGTTATCTAAGCGTTCATTTAGAAAACCGAGAAAGAATACTGGATTAAATATGGAACCTAAAAGAAAGATTTATCATTTTTTTGTCGAATTCTATTATATATAGCTTAACTAAAATAGCCTCCAGGCATTTTAGGAAGAGACAAAATTAGAATAGAGATAGGGTGACGAAGACATGGACAGTATTTCAAACAAAATAAAGTTTGAATACAATTTTGTAGTAGATAAAGAAATGATCTCAAAAAAGCATAAAAGGGATGTGCCTGCCATATTAGCCGTGGATGCCACATTTACAATAAAAATCAACAACGAATTATACTTTGAAACAGAACTAGCTATACTCGAATTCTATAAAGCATTGTATAGATGGAAAGAAGAGATTACGAAGAAGAATCCTACACCGGAATTCCATTATTACACGATTGAATATGCTGACTATGAGAATGGAGCTATCCTGTCATTAATCCCCTTTTCCAATAAGGCCAGAGTGAAATCAATCTGGGCAGAACAAGATCTATATAATGTTTTCGATCTAGACTATATTGTAATGGAATTCATTCTACTAGAAGAGATACTAAAACGGGATATAGAGGATTATTTTGATATAAGATTAAAAGATTTCATCAAACACATTCCTGTCCAAATTTCAAACCCGCTTTTGCTAAAGGGGAATTTGTAAATGGTTTAGGTAGCAGGACATGTTCAAAAAATTATATTAAATAGACAAACCTATCTGCTAATCGGATTCAATAAAAAAAGACCCAGTTTTCATAAAAGATTATTTATACGAAAACTGGGTCGATTAACAAATGTTTATTTAGTTAGCCAAGAGTATTTTTATTGGTTACACCTTCAACATAATCTCCACAACGCACTCAATATGAGAAGTTTGTGGGAACATGTCCACTGGTTGGATATATTTTGGTCTGTATTTTTTGCTTAGGTAGTCCAAATCCTTGGCCAGTGTGGATGGGTTACAGGATACATAGACGATTTTTCTTGGACGTGTGCGCAGGATGGCATCCATTAATTTATGATCCAAGCCGCTTCTTGGCGGATCGACGACAACGACATCTGGCTTCCAGCCTTCGCGCAGCCATTTAGGCATGAGAACTTCTGCTTTGCCTACTTCGAAGCTGACATTATCCATATGATGCTTTTTAGCATTCTGAATGGCATCTTCAATTGATTCCGGAATGACATCCATGCCTCTAACTTCTTTACAAAAATCCGCAAGCCACAATCCTATCGTTCCTACTCCGCAATAAGCATCTACTACTCGTTCATGACCGTGAAGGCGAGCTGCTTTTTTCACTTCATCATAGAGCTTCACGGTTTGTACTGGATTCAATTGGAAGAAGGTACGCGCTGATAGCTCATAGGATAAATCGCCAAGTTCTTCTTCAATTGCTTCTTCTCCCCACAGATGAATCGTCTTTTCGCCGAATATAAGCGGAGTCTGTTCTTTATTCACGTTTTGAACAATGGAAACGACTTCCGGTAAACGTTTGTTGATTTCTTCTATGATTTGGCGCTTCTTAGGAAGCTTTTCAGAAATGGTGATGATCACCACTTGGACCTGATCCGATGAGAAGCCGACACGGGTTACGACCGTTTTAACAATCCCGCTTTTCTTTTTCTCATCATAGGATGGCAATCCAAATTCCTGCAAAATATCCAATACTGTACGAGTAACCTTGTTCGTTGCTTCATGCTGAACGATACAATTTGGAATATCAATCAAGTTATGAGTATTTGCCGCATAAAGGCCGGCAATCAACTCTCCAGTCTCATTGGTGCCAACCTGGAATTGGTTTTTATTACGGTAATTCCATGGATTCTCCATCCCAATTGTTGGACGGATATCTACATTGCTGGCATCGTATTGGCTATGGCGCTCCAATGATTGAATAACGATATCACGTTTTTCCTTCAATTGTTGGCTGTATTCCAAATGCTGCAATTGGCATCCACCACATACGTCATAAACCGGACATGGTGCTTCGACTCGATGTGGCGATGCCTTTTTAATCTTTTTGACAAGACCTTCCGAATACTTCGGATGGACCTTCGTAATCTTTACTTCTACAATTTCATCCGGCAGAGCACCCGGTACAAATACAACCTGACGTTTATAGTAGCCGACTCCCTCACCATTTATGCCAAGGCGTTTAATAGTTAGTAAAATCTCTTGTCCTTCACGGACTAATGTTGCCTGTTGGTTCATCAATATTCCTCCGTTTTTCAATGCTTCTCCATAAGTAAAGTGAAGCGTAGCTTAAATAAGGATGCCACTCCTTACTGAATTGCTCCATCTCTTCCATTGTTGGCTTTCGTTCTAGGTTATATAGCAGCTTAATAGCATTCTGAATGCCGATGTCTGCTTTTGGAAATAAATTCGGGCGGCCAAGACCAAATAACAGGAAGTTTTCAGCCGTCCATCTGCCTACACCTCGAATTCTTGTTAATTCTTCTATAATTTCTTCATCTGTCTTTGTGCGCAACTCTTCCAACCTGAGTTCACCGCTTGCAATCTTTTCTGAAAGGCCAATGACATACTCTGCTTTTCTGCCGCTGAATTTCATTCCTTTTAACTCATCTACTGTGAGAGCAGCGGTTGTCTCTGGAGATGGATAAAACCATACTCCGTCCTTCTGATACCCATAGGCTGTGACAAAATCCTTCGTTAGTTTTTGAGCAAACGCCATATTCAGCTGTTGATGGATAATACTTTTCACGAGACAGCCATATAGGTCGAATTCTAAAATAAGCGGGGTACCGCGATGGCGAGTAAAAATATTATTGAGCTTCGTCTCGCCAAAGTGAGCATGTATATCAGAAAGTGGCAAATGCCACTGAAAAATCTCCTTTAAACGATCCGTTGCCAATACTTGTTCCTTTTTGCCGCTAATTGTAAAGGCCGGCTTATCTACCGTACCGATCGCTTGGACGGTATAAACATTGGGCTTACCATGAATCAGTAAAGGGACCTGAATCAAGCGATTGCGGTAATCTATTTCATACAGAGGATCAAGACCGATCCTTTCCAATACCAGGTCAAAATCATAGGGAGCTTCTACATGAATGGTTTCTTTCCACATCATTATCACTCCTTTATGGACTAGTCCAGTTATTATAACAGGTTTTGCAGCTATATGGGTACATAGGAAAACGGCCCATTAAATTGGAGCCGTATCCATGTTCTTCTTCGTTATTACCGCTTTAATCGCACTGTAGCTGATTTCATTAGGAAGATGCTCTTTAATTGGCTTTAAAAAATCATTCCCCACTTCCTCAATCGCCTGTAGAACCTGGATTTCCTCCTCAGGTGAGAAGAAATACTCCCAATTCAGAGGCAATCCTTCTTCTGCACATCGGAATAGATGCCTTTCTACTGTTTGGGAGGATAAATCTCTTTCTTTTGCAATCTCCTTCAGCGTAAGCCCTTGTTTATATAATTCATACGTATCCATATGTGAGTTGGCAGTACCTGCCTTGGATTTTTTCACCGCAGGCATTTTTTCCTCTTGTTCTACAATTGGTGCTTCATAATCATTTTCCTTTATAAACGCTGTGATCACTTCCACAAATCGCTCACCATACTTATCTGTCTTTTGAGCTCCGACTCCCTTCACCTCAAGGAACACATCTGTGGTTTGCGGTTGTTTAACGCACATATCGCGCAAAGCTTGGTCGGAGAATATCAAATATGGAGGCACATTTTCCTCTCCTGCAATTTGTTTTCGCAAATTACGCAGCACTTCGAATAAAGGATCATCTGTTGAAATAGCGGTGATCCGCACAGCTTCTTTTCTCATTACCGCACGTTTCCCGAGCAACACTTCTTTGCCGGCAGCTGTGACATATAAGAGCGGATATTGCCCACCCGTAATCCCAATTAATTGCTCAGATGTTAGAAAATCAATCAGTTCAGCGACCTCTTTGGTTGATTGATTTTTCATTAACCCATACGTTGATAAGGATTGAAAGTTTTGTTCAAGCAATTTCTTATTGGATGAGCCCGTTAACACTTGGGCAATCATTGTTTTTCCAAAACGTTCGCCAGTTCGGATTATACAGGATAAGACCATTTGGGCATCTTTTGTCACATCCTTCGCACTTCGTTCATCTAGACAGTTAGAGCACCGCCCGCAATCATCTGCCTCCTGCTCACCAAAATAGTGCAGAATATAAGCTTGCAGGCAGCCTTGTGTATGGCAATAGTCACGCATTTGATACAGCTTTTGCAACTCTTGATTTTTATGGTTTTCATCACCAAACGATTGATCAATCAAAAAGCGCTGGACCTGAACGTCCTGTTCAGATTGAAGCAATATACATTCACTCGGCAAGCCATCACGTCCGGCACGGCCTGCCTCCTGATAATAACTTTCCATATTTTTAGGCATTTGAGCATGAATCACATATCGTACATTCGATTTATCTATCCCCATCCCAAACGCATTCGTTGCGACCATGACAGTAATTTCATCACTTAAAAATTTGTTTTGCTCTGTTTCACGTTCTGTACTTGATAAACCCGCATGATATCTCCCAACTGTTATACCTTTTTGTTGGAGACGTTCATATAGATGGTCCACTGTTTTTCGTGTGGCACAATAAATAATCCCGGATTCCTGTTTATTTTTTCCTACATACGCATCAATATATTTTTGTTTATTTTGCCCTTTCACGACCTGGAAGCTTAAATTTTCCCGTTCGAAGCCAGTTATAACCGTATGTGACTCTTCAATATTCAAGGATCGGCGAATATCTGCCTGCACTCGCGGAGTTGCTGTTGCTGTCAGGGCAAGGACAACCGGATTGGAATTCAATTGTTCGGCTAATGATTGGATGCGTAAATAACTCGGGCGGAAATCATGACCCCATTGTGATATACAGTGAGCTTCATCTACAGCAATTAATCCAACCGGCAATTTACGGATATCCTCAATAAAGCCATGGGATTCCAGTCTTTCAGGCGCCAAATATAAGAGCTTATAGGCCCCCTGCTGGATGTCATACAAACGATCATTCACTTCACTCGCGGTTAGGGAACTATTGATAAAGGTGGCGGGTATTCCGGCCTGATCCAGTGAATCTACCTGGTCCTTCATGAGAGAGATTAATGGAGAAATAACGAGGGTAACGCCCGGTATTATCATCGCCGGGATTTGATAACAAATTGATTTACCTCCGCCTGTCGGCATAATTCCTAGTGTATCGATTCCTTGTAGCACCTGCTCAATAATTTTGGCTTGTCCATTGCGAAAAGAATCATAACCAAAATACTTCTTTAAAAGAGAGCTTGCTTCTGTAAGCATGAATTCCCTCCTCCATTCATTGATCATTCTACCATCCATTATAGCTTATAGAGATTGATCTATACTAGTGAGACAAGATAGCTGGAGTCTTAAAAATCACCAAATATATCCTTCTTATATGATAAACTGATAGTAATCTATAACTGGAGGTTTTCCGATGCTGGCTGATTCCTTGAAATCATATCAAATAATAGATGAAACTCGTGAAATGGAAGATTTAAATAAACCAATTTTGATCAGTACTTTCACTCTTATGGTCGGATTGCTTATCCCCTATTGGTTCATTTGGAAAATCGGTGAGATTGACCTATTCTTTTTAATTGAACTGGCTGTTGGATACATCCTCCTAATTTTCATGCATGAAGTACTGCATCTAGTAGGCTACATATTTTTCGGGAAAGCCAAAATAAGTGAGGTTAAACTGGGTGTTTTATGGAAGTATCTTACTCCTTATGCCCATTGCAAAATACCAATCAGGATCAAAGCTTATCGGATCAGTGTTTTATTACCGATTGTCCTCGGAATCGTGCCATTAATTTATGCATTTTTAAACGGAAATGATTATTGGTTTTTTATTGGATTGTTTATGACTATCGGATCATTAGGGGACCTTATCATTCTTTGGATATTGCGCAAGTATTCAGTAGATGTCCTTGTTCAGGACCACTCCAGTAAAATTGGCTGTATTGTTTACACTCCTCAATCTTAAATGTTTTTCGATTCCATACTGTCAATGAAAATGAAAGTGAAAGGCTCCCAAATCGATTGACAGGAATCCAACCATCAAAAAGGGAACCCCACACAGGAATGCCCTTATCTTACCATTTTCTCAAGATAAATATGATGCCCGTTGTTTTTTCAATATTAATACTAAAAACCGCTTATTATTTGTAAGCGGTTTTTTTGTTTAGGCACATTATATCTTTATGTCTATTTTCTGTTTTTGTGGTGTCTTCTGTGGTTTTTCACAATTCATATCATCCAAGCTTTTAAAGGTATACCCTCTCTTTTTTAAATCTGTAATCACCTGGCCAAGTGCTTCTGCATTGTCCTTAGACACAGAATGTAAGAGCAAAATGGCACCGGGATGAATTTGAGCCATAATTTGATCATAGGAATGCTTCCACCCCTGCTGACGATTCACATCCCAATCAAGAAAAGCAACCGACCATAAAATATGTTTATAGCCCAGATCATTTGCCACCTGTAAAGTTCGTTCACTAAATATTCCTCGTGGCGGTCTGATATAGGACATATCCTTTTGCCCTGTTAATTCCTCTGTCTTCTTCTTAACCCGTTCCAGTTCATCAGCTATTTTATCATCCGATACCTGTGTGAAATTGGGATGGCTCCATGAATGATTGCCAACTATATGCCCTTCCTTCACCATTCTTTTCACTAACGGTTCAGCTGTATTCAAATAATGACCTGTAACAAAAAAGGTAGCCGGAACTTTATGTTCTTTCAGTACATCCAGTACCTTCTCCGTATATCCATTTTCATAGCCATTATCAAACGTTAAGTAAATCTCTTTCTTTGTCGTGTTTACTTTATAAACAGCACCGTATTTTTCAACGATTGCATTATATTTAGGCCCTGCATCAGCAGGCTGTTCATTCTTTCCCTTATTAAAGCCCCAACCATACTGTACGTTTGAAATCGCCTCAGCAACGCCCAGGAATAATGTCCCCGAAAGCATGATGGCAGATAATCCGGTGATAAGCCATTTTTTCACTATTTTCCCTCCTGAATATACTTTTGATAAAGATAGTTTTAATCAGAGTAAGGGAATTTATGCAGCACAGCGAATGATTGCATTAACGATATAATATAAAAAAGACAAATCCGCTTATAACGGATTTGCCATATAATCTTATTCATTTATACCTCTTTATTAGGTTCTGTTTCCGGTCGATTTTGAAAGCTTTGAAACTTCTCCTCAATTGAATCCACGATTTCAATTAGGCGGTCAATATCTTCAATATCCGCTGTTTCAGGCTCAATCCGGTCTAAAACCTCCATAAATAACTCAAGTCGGTCTTTTAAGTATTTTACTTGTTCATCTTTATTATAAATCGGTGTTGTCAAACTAATCCGGCTCCTTTCATCATAAATATTATCCTAAACGATAGTAGCCTATTTCGCAACTGACCATTTTCTATTTTACCCAAAAGCAAGAAGCTTCAACCAAAACCGGCTGAAGCTTGCAGACTTAAACGGCAATCAATATGGTCGGTTGACCGCTCTGAACTGGAATGAAACATGATCTTGAATAGGAATCCAGGCTCCAATCCCTTGTGAGGTTACATTCCTTACTACAATCTCACGTTTGCTTCCTTTCAATACTAAATAGACCTCACCATATGTGACTTTACCCTTCTCGTTTATTGCCGGCGCATACCCATAGAGGTAGCCAAGTCTCATTGGCGGTATATTGTATACTCTGTCTTTTTTTGTACCGCTACCTATGATGGTCTCAAATGCCAGTGGCAGTTTAGATTTTTCTGATGCTCTCGCCAGCATCATTTTTTGAATATCCTGACTGGAAGGTACTTTTGCTGTCAATCCTCCGCGCACCACTTTTTGTGTCTCTTGGACATAATGAATTTGGAAATTCGTATCCCCGCCACGGTTATCATAAAAATTCGTATTGATTTTTTGATACTCCCAGTTTGGAGAGGTTTCCATCGATTCATAATTTAAAGCCCACTTACCTAAGTAAACAGTGGCTCTATACCAAAAGGCAACCGGATTGGTTCCGATATTGGTTTCATTAAGCATGTGAACTAATTCAGGATTTTCTATTTTAACGTTGCTGGACTTAAGCAATTGTTTGGATAACTCACTTGGCTCAAGCATTGGCGTGTCCTGACTGGAATTGGGATATGTGTTTTCTTTATTGATCGATAAAACGGACTCCGGAATTTTATACTTAGCTTCCTCAACCGTAGGGTCTGCTCCTTCTTTTGGGGCAGCCCAGTTATGCTGGGTTGGAATAATAACGAGCATGGCTATAACGATCATGATAAAAAAATTTCTTCTCATGCTTGAAGCTCCTTTCTTACATACAAAAAAGAATGATTGTTCCGTTATTTTCCCTCTTAAGCAAAAAAACTATTCAAAAATCAGGATTGTTTTATTACACCTTGCAGTTACTAGAATTAACAGATTGTTAAGCTATATTAACTGTTTATTTAGCACATTACAAACCAGTATTTTTTGTCACAGTTTTGTAAAATTCAGAATATTTACAAAACTACAGGAAGGTGCTATACTAAAACCACCATATCGTAAAGGAGGCGAAATCAACAGCCGGAATAACTGCAGGGAGGAATGCTTATCGAAACCATCCTCACACGGAAAACTTAATGTAGATTTCGTCACAAATCAGGACAATAAAGATAAAGGATGTGACCTATAGGGCTAACTAACATGACTGTTTAAAACAGAAATATCTACCTTTGAAAAGATACATTTATTTTTGGAAGGATTAGAATTTAGTTAGACATGACTTATGATGAAGCAAATTGGAAAAACATAAAAAAGACTCTGAATCCATAGTAGATCAGAGTCTTTTTTAATTTATTATTATAACAGAAAGAAACCTATCCCCATCACTAAATAAGCAGCAAGTAAGGTGAGTCCTTCAAACCAGTTTGTTTCCCCATCGTTCGTTATTACAATCATTAAAAAGACAGATAGCACCATCGCCACAAGTTCAGGCAATGTAAAGACAAGTGGCATTTGCGTTTCAAATAATAAAGATACCAGAACAAGTACCGGTGCTACAAACATGGCCACCTGTAAAGTAGAACCAACAGCAATTTCAACAGCAATGTCCATTTTATTTTTGTAAGCGAAAATAATGGCAGATGCATGCTCAGCTGCATTTCCGACAATTGCTACAATGATAACCCCGATAAATAATTCAGACCAGCCCAATTGATTCCCTACGTCTTCGAATGTATGTACCAAATTCTCAGATACATAGGCTACTGCCACTGTTGCCAAAGCTAGGACCATAATCGACCATTTTTTGCTCCACTCTGCTTCTTCAGTTTCTTCCTCTGCAAAAGACAAGTCTTCCTTACGTTGATAGACACCGCGATGGGTGACCAATTTAAAGAATAAAGCAGCCAAATATAAACAGATCAGGATAATGGATATGCCTGTACTCATGACCATTTGGTTACTTCTTTCCATCTCTCCGGCAAATACTTCAGGAATGATAAATGCAACTAATACACCGAATGTTAATAGCCCTGCATTGTGCCTGGCATCAAATACATTAAATTTTTGTCTTTTATACTTAATACCACCCAAGAAAAATGAAGCCCCACTAACTAATAATAAGTTACCGATGACACTTCCTGTTAAAGAAGCCAATACAATTCCCACCAGTCCCGCTTTAAGAGAAAAAATGGAGATGATCAGCTCAACAGCATTTCCAAATGTTGCATTTAGCAATCCTCCAATCCTCGGTCCGGATATGATTGCTAAGCTTTCTGTCGCCCTCCCCATAAAACTTGCCAGAGCAATAATCGTTAAACAATAAACAGCAAACATGAGCAGACTTGGCCAATGTAAAATGGAGCCGGCTATGGATACCGGTAGGCCAATCATTAGCATTGCAGAAAATATTTTTTGTCCCATCCCTTGAATTCCTTCTTTCTAATCTAAAATATATTCATTTATTCCCGAATTACCTTTAGATTAGTCTTCAAAATCTCCTTGCTAAAGTTTGTGAACAACTCTAATATTGATTCAGATAGATATAGGAGAGATAATTATGAACTATCAAAAAATTAGATTTTCTGCACTTATTATTCTAGTTGCTGTGTCAGGTTTCTCACAGGGAATGCTGTTACCCTTAATTGCCATTATTTTTGAACAGGATGGAGTAAGCTCCGGTCTAAACGGATTAAATGCTACAGGACTATATCTGGGAATACTATTAATCTCACCTTTCATGGAAATTCCTCTGCGAAAATTTGGTTATAAACCCCTGATTTTTTTCGGCGGACTGTCGGTGATTATTGCGTTTCTGTTATTTCCGATCCTAGATTCTTTCTGGTTTTGGTTCATTCTCCGTATGATTATCGGAATTGGAGATCATACCTTACATTTCACAACCCAAACCTGGATAACCGCTTTTACGCCAGTAAACAAGAGGGGCAGAAATATATCCATTTATGGCTTATCCTTCGGCATAGGTTTCGCAGTTGGGCCATTACTGACTAATTTAATTGAAGTTAATCGGGCATTACCCTTTATCGTTGCATCAGCAATCAGTCTTATTGCTTGGTTGACCGTCTTTTTATTAAAAAATGAATTTCCAGATGAAGATTTGGAAACAACCAATGTTTTCGGTACCTTACATCGTTTCAAAAAAGTTGCCAAGTATGCATGGGTTGCGTTCTTGCCTCCTTTTGGTTATGGATTTTTGGAAGCATCCCTAAATGGAAATTTCCCTATCTATGCTTTACGAATTAATATGGATGTTCAACAAGTCTCCATCATCTTGCCTGCTTTTGCAGCAGGCAGCATTATTACCCAGATCCCATTAGGAATTTTAAGTGATTCCTTAGGGAGGAAACGCGTTCTTCAATATGTTCTTTTTAGCGGTTTTGCCATCTTTTTAACAGCTGCCTTAATTGAACAAACCGTTACAGGTTTATTTATCTGTTTCTTTATTGCAGGTATGCTTGTCGGCTCCACCTTCTCTTTAGGAATCAGTTATATGACCGATCTATTGCCTACACAACTGCTTCCTGCCGGCAATATTATTTGTGGAATAGTCTTTAGCCTTGGAAGCATCTCTGGGCCATTTTTTGGCGGCTTGGCCATTCAATATCTGCCTAATGGGAATTTCCTTCTTGTAATCAGTGTTATCCTGTTACTGATTTTCATCGCTCTTAGCAGATTTAAAAGAAATCCAATTAATGACCAGATTCAAACCTCTGTGTAAGCAGAGGTTTTTTCATTCGACTTTATTACTGTAATTGTTGCTGTATTTATTCATCCACTCAATTTTATCTCATATTCACCTTCACGCATCTTCAGTTAAAATTTCCCCTATCCACAAATAAGCAAGGTAGAAAATTGCTATTTTTTCTTTTCCAAATAAATTCACTTAACTTCTTTAGCGACTCATGTTATACTAATATGTAGATAATAATTATTATAAATAAGAAAGAAAAATGTTGCTGTCACAGTATTTGTGGCAGCATCCGCTATTTTATAAGCCTAATGATTTTGAACATCATTCTCAATTAGAAAAGAAAAACAACGAGATCTATTCTCAATTACAAGGAGGTTATTCACATGGAAACAGCACTGAATAAATCAAGCTTGAAAAATTCACCTAGCCAATATAATAGATGGAAAGAATTCACCTCTAAACTTACGTCCAATTGGGAGCTCTTGGCTGCCGGTTTAAGCGGAATTCTGATTTTATGCGGCTGGCTATTATCAACAAAGGATTTGAATGCCTCATCTGCCTTCGTCTATATACTGGCATATGTAATTGGGGGTTATGCCAAGGCTAAAGAAGGCATCACTCAGACGATTGAAGAGAGAAAACTGAACGTAGAGCTTTTGATGATTCTGGCAGCGATTGGGTCAGCCATTATCGGATATTGGACTGAGGGAGCAATCCTGATTTTTATTTTCTCTTTGAGCGGTGCACTTGAAACGTATACGATGAATAAAAGTCACAAAGAAATTTCTTCATTAATGGATTTGCAGCCTGAACAGGCTTTGAGAATAGTCGATAACACTGAAGAAATAGTACCGGTTTCTTCCCTGCAAGTTGGAGATTTGATTTTAATTAAGCCTGGGGAACGCATCCCCTCAGATGGAGAAATCTTATTTGGAGAGACTGCTGTTGATGAAGCTGCAATTACCGGAGAATCGATTCCCGTCAGCAAATATATTCAAGACGAGGTATTTGCAGGGACGGTTAATGGACATGGAACCATAAAAGTTAAGGTTACAAAACCTAACAGTGAAACTTTATTCCAAAAAATTATCACACTTGTTCAAAATGCGCAAAGTGAAAAATCTCCTTCTCAATTATTTATTGAAAGATTTGAGGATACGTATGTAAAAGTTGTTCTTGTTGTCGTTGGAATTATGTTGTTTCTCCCACATTTTGTTCTGGGTTGGTCCTGGACAGAGACCTTCTACCGGGCAATGGTTTTGTTAGTGGTAGCTTCTCCATGTGCATTAGTTGCTTCTATCATGCCGGCTACTTTATCCGCGATTTCGAATGGCGCTAAAAGTGGGATTTTATTCAAAGGCGGTATCCATCTAGAAAACCTAGGCAATGTAAAGGCCATTGCTTTCGATAAAACAGGGACACTAACTCAGGGGAAACCCGTTGTGACGGATATTTTAATCCGCGATGACATCGATCAAAAAGAATTTTTATTAAGTGTAGCTTCCATTGAACAGAATTCGAATCATCCGCTGGGACAATCCATTGTTAAGCATGTTGAACAGCTTTATTCACAGACCATGCCGCGCGTAGAATCTGAAGAAATATCCGGATTTGGTGTTCAAGGACATGCAAATGGGCACTATTGGAAGATTGGGAAGAAGGATTTTGTAGGCGAAGAAGCCGCCATGTCATTTAAAAATGGAGCGGCACTTGAATTAATGTCTGAAGGGAAAACATTGTCCTATGTAAAAGATGAGAAAGGTATTGCAGGAATAATTGCATTAAAAGATATCATTCGTAAAGAGACTGCCGATGCTCTCGAAGCATTGAAGGAACTGGATGTATATACATGCATGCTGACTGGAGATAACGAGCACACTGCCAAGGTAATCGCCAAAGAAAGCCATTTATCTGGGTTTGTTGCTGGATGTTTACCTGAACAAAAGGTAGAAGAAGTTAAAAAACTTAGAGAGAAATATACTACCGTTGCCATGGTTGGGGATGGCATTAATGATGCGCCTGCGTTAGCTACTGCTTCTGTCGGAATTGCCATGGGTGAAGGATCTGATGTGGCTCTTGATACAGCTGATATTGTTCTCATGAAAAACGACTTACCAAAAATAGCAGAAGCCATTCAATTATCCAAACGAATGAACCGAATCATTCGCCAAAATGTTATCTTTTCAATTTCCGTCATTATGATTTTAGTTGTATCAAACTTTTTTCAGGCTCTCGACCTACCATTCGGTGTAATCGGCCATGAAGGCAGCACCATATTAGTCATCCTAAACAGTCTCCGTTTATTAAAATCTAAATAGAATACAAATAGAGGCTATCCTGTAAGTCTGTTAATGACTTTCCGGACGGCCTCTATTTTCTTTATTCATGGGAAGTTAATCTGAAACACATCAAATCTTCCTAAAACTACGGTGGCTGTTCATTTAATAATCAATCACCGTTCGTCCGCACATTAGTTCTGAACCATTATAATTTGAATCCACGCTCTACTTATTTAATCGTCCAGTGCCTCTTATTTCTGGACAATACTGCATTAATTTCTCCGCCTACAATAATGACAAGACCTGATATATATAACCAAAGCATTAAAACAATCAAGCCTCCGAGACTGCCATATGTGGAAGAATAGTTACCAAATGTACTCACGTAAACTGAAAATGCCCACGATGATAGCGCCCATCCGACACTCGCGAAGATTGCCCCTGGTAAAACGTCTCTACATTTCATTTTAAGGTTGGGCCCAATCCAATACAAAATTAAAAATACAAAGGTAATGACAACAATAGAAATCACCCAGCGCAGTAAATCATAAACAAAGGAAGGCTCGTATCCTAGGAAATCAAATACAATATTGAGAATATATTTCCCAAACACTGGCAATAGCAAAGAAACCACTACAACCAGGATTAATCCAATGGTTAAAATCAAAGCTAATCCTCTTGTTTTAATAAATGATCTGGTTTCCTCAACATCATATGCATGATTAAGAGCCTTTATAATGGCATTGGTCCCGTTGGATGCTGACCACATCGTTGCCAAGATACCAAAAGATAACAAGCCGCCGTTTTGGTTAGCCATGACATCCTTTAAACTCGATTCTAATAAATTTGCCGATTCTGCAGGAGCATACGTATGCAAAAGCTCCATCAAATCCGCTTGGGAAACCTGCAAAAAAGGCAATAACGTGATAACAAATATTAAGAGCGGAAAAATTGAAAGTAAGAAGTAATAGGCTAATTGCGCTGCCAAGCCTGTTACTTCATCACCTTGAATTTTATCGTATAAATGTTTAAATACGCTTTTATTTACATACTTCTTCCTACCTTCCATTCCAGTACCACCTCTATTCAGCTTGTTTGACTTTATTTGCGCGTAGAAGTGGTACTTATATCATCAGATACAGAGGAAGTATTACTGTTCTCTGTCGTAGAAGCCGAACCATCAGAAGATTTTTTGTCTACCAGTACTTCTTTTGTTTCCTTAATAACCCCTGCTACTTGCGGTGGCATTTCTTTCATTTCATCTACCTTTTCAGATATAAAAGATACATCCTGACCAATTTGATCTATGTTTGTACGAATTTTACCAGACATCTCCTTCACATTTTCCACTATAGAATTCGGATCTTTAGCCATCGATTTAACATTCGTTATCATTTTTTGGCCGCCTGTCATTACTGTTTTGCGAGTGTTCTTATCCAATAGGCTGATTGCAAAACCTGCTGCTGCTCCACCTAAAATTCCTAACCATAGCTTATTGCTCTTTTGACTGCTTCTACTCATTATTTATCCCTCCCGAATTAATTTTACTTGCTTATTCTTATATTTATTGATTTACCTATAATAGCGGAATTCTAAACATAAAATGGCAATTAAGTATTTTTTATCTTGACGCAAAATTGTTTCAAGAATATTCTTAATATTAACAACATACAGATAGGGTGAATTTACTTGATTGACTTTTTGAATAAGTTTTCAAAAGATTTGACTGTACTTTTAGAAACAATAAGTAATTTTCTTTGGGGGCCACCCCTCTTAATTTTAATTGTTGGTACAGGTATTTATTTAACATTTCGTATTGGATTTTTACAAATTAAATTATTGCCTTATTCATTAAAATTGGCCTTCACTAAAAGCCAGGATAAAAAATCGGACGGAGATATTTCCCATTTCCAGGCTTTAATGACTGCTCTTGCAGCAACAGTCGGAACTGGGAATATTGTTGGAGTGGCTACAGCAGTCGTCAGCGGTGGACCAGGGGCCGTCTTCTGGATGTGGGTTGCTGCCTTTTTTGGTATGGCGACGAAATACGGAGAAGCAGTACTTGCGGTTAAATACAGAATCGTAAATGCTAATGGTGAAATGTCAGGTGGACCTATGTATTATTTAGAAAAAGGGCTGAGAATGAAATGGCTTGGCGTCGCCTTTGCGATTTTCGGTGCGATTGCAGCTTTTGGAATCGGTAATATGGTCCAAGCTAATTCAGTAGCCAACACGATTCATGATACTTTCTCCATCCCAACCTGGGTAACCGGGATTGTCCTGACTATTTTTGCCGCTCTTGTGTTAGTCGGAGGCATTAAAAGCATCGGTAAAGTCACCTCCTATTTTGTACCGGTTATGGCCGCCTTTTATTTAATTTGTGGAATCTTAATTCTTATCTTAAATGCTGAACTCGTTCCAAATGCAATTAAACTGATTTTCACAGATGCCTTCACTGGACAGGCAGTAGCTGGCGGTGCAATCGGTACTGTAATCCGTTGGGGTGTGGCTAGAGGTGTCTTTTCGAATGAAGCTGGTTTAGGGTCAGCTCCGATTGCGGCAGCTGCGGCTAAAACGGATTTTCCTGCCCGACAAGCACTTGTATCAATGACGCAAGTATTTATTGATACAATCATTATTTGCTCAATAACAGGAATTTCACTTGTAATGGCAGACCAATATCATAGTGGATTAGAAGGAGCAGAACTGACATCCGTCTCCTTTGATTTATTATTAGGTCCTGTTGGTTCCTACATCGTTTCAATCGGGTTAATTTTCTTTGCTGCCTCCACAATTATTGGTTGGGCTTATTATGGTGAGAAATGCTATTCCTACTTATTTGGAGATAGGACCGTGATTAGCTATCGAATCGTTTTTGTTTTAGCTGTTTTTATTGGCTGCGTAAGCTCCCTTGATCTTGTTTGGAGCTTTGCTGATATTATGAATGCTTTAATGGCAATTCCTAACTTGATTGGCCTCCTCGGACTTTCAGCTGTGATTATAGCTGAAACAAAAATCATTATCAGAATTATTAATAGTGAAAAACAAAATAAGCAGCGAAAGACATTTGAAACTTGAATTTGACAGATAGCGAATTCCATGGAATGATATTTCTATCTAGTGCGGAAGGGATGAATGAAGTGGCAGATTTATCGGTTAAATCCACTGAGAATATTAAAATTATGATTAATGGCATCCAAGAAAAATTACAAATGATCAACAGTTCAGCTATGCGTGCAGACAGCTTTAATGATAGCTCCTATGAGGATTTACTGGAGATATATGAAATGGTCATGTCCAAGGACCGCTTCAGCCCTAGTGAAATGCAAGCAATTGTCGAAGAGATTGGCAAATTGAGAAAGTAAATAGGCAATAAAAGCTCCTCTGTTCAATGAACAGAGGAGCTTCATTTTATTTGGACAGCAATGCAAGGGATTCCCTGTTGAAAGCTGGGATATCATCAGGCTGTCTGCTTGTTACTAATTGTTCTCCACATACAAATACCTCTTCATCATGATAAGTGGCACCTGCATTCTCGAGATCAACTTTAATTGATTTGTAACCTGTTGAATCTCTTCCTTCCAGCGCTTTTGCAGTAATCAACAATTGCGGACCATGGCAAATTGCGAATACTGGTTTCTTTGCATCCATGAATTCCTTGGCGAAAGAAACAAAACGATCGTCTCCTCTTAAAATGTCAGGAGAGAATCCACCCGGAATAAATAAAGCATCAAACTCATTCGCTTTTACCTCATCAATGCCCTTTTGAATTTCCACCGTTTCTTTTCCTTGCTTACCTTCAACATTTTGTCCACTTTCAAAGCCGATGGTTACTATTTCATGACCAGCTTCCTTATAAGCCTTAGCAGGGTCTGTATATTCTACATCTTCAAACATATCCGTTATGACACATGCAATTCTTTTTCTCATACTATCAATCTCCTTTTTTGAAAAATAATAGTTACAGTTTCATCTTTCCCTCGGCAAAATTTTCATAAACATTCTCTTTTATGTAATCAAGGAATATAAAAACAGTGTGAATGATATTCACACTGCCCAAGTCACTCGTTTAAAGATTTCCACATTTCCCTAATAGACTTCACTATTTTCCAATGTCTCCAAAATTTTTGAACTAAGCCTCATCCTATCTAAATTCAGATACCCCTTCTAAATTCATTAACCAACTTAACGGATAATCCACTACTCACCAATTAATGTTTTACGGGGCATGATGAGGATTTCTACGCGTCTATTTTTCTCCCGCCCACTGTCAGTGGTATTAGGCGATACTGGTTTAAATTCTCCAAAGCCTTTTGCACTAAACCATTCCGGTTTTAATTTTTTATTATCTTGAAGAAGCTTCATAAAGTTAACAGCTCTCATAACGCTTAATTCCCAATTTGACTCAAATTCTGCATTACGAATCGGAACATTATCCGTATGTCCGCTAATGATAATATTTCTGGGTGGTTCCATTACAAGCAGTTCAGATATTTCCTTAGCAATTATTTCATCTCTCTCTCTGACCATTGCGATCCCCGAGTCAAACAATACATTATCACGAATGGTTAACAGCAACCCTTCCTCTGTCAGAGATGTCTCTAAATTGGTTTTTAAATGACTGTCATTAATATAGGTATCTATTTTTTCCTGGACTACCTTTAATTCTTCCAATTCAGGACTGGCTTCCTCTGTTCCTTCTTCCTCTTTCCCATCAAATTTCTCTGGGTCTGTTTCTGTCATCATCCCTTCAGGCATTGGGCTCGGATGCTCAAAAACACCTGTTCCTCCATCTAATGCTTTATTAAAGGCTCGTGATAGTTCAGAGAACTTTTGGGCATCTACAGAACTCATAGCAAATAAGACAATAAATAACGCTAATAATAGGGTTAATAAGTCACTATATGGGAGCAGCCAGGACTCGGACATATGCTCCTCATGCTGAGATTTCTTTTTTCGCCTGGACATTGTTTCTCATCTCACCTTCCAACCACTTCTTCCTTTCCACAGCAGGTAAATAAGAAGATAGTTTTTGCTCTATAGTCCTTGGTGCTTCACCTTCTAATATAGATAGAATGCCTTCTACCATCATCTCTTTAATACGTACTTCCTGTTTAGATTTTCTCTTTAATTTATTCGCAAACGGGTGCCACAGTAAATATCCCGTAAAGATTCCCATCAATGTAGCAACAAATGCTGCACTTATGGCATGGCCCAGTACCTCTGTATCACTCATATTACCCAGGGCTGCAATTAACCCTACTACTGCACCTAGTACCCCGAGGGTCGGAGCATAGGTGCCAGCCTGTGTGAATATCTGAGCCCCAACAGCATGCCTTTCCTCCATGGCATCTATTTCTTCTGATAGGATGTCGCGAATATAATCTGCACTTTGTCCTTCAACCGCCAAATTCAAGCCATTCCTTAAAAACGGATCTTCAACTGATTCTGAAATTTTTTCTAGCGCCAGCAAACCTTCTTTACGAGCTGTTTGTGCCCAATCACAAAATGTATGAATTAATTCTTCCGTTGAGACCATTGCTTTTTCTGAAAAAAGGATGCCAAATAGCTTAGGAAGCTTAATCAATTCATTAACTGGAAAAGCAACTAATATAGCAGCAGCCGTTCCTAAGAAAATGATTAATATAGCAGCTGGATTGACGAGAACTGCGATATCAACACCTTTTAGCACCATTCCAACACCTACTGAAACGACGGCCAACATAATCCCTATGATTGAAGACTTGTCCATATAATTCACCCGTTTTCTACTATTCTTTTATCTCTTCTAGTATCGACATTTCAATAAATTCCTTAACACTAATAAGCTTTTAAAAAGATATGAGAATCAATTTTAGGTAAAAAGACATAAAAAAAGTGATGAAAACATCACTTTTTTTAATCGATTTTGAGGAGAATGACTTACCTTTATCCCCTCTATCATTAATCTTCTACGAATATAATTTGGGGTTTTTTAACAAATATGTCGAAGTAACCAAATTTCTGTAATATTTTTGTAAATTAATTTCAATAATGCTGTAACCATAGAAACTAGTATTTTAGTTATAGTAAAAAAGTAGAGAAAAAGGCGGTAAGATTTAACAATGCTGCCAAAAAAACATTTCGGGGGTCAATATGAAAAAAATAATTATTGCTCTTGCTATTTTTCTGTCATCCACGCTTGTGCCATTTGGACCATTTGAATCTAAAGCCTCAGCCGCTATTTCGACAAGTAAAGCTAACAAAGTTGTATCAACCGGGAAAAAATATGTAGGAACGCCTTATCGATACGGCGGAACAACACCTAAAGGATTTGACTGTTCTGGTTTTGTGGGGTATACCTACAAAAAAGCGGCAGGAAAGAAACTTCCAAGGACCTCAACCAGTATGTATAAACAGGGGAAAAAGATCGCTAAATCTAAGTTAAAAAAAGGTGATTTAGTTTTCTTTAATACTTCTGGAAAAGGAGTATCCCATGTAGCAATCTATATTGGCAGCAACAAAGTCATTCACTCTGTATCTAAAGGTGTAAAAATAGATTCACTAAGCTCTTCATATTGGAAGAAGCGTTATGTAGGTGCTAAAAGAATATAAATTCTATTTTCCAGGCGGACATCCTTCGCCTTTTTATTTTGCCTTTTTTTTTACCCACTTTTAAAAAGTGTAGACCTTTACATCAAGTATAGCTTGCATACTGTCTTAACCAGTCAGCATCTCACTTGATGGTATTTCACTATAGACTCTGATCTCTCCTTCTCTTTTCAGGAAGGTTTTTAAAGCATCTATTTTTTTATTGGTCGCATTAATGCGTATAAGTCTTCATCCAAACGTGCAGCATATGCTTCAGCATGTTTCCCTGCATCCTTCACTCCAGCATTGTAAAAATGAGGTCCTAACGTTTCTGTGAAAAACTCTAAAATATTCTCAGCAGCCAGTTCTCCAATCTCTTCATCACGCTCTTTTTGAAAATATTGTTGAATTTGACCAATTATCCATCTTTTATCTTCTGCTTTCCAATTGATTAGCAATTGTACCCCTCCTTTGAAATTTACTTTATCTTTCATTTATAACAAAAAAATAGTAGGATATAAACCTCATGTGGTTTCTCCTACTATTTTTTTAAGCGTAACACCTATTATTTGGGCCTTTAATTATTTAATTTCATGCTCTTTTCAAGCTGGCTTTTTCATATACTTGGTTAGCATTTTGTAGGCATGCTCTACTTGTTCATCACTAGGAGATTGGATTCCCGCCAGTGGATATTTGTAGCCAAGTGTTTCCCATTTATAAACACCTAATTGATGATATGGTAAGATTTCTACCTTTTCAATATTATTAAGTGTACCTAAGAATTGACCCATTCTTTCCAAGTATTCATCCTGGTCATTAACCGTTGGAACTAGTACGTGTCTAATCCAAACCGGTTGTCCTTTGTCAGAAAGATAACGGGCGCAATCCAAAATATGTTCATTCGGTTTACCAGTTAGCTTAATATGGCGTTTGCTATCTATGTGTTTAATATCCAGTAGGATTAAGTCTGTATATTCAAGCAGTTCATCGAATTGCTCTAAAAATTCTGGTGATCTCGAAAAACAGCCAGCTGAGGAATCAATGGTCGTGTGAATTCCTCTTTCCTTACATAATTTAAACAGTTCTATAATAAAAGGAATTTGCAATAGCGGTTCTCCGCCGCTGACGGTAACTCCCCCGCCTGATGCATCCATGAATGGTTTATATAATTCAATATCTTTAACGATTTCTTCAGGACTCATTTGCTTGCCTGTTCCAATTGACCACGTATCGGCATTATGGCAATATTGGCAGCGCAACAAACAACCTTGCGTAAAGACAATGTAGCGGATCCCCGGGCCATCTACTGTGCCGCATGTTTCAACGGAATGTATATTTCCATATGTTGTCATGAGATCCCATCCTTTCTTTTCTAAAAATATCCAATTGGAAGTTAAAAGTTAGTCTCCCTGCTAATACAGGGAGACCTCCTAGTAACAAGTACTTCTATATTACATAGTTTCGTGGAACGTACGATTGATAACGTCAATTTGTTGCTCACGAGTCAACTTGATGAAGTTAACAGCGTATCCAGATACACGGATTGTTAATTGTGGATACTCTTCTGGATGTTCCATAGCAGCTAGCAATGTGTCACGATTGAATACGTTGATATTCAAGTGGTGACCTTCCTTGGAAGCATAACCATCCAAGATTGCAGCAAGGTTCGCTTCACGTTGCTCTTCTTCACGTCCAAGTGCTTTTGGCACCATAGAGAATGTGTTAGAAATACCGTCTAAAGAGCAATCGTATGGAAGCTTAGATACAGAAGATAGAGAAGCTAGAGCACCTTTTGTATCACGTCCGTGCATTGGGTTCGCACCTGGTGCGAATGGTTCGCCAGCGCGACGTCCATCTGGAGTGTTACCAGTTTTCTTACCATATACTACGTTAGAAGTAATTGTAAGAATGGATTGTGTGTGCACAGAGCTACGGTATGTTTTATGCTTTTTCAATTTAGTCATAAAGTTACGAACAAGCTCAACAGCCATGCTATCTACGCGATCATCATTGTTTCCGTATTTAGGGAAATCACCGATGATTTCAAAGTCAACTGCTACACCATTTTCATCACGGATTGGTTTAACTTGTGCATATTTAATCGCACTTAATGCGTCGGCTACTACAGACAATCCAGCAATTCCCGCTGCCATTGTGCGAAGGATTTCAACATCATGTAATGCCATTTCAATACGCTCATAGCTATACTTGTCGTGCATGTAGTGGATTACATTCAATGTATTGATGTATAGCTCTGCAAGCCATTCCATTGTGCTATCGAAGTTAGCCATAACTTCATCATAATCTAACACGTCAGAAGTAATTGCTTTGAAGTTCGGTCCAACTTGAATTTTAAGTTTTTCATCCACCCCACCGTTGATTGCATAAAGCAATGCTTTTGCAAGGTTTGCACGTGCTCCGAAGAATTGCATTTGTTTACCGATACGCATTGCGGATACACAGCAAGCAATACCGTAGTCATCGCCGTATTCTCTGATCATGATGTCATCGTTTTCGTACTGAATCGCACTTGTTTGGATAGACATTTTTGCACAGAAACGTTTGAACCCTTCTGGGAACTTCGTAGACCATAATACAGTCAAGTTTGGTTCTGGAGCTGGTCCAAGGTTTGTTAATGTATGCAAGAAACGGAAAGAGTTTTTCGTTACAAGTGTTCTTCCGTCTAATGCCATACCACCGATTGATTCTGTTACCCAAGTAGGGTCTCCACTGAACAATTGGTTGTAATCAGGTGTACGAGCAAATTTTACAAGACGAAGCTTCATAACAAAGTGATCGATGATCTCTTGTGCTTCTTGTTCAGTTAATGTGCCTTCACGAAGGTCACGTTCGATATAAATATCAAGGAAGGAAGATGTACGTCCTAGTGACATCGCTGCACCGTTTTGTTCTTTAATTGCAGCAAGGTAAGCAAAGTATAACCATTGTACTGCTTCTTTTGCATTTGTAGCTGGTTTAGAGATATCATAACCATAAATCTCAGCTAATTGTTTTAATTCACCTAAAGCACGGATTTGCTCGCTTAATTCTTCACGTTGACGAATAACTTCTTCGGACATTGTTCTTAATCCGTAGTTTTTCAAATCTTTCTTACGTTCAGCGATCAAGAAGTCTACACCGTATAATGCTACACGACGGTAGTCACCGATGATGCGTCCGCGTCCGTATGCATCTGGAAGACCAGTGATGATACCAGCCTTACGAGCAAGCTTCATTTCATCCGTATAAGCATCGAATACACCTTGGTTATGTGTTTTGCGGTAATCAGTGAAGATTTTTTGCACTTCTTCATCTACTGTGAATCCGTAAGATTCAGCTGCAGCTACCGCCATACGGATACCACCGAATGGTTGAAGAGAACGTTTGAATGGTTTATCTGTTTGGAAACCAACAATTGTTTCAAGTTCTTTATTTAAATATCCAGGACCATGTGATGTAATAGTAGAAACAATTTTAGAATCAAGATCAAGGACGCCGCCTGCTTCACGTTCTTGTTTAGTAAGTTCCATTACTTGCTTCCATAATTCTTTTGTAGCTTCTGTTGGGCCTTCTAAGAATTCATCGTTTCCTGTGTATGGAGTGATGTTTTTCATAATGAAGTCACGTGTGTTAACTTCATTCTGCCAATCTCCGCCAGCAAAGCCTCTCCATGCATCTTTTTTAGTTACATTATCCATAACCATTGCCATTTTATTTTACCTCCTAATATTACTTTCAGGAATATTATTTCAAATTTCTAGATGTTCAGCTTTTTTAAATTATATAACAGCTTTCTATACTCTTATAATACACATTATATGTGAAAAAGTGAACATGTAAATTATGACAATCTGGTGAAATCGAAAACAACGTTGTTAAATCAATCTTTTCTTTCTATTTTCGAATAATTCTAATATCAGGAACCCTTGACAGTAAATAAAACTGTTATAGTAAAATCCACTCTGAAAGCTAAACTGTACTATAAAAGGCATCTGTTCTTAAATACAGATGCCTTTATAGATACCATTATATAACAATTCTGTCATTTATGCACGTCTGATCTATTTTTAAAGGCTTCCTTCGTCACAATATATTGTTCGTGGTTTGTATGTTGTTCCTGATTTCCACCCGTTTCAGCATGGTGAGGAAAATTCCCAGGATGACTTTTACGTTTATGATTAAAACCTTTACCTCTCGCCATAATCCTACCTCCTTCCCTTATTATCATTTTCTACAGAAAGGCGAGAATTATGGCAGGTAAGTTGAGGCAATATAGTACAAAAAGAACATCATTATTGGCAGCCATAGACCACTTGTTTAAGCAATTTGGGAACAACCTCAGTGGAAAATGGAATATGCAGCCTTTCTGTACGTTTGTGTGCGTCCTTACCATATGGACCGATATTTACGGCTGGTATATCCAATTCCCCAATAATAGAAAGCGGAAGATTATACCCCTTCCCGTATAGAGGCATTTCATTTTCTAACACCGGCATCACTAAATCACGATCACGTAAACGGCAATAGCTTACATCGGAAAGCCCTGGAAAATAAGACATGATCTTTATTTCTTCATTAAATTTCTCTTTAGCGATCCTAACGCAGTGCTCTACTATACCTTTTGCTTTCTGATCCCTTTCATCCTCTTCCAAATAAACGTGTGGATAATAAGGTGGAGCGAGCATGATCATATAAAAAGGGGCCTCTGATTTGAAAAACGCTGCCACTACATCTGCAATTTCAGCTGTTAATTTGGCCATATTCATGCCTGCGTCCTGTTCGAGCAATGCAATCTTTGCGTTTATTTCTTTCATAAACATATGGCCATATTCTCTACAGCCTTTATCAAATAACTCTTGATAAGTATATACACTGGGCTTAAGGTTAGGTTTTCTTGAACCATGTCTTCCATACCCAAGTAAATCATAAATATTTGATAACCGTCCTTCTATATACCTGCTGCTTTCTTCGCCAATATCTTTCAGCTTGTTTATGACTTCTTCCGGATTTTGCTTTAGCGTAAGGATATTAGCTAGTACATATGCTGCAGTTGGCGTTTGGACATTATATGCTTCTTTTAGATCCATTAATTTTAAGATCGTAGGCAGAGGATTCTGTTCCCCGCGTTCTTGTTCTAAAAAGGCTAAGGATAACTCCAGTCTTTCCGCTATCACACCTGCCATCCAGGCGGCATTCATGCCCTCAAGCGGTTCGCCTACATGTGTTTCAGTTCCTACACAAAAAATTAAGGGCAATAACTTACCCACAGATCCTGTATAAAAATATTTTGTACGGTCTCCTGGATATGCACCAAAACTCGGCTCCGAGCAAATGGCCACTTCCAAATCCAGTTGATATTGGTCCTTGAGTCCCTTAATCAACTCAACTCCCGCAAACATTCCGGCCGAATATCTCTCTTCATCCGGTGTAGCTAAAAATAATAGGTTATGTTTCAAATTGCCATGTTCGGCAGCTTCTGATAGTAAAGCCATCTGAATAGCAAGTCCGGCTTTCATATCCATAATTCCTCTTCCAAAGATCCACTCTCCAGACTTCAAATCCTGCTCGGCATCAACTGAAAGGTTTTCCTCTGCCATTGCACTTGTACATTCCAATGGTGAAAAAGCGAGCGGTGCAAGGCGTCCGTAATCTTCAACCCCAACTACATCATAATGGCTTAAAAGTATAATTGTTTTTTTACTCGTTTTACTACCTTGATAAAACGCAGCAACTGCTTTTCGATTTAATAGATCTCCTGTAATTTCTTTTCTGTATATTTGATCGGGGTAATTTTGAAAATAAGGCATTTCCTTAAGGATCGCAGAAATTTCGTCCTCCATACGCAGCTCACCTCTTGTTCCCGTTACACTTGGCACTTTTACAAGGCGGTATAATAACTCCAAAATCCCTTCCTTTGTATTCCAATGACCCATACCTTATCCCCCCACTT
Source organism: Pradoshia sp. Z4_20 (assembly GCF_058216035.1). NCBI lineage: Bacteria > Bacillati > Bacillota > Bacilli > Caryophanales > Bacillaceae > Pradoshia > Pradoshia sp. Z4_20. The sequence goes on from NZ_JBZAJD010000007.1 coordinate 103,812, forward strand.
TTTCTATCTTTTTCTAAAATTATAGCAGTATTTGGTCGAATATTCAGTTAAATATTAATAGTATAGCTCTCTATTTTGCCGTTGCTAATTAGATATGTTACGGTATTCTTACAATTAAAGGAGCGGTTACAATGGATATTTCTATCAATATTAAAGAGATTACTCTCCACTATATTTCAATGGAACTAAAGAATTCCTTTACTACTAGCTTTGGAAGCTTGAAGGATAGAGAAATGATTATTATTGAAATGGTTGATTGCGACGGTATGGTTGGGTGGGGTGAATGTGTTGCCTTCCGAGAACCTTGGTATACGGAGGAAACACTCCAAACTGCTGCACATATTATGAAAGATTTTTTAATCCCCAAACTCATCCAGCAGCCAATCTATCATCCGGATGAACTTCAGCATCTTTTTTCTCCCGTTCGCAAAAATCCAATGGCTAAATCGGCTCTCGAAGGCGCAATTTGGGATTTATATGCGAAGAAAAATAATAAATCCTTATCGAGAGCTTTAGGTGGAACTAAAAATGAGATTGAAACAGGAGTTAGTATTGGACTGCAGACCTCAGATGAACATTTATTTCGCCTGATTGATCATAGCCTTGAGCAGGGATATAAGAGAATTAAGCTTAAAATCAAACCCGGTCAGGACATCTCTCTTATTCGGACAGTTCGTAGGAGATACCCACACTTACCCATTATGGCTGATGCAAATTCAGCCTATTGTTTAGCAGATATGGACCTCCTAAAAGCGCTGGATGAATTTGATTTAATGATGATTGAACAGCCGCTTCGTTTTGACGATTTTTATGAGCATGCCATTCTTCAGCAACATATCACAACACCGGTATGCCTGGATGAAAGCATTCAATCATTCGAGAACGCCAAACAAGCAATTGCTCTGGGTAGCTGCAAAGTGATTAATTTGAAAATTGGACGAGTCGGCGGTTTATCAGAAGCCATTAAAATTCTTCATCTTTGTGAAGCCAATAATATTTCCGTTTGGTGCGGCGGTATGCTTGAATCTGGAATTAGCCGAGCCCATACGATTGCACTGGCTTCCATGCCACAGGTTAATCTGCCTGGTGACATTTCGAGCTCCAGCCATTATTGGGAGCAAGATATCACGTCCCCTAGCGTGATTGTCGAGAACGGTGTCATTCAAGTTCCTGAACAAGCCGGAATGGGTTTTGAAGTTAATCGAAAATGGCTAGCCCATTACTCAACTCACAAAGAGTCCTTCACTTCCAAATAATGTGTATTCTTATTCTATAGGGGTATAGAATAAGAAACGAACAATGGGAGTGAATACACATGACAAAGGAAAAACCATTATCGAAGAAAAAAATGGACAATCCTGAAAACTCAATGACTGACAAAGAGCATATGCTCGATAGATTTGAAGATGAACAGCATGTAGACACCATTCCTATCGAAGATTTACGAGAAGAAAATCTTGAAGAAAAAGATAAGACTGCTACGAAGAGCACTTCTTCCAGCGAAAAGAAATACGAGCCCGAAAAACAGTAAGCATGGAGCCAGTTTATCTGGCTCTTATTTATTTCGCCTTTCCAAAAATCCCCTAGCTAATATCCCTCTGTAAACACCGTAATTAAATTCAAAAATATTCCTCAAAAAGTCATCCAAGACCCTCTATATTTCTTATACAAGGGGGGGTTCTAAGTAGGCCAATAAAGTTCAAAACATACTCAATCCGCTTACAGCCAAATCTCAAAGGATTGCAACAGAGATTATCCGAATATCCAGCTTTACACAGGAAAGTTCTGCATCCTCACAGGAGATTCTCGCTAATATCAAAGAGCAAAACCAGCTAATAACCGGTATTTCTCATAGCTTTAATGAACTTGATAATCTAGTTGAAAAACTGGATGGATTAGTGCAGATTTAAATAAAAAACCCGCTATTCATGTTTACGCAGCACCTATTCGATGCGGATTCATGATTGACGAGTTTTTAAATTACATATTAATGTAACTCGTCGTATTTAGTCCCTATCGTTAAAGGACTTCAACAAATGTCTAATACTAACTATTCTTTAATATGTCGCAGTCCCTTTAATCAAAAAATGACGTGTCCCCACGTCATTCATTAATAAACTTATTCCGATTTCACTTTTTCATATCCATTGACGACAACAGATAATTCCCCGGTCGATGGATGAATAACCATTCCCGTTACTGGTATATATGCAGGCATTAACGGATGATTCTTAACCAGATTAACACTTTCCGTTACGCTTTCATGGACATTAGAGAAGCCCTTAACCCACTGCTTCACATCTATTCCTACATGCTCCAAAGTAGAAAAGGTCTCATTAGGTACTCCATTATCAGTCATTTGTCCAATCAATTGATTTGGATCCATGGCAGCCATACCGCAATCCTCATGGCCTACAATAAATACTTCTCTTGCTCCCAATGCATGAATTGCCACAATGATGGAACGCATCACACCGCCAAATGGATGATTTACGATTGCCCCGGCAGTCTTTATAATTTTGACATCTCCGTTAGCAATATTCATGGCCTTTGGTAACAACTCAACCAGCCTGGTGTCCATACAGCTTACTATAACCATTTTTTTATCGGGAAATTTAGTGGTCTCATATGGCAAGTATTCTTCCTTGTTTACAAATTCACGATTATAAGCAAGAATTTCATCTAATGTATTCATTTATTTCTCCCCTTCATACAGCCTTAAATCCATTGTACCTAAGTATTTATAATAGTTGAAATAATATACAATTTCATCCGAAGGAAACTTTCAACAAAAGATGCGTACACTATCATAACAGGTTACTAAACAGTATTACCGGACAACTAATGAAAGGATCCATATACTTTGAAGACAAAACTTAGGCAACTTGAACCCTATATACATTCCATTTTTGAATATTTACACTCACATCCTGAGATAAGCTGGAAAGAGCATGAAACTGCAGCCTTTATTGAAAAGCGATTAATCGAAGAAGGGGTTAAGTGTAACGCTTTCCCCTCATTTCCCGGTTTAGCTGCTGAAATAGGCTCCGGCAAGCCAGTCATTGCTTTACGAGCGGATATGGATGCCCTTTGGCAGGAATGTGATGGAACCTTTAGAGCTAATCATTCATGCGGACATGATGCGCACATGTCAATCGTTTTGGGTGTAGCCTTGATGCTCAAAGAATTGACTGAGACTGAAAAAGAAAAAGGAACAGTTCGATTTATCTTTCAGCCGGCAGAAGAAACGGGTGAAGGTGCCAAGGCTGTAACGAATCTTGGAATTGTAGATGACGTTGATTATTTATACGGTCTCCATCTTCGTCCAATAGAAGAGCTGCCTCTTGGCATGGCAGCTCCTGCGATCAATCATGGGGCAACCTACCATCTTTCAGGAAAAATCATTGGAGAAGATGCACATGGAGCGCGGCCTCACTTAGGGACAAGTTCAATAGATGTCCTAATTATGATGCATCAGCTGCTTCAACAAATTAAACTGTCGCCGATGAAACCACATTCCATCAAAATCACCAGATTCGAAACAGGTAATGAAAATTTAAATGTTATACCAGGTACTGCTTTGTTTGGAATTGATGCCAGGGCTCAATCAAATGAAGACCTGAACATCATTAAAGAGCAAATAAAGCAAACCTTTGCTCAATTAGAATCAATCTTCCGCATTCATATCCAACTAGAACCATATCCAGATACACCGGCTTCCATCATCTCCGCCAAGGCGGCTCAGTTTATGGAAAAAGCTATTTTGGATACAATGGGGCATAAAGCATTAAGCCCTACAGTGTTAACTCCCGGAAGTGACGATTTTCACTTTTATACGAAACTTCGCCCTTCCATAAAAGCAACCATGCTGGCACTTGGTGCTGATTTAACTCCCGGACTTCATCACCCAAATATGACATTTGATCGTTCCTGTATAATAGAAGGCATCGAAATCCTAACAAGAGCTATTCTCCATACGTTAAAGGCTGAATCTCTATAATAAAGATTCAGCCCCTTTATAGTTATACCTAATCATTTCCCAGCGCTTGTTTTATATCCCCCCATAGATCTTGCCAGTTTTCCAATCCAACGGATACACGCAGCAATTGGTCTGTAACACCCATTTCCAATCGTTCAGATTCCGGAATAATAGCATGAGTCATTGAAGCCGGGTGACAAATCAATGTTTCAACATCACCTAAGCTGACTGCAATTTTAATAAGCTTCATCCTGTTAAGGAAGGCTTGTGCATCCTCTTTACTGCCTTTTATTTCGAAAGCGATAATCCCTCCTGGCTGACGCATTTGTTTCATAGCTGCCTCATATCCAACGTTTTGCTTATCTCCAGGATAATAAATCCGCTCAACTTTTGGATGTTCTTTAAGCTTCTCATAAATTTTTTGAGCATTTTCGCTATGACGGTCCATCCGAATTGGCAAGGTTTTGATTCCCCTTAACAATAGCCATGCATCAAAAGGCGCCATAATTCCCCCGACGTCCTTTAACATTGTTTTTCTAACTCGTGATATGAATTCACGGGAACCCGCAGCCAAACCCGCTACAACATCCCCATGTCCGCAAATATATTTTGTTGCACTGTGTACAACTATGTCACATCCCAGCTGAAGGGGCTGTTGCAAGTATGGCGAAGGAAATGTATTGTCCACAATGACGGGGATCCCATTTCTTTTAGCCACCCGTGCCACCATTTCCAAGTCAATGACTCTCATAGTTGGGTTTATTGGCGTTTCAACAAATATACACGTTGTTTCAGGTTTAATTAACTCCTGTATTTGTTGCTCTGTTTCCATCGGACTAAAGTCATGATGGATGTTATACTTCTCTTTCATCATGACTAATAAATCGAATGTACAACCATAAATACCGAGTGAGCATAGAATATGGTCATTTGCCTTGGTAAGTTCCATTAAAACAGCTGATACAGCAGCCATACCAGACCCAAATGCAATTCCTTCCTCAGCTCCTTCCAATACTGCTATCTTCTCTTCTAATGAGCGTACGGTTGGATTGCCTAATCTCGAATAGATAAATCCATTATCTGTACCGGCAAATCGCTGTTCCCCCTGTTCAGCGGATTCAAATGTAAAGGTGGAAGTTTGATAGATTGGCATAGAAAGGCTTCCTTGATGTTCGTTTGATTCATATCCGGCATGGATAGCTGCAGTTTCAAAGTGGGTATATTTCTTATTCATATAGCTCCCCCTATTTCAAATGTAAAAAATTTCAATCCCCACTTTATCATATGGCATTCACCCAAAAATTGTAAACAGTCTTATCCAGATATTTTAAAACCCGACTTTCATTACATACAAACTACTGACCCAACATTAAATAGAACTCATCACTTCATACAGAGAAAAATAAGGACCCAATACTTATTAAATCCGGTGTATCTGTTTACTAATCTCCCTAAATTACAAGAAAAAAAGGCCCTAATCAGACCTTTCACCCATGTATAACGTCAGCAAAATCGCCATCTACTACTGATGTAAGTAAATCAGCAACCTTTACTTTCATTTGCACTCCTATTTTTCCTGCACTGACTATAATTTTTTCCTGAATTTCAGCTGATACATCTATGTATGTTTTATACTGCTTTTTCATCCCAACCGGTGAACAGCCACCGCGGATATACCCCGTATATTTTTGTATGTCTTTCATAGGCAGCATTTCAACTTTCTTTTCACCAGAAACTTTAGCTGCTTTTTTCAAATCTAGCTCTGAATCTACAGGAATCACAAATACATAAACAGAGCCAGTCCCTGAAATGGTAACGAGAGTCTTATAGACAAGACGATAATCCTGGCCTATCTTCTCTGCAACGGAAATACCCTCAATTTTCCCATCGCGATTTTCGTATTGAAATATTTCATACTCAATTTCTTTTTGATCTAAAAGGCGCAGTGCATTCGTCTTTACGTTTCCCACTTAAAAACTTCCTCTCAAAATTTGCCCGATTTAAAAATTGAATAAAGTAAATACAGTACCATTAAGGTGGCGATAATCGATCCAATTTCAATAATAGGCACTTGCCATAATATAGAACCGCTCCCTCTAGATGATGATCCTATAATCAAGCCTGCCATAATAATACTAAAGGACAAGAGAATAATCGCATAGGAAAGCTGGTTCCCGACCTTATCCATTTTACCAAGGAACACATCTAGTTGCGGCACTTCTATTTGTACACGAAATTTACCTTCTTTCAGCTTATTCATCAATTCATTTATATTGCGAGGCATTTCGTCCAGGATATCCGAGTATTCCACTACTTTGTTCCACAAGGAGTCCGCCAGGTTTTTAGGCTTCAGTCTTTCTTTAATCAACTTCTCCCCAAACGGCTCAATTACATCAATAATATTGAATTCCGGATTCAATGTTTCTACAACACCTTCCACTGCAAGGAAGGTTTTACCCAGCATAGTCAAATCAGATGGGATACGGATATGATGTAAGTAGGTTAATGTAAAGAAGTCATTCACTGCTTCACTCATATTTAAAGTATTTAAAGGATGACCATAATACTTATCGATAATTTCTTCTACATCAGATCGCAGTTTATCATAATTGATATCATCAGGTGTGAAGCCCAGCTTCAGGATTGCACGCATGACACTATCCGTATTACCTCGTTTTAAGGCAATAATCAATGTTGCAAATGCATACTTTATCCGTGTATCCAGGTGTCCAATATTACCGAAATCAATCAAAACAATTCGATTTCCAGGTTGAATCAGGACATTGCCTGGATGTGGATCTGCATGAAACAGACCGTTGATTAAGATTTGATTCATCATCGCATCCGTAAAGCGCTCACTGATTAGTTGCCTGTCAAACCCAAGTTCATCTAGCATTTCGATTTCATTTATTTTAATACCTTCTACATATTCCATCGTTAATACTCGCTTAGTAGAGTAGTCCCAATAAATAGATGGTATCTTAATTATGTCATTATCGATAAATTGATTAGCTATTTTTTCGGAATTTCTTCCCTCAATTCCATAATCCAGTTCCTGATGTAAGGATTGAGAAAATTCATCCACTATATCACTTATGCCATAATCTCTAGCCCAGCTGAATCGCTTTTCTGCCAATCTAGCAATATTGTGCAAGATTTCTAGATCTGTCTCAATATTACCCTGGATATTAGGGCGTTGCACCTTTACAGCGACCTCTTCCCCTGTATGAAGAACAGCCTTATGTACTTGACCAATAGAAGCCGCAGCCAATGCTTCTTCTGTAAAGTCGGAAAACAGTTCATCAATTGTTGCTTCCAGATTCGATTCGATAATCTTTTTGACTTCTTCAGGGGAGAAGGCAGGCACATGATTCTGCAGCTTTTCCAATTCCAAAATAACGGAAGGAGGAACGATATCAGGTCTTGTACTCAGCATCTGCCCAAGCTTTACAAAAGTCGGGCCCAATTCCTCAAGAATGGCACGAATCCGCTCGGCAGCCGGCCGATTTTTAACCTCCTTGCCTTCAAACGTCCACTGCCCTCCAAACGGTAGCATATCGGATAATCCCAGTTCTTTGGCAATGGATCCAAATCCATTATGAATCATTGCACGGATGATATCCTGGTACCGATTAAAGTGACGTATTCTCTTTTCAAGCATCTGCTTCCCCCCTAACCTGCTCATTCATAAACTTGTGTTGTTATTGATTTTTCTCCTCTAACAAAGCAATTCGATTTTCCAATCGTGCAATGTCTTCTTTTGTGGCAAGATCCATTTCTGCCAGACGTTGCTTAACCTTTAAATTAATTTGTTGTTCAAATTCTGTCCGGGCTTCATTACCCTTTTTCACTAGATCTTCCACCATTGATTTAGATTCTGCCTGAGTTACTTCACCCTTTTTCACCAATTCATCCACTAATTTTTCAATTTGTTCCTTGCTTGTTACAGCTGCTCCAATTCCCATAGAAAACGTTTTGTTTATAATGTCCCTAATCATGCTCACTTCTCCTCCTTGAACTTATGATTAATAGAATAAAGCAAAGTTTTTCCCACTATTACCTTTCCACCCCTTAATTAAAACAAACCTATAAATTGTGTATTTTTTTTGAATTAATAAACATCTCTGCTTATAAAAAATAGAAGACCGCCCTGCCGGCAGCCTTCTATTAAAAAATTATTCAGATTCTCTTTCTGTACTAAATACAATTCCACTTTCTTTTCGGGAGTACTCTGTAATTTCCAGTACCCCTCTACTAATCTCAATTAGCTTTTGATAATCTGGCTGTTTATCATGGTTGATAATATCGATAAAAGTATCAATTTCATACACCATATCATTCTCTTTTTGAGGAATTGAAAAGGGTTCGCACACTTTTGTTTCTCTATCAATATACTCAAGCTTTTGAATGGTTCCTGATCCAGGAAAGATAATATTCCCCGTCTCCCCATGAATTTCATTTGACCCATAGGAATTAACTATTTTCGAGCAAACAATTGTACATACAAAATCAGAATACTTGAGGATTAGTGTTCCTCCTCCATCAACGCCACTATCAAGCATAACTGGAGTATAGCTGGTCGAGATAGGTTTTCCGAAAAGGGCGAAGGCCATGGCAAGAGGATAAACACCTAGGTCCACCAAAGCACCACCTGAATAATCAGCTGAGAAAATATTAGGAATCTCCCCCTCCAGTAGTTGATCATATCTGGAAGAGTATTTCATATATTGTAAGTTTATATTACGAATTCTCCCCACTCGTCTAATATTATCCTGCAGTAACTTGAAGTTGGGTGTATGAAGGGTTCTGATGGCTTCAAAAAGATAGACGTTATTCCTTTTAGCGATTTGATATGCCTGATCCAGCTCTGCCACATTAGAGAATAACGGTTTTTCACATATGACATGTTTCCCGTTTTCTAACATTAAAACCGCTTGTTCAAAATGACATGAGTTCGGAGAAGCGATATAGACAATATCGATTTCCTTACATTTAGCTAGTTCCTCCAGCTGATTAAAAACAAGATCGACCTCATGCTTATTCGCAAAACGAGACGCCTTATCCAAATTTCTTGAATAAATCGCCTTTAGATAAAGACCATCGCTTTCTAAAACTGCATCTATAAATTGTTCTGTAATGCTACTAGTACCAATTGTTGCTAGATTCATAAGTAACCTCTCCCTCGCCTACCAAAATAAAAATCATAATTTCAAAAGTGCCATTATATTCTTACTAGTACCCCAATAAAGGAGCATGCTTACCTATAATAAGAATTTTTTATAATTACGAACGCTACATAAATCATATCAAAAAATGACTGCAGACATTACAATTAGATGCAAAGATTGGTTGTTACTAACTGTTTAATTGGCAATGAAGATGGGATAAGGATTTAAGCAAAAAAAAGAAGGCAAAATTTGCCCCCCCTGTTTTATTAATCCTCATCTTTTGCATCCCAATCTTCAGGAATCGGTTCAGTTAACCATTCCTGGAAAAGCTTTTTATATTCCTGCAGCTGCTCTTGATAATTGGAGAATTGATCATTGTTAATCAAATACTGCTCCCCGTCAAATATAGCCCGGATTTTCTTTTGCTTGATAAGAGTTTCAAGATAGGATTCCGGCAATGATAAGTATTCTGCTGTTTCTTTCACGGAAAGGTACACCAATCATCCCCCTCTTCTCCCGAAAATATTGTTTATTAAGTCTATCATATTTTCTACTGTTCTTCATTCAGTTGAGGATTTAGAGTATACATATCTTTCATATCTGGTACTGTTATCTATTATAGAAATCATTAATTCTATCCAGAATTCAATGTAACCATACACTGTTTTTCTTCAAAAACCTATATTTTAAAATAATATATTTTTTTTAATTTATTGATAAATTACACGAACGTAAAGGAACCGTAAAGTTATAGTTAAATATGACTGTTTAGTATTTACTTTCAACTTCTTGTCAATAATAATGATAATCGAAAATATTTTTCTAAAATAATGTTGAGGTGTAAACAGTGGATGTAAGTATTCAAGAAATGCTTTTTCAATTTCTCGGCGGATTGGGTATCTTCCTATTCGGTATCAAATACATGGGGGATGGACTCCAAAAATCCGCAGGTGATCGACTAAGAGATCTATTGGATAAATATACAACCAACCCTATTATGGGGATTCTGGTTGGTATTCTAGTTACAGTTTTAATTCAAAGTAGTTCAGGTACAACAGTTATCACGGTTGGATTGGTAAGTGCCGGATTTATGACACTCCGCCAGGCTATTGGTGTCATCATGGGGGCAAATATCGGTACAACCATTACTGCCTTCATTATCGGTATTGATGTTGGCGAATATGCATTACCAATTATCTTTGTCGGTGCATTTTTATTATTCTTCTTTAAAAACCAAAAGCTGCACAACTTCGGTCAAATCCTATTTGGATTCGGATTATTATTCTATGGCCTAGAGCTTATGAGCAGTGGAATGAAGCCTCTACGTACCTTCGAATGGTTTCATGATCTAACTGTCAGCTTAAGTGATTATTCCATACTCGGTGTTGTAGTAGGAACAGTCTTTACATTATTAGTACAAAGCTCCAGTGCTACAATCGGAATCCTTCAGGGATTATTTGGTGAAGGGCTTATTGACCTGCAAGGTGCCTTACCGGTACTATTCGGAGATAACATCGGAACAACTATCACTGCCCTTCTTGCATCGATTGGTGCATCAGTTGCCGCTAGACGTGCTGCTTGTGTACACATACTTTTCAATGTGTTCGGTACAATCATTTTTATGATTTTGCTCGTTCCATTTACGTCCCTTATTGGCTGGTTCCAACAAACACTTGGACTAAATCCGGAAATGACCATTGCCTTTGCACATGGAACATTCAACATTACAAACACACTGATCATGATTCCATTCATTGGTGTATATGCGTGGATTGTTACTAAACTCATTCCAGGAAAAGATACTGTTATTGAGTATAAACCAGAGCATCTGGATGAACGAATCATCGACCAATCTCCTTCTATTGCACTTGGACAGGCGAAAAAGGAAACTTTGCGAATGGGCGAGTTTGCTATTAAAGGATTGGAAGAAACGTATAACTACCTGTTAACTAATGAAACTGCTTCATTGAATACAGGTAATCAAATTGAAGAGGCTCTTAATAATTTAGATCACAAAATAACAGATTATCTTGTTAAAGTCTCCACAAGTTCACTGTCTGCTAATGAATCTGACGAACATAATATTCTAATGCATACCATCACTGATATCGAACGCATTGGCGACCATTTCGAAAATATTCTGGAATTTGCAGAGTATAAAAATACAAATAAAGCAACATTTACAGATGAGGCCACAGAAGGCATGTCTCAAATGTTCACACTAACTATAGAAGCGGTCAAAGAAGCGATGGCGGCAATAGAGAATCAAGATAAGGAAAGTGCCTACAAGGTACTCGAATTGGAACGTAAAATCGATAAGATGGAGCGCCAATTAAGAAAGCAGCATGTCATCCGTTTAAATAATGGATCCTGTTCTGCACAAGCAAGCCTTGTTTACGTTGATATTTTAAGTAATCTTGAACGCATCGGCGATCACGCTAAAAACATTGCCGAAACTATTATCGGTGAACAAGAATAAACAGAAAATAGACTCTCCTCGGAGAGTCTATTTTCTTCCCTTCATTCATTATTTCAATATTATAAAATGCCCTAAACACACTCTCTCCCCATTAACTATTTTAGATTTACACATATTTATCATCCTCAAAAATCCTCCTGTTTTCATTATTTATAAATCAAAATTACAACGGTAACTATTGATGAATGAAATATTTCACTATCAATATAGTGTAAATAGTATTCTTTTTGCTATGAAAGCGCTTTTTTCGAGCAAAAAGTTTTGTGAATTTATACACAAGGAGTATGCTTAAAGTAGAGGATTTATGGTTATATAAATATAACTAATTTAATTTTTCGCTATAACAAACAGAAATGGGGTATTTGCTATGTCAGACACAATGAAACAGCAATCAGAGACACAATCCTCTCCGGTTGCTTCACAAGAAGAATTGTTAAAACAATTATCAAAACCAGAGGTTCAGGAATCATTAGTTACACTATTAAATCAATTACCACAATTAACTGAAGTTGTAACAGCACTGAACAAATCATATGAATTCGCTCAATCCGTCGCTACTGATAAAGTATTAGTAAACGATTTTGCCAATACAGCGAAGGAATTTGCAGAGCCTGTTACGAAAACAGCCAAACATATAGCTGTCAATGCAATGGAAGCAAAGGAAAGAGCTGAACAAAGCAAAGAAGTGATCAGTGTGTTCGGTTTGATGAAAATGCTAAAAGATCCTCAAATCCAAAAGGTTCTTCGCTTTGCCAGCGCTTATCTTCAAGTAAGCAACGAACGTTCCAAATAAAAGCTTATTCATTTATACAAAAAGCACTTATTAAATGATTTTAATAAAATACTAGATTAAAAATATTACAAACAAGGGTGGAACATATCATGGCACAAGAAATTGTTATTTTAGGAGCAGGGTATGGCGGTCTTCTTTCAGCATTATCAGCACGTCAGCATTTAACATCTGAAGAAGCTACTATTACAGTTGTTAACCAATATCCGACACATCAAATCATTACTGAACTGCATCGTTTGGCAGCAGGCAATATTAGCGAAGGCAGAATTGCTATGCCATTAGATCGTTTGTTTAAAGGAAAAGATATTAATCTAATCATCTCTAAAGTTGAATCTATATCAGCAGATGAAAGAAAGGTAACCCTTTCAAGCGGAAAAATCTTAACCTATGATAAATTAGTCGTTGGATTAGGCAGCCAAACTGCTTATTTTGGCATTCCTGGACTTGAAGAAAATAGTATGGTCTTAAAATCAGCAGAGGATGCTAATAAAATTAACAAGCATATCGAAGATCGAATTAAAGAATATGCACAAACTAAAAATCCAGCCGATGCAACCATTGTAATCGGTGGCGGCGGACTAACCGGTGTTGAATTAGTTGGAGAAATTGCAGATACAACCCCTAAAGTAGCTAAAAAATATATGGTTGATCCTTCTGAGCTTAAATTTATCTTAGTTGAAGCAGGTCCAAAAATTTTACCTATGCTTCCTGATCATTTAATTGAACGTTCAATGACAAGCTTAGAGAATCGTGGAGTTCAATTCTTGACTGGACTTCCTGTCACAGGTGTAAACGGAAATGTGATTGAATTAAAAGATGGCCAACAAATTATCGCCAACACATTTGTATGGACTGGCGGTGTACAAGGCCTTCCTGTTATCGGCGAATCTGGTTTAGCAGTAGATCGTAACCGTGCTACTGTTAATGAATATCTACAATCTACTTCACATCCTGATGTTTATATTGCTGGTGACAGTGCAGTTGTCTTCCCTGCTCCTGGTGCGAGACCATACCCGCCAACTGCACAAATGGCTTGGCAAATGGGTGAATTGATTGGTTATAATATTGCGGCATCCATTAAGGGTACTCTTCCTGAAGTATTTGCTCCAGTAAACTCAGGAACATTAGCAAGTCTTGGACGTAAAGATGGCGTAGCCATTATTGGCGGGAACTCAACACCATTAAAAGGCTTACCGGCTACAATAATGAAAGAAGCAAGTAATATCCGTTATCTTTCACACATTAAAGGTTTATTCAGCATAGCCTATTAATAAATGTTAAATCCTGTCCGCTAAACCAGCGGACAGGATTTTTTATTGGCTTTATACACCTCTCTCTTGTCCTATTAACCTTTTCCATGGATAAGTAGCTGGCGGACCAATCAACTACTTGCGGCCAAAGATTATTTCTACAGATTGCCCTCTATCTCTAAAACCTAATGTCAGATAATATTAGAAGTTTCTGATATTTCCCCTTGGTAGGATGACAAAAAGGGTATATGCTTTATATAGACACGTCATCTTAGAAGGGAGCCATATTAGTCATGAACATATTGATTGCTTATGCTTCAAAAAGCGGAACTACAGAAACATGCGTACATATCCTTGAACAAGACTTTAATGGGCATGCAAAATTAGTTGATCTTACGCACACTGATCCTTCGCTGGATGCCTATGATACTGTTTTGATTGGCGGTCCCATCCGTTATGGGAAACTTCATTCGTCGGTTAAAAAATTCGTAAAAAACCATCTTAAAGATTTTAAACAGAAAGAGGTCGGTCTATTTATTTGCTGCGCTGATGTCGGAAATGCTGAAAAATACTTTCAAACCAACTTTCCAGATGAGTTACTTGAGCAAGCAACAGCAATTGACTGCTTCGGTGGAGAAATTCGTTCTCACGCATTGGGAATTTTCGAGAAATTCATTGCCAAAATAGCATTAAAATCGTACCCGGCAGACCAACAGCCTTCTATTCTTAAAGATAATATTCATATATTTGCAGATCGAGTGGAAGCTACCTGACTATAATAAAAAGCCTTGAACCTGTTTAGAACACACGTTCAAGGCTTTTACTTTGTTTATTTCAGTACACCATATTTAATAAAATGAAATTGACGCTCCATGTCTTTTCTTTTTTGGCTTACAGTCGAAAGATCATTTAACGCCAGGATAATTTGATTGAATGTGATAGTTCTCAATATCTCAATAACTTGAAACAATTCCTCTTTTATTTCAACCTTTAGTAAATGAGTGTCAGTAACTAGATTCAGAAACTTCTCTTGTTTCTCTTCCATTTCACGTACATCCGTAAAGCTCATTAAATGTTCAGCTAGCTTACTATCCGTCCGCGTAAATACATTGACCAAAAACTTGGAATGAGCAGGATCCATCGCTTTCTTAGTTATATAATCAAATAGCAGAAAGTGAATTGAAAAGAGGTTTACCCCGGCGTTAATCTTGCTGTTAATCTGATCCAAGAGGTCACTTTTATATTCATTTAATAAATACAGAAACAGATCTTCTTTATTTTCAAAGTAACGATAGAAGCTTCCCCGAGGAATTTGCGCTTCTTTAATAATTCGATTAATTGATGCATCATAGAAGGAATATTGGCTAAATTCCTCCTTAGCAGCCTGAATAATCCTGATTCTCTTTTCCGCTGGTAAATTCACAAATGTTTGACTCGGCATATACTTTCCTACTCTCTGCGTAAAGAGTCAACTGGATCCAATTTAGCCGCTTTATTGGCGGGCATAAGTCCAGAAAGCATGCTAATAATGATGCTAGCAGCAACACCGAAAACAAGATATGCTGGGGTTATTTGTACAATTTCAAAATCAATTAATTTAGTTGAAAGGCTATTAGCTACAAAGGTTAATAAAGAGGCTGCCAGAACACCGATAATTCCACTCGATAATCCAATCAGGAATGCTTCAGATACAAAAATTCTTCTAATATCCATGCGTCTTGCACCAATCGCTTTTAGGACCCCGATTTCCTTCGTACGCTCAACAACACTAATATGGAGAACAACCAAAATCATGATTGCTGAAACAAAAAGTGAAATGCCTGAAATCCCGGTTAATACATATGTCAAAACATCCAGCATTTCGTTCATCATAGCTGTCATTGTTTCTTGCGATGAACCATTGTAGCCCATATCCTTGATTTTTGCTTTTATATCTTCCGTAAACTCTTCATTATCTGCAACTAAATAGATACTTGTAGGATCCAATGTCTGACCGTTATCCTCTGCAAGCTGTACCAGATCCTCATAATTGGCATAGATTAAATCCATCGCTGCAAATTGACTGCCTAATGAAATAATTCCACTAACCGTATAGGTTTTTTCATATAACTGTTCATTAAGCATTAGCGTTACGTTAACATCTTTACCGATCATATCTACGCCTAATTTTTCAGCGGTACCCTCCGCAAGGAGAATTTCTTGTTTTCCAGGTAAAGTGCCTTCCTTAATACTCGTATCTGTTATGTTAGATGAAATGGTTGTAATCATCATCAAATCAACCTTTTTGTCTCCATATTTAACCGCATTGGAGCCAAATGAGATGAGATTAAATCCCTTTTCCACTGAAGAAACATGCTCGATTTCGGATAATTTCTCGATATCCTTTTCCTCAAATGGTGTCTGTTCTCCCATCATCGATAGCATCATTGCCTGATTTTCATCCACTGATGGCGGAAGTTCCTCTTCCTCAGAAGGCATATTAACTTCTACGACAAGCGGATTCACCATACTGTTCATAGAGTCATTCATATAGGTCTTCACACCATTTCCTAATGAAAGGAAAAAGATGACACTCATGATTCCTATGCTTGCTCCTAATGAAACCCAAACATTTCTACCAAGCTTCTCTTTCATATTCAGAAATGCAAGTTTCACGGCCGCCACAAAGCTAAGGTTTTCACCACCCTTCTTTTCCACTTGATTGGATTGAGGTTCCATTTGTTCTAGAGGTTCTCCTCTGTCATCACGGATAATTTTCCCATCTGCAATTTGGATTACCCTTGAGGAATGGTTCGCTACTCGCTCAGAGTGAGTAACCATAATAACCAGCTTACCTTGCTTAGCAATATCTTTTATGATCGCCAATACTTGTTCCGTTGTTTCAGAATCAAGTGCTCCGGTTGGTTCATCGGCAATGATGATTTCAGGATCATTAATTAATGCACGCGCAATCGCAACCCTTTGCTTTTGACCGCCGGATAATTGATTTGGCTTTTTATAAATATGATTTTTCAAACCAACCTGAGTTAGAATCTCCTCCGCTCTTTTAATGCGTTCCTCTTTCCCTACATTCGATAAAGTCATCGCAATCGTGACATTATCGAGGACAGACAAATGCGGAATCAGATTAAAGCTTTGAAAAATAAAGCCTATTTTATTTTTTCGATATTCATCCATTTCTTTTTCATTAAACTCACCAATATTCTTCCCTTCAAACTGAACGGAACCGGTAAAATCAGAATCCAACCCGCCAATCAGATTCATTAGAGTGGATTTACCACTTCCTGATTCACCAATGATGGAGACCAATTCTCCCTTCTCAAAGGAAACATTAACATCTTTAAGAGCAGGGAAGTATTGACCATCTGCAATCGGGTATTGTTTGTTCACATGATGCAACTCAAGTACTTTCATATACGTTTGATGACACCCTTTACTTATTAGTCTCTTGATGTAATTAGTCTGGTCAGTTTCATGACAGTTTATCAAGTAAGACTACTATAAGTGACAACCTGTCACCTGTCAATTAATTATATTAAAATAATATTTATTAACTGAATATATTTTATTTAAAGTGATTATGTGAAATTTTGTTATTTAAATATATATTTTCTTATTCAAAAGAAAAGCAGCTTGTCCCTCTAAATCAGAGAAACAAGCTGCCTAATTGTAATCAATTATTTAATATTTATTAGAATGCTGAAGTCCAACCACCATCAACTACTAAAACTGTACCATTTACAAAGCTGGAATCCTCAGAAGCAAGGAATAAGGCAGCTGCTGCAATTTCTTCCGGCTGTCCCACTTTAGGAATCGCAGCTTGTGCTAATCTAGAACGTCCCATTCCAAATTCATTAACTTTTCCCATCGATGCAGAAATATTGGTCTCAACCGCACCTGGTGCGATTGCATTACAGCGAATGCCTTCTTTTGCATACATAAAGGCTGTGTTCTTAGTAAGACCAACCACCGCATGCTTGGAAGCACCATAGGCTGCACCTGCATGAGCACCGTTTAATCCACCAGTAGAAGCAATATTTATAATTATGCCTTGGCCTTTTTCCTGGAATAATGGAACGACCTTACGCATGGAACGCATAACACCTTTTGTATTTACATCAAAAATTAAATCCCATCTTTCATCTTGTATATCCGCAACAGGTTCGAAACCATCCATAATGCCTGCATTGTTAACAAGTATATCTAATGTACCAAATTCACTAACAGCTGTATCAATCATTCCCTCGATATCTTCAAGCTTTGCAACGTTTACTTGCAATGCTTTCGCTGTACCACCATTGTTTGTAATCCCTTCGACTACATTTTCGGCACCCTCAAGGTTAAGATCTGTTACAAGGACTTTAGCTCCTTCTTTTGCATAAAGCTCTGCAATCGCTTTCCCCATTCCGGATGCTGCACCTGTTACAACCGCTACTTTTCCCTCTAATTTCATTTTGAACTACCTCCTCATTAAAGTATAGGCTCTGTTTATCCATACGGATTTTAAAATTTATACTTGGATTTGTCTGTGACACTTCGTATTAATCCAGCATAAAAGCGAGACATACCCAATGTCCTCAGATCCATTTCAAGTAAAACCTGCTTAGCCAACATAACGGACTTTAACATAGCCTAATTTTGCCTAGACATAAAAGAAAGTAAGTTTACCCGAAAAAAATGATATTCTTGCTTCAGGAATATTTTAACTTATATTTAAATTTAAATAAAACTAAAACACCTAACCTACTAGATCAAAAGTTGGACACAATGTGACAATTAGTAGTTAAAGAGAAAAAAGAGTGAAAGTATATTAAGACTTTGTCGAATTAAACTTCCATCCCCCACTTTTTCTGTTCAGCTTCCTTCATCTGTTTTTCTGTTTGCTCTGGATAAACTGTACGGAATTTATGGTGTTCTGCCGGGATAATTTCTATCATTTTTTCAATCATATCCTCTGGATCCATTTGATTTTTCAATCCCTCTTCCATTGCTTTCATATCTTCTTTACGGGTAAAGTGTTCTTCCTCATTAAACCATTTCCATTTTTCTTCTACAGCCCGATCGTTGAAACCCGTATCAAATGAACCCGGGTTAATAGTCGCCACCTGTATGCCAAACTCTTTTAATTCATCCTTTAATGTCAAAGCCATTGCTTCAATGGCATGCTTGGTCGCTGCGTATGGACCTGCATAAGGAGTTGTCATAATGCCTGCCATTGAACTTAAGAAAACAATTTTGCCCATACCTTTGTTAACCAGCTTTCTTGCAGCGATTTGAGCTGTCTCAAGCGTGGCAAAAACGTTCACTTCAAAGATAGCGCGGAACCGTTCCATTGGTATTTCAGCGAGCGGTCCACCTTCATTAATCGCGGCATTCGCCACAAAAATATCAAAATCATATTTATCAATTTCTCTTAAATCAATAGGATTGGTAATATCGAGCTTAAAAACTTCCATATTTATTCCCAAGTCTCTCGTTTCCCGCATAAGCGCTGTTTTCTGAGATGTCGTCTCAGTCGTCGCTATGACATGATGACCTTTTTTCGCCAGACCAATAGCCGATCCTTTGCCGAGTCCGCTCCCTGCTCCAGTAATAAAAATTGTTTTTTCCATTTTATATTTCCTCCTTTCCCCTTCTATCACTTCTTTTTTCTTCTTCCCGATGGCAATTAGCATAAACATTCATCCATTGGCTGAAAATTATTACTTGAGATCTGCTATATTGGTAAACCATGTATTAATTTTAAAAATATTTCATTAAATATCCGTAAAATTCATAGAACAATAGAACGAAATTGGGCAGGACCACATGATTAAAAAATTTAAATCTAGTAAAATAAGAAGAGCTCGTTTACGACTACATTTAGAAGTAAATAGAATAAGGAAGTACATAAATTATTAAGGAGAAGTGAATACATGATCAAAAAGGGGATTGCAATCATAATCGCACTGTTCGTGATTCTTTCAGGTCTTCCCGTGGAAAATAACGTTCAAGCTGCATCATCCAAATATGTAACGGCCAGTACACTAAATGTACGAAGTGGTCCAGGAACTACATACAAAGTTGTTACAACTGTTAAAAAGAATACCTCAGTCAAAGTAGCTCAAACGAAAGGCTCATGGGAAAAAGTAACGGTTGGAAGCAAGACTGGCTGGGTTTCCAGCAAATATTTAACATCTAAAAAACCTGTTGCAGAAGTAACTTCTAAAACGATGTATGTCACAGCAAGTACATTAAATATTCGCAGTGGAGCCGGAACTAAGTACAAAGTAGTTACAACTGTTAAAAAGAACAGCTCAGTTAAAGTAACTCAAACGAAAGGCTCTTGGAGCAAAGTAATCATTGGCAGCAAAACCGGTTGGGCTTCCAGTAACTATTTAACTTCCAAAAAGCCCGCAGCTCCGAAAAATTTAGCTGAAGGCTTAAAGACAGTCGAAAGCAACAAGCAACTCATTCTCGTTACTTCAAGTGGATATAATACATCGAAAGCTGAAATCCGCACATTCGAGAGGAACTCTAAAGGAAAATGGGTACCTGTATTAATAACCAAAGGTTATATTGGGAAGTATGGATTTGCAAAGGAAAAGGACATGAAAGAAAGTGGCAAGAGGTCTCCGATTGGGAAGTATACAATCGGTACAGCTTTTGGCCGAAAAGCAAATCCCGGAACAAAGCTGAATTATCGTAAAATCACAGCGGATGACGTATGGGTTGATGATCCGAAATCGAAACTATACAACACTTGGCAGTCCAAAAAGAAAACCAAGGGTCAATGGAAAAGTGCAGAAAATATGAATATATCAGCCTACACATATGGGTTTGTAATCAACTACAATACGAAGCGAACACCTTATAAGGGAAGCGCAATCTTCTTCCACATTGGCAACAGCTATACTTTAGGCTGCACCGCAACATCTGAAGCAAACGTGAAAAAGATTTTGAAATGGTTAGACCCTAAAAAGAAACCAGTCATTATTCAGACTCCAATTAATGAACTTAATACGTACTAATAAAACAACCCTGCATCGGTAAGTCTAGTGCAGGGTTGTTTCTACTGTTCATAAAATAAAGATAGGGCAACCCGCTTAGTATAGTGAGTTGCCCTTATTTATAATTAAGCTATGCTTAGTTACAGATCATTTCTTTTGTACAAAGTCCCAGTGTTTCTGTAGTTGATTGATTAATTTCTTTGAAAAGATCAGGATTTTCCATTAAAGATAGACCATAAGATGGAATCATTTCTTTTATTTTAGGTTCCCACTCCTTCATATTTTGAGGGAAACATTTATCCAATACTTTAAGCATAACGTGAACAGCAGTAGAGGCTCCAGGAGAGGCTCCGAGCAATGCAGCAACCGAACCATCTTCAGCACTGACCACTTCTGTACCAAATTGAAGTGTTCCCTTTCCTTTTTCTGTATCTTTGATTACTTGCACACGTTGGCCTGCCACAACTGTATGCCAATCTTCGCTGTTGGCGTTTGGAATAAATTCACGTAATTCCTCCATACGCTTCTCATTCGATAGCATGACTTGCTGAACCAAATATTTAGTCAATGCCATTTCTTTAACTCCCGCCGCCAGCATCGTAATAACATTATTCGGTTTTACGGACCCAAATAAATCAAAGTTGGAACCAGTTTTTAAGAACTTGGGCGAAAAACCGGCAAATGGCCCAAATAATAACGTTTTCTTATTATCGATATATCGTGTATCTAAATGAGGAACAGACATTGGTGGTGCACCAACCTTAGCCTTTCCGTATACTTTTGCATGATGCTTTTCAGCGATTTCCGGATTGTTACAAACCATAAACAGTCCGCTTACAGGGAAACCTCCGATATGCTTGGACTCCGGAATGCCTGTTTTTTGAAGTAAAGGGAGACTTCCGCCTCCTCCACCGATAAAGACGAAATGTGCCGTATGGTACTCAAGTTTACCATCTTCTAAATCATGCACCTTCACCTGCCATAGACCATCAGTGGTACGTTTAATATCTTCTACACTATGACTATAATTGACTTCTACACCGCTACTATGTAAATGTTCAAACAGCATACGTGTTAACGCACCGAAGTTAACATCGGTTCCTGAATCAATTTTTGTGGCTGCAATCGGTTCATCCGTTGAGCGTCCCTCCATTATAAGAGGAATCCATTCTTCTAGTTTCTCTGGATTCTCTGTAAATTCCATTCCTTCAAACAAAGGATTTTTAGAAAGCGCTTTAAAACGCTTTTTCAAAAAAGTTATATTATCCTCTCCCTGCACTAAACTTATATGAGGAATTGGCATGATAAAATCCTGTGGATTTTGAATCAAATTGCTGTTAACCAAATATGACCAAAACTGCTTCGATTGCTGAAACTGCTCATTAATATTGATAGCCTTGCTAATATCTAAAGATCCATCAGCTTTTTCAGATGTATAGTTAAGCTCACACAGTGCAGAATGACCCGTCCCTGCATTATTCCATTCATTTGAGCTTTCTTCCCCTGCACTTGCAAGCTTTTCAAATACTTTGATGTTCCATTCAGGTGCTAACTCTTTAAGTATTGACCCCAATGTCGCGCTCATAATCCCGGCACCAATTAAGATAACGTCTGTTTTCTTCTGCATGTTGCTCATTATAACCATCCTCATCCCCTAATTTGTAAAAAAGAGCAAGCTCTCCTGTTTAAAAAAAGCAAAAAGAAAGGCTCTGCTTAGGAAACCCTTTCATCTCATTTTTTACCATATCTCATACCATTATAATGATTCTTCGACTAAAATATCTACTATTTACAGATAATTATAAACTATTTGTCGATTTTATTGAAGATGGAAGCTTTTATTCAAAAGAAGGCAGACAAAACACCTTATACCCTTATTCAGATTGGTTAAGGGTTTTGCCTCTTATAATGAAATTAGCTTCTTGCTTCCTACCTAGGAAATCTATTTTCTTGAAGTTTTAACAATCTACCCCTTAATTCCGGATCATGTGCATATAAGTACAGGCCGTGTATGCCCCTCTTCATCAGTATGTTAAGTGAATTCAAAATAATTCTTTCCATAATTTCTTCACTGTTTTTATACTCATTCCTTCCCCTGAAGGCCTCTGTATCTTTATAGTTTTCAGGAATGATTTTTAACATTTCAGTTTCTTTATCATAGCCGATTGATGGGCCTAGAATAACTCCAACATAATTTAAGTCAAAGCCTTGAATTGTATAAATCGATCCAACTTCCTTTATGGTATTTGCCTCTTCTGCCCATGTATGATTTCCATAATCATTATTCCATGGAAGTTTAAAACCATCCTCTTCCACGTAATAGGTTTGTCCATCTTTCTTATGTATATAATCGAAGGTGGACACAATTCTCGCCAAACCAAATTTGTTATTCTGCTCTTGGATTACGTTATACATTTCTGCTGCCGATCCGAAAATCCGAAAATCATATGCATCTTCAATCGGCATCGGAGTAATTTTCTTCTCTACAAAATTATTAATCCAATTGACCATATTATCAGAGGCACGCATTCGAAATTGATTCGTCAAAACATAATTTCCTGTATTACAGCCCTTTGTGATTGAATAAAGCTTTTCTTCGTCCCAGTAGCTTTTCATTTTTAAGACTTGCTTGTCATCATAGACAATAATGGCTACCTTGCTGTGTCTAATAATCTCTTCTAATTGATTTTCTTCGTTGAAATTATTGTAGCTATCAAGTTTTGTTAACAATAAATGAGCTTCATCTACTAAAACGATATCAACCTTTTTCCCTAATTTCTTTCGCTTGTTGATAAATGTTGTCGGCTTTTCAAAATTCTTTTTAGAAAGGACTTTAACATTTCCAGCTATTTTTCTATAGGTCTTTAACATCTCAGAATGATTGACTAATAAATAGTTTTCAGTTTTGAATAATTCGTTATCTTTTTCCTTGGAGAGCTCTTGAATTTTATTGAAAACCGAACTTAAGACAACACTCTTTCCGACGCCCGCTTCCCCTTTAATAAGAAAAACAAACGGTTTTTCATCCTGAATATGTTCCTTGCATACCTTTATGATTTCCTGCTGCAGCTCTAACTGTTCAGTCGTCATTTCCTTAAAGGGTCTTTATTCTCAATTGCTTGTGCGGAATGATCAACAATTTTTCTTTTTAAAAGTTCAGTCCAAATTTCATCAAAAACTTGTTCATCATAGTACTGTTTTTCATAATAGTTATGCATTACATTCTTTGCAGTTTGACTCTTGTTCTGCAGCTTATAACGTTCATCCGCCAAGAAATAATTGATTAGCTTCGTTTCAATATTATATGTAGCCGAGCGATTAAATTTATTATGGATAATCAAGGACATCTTACTTAATGATTTTCGTTCATGGTTATTCAGATGGTCCCTCATCCGATTTTGACTGCCACTGTTTCGCCTATATAGACGGTAGTTTCGTTGTTCAGAAAATACACGACAGGATAATCAACATAATAGCCGCTCAGGCGATTTATTGATGCCTTGTTAAAAGGCAGTGTCTCAATTTCTACTGTACTTGTAGTCATCCCGCACCTCCACATCACACATGATTGTAAGCTGAATATGATTATTTCTTTGCCGGAGCAGGGTATTTTATGGCGTTCTTCTTCAGTTTCTTGAGTGCTTCCTCTTCCAGATCGATATCCAATTTATCCGCTAACTGCAAGAGATAGATAAATACATCGGCCATTTCTTCTTTTATATTGTCGATTGAATCAGCCACTGCCTCTTCGCTATCTCTCCACTGGAAATTTCCCAATAGTTCATTCGCTTCCAATGAAACCGAAATCGCTGAATCTTTCTCATTATGATATTGTCCCCAATTCCGCTCATCCCTGAACTCTAAAACCTTTTGCATCACTTTTTCCATTATAAAACCACCTAGTTTTTATTCTATATACTCTACTTTATCATTTTTATCAGAAAATATTAAAAGGACCTACCTATTATTGATCTGCAAAAAGTTGAATGAGCTCAGAGGATTGATTGGTAATTTGGCTTTACAATATATCCGGATCGTCATCTTATTTACCTTTTATTTACTCAAACGAGTAGAGCGCTGAAAACTAATATTATTGCTACTTATTTATAAAATACAACTATCAAAAAAACCCTAACTCTTAAATGAGAAGGGCTGTTCATTTCAATAATAATCTGTATAAAGAAAGTAATCTCTAACGGTCACCTAAAAACTGATTGATTTACTTATTTTCCATAAATAATTTTCTCCAGACCGTAGTGACTCATATTTTCAATCAGATTGGCAATCTCTGAGGGAGACTCCTTGTAATCATTTTGAATCCATTCATTCAGGATACCTATTGTCCCAGCAGTTATGAACGTTGATAAATACCCAACCTGTTCCTGCGGTACATTTTTCCCGTATCGATTCCACTTCTCTATACATTTCATATGGGCAATATCTAACACATCATCAAGAAAGTCTTTCCCATTCTTCAAAGAAAAGAGAATTCTGCTCAGTTCCTTATTTCTTAGAATTACCTCTAGAATTTCACTTGTAAATCCCGAAATCGTGTAGTCGTCCTTTGAAATAGAGATCGCTGCCTTCAGTTCAGCTACGTACTGACTCTTTAGCTTCTCCATCAAATCATATACATCCTCATAGTACCGATAAAAGGTAGCCCGATTGATTTCAGACTGTGTACATAGCTCGGTTACGGTAATTTTATTGATAGGCTTCTTTTCTAACAATTCGATAAATGTGTCTTTAATTACTTTTTTGGTATATCTTATTCTGCGATCTTCCATCCATTCTGACTCCTATTCTTAAACAAATCGTCCCATTCTGTTTAATAACTTTCAATCTGATTAAAATTGATGATTGATGCTTCCGGGGCATCATTATACAATGATAACAAATTTTATACAACACAGTGTTTAATAACTAACGGAGGTTTTCATGAAGAATATATCAATTATTACCGATGGAAGTTGCGATATCCCTATAGAGGTAATCGAAAAATATGGAATAAAATTAATCCCTCTTCATTTTCAGTTTGAGGATCAAGTAGAGTACGGTTCCGAACGTAAGATGGAACTTGGGGAGTTTTATAAAAGATTAGCAAACGGCGAGGTTGCCAAGACAAGTGCCAGCTCTCCTTCCGCCGCAATTCAAGTATTAAAAGAAGAATTGGAAAAAGGGAACGATATTATTTGTGCAACTCTTTCCAGTGCATTAAGCTGCACGTTTAATAATATTAGATTAGCAAGTCTGGAATTACTAGATTCATATCCGGATAGCCGCATCACCGTAATCGATTCCTTAACTGGTTCGATGGCTATGGGAATGTTAGTGGTCAAAGCTTGCATGATGAGAGATGAGAAGTATTCCTACGATCAAATTGTCGAATACCTGGAAGAAAACAAACAATCCTTTCACGTGGAATTTTACGTGAATGACTTACAATATCTAGCCAGAGGCGGCAGACTTAATCCGGCTATTGCGAAGATTGGAGGACTAATCGGAATCAAGCCAATCCTTTCTGTTACAGATAATGGAGTCATTGAATCTGTCTGCAAAGCTCGCAAAACATCCGGTGCAACCAAGCAAATCAAAGAAAGATTCCTAGCTTCAAATGTTGAGAGAGAAATGATTTGTATTTTACACTCTAATAATCTTGATCATGCATTATCTTTAAAAGCTGATCTTGAATTAGAACAATCCTTCGCGCAAATATTCATCACCGAAATCGGTCCATCCATTGGCAGCCATACAGGCCCAGGTTGTTTAGGACTTGCTTATATAAAACAATAAATGAGAATAGAAGGGATATCTCCGATTGGGCGACAGGAGATTATCACCTAACTAAACTCAATGAGCCAATTAGAGTATCAAACATTGATATTATTGCCTCAATAAGAGACAAAAAGAGATTGGGACAAAAGGTCTCCAGCATCTATAAAAGCCGAACTATTATATAATGCAGTGTTAACATCAATTATTAATAATAGTTCGGCTTTTTCTATTTAGATTAATAAAAATCAAATACATCATTCGGTTTTAGACATAGTAAATTTAGTTATGTCCCAGCCTCTTTTTAATGTAGAAATTTCCTACTCTGGATCGCTAATAGTTTATATATGCACATAAAAAATCCCTTAAACTCATCGTCTAAGGGAGCAAATAAATATAAACTAACCTTCCTTCAAGTCATCTGGATGAATTAATAGATTCCCACCGCATCAAAACCAGATTGTACGGCCGCCTCTTCCTCGCTGCCTTCACCATACAAATCAATAGCAGACTGCACAATTGCGTTCCGAGCATCGCTAAAATTGGAATTAGAGGTTAAATAAACCGTCAAAGCTCGATAGTAGATTTCCCCCAATTTCTCTCTTCCAAGTTCTTGACCAATCAGGTATGCAGCATGGTTTGTAATAGAGGAATTAACATGTACACCACCGCCATCTACGGAAGTCGGCATATGATAGAACTCATCCATATGGTCTGGATAGACACCACCATTTGTACTATATTCTCTTCTTTGCTCGCTGCTGACAATTACACTGTTAGGATTACTTAAACTGCGCAATACCGTCACCCCTTCAGCTTTAGCAGCTGGTGCCATAATATCCTCTCCCATTTCCCAGTCACCATCATCAACTAGTACACCAAACACGTCAGCAAAAGACTCGTTTAGTGCTCCTGATTGATTCCGGTAAACCAGATTAGCTGAGTGAGAAATTACACCATGGGTCATTTCATGAGCAGCCACATCAAGACCTGCTGCCAGAGAAATCATAAACTCTCCATCTCCATCACCGTAGGTCATCCAACGTCCGTTCCAGGAAGCATTATTATAATTGGTGCCATAGTGGACTTTAGATATAATCGCCATTCCCTCTCCATCTAGAGAATTACGGCCATGCTCGTTTAGAAAATACTCGTATACTTTTTCGGAATTATAGTGCGCATCGACAGCTGCACGATCGTAATCTTTGATAAATGAAGCTGAATTCCCTACATATAGCGTATCATTACTGGAAGTGTTATCGTTTTTGGCATCGTACGTTTCAATTCCACCAAGGTTAGCATGAGCATAATCCGCTAAAGAAAACTTAGTACCAGAATTTGCTTCCTTTACACGGGTAATGTGTAATTCCCTGCGTTCTCCATGTACACCGATTCCTGTACCCTTTTGCGTTTTTCTTTCAGCGGCATGCATGAGAGCGTTATACTGATCAATTATCTCACCCGTTTGCGCATCTACAAAAACAAACCAGTTTCCAGGTTCCACACCCATAAAGTTAACATTTACTTTATAGGCTGTATGGTTTTCTTCTTTAAAAGGATAGACAACCAGTTCAGCAGTAGGTTCATATGTGAGCTCTTCAGGGGCTTTAACAGAGGATAAGGCTGCTTTTACTGCGCTATCAACACTTAAGGAAACAGCTGTATTCACTTTTGATTCACTAAGTGTCTGATTCATCCTGCCATTAACGGATTCAACCTCATTATCCTTATTAAAATGAACGATAATGTCTGAACCTTCAACATTTACTCCATTTACCGTCTGATTAAAACGAATATGGGTCATGCCCAGTTCATCCTTTTGTACATCTTTCACCTTCAAGTTTTTCTCCGGATTACTGATTCCAGTCTTCCCTTGCCTATTTTTCAAATAATCCAAAGCATTGGAAGAGGTACTAGAAGAGTATTTTTCAGCAAACCGCTCCTTCACGAATAAAGGAACGCTAGCCCTCTCATTCCACTCCTTACTAACTGCTTTCGAATTAACTGGCTGCGCAAAGACACTTCCAGCCGGAATCGAGCCTACTAATATAGCGGATGTTAGAAGCACTGGTACTATCAATTTTTTCTTCAATATATTCCCTCCACTAAACTCTATTTTATTCATTATATAGCGGATGGAGAATAATATCATGAATAATTTGAATTATTAAAATATTTAAATCGATAGATAGTTAATCCTACAATACTAGAAACAGCAATAGATTATTTCAAAGGAAAAACCCTTAGACATGCGGAAATCGCGCAGTTCTAAGGGTTTATATAGGAATAGGCTTAATTCATAAATTGAACGTACATACAGACTTGAAATCCGTTCTACTATAGAGAAGTAGAAACAATTTTCTCATACGAATGCTTCTTACTTTTCGTCCATCCCATTAAGCTCTTCAAATTTATCGATCAATGCACGCGCCTCATCTGAGGACTTCGTATTCATCAACTCATTTCTTAATTCACCAGCCCCATGGAATCCACGGACATAGATTTTAAAGAAACGATGAAGATGTGTATACTTGCGAGCTACTACTTCTAAATATTTATCATGGAGATCTAAATGCAGCCTCAAGAGATCCAGCAATTCCTTACTGCTATGTTCCTTTGGTTCAAGCTCAAAGGCAAATGGATTTTTGAAAATACCACGCCCAATCATAATTCCATCTACACCGTATTGTTCAGCCAGTTTCAATCCCATTTCACGGTCAAGGATATCTCCATTGATCGTTAAAAGTGTATCGGGTGCAACCTGATCACGAAGTTTCTTAATCTCTGGAATAAGCTCCCAATGAGCATCTACTTTACTCATTTCATCTCTTGTACGCAAATGAATAGAAAGATTAGCAATGTCTTGCTTCAATATATGTGTCAGCCAATCACGCCATTCGTCTATATCCGCGAAACCAAGCCGTGTCTTCACACTTACCGGCAATCCCCCTGCTTTTGCCGCTTGTATTAAATCGGCTGCAACTTCGGGACGGCAGATCAGACCACTTCCCTTCCCATTGTCAGCTACATTGGGTACGGGACATCCCATATTGATATCTATACCTTTAAACCCTAACTCCGCCATACCAATACTCATTTTCCGGAAGTTTTCAGGCCTGTCCCCCCAAATATGGGCTACCAACGGTTGTTCATCCTCTGTATAGGCTAAACGTCCACGTACACTCTCTTTTCCCTGAGGGTGACAATAGCTTTCTGAATTTGTAAACTCTGTAAAAAACACATCAGGTCTCCCAGCTTCACTCACGACATGGCGAAAAACAACATCCGTCACATCTTCCATTGGTGCCAGTACAAAAAAAGGTCGTGGTAGATCACGCCAAAAATTTTCTTTCATATCCAAATTCCAATCCTCTCATTAAATGGGATTTCATATATAACACAATCCCAAAACTAAACAGAAATAATCTTCTTTTACACTTATAGCATGCTTGGGCACTTTTTATCAAACTATAGAAATTTTGAACATATTATTCCTTATTATGAACAAAAAGTACAAAGAAAACCAGGAAAATTAGGTCCAATATGGTCACTGGTAAAGTACATTATCCATGTTCATATTTATTACTTACTTATTCCTCATTTATTTTACTAAGATATTGAATTGCCAATCTGAATAATTCCCAGTAAGGAAACCAATATATTAAATGGAATGAAAAAGAGCAAGAAATAAATAAACGATATTTCACTTGATTGTCTTCCTCATCAGTCTCAGCCTATAGATGTTATAATTATTTTTATATAATATATCACTAACTATAAAGAGGAAAAGAAATGAAGGAGGGAAACCCAATGACGGAAAAAAGGATAGATTCATCTAAGCATCAAAAGATGCCTGAAGTCGAAAAGGCACTATATACGCCAAATACGTGGTTCGGAAATGCCATCCTGCATCGAGCAATTCTCTTTGCAACGAAAGCACATCAAGGACAGACTCGTAAAGGAACCGATATTCCGTATATTTCTCATCCATTCGAGGTTGCCCAGATTCTAACCTCTGCCGGCTGTAATACTGCGCTGATTATTGCAGGCCTGCTACATGACGTTCTGGAAGATACAGACGAGACTTCTGATGCAATTGAAAACGAGTTTGGGCCTTTAGTTTTATCCCTTATTCAGTCAAACAGCGAGGACAAGTCACGCAGCTGGGAAGAGCGAAAGCAGCATACCATCGACTACATGACAGAGTCAGCTAGCTTTGAAGAGCTCTTACTTGCCTGCGCGGACAAACTATCCAATCTCCGCAGTATTAAAGCAGACTATATTGAATGCGGAGACGAACTCTGGACCAGGTTCAACCGTGGAAAAGAGCAGCAGAGCTGGTATTACAGTAGGCTAATTGATGCATTTGCACCCCTGCATGAATATGATATGTATTGGGAAATTTCCAATCTGTATACGGATATTTTCGTAACCTATTATCGTGAATTTAACGAAGGTGCAGAAATTATTTATCAGACCAATGGTCAGGAGACTTACTTCTACCATGAGGACAATTGCCAATGGATACCCATTATGCTCGATGAGTGGGAAAAAATTCAACCGACACTGACTGCCATTTCGAAAAGAGAAGCTCTTGAGATGGAAAATAGACTTCGTGAAGACTATCCGTCTCCGATGTGCTTGTTACGTCATCAACGCGATCCGAATATGATAGTCTTATACGCCAAAAAGCTACTGCGTGAAGGTCATAGTCCTAGACTATTCGCTGATCTGTGGAATAATATGGGCGGCGGAATTCCAGCCCATACTTTGCGCGCAATAGAATGTGCATTTCTGGCTCTCTACGAGCAAAAAGATCAATAAGATATGTGAGGCTGGTTAGCATCACATACAACTGTGTTTTCCTAAAAAAGTGGACAGCCCTCAATACCATGCATAGTGTGCCGTATTGGGGGCTGTCTCTATCATTTAATTTTATTTTATTTTAAATTCTTAATGCCAGTTTCTAATATTTCCATTTGCAGCAGTGTCTGTTCATCTGTAATAGTTTTATCTTTACCATTCATAATGGCTTCATATAAATCATCATACACTAACCCATAATCACCATTGATGGATTTCACTTTTTCTTCATGGATGGTACCTTCTTCATCAACATATGTCAGTACACCATAATGTTCTAGCGTATCTACTCCAAAATCCTTGTTATCCGGCATGTAAAATAATTTTAGGTGTTCTTCCTGGCGGTCCTTCGTTGCTTTCACAAAGCATCCCTTTTTACCGTAAACTACAAAGCTAGGCCTTTCTTTAATTCTAAAATAACTGGATTTTACAGTAACCTTCAATTCAGCATAATATAGATCTAAATCAAAATAATCATTCATTTTGCCTTGCCCCAATAATTGCCTAACATCATAGTGGATGTGATCCGGCTTGCCGAAATAGCTGATAACCTGATCCAATGTATGGCATGCATGTCCATATAAAAATGACATAGCAGGATCGAAAGTAGTAGTGGATTCTGGTACTTCGGGGCGGAAATAGTCAAAATGCATTTCTACTTCCAGCAGTTCTCCTAGCTTCCCTTCTTCGATAACCTTTTGAACAGTTAAAAAATCACTATCAAAGCGTCTGTTTTGGTAAGCTTGAACAATTAGTCCCTTCTCACGCGCGATTGCAAATATTTCTTTTGCCTGCTCGGAGGTTTCCATAAAAGGCTTCTCAACTAAACAATGTTTATTATGTTCTAATACCAATTTGGCGTATTCATAATGACTGTCATGTTTTGTACAAACTACAATGAGTTGTATATCTTTATCATTTAACAGTTGATCTAAGTCAGATGTATAAGTGACCCCTGGAATCCGATCCCAGCTTTCATGTTTAGGATTCCTTTGATAAATTGTCTTTACCTTTATATTCTTTCTTTGCAGGACGAACGGTAAATGGTATCTGTTCGTGCTTTTCCCATTTCCAATATAGCCAATTGTAAGCATGGCAGCCTCCTAAAATATAAATTTATACTTAATATCTTCTATTAAGCAATAGTTTAATTCAAAATGGTTTCCATTGATATGTATATAGTAGTAATGATCAAGTTTCTGGCGGTATATAAAGAGCACCCCCTGAAAATGATTCGCTCAATTTCAGGAGGTGCTTCCCTATTTGTTTAACAGTCTTATAATCTATCTTTGTATAAGTCTGAACAAGCTTTATAAATTTATTTTTACATGATGCCTAATACATGGAAGACAACACCAACGACGAACAATCCAAGGATCATTACGATTGGTGATACTTTCTTCCTAAGCAGCCACATACAAAGAAGTGTTAATAGCAATCCAGATAAGCCTGGGATTAAACTATCTAAATTTTGTTGTAGAGTTGTTACTTTAACATCACTTAATGATAGACCAGCAGCTTGTTGTTCCAACGCTGTTTTAATTCCCTCTGCTCCTGCAGGTAACTTATCCCAATCAATATAGGCACCTTCATCAAGCTGAACGGAAGATACAGTTGGCGTAAACTTAACAGAAACCCAACGGTTAACTAATGCACCAAGGATAAACATCCCGAGTATCGATGCACCTTTAGTAATATCTCGAAGTAACCCGCCAGATAAGTCATCTGTAATTTTAGATCCTGCTTTGTAACCAAATTCCTGTGTATACCAAGTGAATCCCATACGAATAAGATTCCATAAAACGAAGTAAAGAATCGGTCCAAGTATATTACCAGTCATGGCAAGAGAAGCTGCTAACGCACCAAGGATTGGCTTAACCGTGAACCAGAAAACTGGATCTCCGATACCCGCTAAAGGTCCCATCATACCAACTTTAACACCTTGAATAGCTACGTCATCAACCGGTGCACCATTTGCACGTTCTTCCTCAAGCGCTAAAGTTACCCCGAGTATAGGTGAAGCTACATATGGATGAGTGTTAAAGAACTCTAAGTGACGTTTTAGTGCAGCAGAGCGGTCTTCTTTTGTTTTATATAATCTTTTAATAGCTGGAATCATTGCATACGCCCAACCACCGTTTTGCATTCGTTCATAGTTCCAAGAACCTTGAATGAAGGTTGAACGCCACCAAACAGAAATACGATCTTTTTTCGATAATCTCAATTCTTTTTCCACTTTCTGTCCTCCTCCTTCTTAGTAATTATCAATAATAGCGCCTATTGGATCACCTGTATTACCATTTCCGCCATTACCTGAACCGCCTTGTTTAGAAAGAGCTAAATAGATGAGTGCTAGAGCCACACCGATAGCACCTAAACCAATAAGTGTAATTTCTGTAACAGTTGCTAATACGAATCCAATTGCAAAGAATGGCCATACTTCTTTTGTAGCCATCATATTAATAACCATTGCATAACCAACAGCTACAACCATTCCACCACCGATAGCTAATCCATTTGTCAGCCACATTGGCATAGATTCAAGCAAGCTACGAACCGGACCTGCACCAATGGCTAAAATTAATCCAGCTGGGATTGCAATACGTAATCCTTGCATACAGATTGCAGCAATGTGCCAAAATTCTACTACTCTGATATTTCCTTCTGCAGCTGCAGCATCCATAAAGTGAACAAATGCAGTCGCAATCGTACGACAGATAATTGTTAATAAAAGGCCAGCAACTGCAAGCGGAACAGCAATCGCGATTGCAGAAGATACTCCATCTTGACCTTGTCCACTTAAAACTAAAATAATAGCAGATGCAACTGATGCTAACGCAGCATCCGGTGCTACGGCTGCTCCAATATTTGCCCATCCTAAAGCAATCATTTGAAGCGTACCGCCTAAGATAAGACAAGGTACAAGTTCTCCTGTAACTAAGCCGATTAACGTACATGCAATAATTGGCTGATGGAAATGGAATTCATCCAAAATTCCTTCTACACCGGCTAAGAATGCTACGAAAAGGACTAATATTATTTGAATAATAGTCAAATCCATAATGATTTATCCTCCCTTTTTTTCGTGATAATCATGATTATTTTTGTTTGTTTAACTCTTCTTGAGCCTTCTTGATAATCTCGTCCATGTTGCCTTTTGAATCGTTCGGAACTTTACGTACATCAAATTTCAAACCACGCTCTTTTAAACTAGCAAAAGCCTCAATATCCTCTTGATTGAATGCCAATACCTTATTCGGTTGAACTTTACCAGGTGAGTGTGCCATAGAACCAACATTGATTGTCTCTAATGGAACGCCACCTTCAACCGCCCTAAGTGCATCCTGCGGGTTTTCGAAAAGAAGCAATGCGCGCTGACCGCCAAAGTGTTGATCATCTTTTGCAAGTTCAATCATTTTATGTACAGGAACAACATGTGCCCTTACACCTGGTGGAGCAGCTTGTTGGATTAATTTCTTACGAAGATCGTCCTTAGCTACTGTATCAGATACAACAATGATACGAGTAGGATTTGTTGCTTTAGTCCAACCAGTCGCTACTTGTCCGTGAAGCAAACGAGAGTCGATGCGAGCTAACACGTACTCAAATTTACCAGGCGCACCTGCAGTTGACGGTTTATCAGCAGGTTTAACCTCTGTAACGGGTTCTAACTCTTCTGGTTTAACTTTAACTCCTTCTTTAGCAGTGCCCAAAATATGAGCGGCAATTTCATGTGCTTTGTTCATTGAAAAACGAGATGCAAAAGCTTCAATCAACATTGGCAAGTTCATACCAGCAACGATTGCCCATTTGTCTTGGTGATCTTCAAGCAAGCTATTGGCTTGGTTGAAAGGAGTACCACCCCAAAGATCGACTAAGAATAAGACTTCATCTTGGTTATCGAAAGAGGCAATTGCTTCTTTCATTTTTGCCTTTACATCATCAGGTCCTTCGCTCGGCATCAATGTAACAGCTTTTACATTTTCTTGTACTCCGAAGATCATTTCTCCAGATTGCAAGAGACCATTCGCAAATTCACCATGACTAGCAATGATAATCCCTACCATCTTTTTACCTCCTATTATTATTGTTACAAGCAAACTAATACGGTAAAACACGTCTATTTCTATATTTCTATAGATGTGTTTTCCAACCATCTGAAAACGACTATATTCGACAAAAAAAGACATAAAAAAAAGTGATTAAATGAAGTTATAGGTACAAAGACTCCCCTTTTTCTCTTCATCAATCAATACTTTTTACTTACATCTAATCGAAGTAGTATCGCGTAAAAAATAAAGGAGATGGTTATTTAGACTAGCTTTTCGAAAATTTCAATAAACTTTCTTAGTGATTATAGCACGCTATATAATCCGCTTTCAAGCAGGATTAAAATTTTCTATGTCCAAAGCCTCTTTGCCAAGGACATTTACATACCGTGCAATTTTTGTTTTTTTCGACAAAAAAAAGACAAGTACTAACTTATCTTTTTTTAAAACTATTACTTTTTAAATATACTACTCATACCGCGTTTGACCACATCAAAGAAACTTAATGATTGCACCATATGAGCGGGATCAACATGTTCACGAATGACTCGCAAAACTTTTTTTGAATCCTTCGAGGAGAATGTAAATGTCCCATTTCGTTTAGTTTGAATAGCATAACGCGGAATCCATTTCCCTTTAAACATGATAGAAGCAATCACATAATCAACTTCCTCCCAAGGAATTTGAATAAATTTACGAGCATCACGTTCATTAAAGAATTCAAATCCTTTGTCACCAATCATAATTTTTCCGTATTCAGGAAGCCCGTTATGTGAGGTCGCATCAATAACTAACTCGACTTTTGTATTGATTGATTGAACCATTTGATATACTACTCCATTTCTCTCTTTTAATATTCATTATTATACGCATTTTCTCACTTTAAGTGAATAGAGTTAATAAACATAGAAAAACCAGCATCATAGATAAAACTAAACAAGTAGAAACTTGCCAGTGGATATTACTACTAACTGAGCTTATCTAGAATAATGAAAGATATTAATCAACTTAATGAGGATCCTTTCAATCCTAAAGACAATAACTGCTCAACTCCTTCACTCACTTGCCGAGAAAATGCCTGCATTTCCGGAGTCTATACATATTGATAAATCCAATACTGGAAAAATCAAAAGGCAGCGTCCCATTAGCTAAGGACGGAGTGCCTTTTAATATAAGTTACGAAATATTTTTCGCTTATGTAAACTCTTAGGTAAACCTAATTCTGATAATTGAAATCCTGGTTTGTGAGGTATTTAAAGATTTTAAGATTTGTCCCCTCTAATTGTTCCTTATGCATATCTATCGCATTGATACGATTATTTTCATACGTTTTATAGTAATAAACACCTTTTTCTTGATCCATACAAGAAGAATAGGTTGTACCATCCTCTAACCCATCATCTGTAAGGACCCCTCCTTTAACCATTTTTACATAATCCAGCATATGAAAAAATTGTGTAATAGAATGTATATCTCCTTCAATTTTAGGCATATGTGTACGAATATAAGCTATCCTTACAAATCTGGAAACGGAAGCAAAGTCTCCGGGTATCCCTAATGTTCCAGCTCCAATGCCTAGTGCTTTTAATGTTTGCTTGCCCCATTTTGTTTCTTTTGGTGAAATTGGTGTCAGATGTAAATACTCATTCAAGTTAGTTAAATGCCAATCAAAGGTAGGATTGTTGGTCAAAACTCCTATCAGATTGTCATGTACAGTCAATCGGTCTTTTGTCTTTTCTACCACAATAGCCTTTCCTGTCTTATCTGTAATCATCCAGTGAAGCATTGAAACAGGTGTATTTTCATTGATTGGGCAATCCACAAGTTCTAAATGCTCAATTCCACGTTTAACTTCTTCTACTGTTTCGTGATTTGATAAAACCCATTGTATAAAGTCGTAGGGTGCAATATTATTTTTCCCTTCAATCGGTTCTTTCTCAAAGTACGCGTACCCTTCAAAATTTAATCCTGCGCAGGCTAGGCCAACTTCGTTCATAGCATCCGCCAGAAGAGGATGGTTATCAATTACCGTCCCCATTCCAATGATAGCGCGTTTATTGGTTACCATATTACCTGAGACTCTATCTTGATATTGATAATTTCTTGGGATAATCATAACTGCTTGATTGAAGTAATAGGCTAAGTCCATATTCCTTCCAAAAAACCACTTACCCTCTTGAGATTGAATACTTAATCCTGTACAAATATCGGTCACCTCATTTTTATATTACAAAAGATCAGATATGCAAAAATAACCATCTATCATCCACTATATTTTTCTGCATTTTTTAATTTTTATACAAGCTATGTTCACATCGTAATCATTATTGAATCAGTTTTGTTTAAAGACTCTAGATTAGGCTCTCATTAGTATCAGTCAACAATAGACCAATTTCTTCTTCTGATGGTTCTTATAGCATATCTTTTATTTATCTATTAGACGTTTTAATAATACGTTAACATTTCGTAAACAATCACATGCTATAATGTCAAAAATACAACGAGGAGAATACATATGTTTCAAATATTAGTAGTAGAAGATAATGAAAATTTAAATCAGACAGTCTGTACTTATTTGAACCTAAACGGCTATCAAGCTAAAGGTGTTCAAAATGTCAATGATGCCTATGATGCGATGACTGACCATATATTTGATTTAATTATTTCTGACATAATGATGCCGGGGATTGATGGATTTGAATTTGCTAAGTCTGTTAGGGAATTGAACAATGATATCCCTATGTTATTTATGACAGCAAAGGAAGATCTCGAATCAAAAAGAAAAGGATTCCATGCCGGTGTGGATGATTACATGGTTAAACCTGTAGATTTGGATGAATTACTCCTTCGACTGGAAGCATTGCTCCGCAGGGCAAAAATTGCATCCAATAAAAAAATCGATATTGGCCAGCTGAGGCTTGATATCGAAGAGCATACAGCTTATTTGAACGAGGAAGAAATCAATCTGACAGTAAGAGAATTCAAGTTATTGTATAAGCTGTTGTCATACCCAAAGAAAACATTTACAAGAACTCAATTGATGGATGAGTTCTGGGATGCCGAATCCCAGTCCGGACCACGTGTAGTGGATGTTTATATTACAAAATTGAGAGATAAGTTTTCTGCGTGCAAGGATTTTGAAATTGTCACCGTGCATGGATTAGGATATAAAACGGTGCTCAAATGAAAATTACAACAGATGAACGAAATAGGAAAAAGTTTTTATTTAATTTTGGGAGATTCCTAATATTTTTTATACTGATGGCATTTGTAGTTACCTGCAATCTGGTACTGTTTTTACATTGGGTTGATTTGACGACGGAAGAAATGAAAGCTGCTGTTCCCATTACCTTCTTAAACGTTATCATTCTCACATTTATTTTCAGTATGATTGATGAAATTCGCCGTACCTTGATGGTAAGAAAACCAATAGCACGGATTCAGGCAGGTCTGGATGAAATAATGTCCGGCAATTTCAAGACACAGATTCCCTATATTAGAAATGAAAAAAGTAGCAATGAATTCGATGCAATTATCAAAGGGATTAATGAGCTGGCTGTAGAGTTGTCTGGAGTAGAAACTCTCCGAACAGATTTCATTTCAAATGTCTCTCATGAAATTAAGACTCCCCTTGCGGCTATCCAAAATTATGGAACACTGCTTCAGGGACATTCCCTTTCAGAAAAACAGAAGGTAGAATATGCAAAGGCCATTACCGAGCAGACAAGAAGATTATCTGGTCTGATTACAAATATATTGAAATTAAATCGCCTGGAAAATCAACAAATCTTTCCTGAGAGAAAATACTATAATTTAACAGAACAGATTCGCGAATGTTTACTTCTATATGAACAGTCATGGGCAAGTAAGAACATTAATATTGAAACCGATCTAGAGGAAGATATTTTCATACACGAAGATGCCGAACTGTTAAGTCTAGTATGGAACAATCTGTTTTCAAATGCGATAAAGTTTACAGATAATGGCGGAGCTGTTGATGTTAAGGTGAAAAAAGAAGGACTTACCGCATTTGTAGAAGTCAGCGACAGCGGTTGTGGCATTAGCCCGGAAACAGGGAAGCATATTTTCGAAAAATTTTATCAGGGGGATACTTCCCATGCTGTGCAGGGAAACGGTTTGGGACTAGCTTTGGTAAAGAAAGTGATTGATATAGTTGGTGGCGATATTCATGTACAAAGTACATTAGGAGAAGGAAGTACGTTTACTGTCTACTTAAGGGAGAGCGTCATCAAATAAAATTATAGAAATATTGTCTTATGCGTAAATATAAATCAGAAATGGAGGACAATGATGGAAAATAGTAAATTTGAGTATATATATTCTGCAAAAAGGCAGGCAGAAATAGAAGCTATTAAAAAGAGATATATGAAAAAGGAAGATGATCCATTCGAACAGTTACGAAATTTGGATAAAAGTGCAGAAAGACCAGGAACAATCTTGGCCATTATGTCAGGCCTTATAGGAACATTATTGTTTGGAATAGGTATGAGCTGCTGTCTAGTATGGGGTGAACAGCTTTTAATACCAGGAATAATCATAGGTTTTTTAGGACTTGTGCTAATAAGCGTTGCCTATCCCATATATGTGAAAATAACAAAAAGAAAACGAGAGAAACTAGCACCAAAGATACTGTCTTTAAGCGAGGAATTATTAAAATAGATTTCATAAGGGAAGTAGAACATCCTATAAACGGTAATCGTTTATAGGATTCTTTTATGTATAGATAATATTTTTTCATTTTAACATTTAGTAAACATTTCTTTTGCAATTCACAAACATCAAATAGGTAAGATAAAACTATCAAATGAAGTATACAAAGGAGATATTACAAGATGGAAAACAAAAAGACTTTTATTACATTATTGATTGATGCTGCAGAAGGGTATGTGCTTACACTAGGTTTGTCGAATCCACCTTATAAAGTTATCCAATAATCACTGCATTCTCAAATATAAAAAGGTAGCGCCCTTATTACGCAGGGATACTGCCTCATTTCAATAAGCTTTGCGACACTTTTTCACTGAATTAGTTATACATACAGGTGCTCCATCCAATGGATATTTTTAAACAAATTTACTGGGGAGGATTCATACGCACTAGCACAAACAAAGAAGGGCCTCTCAAAAATCATTGATGACTTTAGAGAGGCCCCTCTGATTAATTTATACACTTACATCTACAAACGTAAATGTATCAACATCAAACAATCCTTGATTCGTAAGCTTTAACGAAGGAATAACTGGCAAGGCCAAAAAGGATAATGTTAGTAAAGGTGAGAATTCATCCGTAATTCCAAGTGATGACAGTGCAATCAGCAACTGGCTGTATTGCTTATTTAATTCTTCAGGTGAGATAGTTGTCATTAATCCTGCCACAGGCAATGATAATGA
Organism: Pradoshia sp. Z4_20; assembly: GCF_058216035.1. NCBI lineage: Bacteria > Bacillati > Bacillota > Bacilli > Caryophanales > Bacillaceae > Pradoshia > Pradoshia sp. Z4_20. The sequence goes on from NZ_JBZAJD010000007.1 coordinate 144,565, forward strand.
AGCGATTGTCTCTCCATTGCAAGCAATTGAAATACCTCCGCCAATTTTCTCAAGCTCCCTGATTGCGACATCCATATCTTCATCATTCTTTCCGATGCAGATAATATTATGCGAATCATGAGCAATCGTTGTAGCAATAGCTCCTTTTTGCAGACGGAAGCCCTTTACAATACCGACTCCTACACTTCCTGTACCTTTATGTCTTTCGACTACAGCCATTTTCACGAAATCCTCTTCTTCACTTGGCACAAACAGGCCATTGACAACCGGTACCTTGTATTGCGCTTTTTTCGTCACAATCGAATTAGGAATAATTTCAATTACCCTCGCTATATCAGTAGTCAATGACAGACGCAAAAGCTCTTTTGAGTAGCTTCCCAATATAACGGTATTTTCAAAAGACGCTTCTTTCTCTTGTTCGTTATCTTCTTCGTAACGGATTCCGTTTACCCAAACAGAATGTATATCAAAGCCTTCAATGGCATTCAATAAAATAAAATCAGCATCATAGCCAGGCGCAATTGCCCCTTTTCCTTTTAGATTATAGCATTGAGATGCATTAAGAGATGCCATTCTCATAATAGAATATACATCGATTCCAGCCTTTAAGCATTCACGTACATGATAATCAATGCTTCCCTCTTCCAATAGATCATCTATATGCTTATCATCTGTACAAAACATTAAACGATGTGAAAGCTCTTTACTATAGCCGGCTAACAAATCATGAAGATTGCGGGCAGCAGAGCCTTCGCGAAGCATCACATACATACCTCGTCTGACGCGTTCAATCATTTCCTCTGGTTTTACGCATTCGTGATCCGTTGTAATACCCGCTGTCAAATAGGCATTAATATCTTTTCCGCTTAAACCGGCACCATGTCCGTCAATCGGAACATTGTTGATCATTGCCCCTGACAGCTTTGCCATTATATCTTCCTGACCAGATAATACTGCAGGGAAATCCATCACTTCCGCCAAGCCAAGCACAAGCTTATGATTATAAAACGGCGCAAGATCCTCAGCCGTCAGAGTCCCTCCATTGTCCTCAAAGGAAGTTGCCGGGACACAGGACGGCAGTTGATAGCGATAATTCAATAGACAGTTTTCACTGTCCTGCAACATCCATTCTATTCCTTTTAATCCTTGGACATTAGCTATTTCATGAGGATCTGTGATAATAGTTGTAATCCCTCGCGGTAAAACAGCTTTTTGAAATTGAGAAGGAGAAAGCATACTAGATTCGATGTGGACGTGTGAATCAATTAAACCCGGAACCATTGTATATGGAGTGCCATCGATTTCCTTTTTACCATTATAGTGGCCGATACCTACGAACTTACCATTATGAATGGCAACATCTGCACGCTCCATTTCATCCGTAAACACATTTACTAATTGAACATTTTTAATAACTAACTCAGGTAAACTGATATTTCTTGCCGCTAGTATTTGGGATTTGATTTGTTTTTGGGTTTTCATCTTATTCCTCCTCATTTTTTGCTCGGCGGGAAAAATAAGAAAGTAGAAGGATGTATAAATAAAATATAGCAGTTTACTATACATTCTGTACGTATCTATTCCCGTAGACGAACTAATTAAAGTGGTTAGTTTGTAGAAACTCTTGGACCATATTTCCAAGATTATACGAGTTTATTTTTATAATTTAGTTGTTTTTATTTCGTAAACCTTTTTTGCATTCTAACAACGCATGCAGTGATAGTCAATGAAAATATTTTTACTAAATTTATTTTTGTGAAAAGAAGCATTTACCTTATTATTTTAATCTTAAACTTCCTGGTATGGGATCAATAGCTTTTATCACCAGGAATAATCGTAGGTTTATGAGGAATTTGTTAAGCATAGCCTACCTATCCCATATATAAGAACTTTATTTGTTATGTGGAAGGAATACATGCTGGATGCGCCGAATAAAGTCAGAGTATTATAGTTTGGTTGTATTCTCAATATAAATGTATAGAGCATTTTATTGAGAATATATTCGTCCTTATATAGCCAACAGTCCAAAATGATGGTTATTTTATGCGTATGAGTGGCTTTTTGTTAAATAGATTATAGGATTATTATTGTCAGATTTTTACTTTAAATTATCCCAAACAGAGAGGAGATTGGTTGTATGCAAGTTGTAACTAAAGTGTTTTTAGAACAACTCGACATGCACTGCCATGAGAATGAATGGTTTGCTTCCATGAATCAGGCACTTCATGGAGTCACTGCAGCTGAGGCGGCATGGAGAAGTTCGGAAAACAGCAATTCGATTTGGCAAATTGTCAATCACTTGATATTTTGGAATGAAGATGTAATCCACCGAATTAAGGGAACTGAGAATCCGCATAAGCCAGAAAACAATGAAGAAACCTTTGGAAATCCAGGGGATCCAGAAGACGAAATCAGATGGGCCCAGACAGTGCAGCGCCTTAATGAAGTCATGAGTAAATTAAAAACGGTCATTGCGGCGGACCTTGAGGATGAAAAGCTAAAAACTTTGTATGCAGCTAACAGGTACTCTATTGAGCGTTTACTCAGCAATATCATGATGCACGATTCGTATCATATCGGCCAAATTGTTCTATTGCGAAAGTTGCAATCCTCTTGGGATAGCATTTGGTAGGTAACCTGACAATCAGATAAGACAATTCACATTAAATCCAGCTTTGTAAATTCATTGTAAGAAACCTAAAAAGGCAGCGCCCCAATGAGGGCTGCTGCCTTTTTCATTATAAGCTTTGCTACACTATCCACATGTGGACTGTATGTCCACACTCTAGGTATATTTCCACCTTATGTCGACGCACGATAAGAGTGTGCATTATCTTAGACCGTAATTTATCGATACTCACACGTTGCGTCAACCAAATTTAACATGTTAGCCCATGGAAACTGCTTAGTAAATTTATTTATCTCTTTCCTTTGTCATAAATCTCACCTAACGCTTTCGGAGCACGGTTTGATTTAGAAAAGAAGATTAATAACAATAATGTTAATACATACGGCAATATCATAAATAAATCAGTATAACTGCTTGGCAATGCCATTGATTGAGCAATAAAAGCTCCACCAGATTTCGCAAAACCAAACAAAAGACACGCAGCTAGCGTCGGGACAATCTTCCAATTACCGAAAATTAATGCGGCAATGGCTAAGAACCCATATCCCATATAAATGCTGGAAGAAAAGTTAGCTGAAATGGAATAGGCAAAACACATGCCGCCCAGACCAGATAATAGACCTGATATTAAGACTGCTGTAAACCTGAGTTTCGCAACATCTACACCTGCTGCATCAACGGAATGAGGATTTTCCCCACACGCTCTTAAGCGCATGCCGAACTTTGTTTTATATAAAAGATACCAAGCAAAAATGGCAATCGCGATGATAATTACTTCAAACGGATACACATTCGTAAAGATTGCACCTATTACTGGTATATCGGCTAAACCAGCAATAGTAAACCGCTCCATGACACCTAACTGGAACTTGTCCGAAGCAGTTCCGAAGACAAGCGCATTGATCTGTGTCGTTAAGAATGTTGTTAAAGCCAACGCCAGTATATTAATGACGACACCACTGATAACTTGGTTTGCCTTAAACTTAATGCATAGTACAGCGTGAATAACTGCGAAAACCATTCCGCCGATCATGGCAAATAGTAACGCTACGTAAAACAAATCTTGAATATCTGTACCAAAGGCATTTGCGATTAATACAGCTGACAGCGCCCCGATGAATGCCCCAAAACCTTGAAATCCTTCAAGTGCTAAGTTGGTAATACCACTCTTTTCACTGTATATACCGCCAATTGCTATAATAAAAAGAGGCAAAGCAAAGGATAGACCATCAATAAGTACTGTATCCATTATGATTTACTCTCCTTTCGTTCCGCTGCTTTTTCATTCATGCGGCTAATTTTATACTTCAGATATACACCACATGCACTAAACAATAGGATCAACCCGATGATCACAGAAGAAATTTCTTGTCTGATTCCTGCCTGTGAACTCATATATGTGCTTCCCTGATCAATGATTGATATGAGTGAGGAAGAAAAAATAACACCAATTGGATGAGAGTTTCCTAATAGGGCTACAGCAATGGAATCAAAGCCGATGTCTGATAATACCTTTGGTTGTATAGAAGCGTAATAACCTAAATAATATGTGACACCTGCAAGTCCAGCCAAACTACCCGATATAACCATTGCCAGGACTGTATTTCTTCCCACATTAATTCCCGCATATTTTGCAGCATTACGATTGGAGCCTACCGCTTTAATATCAAATCCAACAACCGTTTTGTCCATGAGAATCTTTATTAGAATAGCGGTAATGATGGCCAAAACAAAGCCTAACGGAATATCCATTTTCAGATTTCCTATTTCAACATTCGCCAATGTTAATCTTGCTGCTTCAGAAATATATTTAGATTGCCTTGAGACTGGATCAATATAATACATTTGAATAAAAAAGCTGATAACATATTGAGCAATATAATTCAACATAATCGTAGATACGACTTCATTGATGTTAAATTTATATTTGAGCCACCCAACTAATCCTCCCATTAGTCCCCCGGTGACTATACCAATCAGCAAAACAAGCGGCTTTGCGATCACCGCATCCAAGCCACTGTAGCCGACAATAATCGTCGCAAAAAAACCAGAGACGAGCATTTGACCGGCAACCCCAATATTAAATAGACCCGCTCTAAATGCGACAGCAACTGCCAAGCTTGCAAATAAAAGCGGCGTCATCGCATTCAGCAAACTCATGAAATCAGTCAGCATGCTTTTATAGCCAGCATAAAATGGCTTCGGTAAAATTCCTGCCCCTTGAAATAAGTTGTAAAACGCCTGCAAAGGATTTTTACCCATTAAAAGTATGACAATAGCTGCCGCAATAAAACTCATGATTATGGCGACTAGTGGAATGGAGATCGATTGCCACTTCTCATTATTTATCAGCCGAATAAGACTACTACGTAACTTATTACTTTTTCTATCTTTACTCATGCTTTGCCCCCATCATATATTCACCGACTTCATTGGTCGTTAATGACTCTCTGCTAGCAATCTTTTGAAGTTGGCCATTATAGATAACTCCTATCGTATCTGCTACATTCATAATTTCATCTAGCTCCAATGATATAAGGAGAATCGCTTTTCCACGATCACGTTCCTGAATGATCATCTTATGGATATTTTCGATTGCGCCAATATCTACTCCCCGTGTTGGTTGAACAAAAATCATAAGAGGTGATTGCAATTCGATTTCTCGGGCAATAATGGCTTTTTGCTGATTACCACCGCTCATCGAACGAACTTGCGTTTTGACGCCTTGTCCGCTTCTAATATCATATTTATCAATCAACTCACTGCCAGATCGCTCGAATTCCTCTTTATTTAGCATCCACTTACTAGAAAAAGGCTCCTTATAGTACTGCTTTAATGCTAGATTAGTAGCTAAATCGAAATCCAAAAACAGTCCAAAGCTTTGTCTATCTTCAGGTATATACGATATACCAGCTTCTGTTCTGCTTCTTATCGTTTCATTCGTAATATCCTTGCCATTAAGATGTATATTTCCGCTGCTGACCTTTGTTAGTCCAGCTATTGCATCCGCTATTTCAACCTGTCCATTATCTGCAACTCCTGCAATGGCAAAGATTTCACCGCTGCGAATGGTAAAGGAAACATCTTTCACTACTTCAAACCCATCTTCATTCTTAACGGTTAGGTTTTCTACCTTCAATACTTCGTCTTTAAATTGAGCTGGCTCTTTCTCTGCTTCAAAGTTTACCTCTCGCCCTACCATTAATTGGGCCATATGATTAACGGAGGTTGTCTTTACATCCAAAACATCAATTAATCTGCCTTTATTCAATACGGCGCATCGATCGGCGACCTTCTTAATTTCTTCCAGCTTATGTGTAATTAATATGATCGTTTTCCCACCGTCTCGCAGTCCTTTGATTATATCCAGCAAGAATTCAATTTCCTGCGGTGTTAAGACTGCAGTCGGTTCATCAAAAATAAGGATGTCTGCTTCCCGATAAAGCACCTTTAAAATTTCCACACGCTGTTGCATGGAAACATTTAAATCAGCTATTTTTTTCGTAGGATCCACTTCTAATCCAAAGCTCTTGGATAGCTCTTCAATTTTTCGATTGGCATTTCGAATATCCACATATGGAAAGAGACCTGCAAATTTTCTGATTGGCTCGATTCCCAAAATAATATTCTCTGTAATCGTATAATCTGATACCAGTTTAAAATGCTGATGGACCATCCCTATATTGAGCTTCGCCGCATGGTTAGGTGAGCTGATATTCACTTTCTCACCCCGGATATAGATTTCGCCTTCATCCGGTTCATACATGCCACCCAGCATACTCATCAACGTTGATTTACCAGCACCATTTTCTCCAAGTAAAGCAAAGATTTCTCCCTTTTTTATGCCAATGGATACATCATCATTCGCTACTATTCCAGGAAATCGTTTGGTTATATGTTTCATCTCTACAATATAATCAGACATCTTTCTGCTCCTTTATCACATTAAATGGAAAGGAAAAAATTAGAAGTTCACCCTCCCCCTGATCCAGTAAATCAGGAAGGGATAAACTTCTAACGATTATTCCATCATGCTTTTCTAATGAATATTACAACCCTGGGAATTTTTCTGGCGTATAACCATTAAAGTTAGATGCCGGCACGATTTTGCCTTCTTTCACTAACTCGTACGCTTCATTCATTTTCGTAAGGGTATCTTCTGATAATTGGTGACGTCCTTCTTCTTTTATAAATCCAGTAGAATTTGAATCTGCATGAAGAACTACGTTTCCGCTTTTAAAGCTTCCGTCAACAATTGCATTCAATTGCTTTTCAACGTTCATGCCCATAAATTTAGCTGCAGATGTTAATACAATGTTCTCAGAACCATTTACACCATCATCAAATTGGTCAACGTCACAACCAATTACTTTAACATCGCCTTTCGCTTCCTTAACAGCAGTGAACACACCGTTACCCGTTCCACCTGCTGCAACAAAGATTTGGTCTACACCTTTTTTAATCAATGCATTACCAATTACTTTTCCTGTTGCTTCATCTCCAAAAGATCCTGCATAGTTACCGCCAACATCCACTCCGTTGACATCAGTTCCTGCATATCCAGATAACTCAACAACCTCAACATTTTTTTCATACTTTTTATTAACAAACTCTACGCCAGATTCAAAACCAAATTGATAGTTTACATTTGATGGATAAGCAATTCCATTTACGACTGCAACTTTATTTGATTTTGTTTCAAGTGCTGCTGCCATTCCGGCAAAAAAGCCACCTTCTTGTTCGGCAAAAGTCATAGAGTAAATATTATCGAACGTTTTTTGGTCACCTACAGGTGTAGGCTCAGAATCAATTAAAATAAATTTCTTATCAGGATTTTCTAAAGCAACACTGGAAACTCCAGCAAATTGGAAGCCAGGTGTTACAATCACGTCATAATCTGCCACGATATCAGCAACGGCTTGTACTCCCGCAGCAGGATCACCCGTTTCTTCTTTAATAGCTTTTACAGTAGCTGTTGGATGTTTTTCGATGAATTTTAAAATACCATTGTAGTTATTTTCGTTAAAGTTGCCATCGTCAACACCAGTTAGGCTTGTTACAATCGCAATTTTTAACCCATCTTTATTACTTCCGGATTCTTTATCTTCACTTTTCCCGCATGCTGCCATAGCAAAAGTCAGTAGGGCAATACATACTAACATAACCATTTTCTTTGCATTTCGCTTCAAGATATTATCCTCCTATATCATCTTTACTATTAATTTTTTCTTCTGGCTATAGAACATATCCAATTCCAACTGAAAAAATCTATTTACACTATTCATAATGCCCCAGCAGAAATATTTAAGTCATAGCCTTTATATTATATTAAAATAACATTAATCAGTACAAACCAATCATATCAACAAGAGGTAAGTTCGTCAATAAAAAATCCGTACGATTTTTAAAAAATAACGATTAATATTCGCTATTAATACAACAAACACGAATATTACAGAAGAATACATGCATAAGATTGACAAAAAAACGAAATATCCCTAATAAGAGGGGGGCAATGTGATTTGTATTTTATGGATAGGGATGAAGGGGTTTGATTCATACTTCATATGGACTTGAATAGCATTTGACCTTCCTTTGATCAGGGATAGGCCAGGCATAGCCCGAGTATGTCCAGGCCATAAACCCTTTTCCTCCGAATTTCCCCGGACTTGTCACGCATTTCACCGAGGATACTAGATTCAATGTGGACATGTGAATCAATTAGACCTGGAACCAATGTGTATGAAGTCCCATCAATTTCTTTTTGGCCATTTATAAAAAATCATTAGTATAGGCCGGTTGCTTATTATGTATCGATTTATTCAAAATAGGATATGTAGTTCCCCTACAAGAATGGAATGCAAACCCCTAAGATGCCTAACACCCCGCTAACTATATAAAGCTAGCAGGGTGCTGTATTTTAAAGAGCATCTTCCAATTCTTCTTCAGTATAACCAAACATATAATCTTCATCTTTCCCGTGAGAAGCCCATATCTCCGCTGCTTCGTAAACACTTAATGACTCATCTAATTCTTCAATATCGTCTATATCTTCAATATCATTGATACCATCATACTCGCCTAATTCTTTAGATTTATCAGATTCATTATTAAGTACACCGAATGGAACAAATCGTCCACTTCTTGGAAATTTTAAATTAGCCATTGCTTACCCTCCTTTATATTTATAAAGCAGTCTACTCAAGAAATCCCAAGCCAATTGTACTTAACCGTCATAATTTCTGAAATCATCCTTAGATTCATAGATTGTATCCGAAGAAATGCTATTCTTATGACCACACTCTGTACATTTCCAAACATAGTGATGGTCATCAAAACCCGGCTGCTCGCTCAGGCAAGCATTGCAGCGATCGCAAAACCACACGATACCCGGAAATCTCTCCTGCATAATGTCCACCTCCTTGTTCTGAATTTGCCCCAAGTAATTAATATGCTCCTAATGCCATATGGTGTAATAGCATGGCGCATGGAGCACCTATGAATTAAGCAACACAGTATAAATCATACTAATATATTATATAATTATAGTAATATTTCTCTGAATATTTTATCAAATAATTTCAATTCAATTCGTTCTATCCTATAGTTCATTAATATATTTTCATTAGCAAAAATACTTCTCTACAATGGCATACATCTTCCTTTCCCTGAACAACTGGCAGTATTGTGGCGATTTGGCGCAAAACCGGGCAACCTTGTAAAGTCGAAAGACACATTGAAGTCCACCCCTAAAGTTAGAGTTAAAAAAACTAACTTTAGGGGTGTTTTATTTTGACTAAATACAGCGAATCATTTAAATACAAAGTTGTACAGAAGTACCTTCATGGACAAGTATTCCAAAGTATGTCCCATATGGGCAACTGCCTGGACAATTCACCGACGGAAAACTTTTTTGGCGTACTGAAACAAGAGATGTATTATGGAGAACCTTTATGTACCTATGAAGAATTAAAGAATAAGATTAACAAATACATTAACTATTACAATACAAAACGCATCAAGCAAGAATTGGTTGGTATGATTCCGGTTGAATACCGTCTTCATACCAGCCAACCAGTTGCTTCATTATAACTCTAACTTTTTGAGGTCACCTCACGTCTTTAATACGATAAGACCAGCTATTCGAGCTTTAGCAGTATGGTGATGTACCATTGCGTTTAAACACAATGTAGCAGGACAATTTATTTACCAGAACCTTGCATCTATGACTGTACTATTAATGCACACCTTACTATCCTGCCAATACCGGAGAAGACCCGATTATTAAAGAATTTCCCACTAACTTAACTACATATGTAGATACCGCATTCGATGGATTGTTGAACAAATTTATGTGAATGATTCATACGCATTTAGCTACAAACAAGTGGAAACAGACCTCTCAAGCATGATTGAAGACTTTCGAGAGGCCTCTTCGTTTAATTTACACACTTACATCCACAAACGTAAATGTATCAACATCTAACAATCCTTGATTTGTAAGCTTTAACGAAGGAATAACTGGCAAGAACAAAAAGGATAATGTCAGCAATGAATCAAAAAAACTCCCCTAGATTCAGATTGTTGCTGAATCTAAGGGAGTTTTTATGAAATCATTTATTAAGCTCTAATAAGCTGTTTTTTTTTCTAATCCCCAAGTCCAATTTATAACTTCCGGAATATCTACTCCATGCTCACGAATGTAGCTATGATGGAAGCTGATTGTTTCATCCATTTGTTTTGCGAAATCTGCTGCTCCCATACCATATACTGCATTAGCTGCATCTTTTGCAACATGGAAACGATCCATTTCAGAATAAACACGCATATCAAATGGTGTTGTAATGTCACCATTTTCACGATAACCATGAATATATAGTTTATGATTATGACGATCAAAGAAAATATCACGAATCATTCCTTCATAACCATGGTAACAGAATATAACAGGCTTATCTTTCGTGAAATACTGATCAAATTCTTCATCCGTTAGACCTCTTGGATCAATATCAGGATGGCGTAATCTTAAAATATCTACAATATTGATAAAACGAATTTTAAGTTCAGGGAATGCTTTATTTAGTATTGTAACAGCAGCTAAGGCTTCTAAATTAGGCTCTGTTCCTGCCGCTGCAATAATAACATCTGGATCTTCACCATCAATTTCAGTGGATGCCCAGTCAATTATTTTTAAGCCGTCCTTCACTAAAATTTCCGCTTCTTCGGCAGAATAGAATTGCGGACGTGGATGCTTTGAGCAAACAACCAGATTAATTAGTTCTTCTGAACTCAAAACCTCTGCCATGACAGCCATCATTGTATTAGTGTCCGCTGGCAAATATTCTCGAATGAATTCCGGTTTCTTTTCCGCTAAATGCGTTAACAATCCTGGATCTTGATGTGTATAACCATTATGATCCTGTTGGAAAACAGTTGAAGTGGCAATCAAGTTTAATGATGGATAGTTCTTACGCCATGATTGTTCCTTAGCCTTACGCAACCATTTAAAATGTTGGGTAATCATTGAATCTACTACACGCAAAAATGCCTCATAGCTTACAAAGAACCCATGTCGCCCAGTTAAAACATACCCTTCCAAGAAACCTTCACATTGATGTTCAGACAACTGTGAATCGATTACACGACCAGCCGGAGCGATCCATTCATCATAATCATTATGTTTGGCTTCTAACCATTGACGATTCGTTACTTCAAAAACTTTGTTTAAGCGATTCGATTTGGATTCATCAGGCCCAAATATCCGGAAATTATCTGGATTTGCCAGAACTAGATCTCTTGCAAAATTGCCGAATTCCACCATATCCTGTGCGACTACTGCTCCAGGTTTCGTCGTATCAATCGCATATTGCTTCCAATCCGTAATCTTCATTGGTTTTGGATCAATGCCGCCATTTGTAATTGGATTAGCAGACATTCTGCGATCGCCTTTTGGTGAAATCTCACGAATTTCCTCAACAATTGCACCTTTTTCATCAAATAACTCTTCTGGACGATAGGATTTCAACCAATCAATCAACGCATCAATGTGCTGCATATGATGAGCGTCTACTGGAATTGGCACTTGATGGGCACGAAATCCGCCTTCAATTGGTTCTCCATCCCACTCTTTAGGGCCTGTCCATCCCTTTGGTGTACGAACGATGAGAACTGGCCAGTTAGGGAGTTGGGCTACCTCAGCCTTTTCTTGGCGAGCTTCGGTTTGTATAGCTTTAATCTGCTCAATAGCTTTATCTAATTGCTCAGCCATTAATGGGTGGACTACTTCCGGGTCTGTTCCAGAAACAAAAATAGGATCCCAGCCTAAACCTTTAAAGTATTGCGCTAACTCTTCATCTGATTTACGCTCTAAGATAGTCGGATTTGAAATTTTCCCGCCATTTAGGTAAAGAATTGGCAAGACAGCTCCATCATTGACTGGATTAATAAATACATTTGAAAACCAGCCTGCTGCTAACGGGCCTGTTTCCGCTTCTCCATCACCAATAACAGTTGCTGCAATTACATCCGGATTATCTAAAATGGCACCTGTCGCATGTGCTAATGAATATCCAAGTTCTCCACCTTCATGAATAGATCCAGGTGTTTCAGGTGCTGCGTGTGATGCTATACCTCCTGGAAAAGAGAAGATTTTACATAACTCTTTTAAACCCGCTTCGTCCTGTGTAATTTCCGGGTATATTTCAGTGTAGCTGCCATCAATATACGAATTCGCTACCATCACTTGACCGCCATGTCCGGGGCCTTCTATGTAAAACATATTTAAATCATATTTATTGATAACACGGTTTAAATGTGCATAAATAAAGTTTTGACCAGAAATTGTCCCCCAATGCCCAATTGGGTGGGTTTTTATATCCTTTTCTTGAATTGATTCTCTAAGCAGTGGGTTATCTTTTAAATACATTTGTGCTACTGAAATATAGTTAGCAGCACGCCACCACGCGTCAACTTTTGCTAAATAATCTTTCGAATCAAAGTTTGTCATTTATAAGATCTCCTTCCAATTCCCATCAAACGTTAAACCAGTTCATCTTACTTGTTATACCTCAGACCTTATTTGCCAAAGTAACTATGACAAATCTCTTTTGTTCCTTCATATACTTTGCGATAACGCGCATAAACTTCTTTATATTTTTCTACATTCTCTGCTTTAGGTATGATTTCTTCTTTATAAGAAACAAAACGCGCTGCACAATCATTTAAATCAGAGAACCAGCCACAGCCAACTGCTGCCAGCATTACAGCTCCTAAACCTGGCCCTTGTTCTGTCGTTAAGTTAACAACGGCTGTATCAAAAATATCCGCCTGCATTTGTAACCAGTCATTATTTTTGGCTCCACCGCCCACTGACACAATACGATCGAATTTCTTATCTGCAATTTCCTCCATGATTATTTTTGAGTCCATCAAAGAGAAAGTAATACCTTCTAATACACTTCTTGCAAAATGTTTTAATTGATGATGTGTATCGATTCCAATAAAGCTTCCGCGAATCTGACTATCACTATACGGTGTTCTTTCACCAACAATATATGGAGCAAAAAGAAGCCCATCACTGCCAATAGCCACAGAATTAATATCAGCTAAAAGTTCCCCAAATGATTGATTTGGTGCAAAATTTTGTTTAAACCAGTTTAAACTATTTCCTGCAGCTAAGGTGACACCCATTGAATAGTTTGCATCATCCATAGCATGATGAAACATATGCAATTTTCCTTGATAATTCTTTTTGGCATCTTCTTCATATGAGAGAAAAACACCACTGGTTCCAATAGAGCACATACCAATACCCTCTTGCAAAATACCAGCTCCAACTGCAGCACATGCATTATCTGCTCCACCCGTAATAATCTTGACGTCACGAGAAAAACCATAATATTCTTGCAGCTCGGGCTTCAAGAAACCAACGACTTTAGTTGAAGGTACGACATCTGGTAAAATTGACTTTGGAATATCAAATCTGCTTAAAATATCATGATCCCATTCCTTTGTATCCTGATTTAACATCAAGGTACCAGCGGCATCTGAAAAGTCCATATGATATTGATTAGTTAACCAGAAACGTAAATAGTCTTTAGGTAACTGTATGCGTTTAACTTTTGACCAAATTTCCGGCTCATGCTTTTGAACCCATAGGATCTTAGGCAAAGTAAACCCTTCTAATGCAATGTTTTTAGTATGGGAAAGAATCAGTTCCCCTGCTTTTTCTTTAATTTCCTTACATTGTTCGGTGGTACGAACATCATTCCATAGAATGGCCGGACGTAGTGGCTTATCTTTCTCATCTAACAATACCAAACTGTGCATTTGCCCAGAAAAGCTAATTCCCTCTAACAACTCTTTCATATCAGGAACCTTTTCTAAAAGCTCAAGCATTACATGATTGGCAGCTTCTATCCAATGCTTTGGATTTTGCTCACTAAATCCTATTTGCGGGGTATCCAATGGATATGTTGCCGTCGCTTCTGCAACCAGATTTCCATCTTTGTTTACTAATAATCCCTTTATTGCACTAGTACCTAAATCTAGCCCTAAGACGTATGCCATTTTTTCACCTCTAAACGATCATTCTAATACATGAGAGATAAACAGTCTGTTTATCTCTCATTCTATTTATCTTCCAAATGACGAACTATACTTATTATTCTGCATCGTCAGTAGAGCTAGTTTTTACTTTACTTTTTCCTTCTCCATATTCTTTCAAATCATCAGCTTTAACATATTTAACGTCAATTGGAATTGTAGAATCAATTTCTTCACCATCGATTACTTTTACTAGGTTTTCAATTACTTGATAACCAATTTGATAGGCATCCTGATCAACAATAGCAGTAATACGGCCATCTTCAATACCTTTTAACCAAGTATCAGTATAGTCAAATCCATAATGAAGAATTTTTCCAGCTTTTCCTTGTGATTGAATTGCACTCATAACACCTACATCTGGACCTTCAGAACCAAGTGAGAATACAGTTACTAAATCTTTATTCGCAGAAATATAACCTTCTAATTGCTTCTTAGATTCAGATGGTTGGTCATTATCCTGGATAGTAGCTAAGAATTTGAAATTCTTCGCGTCAGCTCCATAAACTTCTTCAAAGCCTTCTTTTATCCCTTTTTCACGGTCAATCATCGTCGGCTGTGCCACGTCTACACAAACAATTGCAATTGAACCGCTTGTAATCCCTTTTTCCTTCATTTCTGTAGCTGCTTGAACCCCTAATTCTTTACCGGCAGATACGTTATCTGTTCCAACATAAGCTGTACGATCTGCCTCATTTTCTAAATCTGCATCAAAAGTGATTACAGGGATATCTTTATCCATTGCTGCTTTGATTGGAGAAACAAATGCTTTCTTTTCAATAGGCGCAACTGCAATACCTGCAACGTCTTTTGCTGTTGCTTCCTTAATAAATCCAATATGTTTTTCTTTCTTACTTGGCTCAGCGGATGGGGAGGTTTTCGTTACTAATGTGTAACCGTATTCTTTCGCTGCATCCTCTGCTCCTTTTTTCATCGGATTCCAATAGGCACCCGTATCTACGATAGGAACAAAATACAAGGACTTATCCTCAGCTCCACTCGCAGTGTTTTCTTCTTTCCCACATCCAGCTAATAACAATGTTGCAATAGTGAGTCCAGTAACTAGTTTTTTCCCTTTTTTCAACATGATAGACTATCTCCTTTACCTTATCTATTTGAGTAGAAATAAACTCCAATTCTTATTTGTTACCCTTTTGCTCAAAACAAGATCAGCGACTTGCTTTGCGTTTGAAGTAATCTATGATGATTGCCAGGATGATTACAAGACCTGTTACCGTATCCTGCAAGAAAGAATTCACTCCCATAAGAGTTAATCCGTTTTTGAATACCTGCAAAGTCATGATCCCAGCTACAGCTCCGCCAATAGTACCAATACCGCCACTAAATGATGTACCGCCCATTATCGCAGCTGCCATGGCGAATAAATCCAAACCATTGGCATCTTTTGAAGCACCGCCATCTAAATTAGACACAATCAATAGACCGGCAATTGCTGCTAGAATACCCTCAATAATGAAGACCTTGACAATATGAAGGTCCGTATTGATACCAGATAGGCGTGCTGCCTCCTGATTAGAACCAACAGCATATGTATTTTTTCCAAGACGTGTCTTTTTCATGATAAAGACAAATAATACGATTATCACAATGAATATCAATGTGTTACTTTTTACAGTTTCAGTACCAATAGGTGTTTTGGCTAATCCACTTAACCACTCTGCTTCTGAACCAATAAATTGTTCGTTCGTGAAAAATCCAAGCATACCTTTAATTACATAGCATGAACCTAAAGTCAAAATAAATGAAGGTAAGTCGAACTTTTTGATTAACAAAGCATTCATCGTTCCTAATATTGCACCTGTCATCAATGCAAGGAGGATCACAACAGGCGCTGGAAGCCCGCTATTAGCAGCATATAAACCTACCATACCAGAGGCCATTGCTACATAACCAATCGATAAATCAACATAACCACAAATCAGAATCATGGCATATGCAACAGTTAAGATTCCTACAGGTGGTATTTGTTGCAAGAAATTCTCAATATTGTATGAACTAAGAAAATCACTATTTGCGATTGAAAAGTATACCAGTAGAACGATTAAAACTATATACACTGAATAATTCATAAATAGGGATTTTAAGTCTATTCTTTTTCCCGCTTTTTCCATGTTTTTGCTCCTATCATTCATAGTAAGTATGATTTGATGAACGACTCCCTAGGATAAGAAATTTATCATTGACTCCCAGTTGCATATTTCATAATCAATTCTTGTGCTTCATCTTTTCTATTCTTATAATCAGAAACAATTAACTCACCGGTTATCTTTCCTTCATGGAAGACATGAATGCGATCGCAAGTACCCAATAATTCAGGAATTTCCGAAGAAACAATCAAAATGGTTTTCCCTCGAAGAGCAAGCTGATTAATAATTGCATAGATTTCTGATTTTGCACCTACATCAATTCCTTTTGTCGGTTCATCAAAAATATAAATTTGATTATCCGCATTTAACCATTTAGCCAGTACGACTTTTTGTTGATTTCCCCCTGATAAACTAGAAACTGGATTATCGATGTCACTAACTTTTATATTCACCTCTTCAACGGAATCATTGGTAATTTTGACTAATTGCTTCTGATTGAGAAGGAATTGTTTCAAGCTAGTAATTGTGATATTGTCCTTAATTGATAGTCCCAAGAAAAGCCCTTGGTGCTTCCTATCCTCCGTCAATAATCCAATCCCATTCTTAATTGCATCTACTGGAGATTTTATGGTTACTTTACGGTTATCAATAGTGATTTCTCCCGATTTTAGGCGATCAGCTCCAAAAAGCAATCGCATCGTTTCAGTTCTACCACTACCAACCAACCCCGCAAATCCTACTACTTCTCCACGCTTTGCTTCGAAGCTCACATCATTTACTTTCCCGGCCTTACATGTGAAGTTTTTCACATGTAAGCGCACAGGTCCAATATCGGTAGGTTGTTTGGGATATAAATCCTTTATTTCCCTACCAACAAGCATGGATATAATTTGGTCTTCTGATAAACTCTTTACTTCCTCCGTCGCAATGTAATTTCCATCACGCATGATTGTAATCCGTTCACATAATTCAAAGATCTCTCTCATGCGGTGAGAGATATAGATACTCGAAAAGCCTTTCTCTTTTAGGCGACGGATAATAATAAATAATACTTCTACATCTTTATCAGAAAGAGACGTTGTTGGTTCATCAAAAATAATTACTTTAGCATTCAAGCTCAAAGCTTTTGTAATTTCAATCAACTGCTTATTTGCCGTAGAAAGAGAGCTTACAAGATCTGTAGGTTTCACCTTAGCTCCAACCATATTCAGCCAGTACTGTGTATCTTCATATAATTTTTTAAAATCAATTATCCCAAGAAACTTATTGATATACGGCAAACGTCCGATGAAGACATTTTCTGCAACTGATAAATCCTCTGCTAAGTTTAATTCCTGATGTACAAAAGCAATTCCTAATTCGGATGCAAGATCTGGTGTCATTTTGCTTATCTGTTTTCCTTCAAAAGTAATTTCACCAGCATCCTTATCTAATAGTCCCGCTAGAATATTCATCAAGGTAGACTTGCCAGCACCATTTTCACCCATCAATGCATGAATTTCGCCCTTACGGACTTCAAATTGAGTATTCTTTAATACATGAACCTTGCCAAAACTTTTTTCAATACCAGTCATTGAAAATAAAATCTCATCTTTCATGGTATCTTAATCCTCCTTTCTCAGAAAATAAGTAACTAAGAGCTACAATTTATTTATTTTTCTTGATACTTGAAGTAATCAAATTTAGCTTCTAGCTCATAACCAGAATAGTCTACGTTCACCATTCCTACAAATGCACCTGTAAAGAAACCGCCATAGCTTTGATTCACATAATCATCAGATAGGATCTTGGCATCCAATTGGACAGGAATATCTATCCACGTTAATCCGTCAAATGAATAAGCATATGTATAATAGCTCTTCTTCACAACCGTCTTAAAGTAAACATATTGAACTTCTTCTGGAATGGCAATTGCCCTTTCCTTTAAATAGCTAGTGAGTACACCACGATTATTCTCAGTCACTTCAATTACACGACCATTAAGCTCGTTCCAGGTTACTTGAACCATGGACCAATGCTGACTATTGTAGTAATTAGTCAGTCCAGCCATTTGTTGAAAAGTTGTTGGGTGATAGCTTAATTTTGTTTCTGCTTCAAATTCAAATGCCTGCCATCTTCTAGCCACAAGTGAATTTTCATGCAGATTAGTTAAGCTTCCAGAGCCCATCAATACAAGATGACCATCTTTGATTTTTCCAATTTGTTCTGTAAATGGTACACGTAGAGTGTTAAAGTGAATGTTTAACTCTGGTTGATCAAAATCATCCATCACCAAATAGTTAGAAGGATAACTATTTGGCACCACATTTTTAGGCGGTTCCACTTCAACGCATCCTTGTTTTCCACCAACAATCATTGGCCATAAATCTTTCGACCATTCAACTTTTTGAATCGCAGTTTCTCTTCCTAACGTACACCAGCCACGAGGATCATGGCTAGATTCGTAAGAATGGTGCCATGGACGTCCCGTTAAATGGGCGAAATACCATTCTCCATCCGGTGTATCCACTAAAGACCCATGCCCACATTTTTGCAAAGGATGATCAGGATGATTAAAAGCGGTCAGGAACGTATCTGGTTGACTTTCATATTCACCATAAATCGAAGAAGATCTAGCTACAACTTCTTGGTGTGTATAAGTTGTTCCGCCTTCGGCACAGAAAAGATAGTACTTTCCGAATAATTTATACAGATGTGGACCTTCAACCAGTTTTACATCCGTACCCTTCCATATAATCTTTGCGGTTTCTGGAAGTAAGCGTTCATCCTGCACAGAATACTCCGTGCACTTAATACCATTAAATGGATGATGGTATTCTCGATGATCCCATTCCATTTGCAGCAGATATTTCCGCCCGTCATCATCATGAAAAAGGGAAGCATCAAAGCCTACTCCATTTAATTTGATTGGTTTACTCCAAGGGCCATGGATATTTTCTGAGGTGGTCAGATAGTTTGTACAATCCTTAAACGCACCGTTTACCACTTTCACATCAGTATAAACTAACCAAAATTTCCCGTCAGCGTAAGATAGATCCGGCGCCCATATTCCCCCAGAATCCGCATTTCCTTTCATATCCAGCAATTCAGTAGTTGATAATGGATGCGAAACTAATTGCCAATGAATCAAATCCTTTGATTCATGAATCCTTACACCTGGAAACCACTCAAAAGTAGAAGTCGCAATATAATAGGTATCTTCTACGCGAATAATAGAAGGGTCTGCATTAAAGCCTTTTAAAATAGGATTTGTAATTTTCATGATAAACTCCATTCTTAAGTTCTTTATACGCTATTCCATAAAGACGGTACCCTGTTAAATCAATACTATATAATAGGTTTAAAAGATTAAGTAGCTTATACACTGTGACTGGAGATGTAAATCCTTTTTAGTATAGATAGTCATTTAAGCGAGATTTCACGTATTCAATATGACTGGATTCCAATTTGATGTCATCTAATTTTAATGCGTATTCTGTCAGGCTTTCTAAGTCTTCCTTGCCATTAACAATGGAAGCTCCAATTCCTTCATAGAAAGAGGCATAGCGTTTTTCTTTCAAACTATCAAAGAAGCGATCTTCTTTTAATTTAGCCGCTGCTTTTAGTCCTCTAGCAAATGTGTCCATACCGGCAATATGGGCTAAGAACAAATCTTCCATTTCAAAGCTGGAACGACGCACTTTAGAGTCAAAGTTAATACCACCTGGTGCAATTCCTCCATTTTCTAGTACACCATACATGGCCATCGTAACATCATAAACATTTGTTGGGAATTCGTCTGTGTCCCAACCTAGCAGAACATCACCTTGGTTCGCATCGAGAGATCCTAAGGCATTATTTATGCGTGCAACTTCAATCTCATGTTCAAATGTGTGGCCAGCAAGTGTAGCATGGTTTGCTTCAAGGTTCAGCTTAAATTCACCAGTAAGATCATATTTTTGGATAAACTGTAATGCGGTAGCAGCATCAAAATCATATTGGTGTTTAGATGGCTCTTTTGGTTTAGGTTCAATCAAAAATTGTGGTTTATGATTAATCTTTTCTCCATAAGCTACAGCCATCTTGAATAAACGCGCAATATTATCTTGTTCAAGAGCCATGTCTGTATTCAATAGTGTTTCATAGCCTTCACGGCCGCCCCAGAACACATAATTTTCGCCGTTCAACTTTTTGGAAATATCAAGCCCTTTTTTGACTTGTGCCGCTGCATAAGCAAATACATCTGCATTATTAGTAGAAGCTGCTCCATTTACATATCTTGGATGACTAAACATATTTGCGGTATTCCACAGTAATTTGATTCCAGTTCTATCCATTTGTTCTTTTATCAAATCAGTAATTTCATCTAGATTTCTATAGAACTCTTCTAAAGAATTACCTTCCGGCGCAATATCCACATCATGGAAGCAAAAATATTCAACGCCTAGTTTCTCTAAAATTTCAAAGAAAGCGACCACACGGTTTCTAGCTGTATCCATTGCTGTTTCACCAAACCAAGTTCGTTGATTTGTAGGCAAACCAAATGGATCACTACCATCTTGTGTCATTGTATGCCAGTATGCGACCGCAAATCTCAAATGTTCTTTCATTGTTTTGCCGGCCACAACCTCTTCTGGATTGTAATAACGGAAAGCAAACGGGTTATCTGAGTTTTTTCCCTCATACTTGATTTTTCCTACATTCGGAAAATAAGTCATCTGAAATCCTCCTCCCAAACTAAGCAAGTTAGTTTGTTTATATGTTTTACTAACTTGATTGTAGTCGCTTTCATTTTAGTAGTCAAGTAATTTTTGCACTATAATAAATTTATACTAAATTACTACTTTTCCAACAAATGACTAGTAAATTACTACTTTTCCAACAAATGACTAGTAAATTTATGAAAAATCTATTAGTATATTAGTTAGTATGTTTAATAAATAAATTAACAAAGGAGGTGTTTATGATATGGAAAACTCTCATTATATTATACGTACTCAAAATGAATCCCTTTGTCTGGAGACGATTATTAATAATCTAGGTGTGTCACGAGCTGAACTGGCTACCATAACTGGTTTAACTAAAGCTACTGTCTCTAGCATCGTTAAGAAATTACTGGATGACAATTTAGTCACTGAAACAGGCAGTGGTCAAAGCAGTAATTTAGGCGGACGTAAACCCATCAAGCTACAATACAATGGAAAATCCGGTCTCTCTATCTCTATTGATGTTGGATATAATTACATTCGCGCCTTATTAACTTATCTTGATGGTGAAGAAATTTCCTACATTGAGAAGAAACCAATTACCTTAAATGAAGACACCGTCAGATCTTATTTTTCTGAGATATTCTCTTCTTTTGATAAGATAAAGCCTAAATCGCTCTACGATATTATTGGTGTAGTAATCGCTGTTCATGGACCTGTTTTTAATGGAAATATTATTTTTACTCCACATTACAATTTAGATAAGATTCGATTCCGTGAAATAACTGAAAGCCTAATTGATTACCCTATATTTCTAGAAAACGAAGCTAACTTATCAGCGCTAGGTGAGTATACTTTTACATCTGAATCCTCTAGTTTAATCAGTATTAATATTCATGGAGGTATAGGTGCCGGTATCGTCCGAGACGGAATTATACAAACTGGTTCGCATGGGTTCGCTGGAGAGATTGGCCACCAAATTATCTCTGCTGGCGGTAAGAAGTGCAAATGCGGGAATCTCGGGTGTTTAGAAGCCTATGCCTCAAATAAAGCTTCCTTTGAATATTTTGCACAATTAAAAGATATGGATTATGTCAATGCAATTATTTTAAGAGAATACTATAACAATGGGGATACTGATGCCAAAAAAGTCGTCAAGGAGAATACACGCTATTTAAGTTTCGGTATAAATAATATGATTGCCCATTACGACCCTGAGGTTATCGTTTTAAATAGTTCTCTTTACCGCGAAATTCCTGAAATGATGACAATGTTAAAAAATAATCTATATAGCACTTTTTCTAAATGTATAATTGTTCGAAACAGCAAACTTAATGAACGAGCTACTCTTCTAGGAGGCTTAGCCTTAAATCTCCAAAATTTCCTTGGTATTAAACATATGAAATTCAATACAAAGGCTTAGTGGAATTTTCAGATGGACCTAATGGATTTCTTTGCGTTTGCTCTCGTTCAAATGATTTTCCATAGGTAAAAATGCCCAAGTAGTCAACTATGCAGACTTGTTTGGGCATTTTCAATTAGATTCCCAGAACTTGCATGCATCAAGGCTCAAGCGACTTTACCATGTTCATTAGGCCACACAATGGATAACCAGATAAAAGAGCTGAAAATGCTATGAGGGCATAAATAAAACGTTCGCTTCCGATCCCTGTTAGCCATAAATTCCATGTACCGCAATTTTCATAGTAATTGCCCTCGAATTTACTGACAAATCGTAAAGTTAATCTCATTTCACCCCTCTCTTCACTTCAATTTCAAATATTATATATAGCAAGGCCTTTCTTTTCACGTTTTCGCATGCAAAAAAGCCGGTGAAATTTTACTTATCGTAAACACTTCACCGGCTTTCCTTTTTGCTAAAACACAGTTACTCTCCGCTTTATATGTCCATTCATATCCCTTCGTTTCGAATTTACCAATCGAATAGTTTATAGCCACTTTTTCATAAGTTTGGATGGCACATTATTACAATCACAAACGAATGAAGGCAAAATTAAAAGACCTAAACCCGGTTGAATAACGGACTCAGGTCCTCAAAGCAGCATGACTATTTATTTCTAACTTTCTTGGGTCAGATCAAAAAAGGGCTGACTTCCTTATTTTAATATAAGCTTCGCTACACTTTCCACGTGTGTGGAGTGTAATTGACAACACATGGGATGTTGGTGATGTTTTTAAATAACCTAAAAGAATATATAGAAAGCGTAAGTTGGCTTCTAACAGCCAAATTATTTGCAAGTCCCAAATGTCTCTTATGTTGCTTCACCTTTAAATTGCCAATCTTACTTTCTATTGATCTTATTGATATAGCCGATTCAACAATATACTGAGTAAAATCTTTGAACTTTTCATTAGCTATATTAAAAACAGGTGTTAATCCTACTAAGCTTCGATAAAGGTATTATGTGAGTATATAAAAAAGAGGAAGGTCAAAATTGTAACTCTCCTTTTTTATAAGGTAAAATAAATATAGAACATACTGATATATTTTTTTGCGAAAGCAAAGGGTTATGGAAAGAAAAAATTATACAGGGACAGGAGGGGTAGAACATGCAACAGAAAAAGAAAAAAATTCATTTTGCTTGGTGGGTATTGTTTGGGTTAGCCATTATGATGGGTGTTGCACGTGGTGGCATAAATAATGCTGCTAGTTTATTTTTAACACCTGTGTCAGAAGATTTAGGCGTTGGTATGGGACAACTTACCCTATACTTGAGTGTCTCTTCCATTGCGATGATGGTATTCTTGCCGTTTGCCGGAAAGATAATGGGTAAATACGATATTCGTATGGTCTTGATTGTATCCATTCTGTTACAAGGTGGTGCATTTGCGTTATTTGGAATGATGAATTCGGTATGGGGCTGGTATTTATTAGCGATTCCGCTGTCTGTCGGTAGTGTTCTTGTGACACAATTGGCAGGTCCCGTTCTTATAAACCAATGGTTTAAAAAACGAAACGGACTAGCCCTTGGTATTATGATGGCAGCGAGCGGTATGTTTGGGGCGATCATTCAACCGAATGTAGGAACGTTAATTGCCTCACAAGGTTGGAGAACTTCTTACATCATTGTTGGGATTGCGGCGATTGTCATTGTAATACCAGTGGTTTTACTGTTCATTCGTATGTCACCACTACAAAAAGGTCTATTACCTTATGGCTTAGACAAGGTAGAAGCTAACGATTCGAAACAAGATGCACAAACGGTAGAAAACAAAGGTGTCACAGCCGCAGTGGCGAAAAAGTCATTGGCCTTTTATGCTCTATTATTCTTTTTATTCTTAATTACCGCGGTTGCAAGTTTTGCTCAATTTATTGCCCCTTACGCACAAAGCATTGGGTATGATGTCCAGTTTGCCGGAAATGTCATGGGTGTGTTCATGTTTGGTGTTTTAGTTGGATCATTGGTGTTCGGTTTCTTGACCGATAAAATGGGTGCAAAGAAAACCACCTTTTTCTCCATGTTCGTCGGATTGATTTCCGTTTTCTTATTGATCTTCATACCAGACAATCCAATGGTATTTTCAGTGGCAATCGGATTATTTGGATTTGTTTCTTCATCAGTTGGAACGCTAGGACCGTTATTGACTACTTCTATCTTCGGCACGAAAGAATATGGCGCCATTTATGGAACGGCAGCATTAGGATTAGCATTAGCAGGTATTACGGCGCTCCCTGCTTATGGGTTTGTATTTGATGCAACGGGCAGCTATCTATACGTGTTATATGCTGTTGCAGGGATGATTCTGTTAAGTGTCTTGTTAATCATCATTGCGTTCAAAGGTAAAGAAAAATTAGAAAAAGCGGGTCAATGGAATTAAGCGATATAGTTAAGGAGTAAGCGAAATCACATCTGTGGTTTCGCTCTTTTTGATACCCTCCTTTTTCACTTCTCTATTAGCAGTTTGCTTTAAACCCAAAGGGAACGTTTTCTTTAGAGCAAGGAAAACGGAAATATTCCCGAATAGAAATCAGCAAAGGGGAGCTAAGAATGAGAGTAGATATAAATACATAGAAAAATATAGCTTGCTTTTATGGGTCTGTATTGGACTTGAAAGGCGAAAGAATTATGAGGATACGACTACCAAATTTTTTTAAATAGTATTACCGATTGAAATCATTAAGAAAATTTTCTACTGCTATATATTGAAAAAGTACAGTACTTAAATCTAATTACAGGGAAAAGAAAAAAGCAGCGCCAAAGGGCAACTGCCTTATTTCAATACTAATTTTGCTACACTTTCCACGTGTGTGGAGTGTATGTGGCAACACAAGGGATGTTGGTTGGTTTATCAACATCTTTACCTGTTTTCGTAAGGATTGTTGCTTTTGTCTAATATTTATTCGAGATATGAAAACAGGCCCCTTCAGAAAGAAAGTTGGTATACTTGCTCTTAAAAGATTTACCGATATCTTTTATTACCTCATCAACATTAGACCCATCTAGCTCAACCCACCAAATGTCAGTTCGAGTTCTATCAGCTGGGTTATCTAAATGACGAGTGTAGTTGGATTGGTTAAGATTACAATTTAGCTCTTCTCGAAGATGACATTGGTACTCTTTAGGAAGCAATTCACCGTTCGTACCTTTTTTTATTTCCTCTATCCTTGGTATAAAGACATAATATATACCAAGTTCTACGTGAATAGACATAGGGGGCCAACCAGTAACCTCAGAAAAATAGTTACCAACAGCCCCGATTTTCAACACCCAAATGCATTGATCAATCCAACGCCAGTTATTCCTTGTATTCACCTTATTGAAGCCATTTTCTTTTAATATAGGGGACAGTGATTTTCGAATTACTTTATTAATTTCAGGAGAGCCAATCATACTTATCTACACCCCTTATTTCCACTATTTTACATCCATCTCTTTTGAGCTAAACTGCCCGTTACTTCCATAAGAAATTCAACATAAAAAGGCATTAATCCTTCTTGGACCAATGTCTTTGTTAGCGGAGTAAGCTATATTTTTATTAATCCTCGTCATTTAAAAATAACTCTTCTAAGTACCTTTCCTTTCTATCTAAAAAACCCTTTGTTATTTGATAATGTTCTGTGTCTTCATATCTGACACTTTCGATTACATTGGAATCAAAACTAAAGATGTGTGCGTTTGGATACCCCAGAAGAATAGGCGAATGTGTGGCGATGATAAATTGAGCGTTTCCGCTACTCACCAATTGATAAATAACTCTCATAAATGCTAATAGGCGAGCTGGTGATAATGCTGCCTCGGGTTCATCCAATATATAAATACCCTTACCCGAAAAACGGTTTAAAAATAGCGATAAAAAAGATTCTCCGTGAGACTGGTGGTGTAATGATTTACCTCCATATGCTTGATAAATAGTCGGGTCTTCCTTGGCTAGTTGATCCAGATGAGACGCAAAATGATAAAAACTTTCAGCCCTTAAAAAGAAACCTTGATTGATTTTTGGCAACCAAGACAAACGAATGTATTTTCCCAAAGCAGCGTGGGATGAATCTACATCGTATATATTGTTTATTCCTCCGCCTGCTGTATTAAACCCACATTTGTAAGCAATTGCTTCAAGCAAAGTAGATTTTCCTGAACCATTCTCCCCTACAAAAAATGTTACTTCACATTTTAAGTCCAATGTATTCATTCCTCTAATTGCAGGCAAAGTGAATGGGTACGTATTTAAATCAGGTACTTCTTCTCGTAAAAAAGTAATTCTACGTAAAAACAACATTAGTTACACTCCACTTTTTAATTTAATGGGTATTGAGGTATTTCTAAAGCAATCTGTCTCGCTAGTACGATAATAAAAAAACTTTTAAAAATGATTCTGGTAAACTCATAATAATGGCCTACTATTAAGATTATGTTACCACAATAATCCAGTTCCTTCTTCTGCTATCCTGCCCCGTTTCTACAATAAGGAGTTCAACAGAAAAGGGCATTAATCCTTCTTAGATTAATGCACTCGTTATCTGATAAACCACTATACACCAAATACAATAACAGAGCCCCAAAATTACCACTTTTGATAATAGCCTTTACGAATGGCCATTTTATTTAATTGGAAAGGCTGTTTTCGTAAAGATTGTTGCTAAGGACATAAAAAAGTTTTTTACTGTCTCAGTTATTCAACGAAAGCCTCCGTAGCTTAATAACTTGGGATCTAAACTGTCCCGCTGCTCCCGCAGGAATCGCCCATCTTTCACTTCCGTCCTGTCTTTGTATAATCAACATTGAAATATAATAGATCCTTATTTATAAATTTCTAGCAGTGTCTTTCATAGCCAAATGTCTGAGGAGTGAATTTGTTTATTTATTTTTACCGGTTTTTTCATTGCCGTGTTTAAAGTTCCCTGTAATTTTAGCTAATAAAAGCTGTACTTCCATTATATTTTCTGCTGCATTTAATTTTTCTATAAGTTGCGCAGCCTTCCCATCCTTTACAATTTTGATTTGCTTACCTTCGTAATAGATGATCACTGACCCTTTTTTCGTTATTTGGTAATTGAATGGCTCTTCCCTTAATCTGTTGCGTTTATCTATTTCACTCACCATATTACCCCCTGATCGACAAAATAGTTTACAAGCCATTTTGTATAAACAATCAAACTATCCTTTTTTAGTGGTAACTGCCCAACCGAAAATACCACCCACACTAAACCCAAAAACTAACACTGAGGCTATATCGTCAAATGCTAAAAAACCAAATACTGTCATCATCATTATATAAAAAAAATCCAAAACCACCTACCTGTATTCATTTATCTTCACCTCTGAAATAAAATTTAATTTCTTTTAAAGTTTATGCCATTAAATGCGATTATAGAAAACAGTATAAAATTTTGCTTATTCACTAACCTGCCCCGTTTCTACAATAAGGAGTTCAACAGAAAAGGGCATTAATCCTTCTTCTTGGATCAATGCCCCCATTAGTTTAAGTACAAACATTCACAATATTTATTATGTGAATTGGCATAATTCCATCATTTTTCTATATAAAAAGGAAAGGCAACTAAATTATAGCTGCCTTTAAATGAAAAGAGATGGTTTTATTTAAGTCTATTGTTATCCATAATCTTCAAAGAAAAATCCCTCTATTGAGGAGATTGTCCAAGCCCATTCAGTATAAAAAATATAGCTTCCTCAATTTCATTTTCGCTCACGGAATGTTTATTTAACAATGCAAAATTAGAAATAAATAATCCACCTATTACAGTGCTTAGCATTTTTAAAATTATTTCATTCGGTATATCTCTAATTTCGCCCCGTTGTTTAAACGCTTCAATCACTTTTATTAAGTGATTGGATCCAACTTCTAAAACAAAGGGAAGGAATTCGTTTCTAAGTTCCTCTTTATAAAATATTTCCTTAATGAACACCTGAAATATTTCTCTATTTTCCGCAAGAAAAGCACTACGATTTGTTAAAAGAACTCTTAAGAATTCCTCAAAAGAACGCTTATCATTCATTAATTCCCCAATGAGTTCATCTGCCATCGTAGGAAAAAAATCTTTTAGAAAAGGAACCATTATAGATAACAATAAATTTTCCTTTGTTCCATAATGTTTGAAAATTGTTCCTTCTGCTACGCCTGCTTTTTTAGCTATTTCAGATGTTGATGTATTTGAATATCCTTTTTCCGCAAAAGAAGTGATAGCAACCTCAATAATTTTCTTTTGCTTAACCGTTTGTTTATTGGATTTTTCAAGTATTTTAGCCATTTCATCCAGTAGATTATTATTAACCATTTAAATCACCATCTTTGCGTAAAGCTGTATCGCTTCCGTATTATAGCTTACGATACTTTTTCAAAGCAAACAAATTTAAAACGATAAATACTGCTGCAAAAGCCAATAGAATATATAGATTACTACTAATTTCAGATAAACTTAAGCCCTCGTACATTACTCCTTTTAATGCATCTGCTGCATAATACAACGGCATAAAGTTTGCGAATACTTGTAGCCAATCCGCCATTCCCTCAATGGAGAAAATACCTGAGAAGAATATTTGTGGCACAATAATAATTGGTATGAACTGAATCATCTGAAACTCGGAACTTGCGAAAGAAGATAATAATATTCCAAGTGACAAGGCTACAAGGGCGATGATGACATTGATTAACATAACAGTCCAAATGGAACCAACTAAAACCATATCCAATACATTTATCGCAAACAAAACGATTATAACTGTCTGTATCAATGCCAGTAAACCATAGCCAACAAGGTATCCTGCGACAATCTCTCCTCTTTTAATAGGGGTTGCTAATAGTCGTTCCAACGTGCCAGTTGTTCTTTCGTTTAATAAGCCTATGCCAGAGATTAAGAAGACGAAGAAGAAGACAAAGAACCCGACTAAAATAGGACTAAAGGTATCAAAAAGCTCTGTTTCACTGCTGCCATAAACATAATTTGTGTTCAAGGAATCTTGTGAGAGCAATTCACTCTGTATTGCGTTAGTCCCCATCAATTTTAATTGCTTTGCTTGAGTATCAATTTGCTTTACTTTCATTTCTAAGCTTTTTGCTATTGTCGGATC
Source organism: Pradoshia sp. Z4_20 (assembly GCF_058216035.1). Taxonomy (NCBI): domain Bacteria; kingdom Bacillati; phylum Bacillota; class Bacilli; order Caryophanales; family Bacillaceae; genus Pradoshia; species Pradoshia sp. Z4_20. Next base: position 174,140 of record NZ_JBZAJD010000007.1, read on the forward strand.
ATCATTCAGTAAAGTTAAGGTTGTTTGATCGCCTTCCACTTGTAAAAAACCATCTAAATCTTTATCAAGTATCATATCCTTAACATTAGAAACTTTGTTATATTCTTTTACTACAATATCTGCGTCTTCTAATTTTTCGATGATTTGCTGATTCCCATTAGCAACTCCTAAAACAGGATCAACGGTATTTCCATTAAAGACTAGGTTCATTAGTGTTAATACTAATAATGGAGCAACAAAGAGAAGAGCCAATGTACGCTTATCTCTAAGTATTTGCAATAAAATCCTCTTAATAAGTGCTACTGTTCTCATTGTACTTTCCTCCCAGCATCCAAAAATACCTCATCTAAACTATTGACATTATATTGTTCTTTCAATTGGCGAGGTGTTCCAGATGCTATGAATGAACCATCTCTAACCATTGCGATATAATCACATTTTTCGGCTTCATCCATTACGTGAGTCGTTACAATAATCGTTTTGCCTTCCTCGTTTTTCAATCTTAACAGCTCATTCCAAATACTTAATCTTAATTCAGGGTCTATTCCCACAGTAGGTTCGTCTAATATCAAAACTTGGGGATTTTGAATTAAAGCGATTGCAAGAGATAATCGACGTTTCATACCTCCTGAGTACGCTGACACTCTTTTATTAAGGTCTGCGGTCAAGTTAACTAATTGTGCTGCATAGGTAATCCGTTTCTGTTTTTCAGTTTTGTTTAATTTAAAGAGCGATGCGAAAAACATAAGATTTTCTTTACCAGTAAGTGCTTCATATAAGGCATCTGATTGTGCCATATAGCCAATTTTTTGCAAGATGTTTAAATTAGGCATTTTTTCACCTAATAAATGGACGTAACCTTCATCAGGAAAATCCATTCCAACAATCAACTTTATCAAGGTTGTTTTTCCTGCTCCTGAAGGCCCTATAAAACCATAGATACTACCTTGTTTAATATCTAAGTTGATATCTTTTAATACCACTTTTTTGCCGAAACTTTTCGTTACTGCTTGTATTTGAATAGTATTAGTTTCATTCATTATGTAATCCTCCTTTCAAAAGTGAGCGTTTACTCACTTAGGTTGATTATAATTCCAAGTTAACTGGTTTTCAATAAAAAAAGTGAGTAATTACTCACTTTTTTTAAAAAGGTTTATATATTATATTTCTTATTCAACTAACCTGCCCCTTTAGTAGCATAAGAAAAAAGAGCTGATCACAGCCCTTGATATGAGTAATGCCCCCGATAGTTTAAATACATTTGAAACTAATAGTTATCCAAAGTAATTCTTAAAACACCAAACCGCAAGAGACATACTCACTATGCCCCAAGCAACGGTACTCCATATCCACAAAATTACGGATTTGGCTTTTGATGAATTTTCCTCGTCTTCTATATTGGCTTTTATAAAAGCTACCTTACTTTCCATACCTTTTTTCATGAGAATAACAAATCCCGTTATTATGAAACCAATAGTTATCCAGAATAATAAGTCCATCTTTTATAACTCCCTTTCCTCTCAATCCTCTTTGTTCAACTACCCTGCCCCTTTTCAAAAAAGAGCATTAATCCTCCTTGGATCAAAGCCTCGTTAGTTCAATAAGGAAAAGAGAAGCAATCTTATTCAACAATCGCGCCTTTTAATTGAATAACAATCAGCTTTTATTAGCTTGAAGCTCATTTTCTAATTTGTCTAAGAAAGTTTTTTTATTTTCAGCACCGTAACGGAGGCTAGCGCTTTCTATTTCAATAATCAACTTTTAACAGAGCTGTTAATTTTAATAAAAAAACCTACGTTTAAGTAACGTAAGTTTGATTAACTATTAATTTTGCTGAATTTTATATTTGAAAATAAAAATCGAAAGACTAAAAAGGACAGCTGCATAAACTACCACAACATATAAATGGGGAAACATTGCGCTAAAGTCTTCTGCCACAATTGCTCGAACTAAATCAACAGCGTGGACGAATGGCAGGGCATAAGCGACTTTTTCAAAAGCTCCCCCAACTAACGATAAATCTAACCATGCGCCAGATAAAAATGCTGTTAAGTTAGTTAATAAAGCTCCGCATAAGCCTACTGCTGCCTTTTCGTTAAATAAGGAGCCACATAACAGTCCGATTCCTATGAAAATAGTAGATGTAATGAGTAAGGCAATAAATGCAAATACATGGTTGAAAGATAGCTCCAAACCTAAAAAGTAAGCGGTTATAAAACAAGTAATACTTTGAAGCACAGCAAATATCCCTAAAGGAAGCGTATATCCAATAATAAAATCACTTGCTTTCATAGGAGTAGTTAGCAATCTTATTAAATAAGAAGTAGAACGGTCTTTTCCTAACGTTTGTGCTGCAAAGAAAGCAATGAAAGAAAGGCTAAATACTGCGATGCCAGGTGTCAAATGTTCAATATTAAAAAGTGCTTCTGGAACATTGCGATTAATCGCAGTTAAAATCATAAGTAAAATGATTGGAAAGACTATACCAAAAAATAATGAAATCGGGTCACGTACAATTTCTTTCGTACAACGTCCAGCAAATGCCAATGCCCTCATTATAATTCGCCTCCTGCTACGAAATGCACAAATGCATCCTCAAAGTTTTCTTTACTTGCTGTTGTAAGGAGTTCGTCTACTGTACCTAGTGCCTTTATTTCTCCATCCTTCATAATACAAATACGATCACACAAGTTTTCTGCTTCTTCTAAATAGTGCGTCGTAAGTACAATTGTCGTTGTCTCTCTCAGTTTATTAATCATTGCCCATAATTCCCGACGGCTAATAATATCTAACCCTAATGTTGGTTCGTCTAAAAATAAAATTTTAGGATCTGCAATGAGAGCCATGGCAATACTTAACTTTCGTTGCCAACCACCGGATAATTTTTTACCACGTTGATGTTCGTAAGGCTGTAGTGAAAACTGGCTAATTAAAGCATCTGTTTTTTCAATGGACTTCTCCTTCGAAAAGCCGTGAATGCGTGCCATTAATAATAAATTTTCGCGCACAGATAAATTTGGTGCAATGGACGTTTCCTGAGGTGACACAGCGAGTAATCCCCGGATACTTGGCAACTCTTTACTAAGCGAATGCCCAAGTACAAGCGCATCTCCTGAAGTTGGTTTGGCAAGGCCAGTTAACATATTGATAACGGTCGTTTTACCAGCACCATTAACTCCAAGCAGTCCAAATAGTTCACCTTTGTTAATTGTAAGTTTCATTGGAGAAACGGCAACTTTTTTTTTAAAGTGTTTTGATAAACCTTGAATTTCAATTGCTGCATTCATTCATTTTTTCCTCCTTTTTACTGAGGTTTCATCATATTTAAAAACCGTTTAATCATTTTTTCAGGTGCTAACGCTAACCCACGTTCCTCATCCCCTATAATAACGATTGAATCACCTGGGTTAATTCGAAAAATTTCACGTGCTTTTTTCGGAATGACAATTTGGCCACGTTCCCCTACTGTTGCTGTTCCAAAAAAGTGCTGACCTTTAGGTGGAATATCTACACCCATTTCTTCTGAGTTATGGTTTACTAATGCATCTAAGGTTACTCCAAATAAATTGGCAATGTTCATACTATGGTGTAAATCCGGTGTCGATTCACCTTTTTCCCATTTTGCAATTACTTGACGTGAAACATTTAATTCTAGGGCTAGTTGCTCCTGCGTTAGATTATGACGTTTTCTCAACGAGCATAAATTCAAATTAATCATACTTTTCATCCTTTCTTAGTTAATTATAAACACGATTTTAATCGATAATCTACCAACGGAGCGTAACGTTAATGTTATAATTCGTAGCAAAATGTAAAATGAAAGTAGATGTGAATGATAACCCTCACATTCTAACAAACCGTAAAATTTTTAAGACCTTAGCTCTGTTAAAATTGAATGTTAAGAAAAAGAGTGATTGACTCCTTTACGGCTATCCATAATTCTTTAATAGAAAATTAAATCTACTACTAATTACCATTTAAAATCTTCTCTCATTTTTCAACGTTGAAATTTAACATATCCTAATTAAAATAACAACCTAAAATGCTGACTAAACAGCATCTCAGGTAGATATTTTATAATTCCACACTTACTTATGATACGGTTTCACCTGATGTAATACTATACAAGTAAATATTTACTTGACAATATGGACCGATTGTTGAACATAAGTTTAATATCGATCTTCAACTAAACCAGCTAATAGGTTGTCAATATCTCTCTGTATATTTCATTTTTTTATATGCTATACTGTTTTTGGGTATGCCAAATAACCCTCCAGTTTCATTTTGGAAGGTTTTTCTTATGTTGGATAAATATCATTTCCTAAGCTATATCTAGGAAATTCTGGTTCTTTTTCAATAAAGCATAAATCCAATGAAGCAGCTTATTGATACAAGCTACAATGGCAACTTTCGAAGGTTTTCCTTCTGAACGTTTTCTATCATAGAACTCTTTGAGCTTTTTATTTCTAGAGCTTCTTATTCCACATAAAACAGCTAAATATAAGCTATGCCTTAGCCTACTGGAACCTCGTTTGGTTATGCGATTTATGTTCGCAGTAAACTTTCCAGATGAATGGACACTAGGATCGACTCCAGCGAAGGCCACTAGCTTCTTAGCGTGATTAAACCGATCAATTTCCCCAATCTCTGAAATGATTGTTGCCGCAATCTTTTCACCGATACCAGGAATCGATT
>NZ_JBZAJD010000008.1:0-170617 GCF_058216035.1 Pradoshia sp. Z4_20
CCAAAAACAGTATAGCATATAAAAAAATGAAATATACAGAGAGATATTGACAACCTATTAGCTGGTTTAGTTGAAGAAGGATTTTCAAAGTGATGTGATGAACTTGTTATCAAATACATTTTGAAAAGGAGTTTATTAATATTGAATGAAGAACAATTGGTAAAAGCACTTGAATTACGAAAAGAGGATAAGAAGAAAGAATCAAATCACATACTACTAAAAATGGTAGAGGAACATCCTGATAATGCGTTTATTAACTACCAATGTGCTTGGAGCTTTGATGTTTTAGGAGAAGAGTCAAAAGCAGTTCCTTTCTATGAAAAGGCTATTAAGCAAGGGTTATCAGGTAAAGATTTAGAAGGAGCAATATTGGGACTTGGAAGTACATATAGAACTTTAGGGGAATATGAAAAATCAGAAAAGGTCTTTTTAGAAGGAATAGAATTATTCCCGACTAATAGAGCAATACAAGTGTTTTATTCAATGACCTTATATAATTTAAGCGAGCATAAAAAAGCTATGGAGTTTTTACTAAAATGCTTGATAGATACCACAACAGACTCTGAAATACTGAGTTATAAAAAAGCAATTAATTTCTATGCTGATAAATTAGATGAAATGTGGAAATAGCAAGTGAAAGGTTGTACTTAAACAAACTGGGCATTGATCCAAAAAGAAGGATTAATGCCTTTTTGTGTTGAACTTCTTATTTTAGAAACGGGGCAGGTTAGCTCTACAAAGGATTTAATTAATTTTTATAAAATGTTACAATAAAAACAAAAATAACCAAATTCATCAACTACTCCCAGGAAATATTTAAGAAAGAGGGGATATCTTGTCTTTTCTCAAAAATAATCTATTTATGTCTGCGACAGCATTAGTTATCACATTACTTGTAGTAAATGCAACTGTACAAACAACTGTTGAAGGTTGGTTTTACCAATTTATTGAATTATTTATTATCTTTGGTATTTCGTTTGGGATATTAAAATTAGTTTCGCTAGTACCAATTCCAGCATCTAAATGATGAAGGTTGAATTAAGCTAAGGCGATAACTGAAATCAAGGCTGTCAAATTGACGGTCTTTTTTATGCTACTAACGGGGCAGGTTAGTGAAAGAAGGAATGTTACATAAAGATAGAGAATATTTACTATAAGATACTAAAATAAAGGAAGGAGAAATATGGAGAATAGGGAGTATAACACACAAAGAACTTGCGGAGTATGGTTAGTTTACATTGGTGTAATTATAATAGTTTCAGCAATTAGTGGTGGCGAACTTTTAATACAACCTTTTATCTTAGGAGTTGGTTATTCACTAGGATATGTTTTAATATTTGTACTGCCGTACTTAAATCGAAAACTCGCATACGGTAATAACTCGAAGTTTCAAGATAAAATGGATAATATCACGATAATAGTTACTATTATTTTGTGTACCATTTGTGGACTTTTTATTGGTTTTGATAATTTAAGACTACTTTGGTTATCCATTTTAATTGTTATTGGTATACATTTTTTTGGTTTTTATTTTTCCCAAGGGAAACTGATGATTGTTTTAGGTGTGTTAACAATTATCAATGGATTGTTAGGCATCCTTATAGTCAACATTCCCTTTTTAGTAGTTGCATTGATTGATGGAACCCTAAAAATTGGTATAGGATTTAGAATGTTATTTAATAGGAGGCATTAAATGGTTGGTCTTTGAAAATGCCCGTTAACTGCCATTACTATATAATTAAGGAGCTGAGTTATCACGTTTACTGTTATACAGCTAAGGGCAGGTTAGTGGCAGAAGGATATTTTTGAAACCATATAGAAATATCTACTTCAAGGATTTAAAAAGGAGTTGTAGGGAGGAGTAACTTTGCAAATTTCTATTGTTCCAATAGCGAAAGTGAATAATAATCGTAAAGCTATTGAAGACGATAATTGGGGTTCAGTTATTTCAACTATTGAGTTAGCAGACAATATGAGTGAATCTTCTTTAGAAGGTATTAATGAATTCTCTCATTTAGAAATCATTTTTTTCTTTGATAAGGTTGCAGATGATAATATTCAATTTGAAGCAAGACATCCAAGAAATAATAAAGAGTATCCTAAAGTTGGTATTTTTGCACAAAGGGGTAAAAATAGACCTAATAAGTTAGGAGTTACTATTGTAGAACTTTTAGAAAGAAACAATAATAAATTGATTGTAAAAGGATTAGATGCAATAGATGGAACTCCTATAATTGATATCAAACCAGTAATGAAAGAGTTTTTGCCAAAAGGTGAAGTGAAACAACCAAATTGGTCAATATCTTTGATGGATAGATATTGGAACTCTTAAAAGAACTAACGTTCAGGTCTAAAAATAAGGTGTTTTCCTTATTGAGCTAAAGGGGGCATTGATCTAAGAAGGATTAATGCCTTTTAGTGTTGAATTCCTTATTGGAGTAACGGGGCAGGTTAGTGCAAGAAGAACAAGAGGTATCAGTAAATAATCAACTTGTTCTTCTCTTCTATTTTATATCTTTAAATATCCAAGCATAGTAATCATACTATTAGGGTTTTAAAGGTATGCATTTATTCAGTAAGGTATACCAAATTTATCCTGGACTCAGATCTAATTATATGTCATAAGCCCTCATCTTAGTTAGTTCCTTTTTGCGGTTATTATCTACTCTTCTTCTGCCAGTAACCCAATATCCTATCAGAAACAGTTCACCTACAATTGCGAAGAGGATTATTTGTATTAACGAATATTCCATTATCCCGGAAATTTGGATATATATTAACATCGCCAAATATACAATCGGTAAAATAGAACCCCAATACAATTTAATCCTAGTTGATAAAAAATATTGAATACCAAACGCTAATAAAGCTATCAATAATACATACCAATCATTCACTTATTCTCACCTCCTTTTTATATTTATCAATGATTAATTTTGCATCCTCTAAGCTAATTCGATCATCAATTGAAAGTTTCTTGATGAAACCTATAAATTCTTCACTTTCTATACTGTCATTAACCTCAATTTTTTGTATCAGTTTATCTAACCGAAGTCTAACGGTTGGATAAGAGACTTGGTAATATTTTGCTATCTCCTTTAATGAACCGGAATTTATAACAAAATTCTTAATAAACTCAATGTCTTCTTTCTCCAAAGACAAGAGCCAATTGGGCACTTCATTTTTATCCAAAATATCCCTCCTTTATAAAATTTAACTAAATATTAACATATTTATTAATAAAATCAAATAAAAATTAAATTTTATTAAAGGGTAATTAATTTTTGTTGATACCTTATTCAATTGAAGTAAGCAATAGCTTAGGATTCAGAACTGGTATAAGTCTATTCTTATCTTATGGAAGTAAAGGGGCAGGTAGCGGAAGAAGGATTTTAATATATCTAAGTGGAATTTTTACAATAGACGAGATAAAGAAAATGGGAGTTTTAAGTCCAAGGGATAAAGGGGTATCAAAATGCGGTTTTATTTTCGAACAATGAAAAACAATATATTTTTATCTTTAATTACTTTAATGGTATTGATTCTTACAGTCGGATTTTGGTATGGAATACCCTTATTCGGGTTATCAGATTTCTTTTTTGAAACGAATGTACCCATATTCGTTCAATTTGTTTTAATCTGCCTGAGTGTTGGTTTTTGTTTTTCAATAATTTGTATTCCATTTCATCTATCTTTCGCTAAAGAATATGCCATAAACAAAAAGAAAAATATGATAAATACTTTTTTTATAACTCAAGGTACTTTAATTATGTTTGTAGCATTTCTATTTGCAGTTTTTTATTTAACCGTATCACTTTTAGCATTTTAAACCTTTAACTTTAACTGACGATAGCCGAAGATCAAAGCTGTCAAATTGACGGTCTTTTCTTATGCTGCTAAAGGGGCAGTTTAGTTGAAGAGAGTTGTTGTAATTTGGATAACAATATTGTGTGGGGAAATATTCGAGATAATGGGAAGGGCTGTTATGAATAAAAAAATGGTGCTAGTAGGATTTTTAGGGTTATTGGCATTTATGTTTGGCATTTACATTTCACAATGGACAATTTGGGGCGTGATTATGGGTATTGGCGGAGGATATGCTATGGGGTTTGGTGCCTTCAAATTATTTAATTAGTTAATGAACAAAAGGGGCAGTTTAGCTCAATAAGAATAATTGATTTGGTATTACAAAGGTATTGGTATTGGTATTGGGGGATATTGTATATGGCTGTCATAACATTTGGGCAAAAAGAAGAGGATAAAGAATATATATTAAGACCTGCCGTTTATTGTCTAATGTTTAATAAACAGAAGGATAAAATCGCAATAATTGAAACAGGTGATGGTAAGTATTTTCTTCCTGGCGGAGGAATAGAAAATACTGAGACACACGAAGAGTGTATGAAAAGGGAAGCATTAGAAGAAATGGGAATGGATATAGAATTGGGACGTTTCATCGGGTGTGCTCAGAGATATTTCTTTTCAACAAATGAATGTAAATATTACCTTAGTGAAGGTCATTTTTATTTATGTGAAATGGGATTGCAAGTAAGCGAACCAACAGAAGAGGATAACTTTCTTATATGGGCTGAACCAATTCAAGCAGTAGAAAAATTATTTCACGATCATCAGATTTGGGCAGTAAACAAAGCTCTAAAAATGATATGAATTATTGAGCTATCGGGGTCATTGATCTAAGAAGGATTAATGGCCTTTTATGTTGAACTTCTTATTGAAGTAAAGGGGCAGTTTAGTGATACTCCATTTTATTATGTTATGTATAAAACTTATATAATTTGTCTTTTTTATATCATAGCCCTAATAGATTAATGTAATCGAAGTAAGTACATATACTCTAAACAATTTGAAACAAGAGAATAAAGGAGAATAATTAAATGAGATTAGAGAGCGAGAGAATTTATTTAAGACTGCTTTGCGAGTCAGATGCCCCTATTATATTAGGAAGTACGCTGGATAAAGAAATACGTTATATGACTGGGACTACTTTTAATTTTTCATTACAACAAATTAAGACACATATAAATAATATAAATAATGATTCTAGTCGTTATGATTTCGCTATTTGTTTAAAAAGTAGTGATGAAATGATTGGGGAATTATCAATATACGATATTGATGAGGAGAATAAAAAGGCAGGATTTAGAATATCAATGGCTTCTACTTCATTAACAGGAAAAGGTTTTGGAACTGAAGCAATCAATATAGTTCTAAGTTTTGTTTTTGATCAACTCAATTTAAATCGTTTACAGTTAGAAGTATTTAGTCAAAATTTACGTGGAATCAGGGCGTATGAAAAAGTTGGATTTGTAAAAGAAGGCGTCTTACGTCAGTCCTTATATTACAATAAAGCATATTCAGATGAAATTATTATGGCAATACTTAAAAGTGATTACGAAAAGTTACTATTGTAATTGTCTTTGTTTGTGAATGAATATACTTAAACTAACGGGGGCTTTAGTTGAACAATTGAGACAGTAAAAAGCTGTCTCTTTTTTATGTCCTTAGCAACAATCTTTACGAAAACAGCCATCATTAAAAATAACCAACATTAATTAATTGAATAAATAACCATGCTCAAAAAAGTCTTAATATGAGATAAATGTCTCCGAACAATAGGACAAAAAACTTAAAACGGGTCACGCAGGTTTATTGGTATTGAATATCCAAGAAATAGAGACTTTATTTTGTTTTTCAAAAGGATATTTGATTCGTTTGCCGAATACATTTAGTGAATAAGTCCTAATTTTCAAGTAAGGGGTAGCATTGTGAAGAAAACAATAGCTTTTGGAATTATTAGCATTTCAATAATGTTATGGTACTTATTCTTATATGTACCTAAACCAGATGAAGAAGCTTTAAATAAAGAGATAAAAGAAGATATATCCGATGTCATAGAAGCATCTAGTATAGGTACATATGTAGAAGAGGTCAGTTATGAAATTGGTGATCGCGAGAAAACCAAAGAATATGACTATCCAATAGACCTGGTTATATTCTTAAAAGGTAGTTTTAACAACATCCCAGACAACAACAAGCTTAAATATTTGACCGGGATTTACAAAAGTGATTTTGATGATCCCATGGACTTAGATAGAAGTGGTCGAATTTATTGCGGGAATAGTGACTGTCAAATTAGGGATATCCTCATAAAAACAGATGTAGACCAATATAGATTTTTAAAAGAAAACTATACTCTCGTTAAAAACGGGACTACTATTACCACTGGGGATGAAATAGAAGAGCAAGTTAGTAGCTCTGAAGAAAGTTTGACTCCTGTTATATCAGAAGCAGAAATCTATAATTACATGAAAAATGAATTCAATAGTATAACGAATTATGGAGAAGCCTACAATCCAGAAACACATGACCCCATGATTAGTAAAATGGCAGCTGATAAATTCGGTGTATCTGAATCGGAAGCAAATCAGATTTATATCGATTATGTAATGGATAGATGGAATAAATGAACAGTGGGAGGATTCAATGAGGAAAACGGTAATTTTTATGATGGGTTTGATGATTACTTTAGTTGGTTGTAGCCAGGAAACGAGTAAAAATGATATGCAAAAAATTGAGTATTCGAAGCAAGATGACTTAAAAGATGAATCCGATGAACTAATAAACGAAATAGTTGTGGAAGAGATCAAACCGCCTGAATATTATTTAGCCTTTTTGAAGGAAAAATATGAAGATGAGGAAACGGAAATGGAAGTCACATATGATGAAGAAACAAAAACATTTGCAATCACACCTACAGCTCATAGTTTTAATAGTGTCGTGTTAGGAACAACAAATCGCCTTCCTACAAGACTGGAACAATGGGAAAGGGTAGTAGAAGAATTTAGAGTTATGAGCTTAAATTTGGACGAAGAGTATAGCATTGGATTGTGGTATATAGCCCATAAAAAATATCTTACGTTATCCCAAGGTGGAGAAGTTGTGTATGATTTTATGAATGAATAAAGAATAACTATATTTATTGGAGGTTTCTAATGAAAAGGTCCTTGTTTTTTATTTTAATATTGATGATGGTTGTTCTAGCTGCATGTGGCAGCGACGATAAAAGCAGTGGAGGCGACAAAAGAGACACCAGCAATGTAAAGAAATCCTTGTATGGCCACTGGGAAAATAAAGCTGAGGATGTTCATTATTATGTTTCAGACGGTAGGATCATAACAAAGGACGACGAAGGAGAGATAGAAGATACTTACAAGGTAAATGAGCACGACGAAGTAAAGAATTTAATAGTCATCATACAAGAAAAGCAAGATGGAAGTGGCTATGTAAGGGAAATCACATATAAAAATGATGACAGAAAAGAGCTTGAATCTTTAACCGAGTTTTCTAATATACGGTTTACAGAGGGAGATACGGAGAATTTAGACCCAATGGCTAAAGAATATGCCGAAGCATTTATGGATAGGTTCCAAGAGGCGAATAAGGATACAGTGATATCAGAAGAATGGGTCTATGTGGATGATAAAAGCAAGCCTTAATAATCATATTTACGAGACAAAATTACACTTTTTTACGCCTTTAACTCTTTCTCCTAAAAGCCCTTTTAGCAGAAAGAGTTAACATAATATGTCATATTTGAGGTGATGAGTTATTGAAAAGAATATCTTTATTCTTTGTTATAAACACTCTATCTTCACATGTTATAGAAAGCATGGAATACGCGAATACTGTGTTATCAAAGTCTCAGATTAAAGATGACATTACTCTCAAATCGTTGATTAATCAACTTTGCTAAGTGCTTTCTTTCAATTCGGATTTGAAAAAGATGAATTAGGGATAGTATCTGATATAAGGTATGCATGAATATCATATATCTATATGTCATTAGTCAGAAGAAGAGGTAGTTGACTAATGACATAAATGTATTGACTCAAAAAAACCTACTAATTGATTATAATTTTAACCAAAGACAACACAATTGTGTCGTAAATCTACGTACATAAATGTGTTGTCTTTGTTTGTTTTTGACAAGAATGTATTTGCTTTACCTAATATTGCTTATAGGACTATGTTAATTTATCATGCACCTGTAAAATATAAGATTATTTACAATTATTTGTTATATAATGGAGGTATTAAACCAAAATTTTACATAAAAGAAGAGAGGAATATCTTAATGAAGCTACATAGTTTACGTATAGAGGGTTTAAGAAAACACCAAGATATTACAATATTTTTCGGATCAACCACATTTTTAATAGGTGCAAATAATATTGGTAAAAGTACAGTTTTTAAAGCTTTGGAATATCTTTTGAAAGATGTTAAAAAAATAGAATCGGATGATGATTTTTTTAGCATACTCAATCCCGAGGACAATAGTAATATAAGATTAACAAATAAAGTAATCTTTACTGCAGAGTTTAGAGATTGCCCGGAAGAGTCAAAGAATTGGCAGGGACTTAAAGGAAGAGTTTTTAATTACGATACTTCACTTTGTCCAGATGAAACTGGATATTGCATATTTTATAAAAAGACTTATGAAAAAGATCTTAATGTTAAAATTGAAATGAAACAAGTTAAGCGTGAACTAAAAGAATGTTTTGTATCTTGTAGAACTTTAAATCAGTACATTGAGAATGGATTAGACCCACAACTTGTCGAAGACCATTTGGGAGATTTTGATAAGGAAAAGAATCTAATGCAAGCGCAGAAAAAGGTTTTAGAAAATTTAGATGAGCTATACGAACTCGATGATTCTGGCGAAGAAGAATGGTTTCATAATCCTGGTGGAATTCCAGGGGTTGTTCTCTCCCGTTTACCTAGTTTCTTACTAATACCAGCACAGGACAAGATAGATGAATTATCAGGGAATAGTGGCGCATTATTAAAAACATTAAATAGTTTATTTGAAGATGTTCGGAATTCCTCTGTTCATTTTTTAGCAGCACAGGAACACTTAGCTCTACTAGAAACTGAATTAGATCCTAATGATGATACAAAAGAATTTGGTAAAATGATGAATGAATTAAATAGTATTTTAGAGGGCGTTTTTCCCAATACAAAGTTAAATGCTAAGGCTAACCTATCAGACGCTAATAAAAGTATTAAGCCATTATTTGAAGTAACAATGAGTAATAGTGTAAGCACACGGATAGAGAATCAAGGAACAGGCGTAATAAGATCAGCTGTCTTCGCAATGTTAAGGTACAGAAATATGAGAAATAATGCCGTTCAGAAACGTCCATTAATAATAGGATTTGAAGAACCTGAAATTTATCTTCATCCTAATGCTGCTCATCAGATGCGAGATACAATTTATGAATTAGCAAACACAGAAAACCATCAAATAATATGTACAACACATTCACCCTTTATGATAGATTTGGGTAGAAAATCAGAACAGGTATTAAATCATTTCCACACTCAGAATGCGCAGTATTCTAATGGGGATAAGGTGTACACCCTAGAAAATACACTTGTAAACCCATTTAACATAACCGATGCCTTCAAAACATTAACAGTTGATGATAAAACATTTGTTAAAATGATTGTACGTATGGATGATGATGTATCTAAAATATTCTTTGTTAAGAATATTTTAATAGTCGAGGGTGATACAGAAGATATCGTAATAAGAGAAACTATTCGAAGAATGCCTTTAAGCGTAAGAAAAGACATTTTACATAATTGGCATGTAGTTAAAGCAAGGGGTAAAGCTTCTATCATCTCATTAGTTAAGTTCCTAAATGCCATGGGTCTAAAACCTTACGTTATTCATGATAAAGATTCTGGAGTTAAAGGTGCTGAAATATTTAACAAGCCAATTTTAGACGTTGTGGGAGAAGAGCGTTTATGTATACTTGAGGATTGTATAGAAGATATCTTAGGGTATCAAGCACCATCCTCGGAAAAACCTTATAGAGCATACAGATATTTGAATTCAAACTGGGGTAGTGATTGGGATAGTGTGTCTGGCGATTGGAAAACAATTATGGAAACAATTTTTCACAACTCATTTTTATTAATTCATGAGGAAACACCAGAAACAATAGAAAATGCTCTTATTGATGTTATTAAACCAAAAAAGATTCGAAAACCAAAAAAAATAGTTCGAAAACCAAAAGAAGTTCTTAAACCAGAACCGATAATAGAGTGAAATTAAAAGAACATCCTAATTGGATGTTCTTTTTGTGTTTATCTTACAAATAGTAATAAAAACAGACCATATCCATCAAAATTACTCGTAAAACGATCTCAATTTATCACTACTTTTTGAAATATGCTCTTTTTTTAGGCTCTATCCCTAATTCCTTATGGGCTGTTTTTAGGCGTTCATCCTTTGCTATTAAAAGCAGGTCTTTATCCATGCCTTGTATAGCATGAAGAACTACAGCATAAGCGCCCATAGAAACGGACGGAGAACCTTTTTCGACAGCTCTTACGGTTGCTGTACTTACGCTTGCCCTTGCCGCTACAAGTTCTGTCGGAATGTTCCGCCGTAGTCTGGCTTCTTTGATTTGGTCGCCCATCTGCTCTAATATCTTCTTGGTATCTGGCATGATAATAATTTTCTTTCTCATATAAACCATCCTTGCATAACGTTCAACTAAATACTTATTATTTATTGGTAATAGTTGTTATTTGTTATTATTCCATCTGTTTCCTTCTCTTGATTTCATCTGTTAGTAGTTGTTCCAGTTCTTTGAAGTGTTCATGAAAAATACGATGCGGATCTCCGGCATAGCATTTATCAAATTTCAAACATTCCTGATGAAACTGGGTAATATGCTTCCCGTACCATTTTAATGAACTGTCATCCAATGTTTTAATCATATCTGCATCTATCATTTGTTTTTCTCTTTTCTATCTGCAAGCATTTTTAAATGTTCCTCTGCTAATATAAGGGTTCTTTTGTCCGGAGCATGAACCTTACCCAAACATAAACGCATAACTCCATCCCGGACATCCCAACGAAATACTCTTTCCGTGGAGTATTCCGCTAGAACGTGTTGTTTACCACCTTTTAAAAGTAGGTTCTCTGGCTTCCACATGACAAATCCACCCTCATATAAAGTCACGTTGGCATCTTCATAATAGACTTCATAAATCATATCTGTATCGTCCTGATGGGCGTATCCTAAGTGCCAAACCATTAAATAAGATGGCATACTGCGGATTTCTACAGCTTTCCCAAGCCATGATTTTAAGTCCACCATATAAGCTCCCAACCATTCTCTGGTGCCAACAATACGAATTTCCATGAATAAAGGATTGTTTATTAAAGCAGCATAACCATCCCTGCTATATAAAACGCTGTACACATCATCTTGTGGATCATATTGCAAGATGCCTCTCGTTACTGGTTCCTGTGGCAGTTTTTGAAGAATGTCTGATTCTCTTATATGCTTGTATAAGCAATTATCATGCTCCGGAACAGCAATATCATAGGACGGTTCTTCATTCTGTCCGAACGTACCGTTTGCATCCACTATCTCGATGATACCCTCTAATGGTTCATCTTTTCCATTAAACCGAAACTGGACCTTATCGCCCCAATGATAAGTAGGATTTTTCATCCTATTCACTCCCTATATTTGAATCTGTTTTTATTCCGATAATAAATCTATTATCACATTCAACCTGGTCAAAACAACTAATATTTTAATTTATCATCAAAAAGATAAATTTGCACTTTTTCATCAAAACAATACACAATTTAGACACAAGGGAAAACGCATATATTGTCGAATTCTTTCATCAAGGAGGGCTGACAATGAGAACATTCGTCACAGTAGACAAAGCTCAAGAGGAAATCAAATGGTTACACAACTATATCGATTTGGTTGAGAATTATGAGGCCGACACTATCGAAAAGCTAATCTTAAAGGAGTATGCTTATTTAGGAAGTGCTCAGAGGGTTGCTGATGCATTAAACCGAAGGAAAATTAAAATCAGTAAGCGTGATGTAATTCCTCAAGATGTGACAGGTGTAATCCGTTCTATAGCAAAAGATGATCTACATAAGATTATCAAGCGGGGATTTAATTATAAGTACAAGTCAAGAAAATGAGGTAAAATATGGTAAATTTATATAATTATCTGAATGACGATGAAATAATTAAAATGGCTAGGTAGCGCGGAATAGTGACATGGAACACCACCATAAAGACTGAGCAGCTTTAGTACTCCGTTAGCAGCAGCGCGCTGTATATTATAATGACGTGATTAAAATGAAAAAGACGGTATTATTAATTGGGATTGTAGAAGTTATACCATTCCTTTTAGGTGTAAGGACTGGGGTGTTAAGGGTGCATATCACACTTAATCTAAGCATGCTATCTTCATACTCTCTTAGGAGGCATATTTGATATGGTGAGTGGAGAACTCCTTAAGCTCGTCTTAAAAAGGGTACCGGTCAGGTGCGCGGCTATTTGGCGAAGGAAAAATGGTCTAATCACCCCAATAGAGAAAACTAGCGATAAAGGTTATACTGTTTGGTCTCATCGTGTGGGGAAAATACCAGCCCGATGGTTTGCGCCAATCGACGAAGCTGTTAAAGTTTGATTACCCTAAAATTTCTCTAAGTTAGATATGAATATAGTGTTAAAAAGATGTGGCTATCCACTTCTTTTTTTATGATCAATATTATTGTAGAAGGTGTTGTTTTGTTGCTTAAACTATTAAAAATGCAGGAAATGCACCTTTTCTGTGGAATATATTTAACTAAAAAGGAGATGATTTCTTAATGATTGAAAATCCAGAATTACTTAAAGCTAGTCTTGCTCTCGGTAAGTATTTAGCTCAAAGCAGTACTCAAGCAATAAGTGACAAAATAAGAGCCACAAAAGCAAAAAATAGCGATGAAGAAACGATTAATAATTTGGAGGAAATCATAAATAACTTGATTTCTGAGAAAAACGAACTTATATCCATTGCTCAAACTTACGATGAGCAACTTATATCACAGAAGATTTCAGAAGAGGATATTAGATATATTACAACAAACATATTACCTTTACTTGAGAAACTACTTGAAAGTGGTAATCAAGACGATGTAGAAAGTAACAGACAAAATTTAGAACTATTTAAACCCCTTCTTTCAAAAGAAATATTTAATATTCTTCAAATATTGGGATTTAATTTTAAAAAGGCAATTGGCGAACCAATAACAGAATTAATTAACGGATTAATTTCCTCACAGATTCCTTACAATTCAGTAAAAGGTCAAGAATACCAAATCATAAATGCCCAGAGAGACATAGAGTACTTTAAGATGCTTCAAGATGAAGAGGCATACCAAAGATTTTTAGATTCCAGAAGAATAGACAATTAACTAGCGGATCGGCGCATTATATTTTATGGACAGTTTATTTGAATTTATATTTAAAAATTATGTAAATACAAGAGGGATTTTGTTGTGCTTCTAGAAACCATATAATAGGAGGTGCTTTCAGATGCAAAACAAAGATATCCTTGATCAGATAAACGATGAAGTCCTTAGTGATGAAGTAGAACAGCAGGAAGATATAGAAAAAGCATTAGAGAAAAAAAGAAAAGGTGATGCTTTATGGAAAGCAGTGCAGCTAGGTGATGATAAAAATTTAACTTTGAAAGTTGCTAATATTCTTAACCGCTATCGTGACTCTAGAAATTCAGATATCAAATTACAAATACGGTATTGGCAAATATACGAGGGATTAACAGGTGACTTTATTTCTTTGAACAGACTGTTTAAATTGACAAAGCTAACTTCTCTTTCGAGAGCTAGGGCAAAAATTCAGAATGAATATAATCTTTTTTTAGCTGATGAAGAAGTAAGGAAAAAAAGACGTATGTTAGAAGAAGAACAAAAAGAATTTCAAGTTGAAAACAAACCTTCCTTTAGTAATATCAATATTTTTTGTGATGAAACTGGCAAAAATGATGATTATTTGATGGTAGGAAGTATCTGGGCATTAGATGATAAGTTAATGTCAAAAATAATGAGAAGTGTCATCCAGTGGAAAAGTGAAAAAGAAAAACATAGAATTAAAGTTCCAGATGAATTTCATTTTAAAAATTTGAATAATAAAAGTGAACAAGAACTAAATATTTATAAAGAGTTTTTCAATTTAATACTGGCTAATAGTGAAATGGTTAGTTTCAAAACTATTGCAGTAAAGAGAAGCCGAATACAAAAAGTGAAAACTCAAGAACTACTATTTAAACTTTACTATCAATTAATTCGTCTGGGAGCAGAACACGAGGTTATTACTGCTCGGATTGAATTGCCGAGACAAATTAATGTAACCAAAGACGACGATGGAGATAGTGAACTGATGATTGAGGAAATGAAACAGAATATACAAGACAAATTCAAATTACATTATAAGGAACAGCTTGTTTTAAATGAATTGAGACCAATGGATTCTCAGAATGATGTATTTCTACAATTCACAGACCTATACATTGCTGCTCTCAATAGAAAATATAATATCAATAGTACTACGGTCAATAATAAGGATAAGCTCGCAGATTACATATTAGATTCTTTACATGTTAAAGAAATAAAGTACTCAGTGGATGAGGTTGATGCACACAATAAACTAGATTTAAATTATGATCATCCAGTATTATTTATGTTTGATTAATTAATATTATTTGTCTCTAAAATACATATGGGTAAAAATAGCCTGAGCTTACACGAGGCTATTTTTTATTGAACTATTTTTAATAAAAACCTCTAATTTTTGTTTATTATGGATAAACTTTCATTAAGTTCGCCTTAATAAAACACAAATATACAGAACTTCTAAAATAACGTCTAAATTCACCAAAGGATTTGACAAACTTTATGACGAACTATTATTCAATATATCAATCTTTATTGGAGGTAATATTTATATGTATCAAACTCCAATCCCTGTCAACGGAAGAAGCCACTTTGGAAGTAATTTTTGGGATGCTTATAGTACTAAATTGAAACGTGATGTGAATTTTTATAGTGACTTGGAATATGAACATTGGGTACTTATAGAAACAGACTCTAAAGTGATTAATTTTTGCGAACAGCCTTTACAAATTGAAGGTATGTATAAGGGTAAAAAAGCAAGTTCAATATTTGATATGTGGATACTATGGAGCAATAGCGTTCAAGAATTTGTAGAGATTAAATACACAAAAGATTTGGTTTCGAGCAGTAAACAATATAATAGAGTTATGAAACAATTTGCTCTTCAAAAAGATTGGTGTGAAAAAAGAAATTTTAAATACACAGTGAAAACTGAAGTTGATATTCGATCTAACATTATTTTTTTAAATAATAAAAAAACAATCTTACCCTATCTAAATTTATGCAACGAACCGACAGTTTTTGAAATAAATATGATTAGAAAGATATTATCATCTACCCCCCAAAAAATAGAGTTGTTGGAGAAAGAGTTACCCTCTATTAACAAAAACCGACTAAAAGAAATTTTATATAACCTAATTTATCAAGAATCAATTAAATCTAATTTAACAGAAAAAATCCTAGGTTATGAAACTGAGGTGTGGATTGATGACGTATAGACGTTTCTTTGAACTAGAAGGAGTAGATAAAACATTATTAGATAGAACAAAATGGCCACAAGTGTTAATAGAAAATTTAGCGGAGAAAGACCAACAGAATTTTTTAATTAGAAAAGTAGCAATCGATCAATATTTTGACGGAAATCTCAAAGTTAAGGACATATGCCGAGATAATAATATAAGTCAGCAACACCTAATCCGGTGGGCGAAGAATTGCTTGGAATTAGATACAGATGGCCAATTATTTGGATACAGAGCATTAATTCCCAATAAAAGAATTAAACCCTTTGAAAGGCAGAAAATAATTGATGGTTTTGATACTGAAGGTAATAAAATTAATTTAAAAGGGGCCTTTTCTCTATTGTTAAAAAGGCATCCTGTAATTAAAGAAATGATTGATAACTATTACTTAAAAAGAAACAAAAGAGATATATCCGAACCAATTACACGGGTTAAATACTTACACAAAAAATTTATTAAGCTTTGTAAAGCTGCAGGAATTGATCCAAGCAAGGGAGATTATCCATTTAACACTACTGACTTAGGGAGAAGATCCTTGTATAGGTATGTTAAAGACTTAGAGAACAAATACTCGTCTGAGTCAGTAAATAGATATGGTGGCGATGCTACCACACTATATGGAAGTACAGGAATTGGAGAACAAAATGTAATTCTTGAACAAAGACCGTTTAAGCGAGTCGAATTTGATGGTCATAAAATTGACGCTATCTTCTCTATAGAATATGAGACGATAGAAGGTGACAAAATCATTGATGTTATTCACAGGATATGGATATTAACCATAATCGATACTGCAACAAGAGTTATCTTGGGATATAGTGTTTGTTTAAAACAAGAATATTCTGCATATGATGTGCTAAAATGCGTCCGTAATGCTGTAATTCCTTGGAAACCTATAGATTTTACAATCAGTGGTTTATCATATCCGACTCATGGAGGATTCCATTCAGATATTATACCTGAAACAAAATATGCTGTTTGGGAGGAAATAGCTTTTGATAACGCAAAAGCTAACTTAGCAATAAAAGTAAAAGATAAGCTTAAAAGGAATATTGGATGTTCTGTTAATACCGGTCCAGTTGGTACACCTACCAGAAGGCCATTTATTGAAAAGTTTTTTGATTTATTGGAGGAGAATGGGTTTCATAGATTACCTAATACCACTGGAAGTAATCCGAAAGACCCAAGAAGAAAGGATCCTGAAAAGGCAGCTAAACGTTATAAAATTACAGTTGATGAAATAATAGAACTGATAGAAGTTTTGATTGCTGATAGAAACGGTACTGGACAACAAGGTACAAATTATTTAACCCCCCTAGAAGTGATGAGACAAAGAATAAGAGAAAGAAAAATGGAACCACTGATCTTACCAGAGGAGATTAGAGGAGGAATACATTTTATAACATTAAGCCATGAAGTTACTGTTCGTGGAAATATCAAAAAAGGAAAACGACCTTATATATATTATATGGGTGTTGAATATCGTAGTGACTTATTAGCAAATAGCTGGCATTTAGTTATGAAAAAAATAACCATACTCATTAATCCTGACGATTTAAGATATGTACAAGCTTTTTTAGAAAACGGAGAAGAAATAGGTACATTACGTGCTAAGGGAAAGTGGTCATTAAAAAAGCATTCAATTGATATACGTAGACAAATAAATAAATTAAAGCAAAAAGGTTTAATCGCATTCACTTATCAAGATGATCCTATAGAAATTTATTTTAACCACTTACGTGTAAAAGCAAAAGATAGCAAAAAGGCTAGAAATTCTATATTAGTATTAGAAAATGAGCAAAAACAAATAGAAGAAGAAACATTAATAATACCAGAAGAATTCAATGGTAATAACGAAAGTTATTATAACCCTGATGTATCTCAAAATAGCAGCCTTCAAGAAAATCCTGTTGTAATTCCCTTGAAGAAATCTCGCACTAAATTTATAAATCATAAATCAAGGAGAATTTTTAATAATTAGGGAAGTGGGAAATCAATGTGGATAATCTTTCTGCCGAAAAGTTTGATGAAAATGTACTATCAACGAAAATCCCAAAAATAGTAGTTGAAACTCACCCAATTAATCAAGGTAAATATCTATTTGATACTATCGAAATAAACGAGCTTAAAAGTACAATTTTAGAGTGGCTTAATGGTAGGACTCCTGGCGGAATAGTATATGGGAATCCAAGAATAGGCAAAACTAATGCAATAGAATTTATTATGCGTTCTTTTGAAAATGATTATGAAGGTATTTTTAAAGTATTTAGATTCAATTGTCAGAAGTTTACACGCCCAAATGATAATACTTTTTTTGAATTTTTATTAAGAGATGTTGGCCATGCATTATTTGATAAAGGTAAGGCAAATGCTAAAAGAGACAGGTTATTCAAGTATTTATTACATTGTGCTGAAAGTTTAGATAGAAAACAAATAGTATTATTTATAGATGATGCTCAACGATTAAATGAACTTGAATATGAATGGCTAATGGATATTTTTAATGAATTGGATCGTTATGGAATCACACTAACAACTATCCTATTTGGTCAGGAAGAATTAAAATTTCGAAGATCTACTTATTCCGAAGCAGATATGAGGCAAATAGTTGGTAGGTTTATGATTAAAGAATTTAATTTCCAAGGAATTCATGATATTGATTCTTTAACATATTTTTTAGCTGCATATGATTATGCAACTGAATATCCTGAAAAAAGTGGCTGGAGCTTTACTCGTTATTTTTTCCCACAAGGATATGCACAGGGATACAGACTAGAACACTTTTCAGATAGTATTTGGGATCACTTGCGTAATTTACACAAAAGTTCTATGAAAAAACAACCTATAGAAGTACCAATATATTATCTGGTAACTGTTATAAATGATCTTTTTAAAAGGTATGGTACACATGGGGAAGAACAAGAATGGTTAAATTTCAATCAATTTAAAAAAGCTTTAATACAATCTGGTTATTATATTTATCAAGGAATTAATGATTATGAATAATAAATTGATATATAAACGAAACAAAGGTATATATAGTTATACTTGGGTAAAAGAATGGATCTCTGATTTTGAGTCGCCCTGGAGTATTTTTCATAAATTTAGGTATATGAATAGTATCTCGGGATTAGAATTTATTAGACATTTTGGCGATTCTTATATTAAAAGTAAAAAGGCTATTGGTAATGATGCATTAAGAGAAATATATCATCTAAATAACATGGATAAAGAGATCCTATTAGCTGCATTTGGTATAGAAATAATTAAATATAATAGGGATAATCTAGAGTTTATTGCCAAAACCTCTAATATAAATGAAAACTTTAAAGAACACTTAAATTTATGTCCAGTATGTATTAAAAAGGGATTTCATAGCATTTTCAATCAATATAAATTTATTCATGTATGCCCCTATCACAATATACCTTTAATTGTTCATTGTCCGAAATGCCGACAAACAAGTAAATACCTGCTCGAAACACAACTAGTAATTGAACCATTCCATTGTAAGTGTGGATATAATTATTTAGAAGATGAATCATTGATAACAAATTGGCCACATGTAAGTATGGATAAAATAAAGTCAAAAGCTTTGATAAGGTGGCTTAATTCTAATAAAGAACGAATTGGAACATTTCTATTTTCTGATATTAATTATTTTAAAAAACGCACAAAAGATTCCGAATTAGTTTTCAAACATGATTTGAGAGAAATTTTAAGAATGAATTCTATAGAATATGATGATTATATGGATGTGAATCTATATAGCTGTAGTGCAAAACATATAAAAACTAAACAACAAATTATGGATAGGAGATTTGATTATTTAGAGCCTTTGGTTTATAAGAAATACTTTAATTCCGAATGGAAAAGAAGGACCATAGTTGGCAAAGAAACAATAAATGATTATATAGCTGGAATTTCGAAAAAATTATTTACTGCCATAGCTAGAAGAATAAGAAGGAAAGTATTAAAAAATCATAAGAAATGTTTAAAGGAAATCGAATTAACTCTTAATTTTACTTCTAACAAGAATGTATGTCCTATAACTTTTGCTTATCTACTATGGAAAAAAAAGAGTCAAAGATATAGTAGTATACACGAAGTAATAAATTCAGGAAGACCAATGTACAGTTTCCAGTATAATGGCCTATATCCCTCTATAAATCACTATAATTTCATAGTAGATAAAATTTTAGAAGAATGGGAATCATGTTATAGATTCAATATTCGAGGAATAACTAAGACATACGAAGAAGATTGTGTTAAATTAGGTTGGATTATATCCAAATGTCTTGAATTAATATATATGTCAGACTTCCTTAAATGCTTAGAGACAGTGCAAGAAGCAATAATGAATAATACACCGCTAGATGATTATAACTCCTTTGATTTGAAAGTTACTTCGCTATCCCCATCTATAGCTATCTCCAAATGTAATGATAGTTTCCATAATATCTGTATTAAAGGAAAACGATATTCTATAAGTAATTTAAATGACATTAAGTGTCCTATAAATAAATAAGTATAATTATTATTTCTTTTGACCACTAATATAATAAACTTTATTAGGAGCTATATTACGTGGTCAAAAGGGAATTTAACTGGGAAAAGAACTGGATACAACCGTTTGAATCATTTTATTCAATAATAGAAAAATTCAAATTTACAAACAGTATACAAGGTAAAGATTTTGCAGAATTACTTAATTATAGTAGGTCTTATCGAATAAACCTAAACGACCTTTTGAATAATATACCAGATGACTTAATGGTATATATATTTGATGCACCTATTAAATATATCATACAAGAAAATATAGATTTAATACTAAATCCAATAAGAAGCCCTGGCAGCGACAATACGTTGTACTTATCCAAATATTTACGATATTGTCCTGAGTGTATAAGCCTTTGTTATCACAGTATTTTACATCAATTTTTACTTTTAACAAACTGCCCATTGCATAATATTCGATTGGTGGAAAAATGTCACTTTTGTAATCAAGCTATAGAATATAATATTACGAATCATAATTCATACTGTTGCCAGTGTGGACAAACATTTCTTAAAAGACCATTAAATTTCTATGATTTTACATCAATAATGCATGATAATAAAGAAACATTTAAAGATATCCACTTGAAGAATCCAGCGTTATCTCAATACTTATCCCTAAAAGATACTTACGTATACATAGATCATGAAATACTATTGAACGGAAATACGAACATAGAATTTCTTAACCATATTACCGAGCTACAATATTCACCCGAAAAACTTTCTTTAAATAATAAATTTAAAAAACACACCACATTTTTTTCTGAAGAAAGTTATACAGAAATATATTACAGTACAAAGGCTATATACAAGTCTATAGCGCGTTATATACGTAGGAAGTTATTATCTGATCACAGAAAATGCATTTATGATTATATTAAATTAAAGCCCGGTACGGTTCAATGTATTGCAGCTATATCATATGTATATTGGAGACAATCGATAGAAGATTTATATACCTATTCATTGGTCGATAATTCCATCCAAAAAGGTAACACCAGATATAAAGATGATCTAACTTTTATATCAAAAATTGATCAATACCATTTAGAAAAATTATATCGATCTTTGGCCAGGATATTACCTAATGACCATACAGATGCAGTGAAAATTATTAATAAATTTTTTTCTATATTACTGTATAAAAGGTATTTAAAAATAAAAAGTTTCCTTTTGGATAATAAAAATCTTAATATTTTTGATAATGAGTTAGATCGTGGTTTTAAATCGCATACTACTTTAATTTTTGTATACGAGCGTGCAAACACAGAAAGATATGTTAGATATAAATTTATTGAGAAAGAAGAGAATACTAAAGGGTGAAAATAAATATAGGGTGTAAATGTTATTCATAATCACATTTTAGACATATATAGCGAAATTACTCAAAATTGTAACAAGGATTCTAGACATGTAATCAAAGTCATCCGTATGAAACCGAAGGATCCCTTACATAAAATTATACAAAGAGGCTATTTGAATAAAATTAAATGTAATACAGATAGAAAAGTCCGAACCCTCTTTTAAATATGCCATCTTATAAAAAACAGCCAACAATGGATTTAAGGCTGTTTTTTTGCTCTATTTATTTGATAATAATTACATAAAATAACATTCATGGTATTATATATCACAAAAACTGTTATAATCGATATGTGATTTATAGACAAATAAATAATCACAATTAATCTAAAGGGTGAATGAAATGTTGGAAATAGTTATTCCTTTTACTGAATATAATGATGATACTACATCAATAGAGTTTGTTGATTATTTGAAAGAAAACCAGGAATCATTGTCATTAACTGACGCTACACTTTATTATAAATTTCCCATGTTTAAAGAATTTGACCAAGAAAATTTGTCACCTGATTTCTTCATTCTTAGTCCCTATCATGGAATCATTGTGATAACTAAAGATACTAGAGATCACAGAATTATTACCGAGAATGAAATGGATTTATTATTTGAGAAAACAGATTCAATATATAGTTCTATTTTATCTAAGTTAATAAAAATTCCTAACCTCAGGGAAAAACGTTCTAGAAACAAAATTATTATACCTATAAACACTATCATTTACCTACCTAATTATAATAATGGAATTGAAGAAGATGATGAAAATTATTGCGTGAAAGATTTGCAAAAAGTTGGAAAGATAATTACTGAACTTGAAATTGCTCCTTTATCAGAAGCAAGTATTACAGATGTCTTTTCTATTATAGATGGAACAAGAGGAATGCCTAGACCAGTCAAAAGAGACATTACAGAAGAAGAAGATGATACAAAAGGTGCTTTATTAGGAAAATTAGAAATGCAAATCACAAAGTTTGATAAACAACAAAAAATTGCTGCTTTAACTATAATTGATGGACCACAAAGGATTAGAGGTATGGCCGGTTCTGGGAAAACTGTAATTCTAGCTATGAAAGCTGCAATGATACATATGGATAATCCAAATGCAAAAATTTTATATGTATTTTATACAAAGAGTCTGTATGATCAAATTAAACAGTTAATAACGAGATTTTACAGAATGCAAGAGGATCATGATCCTAACTGGGATAATATTCAGATTCTTCATGCATGGGGTGGTAAAACTTTACCAGGTGTTTATTATAATGCCTGTGTAGATAATGGTGTAAATCCATTAAATTTAAGACAAGCAAATAATGGCGCAAGTAGATTAAAAATAAGTACTTTCGAATATGTATGTAAAGACCTACTTGATAATGTAAATGGAAGTATTAAAACAAAATATGATTATATACTGATGGATGAGGGACAAGATTTCCCTAAAACTTTCTATTGGTTATGCAGAAAATTAGTGAAAAATGATCGTTTAGTCTGGGCATATGATGAATTACAAAATATATTAAATATTGAAATGCAAGAGACAATGCAACTATTTGCGAACGAATATGGTGATAGGGGCATAGACTTATCCTTACTTCTAGAAAATCACCCACATCAAAATAATGATATAGTTTTGCATACAAGCTACAGGAATCCGAGAGAAATCCTATTAACTGCACATTCAATTGGTTTTGGCTTATACAATGATCAAATACTTCAGATATTAGAAAATAAAGAGCATTGGGAGGACCTTGGTTATGAGGTTATGCAAGGAGAGTGCATTGCAGGAGAAAATACTATAATAGAGCGTCCACGAAAAAATAGCCCATCAATCATATCCGATCATTATACAAAAAACGAAATTATCGATACTTATAATGCAAAAAGTATGAAAGATGAAGTCAATTGGGTTTGCGAATCTATCGTGGAAGATATACAAGATAATTTATTACCAGAAGATATAATGATTATAAGTTTGGATGATAAATGGGCGAGAGATTATTTTAATGATATAGAAAACAAATTAGATGAGTATGGTATTTCCATTAATAATATACTTAATTCTTATAGCGGAAATAACTTTATGATTCCAGGTAAAATCACTGTAACCACAGTATATCGTGCAAAAGGAAATGAAGCTGCAATGGTCTACATTATTGGAGCTGACAGTGTGAAGAATCACGAAAATTATATTGTTACACGGAATAAGTTATTTACCGCCTTCACACGAGCAAAAGGATGGTTAAGATTATCAGGTGTAGGTACAGGATTCAATTATATTATCGATGAGATTGAAAAAGCAAAAAGTAATTTTCCTAGGCTTATATTTGATTATCCAAGTATTGATGAGATTAAAACACTCCGGAGAGAGTTGGCTCTAGAAAATGCTACTTTAAATAAAAAACGTGAAAAGTTATTAGAACAATTGGAGGAGTTAGGACTTGATGCTAAAACAGCAGTCAAATTAATACAAGGTGAAGATAAAAAATGACTATTCCAGTTTCGAAAATTTATATTGGATATCGTGCAGCCAAAAGGTTATTAAAAAGATTAGATATGGGATTTATCGAAAACCTACAAAACGCTCGAACACTTCGTAAATCAGATTTATCTACAGAGTTTATTAAAGTTTCGTACAAAGGTGACTATAGAGAGACTTATAAAATAGCCAGGGATAGACATGATTATAATATTATGTTGGAAGAAGATAATGCGTTCTTCCAATTTGGATATGAACTGGACGATTTTGAAACAGTTAACGATATAAGATATTCTTATTATGAAGCGCCATCTAAACAGATAAGTTATGAGGAATTTTTAATAGAAATGGGCTTTAAAATTGAAGAGTGTGGTTATGTTTTTTTTGAAGATTATGCACAATATTTAGCAGAAGCAGATTTAAAAAGTAATATAACAAGTATAAGATATGATTTTAGTATACATCAAAGAAAAGAACTAATTCATCCAGCATCTCATATTCATATAGGTCAAGAAAATGATATTCGTATACCAATTTCATTTATTATGACACCTGAAAATTTCGTAGCATTTGTTATAAGACAAATATACTGGCAAAAATGGAAATTAATCATGGAAGATCCAGTTTTCCAGGGAGAATATTTAACAAGCTATACATCAGGAAATTCATTAAATGAAGAATTATTCTCAGTTAATGAAAAAAGAGATTTACACATTTTTTATTCCTAGCTGAAACAAGATCCTACTTTGGTTCTTGTTTTTCTTATAAATCGTTTTCTCCACACGGACAATAAGAAGAAAGGGTGATTTGTATATGTCATTAAGGAATATATCTATATGTCATTAGTCACTAGGGGAAACCTCTAATCATTGTGTATTTTTTTCTAGTTTACATAATATATATTATAGGAAGTTGTGAAAACTAATTAAACAAGCGTCTCATTAATCAAGATTACTTTAGCAATTGAGACAAAATAGAAAAATTTTCAACTATGGATTTCGGTCATTTATTTAATTTAATTATATAGTTTTATTTTTTCATTAAGTTAATCTGTATAATCCCTGGTTGTTTTAATAATTTGATCTTGAACAGATTCTCTATAGAATTTTATTTTTACTTTTGTAAATGAATTATGAAGCTTATAAATGTTTAACTTGTACGTAGATTTAGGGTTAAATTAATTGATTGGTTTTTATAGTCTTGCTGCCAAATTTACTTCTGGCTTTCTACTTTAGTTTACATAATGTTATTATGGCAACTTTACTTCTCATTTATTTATTAACTCTATAAATTAGTAGCGATCGATAAAAATAATTTTGTTAAGACTTATTCCAGGTACGGATTCGTCGCTTCATTCAATTGTATCGTTTATAACAATGCTGATAAAAAAAAGATTCATGTTTTTATGGAATCTGCAGTGTCAATCCCCATTCATCTTCTCTATTTCACAATAAAAAAACTGCCCATAAAGTATGATTCACAACTTTAAAAGACAGATTAATCTAGTGTTATAAAACTATATTTTCTTAAATTATAAATACAAATAACATGTGGTCAATTCATCATAGATTTATATAAACCATCTAAACGGATTAACATCACTTCAATTTTATGTTCATCATTTAAATTGGCTTGCCCAGTCACGATTTGATCTTTTGAACTTTCAGAACCTTCTTTTTGGAGCTGTATTTCTACTGAGAAATCATACACGCTATCTTTTTCATCTACCTTTTCGTAGTCAATCTTTTTAATTTGCAATTGGTAATCATTTTTTATTGGTTCTATCATGACTGTTGAACCGTAGCGATTAACGAATTCCGTATATGATGTTTCATTTGCAAAATAATCTTTAAATAGCTTTTCTTCATATTGCCGTAAAGCTGCAATTTTCTCTTCGCTTTCTTGATCCACTATTTGTTTTAATTCATCACTTGGACCTGTAAGACTATTCTGTAATACAGCTTCAACGGTCTGAATATTTTCATCTTGTGTTTTCGCTTCCTTTTCTTCGGTACAACCCACTAACATTAATAGAAGTAAAGTAAATAAAACAGTTGCAAAAACATCACTCAGTCGTTTTTTCACATAAACCTCTCCCTTTTGGCAAACTTCCTATATCTGATTATATCTTTAAATGTATTTATTTACCATTTTAATATGGGTGTTTCCTGTTTTCTGCCAGGTTTGATCAAGCATCAAATCAGTGTAAGAGGAACTGCTTTATGCAGAAAGGTATCGGCACGTGTTTTAACAACACCGTAAAAATCTATGGGGTGTTGTTAAGTTGTATGCGTATTTTTGATGTTGATGTGTAAATTCAATAAAACATTAATGATAGATGAAGTTTCCCTAATTAATCCGTTATTTATTTTTTTCTACCCGTTCACCGAACCCGGTGATCTCTTTCTATGTCTCTTAACAATAAAAGACGGCCATTCACAAATGCTCTGTATTAATCCGATTCTTTTCATAAGGCTGTTCTGGTGGTACTTCATATTCTAATTCAATATCAAATGAGGAATCCTGTAACGTGGGGTCTATTGAATTCACTTCTTCCTTTTCTTTTCCTACTATTTCTGCTTTACTATTTTTCTTATTCATATATGTACCTCCTATATATTATGTACATATAGGTTTACCAGGTAACCCTTTATGTATGCTTGTTTATAGCATGTCCTTTAATCTCCCGCTTCTCTTTACATAATCACTTATAATTAAATAAGTTAAAAATTTGCAGTATTCGGATCTATCTTCGATGTAGCTTTTTATTTTAGTTCTCTCTTATTCAAAGGACATAATCTCTTCTCTACCAAAATAACCTATAGTAAACAGGTTAATTTGGAGGGATCATATGAATAATACTCTTATCACTGCTGATATGATTACGAGATTTAATGAGCTCAGCAAGAAGAAAAAAGAGATTGAAATGGAAATGGAAAAACTGAAGGAAGTTTTTCATACGTATTTTGATCATCATGTAGGTGCAAATAATAAAGGTGAATTAATCGACAATGGTATAAAGCTTCAAAGGCAGATACGCAAATATGAAAAATACAGTACTGTACCAACTGTATATAAATTAGAAGAACTAAATATGAAGGAATTAATTAAAACAGTGAAAATCCCAGATGAAGAAAAGATGAATGCTGCTATTAAGCTTGGCTTCCTTAAGGAAGAGGATTTTGAAAGCTGCAAGCTAATCACTTACTCCAAGGCTATTTCAGTGAAAGAAGTATAACGGTCAGATATTAAGAAAAATGTGCGTTAGAAAGGTTAACAAGATTAGTGACAGATCTATATGAATCCTCTACACTTATAATAAACTTATGTTAATAAGGTGGAAGGATGATACAGTATGAGAATAGAGAATGAAAGGCAACTGGCTGAAATGATTATCCAATTGGATTTATTGCGTGATCAGCTCTATGAAGAGTTACAGAATAATTTTGGATCAAGAGGCCAGGATTTTCTACGTACTGTGCAAAATAGCCCATTACAGCATGATATATCCATGCATTATACAGTTGAGGATAGACGCGGTATCTCCCTTGCTTTATTGGAGATTATGTTCATTACTGCGAAACAAAAAAAGCAGATAGGATAAAACATAATTATTACTAAGACAATCCGTTATAGATCATAGATGTATTCATATGATAAGGGCATAGAAAATCCGCTATGCCCTTTTTGTTTATGATAAAATTTGCTGTTGCAGCCGCTCCAATTCTTCCTCGATTTTGACTAGTTCGATTCGATCAAATAAAGGTTTTACATGTGATAAATGTTTAAGCTATGAGTAAATTTCGCAGTATTTTAGTTATATCGCAATAGAAGCTAGGTTTGTCTTTCTTACTTTAATTAATCTACAAACGATTTATTAAGTATCGTTTTTTGATTAATCATCAGGAAGTTCCAGAAGAGGCAGTATACTGATGAAAATTAAAGGAATGAAGTGGAATTTCTATGAGGGGAACCGTACACACATTAATTCAATACAAGAGAGAACAATTAAACGGGGTCAAAGAAATTGTTAAAGTAACTCACCATTTGTTCATTAAAAACAACAATACATAAAGTCCTGGAAGAAACAGAGCACGCTTTTGTTTGTGAGGGTGTGCGTTTCCCGATATCCAAAACAATGTAGGGGTCATTAAGTCATCAACGATTTAAAATTTACCCAAAGATGTATCAAGAATAGAAAAACTCTATCACGAGGTTGAATTGGGGCAGCACCAAGGGGAATTGGAGAAGTTGCAAAGACATATGGAAGAACACCGAGCAGCTTTACAAAAATGCGTTAATTTATAAAAGTAAAAGAATAAAACCACACCATCTGAGATGTGGTTTTTTAATAGTATACTTCGTGATTATATTCCCTTTCCTCTCTCCAATTCGCGTCCTGTAGCTTCTTCAATAATGTCCAAAAATTCATTTTCGATATCCTTGAATTCTACTCCTGGTGAAAGAGAACATCTGATGATTGTGGTTGCGTCATCAGATTCAAAAAAATTAGATTTGTTCTCTTTCTGTGGAAATATGCCAAACACTCTCTTAATGGCTGGATTCGCATACTTCGTTTTACGGGTGGTGTTGTAGTAAAACGACCTCACATTTGAATAATTGACGAGTTGAGAATACACCTTATAGCCTTGGTTATTATCGCGATTACGAGTGTAAACGCCTAGAGTGCCCAGTTTGTCATAAGATCTATATTTGAAATCAGCTAAGACGCTCCCTTTAAACACTCCTTGGTCATAAATATCCATCCTAAAGTCCGGTCTGTTGCTCTTTTCCACAGTGATTAGTGGGTTATCGAATGTATCGGCTTTTTCGGGTGGTTTAGAAATAAACGAATCGTACCAAACATTCAATACGAGGCCCTCAGAATTTCTGAGAGTTATTTTCGTGTTTGGGTCTAAGAATGGATAAATCGAATCGTCATTATGATCAAATATCCAACCCGAGATTTCATTGAAATTTAAATATTTGTTGTTCTTAAGCATTAATAACAGTTTAATAAATCCCCAAATTTCATATAACTTTGATGTTTCTTTCCAATAGTAAATGTAGTGTTTGAAAGGGTTGATCGTAAACGTACTCCCTTTGTTTAATTGCAAATACAAAGAATATATGGTTCGATAATAGGGAAATCGCGTTAATTTCTCTTGATTATTCATATGTGCATCGACATTTTCAAACCAATTTTCCTCCAAAGCCAAAATAACATTGGCTTTTAGCTTCTTAAATTGTTCCAATCGTTCCTTTTCAATCACTAATTTTTTATCGATTATATCTGTTGGAGATTTATATCTTTTTTGCAATGCCAAGTCATTTTTTAAAGACACAATTTTCTTCTTCACATATTTTTCTACCAAGAAAATGCTGTCTAAAAATTCTTCTAACATCTTCTTTAAATTGCTGTTTATCGAAAGATTGTAGTCAATTATATAATCGTAGCTAGGAACCTTGTGGGTGGAAGTGTGTCTGCTCTGCTTTAATTGGGTCGTTTTCAGGTCGCTCCGCGTTGGCTGTCCTAACGATTTATACATATATTTTTTGGTTATTTTAAATCTAGGCTCTCGTAATATTAAATTGATGTTGTTAATCAAAGCCACTGAGTTTGAAATTAAGAAGTCGTATTTGCGGGTTATAGATTCATTGGTTGAATCATTTTCAAACCCAGCAAAATTTCTTCTAACTGCTGTTTCCTTAGCGAGGTCCACTAAGGTTCCTTCGATTTCTCCCCTCATTAAATTTAGTTGTTCTACGTGGATCCTTGAAGGGGTCACTTTCAAGAAAGCATAATACTCTTCATCGTGAACAGTGACTACCATTCTGTACACACCAGGTAAAAGACAGCTGAAATTAAGGTTATCCGTATTGAAATCAGATTCAAAATTTAAGTAGAGACCTCTGATTTCTTGCGAAGGATGAAAAAACACGGTTTCAGAATCTCTAAATGACTTTTCGGGCAACATATCCATTATTTCGATCCATAACTTAGCGTCCGGTTGGTTGCATTCAAATTTAACCCTTAAATCGCACAGTTCGGTGCAGGAGTAACTATACTCTTCAAGATTTTTTAAAGCTTCTTCTAAATCAGTTGAAAAACTAACAACCAAGTCTCCTACAGTGTTCTTATTCGAAAAAAAGAGCAAGTTAAATGGTATGCCCATACTCATCTAGCTCCTTAGCTAAATTGACTAGTTTTCTTTTTGCTGAATCAAAATCAGAAATACTTCGGTTGTTGTTTAACAATTTATAAAGATGCCCTTCTTCGTATTTTTCGTTTTGAATTTTACCAATCAGCGCTCCGAGCTGCTTTTGGGAACCCCTTAATTTCGGCAAAATCCTTTGTGTTAGTTGCAAATCGAATGCTTTGCTTCTAGGAAATTGCGGAGAGTTAGGGATATTCGCTATATACTCTTCAATTTGGTTAACAATCCTATATCCTACGCCAATTTGGTCTGTTGCTTCCTGCATTAAGCGGTTGATTTCCCACAAGATATCAATCTCTTCTGCAGTCAATACACTGTATTTATGGTTTTTCTGCATACTTTTTAGCTTAATGAAGGTTCTTAAAGGTTCCTCAGTCTCAACTTCCCCTTTAGGTGACTCTTTCTTTTCGTTAAGGGCAGTTGCAAGTTTTTCCCGTACATCTTTGTATGGGCATAGTCCAAGTGAAATCGTATTGGCTCTATCAAGCACCTTATCTGAAAATTGGAATGAAGATTCGTCGATGTTAACCGTACCCGCAAACAAAAGATTTTCACTAAGTTTAATTTCAGACGGATATACGTTTTGGTTATAAACACGCCCGTTTAAGTTACTGCTATATAAATTAATGTGTCTATCATCAGGCTCTCTCTCTAATACGGATAGGAACTGGGAAAAATAATGCTCCACCTTTGCTAAGTTCATTTCATCTAAACAAACGATGTAACATTCATCAGGGTTGTTGTTTGCCTCGATGATGAAATCAACTAACCCTGACTCCCCAGGTCTATATATGCCTTGAGAGCTGTCTAGGTAACCTAATAAATCCGTATCGTCCTGCCAAAATGGTCTTACAGGAACGAATAGCAACTTACTTTTATTGACGTTTGAATAATCGCTGCCCTTGCTGGAAAATTTATTAAGAGCTTCGTGATAGCACTGTACGATACGTGATTTCCCTGTTCCGCTCAATCCAGCTAAGATCACAAGGCTTTTGTTCTTCATAGCCGTATGGAAGTTATACAAATCTAAAGGTGTATAAAGTAGGTTTTTTGACAATGCAACCTCTTCGAACACTTTCAAAAATTCTAGTTCATTAATATCCTCGATTTTTGATTTGGCTTTTTGAGGACTTACTTTGCGTCCTTTTGATATCAAGGATTCTCTAATCTCATTATCCTTTTCGCCTGTAACAAACATTACTTTGCCTTTAGATAAGTAATACTCTCCTAGTTCCTTTAAACTGATTTCTCTATAATATGTATTCTCTTTATTCGTGATAAATTTAAATTGATATTCCTCCGAATACTCAATCCCTTCAATAGGACCGAACGTATATAACCTATCAAGTTTTGGCTCCGAAAATGGTTCCTTAGCAAGGCTAGATTTGTACTCACCTATCAAAACAAACGAAGGGTAGTCCTCGGATTCTTTAGATAGTGAAAAGTACGATTGGACGTATTCGTTGTTCGTTAACTTTTGGATAACATCTACTGTTTTTTTACCTGAATTAGTTCGAATAAAAGGGATTGGAAAATACGTATGATTGTTGTTTGATTCCCTTCTAACAACCTCTAAGTCGTATGCGTTATAAAAGGTTTGGTCATTTTCTTTATACTTAGCCTTAATTTTGAACATTAGATAATGTACATTTAAAAAATCGGTCAATTCCTTATATCTTTCTTCAGGTGTTAAGTCCTTATCGTCGGTAAACCCTAAGTTTTCTAACTCCCCTGAAAAACTGGTTACTCGCTTAGTTATATCATCTGTTATATTTTCTGGTGGATTAGAAATCACTTTGATTGGAAAGCGTATGATTGAATTCTCTTTCGTTAATAAGAAATGGTCCGTGTCCTGTAGTTTGCCAAGGAATTTTGTTTCAAACCATTTGGTTTCGGTCATAATAACCCTCCATTCTTCCAATGTACTGGTCAAAATTCTCTAGAGAGTCAATAAACAGTGCATTTCCTATTTCTCCAAAGTATTTAAAGATTTTTGAAGCAATTAATTTCGCTTCTTCTTTTTTGTTTAGGGTAAAAGAAAGCACGACTAACTTATGATAATTTTTATAGTCCTCTATCTCATCGATGCCTCCACTCGCATATTCATAATTTAAAAAATCTAAAGTCGTCACTTTAGAATCTATACATTTTCTATAAGAGTCATTTCCGTAAAACAAGAGCTTCAGTTTGCCTAGTTCTTCGTTTTCTATCTCGAACTGCCTCAATTCCTCTCTTAATTTCGTAAGTACATTCTCTAATCTTTGGTTTTCTTTTTTGGCTAATTTTAAATCTTTTTTTAAACCTTTGTTTTCGTGTTCTTGTGTTAAAACAGCTTTTCTTCTCTTCATCGCTATATCTTGTAATCTTTTATTCTCTTCTTCTAGTTTGGTGATAATGGATCGAAGATTTTTGACTAGTGATTCTTCTTCGTTAGTCTTCTCTTCTGTTTTTTTGAATGCTATGTTGTCATTTTGTGAATCCCCTAGATACTTTTCTAATAAGCTAACCTTATCCCCGAAAATCAACGCGAAAGCAACTTCTCCGATACTAGTATTCTCGATCTTTTCTGTTAGCATTTTTTCATCAATGGTAGATGTTAAAGCCCAAGAATAATCTCTATTTTTTTCTTTTGTATATGTCTCAGCGGCTTTTTTTAATAAAGTTATCAATTTTTCTTCAGATACTTCAGTAAGTATCCTTTTCATTGTCTTTGTCTTGGTAGGGCTTGATGGGCCGTTAATACGAAAGCCCTTAACGCGCAATTTGTTAATTCTGAATATGTCTTCTAGTTGTTTGCTATCAAGCTTATCTATTATCTTTAAAAAAAGCTCATACATCGCCATCCTCCTAACTCTGCCGCTTACTTAAATTATACTAGAAAAGTTATTTTTAATAAATTCAATATTAACAAACTATTCAGATAACTTATTATGCGGAGGTTTCAAATTCAGAGAAAGTGGTTTCATAAATATATAGAGTAGTTGCAAAGACATATAGAAGAACACCGAGCTGCCTTGCAAAAGTGTTATAGTTTATCAGGAGTGTAAAAACAAAAAACCATCATCTTAGTGATGAAGGTTTTTAAAATGAGACTTAACTTGGATATTGAGCAATAGTCAACTTAATTACTGTCTTGTTACAGTTGTGGCTGTTGATGATGATTTCACCGTTATCTATTTGAATGAAAAAGTCATTAAGATTTTCAATAATGAACTTTTCTTCTTAAGTTATTGGTTTTTCAGGCAACTTTGGTTCAGATGTAGGAAAATCATCTGTTACATCTTGCCACTCTACCTGAACATATGCTTCGTTCATTACAGGGGTGCTTGCTCCGGTAACTCGACCTTCGTTGATACATATAGAGTTTTCATTATCTACCCTTCTATGAAGTTCTCCTGAATCATCACAAGCAATTTTCACACCATATACTTATTCATAAGCAGCAATTAACGAGATCCGCGCTATCAATGCGTCCCTTGCGTCTTTGTACCATTTGCCGTTTATAATCATACTGTTGCCAATTGGGTCGCCTAAAGAAATTTGATATACTCGCTTCATTTCTCTCTTCTGTTAATTCATATTATAATATTAACAGAGTGTCCAAAGTTCAGCGGTTATATACTTCGTATAGCTGAATATATTCTTATGTTTGCGATTAACAAAACACGCATAAAAAGGTTTGTTCTAAGAGTAGTCTCTCACTTCATATACAAATACCTAGTAGTCTTTGATTTAAAAATGATGACAAATACTCCCGAATTTTGTTTATATGGAATACCATTTATTTATCTGAGTTCCTAAAACGAAAATGAGCATTTAATTGTCCCTTAATCATTTCATCCCGAATTTTTCTGCGTTGCATATCGTTTCTAATTTCTGCTGTTTGTACACCTTCTTCCATTTTTTCTGCAATCTTCATTAAGGTCTCTACATCTAGAAATGAGTATTTGCGAATTCCTTTAATTGATCTTTCGGCAAAAATCAATCCGCGTTCCTCGTAATAACGAATTTTCCGTTGGGAGATCCCTGTTAGTTCGCTGACAATGCCTATAGATATAACCTTCTTATCCTTATATGATGACATAGCTCCCTCCCCCCCTAAATAAGGCTATATGAATTGCTATATAGTTGATTATTACTTGTTTACAGTTAATCTCAAGGTGTTTGGGAGATGTTCTGACATATATTTTTTACAACTGCATAGATTATCAAGAATTTTTTAATAATGATTTTGGAATTTTCAGTATTTTTAACTCTATCTATGTGAGATAATATCAAGGTACATTTTACTATATTTAGGGGGATTGCAGGTGAGCCAGGAGACTTCATATAAAGATAAAAAAGTCATAACAATCGGTGTTGTCAAAGAATTAACTGGGTTATCGGAAAGGCAAATCCGTTATTACGAAGAACGTAAACTCATTTTTCCTGCTAGAAACAATGGCGGAAGTCGGAAATATTCTTTTACAGACATTGAATTATTAATGGATATAGCTGAAAAAATTGAAGACGGCATACAGACCTATGAGATCAGGCAAGAAATGCTTAGAGAAAAGAAAAAAGAAGATGCAGCTAAAACGCACAAAAAAATGATTCAAGGGCAATTAAATGCTCAATTTGGTGTTCAAAAATACAACTAGACCGGTTTATCTCCTTCTGCACATACACTTCCACTCCTTTCCATAAAAACCACGTTAGGTTTCCTTACATGGTTGTAGAATTCCAATCCCTGATGATGCGACAATACAGACAGTAAAGGAAAACTTACTTAGGAAGGTGTGGAATTATGGATACGATTTTTTTAATGAATAGCCTTTGGGTGATGGTGGGAGCAGTGTTAGTCATCTTGATGATTGGTGGCTTTATCCTGCTAGAGACTGGATCCACTCGAATGAAAAATGCTGGACATATCGCAGGTAAAACGATTCTTACATTCGGAATTTCTTCTATTGTCTTTTGGGCAATAGGCTTTGGATTCATATTTGGGGATGGAGCTGGTTTAAGTAAATTCATTGGTTTATCTGACTTCTTTTACTCTGGGTATGATCTCGATGGTGTTGGTTTATCTGGAGCCGTATTCTTTTTATTCCAAACAGCCTTTGCCGGAATATCGATAACTATTGCTTTTGGGGGATTTGCAGAACGAGCGAAAATGGGTGTATATGTACTCTTCGCCGTTTTATTCTCTACCCTTGTTTACCCTCCTATCGCTCACTGGATTTGGGGCGGTGGCTGGTTAGCTGATCATGGTAAACAAGATTTTGCCGGTTCCACTGTTGTTCA
The DNA here is from genome assembly GCF_058216035.1 of Pradoshia sp. Z4_20. Taxonomy (NCBI): domain Bacteria; kingdom Bacillati; phylum Bacillota; class Bacilli; order Caryophanales; family Bacillaceae; genus Pradoshia; species Pradoshia sp. Z4_20. The sequence goes on from NZ_JBZAJD010000008.1 coordinate 35,449, forward strand.
CTTAACTGGTGCCATGGCAGCTTTGGCAGCTACGATCCTTTTGAAACCGCGTATCGGTAAATTTAATAAAGATGGCTCAGCTAATAACTTATATGGACATAACCAAGTATACACAGCATTAAGTGTTTTATTGCTTTGGGTTGGATGGTTCGGTTTCAATGCCGGCAGTACGGTAGCAGTGGATGCAGGATTCTTTGGATTTGTTGCAGTTAATACGAATCTTGCCGCGGCTGCCGGAACGATAGCTGCGATGATTATTTCTTGGATTGTCATGGGGAAAGCAGATGTATCCATGATGTTAAATGGAGCATTAGCCGGTCTGGTTGCCATTACGGCATCCTGTGCATTCGTTGAAGCATGGGCATCCGTAGTCATTGGATTTGTTGCTGGAATCCTAGTATTTTATAGTATCCGTTTCTTTGAAGCTCGAAAAATTGATGATCCAATCTATGCTCTCTCCGTTCATGGAGCTGCTGGGATATGGGGCACCTTATCCACTGGCTTTTTTGCTACAAAAGAGCTGGCCACTGTCGGAAAAGCTGGTTTATTTTACGGCGGCGGCTTTAGCCAATTAGGTGTTCAAGCTTTGGGTGTCGTTGTATGCGGAGGATTTGCTTTTCTGGTATCCTATATTCTTTTGTTAGGTATGAAAAAAGTAATGGGCGGCCTTCGAGTTACGGAGGAAGAAGAAATTATGGGATTGGATATGAGTGAGCATGGCGCATATGGTTACCCTGAATTACTTAAAAATGAAACAACTGATAAATCTATCATGTAAATGGTATCCCCTGAACTGTGCTTAGTTCAGGGGATCATTTCCATTAAGGAGCGTCTGAATGGAAACCGAGAATCAGGACTATTCAAAAATATGGGCTTATCGAAAACAGCAATTTAATTCAATGACCTTAAGCCCTGATGAACTGAATTTGCTTCATGACGAGATCATAAGGCAGACCATCACGATAGCTTTTAATAAGACAACCCAAATATTTGGGTCTCCTCCCTCCCCTTTTTGCTTTTTTGTTATGGGAAGTGCCGGTCGAAAAGAACAAGGCATCTGGAGCGATCAGGACCATGGGATCATTTTTGAACATAACCATCCCGAAGTGCGAAATTATTTCTTAACGCTGGGGAAAGAAATATCCGAGGGGTTAATGCAAGTTGGATATAGCCTTTGTGAAGGTAAAGTGATGGCAAGTAATCCTTTCTGGTGCAGATCATACGATCAGTGGATGCAACAATTAAATGATTGGATAGATGATGCTTCATGGGAATCTATCCGTTATTTGCTTACTTTTATGGATAGTCGAGCATTTCTGGGCGAGGAAAGGTTTATACGGCAATTAAAGCCGTATTCTTATCAACTAATTGATGAAAGACATTTATTAACCCGTATCCTGGATAATACGATGCATATAAAAAAAACGATTGGTGTATTCGGACAACTACTTTTAGAAACTCACGGCCCATATTCTAGCTGTTTAAATATAAAGGAATCTGCTATATACCCATATGTGAATGCCGGAAGAATTCTCGCAATCAATGAAAAATTAAATGCAACCACCACTATCGATAGGCTTAAAGGTGTACCGGATTCTGTTCTACCAAAACAAAATCGAGAAAAATATGCTAATCAGTTTGCCAAACTACAAACATATCGGCTGGTCTATGGAATTCATACAGACTATGAATCCGGACATTACTTGGCTGTGAATAAGCTATCGAAAGTAGAAAAGAAAAATGTTAAGGACATAATCAAGGATGGGATTCAACTGACTGAATATGTGAAAATGCTTGCGGCAAAGGGTGATCAGAATGGGAATGAATGATTTTATCGAATTTTTCAGAGGAATGAGCGGTAAGATCAGTTCGAACGTACTCGCCGGTGTACAGGGGCAAGCAACTCCGCAAAATATCTCTTTTATGCGACAGCTAGAAAAGGAAGCGCGTAAAAAGGACGATCTAAATTGTCCTCTTGATCAGCTTGATGTGGTTGTGTTTGACATCGAAACAACAGGATTTTTCCCTGACAAAGGTGATCAGATGATCTCTATAGGTGCTGTGAAAATGCATGGATGTGAGATATTAACTGAAGAAAGCTTCTATTCACTGATTAAGACGGACATCCCTTTATCTCCTGAAATTACTTCTCTAACGAATATTACAGGTAAAGAACTTCAAGCCGCTCCGGAGAGTTCAGATGTCCTGATGAATTTCTTTAAATTTGTCTCGACTAAAAGTCTGGTTGCCCATCATTCTCAGCATGAGCAAAGCTTTATGCACAAGTTCACTTGGGACGTGACTCGAACAAAATTCCAGCATAGAATCCTTGATACTTCTTTCTTAACACAACTATTTAATCCCGTCAGCAGCTCAAATGCCTTAGAAGACTTATGTGCTGGATGCGGGATAGAAATCAAAAATAGACATCACGCATTGGGAGATGCCTTCATGACGGCCCGCTTATGGGGCTATTATCTATCAAAAGCCCAGGAAGCAGGTTTTAAAAACCTTAGTGAAATATATAATCACATAGCCAGGTATAGGTAAGGACCATATATCTTTTAATAATCCATTAAGACTATTAAGTAAAATAAATTGAGTGTAATAACTACAAAGAGGGGGTTCTTAACCCCCTCTTGTATATATTTAAATCCCATATTTACCACGGTCGTAGTAATACTGTCTATCAATCATACCTTTCAATCTAAACAGATCAATCCATAGAATGATAGAAAATGTACACATAACCGCTAACCAATACCAAAAGATATAATGGATACGTTCATGTATATACATTCTATGAGCTCCAATGGTTCCGAGAAGAAACCATAGTAGTAACGCGATTCCAAATGATTTTCTTTGTGCTCTCAAAATAAGTCCTTCTTTCTCTATATTATGTATAATATCAAGTATTCATAGCCTTCGCCCATCATTATGAAAGAAGCAAACAGCTATGTCTACCTGCTAAATTTAACAATTATACATAATACTAGAAGGAGTAACCACTTTTACAGTACGCATCTGAAAACAACCAGTTCTCAATGCTAATTATCTTATCAGCAAGTTTTCATAAACCTCATCTGATTCGTACGAACACTGAATTGCCTTAGTTACTGATTAATAGCTTTTTTTGATTTTTTAAGATCTTCATAGATTGTCTTAAAAACATAGCCCGCTACGGCTAAATCATCCACTTGGCCGAAACCGATAATAAAGTCAGGTATTACGTCTGTAGGTAATACTAAATATAATCCGGCAGCAGCGATAGCAAATTTTGATTTCTTCGATAATTTTTTTAGCATAGGATTACCTCCATTTTTATTTTAGCTTTTATTTAAACCTAGTCCACGGACGATCGGTTTTACCAGCGTATCCAACGGATTAATAATCTCAAGACCTGTTTGTTTAGCACCATCATACATAGATAGTTGACCAACTGATAGGATATCTTGAGATTTTTGACGATATAACGTAATATCTTCCGCTATTTTTTCGTTATATTGTTCGGTCATCCCCTTCATCATTAAATCAAATGTACCTTCTATAACGATAACATTAATAGGTAATGTCTTTCCCTTTATAGCGGCATATTGATGAAGTCGGTCCATCGTTCCCTTTACAGTTCCTGGATTCGAAAAGAATATAGTCTGTGGTTCAGTAACCCCGCAGATTGCTTCAAAAAAAGGCTCGTCTATTTTAAATATTGGCAGTTTGGATGTTACATGTTCTTCCTGTAACAGAGCAATATAATTTGTACATGTCAGAAGAATCCCATCTACCTGACAGCTCTCCATCCAGTTTATTTGTTCTGCAATTTTCATACCAGCTTGTTCTTTTTGAAAAGATAAATCATGAGTTAAACGACTCATTAAACCTGGATCCACAAAGTGTATAAGGTCTACCTCATAGGGTGAGAATGCCTCGTCAATATAATGAATATTTGAATGATGTGCATGCATACACGCCAATCGTTTTCCCAAAATAATTCACCTCTATTAAGTTTATAATAGTTTACCAGCTATACTTTTCACTGTCTATTTCCTTCTATTACCTTATACGTATAGCTTTAAATTTTGTTTCACCCTACCATATATTGTATAGTTATATCGTACACGATATAAAGGGAGGAATACGATGAAAAGTGTTTACGATTTTGAAGTAAAAAAGACAAACGGCAAATTGCAATCTTTAAAAGAATATGAAGGCAAGCCTCTCCTTATCGTTAATACAGCCAGTAAATGTGGGCTGGCGCCTCAATTTAAAGGACTTCAGGAGTTATATAAAAAATTTAACAGCCAAGGCTTTGAGGTATTAGGATTCCCATGCGACCAATTTAATAGTCAGGAATATGATGATATAAATAAAACCACCGAGTTTTGCCAAATAAACTATGGAGTTACATTCCTGATTTTTGCGAAAATCGATGTAAATGGTGATCATGCTGACCCGCTTTTTCAGTATTTAACGACTGAACAGAAAGGTCTCCTTAGCAAAAAAATCAAATGGAATTTCACTAAATTTTTAATTGATAAAAAAGGTCAAGTTGTCGAGCGTTATGCTCCAACCACCGCTCCCGAAAAAATTAAAAAAGATATAGAAGAAGAATTGGAAAAGTGATAGGTTATGGAGAAGGATGTTGCATTAAACAAACAGTTATGCTTTGTTTTATACGAAACTACCAATGAATTTACGAGGCTATATTCTAATGTTTTAAAGCCATTTGGCTTAACGTATCCGCAATACTTAGTTTTATTGAGCTTATGGGAGCAAGATCAAGTTCCAATGAAAGAGCTTGGGCAAAAGCTGAATATGGGAACTGGGACGTTAAATCCCATTATTTCAAGGATGCAGCAAAGCGGATGGCTAATAAAAGAACGGTCTAAGACGGACGAACGCATGATGCTGATCTCTCTGCAAGAAAAAGCATATAAGCAAAAAAATAATATCATTGATTCCATTAAGTCGAAAATTGAGGAATGTGGATTAGAAATCGAGGAGTATCAAGCATTGATGGAATACGTAAATAAACTCAATGCAAAGTTAAAAAGTCTTTAAGCTAAAAAAAAGCTGTCTCAATGAGACAGCTTTTTTAATATTACTCTTAAAGATTATCAGTATCAATCTTATTTTTTTGATATGGCTTTGCAGTTAAACGGTCTGTATCTTCGTCTGTTAACGAAGAATCCTGTACAGAGGTACCCTCCATACGAGTAGTTGTATTATGATCATTTACAAATGGATTACCATCCTTGTCAACCTGAACATCTTCTTTTTTAACGGTATCTTGAACGGTTTTGGTATCTGTAACTTTTTCTTTACCGATCACAATCTCATCAGTTACAACTGGCTTTTTGGTCACTTCTATTTTTTCCTCTGTTACAGGGATACGAATTTCTTCATTGTCAGTGATAGCACCCAATTGATCTGTCGTATCACGATCTGTTACTTTACGTCGCTCAATATAAACTTCTTCATGGTCCACTGGTACTTCAACTTCTTTTTGTGTTTCCGTTACTTTTTTATTAACAATTACTTCTCCAGTTTTCACTTCATTTTTATCAACGTTTAATCGTTCTTCGCGAAGTTTAATTCTTCTTTCTTCGTCAGTTAGTGTATCATCATTCGCCAAACGATCAGTTGTATTAAGAGCGGCAGAAGCATTTGCTCCTACATGCACATCTTCAGTACGATCCATGTCGATTGTATCTCCAAGCTGTGCATCCTGATTAACAAGAACTAAAACTTTTCCGTTGTTCACTTCCTCTGCATAGCGTGCACTTTCTTCAGAAGTAAAACCATAGTCCGTTCTCATTGTTTCTTCAACTGGATTATTGGTATCCAATGTAAAGAATTTTGCTACTTTATCCATAAAGGAATCTTCATCATTTGATACTGTTTTAACATCTTTATCTATCGTGTAATTTCCCATCAAATCTAATTTATCTGCATTATCTGCGACTACAGTAATATCAGAACCATCATACCCTTTTGCTTTCAAACTATTAATAGCCTGTACGACTTCTGCACTTTGTGTGTAAACTCCATAAACTGTTTTATTCATGTTATATTCCTCCTAGCAATTTTTGTTCGGATAATATTTGCTTCACAGTTAAAATATACCCACACTGGAAATCAATAAACAATAAAGTGAGAATCAACACCCTGATTATGTCAAGTGTTTTTTTGCATATATGGTAGGTTCTCGTTTTTATTTTTTTAAAATTTTTTTATTATCTTTGTCTTTTTAGGGGAATCGGGCAAATAAACACCCGTTCTCAATCCTTAATTCTCATAAAGTAAACAGGATATTTATGTTAAAATAAACGAAGAAGAGTGTGAAGAATATTTCGGAGGTGAATGAATGTGGAGACTTTAGCAGTCTTAATCATTGGTATTTTTATTATGTTTATTGGTTTTTTAGTATTAAGGAATAAAGCCCTCTTCTTAGTGAATCTTGTTTTGTGGAACGGTGTTTCAGGTGACGAAGAATTGTTATCTCGTATTTTTGGGACAATTTTATTAGTGGTTGGCTTAATCGTGACCCTTCTACCCATTTTCTTGTCTTAAATTACTCATTTTCATACACCTCGTAACCAATAAATCTTCTAAAAAAAGAGAGCCTAATTGGCTCTCCTCTCATCCTTTTAAAACATTATTAGCAAATATTTGATCAACGATATCCATGACTTCAATAGAATCATGCCAAGTCATTTGTGGACTCTCAAGCACACCTTCTTGAAGGCATCGGCCTACTTCACGGATTTGATATTCAAATCCAGTTAATTCGAAAGGTTCTTCAATCGTCCATTCTTTATTTGGGGTGGTGATTGTTGCGGACTGGGCATTTGAAAAATACGGTATATAAATACTGCCGTCTGTGCCTAATAGACTTGCATCTTTTCGTGTATTTGCCCTTATCGTACAGTAAATTTGAGCAAACGATCCATTGTCATAGCTTAATTGAATAGTCCCATTTTCATCTACATCTGTTACTCCATATTGTAATGAGCTTTGAATCGATTTTGGTTTATTTCCAAGTAAATAAGCGCAATATGAGATAGGATAAATCCCGATATCTAATAATGCTCCTCCGCCAAGTTCTCGGTTAAATATGCGCCCCTTCGGATCAAATTCCCCTTTAAAACCGAGTTCCGCTCTCATGAAAGTAGGCTCTCCAATGACACCTTCCTTGACGAGGTTTCTTATTTCTTTATTAATTGGCATAAAGCGCGATTTCATCGCTTCCATAAAGAAGACCTTATTCTCTTTAGCAGCATGGATGACTTCTTGAACTTCTTCTTTATTCATTGTAACAGGCTTTTCACAAAGCACGGCTTTTCCATGGTTTAAACAACGAATCGCATTTTCTTTATGAAATGGGTGTGGAACAGCGATATAAATAGCATCAATTTGTTCATCCTGTATTAGCTCATCATATGTACCATAACAAAATTTTTCTTCAACCTCGTATTTTCGGCCAAATTCGAGCGCGTGATCCTTCGTCCTGGAGGCGACTGCTTTTAAAGTAACGCCATCCATTGCTTTCACCGTTTTCGCAAAACGTTCTGCTATGTTACCAAGTCCAATAATACCCCACTGAATTGTTTTCATAGAATCCCTCAATTTCATTTATTTAATTTATAGAATATTTACATTCATTATAATATAAATGAATCATAGATGAGATAATTAGTAGTGGAAAGACCCAAAATAAAATAGCACACCAATCATGATGTACTATTTTATCCTATATTTTATATAGCCAACGCAGCTGTTATTTATTAAATTTATGACTCTTTGTCGCCATTTATAAGCTCGATTGCTTCATTTTCACTGGTCAGTGGTCTGTAGCAAACAAAATTTTCACATACATAATAGGTTTCCTGATCATTGACCTTGGAATAACCTGCCGCAAAATCAGCAACACCAGTAAATAAAGAGGAATCCTCGTTTGCCAGATAAGTTAAGTTTGGATGAAACTCCTTGTGCAAATGTGTGATAACGTTATTCTCTGAATCCGTACTTCCCAATACAACGACTTCCTTCATTTTCATTTGGGTTGTCATATAAGCCATTAACATATAAGTATGACCCATTGGATAGTGAATCACATCATCGCCAAATGCGTCAAAAACGTTCTGTACCTTATCCTCCAATGAAAACTCACCAGTTAAACGAGCCAGCCTTAGCATTTGTAAGGTTGCGACACTATTCCCGGATGGTAATGCTCCATCATATACATCTTTTGGACGGATCAGCAATTCCTCATTATCCTCTCCATAAAAATAGAATCCACCATTTTCCCCATCCCAAAATAATTCGATCATTTGATGCGTAAGTGTTTTTGCTTTTTTGAGATAGGATAAATCAAATGTCGTTTCATAGAGTTCAATGTAAGCCCAAAGAAGATACGCATAGTCATCAATAAATCCTTCCTGCTTAACCTCACCATCTCTGTATCGGACCATGACTCTTCCATCCACGATTAAATTCTGTTCAATAAATTGGATAGCACTTTTTGCTGCAACCAGTGCTTCCTGATGATTGTAAACTCTACCAGCTTTGGCTAGAGCGGCAATCATTAATCCGTTCCAGGAAGTCAATATTTTGTCATCCTTATGCGGATGAACCCGCTCCTCGCGAACATTAAATAAGACTTTCCTTGCTTCCTCCAATTGTTTACGAACTTCTGCTGCGTCTAAATCATTATGAGCAGCAAATGAGTCAATTGGTTCACGAATTAGATTCGGAATATTTTCACCTTCAAAGTTTCCTTCAGGGGTTATATCATAAACAGCACAATATAATTCTGCTACGTCTTCATCGAGGTGATCAAAGATTTCAAAGTAGTCCCATATATAGAACTTTCCTTCGACACCCTCTGAATCTGCATCCTCTGCTGAGTAAAACCCGCCTTCAGGATGTCGCATGTCCCGTAAAACATATTCGATGATTTGTTCAGAAATCACTTTATGCGAATTTTCTCCGTTAACTTGAAAGGCTTCTGTATATGCCATTAAGAGCATGGCATTATCATAAAGCATCTTTTCAAAATGTGGGACTAAGTATAATTCATCAGTGGAATAGCGAGAAAACCCGTATCCAATATGATCATAAATCCCACCTCTTGATAGCCCTTCTAATGTCTTTAACACCATTTTCAATGCTTCTTGATCCTTCGTCATATGATAGTAACGCAGCAGGAACATTAAATTATGTGGAGTAGGAAACTTTGGAGCCGAGCCAAATCCGCCGTACTGTTCATCAAATACCCTCTTAAATTGTTGAACAGCTGCATTGATTACAGTCATCGTTAATTTCTCACTCGATGTCACCTGTTTCATTGGCATAATTGCATCTTTAATCCGCTCACCCGTCATTTCGATTTTATGCGGCTCATTAATATACGTATCGTATAACTGAGTAATCACATCTATTATTCCAGGACGGCCATACCGGCTATGCTTAGGGAAATAGGTTCCTGCATAAAAGGGGACCTGATCAGGTGTTAAAAACACATTAAGCGGCCAACCGCCTTGTCCCGTCATCACCTGGCACACGGACATATAAATCGAATCCAAATCAGGACGTTCTTCCCGATCTACCTTTATGGAAACAAACCGCTCATTTATAACCGACGCCACTTCTTCATCTTCAAAGCTTTCCCTCTCCATCACATGACACCAATGGCAGGTGGAATACCCAATACTCACAAACACAGGCTTATTCTCCTGTTTCGCTTTTTCAAATGCCTCAGGTCCCCATGGATACCAGTCAACAGGGTTATAAGCATGCTGTAAAAGGTATGGAGATTTCTCATTTATCAGTCTATTTGCCTTATGTTTCTCACTCATTTAATAATTACTCCTTTACAAATCAGGATTTTTTCATTTACAGAAACTTTTATCTTTCATCTTCACACGTTATGGATGTAAATATATCCTCTTTATACAATACACATCATTCATTAGTATAAACTTAATTGGATTATTTATTGATTTTTATTGTTTCATAAATGAAAGAGGTATCCTTTTTGGGTACCTCTATTTTTCTTCTATAGTCTTCTATAGCTTCTTTTATAAAGAAGCTCAAAAGCTCCTACATCTCAGCCTTCAAGCTTCCCTCCTTTATCTATACAGCAAATATTTAGATCTTAGTTTCATGAAGTCTTTCAAATCCTTTTCCCATTTCTGCTTGATTTGTTTTACGGATTTACCTGCTTCGATATCATCGCGAATCCAGCCGTTGCCGATAAGCAAGTCGAAATAGGAAATTCCTTTGCTGTCCTCTGTACGGAATTCGAAATCATCCGGATACATGTCATGAATGGTCTTAACGATATGAAGACCTGCCTCAAGAGGCACGAAATCATTATAGTCTGTTATATGAACCTGAACACCATGGGATAGGATTCCACTATGCTTCGAGAATGTCGGCGTGAACGAAGCTGCTCGGAATTGAACACCTTTTAAGTTTAGCTTGTTTAGCTCCTTTGCTAGCTCTGTTCCATTTATGAATGGGGCTCCGAGCAATTCAAAAGGTTTCGTTGTTCCGCGCCCTTCGGATAAATTCGTGCCTTCAATTAATCCTGTACCCGGGTATACATAAGCTGTGTCGAGTGTCGGCATGTTTGGGGATGGAAGGACCCATTCTAGTCCTGTATCTTCATAATTCATATGACGCTTCCAATTTTTCATTTTTACAACGGTTAAATCCGCCCCAATGCCAAATTCCTTGTTAAATAGTTTCGCGAGTTCTCCAACAGTCATCCCATGTCTGAGTGGGATTTCGTATTGCCCGATAAACGAAGCATATTCGGGTGCTTCAAGAATCGGTCCTTCCACCTTCAGTCCTCCTAGGGGATTCGGGCGATCAAGTACGATGAATGGGATTCCTTGTTCCTTTGCTGCTTCCATCGCTAATGCCATTGTGTAAATATACGTATAGAAGCGTGCGCCTACATCCTGAATATCAAATACAAGTACATCAATATCTTTTAACATTTCCGGTGTTGGTTTACGGGTTTTGCCGTAAAGGCTGTATACAGGAAGACCAGTAGTTTCATCAATGTAGAAATCAACATAGCTGCCGGCCTGCGCGTCTCCTCTAACTCCATGTTCCGGGCCATATAAAGCGGTGAGATTGATGTCCTCATCCTCATAGAAACGGTCAACAATGCTGTTAAGCTCTTGATCTACACCGGTCGGATTTGTGATGAGACCTACCCTTTCACCTTCCAGCAATTCTTTTTTATCACTTATAATAACGTCGACGCCTAGTTCTAAATCCTTCTTTTTATGCTTGTCCTTTTGACCTGCTTGGGCGAAAGAAATCGTTGATAAAATCAGAATCAGTGTGAATAGGACAGCGAAACCTCTCTTCTGCATATAAAGCCTCCTTAGTTATCAATTAGTAGGATAAACCATGGCCAAATGGATATAAAGTTTCCCCTTGCCCGTTCGGGATCGTGACAGGGAGTTTACCAGATGGATTTATTTCACCGAAAATGGCTGCTGCGGTTGCTTTAAAGCTTGCGGTACGAAACCCATATTGAGTGATATAAGCATCAACCTGGGGATAGGACATAATGTCATATGGATTACGAATCGCAACAGCTATAGAAGGTGCATCATAGTTGTCGATAATATCATTAATTCTCTGCATTTGAGGATGGGCAGGTAACCTCATTGCTACATTTGAAGTATGGCTACCAATAATAATATAATCCGCCTGACGAAGCTGCTCCTTCTGTGCATCGGTCAGTTGATAGCTAGAAGGAAGGGTAATTTCCTCAGTGTTGGCATGCTTTTCTTTAATAGCGTAATATAATTCTTGGTTGTAGGTCATACCGATAACGACAATCTTTCCGGATTCCTGCAAGTCATTTAAAGGCAGGAGCTGATTGTTATTTTTGACGAGGGTAATAGATTTCTCTGCAGCTGTTTTCTCAATCGCCTTATGCTCTGGTGAACCAACGGTCTCAAGCGCTTTTTCGATTCTTTCGTCAAGTGGCTCCGGTGATTCCTCCTTAAAGATGCCCCTTTTGATTTTCAGTGACAGTATCCGTTTTACGGATGCATCAATTCGCTTTTCTTTAATATCGCGATTTCTTACTGCATCAAGGAGCCCATTACGAACATCCTCTAGTCCAACGGGCATAAGTACAATGTCCGTACCTGCCTTAACAGACATGATGGCCGCATCGACAGTTCCATAATGCTCGGTGATAGCACCCATGTTCATGGCGTCTGTAACGATCAATCCATCATAGTCCATTTCCTCCCTAACCAATTCTGTCAGAAAGCGGTGGGAGAGAGTTGCTGGTATAGAGACTTCCTCACCGGTCTTTTTGGAAATCACTTTCGTGTCATCTACCTTCGGAAAGGTAATATGCGCGGTCATGATGGCATCAACACCAGCATTCATCGCTTGCTGAAACGGGTATAGTTCCACTTCCTTTAATCTCTCCATCTCATATGGAACTTCTGGAAGTCCAACATGGGAATCAACTGCCGTATCGCCATGACCTGGAAAATGCTTGGCCGTTGCAATCGTGCCTGTTTCCTGCATGCCATCAATATAAGCAGTTCCTAGTTCAGCGGTTAGTTTTGGGTCTTCACTGAAGGAACGGACACCAATGACAGGATTGTTACTATTATTGTTGACATCAAGCGATGGGGCAAAGTTTGTATTAATGCCAAGCGAACCGAGCTCCTCGCCAATGGCACGCGCAACATCTTTCGTGATTGTCACAGACCGTGTAGCTCCTAAGGCCATATTGCCGGGCATATCAGTTCCAGATTGCAGCCTGGTTACAATTCCACCCTCTTGATCAATTGAGATGAGCATCCCATATTTCTCGGAGGCGAGCTGATACGCATCCACGAGATGGGCGGTTTGCTCAGTCGTTACGACATTTTCGCGGAATAGAATAACTCCACCTAAGTCATAATCCTTAATTTGCTGTTCTATCTCCGGCAGCATTTCTGTCACATTCTTACCATCCCAGTTCCGGTAATCAGGCATGAGCATTTGTCCGATTTTCTCTTCTATCTTCATCTTGCTAACGGCATAATCAGCAAGCCGATATCGTTTATCCTTGATGGAGCGGAATGTTGCATTTCCCTTTTTATCCACCACCAAAAAGGCTGTGTCTATCTTTTTTCCCGATGTTGCAAGAATGACTGCCACTCCTGATTTCCCTGTAATTGTCAAGGTTCCATTAGAACTGATTTTCGCGATACGTTTATTTGCAACCGACCATTTTACCTTATTTGTCTTTGTAAAATGACCATCATGGTAGACGTTCACTGCCTTCATTTTGACACTGTTGCCGCTAATCGTTTTATCAACCTCATGCAGATTTTGATAGATTACAATATCTCGCACACCATCATTTGGATTAGCTGGTTTCTTAGTTTGGCTGCTGAATCCGGCCGTCAGGAATACACTCATCACAAGTATAATCAAGAACCATTTCCTATTTTTCAATATTAGCACCTCCCCATTTAATCTGTTCTACGTTCAAATCCATTGCTCTCGAATCTCAGTCGTTCCTTCTTTCCATTTGTTTTTATGCTTGCGTCTTGAACATACCAGCCGCGCCCGTTCACGCTTTCATCCGTTTTATAGGAAAAACGAATAAATTTCGTGCCGGCAGGAATGAGGACATTCTCCTTCTCCCATCCATTGCTTTTTCCTGTGAAGCTTTGAATACTTGTAAATGCTTTTCCGTCAGTCGACGTTTCCAAATATCCATAATCACTCTCCTCTTCAATCCGGAACCAGGTATCGAAACTCAAATAAGCATCTCTTTTTAGATTCACTTGAGCTGAAAGTGTGTTATCTAATTGATCTCCATAGCCCGCGAACCAAGCCATTTGTCCCTTTTTCACATTTATAGGTATGCTGTCTCCCACATCTCTAGCGAATGTTCGTCTGATTGGATTAATGGACGGTGTATTTCGGGATGGATGTACCCGGTTTGTAAGTACAATAGCAACAGTCTGATTAGATGGACTCATCACAAGAGCTGTACCGGTGTAGCCCGTATGGCCGGCGGTGAATGTGTCAGAAAGTGAATCCATGTACCAGCCCTGATTAAGCTCAAAGCCTAATCCATGGTCATTTCCTGGAAACGCAGTGTTATAGTTCTTCATAATTAAGTCAATCGTTTTCTTCTTTAGAATGCGTATCTTACCGTATTTACCATCATTTAAATATGCATGGGCGAGAATCCCTAAATCCTTGGCTGTGGAGAAGACGCCTGCATGACCAGCCACACCTTCAAGCGACCACGCATTTTCATCATGAACCTCGCCCCAGACAAGCCCTCTCCCTATCTTTGGCTGATATTCGGTTGCAGCTATACGTTTCTTTAATTTTGCCGGAGGATTATACATCGTATCCTTCATACCAAGCGGCTCTGTGATGGCTTTCTTAACAAACTCGTCCTGCCGGAGACCACTCCATTTCTCGACTAGCGCCCCAAGCGTTATCATGTTCAAATCACTGTATAAATAGGTGGTCCCAGGCTCGTTAATCAAACCATGTTGCAGTACGGACTGGATGCGGCTTTCTCGAGTGCCCTCTTGCATATAAAGAGGCATCCCAGCTGCAAAACCTGAAGTATGGGTTAAAAGTTGTCTGATTGTTATGTCTTCTTTGCTGTTTGCAGCGAATTGTGACAGATGCAACGCAACAGGGTCATCGAGTTGGAAAATTCCTTGCTCATAAAGCATCATGACCGCAGTAGTTGTAAAAAGCTTACTTATAGAAGCAATATCAAATATTGTATCCGCTTTCATTTTAAGAGGTGTTTCAATTTCCGTGAAGCCATCATCCTGATAGAGAGCCGCAAACCCATATGCAGCTTTTTGAACAATATGACCGCTTCGTGCCACAAAGGTGACCGCCCCTGGAATTAAGCCGCTTTCGATGTATTGGCCGATTGTCACATCTATGTCATCAAGTGCAGACTGCTTCATACCTGCCATTCTGGCATTTGAAGGTAGGAGTATCGGTAGCATTCGACCTGGTTCGTCCCAATATGAGGCATTGTCGGAATGTCCCTTAGCACTTGTCATCATTAGACCATCGGATGTGTTAAATGCAGACACAGTAATCATCGTGCTGAATGCAATTGAGGTGATTTTTTTCATATCGTTCCTCCTCTTTTTTTATCACAAAGCGAGTGAACAAAACGAAAGAAAGGTTGATGAAGGCTACGGAGATGGATCTTTGGGGATGTATCTAGATAGATTCCTCTCACTCGAGAATACATCCATCTTTCTTATTTTTCTATCCGGCATAAGTACTTACTTCCATTATTAACCTTAGGTCTATCTTAATGTAACAACAATTATTTCATGAAAAAATGACAAGTTTCTGCATATTCACCTCATTCTTATTGCTTAGTTTACCTATATGGATATATTCATAACTAAGAGATCATTAGTTTCATTTACTTATATCTAATTTCTCAGCTAACTATTTTTATAAAAAAATAGATTTCTATATAAAAAAAGAAACTGCCAGTAAGCAGTTTCTTTCATCACAATGTAAAAAACATGTAAAATTTTATTGAATCTGACTGGTCGAAACCATAGATCAGCAATATTTTCTAATTAAATCTCCCAATGTACGGTCTAGCGTGCCAATGTCCGACTTATCAAAAGTGAATTTAACAAACGATTCATCCATATTTAATGATTCAGCTAAGAAGCTTGAGAAACCTCTTGCTCTTCGGTCTATTTGAAGCAAAACTCTTGCTTCGTTTTCTGTCAGCTGGAATA
This sequence comes from Pradoshia sp. Z4_20, assembly GCF_058216035.1. NCBI lineage: Bacteria > Bacillati > Bacillota > Bacilli > Caryophanales > Bacillaceae > Pradoshia > Pradoshia sp. Z4_20. Next base: position 51,246 of record NZ_JBZAJD010000008.1, read on the forward strand.
CAGCTTCTAGTTCATCTAGCTTTCTCGCAAATTCACCGGATGTAGCTTTGAATTCAAATTCCTGAACAAACGGTAAGCCGTTTCTAAAATACGAAGGAGTTTTTTCACAATCTACCTGACGTAAGCGGAATCCTAATCTTCCTGCAGCATCAATGAATTCTCTTACAAGCTGATGTGGCTTTATTTCCAAAAAGTCTTTATCTTGAGGGTCGATTGCCATTTTAATATCCAAGCCGGTTTGAATCCAAACACGGGTACTTCCCATTGTAACTGGTGATTCATAAGGAACATTCAACTGAAAGGGCACCACTTTTTCTTCATTTGGAGCGATTGTGAAGCGCTCAGTCAATAAGATTTTGTCCAAGGCAACAGAACGTCTTACCTTTTTATCATCAACTTCCACCACATAGTCAGTCATTAATGTTAAATAGATGTTATCAATATCCTGCTCGTTTTTTCCTCCCTTGATAAAAACCTCACCTTCGATTGACTCACCGACAATATAACTTTTTTTCGCAAGCCTCGTATCAACTTTGGCAGCACCAATACCTATGGATGACAGCAGTTTATCAAACATGATAATCCCTCATTTCCTTTTTATAAGTCTATTTTACTATACTTATCCGTAAAAATAACTAGTACAGAACAATTATAGATATTCAATGTAAAATATAATTAACTTATTGGGCAAAATCCCACTAGAGTTGATAGATAGACTGTATGAATACTATTGAAAGAGTTTATGCTAAGACTGTTATTTAGTTGGCCGGTGTTGATTCTAATATTTTTCAAATATCTTCTTTATTACACAATGGATCACCAACAGATTAATCTCTTTAATATTCTAGAAAAAATTCCTCTTTTAATACAAATGGCAATTTACAAAATGGGCGCTCTCTACTTCTATTCTTTTAGGCAAATGGTGTTTACAAATGTCCATCACTTTAGGACAGCGCGTATGAAATGGACATCCAAGCGGTGGATTTAATGGTGATGGAGGCTCGCCAAGAACTTCTATTCGTTCACTTTTAGTTTTCGGATCTACTGAAGGTACTGCAGAAAGCAGTGTCTGGGTATAAGGGTGTAACGGGTTATTATAAATATCATCAGTTACAGCTTCTTCTATTAAACTACCAAAATACATAACACCAACCCTGTCTGAGATGTGGCGAACTACACTTAAATCATGTGCGATAAAAATATATGTAAGCTGTAATTGCTTCTGTAATTCAATTAATAAATTTATAATTTGTGCTTGAACCGAAACATCCAATGCGGAAACAGGCTCATCACAGATGATTAACTCTGGTTCACAGATTAGTGCCCGAGCAATCCCTATGCGTTGTAATTGACCGCCAGAAAACTCGTGAGGGAATTTATATAAGCTTTCCGGTCCCATTCCTACGCTTTTCAGTACTTTAATGACCTTTTCTATTCGTTCTGATTTTGCGCCAACATTATGAATTGCAAGTGGCTCTTCTAAACTTTTTCCTATCCGTTTTCTAGGATTCAAGGATGAATATGGATCCTGAAATATCATCTGTAACATTTTACGATATTTTCGCATGTTCCTTTGGGATAGGCTTGATAAATTTATCCCCTTGAATACAACATCACCATTTGTTGGCCTTATTAAATTTAGGATGGTTCGGCCAGCTGTACTTTTACCACAACCTGATTCACCTACCAGACCATATGTTTCACCTCGTTCAATACATAGGGTGATATTATTGACTGCTTTTACAATCACTTTTTTTCCTAAGCTTTCATCTTTAAAATACTTCTCCAAATTATTCACTGTCAATAGAATATCTTTTGTATTATCATTCTGTTGCATATAATTCCCCCTCCTTTGCAAACAAACATCGGACACGATGATTTTCACTCAATACTTCAAATGGAGGATTCTTCTTTGTACACTCAGGGGTTACAATTGGACAACGAGGGGCAAATGAACAGCCGGCAGGTTTTTCAAATAAAGAAGGCACCATCCCTGGTATAATATGCAATAACTCTTTACGATTACCTTTTAAATCAGGAATTGATTTTAGTAACCCTATTGTATATGGATGCTTTGGATTAGAAAACAATGTTATGGCATCTGCCTCTTCTACTACTTGACCCATATACATAACAATCACTCTATCACAAATTTCCGCAACTACTCCTAAATCATGAGTAATCATTAAAATTGCCATATCTAATTCCTTGTTTAATTTCATTATTAGTTTAATGATTTGAGATTGAATCGTAACATCTAATGCTGTAGTAGGCTCATCTGCGATTAACAATTTAGGTTTACATGCCAGCGCGATAGCTATCATTATTCGCTGTCGCATACCTCCAGAAAATTTATGGGGATAGTCGTGTATCCGCTTTTCTGGTGAGGGGATACCGGTAAGTCGTAACAAATCAACTACTTTATTAGTGAGTTCAGACTTCGGAATATTTCGATGTAATACTAGTGCTTCCTTTATTTGATCACCTACCTTCATCAAAGGATTTAATGAGCTTATAGGATCCTGAAATATCATAGATATATCATTACCCCGTATGTCTTGCATTTTTCTCTCGTTAACTTCAAGTAAGTTTTCACCTTCTAATTCCACTTTACCTTCATAATTCACCAATCTGTCTTCATCAAATAATCTCATAATTGATTGTGCAGTCACACTTTTACCACAACCGGACTCACCTACTAAACCTACTACCTCACCCTTCTTTATCTGAAAATCTACACCCTTAACAGCACAAACATTTCCTCTTTCTGTTTTAAAACTTGTCTTTAATCCAGTAACATTTAATAAGACATTTGATGACATAATTCCCCTCCTTTGTTAAATTACTTTTTCATTTTTGGATCTAATAAATCCCGTACTCCATCTCCCATTAAATTCAGAGAAACGACGCTTAGTACCACAAATATTCCTGGAAATACGACCATCCACCATGCACTGAATATCACCAGTTTTCCATCATACAAGATATTGCCTAAGCTTGGATTGGGAGCTGGTACACCTACTCCCAAAAAACTTAATGCAGCCTCCAAAATAATAACTTCCGCAAAAATATAGGTTGCCTGTACTATAAGGGGAGATAAAGCATTAGGAAGTATATGTCCAAAAATAATACGTAAATCACTAGCACCTAATGACATCATCGCCTCAATATATGTTTGTTCGCGGATAACTATGGCCGCAGAACGGATAATTCGAGCAATATAGGGTGTGAAAACAATGGTCAAACAAATAACAACATTTTTAATATCTGGACCTAATATCGCCATAACAGCAATCGCTAATAAGATAGATGGAAAAGCCATAATTCCATCACATATCCTCATTAAAAGATTGTCTAAGAATTTGTAATAACTTGCATATAGTCCAACGAACAGACCAAAAAGAGTAGATAATATAGTAACAGAAAGCCCTATAATAAGAGAAATTCGTAAACCGTACAGTATTCTACTAAATAAGTCTCGTCCTAAATTATCCGTACCGAAGTAGTGATCGCCATTTGGTCCTACAAGCCGATTCATGGCATTTACTTCGATAGGTGTATACCTTACAATCAAGGGCGCAAGAATTACAATTACCGTAATCAACAGTAAAATTGATACTCCAGTGACAGCAGCCCTTGTTTTAAAGAAGCGGGTTAACTTTATTCTATTGCGCTTTTTCAGTTCTGCCTTTTGAACTTCTTTAATACTACTTATAACGTTTTCTTGCATTCGATATCACCCTTTCTTTTACGAACGCTTGGAGGACAATCTAACGCGAGGATCTATAATACTGTACAAGACATCAATAAATAAATTGATAAATACATAGCAAACAGTTATGAATAATACAATCCCCTGGATAACAGAATAATCTCTTCGTGTTACCGAATTGACTATAAGTTGACCTATCCCTGGTATGTTAAAAATTGTTTCCACTACAGCAGCCCCAGCTACTAAGGAGGCAAAAGATTGGCCAATGACTGTTAAAATAGGAATAAATGCGTTTCTTAAAGCATGATAATAGATAATCCTTTGCTCTTTCGCCCCCTTGGCCTTAGCTGTACGTATAAAATTTTGGCCTAAAATTTCAAGCATGGATGAGCGTGTCATTCTTGTTATTAGCGCTGCCTGAAGTAATCCCAATGATACGGCCGGTAAAGTCAAATATTTAATATGCTCGATAATACCTTGATCCAATGGTTTGTACCCAGCGACTGGCAGCCATTTTAGAAGCACACCGAAAATCATAACCAAGAACAATCCAGATAAAAAACTGGGTAATGAGATGCCAAATAACGAAGCTGATGTTAAAATTTGATCAATTATTGTTCCTTTTTTTCGGGCTGCCAATATTCCAAGTGGAATAGCAATAACAAGAGCTAAAATTTGTGCATAAATAGCTAAAGATAATGTTGCTCCGAGATATTGAAAAAGAATTTCAGACACAGGTTGGTTACTAAAATATGATGTTCCTAAATCTCCTTTGAAAATTCCAGTAATCCAAACGAAATACTGTGTAACAATGGACTTATTTAATCCCATCTCTTCCCTAAGATTCTCTATTTGCTCACCAGAAGCCTCTTGACCTAAAATTGTACGGGCAGGATCTCCTGGAATAAGGTGTATTAATGTAAAAACAATAATTGATACGATTATCAACACAGGAATGATAGAGAAGACCCTTTTCATTAGATATATCTGCATATTATTCACCTCGATATAAACCTTGCTGATATTCTACCAGCAAGGCTATCAAATTTTATTCAGTGACTTTAACATTCCAAAAAATAGGTCCTTGGAAGAATTCTAAATTACTCACTTTTTTTGAACGGCCAGTTAATGTATAAATATCCCCAAGACTCGTTATAGGTAAAGATTCCCACATATATCCTTGGAGCTCATCCCACGCAGCTTTAGCATCTTCTCTTGTCGTTTCATTATCAATCTTAACGATTAATTTTGAAATTTTTTTATCATCTGTCCACCCTGAGTACGTCGGACTTAAATATAAGTAACTCGTGGGTGTGGTTACGGGGCTATATGACATCACGTATAAATCAAATTTATCAGGGTCATTCTCAATCTCTAATTGAGTAGCCCAATCGTATACATCTATACGTACTTTTACTCCTATGCGTTCAAGCTGATCTTTAATTACGATTGTTGCGTTATAGAATTGCGGATATTCTTTATTAGTAACCATAACTAACTCTTCACCGTTGTATCCTGCTTCCTTGAGAAGTTGCTTTGCTATCTTTTCATTTTTTTGATTATAATGTTCACTCCCGCTTTCTGAAAACCAAGCTTCTTGTTCTTCAAACATATAACTTGAACCCATACGATAGAACTTTTCATTTGTCCCTGCACCCATCATAATTTCATCTATATCCAATGTGGCATTTATAGCTTGGCGCATCTTTTGGTTTGCCATTAAACCTGTTTTTTTATTGTATACAATCGTTAAATCTCCAAGCAGCTCTGATTCTGATGCTAAATCAGAGTTATTTTCAATCATATCGAAGTCATCATAGGAAAGGGAACGAGCAATATGATACTCACCAGTCTGCAAGCCAGCCAACCGAGTAGAAGCATCTGTGACAATATAGAAATAAAGATTGTTGATAAACAATTCCTTCGTACCAGCCAAACCTTGAGATGGAATATCTATAGATTGATAGTCTTTAAATTTTTTTAGATGAATGTATTGCTCAGATTTCCATTCAATAAAACTAAATGGCCCTGTTCCAATAGTTTCAGTAACACCATTAGCGGCAGCATTATTAATTACTTCTTCAGGCATGATTGATGCTAACTGTTTGGCTCCAGCAATCATAGATTGAAATTCTAAAACACCTTTAGATAACTGAATTTCTACTTTATAATCGTCAACCTTTTTAAAACGTGCATCACCAACTACTGATTGAATTGTACCGAAGTTATCTATCCAGCGATTCATGGAAGCAACTACATCATCAGCAGTTAACTCCTTACCGTTATGAAATTTAACACCTTTTCGCAAAATAAAAGTAAATTTTTTATTATCCCCCGATTGTTCCACTTTTTCTGCCAACTCCGGTACTACTTCATATTTGTCATTTAAAACAACCAGCTGCTCGTATATATTTCGCGAGATATCTCGGGTAATTCCCGCTGTTGTTATATGAGGATCTAATGTATTCGGCTGCGCGTTGATTGCAACCTTTAATTCTGTTGCTTGTTTTTTTACATTTGAATCAGTAGCTGATTCTCCGCCTGATGAACAACCACTTAGGACAAAAGCTAAAATTAATATCATAAATAATAAATTTTTCTTCATAATAAAATCTCTCCCTTATCTGAAAATTCATAAAATATAAAGCGTTTTTTTTCATAAAACTCGAATCATAATGCTATTTTAAGATGACTGAATTAAATTTAGACCGTGTCTAAGCGTTTAAATGGTCTTCCCATCTTTTTAGAATGGCCCTTCTTGACCACTAAAATTTCATTTTCAGCCAGCCTTTCTTTTTGAAGACTTCAACTGGAGTATTCAAAGAAAATTTACACCTCTCTTCTCTAGAGCGGATTTTGAACAAAGGTAGATTTAATTACTGATAATTTTAGAGAATCATCCTTCGTATGATACCATTTATAAAGCCATATCGATGACTATCCGCTTTGCCCTTCCTGATCTCAACAAATCAAAACCTTTGTTTATTTCATTTAGTGATATTCTATGGCTAATTAATTTATCAATAGGCATTAATCCTTTCTCATAAAGTTCTAAATATTTGGGAATATCCAGATACGGTAAAGAACTACCGATATAGGATCCCTTTATTATTTTTTCTTCAGTCGTTAAATTAATATATGGTATAAAAAGCTTACTTTCAAAATCCGGTAAACTGCTTGTAATATATGTAGCCCCTGGTTTTAGAAGCTTATAGGCTATATCAAATGCTTCTGATACACCTGAAGCATCAAAAACGAAATCTAACTTGCCTTCAAAATCATGCATTAATTGTCTAACAGAACTATGTTTAGAAGTATTAAATGAAAGATTTGCTCCCAATTCTTGAGCAAAAGCTAATTTTTCATCATTAATATCCATTGCAATAATTAGACTAGGTCCCATTACTTTACTGCCTAATAGCATGCTTAACCCAACACCGCCAAGCCCTACGATGCCAATATGACTTCCAGGAGGAATTTTTGCCGTGTTAATTACGGCACCTGCACCAGTAATTAATGCACATCCTGAAATAGCAACAACATCAAGTGATATTTTTTTAGGGACTTTAACGATTGAACGGGATGACATAATAGCATGTGTTGAAAAGGCAGATATACCAGCATGGTGTGAGACATGTCGGTCATCTACTATGATTTTCTTTTTGCCACTTAAAAGTGTTCCTTTTATATTTGCTTTTTTACCAAACGTACATAAAGAAGGTCTTCCCTTTTGGCAATACTCACATTGCATACAGCTCGCCAGAAAAATACATACAACATGATCACCTTTTTGGAAATTATGAACATCTTTTCCGGTTTTCATAATTATTCCGGATGCCTCATGCCCAAGGGCGATAGGATATGGTCTCGGGACTTTTCCATTAATAACAGATAAATCAGAATGACAAATTCCAGCGTATGCTATTTCAACTAGTACCTCATCATCATCAATATCATCTAGCTTTATATCCCTTACTTTTAGAGGTTTGCTTTTACTGTATGGAAATTCGATAGATGGATTATATAAAATTGCAGATTTCATCAAGACTCTCCTTTTTCTCAGCGTTTGTTACCACCCTTTATAACGGCTTTTGATACCTTGTTATATATATATTCTATAGAATAGCCAATATCCTATTTTATTAAAAAATCAGAATGGACATTTCACCTATCTTATACTAATATTCTTTATTGTATTTTTGTTCTGTAAATTCATATTACATTCTTCTCTATTAATCACCTTCAAAATACTTCAGATTGAAGATTAAATATATAGGATAATAAAAGGTATTGTTATTCTCGGTTTGTTTTATTCGTATCAAGAAATCAATTTTTGTTCTGACTGTAAAGGTTAATTAAGTTTTTAAACAAAATATATAAAGCGATCTCTTTTAAGAAGAGATCGCTTCATCCACAAGTCTTTCTTGTTCTACAATTTTATAATGCTGAAAAGCAATCGCAAATCCTGTGGTATTTGTTGAACTTTGCACATGTACGTTGGCATTATAGATGTCTGCAATACTATTAATCAGCCAAAGTCCAATACCTGCTCCACTCGTTTGCGCTTTAGCCGAATTTGTACGATAATACTTTCCAAAAATCTTTCCAAGATTATTATAATCTATACTCGAACCAGAATTTATGACTTCAATAACGATCTTTTTGGTCTGATTATACTCACGGATACCAATAAAGATGGAGGAGTCTTCTTTTGAATATTTTATGGCATTATCAAGCAAGTTTCTGATCATCAATTCGATTGAACCTTGGTCAATCCATATATGAATATTGGGGTTAATACTATACTTGAAATGAAATTCTCGATTAGGGTATTTTTTCTTATATTCCTCAAAAATAGGTTTGATTTTCTCGATTGGATTCAGCCAACTATCTGGAGGGGAACCCCCTAAATAATACATATCATAAATGATTTTTATGCTAGATAATAAGGAAGTGATATTTTCCGTTTCATTTATAACGGATTGAAGTTTCTGTTTCATTTCCTCATCTGCTTCAGGTAGCATATCCTCTATCAATTCAAGTTCATTCTTAATATTATGGGCTGGATTTTTAATTTCATGAACCATTTCATCAAGGAAGGATTTGGTCTCTTTAATCCCATCCTGCAGTTCCAACATCGTCGTATTGACTGCGTCAATCGTCTTTTCTATTTCTGGTATAACAGGCTTTTTGTATACGAAACTCTCTAAATGAAATCGTGACATTTTCATAAAATGTTCTCTCATTTTTATTAGAGGGGTATAGTAAAGATTTCTCATAATTTTATAGTTAATGAAAATTAAAAGCACTGATAGACTGATGAATAGCAAGCATTGAATAGTCACTATTTTGAACTCCTGCAAGAGAGCTTTACTAACATTACGGTAAGTAACGATCTCACCCTTAAAAGCATCTGTATTAACCTCATGGCCGATGTTGATTAAAATAGAATTACTTTCATTAAGTAATTTCAGATCCAAATTTTGTTTAATAAACACATTATAGACATCCCCTAAATCGACATGCATTAACAGTTTGTTTAACAATAATAATAAAAGACCATCGAAGCCTTCAACGTTATCGGCAAGTACTGTTGTGTCCTTATAATATAATGCCTTTGACTGAGTATCTTGATTATAAACATAGATATACTCGTTATCTTTTGGAATAGTTTGCAAAAAGTCAGTTAATTCTTCGGTATCAAGCTGATCTTCATACAGAGCATGTTCTAGCCAAATATGAGTTGGGAATAATTCAGATGCCTCTTTCCTAAAGAGAGTCGACATCCTGTTATAACCAAATAAAATAGTGGTAATAAACACCAGCGATATGATTGAAAAGTATGCAACTTGCTTAAACATTCGCTGATTATTTATCAAATTCTTTTTAAAACTAATCATTTTATATCTTAAGTGTTCCTTTCGCCTATTCAATTAAATTAACAGAGGATTTCATTATATCAAAATAATAATGCCTTTTTATATGTATTTAATTCCAGTCCTTTCGTTATGTATAAGCACCATCATTCATTAGAAAATTAGTTGAAAATGTGATTATGAAAGCAAAAATAAAACGCCGCTCCGATTGGAAAGACGTAATAAAAAAGGATATCTACCTAAAGAATATTTTTATAAATAGATAGAGCAGTCTGCAATTAAAAATTATTAATTTGATACACTATCAACAAGGAGGGCCCTTTAGTTTATACCTATACCTACAACTAATATTAATATAAAAAAGCCAACCCATATAAGGGCATTTAGAAGGATACCAAAAATCATGCTTACCATTTTTTTAGATAAAATAGCAAAGACGATTCCTGCTATAGATAAGATGGTAGCCATTAACAAATATATAATCAATTCCATTTTATTCCTTTTATTATTCAATATAATGCTGTCCAAAGTTAAGTTATTTAGTGTGTTCCTCTTTCCTCTCGTATGCTTCTGCAATTCCAATTAAAATATTTGCCTACATATTTCAATTATTTACTACCCATATACCTGGTTACTCTATCTCTAACTACGCAAATCTTAAGATAATTTGGTTAAATGTGAAGCATTTTGTAAATAGGTATTTCTTTACAGTTTTTTCTCCAACTGTTATGTTAGAGAAAATAATATACATTCTTTGTATAAGGGTTATTAGCTTATTGGATATGCGCTTAAATATTTTCAAAATTAATCCTTCTAAAGGGTTTTTTTCTTTGCAAAAAAACAATGGGTCATAAATCGCAGTAATTAGGAGCTGTTGATATGCATAGCATTGATAGTAGCATACATGTGTTTTTAGAAGGTGTTTCAACTCACATAATCTCTTCAGAAGATACTCTTGCAGATTTACGATTTAAAGACGCTACGAATACATATTCTGAGGAAATCAATAGTATGGTTAAAACTTGGCGAAAAACCCTTATAGAGATATATGGATTTTCAATTGCCCAAGAGCAAAACGAAACCTTTGCAGTTTTAAAAGAATGGGGAAAGGAAACCGTTGATTTACTCATAAACTTAAATTTATCACTTGCTGATGCAATAGAAGAAGTTAGATTTTATCGTGATAAAATTGGTGGTATCATCAAGGACCAAGCTAAAAAATATTCAGTAAGTCTGGACGTTTTCTATGAAATCATTTCTAAATTCGATTCAGTTGTTGATAAAGCGATACACTGGCTTAGTATTTCTTATTCTTCACAATACTCCAATAGAATCGTATTAGCGGAGAGGACTGCTTTTGAACTGTCTATTCCTGTTGTTAGGATTACATCCAATATCGGGATTATTCCAATCATTGGAGTATTAGACACTCAACGTGCAAGCCACTTGATGGAAAAAGCATTACAGGCTGGAAGTGAATATGATCTAAGTTATATTATTATTGATCTATCAGGAGTTCCGATTACGGACACAATGGTGGCTCATCAGATATTTAAAGTTATTGATGCATTGCGACTCATCGGTATCGAGACGCGCTTATCCGGTATCCGAATAGAAATTGCACAAACAATGGTAAACCTCGGAATTAAATTTACAGCTAAAAGCTACTCTAGCTTACATTTGGCTGTTAAAGATATCCTATGATCTCTCCCGGACATACAGTCGGGAGTATTTTTATTTAAAACAAAAAAGACACTCAAAGAATGTCTTAAAATAGACTAAATAGTTCTCCTGTTCATGATCCATTCAGGAACAACCATTTTGATATTCCCCTTTAGTATACCAGCCAGTTCATATATTTCACTTAGCATTCTTTCATACATAGTAGAGTGCTTCACGAAATTTTCTAATCTTTCCTCCAAACGAGTCTTTTCTCCTTCTGATTTTGTTACATAATACTGCTCAATAATTTCAAAATAATGAACCGGTAAGAGCAACCTTGAGAATAACATCCGTGCAGAAAATGTTGATAAAGGGGTGATTGATTGATATTGGCGCAAAAATGACTCGATACCCTGATGGTATGTATTTGGCTGTTTAAAATAATAAGCGCGTATCCACTCCGCAATATCCCTCGCACTATGGTCAAAAACCCATTCACTAAATAATTTGCCATTTGAGCCGGGTCCCCAGGTTTCTGAAGTAAAGCGATCATAACAAACGGTCCCAGCATCAACCATCTCCGGGTTTTCATCTATTTCAGTATCAACTAAATATTGGATTGCGTTTTCCGAAAGGCCTGCGTAATAAGGATAGCTGTCAATAAACAGTTTTTCAAAATCGTTTTGTGGCTTTGCTGCCAATTTATCTCTCCAAACTCGTTCAAGCTGATCGACCCGCTGCTCCCACATTTCCTTCCATTTTCCGATTCTGCTGCAAAAAACGATTCGTTGCGGAATAGACCTGCCACGATAATGAAATATTGCCAGCTCTCTGCCCACTTCATATGATTGAGGAATTTCCATTTCATTTATACAAACCACATAATCGTTACTTTCCAGTTTTGTTAATAGCTTTTGTTCATTGTTTAACAGGGGAAGCCATACTCCCTTCTCCCCTTTGTTATGCATATGGTACGCCAAACTGCTTCGTTCCTGGAGCTCTTGCTCTTCCATGTTTATGGCAAAGCTCATGAATACTCTGCCTCCACCGTTATATATGTTTATTGCCCCACTGCTTATTTCTTGATCAACTGTAATTCCATATTGTTCGTGTAATAATTGTTTGTTCATCACAATATTGTTCATCACCTCTAATTCCTTGCTTACTATGATAAGTATATGGGCAAGATAACTGTTATATGTGGTTAACATCAAGATTTATTCTTACTATATGCATGGGAGTTGGTGTCTTCGTATGAAAGGGAAACCTGTAGATATGACTGAACAAACAGCAAGAAAATGGTTGCATGATCGAGGGGTGACAGTTACAGATATTGGTGAATTAGTTTTATACCTTCAGCATCAATATCATGAAAATCTGCTATTGGATGAGTGTATTAAAAATGTGGAGCGCGTACTCTCAAAACGCGAAGTCCAAAATGCCATTTTAACTGGCATACAACTAGATATGCTTTCCGAAAAAGGGATGCTTGAAGAACCTTTACAATCCATAATCCGGACTGATGAAGGATTATATGGGGTTGATGAGATTTTAGCATTTAGCATCGTGAATGTATATGGTTCTATTGGTTTTACCAATTATGGATATATTGATAAAAAGAAACCAGGCATACTGGCAAAATTGAATGATAAATCCTCCGGTGAATGCCATACCTTCCTGGATGATATTGTTGGGGCGATTGCTGCTGCCGCTTCCAGCCGTTTAGCTCACCGAGTAGAGAATGTAGAATAAATATAAAATCCTGAATTTATACTTTGAGTTTTTCTTTTATAAGGTAATTAAACCGAGTCGGTTAATTTCCTAACAGTCTAACAAGTAAGAACGAAAGAGCATACCTGCCCTTTCGTTCTACTGTTTAGATATTTATATGAATTATGTGTAATACACATCTTTGTGAATTCATTTAATCGCTTAGGTAATCATAAGTGAACTAACTCAAATTCCACATTGTCAAACTCCATTTCAGCTGCAAGCTCTATTGTATAATAGACAAAGGCAAGAGCAATCAGTGCTGCCAATATGAGCTGCTGATCAATAAGGGTAATTGCAAAAATGATATCGAGTAAGATTAGTATTGAAAATCTTAGAATCATCGTCTATCCCCCCTTTTTCTTCTATTATCATTATTCCCGTTATCAAACACTGTACCTATAGGTATCTTGACAATTGTATGGCTTTTCTAAATATTAATCTTTATTATTTAAATCCTGAATAAGTTTGTGAAATATTGAACTTTTTATAGAAATCCTTAAACTAGTATGCTAGAATACTAGTGGTTGAGTTAAATTACTTTTTTGTAGTTTAAATGTATGGCTAATTTATTTGAAGGTTGATGCCTTCGTCTTTAATTATGAAAGCCTAAACATAAATAAAGGAAAAAACGTACATACTACATGATGATAGAAATTTTTCTCAAATATTTAGTAAGGGAGTATTACATAGGATGACTAAAGTGGATTTAAAAGCAAAACCATACCATTTATCTGATGAAGATATTAAATGGGTAACAGACACAATTAATTCTATGACAATCGAAGAAAAGATTGGCCAATTATTCGTTAATATGGGAGCTAGCCGTACTGAAGAATATTTAACAGGTATGCTAAACAACTACCATATCGGTGCTGTACGTTACAATCCTGGTAAAGCTGAAGAAGTTTACGATCAAAATAAAATTCTTCAAGAAAACAGCAAAATTCCATTGCTAATTGCTGCAAACACAGAAGCAGGCGGTAATGGAGCTTGTACAGACGGTACTGAAGTTGGTCTTGAAGTTAAAATCGGTGCAACAAAAGATGCGAAATGGGCATATGAAATGGGCCGAGTTTCTGGTGTAGAAGCGTCTGCAATCGGATGTAACTGGAGCTTTGCGCCAATCGTAGATATTCACATGAACTGGCGTAACCCAATCATCTCTAGCCGTACTTTTGGTTCTGACCCTGATCAAGTTTTAGAAATGAGCTTGGCTTACATGAAAGGTATCCAGGAAAGCGGAATTGCACCTGCTGCTAAACACTTCCCTGGTGACGGCGTAGATGAGCGTGACCAGCATTTATCCTTCGCGCCTAACAGCCTATCTTGTGATGAGTGGGATGAAACTTTCGGAAAAGTTTACAAAGGCTTAATCGATGCTGGCCTACCTTCTATCATGGCTGGTCACATCCATATGCCTGCTTATTCCAAGCACTTCAACCCTAGCCTTACAGATGAAGATTTGCTGCCAGCAACTCTTTCTAAAGAGCTAATCACAGATTTATTACGTGGTAAATTAGAATTCAATGGCGTTGTTGTTACAGATGCGAGCCACATGGTTGCGATGACTTCCGCAATGAAACGCAGCGAAATGCTTCCTACTGCTATTGCTGCTGGTTGTGACTTATTCTTATTCTTCAACGATCCAGATGAAGATTTCGGCTACATGATGGACGGATACAAAAACGGTATTATTACAGAAGAGCGTTTAGAAGCAGCTCTTACTCGTATCCTTGGTCTTAAAGCATCTTTAGGTCTTCACAAAAAAGCAAAAACGGAAATCATGATGCCGAAAGAAGAAGCGCTTAAACAAATCGGTCTTCCTGAAAACGTTAAGCTATTTAAAGAAGTTACTGATCGTGCAATCACATTGGTAAAAGACAAACAAGATATTTGGCCTGTTACTCCTGAAAAATACAAACGAGTATTACTAGTTAATGTTAAAACTGCTGAAGGTGCATTCAGTAAATTAATTAGCGGTAACAAACCTAAGCCAATTGATCTTCTGAAAGCAGAGCTTGAAGCGCAAGGCTTTGAAGTGGAAATTCACGAATCTCCAATGGATAAAATCGCGGACCTGCCACCAGAAGAACAAATGAAGAGCATTATGAACGCATATGCAGCAAAACGCCCTATTAAAGAATTAACAGATAAATATGATTTAATCATTAATATCGCTAATATCAAAATGGGTGAAGTTGTTCAACGTATGACATGGAATGCGTTAAAAGGAACACCTGATATTCCGTTCTATGTACACGAAGTACCAACAATCTTTGTTTCTGTAAACTACCCATTCCACTTAGCGGATGTTCCACAAGTGAAAACATACATCAACACGTATGACGGTAATAAAGAAACAATTGAAGTACTAGTAGAAAAAATGATGGGTAAATCACCATTCAAGGGTGACAGCCCAGTTGATGCATACTGCGGATTAAAAGACACATACATTTAATCTGTCAAAAGCAAAAAAAGGATTAAACCTTCCTCGGTTTAATCCTTTTTCTCTTTTAAGTAGGAAGCGATTGCCCTGCCTGCTACCCTGCCTGTAAATAAACAGCCTCCAAGAAATGTCCCCTCTAGCGAACGATATCCGTGAACTCCTCCCCCTCCAAATCCAGAAACCTCACCAGCTGCATAAAAGCCAGGTATTGCCTCACCCTTAGAATTGAGGACTCGTGCTGATAAATCTGTTTGTAGCCCGCCTAGAGTTTTGCGACTTACAATGTTTAAACGAACAGCAATCAATGGTCCATTTTGAGGATCAAGTATTTTATGCGGTTTGGCGACTCGGATTAATTTGTCACCTATGTAATTTCTCGCTCCCCTTAATGCCGTAATTTGCAAATCCTTTGTGAATGTATGATCCATTTCACGATCTCTCGCTTTTATTTGTCTTTCAATTTCTTCGTAATTTAATAGATTATCTTTTGTTAATTCATTCATTCCTTTAACCAGTTCCACTAAGTTATCTGCAATGACAAAATCCTCGCCATGATCCATAAATGCCTTTACCGGACCTGGAGGACCAGGGAGTACTCTGCTTAAGACCTTGCGGATACTTTTATTCGTTAAATCCGGATTTTGCTCAGAACCGGATAGCGCAAATTCTTTCTCAATCATTTTTTGTGTCAAAATAAACCATGAGTAATCAAATCCTGTTTTTTGGATAGCCTCCAGGGTGCCAAGTGTATCATACCCAGGAAAGTTGGGGGCTGGGAAGCGCTGGCCTGTTGCATTCAGCCAAATAGAGGACGGACCTGGCAAAATTCTAATACCATGGTTTTCCCATACCGAGTTCCAGTTTTTGATTCCCTCTGTGTAATGCCACATACGATCTCGATTTACAATACGCCCACCTGCCTCTTCTGATATCCCCAGCATTCTGCCATCCACATGTGCCGGGACCCCTGAAATCATGTTCTTTGGAGGCGGCCCCAGTCTTTCTGGCCAATTTGTGCGAATTAAATCATGGTTGGCTCCGATACCCCCGCTCGAAACAAGAACTGCTTTACCAGAAAACTCAAAATGAGTAATAACGTCCCTGTTACTTTTCTCACCTCTTAAAGCCGAACTGGCTGCCAATATGGAACCCTTCACCCCCTGAATTATCCCATTACTGCTCATCAGTTCATCTACACGGTGACGAGGACGATAATCAACTAATCCATTTTTAATATGCTCTCTTATCCTTTTTTCAAAAGGCGATACAATACCTGGACCTGTTCCCCAAACAATATGAAATCTTGGTACTGAGTTACCATGTCCTTCAGCCAAATAACCTCCTCTTTCAGCCCAACCAACTACAGGAAAAAAACGAACTCCTTGTTTATGAAGCCAAGCACGTTTTTCTCCAGCAGCAAAGTCAATATACGCTTCTGCCCATTTTTTGCCCCAATAATCCTCCTCATCTCGATCAAACCCTGCAGTACCCATCCAATCCTGCCAAGCCAATTCCTTAGAATCTTTAATACCCATACGACGTTGTTCAGGGGAATCCACTAAAAATAAACCACCGAATGACCACCAAGCTTGTCCGCCTAATGAAGCTTCAGGTTCTTGATCTAGCAATAATACCTTTTTCCCTGCATCTGCAATTTCTGCTGTAGCCACCAAACCGGCCAAACCAGCCCCAATAACGATCGCATCGAACTCCAATGCATTTCCCCCTTTTTGATAAACGTTTATACTCTTATATTAATCTATAGTTCCATAATTTAGGTATGTATACTGATATAAAAAGAAGAATTTACTTTGCTTAAAATTATGAGCCTAAATCAACAGTTTTATATTCCTCCCTTTTTATAAATAAAAAACCAGCCTAGTACCAGACTGGTTCAATAATCATCTTCCTCATCATCCTCTTCCTCATAATCGGAGAAATAATCCACGAATTCATATTTTACTTCATCATCTGTTCGTTCCACTTCTGTAGCTTGATATTCCCCCATGTTCTCTTCCACTATTGCTATATACATCACTCTGCGTCCAGCCTCATATTCATCATTGACTTCCATGAATCCGCTCACGACATAATAATCTTCATCCTTGTTGTACTCAACTTTGCTATGCCCAATAAATTCAAAAGTTTCATCCTTTGATGAAGCATCTTCCACTTTATTCTTGGCAACCCTAGCTATTTTGTTTTCCGCGTCTGAGTAATATTTATAACCTGCAAAGGCCGCTATCCCTAATATCAATACTGCAGCTGCTATGATAACCATCACTTTATATTTCTTAGCCATCCTCTTCCTCCCCCTTTATGTGTTATAGTAGTATTCTTCCACACCGTCGTTTCTCCTGATAGTTGCCGACATAGTACCAATTTACTTCATTCTTATAAAATTAGTATTCATCCCCCTGCCGTTCATACGATTATATGGCTCTCAACAAGATTTTATTTCGCTTATTATTGAATTGTCCCAAGAGTTTCAGATTTTATGAAAAATAAGAGGACAACCACCTCTATTTCCAATAGACCCGATTATGTATTCTATGGTGTATTTATGAGGAAATTAGTTAATTTGGAATTGGAATTTTCCTCTGGGTTGCAGAAGAAATTAAAATACGTCAGTGTATACTTCCGCAAATCGAAGCGAAAGTCGATAAGTTCGATAAGTAAGTGGACTAAACTATTTATGAGGCGAAAATGGGAAGACAGCAGATGCGAGTGCATTGGCTCAAGGATTCATCATCCCTAGTATGTTAACTTACATTTATTTATGAGCCTACTATTGGAGTAAGTTATTGAGGGTATCAGAAGAATTAGTAAAAGAGGAAGGAGCTCTAAAATAAATAGACTTTAGAACTCCCTTTTTAGTTATTTATTCATAAATTGGCACTCTATCCAGGCAAAATTAATTATTAATGTATTTTTCAAAAACTGCACCAAAATCTTTCATATGATATTCATTATAGGAGGATTTTAACCATTCAAATGTAAATTCAGTTATCCCTTTATATGTGCCTGTTAATGATGCTTCCTCAGATCTTGAGTGTTGGAGTGTTTGAACCGCTCGATCGAGTCCTTCTTTGGCATAATTCATTTGAATGGAGTTTTCATACGTGATTTCCTCAATTCGCAGTAATGCTTTATACAAATCCTTTAATTGTTCAATTTGATTTTTCTTGACGTCAATATCAAAATGAACATTTCCTACATCAAACTTTATTTCTGTATCCAAATCTAATCGCCCTGCAGTTTCAAGCATGACATTTGAAATCTTATACTGAGAATATGGGTATCGTTTTAATAAACGTTTAGATGAGACAGCATTTTCGCCATCTACATGAATTAATGCTAGATTTGTAAAGCAATATTCGTCTGCCTTCGTTTTGATAATGAAATAAATCTTCTCATTATCCTCGTGCATAACATAGTCGTCTGCATCCGTTTTGTCATAATCTTCCGGCGGAATAATAACACCTACGTCAGACAAACCCAATGCATCAGAAGCCATTTTCTTTAACATGTATATCACCCCATTGTAGTTTATACTTTTACTATATCAGAAAAGTGACTAGTATAAAATTCATTTAATGCTCAAGAAAACACATGGATGGTCCATGTGTTTTATGTCATTATTCATCATATTTTTTTGTTATTTTTGCTATTTCTTCACCAAGCTTCTTATAACTTTTTACTTCGTCATGAGGATGCTGTGAATTTTTTCTTTGCTTCCAGTGTCTTTCTTCTTCTTTTTTTGAATGTGACATATATATACCTCCAAATTAAAATAGGACTCATTGCAAAAGATTGAAGCATATCGCCCTATTTTCCTTTATTTTATATTTTCTTTGCCTTTTTAGATTTATTCTTATAAGCTTGATTTGCGCTGGCGCTTCCTAATTCCTTTGAGAATTCAGCATCCGTTTTACTAGAATCAAACCCCTGTTTACTTTTTTGAGCTGCATCATGCTTTCTTTTCGGCATACGATCCCTCCTTCTCTCATTTAGTATTAGAAAGTAAAGAGTAAATATGCACTGTCAGCTATGAATTATTGTTTTATCTTCTTTCAAGGACGACTACTCCTTTTTCTTTTCCAATGTTATTTGAATTAGCTGATCGTGGATAAAAGAAAAAGCAAAGAATGCTGATAAAGCTATGCATTCTTTGCTTGATTGATCTAAATATTGAGACCGCCCTTGACTGTGCGATTATCTTACTTGTTATTGAATAGATAACTGTTGTTTTGCATTCGTCAGTTTACTCATTAAAACATAGGTAAAAAACGATAAAACAATCGGCAGTACGACCGTATGCATCCCGAAAGGATTTGGATAAAATCGATCTATAATCATAAAGCTGCCCATTCCTACAATCATGGATGAAACCGCGCCGTATTTATTCCCGCCAGACCAATATAATCCCATAATAACTGGCCATATAAACACCGACTCCAAGCCTCCAAATGCAAACAAGTTTAACCATACAATTAAATCAGGTGGACTTAACGCAAACAATACAACTGCGATTCCAATTGCTGCTGTAATCCAAAAGCTGATTCTTTTAATCTGCTTCTCGGTAGCATCCTTTTTTATGTAATTGATATATACATCCTTTACTATAGTTGCGCTTACTAATATTAAAAGAGAATCAACTGTGGACATGATAGCAGCCATGGGAGCGGCTAAGACAATACCCGCAATAAATGGTGGCAAGACCTCCATAGTTAATGCAGGCATGACCATATCACCAATTTCTATCCCAGGTATCAATGGACGCGCGAAAACTCCGATTAAATGCATTCCCAGCATCACAGCACCTACCACAATTGTTCCTGTGATAATCGCGATGTGCATTCCCTTCGAATTTTTATAGGACATCGCTCGCATGCTGATTTGCGGTAAACCCACGACGCCCACACCAACTAAAATCCAAAAAGATGAGACATACAAAGGCGTTAAATCTCGTTCTGCACCAAAAGGAGTAATTAGGTTGGGATTTTCAGCCATTAAGTCTGACATAATGTTCGATATTCCTCCGCCAGCAATAATGGTGGCGATTAAAAGGATGACGGTTCCGGCTAACATGACTACTCCTTGGACGGTATCTGTTAAAGCGACTGCTCTAAATCCACCAATAATAACATACATTAAAACTGAAACGGCGAATATGAAAAGTGCTGTCTTATATGGAAGCCCTGTTAAGGATTCAATCAATCGCGCTCCCCCAACCCATTGGGCAGTCATCGACGCAAATAGGAATATAATGATGCTAATGGCCGATATAATGACAACCGTATTACTTTTATATCTGCCTTTTAGAAAATCAATGATCGTGATTGCTTTATACTTACGAGCCATAATCGCAAATTTTTTCCCTAAAACCATTAATACAAAATACCCGGTTGCCAGTTGAGCCATAGATAGTAAAACCCAACCGAGCCCACGTGTATAGGCAACACCCGGCCCGCCAATAAAGCTTGAAGCACTTCCGTATGTTGCCATCATAGTCATTGCAAGCACAAAACCGCCTAATTGTCTCCCGCCAAGAAAATATTCCTGCAGGAAGGAATCAGAGGATTTTAATTTTCCATTTGCCCAGAATCCTATATAAAAAATAATAACTAAAAAGATCAATAAAGGAACAATGACCTCCCACTTCATGATTGCTCCTCCTCTTCGTCATCCACATCAAAAGATACTTCTTCAAATAAAAATTTGACAATAAGAGTAACAAGGACCACCATAACAAGAAAGCCGACTACACAGCTTAGAAAAAACCAAGCTGGCAATCCTAAAATGTATGTATATTCCTTCGGATTACCTGATCCTAACCCATACGCAAATCCAAACCACCAGATAAAATTTATAATGACAAGTACGACACCTATGATTGCTTCCCTATGGGCTACTTTAAAACGTCTATCTTTCATATCTTCCTCCTTGCAATAGCACCATTAGTTTGCCCGCCATTATTTTTTGTATAATACGTAAACAAACAACATTACCATTAAACCAAGCCATACTCTTAAAATGAAGGTACAAAATTTGGTAGAATAACTTATAATGGATAGCTTAATAAAAAACTGTATAACGCAAAGAAGCCTCAAAATCAGATTTTGAGGAGGCACATTATATAATTTCACCATTTACTTGTCTTTATTAAAATAAAACTCACAATTAGGGTAAGGACAAGAGCACCTGTGAATGCTGGAAATAGATAAAACCCTCCAGTTTCAGGACCCATTTCACCGAGAATTCCTGTACCAATCCACGCACCAATTATGCCAGCCAGGAAATTCCCCACCATCCCGTTGCGAACGTTTTCATGAATAAGTAATCCCGCAATCCAACCAATAAAGCCACCAACAAACAGGATGCCAATAAAGGACATTATTTAGCTCCCTCCTTCATGGACAGTATATGCTGGTAAGGTCTAAATGGCTTTATTTAGCAGGAAAGAAGGCTACTTTTTTAGTCGATATAAATACGTCGAAGGGAAAAGCAATTCTCATGAGTCATGTCTCCCTACAAAAAAACTCCAACCCATTGATTGGGTGGAGTTTACATTATTCCTATACTAGTTCAATGACCATCCCAGGCTTCACATGATCCAAAATCAGCAAATCACTTTCTGCCACACTTCCAACGACATTGACCCGTTCATCAGCAGGCAAATCTGTCAGCGTAATCTGCATTTCACCGCGATAGCGTCCGTAAAGGTCATTATCAATGGTTATGCTCCCTTTCGGACGGAGATCATTTTGCAGTGGCGGTACAGATTCCGCAACCCTTGTATCCATAAAACGAAGAACGTCCCTGGAAGCATCCGGGCGCAAACGGTATTCACCATATTTTTCGAATCCTTGCTCTGTTTGGATGCTAATCTTTCCGTTTTCAAAGCCATCCATCCTTTTGAGTAAGTCTTCTCCAGGCTCCGGATCACCAACAAATACTTCCGTTCCATCTTTATATAGTTCAAGCGCGGCAACAAAAGGGGATATATATCGATGCTTCTCCAGAGTCGGCAGTCCTTCAAATAAAGGGCCGCGTTTCTCGCCTCCTCCCGGTACAAAAGCAAAGATCGGAATGTCATATCGCTTGTACAATGCATTTTGCTCCCGGAAAAACGATTCACTTAGTCCTGTTTCCCTCCGCGGGTAAAAGTTATGCCAACCGATTATCTGTTCAGTTTTGAGTCCGTTATTCAGCAGCAGCTGTATATCACGTTCGAACAGTATACTTGAATTAACCGCAATTTTAAATTCCCTTGCCAGACTAGCAATAAAACCATGGTCAAAGAAATCGTCCAGTCTTAGCCCGGTGACACCCAATTCCTTCAATTGATACAAACTGTCGATTCCCAAATGGCCCGGGGTTTTTAATGAAACATCCGCATATACATCGATTCCCTGTCCTTTAGCCAGATGTAGCAGCTTTTTGGCACGTACTGCAAGCTCACCTGCTTCCTCCGGGATATGAAGCGAGGTAAATCCCCGCTTCACCCCCATTTGGCCTGCTTGGATAATACGTTCCTCAGCCAGAGGATCATTCAAATAAAAGGAAATTCCGATCAATCAAATTCACCAGCCATTTCATCTTTAAACCCAAATAGGTATGTAAAGATGAAGCCAGCAACATAAGCAATTAATACCCCGACTAAGTAAAGCAGTACCTCACCGTTATTCACAAGGAATGCAAGCGGCAAACCGGATACCCCAATTGCTGTCGTTGCGATATTGAAATGTGCTTGGAAGGCTGCACCAACGCCTGCCCCCAAACATGCGGTCAAGAACGGACGGCCGAGCGGCAATGTAACTCCGAAGATCAATGGCTCGCCGATTCCAAGAATACCAGCAGGAAGTCCCCCGCCAATCGCTCTTTTCAAGCGTGTTTTCTTTGTTTTCATATAGATAGCGAACGCAGCGCCAACCTGACCTGCGCCACCCATTGCAAGAATAGGTAATAATGGGTCGTCACCGATTGTATTGAGTAATTCCAAATGGATAGGTGTGAGACCTTGATGCAGGCCTGTCACGACCAACGGCAAGAATGTCGCTCCAAGAACAAATCCTGCAATGGCTCCTCCAAAATCAAGCACTGCGGTCAATCCATCTGTAATCACATCAGAGACAAATCCCCCGACAGGCATAAATACCAGATACGTCATAATACCTGTAAGCAAAAGGGCAATAGTCGGTGTCACGATAATATCAAGCGACGCTGGAACAAACTTACGGACATTCTTCTCAATAAAAGCCATAAATATCGCAGCAAACATGACCCCGATTAAACCACCGCGTCCAGGCAGTAATTCTTCCCCGAACAAGACAATCTGGGCAGCAGCAGGGTTAATAATCAATATAGCGGCTAACCCGCCAAGTGCAGGGGACCCACCGAACTCTTTCGCTGTATTGATCCCTACAAAGATTCCTAAATAGGTGAATAAACCTCCTCCGATAACTGTTAAAATAATTGCAAGTTGTGATTCAGCCGATAACCATCCTGCTTGAATGACAGCCTTAGAAATACCATTGACCAAACCGGAAGCAACTAACGCAGGAATCAAAGGAATAAATATACTGGCAATTTTCCTCAAAAAGAGCTTAAACGGCGTGCTGTTTTTCTTTTTAAGTTCACCTTTCAGGCTGGAAGCCCGCTCATTAAGATTGATGTCTCCTGATTCCTTGACCAGCTTCTCGAATTCGTCCGTGACCTTATTGACATGTCCAGGACCCAGAATGATTTGCAGCGTTTCTTCTTCAACAAAGCCGAGAACTCCATCGATTTTTTTTATGGCTTCTTTGTTAACGAGTGATTCATCATAAGGTGTGACTCTAAGACGTGTCATACAGTTCGTAAAGGCTTTAATATTCTTCGCCCCGCCCAACTGCTCCAAGATTTTTTTAGCCAGAGTTTTGTAATCTTGACCAGCCATTTTCTTTCCCCCCAAAAACTGATTATTTGTATGTTTTGCCTTTCATAAATCTTATAGCCTCTCTCGTCTTATCGATGGCTCTGACCGTTTCTTCATATTGCTCTGTCGCCATGCTCAAAAACAAAATATCAATCATGAACAGCTGAGCTAACCTTGAAGAAGTGGCCGCACTCCGGAACGGAGCTTCCTTCGAATAGGATGTATATAAATTAATATCGGCTAATGCTGCAACCGATGAGGGCCCATATTTAGTCAAACTGATTGTTTGGATACCTTGTTCCTTTGCGAGTCTTGTAACTTCGATGACCTCGATTGTTTCACCAGAAAACGAAATGGTGAATACCACGTCATCCGGCTCGGCGTTAGCAATCAATGTTGCTACAAGATGCGCATCCGAAAATGCTGTTGCGCTTTT
Source organism: Pradoshia sp. Z4_20 (assembly GCF_058216035.1). Taxonomy (NCBI): domain Bacteria; kingdom Bacillati; phylum Bacillota; class Bacilli; order Caryophanales; family Bacillaceae; genus Pradoshia; species Pradoshia sp. Z4_20. Next base: position 76,071 of record NZ_JBZAJD010000008.1, read on the forward strand.
ATTGATCCGAAGCAGTTTTTGCTGCGCATCCACGGCGATGATTGATGATGCCCCGATTCCAAAGAAATGGACATTTTTCGCTTTCAACAGCACATCGACCGCTTTTTTTAGTTCTTCGTAGTTGATTACTTCAGAGGAATCACGCAAACTTTGTATACTATTATTCAAAGTCTTTTGGACGATCATCTCGGCGGTTTCATCCCGTTCAATGTCTCTGTATCCCGGTTCCTCCGGTCTGCCGAGATCACCTGCAATACGGACCTTCAAATCCTGGAAGCCATTCAGCCCCAGTGACTTGCATAGCCTGATGACCGCTGCCCCGCTTGAACTCGTCTTTTCTGCCAATTCATTGACTTTACAATTGACAACCTCATACGGATTTTCCAGTATATATTCAGCAATTTTCCGTTCAGATGCAGGCAACTGTTCTACCCTGTTTACTACCATTTTCAATACTCCGGAAACCACTTATCATCACCTACTTGTGTTTAAATCAATCTGAGAGCTCGGCTTCAATGGCTTTTCGGACATACCCTCCAGATTGCTCCAGAATCAGAGCCGCTTCTTCTTTCTTAATATCCTTTTTAAGCATGACTAAGGCGACCTTTACTTGATGATCAGCATCCTCTAATGTTTGTCTCGCTGTTTCATAGCTTACTCCTGTGATTTTGCTAATAATGCCGATAGCTCTTTCTTTGAGCTTCTCGTTGCTGACATGGACATCAATCATTAAGTTTTCATACGCTTTGCCGAGCAAAACCATTGAAGAGGTTGAAATCATGTTTAGAATCATTTTGTGAGCGGTTGCAGATTTCAGTCTAGTAGATCCCGTAAGCACTTCCGGACCTACGACCACCTCGATGGCATGATCTGCTTCTTCACTGATTCTAGCCTGTTTATTACACGACAGTGCCACTGTTTTGGCTCCTACCGACCGTGCGTAACGAAGTGCACCAATAACATATGGTGTCCGGCCGCTTGCAGCAATACCGATAACCGTATCATTCTCAGTAAGGGTGATGTCTTTTAAATCCTTCTCGCCATCCTCCGGCCTATCCTCCGCTCCTTCAACCGCCTTTATGAATGCGCTTTCTCCGCCGGCGATAATACCCAGTACCATCTCTGGCTTGGTACTGAATGTTGGCGGGCATTCAACAGCATCGAGTACACCAAGCCTTCCGCTAGTCCCGGCTCCCATATAGATAAGGCGCCCTCCATTTTGGAAAGATGAAACAGCAAAGTGAACCGCTATTTCAACATCTGGTAAAACCTCTTGAACTGCAGCGGCTACTTTTTGGTCTTCCTCATTCATAATTCGCAGAATTTCCATCGGACTGGAAGTGTCTATCTGCATACTTCGATCATTGCGTGATTCCGTGGTTAATAGATTAAGATTTTCTTTCATTAGTAAGACCTCCAGGTAGCTCCTTTTGCGATTACCATTTACTAGTAACTCAACACTTCCAATATACTCCAACTGAAATTGATATTCAATAATTTTATTGAATATTTAAAATTTTATTTCATTCTAATCCAAAAAAAGAAGCATATTCTCATATGCAGAACTACATAGGATATGCTAAAAAAACCTTTTTACATTATATATTTTTTGATTGCATGCGCTACTCCCATTCGGTCATTAGGCTCGGTCACAGCATCAGCTGCTTCCTTAACTTCCTCCGGCGCATTTCCCATAGCTATGCCAAGTCCCGCTGAAAGCAGCATTTGTCTATCGTTAAAGTTGTCACCGATCGCAGCCACCTCAGACATATCCAAGCCAAGCCTTTTTGCCAAATATTCCAAAGCAGAAGCCTTAGTAGTCTTTGGTGGAGTAATTTCAAGGCTTGTGAAACCGAAGCTGCTGCTCACTTCAAAATGATTTTCCATGTTGAATAGCCGATCCATAAATCCTTCATAGTCTCCTTGTTCCTTCCGAAAAGCAGCCAGCTTTTGAATGGCAGGTTCGTTTTCTTTCACATATTCATCGAAAGAATGAAACAGCCTGATTTCGCACTGAGCCCGGAATCGTTCACATCCTCCCATTTCTGCACCGGTTCCTTGTAAAGGCAGGATATTATTCTCAATCCATTTTTCATTCCACTTATTTTTCTCTGGAACTAGTAAACAGTCACCCTCATACAAATGCCCATATACCCCATAGCTTTGGCACGCATCTATAAAGGCCAACAGACTTTCTTTTTTAAAGGTAGATTGCTGAATAATCTTCCCGTCCCGCCCTTGTATAACAGCTCCGTTGTAGGCAATGATTGGATCGGATAAACGGATAGCCTCCGCAATCCACCTAGTCGCCAAAGGCGTTCTTCCGCTGCAGATGATTACCTTTCCTCCCCTTGATTTAAAATCATGCAGGGCCTCTATCGTTTCTTTGTCAATATCCATCTCCGCATTCAACAAAGTTCCATCTAAATCAACAGCCAATAATTTATACTCCATCTAGTATCCCTCCCAGGTCCCTATATACTTGCAGATTATCATATTTTACCGGCAACCACACAAAAGATTCGCATTTCCAATCACTAATAATAGGAGATAACTCCAATGTACCGGTTTATTACTACTAGTTAAACTCTTCCCAAAGATAACAATGCATATTGTATCTCTTTTAGATAGTTGGATTACCGATTATAAGTATGGCTAATCACAGAGGACAATTAGAATATTCCCGACAATAGCAAAATAAAAAGGTTCCTGTGTTAATAAAGGAACTGGCTGGGCAAAAATCCAAACTGAAAATCAAGCAGCAGAAAAGGTAAATGCAGAATCGTAACATAGAACAGACAATGTTAATCTATCTTACAAAGGAGTATATTAGGAGATTTTTAATACCTCTAAAACAGTGAGATTCATTTATAGAGAAGATAGTAAAAATACCATCTACACATCAAATAGTTTATCCCGATCATTCTTCCATTCTGGGATAGACTCCCCTTCCTCCATATAAATTTAGAATATTTAAATTACTCTTAAAAAACAAAATACTACGCTTGACTTCAAGTCTACTTGAAGGCTACGCTGAGTAAAGTAAGAGTATTTAATATAGGAGGGAAAACATGTATCAGGCATCAAGACAACGTTATAAATCTATGACATATTTCCACTGTGGTGACAGTGGACTTCAATTACCAGCTATTTCATTAGGATTCTGGCACAATTTCGGCGATACAGCTTCATATGAAAATATGAAACAACTCTGTTTTACCGCTTTTGATAATGGAATTACTCACTTTGATTTAGCAAATAACTATGGACCAGAACCTGGGAGTGCAGAAAAAAATCTAGGACTTATTATGAAAGAAAACTTTGCAGCATATCGTGATGAACTTATCATCAGTACTAAAGCAGGATATGATATGTGGGATGGTCCATATGGAAACTGGGGAAGCCGAAAATATCTTATTGCAAGCCTCGACCAAAGCTTAAAGAGAATGGGATTAGAATATGTTGATATTTTTTACCATCATCGAATGGATCCCCACACACCATTGGAAGAAACGATGAATGCGCTAGCCCAAATCGTTAGAAGTGGCAAGGCATTATATGTAGGTCTCTCAAACTACGATGGAAAAACGTTAGAAAAGGCGACTGAAATTTTACAAGAATTACATTGCCCATTTATTATAAATCAGAATAGGTATTCAATTTTTGATCGAACAATTGAACAAAATGATTTGAAAGATACATCTAAAAAGTTAAAAAAAGGTATTATTGCGTTTAGTCCTTTGGAACAGGGAATGTTAACCAATCGATATTTACATGGAATTCCGGACGACAGTAGAATAAAGACGGATGGACGATTTTTAAATGCTTCTGCCTTATCCGAAGACCGATTAACTCAAATTAAAAAACTCAATGAGATAGCTGAGGAGCGAGGGCAGACACTTGCAGAGATGGCGATAAGCTGGATTTTGCGAGATGGAATTGTGACCAGTGTTCTCATAGGAGCTTCCAAACCTAGCCAGATTCTTGATAACATTGGAGCTTTAAAAAATATCACATTCACAGAAGAAGAGTTACAGCAGATTGATAACATTTCTTTAGCATAACTGAACAAACCAGTTTAGTTTCTGAATTGAATTCGGAATAAACTTATTGAATAATCAATGGCCAACCAATATTACGGCATCATGTTCTTTCGTGATTCTACTAAATGCCGAACAATTTTTGCTCTCTAAATACCTGCCATCGTAAGGGGGCTTGGGGCTTATTTATTCGCCCCAGCCTTCAACCCTTCTACCATGTATTTTTGGAACGCCATAAAGAGAATCGTGATAGGCAGTGCAACAAGCACTGCTCCAGCCGCGAATGTCGTAAATTCGGTGTTTCCTCGTCCCGTCACCATCTCAAACAACCCAATCGCTAAGGTTTTATTTTCATTGGATCGTAAAACCAGTCGAGCAAAGATAAAGTCCATCCACGGACCTATGAAGTTCGAAACCGCTACGAAGACGAGAATTGGAACGCTCAATGGCATCATCACTTTAAAGAAAATAGTGAAATGACCTGCTCCGTCAATTTTCGCAGCTTCCTCCAAACTGCGAGGCATGGAATCGAAGTATCCTTTCACAAGCCAGGCGTTAAACGGAATCGATCCGCCTGCATAAACCAATATGAGTCCCCAGTGATTGTCCAATAATCCCATTTGTAAAAGCAGGATATAAATAGCAATCATCCCCATAAATCCGGGAAACATTTGCAGAATCAACATAGCCATCAATCCTTCTTTCCGGCCTGGAAAGCGGAATCGACTAAACGCATAGGCAGCTGTGACCACTAAAAAGGTCGAAATGACCATGTTCCATAGTGCTATTTTTAAGGTGTTTTTATACCATGTCACATACTCGGTTTTCTGAATCAAATAGACAAAATGATCTAAGGATAAACGGATTCCTTTTACGGACTGGGCAATTTGAGCGAAATCAAAACTCCGAACCCCTTCCCAAAAGAGACCCCATTCCATCCCAGGAAGAAGCTGTGCACTGAATAGGGAATCCCCAGGATTCAAACTTCCCATGAGAATCCATACAACTGGATAAAGCACGAAAATGGCCACCACGAGAAGCAGAAAATGTTTCCACACGAATGAAATTCGTTCACGTGTTTTTTGTTTCATGACATCATGTCCTCCTCGTTGAATGCTTTCGTTCGTCTGAAGTTCCAAACCGAAATGATGGCAATAACAATGAAGATCAGGATGCTCACAACGCTTGCCATATTAAATTGGCTTTGGTCGAGGGTCAGTTTGTAAATCCAGCTGATTAAAATATCTGTGGAGCCTGCATAACTGTAATCCACATTCACAGGTCCTCCATTCGTCATGAGATAAATCAGGTTAAAGTTATTAAAATTCCCAGCAAACTGCATGATAAGTAAGGGGGCGGTAGAGAACATGACAATCGGCATGGTGATTTTCCAGAACTGTTGCTTCCCGTTTGCCCCATCCACCTGCGCCGCCTCATATAATTCACGATCTATGCTCGTCATGACGCCGCTCATCAAGACCATCCAGAACGGAAATCCAAACCAGACATTCACCATGATAAGCGCGAATTTCGCCCACATCGGGTCGCTAAGCCATGGGATACTGGATAGTCCAATGACTTCTAAATATTGGTTAATAGGTCCAAATTCCCCGTTGAATAGGTTCCTCATGATCAAAATGCTGACGAACGAAGGAATCGCCCATGGCAAGATATAAATGCTTCTCCAAAATTTCCGGAATTTGATTCCCTTTGAATTCAAGAGAACTGCAAATAAGATTCCGACAAAGAACGTGGTAACCGTGGCTGAAATTGCCCAAAAAATCGTCCATCCGAAGACGCCGATGAACGTTCGGTTCCAGGTTTTCAAGTTAAATAAGTCCACAAAGGTTTGAAATCCCACCCAGTCCACTAGAGAAGCAGGCGGCAAGTGGTTCGGTCCTGAATAGTTTGTGAAAGCGATTGCAATTCCAAAAATCAAAGGCAAGATGGTTAAAAAGGCCGTGAATACAATGGATGGTGTGAGCAAAAAGTAAGGAAATCCTTTATCTATTATTACACGGAGGGTTTCTTTGAATGAGTTTGGTTTTCCCCCTTGATCTCGCCATTGTCCGACTTTCCAAGCATCCTTCACATTCAAATAATACATCCATACAAAGAACAATCCACAAATTAAAAAGATGATTCCTTCGATTAACAAGAAGATGCTGTGATCCCCTTGCTGAATTTCAAATCCCACACGGGTCTGCACCGTTTCCCCTAATGTGGCCAACCCCCACATAGCATTTCGAAACGGTAATGTCCAAAACACTACAAGGTATAGCTCCATACAGATAAATAAGATCCCTTTGATGTACTGTCGATTGTACAATTGCCCAAGTCCCATAAACAGCAAAGAAAAGATCAAGCTTTTCTTGGCATGTGTTTTCATTTGTTTTTAACCTCCTTTTCACTTCTTAGAAAAAAGAACCAATATCTCACTACCTGGATATCGGCTCTTTTGATAGATGAACTCTTTATTTTTTATTCTGAGTGGCCACTGCATCTTCAATTTGTTCTTTGGCTGCGTCAAACGTTTTTTTCGAGTCGGTTCCATCATTCCAGATGGATGTGTAAGCCGTTTCCATTGGTCCCCATACCGCTTGCATTTCAGGGATATTTGGCATCGGCACAGCATTTTTCGCCTGTTCCAAGAAAGCCATGGACACTTTATCTTTTTTGATGTTTTCGTTTTCAAGGAGCGAAGTCGCTGGTGGCAATTGGCCTGTCATTTCATATCTTTTTAAGAGCATTTCTTCACTGGAAGCCATTTGAGCTAAAAGAGTTGCTGCTTTGGGATATTTGGAATAACTGTTTACATAGTACGCTTTGATGCCTGAATAGGATTTTGGCGTTTCGCCGTTATCCAATGTTGGAAGTGGAGCGATTCCAAAGTTCACACCAGCATCTTGATGGTTTTTAACATCCCATGGACCTGAAATTCGGTAGGCTAATTTACTTTCATTGAAGAAAGAGGAAATCACATCACCTGTAATGTCTTCTTTTTTCATCGGTAACAATTCTTTGTTGATTTTTTTCATAAATTCCGCCGATTTGATGGCTCCTTCATTGTTGACACCAAGATCCGTTGGATCGGTGTCTTCTTTTCCAAATACATAACCGCCATAACCAGATAGGAAAGCATGTGTGTAATAAAAGTTACCTGGTTCCATCATAAAACCATATTTCTGATTTTTTCCTTTGCTCGTTGCTTGGAATTCTTTAGCTGTTTTGAACAAGTCATCCCATGTTTTTGGTGCCTCTTTTACGATGTCTTTATTGTAGTACAAGGCATATGTTTCAATGGAGATGGGATAGCCGAACATTTTCTTTTTTCCATCTTTATCCACAAAACTTGTCCCGTTTACCGCTGCTTCCAAGAACATGTCTTGATAGTCATCGGCATAATAGTTGTCATATACCAAACCTGCTTTCACCAATTTTCCTAAATGATCATGGGCGGAGTTGAAAACATCGGCACCTAAGCCAGCTGGCCCATCTGTTTCCAATTTTCCTGCTGCGTCTGTGTGTCCCACTTCTTGTACTTCAACAGGCACATTGTATTTTTTCGTGAATTGCTCTGCGACATAGGTCGCCCACGCGCCCTCGTCCGCTCCGTTGTCCCAAATAATCAGGGTTGCTCCATCTTCAGGTTTGAGTGTTTCTTTTGTGGTTTCCTTGGGTTTTGTTTCAGTGGTTGCTTTTTTCGTCTCATCTTCCGAACATCCCGCCAATATTCCTGCCAATAGGGTGGCGGATGCCAATATACCAACTATTCTTTTCTTGATCATGTGAAACCTCCTATGTGGGAATTTTTGTACCATGTATAAAATTAATGAAACAGAAGCTGTAAGTGCTTTTGCGATACACACTTTTTTTTACTTTCGTTTCTGATAGACCATTTCCTCATACGAACAAAAGTTAATCCAGCGGCACCTTTAGAAAACGCTTTCAAAAATAACCATTAACGGGTACATTCAGTTCTTCCTGTATCACAATGGTACATTCTTGGAGAGCCAATTAGACCAGACTCGCCGCCTGCTCGTCCCCGAAGGTTCGGCATAGGTATAAATTCACAGTTGTGGTACGTGGTGGATATGTCATAGTTCTAAACACAAATAAGAGGTTGGTTTTTCGGAGTTGAATCATCTGTTTGTAGTACGTGAAAATACTTTGCGTATCCTTTTTCTGATTGAACACATTAGTATGAGAGTAGTTGGGATTGATGTCAAACTAAGCAGATTTATTCGTTGTAATTCCCGCTTGATGAGTATCATCCCATTGTACTAATGTTCGAGAATTGTCTCTTCCATTTTTCCAATGATCTGCATGATCTCCTCGTATAAATCGCCCTTGCCATATTTCAATATTGTGTAAATTTTTCATGCCCACACCGTTGTACTGCTCAATGGTCGCGAAGTGGATATTTGTCATGCTGATTTCCTGCCCGTCATAAATAAACGTGGTTCCAAAAACAAGGTGCTGAGTGCTTGGGCACTTTCTCTACGCCATGACTCGTCATTTACCCAGGTGCTGAAGCTTCTCGGCTGGTCATGATTTTCCGAAAGCAAAGCATTCGACCCGGGATCCTACAGTCCCTTTTACCATTTGCAGAGTCTGCTTCAAAGGCATATTCAGTCCTCCCCCCATCCCCTCGATTCCATAACCCCAGGCGTTCGAGCAGAAAAATGATATTGAAATATCCTCTTTTTCTCCTACCCATTTGTCTACTTCCGCCAAACACCCCATTGTCTTCCCCCAACCGTCATGATGGCAAAGCGGGCAAACGTCTCTTCCCGTAATACCCAAGAAACCCCGCTCCCATTCATTATATGAAGGAAACATGGATATCAGAAAACTATTTTTTTAACAATTTTTCATTTTACCATATCGTATATCCATAGTTTAAGAATGTTGAGAATTCACAACGTTTTTTGACGAAATTTTCATCGCTTGAGTATCAGGAACTTTATTTATGCAGTTAGAAGTCAGTAAACAAAAGGATAGACAAGCAATTATCTATGCCTGTCTATCCTTATTATCTTTAAAATGTCTACTGTATAAGTTAAGCGTTTAATCAAAAATTTATTTTCTTCTCTGTCTATTACAATATCTACATTAAATCACGAGACTTACTTACCGAGAGTCTTAGTCACCCCAAATACATCCTTCGTATCATTATACTGATTAATCGCAATATCTAGATCATGAAAATAACGATGTATTAATCGAATCTGTTCTTTGTCTGCTTTATTTTTGGTCGCCTTGGCAATTGCATGGATTTGTTTAAAATCTTCCGATACCTTTTTATTTTCTATCCCCTGGCTAATTATTTCATTCGTATCTTTTTCAAGTATGGCTGATAAACTCTTGGCTTCTGACATATCTAATTCTTCAATACTGCCATAGCCTGTTAAATCATTGTATTTAGCGTGATATTCAGCAATTAACACACTTTCTTGATTCGATATATTTTTTGGAGGGTTTTTCTTTAATTGATCCATTGCTTCTTTAGATGGATCATTCAAATGATAATAGACAGTAAGACCAATCACTCCAGCTGCTAATATACCTACTATTAATATTAAAAGAGATAGCCACTTTGATTTTTTCTTATCTTGTTTTTTAGTCATTCGTTCTCCCGCCTATCAAAAGTATTTGTCATCCTATTATTGGGATTTTATGCCTTTTAATTATGACAGGTTTGGCTTAACTGTACAAATAAACCAACCATTCTAGAGGTGGTTGGTTCGTAAATAATTGGTTAAAAGTAGAAATCCATTAAAGTTTCATCCATTAAATCCTGTGTCAATCCTATGTAAATCATCGTATCTTTTTGGTTGGAATGGTTTAAAATTTGCTGCAGCAATGCAATGTCTTTGAATTTTTGGTAGTGTAAATAACCAAATGTCTTACGTAGAGTATGTGTCCCTACATCCTGAATATCTGCCATTTCGGCTGCTTTATTTAACACACGGTAAGCCTGAACCCTCGTAATCGGTCCATTTCCTTTACGGCTTGGAAATAAATAATCGTCCTTTGAAAGTTTTTCTTTCTTGACGTATTTTTTAATTTCTTTTCGCAAGTGCGGATTAATCAGAAACCTTTTCGTTTTTTCCGTCTTCTGTTCAATAATGACAATATGCGTTCCATCCAATACATCCTTTACCCGTAGCTGCAATAAATCCCCTATCCTCAGCCCAATATTGATCCCAATTGTAAACATTATATAATCCCGATAACTGCAATAGCGTAATAATGCTTTTTTCATGGCCTCTATTTGATCAAGCCGGCGAATAGGCTGTACATTTTTAATTCGTTTTGTTGCTGTAACCACTTTTGCCAGTCCCCCTTCTTCCCATCTCTTATTGTACGTGAAGTGGCCATTCAAACACAAGATTTTTTCAATTCCACACCTTCTGTAAACCTTGATTTAATCAGTTTTCGAATGTATCAATTCAAGTCCTTTGTTACATTCGGAATTTTCTAATTATTAATGGTAAAATCCATCATAATTCTACACATTTCCCAAAAAGGCTATAAATCGCCTACATTCGACAAAAAACGTTTAGAATACAAACACCTTAGGAATTAAAAAAGAGGACCTTAAAACCCAATTATGAAGGTCGTTTTTTGACTCTTCTTGTAACAATTTTTGGATATTATTTGCTTAACAATACTGTATGCCATACACTATTATAGAATTAGGAGGTGAAGGTGTTTTGGATGAACTCATACAATCTCTCATTATCGAATTGCGAAGAGGTACACTTACTCTGGCAGTTTTAAGTCAATTACAAAAACCCGAATATGGATACTCACTCGTTCAATCCCTTGAAGAAAAAAATGTTACTATTGATCCCAGCACACTTTATCCTTTATTGAGAAGATTAGAAAAGCAAGGTTTACTGGTTAGCGATTGGAAGTTAAATGGAAATCGACAGAGAAAATACTACCAATTAAGCCAGAATGGCAAACAGATTTATGAAAAATTAAAGGAAGCATGGTCTGAAACGTCTAATCAGATGGTACAATTGTTAAGAGAGGATGAATGTGATGAGTTTAATTGATATATATATTTATGAAGTTACAAAGTGGCTACCAGAAGAGTCAAAAGAGGAGATTGCGCTGGAACTCAAAGGGAATATTGAGGATATGCTGCCACATAACTATACTGAAAATGATGTAAAGAACGTTTTGAATAGCTTGGGTGACCCCAGAATTCTTGCTGCCGATTATAGCGGAAATAACCGATATATTATAGGGCCGATTTTTTATGATAGTTATATTCGGGTCTTACTAATAGCTTTTGGTTTGATGGCGGGCTTGGTTTTATTGGGTCATATAGTCAGCGGGATTACGGATTATACCAGTTATTCCTCCGTTGTATCATTTCTAATTGACATGTTTACAGATTCTATCATAGGAATCCTCCAGGCAGCATTTCAGGTATTTACCTGGGTCACCATTACATTTATATTTATAGATAAAATTGCAAATAAAACAAATAGCATCCCCCTTGTAAAGCCAAAATGGAACACTGACCAATTGCAGAGGCGGACTGTTCAAAAGCATAAGTATCAAATATCCAAAGGGGAAGCAATCTTTGGACTCATTTGGACAATTATATGGATCCTAATTCTATTATTTTCTGAATATCTATTAGGCTGGTATGAGACCGTTAATGGCGAGCTTGTTCTGCAAGCCTCCTTGTTTAACCAAGAAGTTCTGAAAACGTATATCCCCCTTTTAATTGCCTTGGCAGTGTTAGAAATAAGTTTAGCGGGATTGAAATACATGATGGGTAAATGGACCTACCATATCGCTATATTTTATACAGTCCAAAGCGCATTTGTTATAGCAATCCTTTATAAAATGCTGTATGACACTACTTTATACAATAGCGATTTTATCGAACGCTTCAATTTATTATTTGAAAAATCTACAAACGGAACATTACCATCAGGTATTATAGCCATCACATTAGCAGTTATTATTTTAATATCTGTGTATGATTGCAGTTTTGCATTTTATAAAGCCTATAAAACTACTAAAAATCAGCAAAAAAAGAAAAAGTAAACAAGAGGGATGCAGGCTTGATAAAGCTGCATCCTTCTTGTTTTACACTTATCTCTTATTTTTATAAAACACATGCTCAACCGATAAACTCTTTTCAATCCGAATAATCCCAAATGAGTATTCAGTTTGGCGTCTTTTATCTGTCGGAGAACCCGGGTTAAATAGAATTGTCCCATTTATGTCTTTATTAACAGGGATATGAGAATGTCCAAAAATAATTAGATCCAGTTCCTCTCCGCTAAATGCTTCAATTGCTCTTCCCTCTGTAGTTCCTTTCTTACCGTGCCCATGTACCAAACCAATTCGATATCCATCTAATGTGAGAATTTTTTGATATCCAAGTTGGTCAATCAGATCCTTTCCATCGACATTGCCACAAACACCATCAACGGGTGCATAGGATTGCAGTTCATCGTATACATTCTTCGTTTGCCAATCACCAGCATGTAAAATAAGATCAGCTGTTTTCAATTCTTCCTTTAAACGCGGTGGAAGTCCTTTTGCCATTCTGGGCATATGGGTATCTGATATCACAATGATTTTCATCGACGATTCACCTCGATATTTTGCTTTGTTGATTCCTTTATATGTCTCTTCAATTCATTCAGAAAAAAGGTACAGTCTTCTAATGTACCGAACACCCTTACCGGAATAATAACAGCATGAATGGCATTCGTATAAATATAAATATAATTTTTCAGCATTTCAATTTGTTTAATATCTTTCCATTCATAGAGTACCTCATACCCACCATCAATCATCTCTGTTAATCCGCCTTTTCCGATGGATAAGCGGTATGTACCAAATAGATTAGGTTCCCTGCTGTTTTTATGAAATTTTCTAAACTTCCTTCTGATTATTCTCTCTAAATAGAATGAATAAAATAGTACCGGTAAGAGTGCAATAAATAAACTGATCAAATAGTAAATGGGTGTAGTATGTTGAAAATATAGCCATTGCAGGATTAGTGATATACATAAAGTAATCAAAAATAATCTTAGTTGTCTATTTCTCATTCTCCGATTGCTTAATTCAGATTGTTTGTTCATGTGGAGATAAAAATTGGTTACATCAGTCAGCTTAAGATCATATGTTAATTGCATTTTACTCCCTCACATCTTCTATTTCATTTCAACTTCATTGTAACAGGTAATTACAGCAAACAAAAAAGACAGCCGACATTATCATTGATAATGTCGGACCGTCCCATAATACTCAATCTTATTGTATTCCGGATAAATAGAAGAAAACTGAACATAAATGGGGCTATCGAGCAACCATGGATAGTAAGCAAACAGCGTTTGATCACCATGTATAATTGCATGTAAGGCTACAGGCATCATCTTTACAAAATGATCATAACGTGATTGGGCCTTTTGTTCATCAAATTCACCTTTACTAATATGAATGTAAACTGTTAGGACAAATTGTCCGTTTAACATACGCCAATCAGCTACAACTTCATCCCGCATCTCCCAGTTGATGTTCAGTGCATCAATCTCACAGCCAATGCTTAAAAACAACTGTCCGGTTAAGTCAGAATGTGTCAATGTATATTTTCTACCCTCTAAAGGTCCTGAAGGGGTTATCGGCGGAATATAGGTCACACTCAATTGTTCTGTCTGGAAGGACATATCTGAAACACTCCTTTAAATAAGAAGATTTTTTTTACTATTCTATGACATCAGCCTAAAAATGGTGCAAATGAAATAGATCGCTATTTTTCTCCTTACTCGTAAACTGGTATGTTAAAACCAGATGTTTACCTTCACAGTCATATAGTGCTTTACCCACTTATATAACATCAAATAATTCTATTTAAAAAATGTTCTACAAAACGTTTTTCGTCCACTTCTACACATACATGAACAAGCGGCCTTTCGTTTCCACTGGGACAGGTTTCCCCTACCCTTTCTCCTTCGAGCTCCACCGAGATGGGTTCTGTCTTCAGTGTGACGAAGCTCTTGTCAATTGCTACTCCAACAGCCAGTGGATCGTGCAGGGCACAACCTTTGATGCCAGGAGTGGCCTTCTTATAAAAGTCCATATAAAACTCTGTCATGTCTGCCAAAAAGGAACCGAGTTCATCTTCCTTCTTCCGCCAGTTTGCTAGTTCCTCCTTCTTAAGCAGGGTTTGCATGGTTACATCAAGTCCTACAAGGAAAAGCGGTAGATTAGAGCGGAAAACAAGGTCAGCTGCTTCAGGATCACAATGAATATTTGCTTCTGCATGCGGCGTTACATTTCCTTTACAGAAAACCGCTCCTCCCATGATGATGATTTCATCAAACATAGCAGTTATCTCAGGCGCTTTTTGGAGGGCAAGCGCAAGATTTGTCAGCGGTCCTACACAGATATAAGTAATTTTACCAGGGTTGTTTTTCACCTGCTCAATCAGATAATCAACTGCATGGACCTCTGGTATTTCACTGGGCTTCTCTCCATTAAGTACATTTCCAAGACCATCCTCACCATGTACATGACGAGCATATACTTTTCGCGGTCCACGCCTAAGAGATTCATACGCACCGGCATACACCGGGATATCAAAACAACCCAATTTTTCTAGAACGATTTGCGAGTTTCTTACTGCTTCTTCAACAGGAATATTGCCGAAACACGCAGTGATACCTATTATATCTAATTCCGGTGAATGAACGGCATAAGCTATAGCCAATGCGTCATCTATTCCTGTATCTACGTCTAAGATAACCGATTTCATTATGTTCTCTCCTCTGCTCCTGAAGTATACTTTTTCCCAGTATGATGATTGCTGCATGTAATGTCATGGGTTTGGCCGTCCAATCTTTATTAAACGAAAAACACCTTTTACAAAATTTCACACGAAATTAAATGAGCAAATGGTTTATAAACGTAGGGTGCGATATGTATCATTAACAAATAGTTAATTTTCCGAGTGATAAATCCGCTCATTCTAATCATATACTGTGATATCATTGGCTATTTTCACTTAGATTTACGTCTATCTACTATTTTAATTACTTTTTATATAGATTGTAATACATTATATAAAATAATAGCTAGGTAATAATTTTGCCTCGCAATAACGATTATCGCATTACAAATATATCCAATAGTGATATCCTATTAATAGAATAATTTTTTTATATAGGACTATTTTTAAAATATTTGATTGAGGTGGTACTACTGATGGAAGCTCTTTATTATTTTGTTTTAGCTGCTGTTATCGCAACATTTGGAATTAGCTGGGCTGTACGAACAGCAATCAGGGAATTGGTCAATGGCCCAGAAAGAAAAGAAAACATTCAAACTAAGATGTTTATCAAAGTAGCTGTTGTAGAGGCAATTCCCATTATTTTAATCATTTTTGGCTTTATTAACCTATCCTCTTCAAATTCTGACGTTATTTTCCCCCTTATTATAGTAGGTGCAGTTACCATTCTAAATATAATCTCCATCTATGGTACATCCTCTGAAATAACGAATGATTCGAATACCCCAGTGGACTTAAAATCAGCAGTAAAGACTCTCACCATGATGGGTGTCACTTTAGTATTAGCCATACCTACCATAGCTGTTGTAGCTTGTTTTACTGTCATGAATTCATAAAATGCTAGCTGGAGATGTTATATCCTAAAACTGGTTGTCAGCGGTATAAAAAGGCAATTTAATTTATATTAGCAATTTCCGCAATAAAAAGAGCCTCCTTAGTCGAAAACGATACGCAATCCTTACCGACAAGGAGACTTTTTTCATTGAAATATAAATGCTGTTAAACACGCTCACTCATTAAATTCAAAAGGGAATCGTAGATTGTGGGATAAGGTTTTAATTTGGCACCACTTGAACATCCTTTAGCACCCATTGTTCTCCTTTATATACCCAGCTTGATTGAACCTCAGCGATTCGATCAACCACGGATGCGCCGGAAATTTGCTGAATGCCTATCAATTCCTTATGACCATCTTTATCAATGTCTTTTACCTTTAAGGATTTGTATTCACTTACTAATGTTTCAGATGGTTCACTTAATTTCCCTTTTCGATAAACCCCGAGTTTATCATACTTCTTTTTATGATCTTTTAAATCAATTAAGTAGGATTTATTCATTTCTGGTACCATTACAGTGGCTTGATAATTATTTTTGAATGCTCCGTTGATATTTAATGTTTCGGGGAGCTCAATCAGTTCAATTTTATTATTATAGATGCAAAAGGCATAATAATCATTAACTCCTCCGCTACCCCCTGTTGGAATCTCCATCAGAACTTCCAATGTACTGTCGTCATTAAGATCGAGAAACTTAACGGCAGGCTTAAACCCTCCTTGAATCGTTTCCTTTTTAGTTCCCTTTTTTGTTTTTACTACCAACTTGAATTCCTTGTAATACTTTGTCTCCTGATCAAAAGGATTACCATATAAATATACTTGATCCTTCTTCCCGTCTCCTGTCACATCCACTTTATAAGATCCAAGTTCAACTTCCTGGCTCTTTGCATCTTTTTTTGCAGCATCTATGGATACTGGCAGAAGCAAACACCCAACTATCGAAAAAATTATAAAATGATTAATCCATTTCATCATATACTCATCAACTCCCAGGTATAGGATTATTCATTATAGATTGCCTGGAATTTAACTTAATTATGCATATAACTGATGAAAATCAAAGAAAAAAAGCCGTAAACAGATGATCCTGTTTACAGCTTTTTGGATAGAAATTCATTAAAGCTATGAATTTGAAACTTCGGGAGTCTTAACCCATGTTTCAACGATTGGTCCATTTTCTCCTTCATCCATAAAGAACGAACCATTTGAATAGCGATCACTAGGTCGTAATTGGAAGGATGCAACTTCTTCTATCATGCCTTTTTCCGACAAAATCACAATAGTATCAACATCGTTTACAAATTCTATTCCTACTACTCGATGTGGGTTTTTCTTCAACTCTCTCAACATAACAACTCCTCGTTTTGCACGGGAAGTCATTTCAAACTCGCTTCGTTTCATTTTCTTAATAGCGCCCCTCTGTGTGATCAACGCTATCATAGATGAATCAGTTTCAGCAAAAACTTTACCTGCAACTATATAATCATCGTCCTTGAGATTTATGCCTTTAACACCGGCAGCACGTGCTCCCACAGTTGGAATTTCACTTTCAGGGAACATCAATCCATACCCAATAGAAGTAGCCAGGAAGATGTTTTGATTTCCATCTGTTTGATGGATATCCACAACCTGATCATCTCCCTTAAGATTAATAGCTGTTAAAGGTTTTGAATATCTCGTTGCCTTATATAGTGCAAGTTCAGACTTCTTAACTAATCCATTTTTCGTAACAAATAATAAAAACGATCCTTTTTCAAAATCAGAAACTGGAATAGCCTTTAATAGATTCTGATTCTTATCAAGCGGTACGATATTACTGATATGCTGACCAGTATCCTTCCATCTGATATCAGGAAGTAAGTGAACCGGACAGTAAATATAACTACCTTTATCTGTAAATAACAACAAGGTATCGGTTGTATTCATATCCAGCTTATGAAGGAGCCTATCTCCTTCCTTCATTCCATAATCCTGGCCGCCTGAAGCAGTATAAGATCGTAAGCTTGTCCGTTTTATATACCCTTCTTTTGTGACCGTAACAATAACATCTTCGCTTGGAATCAGAACTTCAAGATTAATCTTAATGTCTTGAATTTCAGCTTCTATTAGAGATCTACGTGAATCTGAAAAATCCTTTTTAACTTCTTTTAGTTCTTTTTTAATAACTGCCATTAACTTCTTGTCACTGCCAAGGATAGTTGTCAGCTCTTCAATTTTTTTACGTAGTTCTTCAGCTTCGTTTTCCAATGCCGTAATATCCGTATTCGTTAATCGGTAGAGCTGAAGGGAAACAATCGCTTCTGCTTGTGCCTCTGTAAATGTATATTCCTTTATTAGGTTTTCTTTTGCATCTTTTTTATCGAGAGACGCACGGATTGTTGCGATTACTTTATCAAGAATGGAAATCATTTTGATAAGTCCCTCAACAATATGCTGACGATCACGAGCTTTTGCCAAATCAAATTCAGAGCGCCTTGTTATCACTTCACGGCGATGATCAATATAGGCATCCAGCATTGCTTTTATGCCCATAAGCTGCGGACGTTTCTTATGAATGGCAACCATATTGAAATTATATGTAATTTGCAAATCTGTATTTTTAAATAAATATTGAAGAATAACATTAGAGTCTACTTCTTTTTTTAACTCAATGACAATCCGTAAACCTGTACGGTCGGTCTCATCTCTTACTTCAGAGATACCCTCAAGTTTACGATCAAGGCGCAATTCATCAATTTTTTTAACAAGATTAGCTTTGTTTACATCAAAGGGAAGCTCAGTTATCGTAATTTGCTGTCTGCCACCGCGTAAAGTTTCAATCGCCGTTTTACTTCGAATGACAATTTTGCCTTTACCTGTTTCGTACGCCTTTTTAATTCCATCTGCCCCTTGAATGATCCCACCTGTAGGGAAATCAGGTCCTTTTACAGCAGTCATTAGCTCATCAACTGTACAATCCGGATTATCGATTCTCATGATGGTAGCATCAACAATCTCCCCAAGATTATGTGGCGGAATCTCAGTGGCGTAACCAGCTGAGATTCCAGTTGAACCATTTACAAGCAAATTTGGAAATTTAGCCGGCAGCACAATCGGCTCTTCAGCTGTATCATCAAAGTTTGGTACAAAATCGACTGTTTTCTTCTCGATATCTCGTAAAAGCTGGCCTGCAATAGAGGATAAACGTGCCTCCGTATAACGCATGGCTGCCGGAGGATCCCCATCAATACTTCCGTTATTCCCATGCATCTGAATTAATTCACGGCGAAGCTTCCAGTCCTGGCTCATTCTGACCATGGCTTCATAAACAGATGAGTCACCGTGAGGATGGAAGTTACCGATGACCAGACCGACTGTCTTGGCTGACTTTCTATATGGTTTGTCATTGGTATTACCATCCGAATGCATGGCATAAAGGATTCTTCGTTGAACCGGCTTTAATCCATCTCGTGCGTCCGGTAATGCCCTGTCTTGAATAATATATTTACTGTATCGGCCGAAGCGGTCGCCAATCACATCCTCAAGAGGGAGATCGCGGTATTTCTCTGCTGTCATAATACTTCCTCCTCACCAGCAACCGTTAAGTTCTCATTTTCTAAAATATTTCCATCTTCTTCTAAACCAAAAGCAACATTGGCTTCAATCCACTTACGCCTTGGTTCTACTTTATCACCCATTAATGTGGTAATCCGTCTCTCTGCCCGTGCCGCATCATCAATGCATACACGGATCAAGGTACGTTGTTCTGGATCCATAGTCGTCTCCCATAGCTGGTCTGCGTTCATCTCTCCAAGACCTTTGTATCGCTGAAGCATGTATCCTTTTCCAACCTTTTTAATGGTACCTTCTAATTCATCATCATCCCAAGCATATTCTATAACTTCTCTTTTACCGCTTCCTTTACTAACTTTATATAAAGGAGGTAAGGCGATGAATACTTTACCATGTTCAATTAATGGTTTCATATAACGATAAAAGAAGGTAAGCAATAATACTTGGATATGGGCGCCATCCGTATCAGCATCGGTCATAATGACGACTTTATCATAATTGATATCCTCGATGGAGAAATCGGATCCTACTCCACCACCGACAGCATGAATAATTGTGTTTATTTCTTCATTTTTAAAAATATCTTCAAGCTTAGCTTTTTCTGTATTAATAACTTTACCGCGTAAAGGCAAAACAGCCTGGAACCTTCGATCACGCCCTTGTTTGGCAGACCCTCCGGCAGAATCTCCTTCGACGAGGTATAGTTCATTCTTCAATGGATTGCGGGACTGCGCCGGTGTAAGTTTTCCTGAAAGCAACGCTTCCGATTTCTTGCGTTTTTTACCGCTGCGTGCATCTTCTCTTGCTTTTCGGGCTGCTTCTCTGGCCTGAGCCGCTTTAATCGACTTACGGACCAAGGATGTCGCAATATCGGCATTTTCCATTAAATAATAAGATAATTTTTCAGATATAACAGAATCTACCGCAGAACGGGCATCACTGGTACCAAGTTTACTTTTTGTCTGTCCTTCAAATTGTAATAATTCTTCTGGAATTCTTACAGAAATGATAGCAGCCAATCCTTCGCGGATATCTGAACCATCCAGGTTTTTGTCCTTTTCTTTCAGCAAACCGGATTTACGTGCATACTCATTAAAGGCACGTGTAACAGCAGTTTTCATTCCTACTTCATGAGTTCCGCCATCTTTTGTTCTGACATTATTGACGAATGATAAAATATTTTCCGAATATCCATCATTAAATTGAAAAGCAAAATCAACCTCAATATCAGAATGAGTCCCCTCAAAGCTTACAACAGGATGCAATGTATCTTTTTCTTCATTTAGGTAAGAAACAAATGCCTCAATCCCATTCTCATAATAATAAACATCTTTTTCATCCGTACGTAAGTCATGTAATTCAATTTTTAAACCTTTTAATAAAAAGGCAGATTCGCGTAAGCGTTCACTTAAGGTTTCACGATTGTAAACAATGGTAGAGAAAATACTCTCATCCGGTTTAAAATGAATGGTTGTTCCAGTTTGGTTGGTTTTACCAATTTTCTCTAAAGTCGTTACAGGTTTTCCGCCATTTTCAAAACGCTGTTCATAAATAAAACCATCACGCTTAATGGTAACAACAAGCCATTCTGATAAAGCATTTACGACCGATGCACCAACCCCATGTAAACCACCGCTCGTCTTATAGCCACCCTGACCAAATTTTCCTCCTGCATGAAGGATGGTTAGAATAACCTCCGGAGTCGGTTTACCCATTTTATGCATTCCAGTAGGCATCCCTCTACCTTTATCCATTACACTGATGCTATTATCTTTATGAATTTTTACAATAATTTCGTCCCCATGTCCGGCCAATACTTCGTCCACGGAGTTATCAACGATTTCATAAACGAGATGATGCAGGCCTCGTGTGTCTGTGCTTCCGATATACATTCCCGGTCGTTTACGGACAGCTTCTAATCCTTCAAGTACCTGGATGGCATCTTCGTTATAGTCAATAGGTTTTATATTTTTTGCCACTTATGTACCCCTCTCTTTACGTTACAACTTCTATTATATACATATTCTTAAACAAGAACAAATGTTCTTGATAGTATAAACAGCACACTAAAGCTCTATTGCTCTATTTTTACAGATTATTTTTCGTTTCGCAAATAAAGTTTAGATAAAGGTTATGTATACGAGACATCCCGGCTTCCAGTCCCTGTAAAAAACAAATAAAATAAGTCCCTGTATCTTAATTATGGTATCATCTTCGGTGTTTTTACAACTATTAGTTTTTATTACCTACAACATTATAAAACCACCAATGAGCTATTTACGAGCAATTGGTGGCCATTTTTTATTATTTAGTTAATGCATGCTCCACTTTTATGCAACGGTCCATAATGACGGTGTAATCCTTGTCCTTTAGCATTTGGAAGGCCTCTTCATCAATAACTCCCAGCTGTGTCCAAAATATATCGGCATCGATTTCCAAAAATTCCTTAGCCAGATCCATCACATATTCAGATCGGCGAAAAACATTGACAATATCTACATGCCCTTCAATATCCTTCAATGTCGCAACCGCCTTTACACCCAAAACACTATCCACTGAAGGATTGACCGGGATAATTTCATATCCATTATCCTGCATGGCCTTAGATACCATGTAAGATGTCCGTTCCGGATTATCAGAAAGACCAACGACAGCTATTCGTTTCGCTTTTTTTAAGAGGAGACCAATTTCATCTCTGCTTGGATTTTCTATCATGAATATAGCCCCTTTCAATAATAAAATTTATCCTTATGTATACCCATAGGCTATTATAGAATAAACGGTCAGCTCAGAATAGGGAAGTTAATAAAAATAATTTTTTTATTTTCTTTTTGCAGGTACATGTTAAAATATATTAACCAGTAGTGTAAGAAAGGAACTGTTTATATGTTATATTTTTTGTTTATATTGGCCTATTTGCTAGGTTCAATACCTTCAGGCTTAATTATAGGAAAAGTTTTTTATAACACTGATATACGTGAGCATGGCAGCGGAAACTTAGGAGGAACCAATACATTCCGGACACTTGGGAAAAAAGCCGGAATTATCGTTACAACTATAGATATCTTAAAAGGTACTTTGGCCACCTTATTGCCATACATATTTAATATACAAGCTGATCAATGGCCAAGTTGGATTGCTATTCCGTTGATATGCGGCTTATTGGCAGTTATCGGCCATATGTACCCTATATTTGCCGGATTCAGAGGCGGTAAAGCTGTAGCTACATCCGGAGGTATTTTGCTCGGATACGATCCACTTTTATTTGTGATTCTAGTTGCATGCTTTTTTGTATTCTTATACCTAACTAAAATCGTGTCCTTATCTTCTATGTTGATTGCAGTTGTGGCACTTATTTATGCCATGTTTAGCGGAGATCCTTCCATGTTAATCCTAATTATCTTCCTGGCAGGATTTATCTTCTATCGCCATCGCGCTAATATCAAACGTATTATTAATAAAACAGAACCTAAGGTTAATTTGTTTAAACGATGATATAAGACTGTTTTTGGAATCACGATTAGTGGTCCAAAAACAGTCTTTTTTATTTTTGCTAAACAGAATACAAAAGCAATATTCTCCTCCGAAAACCTCATCTCATATTCAAACAACAAAGCTCGACCTCTATCGACTGATTACCTAATAGGATTAAACGATCGGATAATTTAGTATAAAATTATCAGTCATATGAAACCAGAAAAATACCTTATTTTGCATTTTAATCTAAAAAGTGTCAATATACATGTAGGAATATATTAAAAATATGTACTCATATTTAGAAAAATTTACTAAGCAGGTGAAGAATGAAGAAAAAAATAGCCCTCCTATCATTTTTAATCATTACCGCAGCTATAGGTATACTTATATATCTAAACACTCAGGAGATTTTCAATAATTATGAAGAAAAAAACGTAGCTTTAACCCATAATAGGGAAGTTTTCTTATCTGAACGTAACTACCATTCTACTGCTGAAATTGGAGCCATCGGAGATATACTTTTGCATGATAAGGTATATGAAGATGCAGATACTGGTTCTGGTTATGATTTCTCAGATATGTTCGCACCTGTAAAAGACATGCTAAGCAACCCAGATTTTACGATTGCCAACCAGGAATCTATTGCAGCCGGAAGTGACTTGGGGTTATCGGGGTATCCGACATTTAATTCACCTTATGAAATATCGGACACCTTAAAAGACGTTGGAATAGACCTCGTAACCTTAGCAAATAACCATTCCCTCGATAAAGGTGAAAAAGGTATTCTGCGTGCAATCGAGTATTACAATAAAATTGATATGCCTTACGTAGGAATTCATAAGAATGAAGAGGATGCCAAACAAGACCGCATCATGAACGTAAATGGTATTAACATCGGCTTTCTCTCTTACACATATGGAACGAATGGGATTCCTATTCCGGATGGAAAAGATTATTTAGTCAATTACTTAGATGGTAAAAAAGTCTCACAAGATATCAAGGATTTACGCGATAAAGTGGATCTTATACTCATTAATGCTCATTGGGGACTGGAATATCAAAGAAACCCATCTGATGAACAAAGAAAAATGGCAAAATTAATGTCTAATGCAGGTGCAGATATTATTATTGGGCATCATCCGCATGTCCTCCAACCAATTGAATGGATAGAATCCAATCAGAAAAAAACATTAGTTGTCTATTCATTAGGAAACTTCATTTCCGCCCAAAAAAATAACTATAAAGATATTGGCGGTATGGTTACCATTAGCGTTCGTAAAGAATGGTCAGCTAAGGGAACTGAGACCGAAGTAACTAACGTAAACTTCTCTCCAACCTATGTAACTAATCAAAACGACCGTGACTACAGAATAAATACGTTTGGAAGTGAAGATGTATTTGGACAGGAAAAGATCGATAAAGAAAAATTGACTGATTTTATGCTTAGCCATCCATCCATAAAATAAGAATTTAAACTAACGAGCTGTTCCAAATTTGCTTAATTTGCATTGGGACAGTTTTTCTTTTTCAAGTTTAGGAGAGAAAAAGATTAAAAGAGATGGATAAGGGCTATAGAGTATTATAATAATAATCTAACAGCAACTGAGTCTTTATCAGAGATGAATTTTCCACCGAATAAAAAGTGGGAATTGAAACAGTTTAAACCACTCTAGTGATACATCCTTTTGTTTACTGAGTGTTACCAATCGTTATCTTATTAAAATTATGTCATAATGGTAGTATTCAGTAGTTAGATAGCTCACCTTTATCTGCCAATAAACATATCAGGAGGATTCAAACATGGAAATTACAATCGATGAGCAATCAGCTGCATGGTATAAAGCAGAATTGGAACTTGAAAAAGGCGACTGCCTTCGGTTCTTTCCCCGTTATGGAGGCTATAGCCCTATACAATCAGGCTTTTCTTTGGGAATCAGCAAAGAGGAAGGAAAACAAGCCACTGTTACCTTATTAAAGGATGGAATCACCTATTTTATTAATGAGGATGATATATGGTATTTTGACGGAAATAACCTCAATATAACCTTTGACGAACAGAAGGCTGAGCCCACGTTCTCCTATAGCAAATAAGAACAGAAATCCCCTGTGTACCACTGACACAGGGGATTCTCTTTATCTATTTTCGTTTGATTTCTTCGTATTTTGCATTCCATTCCGGAAATGCTTTTTTAAACTGAATCGGTCTGAAATTATCTTTTTTTACTACAATATGCGTAGTTGTTCCAGTTGCGCAAATTTGATCATGCTGATTCCGGATTTCATATCCATACAGTGTTTTTATTCCATTATTTTCTTCTACCCAAGTATGTACATAGGCCTGATCACCATATCGTAATGGTGTTTTATAGGTTACATGAATATCGTAAACAGGTGCATAATAGCCTGCTTCCTCCATATCCGTATATTTATAGCCCAAATCCTCAATAAGGGCTGTTCTGCCCAGCTCAAACCATTTAAGATAGTTTGCATGATACATAACACCCATCATATCAGTATCTGCGTAAAATAATTGGATTTCTTTTTTTGAAACAAACATTCCTTCTACACTCCTATTCTACAATAGTCCTTTTTCTATTCTAACACATCTTGAAAATCAGCCTTTGTCAGAGTAGAGTAATCAACCGCAGCCAGATCCTCTCCCGTCTGCTCGATTAATCGAACCGCCTGTACCTGTATCGCATTGTCAACCAAATTAATAGCAAATCGTCCGTTCCCATCAATCTCAATTAGGTTCAACTTTTCAACCAAGTAATCTTTTGCCGCCTGGTCCAGTATATACTGATATTTACGAGCATAATTTTCAATGATTTGCATCAATTCCTCTGTGCTATAATCCGGAAAATGCATGAACTTTTTGAACCTGGATGAAAATCCTGGATTACTGGACAGCAACGCCTTCATCTCATCAGGATATCCTGCCAAGATGATGACAAGGTTTTCATTATGTTTGGTCATCTCATCCACTAAAGTATTCACAACTTCTTTTCCATAATCTGAATTGGAAGAGCTTAGTAAGGAGTAAGCTTCGTCAATAAATAATACACCGCCCAATGCATCCTGAACCTTCTTTTTCGTTTTAATGGCTGTCTGCCCGACATAGCCAGCTACAAAATCAGCACGGCTAGCTACAACTAGATGACCTCTCTTCAACAGTCCACAATCTCGCAGTATTTCCGAGTACAGCTTTGCAACTGTTGTTTTACCAGTTCCAGGATTCCCGGTAAAAACCGCATGAAGCTGGACAGGTACCGTTTTTACTCCAGCCTGTCTCCTGGATTGCTGTATCTTTACAAATGCTGAAAGTTTATGAATTTCCTCTTTAATCATATCCAAACCAACAAGATTCTTTAGTTCTGCCTGGGGATTTCCAGTGGATACAGGAAACTGAGAAGAAAAGTCCTCTTCTTGCAGAAGAAGATAATTTAAAAAGCTTTCATTGGCTTGCTGTTCACCTGTAGAACCTTTATGGAAGATTGCATCCATAACAATTGATTTAACTGTTCTGGCATTACCGAAAGTTTGATCAACCATCTCATATTCAATTCGTTTTTTTAAAGAAGGAATCGCATCGGGAGCGATAAAATAATGATTTTTTTCTGCCGTTTGAATCGCAATTTCAATCATTTCATCCAATGAATAGTCTGGTAACTCCATATAATTAAAATTCGGGAAACGACTGCGCAAACCAGGATTGCTATCCAGAAACTGTCTCATTTCCTCAGGATATCCTGCTAAAATAACAGCGAACCTTCCAGAATACTCTGCACTATCCATAAGAGATATAAGCGTATCTATCACTGTCTGCCCGTAATCTGTTCCTTGTTGGCCCTCTCTTTTTAAGCTGTATGCCTCGTCAATAAAAAGGACGCCTCCTACTGCCTCTTCCACAGCTTTACGAACGTTTTCTTCTGTTTGTCCAACATAA
This sequence comes from Pradoshia sp. Z4_20, assembly GCF_058216035.1. Taxonomy (NCBI): domain Bacteria; kingdom Bacillati; phylum Bacillota; class Bacilli; order Caryophanales; family Bacillaceae; genus Pradoshia; species Pradoshia sp. Z4_20. The sequence goes on from NZ_JBZAJD010000008.1 coordinate 102,753, forward strand.
GCTCCAACCAATTTAGAACGATCAACCTCTACAATTTTTTCTTTTGGCAGTATCCCTAATTCATAATAGATTTTCCCTAATAATCTGGCCAAGGTAGTCTTACCGGTTCCAGGATTACCCGTTAAAATCATGTTTAGGCTAATATCACCTGTATTACTGAATCCTAATTCTTCACGGTGTTTTTGATACTTCAAAAATTGATAAAGCTGGTTAACCCGTTTTTTTATTTCAATCAGCCCAACCATTTCGTTCAACTCTGCTAAGGCACTTACTTGATCCTTTGCATCAACAATTTCATGCTGTGATATAAACTCGTTAAATTGATGAATATGGCTATTCAGAAGATTTAATGAGGATTTTAACTCCTGATAAACAATTGCGGTATGGAAATTCCCGCTTAATGTTTCTTCATACTCTTTTGCCGTAGAGATTACCTTTTGCATACCGTCAAATATATCATTTAAGTATTTTTTTGCAGTATGGATTAAATCTGTTTCTGCCAGTTGATTGATTTGTTTTAATGCTTCAGTTGTACGGTTCATGTAATTGCTTGTTTCATTCATAATCTGCCCGACCGTGTTACGTTTTGCAGTTCTATTATCCGTTTCTCGTAAAGTTGGAGTAGAAAAGCCAGTATATAAGTCATTAAAACGATTGAGCTGCTTAGTTTCCAGCAATCGTTGTATTTCAGAGCGATTATTCAATAATCGGTTTGCTTCATCTAATAATAGATAATATAAATCATCTTGTTCCTCTTGCTTACTTCTTTCCAGGGCTAATAAATATAACAGCTTTCCTTCTAAATCTGCTGATATTCCCCACTCACCCTGGTTTTTACATATAAATTGAAGCACACTAAGTAATTCTGTTTTTATGGGGAGTGAACCTTCTTTAGTCAACGTTCTCTCCCACTCATCAATCATATTTTTATAATTGGTTATTGATAATTCCATTTACTGCTTCATCCTTTTTTCAGTCGATGTCTCCATCCTATCATACAACACGTTCCAGATTAATCATTTTAGCTTAATGTATGATTCACCAGTCAACTATTGAAATTAAACATTCTCTTATTCAGAAGTTCTGTCTTTTAGTCGTAATGGCCGCTTCATTTGTCCCTCTTTTTACGGATTATTTTTCTTGGCTACTTGGGTTTGGTTTTAAAATTCACCATGAAGATTTGGAACATAGTTTTTTTAATTCATTAATGAACGCGAAGTAAATTTCCTGGATTCTAACCAACTAAAAAATCTGCCTGTCTCCATTAGGATTCAGGCAGATTTGAGATTAAATTATTCAGCTATTCACCTTTTGTTTGAATCACGTCTGGATGCTTTCCGGATGTATCTTGCATCTGTTTGCCTTTATTTCCACCGGCAGCTCTAGGTTGAGTTCCAATGTGATTTGGTACAAATGACTTGGAATTTTTCTTCGGATTTCCCATTTTATCTTCACCCCTTCTTTCTTATCATGCTTACTTACGCATGACTTATAAGGTGTAGATATTGGATATTACTCCGCTCGTTCCATCATTCTTTTATCGATTCGATCTTCTAGAACTTCCATTGCATGTTTATCCATTATAATTTGTTTTTTATTTTCCAGTATTAAATCTGCTAAAGACATCCGCTTACGCTTTTTCATCGTCAACCACCATCCATACTTTATTTTATAATATCATTGCCTACTTTTTCTGTATTTATAACATTTTTAGAAAATAACGATAACTAATTAGTCTTTAAAATATGAAAAAACAGCCTTCAAGGCTGCTTACATGTTTGCGATATGCTCTTCCATTTGTTTATATTCCATTAACCCTACAACCTTTTTATCAATAACTCCCTCTTCATTAATGAAGAATGAAGTTGGAATGGACACAACCTTATATTTTTTGTTCACTTCACCATCTACATCCAATACAGTCCGAAACGTAAGTTTTAAATCACTCATAAATCCTTTTATATCCTGATCAGAATCTATATTTACGGCTAAAACAACTACATCAGGATGAGATTGTTTAATTTTTTCCATATCAGGCATCTCTTTTTTACACGGATTGCACCAGGTTGCCCAAAAGTTTAACAACACCTTTTTCCCCTTATAATCAGATAGTGTAATTTCCTTTCCATCTGGATCTTTTAATGTAAAGTCGACTGCTTCTTTGCCCTCATCAGCCTTGACAGGTGTATCAGGCTGATTCAACACTTGATAAAATGCTACTCCAATCAGTATCAGCAATAAAAGTGACCCGATGATTTTTTTCACACTAAACTCCCCCAGCCACAAATAGTATATTCCCCACCTGAAATTGTATCAGTATTTCCAATTTTACGAAAGCGTGAAAATCTCATCCTGATAACTTCATATTTACAATTAGTTATTCTAAACAAAAATAAAAAACTGACCGAAGTCAGTTTTTTATCGTTACTTAGTAGATGATGCTTCTTGTAATTTTCCTCGTAAAACCATTGGTAAGATACCGCCATGACGATAATAATCGATTTCCACATCAGAATCAAAACGAACTAAAACATCAAATTTCTTCTCTGTTCCGTCCTCTCCAACTGCAGTTACCTCGATGATGTCACGTGGTTTAACATTTTCATTAACTGGAACAAAGATTCTCTCTTTTCCAGTTAAACCAAGTGTTTTAGCGCTTTCGCCTTCTTTGAATTGAAGCGGAAGTACACCCATTAATACAAGGTTGGAACGGTGAATTCTTTCAAAGCTTTCCGCAATGACCGTTTTAATTCCAAGTAGGTTGGTACCTTTGGCAGCCCAGTCACGGGAGCTTCCCATTCCGTAATCTTTCCCAGCCAATACGATCAAGCCAGTATCATCTTTTTTATATTCCATACATGCATCATAGATAGACATCACTTCACCAGTTGGCCAATACGTTGTATATCCACCTTCAGTGCCTGGAGCAATCTGATTACGGATTCGGATATTAGCGAAAGTACCGCGCATCATAACTTCATGGTTTCCACGACGAGAACCGTATGAGTTAAAGTCACGGATAGCAACTCCTTTTTCACGCAAGTATTTACCTGCTGGTGTATCTTTGCCGATAGATCCAGCCGGAGATATATGGTCTGTTGTAACTGAATCTCCAAATAATCCGACAACGCGCAGTCCGTCAAGCGGTTTTACTTCTGTTGGGTTAGGATCCATATTTACAAAATAAGGTGGGTTTTGAATATAAGTTGAATCAAAATCCCAATTATATAAAGGTTCGTTGCTGGTTTGGATTTCATTCCATCTTGCATTGTCATCGAATACATGCTCATACTCTTTAAGGAAGAGATTAGATGTTACGGTATCCTGTACAAGTTTATTAACCTCTTCACTGGATGGCCAGATATCTTTGAAATAAATATCTTTTCCATCTTTACCTTTTCCAATTGGATCATTCTCAAGATCGATATCCACTGTACCTGCTAAGGCATATGCGACAACCAATGGCGGTGATGCCAAATAGTTTGCTTTTACTAACGGATGAATACGTCCTTCAAAGTTACGGTTACCGGATAAGACAGAAGTAACAAGTAAATCTGATTCAGAAACAGCTGCTTCAATCTCTTCCATTAATGGACCGGAGTTCCCGATACATGTAGCACAGCCATACCCAACAACATTGAAACCAAGTTTATCAAGGTATGTTCCCAGACCAGAATCACGCAAATAGCCTGTAACGACTTTTGATCCCGGAGCTAATGATGTTTTTACGTGATGTGGAACCTGTAATCCTAATTCCACAGCCTTCTTAGCAACTAGTCCAGCACCCAGCATAACATATGGGTTAGAAGTATTCGTACAGCTTGTAATGGCAGCAATGGCAATATCACCTGTTTTCATCGGCGCCTGACGGCCATCATTCAGCTGAACAGTGATTTTTTTATTAATTTCATCTTGACTAAGACCGAATCCTGCATTTCCAACCGGAGCTGTTAAAGCTTGATTGAAGGCAGATTTCATATTAGATAAAGGAATCAAATCCTGCGGACGTTTTGGACCGGATAGATTAGCCTCAATTTCTGAAAGGTCAATCTCAATAATTTTTGTATATCTTGGTTCATCACTGTTTTTATAGTAGAACAAACCGTTTTCTTTACAATATTGCTCAACAATTGCGATATGCTCTTCTGTACGTCCAGTCAAACGCATATAAGTAAGAGATTCTTCGTCAATTGGGAAGAAACCGCAAGTAGCGCCATATTCCGGTGCCATATTTGCGATGGTCGCACGATCTGAAAGTGAAAGAGCGCTCATCCCAGGGCCGAAAAATTCTACAAATTTATTAACCACACCACTTTTACGCAGTATTTCAGTAACTTTTAACGCCAAATCTGTAGCCATTGTTCCGTTTGGCAAGGAATTAATAAACCGTACACCGATAACTTCAGGTACTGGGAAATAAGAAGGTTGGCCAAGCATTCCAGCTTCCGCTTCAATTCCGCCTACACCCCATCCTAATACACCCAGACCATTTATCATGGTAGTATGTGAATCAGTTCCCACTAAAGAATCTGGGAAAGTCATATAATCGCCATCCGGCATTTCTACTGAATGTACAACATTAGCCAAATACTCAAGGTTCACTTGGTGAACAATCCCTGTATCTGGTGGAACCGCACGGTAATTATCAAATGCTTTTTGTGCCCAGCTTAGGAATTGGTAACGTTCCGCATTTCTTTCAAATTCTAAATCCATATTAATCTGCAACGCATCTGCAGTTCCATATTTATCAACCTGAACTGAATGGTCGATAACAAGATCAACCGGGATTTCAGGGTTAATTTTACCCGGATCTCCTCCGATATCAGCCATGGCTTTACGTAATGAAGCCAAATCGACTACAGTCGGTACACCTGTGAAATCCTGCAATATTACACGGGAAGGTTTAAAAGGTACATCAATATCGATTGACATTTCCTCTGTTCCCCATTTAGCAAGGTTTTCCACATGTTCCTTTTTAATAGCTCTCCCATCCTGTTGACGCAAAACGCTCTCCAGTAAAACTTTAATGGAATAAGGCAATTTGGAAACTTCTCCAACTCCTGCTTCTTCCAATACATTCAAATTGTAGTAATGATAGCGTTTACCGTCGATTTCAAAAAATCTCCGTGAATCGAACACATCATTTTTCCCCAATCAAATTACCCCCTCTAGGTAAAAGATATTACAGAATATAGTAATAAATTGTAGAAAAGTAAAACACTTTTCATTCAATCCTAATATTCTAACAATTTAATATTAATATAACCTTTCCATAAAGTAAAATATAAGTAATTTATTACCTGTCATAAGTTCTGCTTATTGGTAATTATTTTCCTGATAAAATAAAAGCCGGCCAGCAAAGTAATATTAGCTGGCCGGTACCTTATCGATATTTTTCAAATTTGTCTAAATCTGAAACCATTTTGTCTAATGTATTTCTATAATCATCCAGTTGGTCCTTTTGATGTTCACTTGCCACTTCATAAGCATTTTCAACCTGCTGATACGCCTCATTAATTTCTTCCCACAAATGTCCCACTTCATGGCCAAATTGAGGATCATGCTGCATAGATTCAAGATTTTCATGTGCATCCACCGCTCTTCTGACGCCATTTTGAGCGGATTGAAAGGCTTGAACTTTATTTTTGTGATAAGGCACGTACACCCCTCCTTAACAATATATCTTTTATGATGTACGGAAGTTTATTGCCTTATTCATGATGTGAATCAGCTTCTAAATACCCGTTATTATATACCTGTATAATCATTTAATAGGCTCTCATACTATAGGTAGGAGGGATGAATATGTCGAATAAAAACGCTAATCACCAAAAAGGCCCTAAAGATAAAAATCATTCTGGCCAACCGGCACCCTTAAGCGGTTCTCATAAAGTGAAAAACAGGCAGCATACACGTCAAAAAAATCATTCTCATCACGATATGTAACAGCATTATCTTTTCTTAAAAGACTGCGGGAGGAATTTTTTTCTCTCGCATTTTAATTCCGCTCATAGATAGTATTCATGAAAAGATCCTCAGACTTTCAACATAAACATTGATTATAAGGTTTTGTATTATCTTTAATGGCCTTTCCTACTGGCAGACCTAATACAACTACTAATATCCTCTATATTTTTAAATTTTCGCCTTTTAACTAAAAATATTATTATTAACTTTCCCTTTTCTCTCCCTGATTGTTTAAAATTCTTTTTCTGAAGGTTACACAGCTTACCGTTTTTGTGCGTGCTCACGATACGTTTGATTTTTCTAAGGAATTAACCTGCCTCCCGCATGTTCATGTGTAATCAATCCCTTTTGTGGTACGTATATCTATATAGAATTTTATTGAGGAGGTATTATACGACAATGGATTATGTATGGTACGCAAGTTATGGATCCAATTTATTAGAGAGCCGCTTTCGTTGTTATATAAGCGGAGGGACACCAGAGGGTTCTACAAAAAATGAACGTGGGTGTACGAATCCTGCTTATCCAGAAAAAATTGCTCCGATTTCTCTTCCTTATGAGATGTACTTCGCTGAATACTCAGGTCGTTGGGATGGCGGTGTCGCTTTTATCAATACTGATAGAGATACGAATACAAGGACATACGGTAAGAAATACCTAATTACTAGCGAACAGTTTAAACAAATTGTACAGCAGGAGAATGACAATTATAAAATGGAGATAGATCTTGAATTAGCCAAAAATGTTCATACCTATTCCTTTAACGATTCTTGGTATGGTAATATTCTCTACTTGGGTGAGACGGATGGATATCCGATTTTCACCTTTACAGATAATCGAACTATTGCTGAAAAGAACATCACTCCACCTTCTCTTCCCTATTTAAAGAATATTTATTATGGACTAGCTGATCTGTATGAAGATGATAAAAATCTAATTCAATATTTATATTCCAAAAAAGGTGTTTCTGATGCCTATTCTTTAGCTGACTTAGAAAACTATTTTAACTAAACTAAAAAAGCACTCCAATTGCAATTAAATCTCTAACAATTGGAGTGCAGCTTTTAGAGTAGTGACTGACATTATTTTAAATCAGTTCGTCAGCTTTTAATAAAAATTCCAGATCTCTTTGCTGAATAAATTGTCCTGCATAATTAGAAGGCATGTCTTGTTTTAATATTTCAATCGCTATTTTGATTGGCACCCATCTTAATACAAATCCGTCGTTAATCTCATCGTCGGTATACATCGGGTCTTTAAGTTCACCAATAGTTTTAGCAATATATCCATAAGATATCTGAAGCAGCTCTTCATTATTACGGTATTCAATAGTAAGTCCCAGTTCCTTAATATCTTCTATTAAGGTTCCTACTTCTTCTTCTACCTCTCTTTTTAATGCATCATAAATAGTTTCATTGCTTTTAATGCCTCCACCAGGCAATTTATGATAGTTTCCATTTGTAACGAATAAAAGAGCAATCTCATCACGGTCGTTAATGACTACAGCTCTGGATGCCTTTCTAATACGGTATGCATGATCCGTATACTGTTCTGACGCATCATCATAAATTTCCTTGATAAGTTCCATGGTTTATGACCCCTTTTAAATCTTTCTAATAATCCACAGTATGATTATATATAATTTTAGCTTTCTGTGTAATATATTATTATACATATTCATAAATAAAACGCATAAGACCTGCCTCAAAGCTAAATATGATATAATACCCATAATCATATGTATATTTTATATATTCTAGCTGCACAGAATTATTTATTTATAATAAGATAGTGAAATTTCAGTATATATAGATAAGGTGGCTGAATGAATGACATTAAAGGAAAAAGCAGTACAATTTGCAACGGAGGCACATGCCGGACAAGTACGTAAGCTGTCAAATGAACCCTATATTATACACCCTTTGCAGGTGGCTAAAACTCTTGAAGAGGCTGGTTTTTGTGAAGAATTGGTGATTGCAGCATTACTGCACGATACTGTGGAGGACACAGATACAACGATTGAACAGATTGAAAAGGAGTTTGGACCTAAAATCGCGCATTATGTTTCTGCTCATACAGAGGACAAAACAAAAACCTGGGAAGAACGTAAGCAGCATACACTTGAGCTTGTTAAAGAAGCGCCTCTTGAAGTAAAGGCTCTTATTGTTGCTGATAAATGGGATAACCTAAAATCCATGACTGCCGGACATGAATTATTGGGGAGTGAAATTTGGAACTGCTTTAAAAGAGGACTGGATTCTCAGGAATGGTATATCAGAGGGGTTGCAATAAATAGCTTTTATGGTTTGGACGACAAAGAGATTCCGGAGTTTTTCCATCAATACGTTAAAGACGTAAATAGCTTTTTTGATTCTATAAAAGATAGTAACAACAAATAATTTGTCAAACACAGCCATAATAACCCGGGGACCTATTAAGGTCCTATTTTCAATCAAACGCTATTTCCGTAAAAGAAAACCTCTTCATAAAAAGAAGAGGTCAAATAGAGAAGTATTTTTCAAATGGACTGACGTCTATTTTTTCAATTTCTAATTTTTTTCGAAGAAATTTGTGATCACGTTTTGGTGTTGCTAGAATATACCCTTTAATAATAAGATCCATCGTTATCTTATTAGCCTTTTCTTTAAGTGCAAGTTCACCGATTCTCCCTGCGATTTTATGCCTTGCTACATCTCGAAATAATTCAGGAACCGGGCTTACTAATTCTTCTAGAAAATCTTTTTCTTCCTGATTCCATAGATGCCTTGTCTGATTAACAAATTCAACTTCCCAGTCCATATCTGATTTTCCATCTTCTTTGGGCAGTTTTTTTAAGAACTTTCGAAACATAAAAAATCCACCGATGGCCATAAAACCAATCATAAAGACAACCCAAAACAGGATGAACCATAAAAACCATCCTTCTAACATAAATCATTCACCCCAGTTAAGTAATACACAATCCCCTAATTTAACAATCATTTTCCATGTATAATTATAACAAAGAGTTGGAAACCTTCAACTAAATTGACTAATAATTACTAAATTGTTTGTACAAAATTAGTATAAGGGAACCTCCATTCCTAACATGGATTTTGGAGAAAAATAAAAAGAATTGCAGGAAAAGGGTGTATTACGTAAATATATCAAAGATTTTGGGCTTTTCTCTATTGTTTTCCCTTGTTAATTGAGATTGTTTTTAATTGTCAGAATTATCAATCTCTGATATAACTAAAGATAACAATCTGACTGTATTAAAGAAGTAATGAATATACTGTATAGTTTCCTCATATCATTCAATCTAGATATTTCTTTAATCTAATCAGGGATTGTGGTTATTTTTGTTAAGGGTCAGATTGGTTTGTTGCATTTCCACTACTTTAAGGAGGTCTTTACTTAATGGGAAAAAAAGTACACAGACGCAGGGAAGTCAGACGATTACTTCGAGAAGAATTAAAGAAGATGGAGTCAATAACCAAGCAACAGCCTAATGAACAATTAACGCCAATCGGTGCAATGAAAAATTAATCTGGCGCTATCGCCTATCGAACTAAAGCACCCAGAATACATGTATTCTGGGTGCTCTTTTCTTATTATGACATTTTTTATGTATAGACCATAAATTTTCAACAACCAAGAAAAAATATGTAAAAATACACTTGAAAATAAAATTTATTTCTTATTCTCTATGTCAATATTACCATAGCATTTCACACCTCTATTACCTGATTTTATAAAATTTCTATGTTTCTTCCTAAAAACGCTGGGTATGTAATAGATTGTACGAGCAATCGCTCACAAAATACTATTATATACGGAGGTATGAATATGTTTTTTCATAAAAAAGAACTTCAATTCGAAGCTAAACCAACTAGACCAGATCCATTGATGGCAAAGAAAATTCAAGAACTGATTGGTGGACAATATGGTGAAATGTCCGTTATGATGCAATATTTGTTCCAAGGCTGGAGCGTACGCGGCAATGAAAAATATAAAGACCTTTTACTTGATATCGGTACAGAAGAAATCGGCCACGTTGAAATGTTAGCGACTATGGTCGCACGTCTTCTTGATGACGCACCACTTAAAGATCAGGAAAAAGCAATGGCTGACCCAGCAGTCGCTGCTGTACTAAGCGGTATGAATCCACAACATGCTATTGTTTCTGGATTAAATCCTCGTCCACAGGACAGTGTTGGTAACCCTTGGATGGGAAGCTATGTAACAGCAAGCGGCAACTTATTGGCTGACTTCCGCTCTAACCTAAACGCTGAATCACAAGGTCGATTAGCTGCAGTCCGTATTTATGAAATGACAGATGATCCAGGAATTAAAGATTTGCTTTCCGTTCTTATTGCACGTGATTCTTATCACCAAAATCTATGGGCAAAAGCAATCGCTGAATTAGAAGAACAAGAAGGATTACTTGTTCCAAGCACATTCCCTCGTGAAAAAGAACGCTTAGATATCGCATACTCTTTATATAATTTCTCTGAAGGCGAAGAAAGCAGTACTGGAACGTGGGCAAGCGGTGAAGCTCCGGATGGACAAGGTGAATTCCGCTATGAAGCTGTCGTTCCACCTGCAGAAGGCGCAAAACCAATGTTAAAACCAGCTCCACTTGAAACACATAACACATTGCCAATGGACACAGATAAATCAATCTTATAAACGCTAATGTATATTTTTGATTAGCATACAAAAGGACTTCAGAATAAGTGTTATTCTGAAGTCCTTTTTTCATAGATATTTTCCATTGATTCCCCTGCTCTTCTTGTCCTTATTTTACTATTGCATCCCCTATTGGTGAATATCGTAAAAATTCTTTCATTTCTATGTGTCATTTAAAAAGAATATCGAATCGCATTTTATTTCTGTACTGTAAAGTAATCTAAATTCCGGGGAACATTAGCCACTCATTCCATGTTCTATAAAAAACATCCCCCCTCCCCCATTAATCGATAATATTTACCTATCGTATCTAAGTAATAAAACAATGCTTATTCATTAACTATCTCACTTCTATCGGCAAGTCCAATTCGAGTGAATAGTTGTATTTCATTAATTCTTTATGATATCAAAAGAAGATATTGAGTAAGTCTACCTTTCTTTATTAATTTATTATCTTAAAAGAATCCTTCGCTCTCTTTTGGATATGCTAAAGGCATATTTAGTGAAAAAGAATGGAGGTTTCTTCATGAATAATCCACATATGAAAAAACTCGATGATATCGAAAAGGAATATCGGACAAATAGTAAGCTTGGCTTAAGCGACGCACAAGTAGCGGAACACCAAGCGAAATACGGACTTAATCAATTAAAAGGAAAGAAACAGAAGTCGCTCGTCCAACGTTTTTTTGAACAATTTAAGGATATCATGGTCTTGATTCTAATCATCGCGGCTGCGGTTTCCTTTTTCGTCGCCCTTAAAGGCCATGATACAAAGGAATATATTGAACCAGTTGTTATTTTAAGTATTGTTATATTGAATGCTGTACTTGGAGTTGTTCAGGAGAATAAGGCGGAAAGATCACTCGAGGCACTACAGAACCTTTCCTCTCCACGGGCAAAAGTCATCCGTAATGGAAAATTAACCGAGATTGAAGCAAGCCAGATTGTGCCTGGTGATCTAATCGAATTTGAAGCTGGTGATTTCATTCCGGCTGATGGAAGATTAGTTGATGCAGCTTCCTTAAAAATTGAGGAGTCAGCTTTAACTGGAGAGTCCGTTCCAGTTGAAAAGGATCAGAATGCAACAGTTAATGAGGATGCACCCCTTGGAGATCGAGTGAATATGGTTTTTTCAGGCAGCAGTGTTTCCTATGGTCGCGGAAAAGCAATTATAATTGGAACCGGAATGGATACACAAATGGGCAAGATTGCCGAATTGCTTGAATCAGCTGACCAAGGTCAGACACCTCTGCAACAAAAACTAGGCAAGCTAGGAAAGTACCTCGGCTTGCTGGCGCTTGCCATCAGTATTGTAATCTTTGCTATCGGATTCTTCTCAGGGATGCCGATACTAGAGATATTTATGACTGCAGTATCCTTAGCAGTCGCTGCTATTCCAGAAGGTTTGCCAGCAATTGTCACAGTCGTTTTAGCACTCGGCGTCCAGCGAATGGTCAAAAGAAATGCTATTATACGCAGGCTTCCAGCAGTTGAAACTTTAGGAAGTGCCTCTGTTATTTGCTCTGATAAAACAGGTACACTTACACAGAATAAAATGACAGTCATCAAAGCCTGGGTTAAAGGTGAACCAGAAGATATAACTGACCATGTTTCCGGTCCAATTAAATCCTTGCTTCGCCTTGGTTCACTTGCATCAAATGGGACCGTTGAAATCGTAGATGGAGAAGAAAAGCACATCGGCGATCCAACAGAGACTGCTATCCTTTCAGCAGCGCTTAAGAATCAAATGACAAAAGAAAGCCTTCATGAAGCAGCACCCCGTGTTGGTGAGATTCCTTTTGATTCTGACAGAAAGCTAATGACAACCATCCATGTAATAGAAGGAAAACCTTATGCATTAACAAAAGGTGCTTTTGATGTATTGATGAACCGTTGTAAAACTGGTGATTTTGAAGCTGCCAAGAGAATTAACAACCAAATGACGGATGAAGCTATGCGTGTTATCGCTGTTGCTTATAAGGAACTTGACAGTGTTCCTGATCACCCTAATAGCGATGAGATTGAGCATGATTTGCACTTTGTCGGCTTGCTTGGAATGATTGATCCTCCACGTGCAGAAGCTAAGGATGCCGTACAGGTTTGTAAAAGAGCTGGTATACGCCCGGTTATGATCACAGGTGACCATATTGGAACAGCAAATGCCATTGCCAAAGAACTCGGTATATTAAATGCCGGACAAAAGTCTCTTAGTGGTGCAGAACTTGAAAAAATGAGCGATCAAGCATTAAATGACTCAATCGATGAGTACTCTGTTTATGCACGTGTGTCACCGGAAGATAAAATACGGATTGTCCGCGCCTGGCAGCAAAAAGGTGCAATCGTATCAATGACAGGTGACGGGGTTAATGATGCTCCTGCCTTGAAGGCAGCTGATATCGGTTGCGCGATGGGTATAACGGGGACGGATGTCGCGAAAGGAGCATCAGATATGATCTTGACGGATGATAATTTTGCGACAATTGTCGATGCAGTAAAAGAAGGTCGCGGTACCTATGATAATATCCGCAAAGCCATTCAATTCCTGCTTGGCACTAATATGGGTGAGATATTTATTGTTTTCATTGCCATGATTATTTGGCAACAAACACCGCTCCTTGCCATCCATCTTTTGTGGCTGAACTTAGTGACAGACGGACTTCCTGCACTCGCTCTTGGAATGGAACCTGTTGAAGAAGATATTATGAAGAGGAGACCGAAGCCAAAAGCAGAAGGAATTTTTGCAGGTGGGCTCCTTTACCGGATTGTCCTTCAGGGGTTGATGTTTGCTGTACTTTCCTTAATCGGCTTTTATCTGGCAGGAGTCAATCTGAACTCATTAGGCGCTGCCCAAACAATGGCTTTTCTAGTTTTATCACTTTCGCAGCTCTTTCATGTTCTAAATGTAAGAACAACCAAATCTATTTTCCAATCCGATATTCGTGAAAATAAATATATGATTCTTGCCCTGCTTGCTTCACTTTTACTTATAGTTACGATTGTATTTATACCACCGCTTGCTTATATTTTCGAGGTAACTCCTCTTCCTTCTGAATACTATCTGATCGCGCTTGGACTTGGATTTGTTCCAATCATTGTAATTGAGATTGAAAAACTGATCAGAAGAACTAAGACAACCTAATTTCCAGCAGTTAAAAAGCACCCGATTGGGTGCTTTTTATTCGGCTAATCCATTCGGTTTTTCTGATTCTTTTCCCCTTGGTGTTACTAGAATAGCCTCTAGCTATTTTTACTTGGCTGTTTTCGTAAGTATTGTTGCTATTGATTAACGCTTGTTTTTATGAAAATAGCCACCTCCAAAAAGGAAGTGGTTGTACTTGTTATTGGACTAACTCTCCTGTTTGTTTAAGTACATTCCTTCACAAATATTATAAATAAAATCTCATTTAACTATACTATCTACCAAAAAATAAGGTAACAGCTCAACATCGAGCTGTTACCTATTTTTCACTTCAAAGAGCTATAAAACTTCATCTTCTTTTCTTTCTATTTTGTTCTTTAAATTTCTTGAAATTTTTCATGCCGCCTATGCTACTAAACATTTCATTTGCCTTTTCTTTTTCAATCATTTTAGAATTCAAACCTTGATACTTAGTCTCTTTTTTTAGTTTCCAGTAGCTTTCTAGCCTTTCAATTGACAAAAATCCATCTTTCATTGCTTTTTGTACTGCACAGTTTGGCTCATGTTGGTGTGTACAATCATTATATTTACAATCATTAGCAAGGTCTTCAATATCAGAAAAAGACTTGGTTAAATCTGCACTTATAATTCCAAGCTCTCTCATACCAGGAGTGTCTATAACAACACCTAAATTTTGCAACATAATTAATTCACGGCTTGTAGTAGTATGTTTGCCTTTATCATCATTCCTTATTTCATTTGTATCTAATAAGTCTTGGCCGATAAGGCAATTAATTAAGGTTGATTTCCCAACTCCAGATGAACCTATAAACGCTACTGACTTCCCATTTGAAAGATACTTTTTTAAAGATTGGCATCCTTCATCAGAAGTATTTGTTGTAACAATCACATCTATACCAATTGCAATAGAATATATTTCATCAAGTCTTGATGCTATATCATCACATAAATCTGACTTTGTAAGTACAACAACTGGGTTTGCACCACTGTCCCAAGCGATAGAAAGATAACGCTCTAGTCTACGCAGATTATAATCATTGTTCAGTGACATACAAATAAAAACCGTATCAATATTTGTAGCGACAATCTGAATATCTTTTTTGGTTCCTACCATTTTACGTCCAAATACGCTTTTTCGTGAAAGTATATGATGAATAATTCCGTTCCCCTTTGAATTATTTGTTCTGTCGATCATAACAAAATCTCCAACAGCAGGATATTCAGAAATTCCTGTTACATTATAGCGATACTTACCGGATATCTCAGCAACAACCTCACCACTTTCTGTAATCACCTTATATAAATTTTTAGATTGTGATGAAACTCGCCCAATAAAAAGGTCTTTATATATTGTAGACTCCTGTATGAATTCTTCAGTAAGTCCTAAATTTTTCATATCAATATTATTCAATTTCATTTCCTCCTAAAGTTTAGATAATAACTTTTGGGAGGTTTTATGCATTAGTTTATTTTGTGCATACCTCCCTATTTGTTACAATCTCCACATTTCGCTTGCTATACATAAACACAGCAGCTCCTTTCATTACTTATAAGTTTTATATTAGTACAATCCAACTCTAATGTTCAACACAAATTAAACAATGTTCTTTCACTAAACTGACCCGTTAGCAGCAAAAGAAAAGGCCGTCAATTTGACAGCCTTTTCTTTTGCTAATATCCCTGTTAACTCAATAAGAATCCCTGAATTGAAACATAAAAAACAAAACCAGAAACACCAATAGACATATAACCCCAAAATGCTTTTTTATCTTTTTGAAGCTCAATTAGTCCCGTAGTCAATATGAAAAAACTTAGTACCATCATTAAATAAGGCATATACTCAAAGTTCTTAGTTATTAGACCAAAAAACGCTAATGCAAGAACACCTATCGATAAAATAATTCTTAATGTTTTTAGCATATTTCTCTCCCCTTACAACAAGTCATATCCCCAAGTTTTTGTCTAATCATATCACATTTACATTATTATTCTATTCAATTCCTTCTTGAGCTAACCTGCCCCTTTACTTCCATAAGGAGTTCAACAGAAAAGGACATTAATCCTTCTTGGATCAACGCCCCTGTTAGTTCAATTAGTATTTAGATAATCTAAGACAATATCAACTCTTTCATTGACTGAATAATCCCCTTCAATTTTTAATACTGGACAAGATAAGTCTGCCATCCAATGCTCGTGCAATTTTTTACTTCTAACTTTCATTCCCGCACTATCATAAAGAGAAGCCCACTCTAAAAAAGTTTTCGATTGTTCATATTTGCTTCCGCCAGTTAATATTTGACTTCCATAACGCTCATATTCCCTCTGCTTTAACCTTTCAAGCCTTATATCTTGCGGAACCCATAAGAATATAACAAGGTCAAAATAACTTTTAAAGTTATCACCCCAACCACACACTGCACCAGAAAGAATCCAGTTTTCATTAAGTAATAAATCTTTTTCAAGCATTTCTCTTCTTTTAGGTACTTCTCTTTGTTTAGTAAATTTAGTTGTCCAAAAGTAGTCATCAGTATCAAGATGTGTATGAGGTAAGACCTTTGATAATGAAGAACCGAGCGTTGAAGTACCAGAACCAGAGGCTCCCAATATGTGTATTTTTTCTTTCATTTTCCCCATCCTTAATCATAGGCTTCTTCAACTCTTCTGCCCCTTTAGTTCAATAAGCTATAATAGCCAAAAATATTTATCCCTGCTTAAAGACTATGTATTATTTTGACGCTGTTAGCAAAGTGCTAATTGATAAATTTAATTCTTCTTTAAAGTTTTCCTCATATAGTTTCAATGAGGAATAACTAACTGATTGCATCAATATTCCTTTCAACCCAGTCTTCATATATAAATACTACCATTCGGGCTATTTTCAAGTCTGGTGTCTTTTCTTTAAATCCTGGTACTCTATGTGCTGAATACATATTTCGCCAATCCTTCAAACTCTTCCAGTACAAATTATAATCTTTCTCACTTAACTCTATGTTAGACAAAATAATTGGCTTTAAATCACCATCTAATCCAAGCTTCTTCCAGTGTATTTCATTTTCGTCAGTGCCAAAATTCATACACCAGAGATTAATTAACTGAAAGTAATGTGCATCTATTGTATACTTCCAAAATTCCTGAGAACCAAATCTACATAGGTTATCAAATTTCTCATTTAAATATCTAAAACTAGAATAAATGGCATAAAAAGCTTTTTAGTATTTCAAGCTGTTCATCCAAAACCGACTCATTAAAATTCATGTTACTCTCCCTGAAATTTATTTACTGGTTTTATCCCTAATTCGTTGATCGTCTTTTAGTCGTTGGTATGTTCTAATATCAATTATTCGCCATATTTTGTTCAAGTCCTTCTTCCGCTAACCTGCCCCGTTTGTTGAACAAGCCATCTTAATTCAACTGTACCACAAATTGGATATTTATATCCTTTTATTCAAGAGCAACAATCTATGCGAAAACAGCCTTTTATTTTTATGATCTTCCTCAAAAATATCTTCAATTTAAAATACGGTTGTATTTTGTGAAACAAATTCAACACGATTAACATGATTCGGGTTAAAACAGCCAAAATTAAAAAAACGACCAAAGGTCGTTTTTTATCATTTATACGGAAGTAACCGGATTATTACCTGCCTGTGTATCATTTAAGATGTTCTCAAACTTCTTATATTGCATATACATCGCTATTCTCCATGGCACAATCATTGAAAAAGCCAATAGCCAGAACATTCCTCCTGTTTCACCCAAATCAATTGATGAACTTAAAAATACCTTAAGGATGGTTCTGATTAAAATGAGTCCTATAAGGACAATTCCAAAAGCTTTCGACCGTTTCATATATATTTGTTTATCTTTAATTTCAAATTTGGATGTCTTTATTAAAAATATGGAAAAAAACATGCCCAGTATGATTGCCTCGAGTATTTCCATTCCAGTTAACCGAAAATATGGGAATACATACATAAGTGCACCGGTACTCATAAAAAACGGCGGCAATATAATCTTTTTGATAGAAGCCGGTTTTTGAGATGCCTTCATCCTTACTGCAAAAACAAAAAGTCCCATTATCACTGCAAGTATTGTAGATACTGCAAACATCATATATCATCATTCCTTTTAGCATACATTAATTTCAAACGTTTAATACGATTTATGTTAATCCAAGACACGCTTGACCGCATCTATTACCCTTATCTCTTCAAATGGTTTTATAATAAAGTCTTTTGCACCCGCTTCTATAGATTCTCTGACAATCTTTTGCTGACCCATTGCCGAACACATAATAATTTTGGCATCCGGGTATTTACCCTTAATTACTTTGGTCGCCTCTAATCCACTCATTAATGGCATCGTTACATCCATAGTAACCAAATCAGGCTTATACTTTTCATATAGATCAATTGCCTCTATACCTGATTCTGCTTCTCCAACAATGTGATGATTTCCTTTTTTAAGGATAGCTGCCAACGTCAACCGCATAAACTTTGCATCATCCACTATTAGAATATTAGCCATCTTTAGTTCCCCCTGTTACAAAATAAAAGTATAACTCTGTGCTGAATATGATTAAAACTAGTTAAAAACCACTCCATCCTCCGAATAAAGCGATAAAATAGGAGCTTATTTTGGTCATCCAATCAAAAAACAAAACGATTCCCATCAGAATCATTAACATTCCGCCTGCCTTCATAACTTTATCCGAGTTACGTTTGATCCAGCTTAATTTCCCAATAAAAAAAGACATAATAAAAAACGGAATAGCAAATCCTAAAATATAAGCTAACATGTAGAACATACCAGATTCCGGGTTGGTTCCGGTCATCCCAATGACAACCATTAAAATAGGTCCAGTACATGGAGTCCATCCTGCTGCAAAGGCAATTCCTATTAAAATTGATCCGATATAACCACCCGGACGATTTTTAAATTCAAAACGGTGTTCTTTCATAAGAAACTTCGGTTGAAAAAAGCCAATTATAATTAAGCCAAAAAAGACTATAAGAATAGCACCTAATTGCCGAATAATATCCCCATAGTTTTCAAAGAAGGTTCCAATATAAGATGCACTGAATCCCAGTGCTATAAAAATAATGGAAAATCCAATTAAGAAAAAGAAAGTATGTAATAGACTCCTTTTATGCATCATCGCGTTATCATTTTTTAATTCTCCAACCGACATTCCTGTTATATATGAAAGAAAGGCCGGATAAAGCGGAAGACAGCATGGAGATATAAAGCTGAGGAAACCTGCTCCGAATGCCAAAAATATATTAATATCACCCAAATGAAATTACCCCCACTGTTTCTAATTCATTCCATCTTACATTGTACCAAATTACTCCATATAAAGTAACTGTCTGAGCAGATGATAAAGAGTATAGTTTTAATTTTTCAATATATTTTACATTTTTAGTAAAATTTATGTATAATAGTTTTACCGCAATTCTTTTCTGTAAGAATATGTTATAACCTTGTAAATTTAAACATAATCCACTAAACGAGGAAGGATCTGCAACCATGGATAATCAAGAGTTGTTAGATAAAATAGAAATCAAGCGTGCAGAACTAGTTACTGTCGTCTCTCAGAATGGATTATCATCTCAAACAACCATTCAATATAGCCAGGAACTCGATCATCTGTTAAACAACTATCAACCTGAAAAAACATACAATAGATCAAAAATATCATGTTAAGCTAAAGTAAGAAAAACCTAAACACATAAGGATAGAATAGAGTTAGAAGAACTCATTCTTTTTCCATTAAAACACTGTTCAAACAGTTTCAGGAATCACCCAAAAGTATATTTCAGAAAAACAATAAATCGCATCCGATTCATCGGATGCGATTTATTTAGTTAGAGTCTTTATTTCAGCTTACATCTTTGTTGAAACTTGAACGCATACCGTTTTGAAGTAAATACATTTTATAATAAAGCCCTTGCTTAGCCAGCAATTCCTGATGTGTTCCCTGTTCAACAATTTGGCCTTGATGCAAAACAAGTATAAGGTTAGCATCTTGAATTGTGGAAAGACGGTGGGCAATTGCAATTGTCGTTCTGCCCTTTCTCATTTTTGCCAGGCTTTTTTGAATAGCCTCTTCAGTTTCTGTATCAATATTGGCTGTCGCTTCATCAAGAATAAGAATTTTAGGATCTCTCACGATTGTTCGCGCGAAGCCAATCAACTGCCTTTGACCGCTCGAAAATGTTGCTCCCCGCTCCACTACTAAATGATTATATTTATCAGGTAGCTTTTCAATGAAGGATTGTGCCTGAACAAAATTAGCTGCCTCTTCTATTTCATTGTCCGTTATTGTTTGATCATGCAAACTGATATTATCTCTAACAGACCCATAGAATAAGAAAGCATCCTGTAATACAAGCCCCATCTTCCCCCGCAGTTCTTCATTTGAATAACTTTTGATGGATTTCCCATCAATTAATATATCTCCTCTATTAAATTCATAGAAACGCATGATCAAATTTATGATAGAACTTTTTCCACTACCCGTATGTCCAACAAGTGCAACTGTTTCGCCCTCATTGACTTTAAAGGAGATGTTTTTTAGTACATCTCTCTTTCCATCATAAGAAAAACTAACATTTTTAAATTCAACGACACCCCGCTCGATTTTATACGTTTGAATGCTCTCTGCCCCGGGAGCTAACTCTTTTTCATCCAAAACAGCAAATACTCTTGATCCAGCCACAATTGCCTGCTGATATAAGGATAATCTTTGCATCACTTGGTTAACGGGTTCAAAAAACCGATCAATATAATTTACAAACGCATACAAAACACCTATTTCAACTACTGAATTCATCGAGTTGATCCCAAAGTAACTGAGCACAAGAACAATCGCAAATATATATACTAGATCTATCGCTGGCCTTAGCAATAACCCATCTATCTTAATATTCCTCATTCCTGCTTCATAATGTTTTTGATTAATCTCCTCAAACTCATCCTTTAAGCGTTTCTGCTGGCGAAACACCTGAATTATAGACATCCCCTGGAGAGATTCATTTAAATTGGCGTTCAACTGGCTTAGCCTTTCCCTGAGTTCTTGATAAAAAACACTGCTGAATTTACGATAAAATCTCATAAGCAAATATAAAATGGGCAGGATGAATAAACAAAACACAGCAAGCCTAACGTTCAAAATAAACATCGCAATAATCGTCCCTATCACGAAAAATCCACTGGATATAAAAGCTGCAATCACAGTCACAAACATATCCTTAATTGCTTCTGTATCATTAGTAATCCTGG
Organism: Pradoshia sp. Z4_20; assembly: GCF_058216035.1. NCBI lineage: Bacteria > Bacillati > Bacillota > Bacilli > Caryophanales > Bacillaceae > Pradoshia > Pradoshia sp. Z4_20. The sequence goes on from NZ_JBZAJD010000008.1 coordinate 123,835, forward strand.
ATACAATTGCTCCTGCTGGTGTTTTATCAAAATATCTCAATCCAAGGCTTTGTACTTTACTGAAAACATCAACCCTAAGCTGCTGAATAATTTTTAAAGCGACAAGCTGGAACGAAAACTCTTGAAAATAAGTAATAAACATTTTAGCAAACAGGAGTATCAAATACCCGATTGCCAAAATAGCTATTGGCTTATACTGCATATTCATTGGCGTTAAATAATCATCAATGAATATCTTCACTAAAATAGGTCCTGTGATGTCAGCCACTGTCGCAAGAAATAATAAGAAAAATGCTCCTATTAATCTCTTTTTATATGGTTTCGCATAGGACAAGAGACGGAAGAGAATTGCTCGCTGTTCTTTTCCTGTTAATGATTTAAGTTCATCCATCTCTTATCCCCCCTGCTCCACTAATTCTTCTAATTGTTGCTGTTGGTACATTTCTTTATACCAGCCTTCCAAGTCCATTAACTCCCTATGCGTACCTTTTTGAACGATTTTACCGTCCTTCAGAACAATGATTAGATTGGCATGCTGGATAGCACTTAACCGATGGGATGTGATAATCGTTGTTTTGTGTACTCTGTTTTCCTTTAAATTCTGGAGGATTGTTGCCTCTGTTTTGGCATCGACTGCCGATAGTGAGTCATCCAGAATTAAGATTTCAGGATCAAGCATCAATGCCCTTGCTATACTGATTCTTTGCTTTTGACCACCAGAAAGCGAGACTCCACGTTCACCTACAACCGTATTATATCCTTCCGTAAAGCCTTCAATATCAGAATGAATATATGAAAGAATTGCCGCCTCCTTAATTTCTTCTTGGGTAGCATTCGGTTTAGCAAAGGCGATATTCTCACCAACTGTTGCTGAAAATAAAAAAGGATCCTGTGGTACATACCCAATTGCTTCTCGTAAGGATTTCAACGTATAATTTTGTACTTCGTGTCCTCCAATGCTTATGCACCCTTCTGTTGTCTCAAATTCCCTAATCAGTAATTTTAATAAAGTCGTTTTACCTGCACCAGTTTTCCCAACTATTCCGAGAGTTTCCCCTTTTTTTATCGTAAATGAGAGATCCTCCAGTACAGGTTCCTTTTCATCAGGATAAGTAAAGGATGAAATCTCAAATTCTATATCACCACTGGCTTGTTCGTTAAGAGCGCCAGTTTTATCAAAAATATCGGTTTTTTCAGCTAGGAGTTCAGTAATTCGATCATAAGATGCGTTCCCCCGTTGCACGATATTAAATAAGAATCCAAAAGCGAGCATCGGCCAAATCAATAATCCTAGATAGGTTGAAAAAGATACAAGTTCACCAATCGTCAAACTGCCCTCCATCACATATTTCGCGCCAACAGCGATTGAAATAAAATAAGAAAGTCCCGCCATTACACTGATAGTTGGATCAAACAAGGCATCTATACGCGCCACCGATATGTTTTTATCCACTACATCATTAGAGGAAGACCGAAAGGATTCAATATCCTCTCTTTCCTGGCCAAAGGTCTTGATCACTTTAATCCCATTTATGCTTTCCTGGGTCTTGTCATTCAATTCAGAAAAGGCAGCCTGAGCAGCCCTAAATCTTTTATGTAATAGCTTCCCATAATAGCTTGTTGAGATGGCAATAACGGGCATAGGAAGCAATGCAAACAACGTTAAACGCCAATCAATAAAGGCCATGGCCAGAACAACAAACCCACCGGTCGTTAGCGAATCAACCAAGGATAGGACACCGCTTCCTGCCGTTTGCTGGATTGCATTTAAGTCATTGGTCGCATGTGCCATCAAATCTCCGGTGCGCTTACGCTGGTAAAAGGATGACGGCATATTCGTGAAATGATCAAATAATCGATAACGAAGTTCTCTTGCTAACTTCACGGCTGAACCAAAGATCTTGATTCGCCAAAAATATCTTAATATGTACATACCAACGCCCGAAGCAATTAAAATAACAGTCAATTTCGAAAGACCTGCACCTGTCAGAGAATCATTATTAATCTGATCAACTACAATTCCTATAATTCTAGGTGGAATCAGCTGCAAAATAGCTACGAATAATAACATAATGATGCCAATTATGTATGCTTTTTTTTCTTTCTTAAAAAACCATTTTAGCTTTACAAAGATCTTCACAAATGCCCTCCTTTTCTCTTTTATAAGGCCTCCTTATTTTAGCAAATCAAATAAACCAAAGGAAGATTATTTTAAACTTTCCGAATAATTGTACAGGTGTATTTTAGGATTGCTTTACAAACTTAATTAGAATATTTGGTATATTTTGTTATAAAAAGCTAACTATCTAACTAAATAAGTGATATAATTGTGATATCACTTTGATATATAGGAGGCATTAAGATGGTTGAAAAGAAGGCAGTTAAAATGAATGGTTATTTAGGCGTCCTTGCAGGGTTGGTCATTATCAGCATTAGTGCTTATATGTTGATAAATGGATCAACTGTACTTCCAATCGTATTATTAATAGCTGTTGCCATATTATTGTCTGGCATCACCATTGTCCAACCAAACGAAGCAAAAGTATTAACATTTTTCGGAACATATGTAGGAGTCATACGCGAGCAAGGTCTATGGTTGGCAATACCTTTTACCATCAAATCCAGCGTTTCACTGCGCGTCATCAATTTCAATAGCGATACCCTAAAGGTAAATGATTTAGAAGGTAATCCGATTGAAATAGCTGCCGTGGTGGTATACCGTGTCAATGATAGTGCGAAGGCAACTTTTGATGTGAAGGATTACAAAGAGTTTGTACAAATCCAAAGTGAAACGGGAATTCGTCATATCGCAAGCCAATACGCCTATGATCACTTTGACAAAGAAACCGATCTGTCACTACGGAGAAATAGTGATGAAATTGCTGTTTTTTTAGCAGAGGATTTACAAAAACGTTTAGAGGTAGCTGGTGTGGATGTGCTTGAGGCACGAATCATGCATCTAGCCTATTCTTCTGAGATTGCTTCCGCTATGTTACAAAGACAACAGGCCCAGGCTGTGCTGGCTGCCCGTAAGGTAATTGTTGATGGTGCCATTGGAATGGTGAAAAGTGCGATCGACCAATTGGCGGATGAAGATATTGTTGAACTTGATGAAGACAAGAAAGCACAAATGGTCAACAACTTAATGGTTGCAATTGTTTCAGAAAAGGGAACGCAGCCAATTATTAATACAGGAAGCATTCACTAGGTTTTTAAGATGGCCAAAAGAAAAGCATATCCGCTAAGAATTGATCCTAAACTTTATGACGCACTTGAAAAATGGGCAGATGATGAACTTCGCAGTGTAAATGCTCAAATAGAAATCCTCTTAAAAGAAGCCGTAAAAAAAGCAGGCCGATTGAAGGATGATCAAGAACAACAAGAATAAATTCGAGACTATTAGATAGCCAGAAGCATAGTTAGAACGTTTGTTTAAAATAATACAAACGTTCTATTTTTATTGTGGTGATTTAATAAACACTCTTATACCATTCCTATTGACGCTTTTTGAGCACACATAAAAACCACCAGTCTATGTTTGCTCAATGTCAAAATCCTCGTTTCTACTTTTAATTATTTTTAGAATTGTATTATAATTTAGATATAAGATTCATAAGGAGATGATTAACTTGAAAAAGTTCTTTAAGATTGGATGCTTAGGAATCATAGTTATTGCTGTATTACTTATTATTGTTGCTATTGTAGGTGGCGGAGAAGAAGAAAGTGTATCAACTGGTAATACTTCAGACACTAAAACAACTGAAACACAAAAAACAGATGATGGAACTAAAACCATTGATGCTTCTTCTCAACAAGTAACAGCACAAGGACTAAAAGTTGGACTAGGCGACATTAAAATTGAAGAAAATGAAATCCAAGTAGGTATCAATGTTCAAAATACAACAGATGGAGTTCTACAATTTTATCCCGACCAAGGATCAGCTGTAATTGGCGATATGCAATTGGATGCCAACATGTTCTTAACTGATGGTGATGTTAGTGGTGAGATCCAAGGTGGGGTTAAAAAAGAAGGAGTACTTGAATTTTTAGCACCTGATGGTAAAACCATTGATGTTAATTCCGTTAAAGAGATAAAGTTAATACTGGGTGACGTAACCACTGAGGATTTCATGAACAGTGAAGATGTTTCGTTTACTATTCCAGTGAAATAATATAAAAACCCCTTCTCGCAAAGAGGGGGTTTTCGTGTTTATAGACTAACATAAAAAGCTAATTTTATCTCTTAATGAACCATTTGATTGCCCTAAAGATTATAAAATAGGGAAGTAGCCATATAATCAATAAGCTTTTAACGCTATAGTCTGAAAACTCAGCACCAACAATAGAAAAAACCACTCCTCCGTATTTAATGGTTTAACATTCTCTACAGAAAAGTGGTTTTAAACTAAGCCAAGAAAACTTCACCAATATACTAAAAAATATCGATGAAGGTTACATCTTTTTATGTAAAAAAGACAGTAAACTTTAACCATGTATAATCAGATGACCTTAGAATCCCAGATGTAACAAGGCTTATTTCCCTTGTTGCTTGTTCATCGCATTCATCATTTGATTTACTTTCTTTTGGGATGGCTTCATACCCATTTGTGTCATCATCATTTTAATCATTTGTTCATTGATTGGTGGGTTTTTCTTTAAATAGTCCATCATGTATTTACGAGCGATAAAGAATCCTAAAGCCACACCAGCAATCAAAGCAATCACTGCCGTAAGAATATAATATCCCATAACCTAAACTACCTCCTCCGTGCTGTCACAAAGACATTGTACTAAACCAAAGTAATAATACCATAACTATTGTGATATTTCTATCAGATTTTGATACAAACAGACATAATAGAATAAATTCCACGGTATTTATAACAATCTCATAGTGAAATCTGTCTTATTCTACTTCATACATATAACCTCTGTTTAATAGGTCTGAGCCAAGCGCACCGTTCCTTAGTTATATCCAACGCTAAAAAATATGGATTCCACTGCCTGAGCCATTCAAAAAATATGGTCTCACATTCATACGTTCCAGTAGCATGCAGAATCAATGAATGATTGCGATATCCTAAGCTTGCTTCGCTTTGGCCGACATTTCGCTTTCTGATATAATATACCCCATTTTCCATATAACAATCTTTATTTTCCATTAGTTGATTTTCCATAAAAGAGGTAAAAAGCTGTGCATGAATCTTTTTAGTAACAAAGTTAATTTGCCTGCGGAGTATTTTTTTCTTATCCCCTTCAGATTGTTCATAATCCTGGAATAAGTTAAAAAACATATATTCTCGTCCATAATAATGACGTGCAAATTCATTCTCTATTAAATAAATAATATAAGTGCGCATACTCTTACCTCCAATTCTCTTTACATATAGTATAAAAAACTATTGTTGCATATTATGTAAAATGAACGTGCAGAGTTGTTCTAATTTTGTCGAGTAAATATTTTTTTTGATTTTTCAAATTAATCTCTTATACCCATTATACATATGATTTACTCTTATCACCATTGATCATCTGTATAATTCTGTAATTTGACTGGCTACATATTCAGAACTGAAATGAAGTCCGTCTTTTATCCACCATATGATAATTCCCAATACTGATGAGCTAATATATCCGGTGATAGACTTTTTCTAATTTAGGGGCAAGTGATGCTTATTATTTCATGACATTATTGAGTGTCATCGCATTAATGATTACATTTTTTGTACCTTCTAAAAATTATATCCATTCCCCACTCGCTAGGATCAAGGGCAGCTGAGGAAAATAAAATTGATATATTTCATATTTTTAAATGGATTAGCCTACAGACATAAACACTTTAAATAAGCTTGTTTACAAAAAGCCTGGACCCATAAGTCCAGGCTTTTTACTTATTTATCCTTCAAAAATCAAATTAGCCAGTACTCCGTTTTCTGCTGGAATCCTCCAAAAACCGGTTGCCGTTATCTGATATCTACTTTATAGCAAGAATATGACCAGTACTGGATTAGCTGTTGTTAATCTCCATTTTCATGCTTAGTGAGGTTAAGACTTTCTAACCTATCATAAACTTCAACTCTGGAAAGATTATAGGACTGCCAAGTATAGTCAGTGTTCCTCATTTGCTCATATTGGACTGATAATAGATGTTTCAATTCACCAGAATTGGGGTCTGATTCATATAAGTCAATCAGTCCAGATAATCCTGTATAGGATAATTCGTTTAAATAATATAGATCAATTTTACCCGTTTCTTTATATCTACTTATATTTTTATCTACGATTAGTTGATCCAGTTGAACGATGTGCAATCCAGTGTAAAACAATAATCCGGTTAAAAAATAAAAATGTCTTAATGCAATTCGTTCAATCCAGATTTTTACTAATGTATAGGTAAAAATGACAACCAGATAAAGCATAATCGTATGTGCGAGTATTCTGAGAATCGTATATCCATAGGCCTCTTCATACATATAGAGGCGCATAAAAGCCGATGTTAGCATAACTCCGCTAAATACGATTAAAAGACTGAGAAGGACCTGTATAAGCCTTTTAGCAGCGTTCATTTGAACAGATACATACTTTAGGGTTCCAAGCAGTATGGACCAATTTATGAGGGTAACCAACAATAACTGGGCAAATCCTGTTCGCGCGCTTGAAGCATAGGTCATATCATTGAGAAGCGGGCTGCCAAAGAAATATTTAAACTGGACAATTGTAAATAATAAATAGACTCCATTAATCAGGACCAGAATCGTTGTCACAATGGTTGAATCGAACTGGACACTTCCTGCCTCTTTCATGTTAGAGGACAGTGTTTGCGGCTGTTTTAAATGTAATACATTTAGAAAACCATAAAACAAAAGAGCAAATAGGATAATAACTATCAATCTTCCAAAGAATTCACCTATTTGTACGGAAAATAACCAGTCAGGGATGTGCATAAATATCGCTTGAAAATGACTGTCTGCCGATACAAGCAATAGAATGATGATGATGAGTATCGGGAATGCAATAACAATTCCCAAACCGATGCTTTTAGCCATCCCCCCAGTTTCCCCTGCTCCCTCTTTTCTGAATTTTTTTAGGATGTAGGAGATGAATTGCTGATTGTATTTAATACTGTTTACCAGTTTTGTTTTCAATTGTTTAATAAAGTTGACTCTGCTCCAATCAATTTTTTGTTGATTTGTAATAAGTGTTAGCTGAGCTGCTACAAGAATTGGTATAACCAACCCATTCGTTAGATAAAAAAGGACATTAGATTGATAGAAATAAGATAAACCAAGAATCCAAATACAAACCATCAGAAGGCTTCCAATTCGCATATGAGTAAATTTCGTTTTCCGAAACCTCCAAAAAAACAGACCATAAAAAGCAAATAAGAACAACGGATAGGAAATCCCTACTTCTCCATGTAAAAAAGATAACTCAGCAAAACAGGCTAGCGCTATACATAACAGTGAAAATACTTTATCTTCTTTTTTAAACTGAATATCCATTTTAAGGATCCCCCTCTACCTAGTTATTCTAGGTATATAGTGATAAATATACATAGTTATTCTATGTATATAGGCAAATAGTCAAAGCGAGGCTTTCTTCCCCCATAGATACCCAGCAAAACTGACTGGATATAAGATAAACGTACAAAATACACATGCAATAATAAATGGTTTATCCAGTAAGGGGTCAAACCATTGATCCGGTACGAGGTTAAAGATAACCAAATACATTAAGATAATGTTAGGGATCACCGTAATCAAAAACGTTTTCTTAATAAGCTTTTTGCCCTGATGTCCAAATTCCTTGCCAATTTCATAACCAAGCAAGACCCAAAAACCAATATAGATGGCCATTAAAAGTACAGGAATCGATGTTAGCAAAGACCATATTTCCTTGGCCCAATTCCAATCATATGTATGGTTGATAAATGTTAACAAAATTCCGCTTATAAAGAGGGACAAGTTAATTCCTGCAAATATCCACCTTGTTTTTCTTGGTGTAAGGGTTAGTTCCTGTTTCCAGGATACAGCAACTTCTTCCGGTGTACCCAGCCGCATCGATAGCTCTTTATAGATTAAGTCGGGTGACTCATCCTCATAAATGATGTCGCAAGCCATTTCGGAAATATGTAACTTATATTCTTCCATAATAGCCGCTTTATCAGGATGGGCACCCAGCAATCGATCAAGCTGACTTAAATAATCTTCTTCAGCCCGTCTCATGTTTCTGTTCTCCCCATTACCTTGTTCATGACCTGGACATATCGATTCCATTCGTTTGTTTTAATCTCTAGCATCTCTTTGCCAGCCATGGTAATACGGTAGTACTTACGAGCGGGTCCCTTCTCTTGTTCAACCCAGTAGCACTCTATATATTCCTGTTTTTCAAGCTTATGCAAAGCAGGATACAGCGTACCTTCCTTCATCTGAAATCCATGGTCACTGCGGTGATCCATTTCTTTCACCAATTCATACCCATACATATCTCTTTCTTGCAAAAGCTGCAGAACAAGAAGTGATGTACTTCCTTTTACAAGTTCACGATTAAACATTTCTTCACCTACCTAGAATTATTAGGTACATATCAAACATACATCATTTGGAATTGTTTGTAAATATATTCATAAAAAAATCACCAGAGAAAGACCCTGGCGATTTTTTAAAAATATATTTTATTTTTGTAGCATTTCTTTTACTAAAGAAACCACATTAGATGGAGTGAATCCGAATTTTTCCATTAACAATTCACCAGGGCCGGAAGCACCAAAGCGGTCAATTGCCAATATTTCACCTTCATCACCTGTATAACGGTCCCATCCGAAAGATGTACCTAATTCAATTGCAAGGCGTTTCTTAACAGATGAAGGAATAACAGATTCTTTATATTCAGCAGATTGAGCTTCAAAACGATCAAATGATGGCATGCTGACAACTGATACATCAATGCCTTCATTCGCTAAAATAGCCTGTGCTTGAACAGCCAATCCTACTTCAGATCCAGATGCCAACAATATAGCATCGGCAGCATCCTTATTGGAAGGTGAAACCACATATCCACCCTTAGCAACGCCCTCTTCAGCTAATTCAGCTGATAACGGTAACGTAGTTAAGTTTTGGCGGGATAATACTAACGCAGTTGGTGCAGACTTGCTTGTTAATGCCGCTTTCCATGCAGCTGCCACTTCATTGCTGTCAGCCGGACGGATAAGTGATACATTAGGCATTGCGCGCAATGCAGCCAAGTGCTCAATTGGTTCATGAGTTGGACCGTCTTCTCCAACAGCAATACTGTCATGTGTAAATACATATGTGACAGGAAGATTCATTAACGCTGCTAAACGAATAGCTGGACGCAGGTAATCAGAGAATACAAAGAATGTTCCTCCATACACATGCACACCACCGTGAAGTGCCATACCGTTTAATGCAGCACCCATACCAAATTCACGTACTCCAAACCAAATGTTTCGGCCATCATAGGAGCCTGGCAAGAAATCTTTTTCGCCTTTCAGCATCGTTTTGTTTGATCCAGCTAAGTCAGCGGATCCACCAAATAAAGATGGAAGATTTTTAGCGATTGCATTTAATACTTCTCCGCCTGAATTACGTGTAGCAACGGCTTTTCCTGCTTCATAAACAGGAATATCCTTATCCCAGCCTTCAGGTAATTCGCCTTTGATTGCTGTTTCTAGTTGAGCAGCAAGTTCAGGGTATTCATTTTTATAGCTTTCAAATAATTGGTTCCATTCTTCTTCTTTTTTAGCACCAGCTTTTACAACAGTTTCTTCGAATGTGTCATAAACTTCCTGTGGTACATAAAAATCTTCTTCGAATGTCCATTTGTAATATTCTTTAGTCAATTTCATTTCGTCTTCGCCAAGCGGAGCACCATGAACAGCAGATTTACCGGATTTATTTGGAGCACCGTATCCGATAACTGTTTTTACTTCAATCATAGTTGGACGGTCAAGATCTGTTTTTGCCTCTTCAAGCGCTTTAGCAATTTCATTCAGATCATTACCGTCTTCTACGCGAATGTATTGCCATCCGTAAGCTTTAAAACGCTCAGCAACACTTTCAGAGAAGCTCATATTTAATTCGCCGTCAAGAGAGATATCATTGGAATCATAAAGGACTACTAAACGTCCCAATTTTAAATGGGCAGCAAGAGAAGCAGCTTCAGCTGATACCCCTTCCATTAAATCTCCATCTCCGCAAATGCTGTATGTAAAATGATCTACAACATCAAAGTTATCTTTATTGTAGACTGCCGCCAAATGACGTTCCGCCATTGCCATACCGACTGCCATCGCAATACCTTGGCCAAGTGGTCCGGTTGTAGCTTCTACGCCTTTTGTATGTCCATATTCAGGATGTCCAGGTGTTTTACTGCCCCATTGTCTGAAATTCTTAATTTCTTCCATATCAAGGCCATAACCTGATAAGTGCAATAAGCTGTATAAAAGCATGGAACCATGTCCTGCTGATAATACAAAACGATCACGGTTAAACCAATCCGGATTTTTTGGATTATGGTTCATGAATTTGGTCCAAAGAGTATAAGCCATAGGAGCAGCTCCCATTGGCATACCAGGATGACCTGAATTAGCTTTTTCAATTGCATCGATTGAAAGAGTACGAATAGCTGTGATAGATAAATTATCTTTTTCTGTGAACATTGCCTACATCCTTTCAGATTAACCTTCTAATTTATATTAATGAAGTATAAACAGGTTGACAAGACTTTGTTGGTAAATGCTACAAAATCGTCACTCCTTAAGATATTTTTTTGGAGTCTAACCTATTATGCTATACCCTTAATGTAATTTATTATTACGTAATTTTTTTATTTTTTCAGGTGTGACATCCTTACCTTCTGGATCGATAATTGTCAAACCTTCAACCGTATTTCTCATTGAGGTACGAAAGGTTTCCAAATACTCTTTCCTCAGAAGAGATTGTTCAGTGGCTTCTTCTTTTGTAAGGCCAACTGTTTTTGATTTCTTAGATAATTCATTAATTCTTTTAATTTTATGCATTGGCAGCATGGTATTGCTCCTTCTATATAAAATATAAGTAGATATTGTCATCGTATAGAAAAACTGCGTAATTTTCAAGAATGAACTATTGATTAGTATTCTTTTTCATATATTCTGAATATCTTCGATGAATGGTGGCTTTTGAGAGATCATAGCCTTTTCTGTTTAAATTCTCCGTAATTTCAGCAAATGTTAATCCTTTAATACGCAGCTCAATAACCTCCTGTAAAGGTACCTCTGACCTTTCTCTTCCGCCTCCAAGATGTTGATTTGCTAAATTTCTTTGTGGTTTATATCCATTTTCAATTGCTCGTTTCATCCCTCTTCTGATTTTACTGTTTTGTAATTTTCGCTGATATTCCTCTACTATACTGATGATTTGCAAAAGCATGGCATCTGTTTCAGAAACCTCAAGCTCACCATTATGAGTAACCGTATATAATTTAACCCCTTCTTTATAGATGCAATGTAATAGAGCAATCTTGGCATTTCCTCTGCCCAGTCTTGTTTCATCCTGAATCAAGAGACCCTCGATTTCTCTATTTTTCATTTTTTCCAGCAAGATTAGAATGCCTTCTCGTTCTAAATCATATCCACTGGCTTGTTCTTTCTCGATTATTACCACCTCGAACCCCTTTATGGCAGCCAGTCTTGTTAACTCCTGCTCCTGCCTTTCCAGTGATGTTTCCTGTGAACTTTTATCTGTGCTGACTCTGCAATAAATTCCAACCTTCATTTTCTCTCACCATTCTTCTTTACATATAGATAAGGCCGGGAAACATTCCCGACCTTACTGATTATATAGTTATTTATCAGAATCTGCTAAGTGTAGCATTTCTGTATTTTCGTTCATTTTCTTTACAGGAATCACAATCGTTTGCCCTTCCTTTAAATGATTAATGTGCAAGTCATTATGTTCCTGAACCCAAGAGACAAATTCAGTCTGTGTCATTTCGCTGCCGTCAAAACGTTCAGCCATATCCCAAACTGTATCTCCTTTTTTAACCGTGATTTGTTGATAATCGTCTTTTGGTGCTTCAATATTTGTTACTATCATTGTAGTTATTAATAAGAAAAGACCTATAAAAAACAAGATTGAATAATTATAAGAAGTCCATAATTTTTTCATAAATAAACCCCCATCGAATGTATGTTCGTTTAATATAAATCAAGTATAAACCGAACAAACGTTTTGTGTCAATACAAAAAACGAACTTATGTTTGTACTGTTAAACAGGAAATGATATACTAAAAACAAGAAAAGCTAAAAGAGGTGCGGGAGATGACTACTAAATTATCCAAACGGCAACAGGATATTTTGCTATATATTAAAGAAGAAGTAAAAACGAAGGGCTATCCGCCTTCCGTTCGAGAAATTGGCGAAGCAGTCGGACTGGCTTCAAGTTCCACGGTTCATGGTCACTTAGCGCGATTGGAAAGCAAAGGACTCATCAGACGAGATCCTACCAAACCACGTGCTATTGAAATCCTGGATATGGATCCACATGACCATATTCCAAAAACAAATTCAGTTAATGTACCATTAATCGGGAAAGTAACTGCAGGGCAGCCTATTACAGCTATCGAAAATATAGAAGAATACTTCCCTCTGCCTGAGCATATGGCTCCTGCCGATGAAAATGTGTTTATGCTAGAAATTATGGGCGACAGTATGATTGAAGCTGGAATACTTAACGGTGACTATGTAATTGTTCGCCAGCAGCATACAGCAAACAACGGTGAAATTGTCGTAGCCATGACTGAAGATGATGAAGCTACCGTTAAACGTTTCTTTAAAGAAGATACTCATTTCCGTCTGCAGCCTGAAAATTCTATGCTCGAGCCTATCATTCTACAAAATGTCAGCATCCTTGGCAAAGTGATCGGGTTATACAGAAATATTCAATAAGAACGTTGGGACCGGCTTTCAGCCGGTTCTACTTTTGTGTTTAAAATCTATTATCTCTATTAAACTTATGCATTTAAGAATTGGCGTATTCCATTTTATAAATAGATTAATACTTTTATTTATCTCGTTGTTTACATAATATTATTATGTGATACAAAAAAGCTTGCAACCATTTTGATTGCAAGCTTGAAGGTCCTATATATCCCATCCTTTGTAATAGTATCTTGATCGTTTACTCTCTTCATAACACGACTGGCAAATAGCAAATGGATAATTCCAACTTAACGGCTTATTGCATGACCGACACTTTGTTTGATATTTTTTAACCCCTTTTCTTAACTGATTATGTGCATCTGAACTGATTTCTTCTCTTACTCGCTCCCAATAGACCGTTTCACTTCTTCGATCTAATTTATACAAAAACAATAAATGCAATCCTACTGATTTATAAGATAATTCAAGTTCATCCAAGGAATCTTTCTTTATTAAAGGCTCTCTCAATTCTCTTCTATCCACAATGGCTTTCATATTATAGAGCCATTGATTAACGAGGCTCTCCTCATTCGCTGAAAAAGGTAAATGCAGAAAACCGTATAAATCAGTTATCGACATTCGTCCTTCTATTTGTTCATGGCGAATTAAATGATATAAAGCTTTTTCCTGAGTAAGCGGTGCTTTTGTTGTGCCGGAAGGATTTTTAAATTCATCCCATAATTCAAAGAATTGATCAAAACTCGAGTGATAACGTTTAAAACGTTCAAATACACCCTGTGTAGGTGCTATTGTAAATGTACTGATCGGCCGGTCTTCACCATTTAACAACCGTTTCATTAAACCAATTTGATCAGTAAATGCCACTCTTCCTTCATTATATATACCTTTACGGCCGGCACGGCCCGCTAACTGCTTTACTTCCTGGGAGGTTAATAAACGCCTTCTCGTGCCATCAAATTTATCATTTTCCAGAAAAACGACCCGCCTAATCGGTAGATTGAGCCCCATCCCGATAGCATCTGTAGATACAATCACTCGCGTCTCCCTGTTAATGAACCTCTGAATTTGTTTAGCTCTTGTCTCAGGAGGCATACTTCCATAGATTATACTTACTTTATGGCCGTTTCTCTCCAGCTTTGAAGCGGTTTGAAGCACTTTATTTCGAGAAAATACAATCAATGCATCTCCTGCCTTGGTATGTTCGATCTTAAAAGGTTTTTTCTCTACAATCAGCGGTATATCACGTTTGTATTCATGAATTTCAATATCATTTCCCTGAAGCAGATTTAGAATCATCCTTTTCGAATTGTGACTGCCTATGATGTGAACTTCCCGAGCACGCGCTTTATTAATAGCTCTAAACCAAGAAAACCCACGATCTTTATCTGCGATCATTTGCGCTTCGTCTATAACCATGACGTCGAATTCATCTTTCTCGGTAAACATTTCAATTGTGCAGGAATAATGCGTGGCATTTGCAATATCCTTTTCTTCTTCACCTGTCTTTAATGCACAGGCAATTCCGTTGTTTTTAAGCGTTTCATATACTTCAAGTGCCAATAGCCTTAAAGGTGCCAGGTATATACCAGATGCAGCTTCCCTTAATCTATTTAACGCCTGATAGGTTTTTCCGGTATTTGTTTCTCCTATATGCAGAATATATTTAGTGTTACTATAAACGGTTGTTTTGTATTCAACTCCAAAAATATCATCCAGTTTCTTTTGTTTTATTTCTTCCTGTTTCCTCAGCTCTTCTAATTTCTGTTCTCTTTTTTCAATTCTCTCTTTGTGCTGAGTATGGTATAACGGCATTTGTATATCAAATTCGTCCGGGTGGTTTCGAACATCTATAAGGTCCTCAATCAATTCCTGCTCTATTTCACTTTCATATTCCCATTGAAATTCACTAATATTAGCCCCAATCAATTGCCTGATCAACTTATGATTAATCGACCCTTTAAACAAATTCTCATATTGGTTTATGATCTGATTCGGCAATTCTGATAGTATAAATGGGTATATGGTTTCGTAAACAAAGGTATCGATTAGATTTTGATAAATATATTCGTCAAAAACAGAATCATCCTGGTATACATCATATCCCCAATATAAGAGGTCGTTGAGCGTTTCAAATTGGGCTTGATTGAACCCCTTCACATTTGATATATCCTTTTGTAATTGATTTGCCACTTTATATCTGAGCTTTAAATAAAAATAAAGCTTGTTACTGCTCAAAATACTTAAGGCCTCATCTTTTATAACGGTAATCTCATAATTTGCTTTCAATTTTTTTAACTTTACTGATTCAAATAATTCATTCCATCGTTCATCTGTTTCTCCAAAGTAATCTTGGATCCAACTTTTCATATCAAAAGATTTTAGTCCACTCAGTTCTTGTTCAACCATTTTATTAATTGCTTTCTTGGAGGCTCCTTCTGTTTCTATACCACGAAGCCCCAAAAATTTAATTTTTTCAGTTCTATTCATCCGCTGAAGCGTTCGACTCTTCCATGCTAAATTCCAAATCTGATTCAAATAACGTTCTCTGCTTTCCAAATAATCATTAACAGCAGGCTTTGTTTCACTTTCTTCCATATATAAGGAAATATCATTCAGAATGTCATTTTTTGCTTTTTCAACTGCTTCTTTATACCCTTTATTCAATATGTCCATTATTCCGTTCTCCTTCAACTGCCATAAAAATTCTCTTATAAGGCTAATATATACGATTAACCGCATATCTATAAATTTAATAATCTTGTTTACATAATATTATTATGTTCTATAAGTATTTTTTCTTAATTTTGATATTAGACCCATTTGATTCATTACTTTATTTAAATCATACATATAATATCACCGGATCAATCATAATTGTTCCATTTTATTTGCTTTGATGGCGCATTTTCTTTATATACAGCAAAATTAAAGTATTAAACAAAATAAACTCCCCATTCATTGAGGAGTTTTGATTTATTCTTTTATAGTAAAGTTCTTGAACTAAAATTTTGGTTTCTTTCCTTCAAATGCCACGTTTACAAAACTAAAGCCTTTTTCATTTCTTTCCTTATGTATAATCAAGAGAGCCCATCAGAGGAAACTCCTAAAAGTAGAGAGTTATCAATATTTCACAATTGTTGTTACACCACGTTCAGTTAATAATGTTCGATGGCTAAGCTCTTCTACCCATTTTTTAGGGTTAAGCCTAAACAATCCATATTGATTTTGGTAGGTGTAACTACCAACGTTGATCATAATTGGCTCTGGAACTTCAAGGACACGCTGTATATATTCTTCATACCACTGTTGAACAGGTATTTCATAAAGCTCGATAACATCACCAATATCCATATATTTCTCCAAATAAACGAAAAAATGATTACCAAGAACTCCGACTTCATATATGTATGGCATTGATAAAACAGGTTTAACAATATCACACCACCATTTATCTGCTTCATACACTGAGAAACACATGTCTAATTCATCTATTCCATTATTATGGTAATTCTCTATTTCTTCAGGCATTATAAATGGCTTAGACGATGCTAAAAATTGAATACGCGACATATACAAGCCCTCCGTTCACTTCCATAAATTTATTTCTTAATTTTAATCAATAAATTTATTTTGAAATGATTTGAATTCCACTCTATAACTTTTTCTACTAAACTGCGAATCATTTCAAAATATATATTACCATAAATTTCAAGAATTCATTTTTTAGTTCAATAATTAAATTCTATGAAAATCAACCTTGATTATAAATTGTAGTTCCAGAATGATTCCTGTCTGAAACTGATAAAGCCAGATATAACAATGATCCCCCACCCATAATTTGCTAATAACGACTTAAAAACCTGTACTACAACCAGCAACGTTATATATCCATTGAGCTCTCTTGTCTCAAGATATGTTTGAGAATATATTCTTTTTAATATTTGCTCCCATTCAAACTCATATATTATTATTTTGAAATCTTCTCTTCCATAAATAATTATGAGAATTCTAATCGGATTTATTAAATACATGATAAAATAGCGATTAGAACAGATAAAAGATGGGAGAGGAAGCAATATATGACAACGACCATTCATCCACAAAAAGAAACGCCTATTTTCCCCCACACAGGTCATTTCATTGAGACAGAGAACAGACGAATTCCTATCTTAGCTCGTCACGGTGAACCACTTGTTGTGGTATTGGGAAACGTGTTAAGCGACGAAGAATGCGATACATTGATAGAGTTGGCGAAGCAGGATATGAAACGATCAACCGTTGGAGCAACCCGTGAAGTAAACGGTATGCGTACGAGTACAGGTGCTTTCATTGAAGATGCCCAAAATGAAACCGTTTTACGCATTGAAAAACGACTAGCTGAAATCACTGACATTCCGTCTGAACATAGTGAAAATCTACATATCCTTCGCTATACTCCTGGCCAGGAATACAAAGAACACTTTGATTATTTTGCTTCAACAAGTCAAGCAGCTCAAAATAACCGAATCAGTACAATTGTCTTATACCTAAACGATGTGGAAGAAGGCGGAGAAACGTATTTTCCTCACCTAGACTTATCAATCGCTCCACAAAAAGGAATGGCGGTATACTTTGAATATTTCTACCAAGATGAATCTCTGAACGAAAAGACCTTACATGGCGGTGCCCCGGTTACCAAGGGTGAAAAATGGATTGCTACTCAATGGATTCGGAAACAACGTATTCGTTAACAGGACAGTAAAGCGAGGCAATGATGTATGCCTTGCTTTTTCATTTGTTCCGATACATTCTATTAAATTATCTTAATCAAGTTAAGTTTTTCAAGAATACAACAATCCAATTATATTAACTATAAAACTAATTAAAAAAGCATGGAGATAATCCATGCCAACGCTTAACTATTAGATAGCTGTTTAGCAGCAAGTGATTCGCACACTTGCTTCCAACTAACTGGTTATCATTTTATTTTTATCTGATTAATTTCATGTACGATCTCCGGATTGACTAAGGAGGATAAATCACCTGCATCTTGATTAAGGAAGGTAGATTTGATGACTCGGCGCATAATTTTTTGGTTTCTCGTTTTTGGCAGGTCGCTAACAAAGTAAATAGCTGAAGGCTTGAGTGCTTTTCCAAGCTGATTGCCCAAAAGTTTCATGAGCTCCCCTTCGAGCTCTGCATTCCCCTTTACATTCGATTGTAAAACGGCAAAGCATACACAGGATTCCCCTTTAAGCTCATCCGGAATACCGATAGCAGCCGCTTCAATCACGTCTTCATGCTTAATAAGAATGGATTCATATTCAGTCGGACCTACTCTTTTTCCCGCTATATTCAATGTATCATCAGACCGCCCTTTAATCTCCCAAAAAACGCCGTTTGTACTCACCCAATCCCCATGAACCCACGTATTCTTATAGGTGCTCCAGTATGTATCTAAGTATCTTTCCTTCTCATTCCAGAAGCCTTTTGTCATGCCTACCCATGGAGCACGAATACAGAGCTCACCCACTTCGTTCGTAACAGATTCTCCGGATGAATTTAAAACCGTAATATCCATGCCTGGCATCGGTGAATTAAATGTAACAGGAGCAATAGGCTTCAATAAAACATTTCCTAAAATGCCGCCGGATATTTCGGTGCCTCCTGAATAATTTATAATCGGGATTTTCTTTTTCCCAACCCTTTCAAACAACCAATTCCACGGATCCGGATTCCAAGGCTCACCCGTTGATCCAAACACTTTAAGAGATGAAAGATCATGAGAACCAATCGAGTCATCAGCCCTTGCCATTAGAGAACGAATTAATGTAGGTGAAATTCCTAATTGCGTAACTTTCCACTTTTCAACTAACTTCCATATCTGATTAGCCGTTGGGTAGTCAGGAACCCCATCGTAAAGCATAATCGTAGCTCCGTTCATTAAACTGGCAAACAACTGAAATGGTCCCATCATCCAGCCCATATCGGTTATCCAGAGAAGCTTATCACCCTTGACCACGTCCATTGAGATTCTTGCATCAATCGCTGACTTTATCGGGAAACCGGTATGAGTGTGGACTGTTCCTTTTGGTTTGCCTGTTGTCCCTGAGGTGTAAATGAGCATGAATGAATCATCACTCTTCATTTCAGCAGAGGTGTCTACCGGTTCTGTTGCTTCAATATGACTCCAGGATACAAATGGAGCATGTGTCACACTCTCTCCCACTACAACTACCTTCTCCAAAGTATCCATTTCATTTAAAACATTTGTAACTGTCTTTAACATATCGACCTTTTTACCTCGGCGAGTATAGGAATCTGCCGTTATAATCATTTTGGAACCTGCTGCGTTTACCCGTGTCTTTAGGGCATCCTCTGCAAAACCGGAGAATACAGGCGAGACAACCGCACCAATTTTTGCAGCAGCCAGAATGGCTACAATGGTTTCCGGAATCATTGGCATATAGATGGTTATTCTATCTCCACGTACAATCCCCTGTTCCAATAACCCTCCTGCCACTCGGCTCACCCACTCATATAATTGCGGAAAGGAGATTTTCTTTGTTTGTCCTAATTCATTTTCATATTCGATTGCATGATGATCAGAATATATCCATTTCTCTATACAAGAATCCACAATATTACAGGTTCCACCGACATACCAATCCGGGAATTCAATCCCATTTGATAGGTCCATTACTTTTTTATAAGGTGACTTCCAACTGAACCCTAATTCTTTTTCGACCTCTCCCCAATACCATTCGGGCTCTTCAATCGATTTAGCATAAAATTGGTCATAGTCTTTAAGGCTCAGTTCTTTTATCCATTTATGTAGACGCAGGTTAGAAATCGTACGATGATCGGGTATCCAGGCTACTTGGCTCATGATAGAACCCTCCGTTTCCTCAAACCGGGTAAACCGGATGTTTTCGGCATGAAAAGACCTGATATTTACTTTCATATAAGCTAAATCTAGTGATTAATTGACTTCTTAAATCATTCGGTTCAACAATATCATCTATTATCATTTCTGAGGCAAGGCGATAAATATTAATATCTTCCTTGTACTCTTCTCTTTTTTCCATAATGAAGCCTTGGCGTTCTTCTTCCGGCAGCGCGGCAATTTTATTGGCATACACAGCATTCACTGCCGCTTCTGGTCCCATAACTGCAATTGAGGCAGTCGGCAAGGCAATACAGCAATCTGGTTCAAAGGCTGGACCAGCCATCGCATAAAGGCCAGCTCCATACGCTTTCCGAACAATTACAGAGATTTTTGGAACGGTTGCTTCACTCATGGCAGCAATCATTTTTGCACCATGCCTGATAATTCCTGCCTGCTCTACTTTAGTGCCAATCATAAAGCCTGGTATATCGGCTAAAAAGAGCAAGGGAATATTGAAGGCATCACATAGATTAATGAATTTAGCTGCTTTATCAGCAGAATCATGAAAAAGGACTCCACCCTTTACACGCGGCTGATTAGCAATAATACCGACCGGTTTACCACCCATTCGGGCAAGACCAGTAATTAATTCAGGTGCAAACATTTTCTTGATTTCACAAAAGGAATCCTCGTCTATTAATTGATTAATGAGATCATACATATTAAAAGGTGCATTTTGATTCTGAGGGATAAGATCTGCGATTGTTTTGTCTGATACTTGAGGTAGTTTTTCTTCGGTGCTTTTTGTTTTTTCGGCAAAATTGGCCGGGAAGTAGGACAGATATTTCCGGGCATATTCGATTGCCTCTTGTTCACTGCTTACAAGGACATCTCCGCATCCCGATACGGAACAATGCATTTTCGCTCCGCCCATTTGTTCCAATGTGACCTTCTCGCCAATCACCATCTCTGCCATTCTAGGAGAACCAAGATACATGGAAGCATTCCCTTCCACCATCACAACGATATCGCAAAATGCTGGAATATAGGCACCGCCTGCTGCAGATGGGCCAAATAATAAACAGATTTGCGGGATTTTCCCGGACAGTTTTACCTGATTATAAAAAATTCTGCCAGCCCCTCGGCGTCCAGGGAACATCTCTACCTGATCCGTTATTCTCGCACCGGCTGAGTCCACTAAATACAGCATAGGGATTTGCAGCTTATCAGCAGTTTCCTGAATACGAATGATTTTTTCAACCGTCCGTGCACCCCATGATCCTGCTTTAATGGTTGAATCATTGGCCATAACAGCAACCGTTTGACCATTTATTTTCCCTAATCCAGTTACCACCCCGTCAGCCGGTAAACCTTCCGCAGAATGATTCGCAAACAATCCATCCTCAGCTAAAACGCCTTCATCAAACAATAGCTCTAAACGCTCACGGGCGAACAATTTGCCTGTTTCTTTATTTTTTTGATGATACTTCTCTTCTCCGCCTCCTTTAATTTTTTCTATTCGTTCTATAAGGTCGTTTTGAATTGTGTTCATCGTCATCTACCTTTCTATTGAGAATTTATTCACCGGTATATACAGGCTTACGTTTTTCCTTGAATGCCATGAGTCCCTCCATACGATCCTTCGTTGGAATCGTAACCTGATAGCTCATTTCTTCAATTTGCAAACCATGTACTAAATCTGTTTCCATACCTCTTTCTATCGCTTTTTTAGCTTCCTTCACTGCGATAGGTGCATTGGCTGCGATTTTCCTTGCGATTGACAGACTCATAGTCTCCAGTTCATCCGGCTTGGCGATTTGATTAACCAGGCCAATTTGCAGTGCCTCAATGGCATCTATCCTGCGAGCGGTGAAAATAAGCTCCTTTGCTTTGCTGATTCCAATTAATCTCGGCAGTCTCTGTGTTCCGCCTGCGCCTGGAATAATTCCCAGAGAGGTTTCTGTGAGCCCCATCCTGGCATGATGGCTGGCCACTCTTATATCACAAGCCAATGCAAGCTCAAGCCCTCCGCCAAATGCTGCCCCATTAATGGAAGCAATGGTCGGCTGCGGCATTTGGTCAATCATGGAAATGGTTTCCTTGATTAATCTGACCGCTTCTCCTACCTGTGCTGGAGTCATATTTAACCGTTCTTTTAGATCAGCACCAGCACAAAAGGCTTTGTCACCACTGCCAGTAATGATTATGCAATGAATAGATGAATTTTCTTTATATAGACGCAGTGTTTGTTGCAATTCTTTTAACAACTCAATAGATAAAGCGTTGGATTTATGAGGATGATCTAATACAATCACCGCTATCCCGTCTTCTCGTATGGATCGGTTGATCATCAGTTGACCCTTCTCCCTTCCTTTTTCTCCTGGATAGCCATTTGTTTGCTCGACAAAGGGATACCCATCTGTTTTTGAATATAATCTGCAGCTTCAGCTAACATTCTTCCATCAATACCCGTACGAATCCCCATCCTCTCAAGCATATAAACTAAGTCATCAGTGGCTACATTTCCTGAGGCTCCGGTTGCATATGGACAGCCGCCTAAACCGCCTAGTGAGGAATCAAAAATTGTATATCCTTTCTTTAAAGCTACTAATATATTTGCCAGCGCCATGCCGCGTGTGTCGTGAAAGTGTAACGCAATACGATCCTTATTAAACCGTTTTGTTACTTCATCCAGTAAAAAATCAACCTGTTTTGGATGGGCAATACCAATTGTATCGCCAAGAGAGATTTCATCTACCCCCATCGCGAACAGCTTATCGCATATATGTAAGACAGCATCAATCTGAACTTCGCCCTCGTACGGACAGCCAAACACTGTCGATACATAAGCTCGTGTTGTTTTTCCTTCCTTTGATGCATCCTCTGCAACCTCCTGAAGAATTGGAAAGGTGTCTGCAATGGATTTATTTATATTTTTTTGATTATGTGCTTCACTCGCTGACATGAAAATAGAGACTTCATCGATATTTGCTAACAGCGCATTTTCCAATCCCTTTCGATTTGGCACTAGAGCCGCATAAGTGACCGTATCCTTGCGCTTGATTTTCCTTGATACCTCCAGCGCATCAGCTAGCTGCGGAATCCATTTAGGAGCAACAAAAGATGTAATTTCAATATAAGAAAGACCCGTTTCGCTCAACAGGTCAATCCATTCTATTTTTTGTTCAGTCGGAGCTATATTCATCTCGTTCTGCAAACCGTCCCGGGGGCCAACTTCTTTTATTTGTACAAATTCAGGTATCTCCAAAAAAGTTCTCTCCCTTCTAGTCAATACGGATTAAAACATCGCCCTCATTTACAAAATCCCCTTCGTTTACGACAACCTCTGTGACGAGTCCGTCTCCTTCAGCGGCTATAGGAATTTCCATTTTCATAGATTCCAAAATGACCATGTCCTGACCGTTTTCAACGGTATCTCCCTCTTTTACTTGTATTTTCCATACATTTCCTGCCATACTTGCTTTGATTTCTTCAGCCATTATTACCTCTCCTATCTGTTTTTCATTTTTTTAAGATTTGCTTCAATAAACCCAGTTGTTGTGTCTCCCGCCTTAAATGCTTCATGCTGGATGACCGTTAAAAGCATGGGTAGATTTGTTTTAATTCCCTGAATTTCATAGCTTTGAAGTGCCTTTGTCATACAGCTTATAGCTTCTTCCCTGCTTGATGCCGACACAATTAGTTTTGCAATCATCGGATCATAAAATGGTGTTACCTTAGAGTTACCACTGATAGCAACCTCATTTCGTACACCTGGACCATTCGGTAATTTCAGATAGGTTATTTGCCCGGGTGATGGTAAGAACGTAACGGGATCCTCCGCATAGACTCTCACTTCAATAGCATGACCCTCTAACCGAATATCATCTTGGGTAAAACGTAAATTCTCCCCATAGGCAATCCTAATTTGCTCCTCAACCATATCAATTCCCGTAATCTCCTCTGTTACCGGATGTTCAACCTGCAGGCGCGTGTTCATTTCAAGGAAATAGAAATTCTTTTGTTCATCCATTAAAAATTCAAAGGTACCTGCATTATAGTAGCCTAAATCGCGTACGGCCTTTAATGCTGTTTCGCCCATTCTTTTCCGTAAACTCTCATCAACAAATGGAGATGGTGCTTCTTCTACCACTTTTTGATTACGGCGCTGAATGGAACATTCACGTTCCCAAAGGTATACAGCATTGCCTTGCTTGTCAGCCAGCACTTGAATTTCAATATGTCTCGGGTTCACAATGACTTTCTCAAGGAACATATCCCCATTGCCAAAAAAACTTTGGGCTCGGTTTTGATTGCCTTCATATGCTTTTATGAGCTCGATTTCATTTGAGACTGACTGCATGCCAATCCCGCCTCCGCCAGCAGAGGCTTTCAGCATTACAGGATATCCGAGTTTCTTAGCTACCCTGACTGCCTCCTCCGCATCAGCAAGCGGGTATGATATTCCAGGCACAACCGGTACACCTGACTTCTCCATGGCCTCCCTTGCCTTTGTCTTTTGTCCCATTAGTTCAATGACATCCGGAGAGGGACCAATGAAAACAATATTTTCTCTTATGCATTCCCTCGCAAACTCACTGTTTTCACTTAAAAATCCGTAACCCGGATGGATAGCTTCCACATCATGCTCTTTCGCAATCTCTAATATTTTCGCGGTATTAACATAGCTTTCATTTACTCTTGAACCACCCAAAAGAAAAGCAAAATCTGCTTCCTTAACAAATGGTGCCTCTTGATCTGCCTCAGAATAAACCGCAACCGTTTCGATATTAAGGCGTTTACAGGTACGGATTATTCTTGAAGCGATTTCCCCTCGATTGGCAATTAATATTTTCTTAAACAATGCTGCTCCTCCTCACGTTCCCAAAATCTGCATGGATTGTTCCCGAAGCTTATATTTTTGAATTTTTCCGGAAGCTGTCATCGGATATTCGTCTATAAATTCGATATAGCGCGGAATTTTATGCCTTGAAATCTTCCCGTGGCAGTAAGTACGGATATCCTCGGCTGTTATGGATGTGCCTTCTTTAGGAATGATCCATGCCATTACTTCTTCACCATATTTGGCATCTGGTACACCAATGACCTGGACATCAAGTACAGAAGGATGCTGGTACAAAAACTCTTCTATTTCTCTTGGATAAATATTTTCGCCACCACGGATAATCATGTCCTTAAGCCTGCCAGTAATAGCGCAATACCCATTTTCATCCATGACAGCCAAATCACCGGTATGAAGCCAGCCATCTTTGGAAATCGCAGCTGCAGTTGCTTCTGGATTTTTGTAATAACCCTCCATGACATGGTAACCGCGTGTGATTAACTCGCCATGCTGCCCCCGAGGCACTTCATTCTCAGTGCCAGGCTCGACGATTTTCACCTCAATATTAGGCATCGATCTGCCAATGGAGCTGACTCGCAATTCAAGCGGATCGTCCGTCCTCGTTTGAGTGATACCAGGTGAAGATTCGGTCTGTCCAAATACAATCGTTATTTCATTGGCCCCCATCTTTTCCACTACACCCTTCATGACTTCAATAGGGCAGGTGGAACCAGCCATTATACCTGTACGCAGAGTGGATAAATCGTATTCTTCAAAGTCCTCCAGATTCATTTCAGCAATGAACATCGTCGGAACACCGTGAAGAGCGGTACATTTTTCTTCTTCAACAACCTGTAAAACACTGCGCGGATTAAACTCCTGCAATGGAATCATGGCTGCACCAACAGAAACGGCTGTTAATGTTCCTAATACACACCCAAAACAATGGAAAAAAGGAACTGGAATACACATACGATCTTCATTTGTCAGCTTCATTCCCTCAGAAATATTGATCGCGTTATTGACGATATTGCGGTGAGTCAGCATGACTCCCTTTGGAAAACCAGTTGTCCCAGACGTATACTGCATATTGATGACATCGCTGTCGTGTAAGGAATCCAGCCTTTCAGCCAATTCCTGCTCTGATGTGTGGGAGGCCATTTTTATCACATCATCCCAGCTGTACGTACCAGGATATCGATTCTCACCGAGCACGATAACATTTTTTAAATAAGGCAGCTTCTCTGATACCAGCTCTCCAGGAGGTGCATCTCTTAATTCCGGTATGACTTCATAAAGTGTTTCAATATAGGAATGATCCTTCACATTTTCCAGTAAAATAAGTGTTTTTGAATCAGACTGCTGCAAAAGGTATTCTAGCTCTTTGGCTCTGTAACTCGTATTTACCGTAACGAGCACCGCCCCCATCTTCCCTGTCGCATATTGGGTAATCAGCCATTCAGGAGTATTAGTCGCCCATATGGCAAGATGATCTCCCTTTTCCATTCCAAGCGACATAAACGCTCGGGCTGCCTCCTTGCAAACTTCATTAAACTGTTTATACGTATACCGAAGACCTCGATCTGCATAAACAACTGCTTCTCGCTCCGCATTCTCTTGAGCTATTTCATCCAAAAGAGCACCCACTGTTTTCTGAACCAAATCCGCCATCTCGTTCCTCCTTATCACTAAAAAAAATATAAGGCTAGCAACCTAGTTGGCGGGATATTACAAGTCGCTGAATTTCTGATGTACCCTCGCCAATCTCCAATAACTTCATATCACGTAAGTAACGCTCCACTTCGTATTCACGCATATATCCATATCCACCATGAATTTGAATCGCCTGATTGCATGTACGGAATCCCATTTCAGAAGCAAATAGCTTGGCATAGGCAGATTCTTTTGTGAAATTCTTTTTTTGATCTTTAAGCCAGGCAGCCTTTAATACCATATTTCTCGCCAGCTCAATTTCCATTGCCATGTCTGCCAGCTTAAATTGAATAGCCTGAAACTTAGAAATGGACTGTCCAAACTGGATTCGTTCCTTACTGTAGGCAAGCGCTTTATCAAATGCTGCCTGAGCAATCCCGACCGCCAAAGCCGCGATTGAAATCCGGCCGCCGTCCAGTGTATATAAAAATTGTTTAAATCCTCCCTCGAGATCTCCAAGGACATTCTCCTTAGGTACCCGAACATGGTCGAGGATTATTTCTGATGTATTCGAAGCTCGAACACCCATTTTGTCGTAATTGCTAGTAATCTTTAGCCCTGGCGTATTAGTTGGTACAAGAAAGGCGGAAATAATATTTTTTCCGGCATTGGTCTTACCAGATACCGCAGTGACCGTAATCGTTTCTGCAAATCCGGCATTTGTAATCCAGCATTTTTCTCCTGTAATTACGTACTCATTTCCTTCTAGCACGGCCTTTGTTCTCGTCCCTCCGGCATCTGATCCGGCATTAGGCTCTGTTAATCCAAATGATGCTAAGGCCTTACCACTTGCTAATGGAGTTAAGTACTGTTGCTTTTGCTCCTCGGTTCCAAAATAATAAATCGGACTCGATCCAAGTGATACAGCAGCTGCATAGCTCAAGCCCGTACCTCCGCAGGCTCTTCCAATTTCCTCTACTGCAAGCGCATAAGAGATCGTATCTCCACCGGAGCCTCCGTATTCTTCCGGAAAGGGAATTCCGAGCAGACCTAATTCACCCATTTTCTTAAATACTTCTTCAGGGAATCTTGACTCCCGGTCTAATTCAATCGCAATTGGCTTAATTTCCTTTTCCGCAAATTCTCTTGCCATATTGCGGACCATCTTTTGCTCCGTGCTCAATTCAAAGTTCATTTTCATCCTCCTACTCTTTTGTGAAAGACCGACTGGTTGGTCTGTTATAGATATGTAAGCGCTTTAATTATGTGGTAAAAAAATGTCCGTATTTCCTTTTTGCCTCTTCGGTTAATAGAGCATGCATAATAAAGTCAGTAAAATACACAGAAATCTGATCCATCGGCATTGGCCCGTTTCGTTGATACCATTTTGAGGTCCAGTTCACAATTCCCAATATGGCAAGACCACTGATTTCAAAAGGAATCTCTTTTCGAAAATCTCCGGAATCCTGACCTTCTTTAATGACTTCGTATATTAATAGCCTGAACTCATCCCGCTTCAGTTTAATAGTTGAATCCAGTTCCGGTTTTAAATATTTACTTTCCTGATAAAAGACTGATATGTGAGATTGGTAGAGATCAAATACTTTCGTAAACGAGTAAATAATCTGCTGAAGTTTCTCTGGTGGAGTTTGATAATGGTGGATAGCCTCTTTGGCTTTACGTAAGACATAGGAGATAAATGTGTCGTGTATAGAGAAAAGCAATTCATCCTTTGATTGAAAATGGTGATAAAAACCACCCTTTGAAGTATCACTGGCCTGAACAATATCATTTACTGAAACACCATGAAAGCCGTGCTTTTCAAACAGCTTAACAGATGTATCCAGAATGCGATCCTTTAATTCCGTTTTCTTCACCCCTCTCCATGTTCATTTATTATGATTTAGATTCTAACTTAAACTTCTTGAAATTGTCAAATTATTTTATTTATTCAAATATTTAGGTTTTGATTGGATAGTTAAAAATGAATGTGAAATCTACTTTGAGTGTAGTTCTTAAATTAATTAATTAACTCGAAATATGTAGCACCATTAAATAGATTCTAAGAAAGTTAAAACTCGCTACTCAGATAGCGAGTCTTTTTTATATTGATTATACTTATTTTTCCTAATCTAATCCTACTAGTTACCTATCATAATAATCTTCAGTTGATATTTTATTAATTGACGAATTTCCCGCCTTTTCCGGCTGCCTCCCAGTAATCATTACGAAGGACTACCTTTTGTATTTTCCCAGAAGCTGTCTTTGGTAGTTCGCTTACAAAGGTTGCTCCTGTTATTGCTTTAAAATGGGCTAACCTCTCTCTTGTAAATGCAATTAATTCCTCTTCAGAAACGTTTCTTCCCTCTCTTTGAACAATAAAAGCATGCGGAGTTTCTCCCCACTTTTCATGAGGAACAGCGATTACCGCTGCTTCTAATACATCGGGGTGGTCATATAACACGCCCTCAACCTCGATGGAAGAGATATTTTCTCCTCCGCTTATGATAACATCTTTCTTCCTATCGACAATATCAATATGTCCATATTCATCTACAGTAGCCATATCTCCCGTATGAAGCCATCCGTTTTTAATCGCCTCCATCGTTGCCTCTTCATTCTTCCAGTATCCTAACATGACTCCATTACTTCTTGTGATGACTTCCCCAATCTCTTTACCGTTATGCTCGACTTCTTCGCCATGCTCAGTCACAACTTTAACTTCACAGCCAACCATCGATATCCCCGCCTTCGATTTAATTCGGTATTGTTCCTCAGTAGATAATTCCTTTAATTCTGAGCGAACAACTGAAATCAAGCTTAAAGGAGAAGATTCAGTCATTCCATATACTTGTATGAAATCCCAGCCCAGCTCTTTTTCCACTCGTCTAACAAAGGCTGGCGGTGGTGCCGAACCGGCAATGACAACTCGAACTGCTTGTTCAATATTTGAGCTATTCTGGTCGTAATATTGCAGGAGTGAATTTAACACGGTTGGAGCCATATGCATAACGTTTACTTTATGTTTTTCGAGGGCAGAAAAAATCATCTCAGGCGTCGTTTTTCGAGAGCAGACCTGAGTAGCACCGTTAGCCGTATAATAAAACGGAGAACCCCAACCATTTACATGAAACATCGGTAAGACATGAAGTAACACATCTTCATCCGTTATGCGAAGATGATGCATAGTACTTAACGCATGAATATAGTTATTCCGATGAGTCAGCATGACTCCCTTTGGATTCCCGGTTGTTCCACTTGTATAAAGAAGGCTGGATACATCATCTTCTTCTAAAGGAAATCTCTCAAATGCCTGGTCACTTTGCTCTTCCAACCAAACATCATATCCTACCTCTTCTGTCTCTGAATCTTTATAATGAACAATAATTTTTTCAATCGTCTTTAGCTTATCTTTAATTGGCAAAATCAAATGGTAAAGGTCTTGATCAACGAATAAGATTTTCGATTCACTATGGTTTAAAATAAATTGATAATCATCTGGCTTTAATCGACTATTTAGTGGTACCATCACACCACCTAATTGGAAAATTCCATAAAAGCCCTCATACATTTCAACAGAGTTTGGCGCTAAGTAGGCAATGCGATCCCCTTTTTGAACCCCAAAATTCTTTAAACCGTGAGATAACCGATTAACTCTTTCATTTAGTTCATGATATGTAAACACCCTGTCTTCACATATGATAGCCTGCTTGTCCCCATACAAGCTTACGGCCCTGTCTAAGAATTGCGTAAGTATTAATGGTACATTCATTACTGTATCCCCCTTTACTAAAATCAAAATATTCCGAATTAATCAAGCGTAAATATTCTTTCCAAGTGATGGGAGAATCAATTTTAATTCTGATATTCATACGGAACATCAATTTCTTAAAATCTCTTCCCGCTAAAATATTCAACTCTCTCCCAAATAATTAATTCGACAAGCAAGAACTATATTTCCTGCAATAATAATCAAAAAGAAATATAAAAAAAGCAATCCGAAGAATGCTTGAATGAAATAAACCCTTATTGCTTGCGGTCCATATGGAAAAATAAATCAGTCTTACTTTGATGAAATTAAGAAATTTAGACTAGTAAATTGACAGGGTGGGGGTCGCTGGTTCGAACCCAGTCGGGATCACACTTATAGTCGTAGCAAGGTTTGAATCAACTTTCTCATAACCTAAAATGTTATGGTCGTAGCAAAACCTGTTACGATACTCAACGACCACTTCACAAAATCATGTGAGGTGGTATTTTCTATGTTACTAAAGTTTGTTATCCAAGATTTTTATGAAGACAGAGAGTTTAAAAATGTAACTCCACAGACTATGGAAACTTACAAGTTAATCCTCAACGAAATGTTACGCTTTTTCAACGAGAATGAAGTTCTTATTGTTGAAGATGTCTCCCCTTCTCATGTTAAACAATACATAATTCACTGTAAGGACAAGGGTAATAAGCCTACTACCACAAACACTAAGTTACATCGTACAAGAGCCTTCTTTAATAATATGGTTGAATGTGAAGTAATTAAAAAGAGCCCTGCCACCAAAGTACCCAAAGCCAAAGAAGATATCCGAATAGATGTATTTACGGATTATCACATTAAACAACTGCTCCATTACTATAGAAGGATTAATAGAAAAAAGCCCTTTGTTGCCTATCGAGATCATACAAACATTATTGTTTTAATTGGTACAGGCATCAGATTATCTGAACTTACTACACTAAAATGGACTGATTTAGACATAGGTAATCAAACCCTTTCTTTATTCGGTAAAAACCGTAAGCGCGAATCTATTCCTGTGACAGAGAAGATTATTCACGAATTGTCTTCCTACCACCTATACTGTGAACAAGTATTTGGCCGTGAGTATTTAAGTGATTATATCTTTACTAATCGTTACAACTAAGAATTCACACCCGATGCCTTAAAAAATGTATTTAAACGGTTAGCACGAATTATGAATTTTAAAGATGTCAGATTATCAGCCCATACTTTCCGACACACCTTCTGTCAACGATGCATCCATTCTGGAATGAGTACATTTGCTATCCAAAAACTAATGAGACATTCCTCAATAGCCGTAACCGAAAAATACGCTGCCATGTGGGGAAATGATTTAAAAGAACAAAACGACAAGTATAATCCATTAAATACATTGGAGGTATAATCAACACTCTTTAGATAGACTTTATGGTCTATCTTTTTTATGGTATACAAATAGAAAATTGCTGTATCCCTTGATATGAATGACTTTTCGGTTAAGGCTGGGAATTTTCTATTATAGGTAAAGATACATCTAATCATTTAGAAAAGGCAATTCTGTATAATTAGAAACCACTCATATCAAGCGTTACAACAACGTTAGTTAAATAAGATGGGAATTTTGTATTACAAGAAGATATATGCTCAATCAACCTACTACTTTAGTAAAATAGATTCAAAACTAGCTCTCCTTTCACTTTGTTTGTGAATATTCTAACATAAGTGAATCTTAAATATTATTAGATTATTCTTCCGCATCAAGGCCGATATGCTATAGTTTTTACACTACAGGATAGTATTCATTTCCAATTTAATTCTTAGATAATTTTATAAAAGTTCATTTTTTTGATTTTTGGGTAGTCTATTTTTGGTAGTGAGTAGTGATTTTTAGCTTATTGTAGGAATGTTAATTGACTTTTGTAGTTTTTAAGGATCTTTTAATATTTAGGAGGGAAAAATGCTAGCAACGTTAATAATTTTTCTATCAATAATTTTTGTATGTTATTTGTCTATAGCTTGATAACTTATAATTTCAGTTCTTATGTATTTCTATTATTAAATTTTATAATACTATTAATAGGACTACTAAAAAAGAGCAGAAAAATTCCGGAAGATATATAAGGATTATTTTTTCGTTGGTTGTTTCTATTCTGATTATACGTAAATAAAAATTTTATTAAATTTCTAATAAAAAAGAAGCTATTAATTGAACAAAATAGCTTCTATTCACAAAATTTGTATAACCTTTAAATAGCATTTATTGATGGTGATTAAATTATTGTAGCTCCACCATCAATCACTAATTCAGTACCTGTTAAATAACTTGCTTCATCTGATGCAAGGAATAATACTCCCTGTGCCACTTCAATTGGTTCAGATGGACGGCCTAATGGAATAATGGATGTAATATGTTCAGAAGCTTTTTCATCTTCTAATGTACCTTTCATCATTGGTGTATTAATAAAGCCGGGATGAACCGAATTCACTCGAATATTAAATTTACCATAACTTGCAGCAACATTTTTTGTCATCGAACGGATTGCACCTTTTGTTGCAGTATAAGCAGTTGGACCTGCTGTACCAATCATTGCAGCTATAGATGATATGTTAACAATGGAACCGCTCCCAACTTTTTTCATAATAGGTAGGACGTACTTCATACCTAAAAAAGTACTTTTAAGATTGATATTTATTACCATGTCCCATTCATCCAATTCAGTTGTTTCTGGTGTACCAAATTGATTTTTACCACCGATCCCTGCATTGTTTATTAAAATATCTACCTTACCATAAGTAGCTACTGCTTGTTCAACAACAAATTCCCATTCTTCAGAAGAAGCTACATTATGCTTTATTGCATAGGCGTCTCCGCCATTACGAATAATTTCATTTACAACCTCTTCTAATTTTTCATATTGTACGTCAGTTGCAACTACTTTTGCTCCTTCTTTAGCAAATAGTTTTGCCTCTTCTGCACCCATTCCGCTTGCAGCTCCAGTAATAATAGCTACTTTATTTTGTAATCTCATTTCAAATCCTCCTTTATGACAAAAGAATATAATGTCAATGTCATAATAATTTAATTTGTGAAAATTTTAGTACATTTCTATTATAAATGAATTGTTATTTTAAATATATTTAATTATATTTAAGTTAACTTAGTTATTTTTTAAGTATATAAGGGGTGAATATATTGAACTTAGAACAACTAGCAAACATTGTAGAAATATCTAAAACAAAGTCTTTAACATTAGCGGCAAATAATCGAAATATCACTTTACCAACATTAAGCCAATCTTTATCACAATTTGAGAAGGAAATTAATATCAAATTATTTAAAAGGTCTCGATCTGGTACAATTCCTACTAAAGAGGGACAATTAATAATTAATAAAGCTAGGGAAATAATTTTAAAAATTGAGATTCTAAATGAAACCATCCAAATAATCAAGAATGAACTTAATGGAACCATAAGATTCGGTTCATTACCCGGTTTTATGCCCTTAATAATTGACTCCTTCTCAGATTTTAAAAAAACTTATCCTCTAATAAAATCCAACCTATTCGAAGGAAGTACAACACAAATATATGAGAAACTGTTAAATCAAGATATCGACATTGCTCTTTTAGCATTTGATGATAAAGATCAATTAGAAAAAAAGGAATATTACTTTGAAAAAGTAACTTCTTGTAAAACTGTGATTGCAGTAAATAATACATCTCCACTTGCCAAAAAGATATCAGTCACACTTTCAGATATTAGTGACTATCCAATAGCAATTCATGATGATTATAAAATAATGGATATTTTATCTAGTGATAATAATTTTGATAAGATAGATATTGCTTTAAGAACAAATAATTTAGATTCAATCCGTAAAAGTCTTTCAAATAATACTGCTATTACCATAGGCTTAAATTATAGTTTCATAACTGATCCTTATTTTATTCAACAAGAGGATATTGTTCTCATTGATTTAATAGTACCTTTTCCACAAAACCAATTTATTGGTTTTGTGAGGTTAAATAATACTAACTATTCAGAAATAACACGTGTTATGGTGGAATTTGCAAAAAAACAATTTAATAAATATATTGACATTTAAATTAGCAAACTTAAAAAATCATACTTATGACTTTTTTTAAAATATTGGAATGAAAAATAACCCAGTAATCATGTTTAGAACTGCCAATTCCCCTACATTTATAATGGTAGCTTTAATGCAAGAGCCTTTCATTTACCTAAAGGAAGAAAGTTATTAATGACATACATCAAAAACGAAGAGTTAAACAATTAGAAGTAGCTAAGATTAAGACGGGGCATAATGGGACAAAATTGGACATAACCGCCACTAAGTTCTGAAGCCTCTCTTAAGGATGCTGGTATTTAAAAAATCTGAAATAGAAAAAGAAGTGCAATAAAACAATATTGTAAATTATAGAAAATCCGCTTTCTAAAGGAAAACGGATTTTTTCTAACCTTATGAAAGGTTGCACTTCATGGAAGTAGCTGCCAATAGGTTTTATTTGCTAATTCAATGCTCTTAGTTTGATAGTTATTTTATCAAAGTCATATTGGGTCTAAATTTATTCCACAAAGTGAACATTTACTTCACCAATTTGTGTAAACTTGGCTGTAA
Source organism: Pradoshia sp. Z4_20 (assembly GCF_058216035.1). Taxonomy (NCBI): domain Bacteria; kingdom Bacillati; phylum Bacillota; class Bacilli; order Caryophanales; family Bacillaceae; genus Pradoshia; species Pradoshia sp. Z4_20. The sequence goes on from NZ_JBZAJD010000008.1 coordinate 158,554, forward strand.
ACTGATCTCCTTTTTCTACTACTACCGCTGCGGATAAGGCACCTGATAAAATAACCTCCCCGGCTTTAAGTGTGACACCATATTCCGATAATTTATTCGCTAACCAAGCAACACATAGAGCCGGATCTCCTAAAACATCCATCCCTTTTCCTTCATTAATCACTTGGTTATTTTTTAAAAGTTGCATATGAATGCTAATTAAATTTACGTCACTTATGTGAACTTTATTTGATCCAAGAACATAAAGTCCACAAGAGGCATTGTCGGCAACCGTATCTTCAAGTTTTATTTTCCAATCTTTAATACGGCTATCAACAACTTCAAGGGCAGGTACAACATAATCTGTTGCCCGTAGAACATCATCTACAGTAACATTTGGGCCAACTAAATCTTCCTTAAGTACAAATGCAATTTCGCCTTCAATTTTTGGTTGAAATAATTGACTTAGGGAAATTTCTGCCCCCTCTTCTACATACATCGACTCTAAAAGATGTCCATAGTCCGGTTGATCTACACCTAAGAGATTTTGCATTGCAAATGATGTTAAACCAATTTTTTTGCCTGTGATACGATCACCTAGCATTGTTGCAATTTTAATTCGTTTGACTTGAATGGCATAGGCATCATCAATAGTCATTGTCGGCTCTTGTATTGTAAGTGGTATAATTGATTGATGTTTTTCATGTGCTTTATCAAGCAGTTGAATTACATTAGATATTAATTGCTCTGTTACCATAACTCCCCTCCTCTAAAGATTAAATTCTAGTTAAACTTCTTGATTGGCTAGGCTGCAGCCAGTGAATTTTTACATTTCCCTTTGTTACCTTATTGAACGAATCCATAATTCGTATATTACCATGTTCGTTGACAGAAACAATTGACTTGATTTTATACTGACCGTACTCCAACACAACCTCATAAATCCCCTCATTAGGAAGCATCTTCGGCTCCATAGGTTTGAATTGATTTCCATCCCAAAGCATTTTAACGGTATAGTGCTTTCCAAGAAAATGAGGAATCTCATGCACATCGGTCGATAGTAATCGTTGTCGAATTGCTGTTGAACTAATTTTTTCACCTAAATAGTCTACACGTTGTACCTCGGTTACAGTAATTTGATATTTTGAATCATTGGGAATATGTTTAAGTTTTCCTGCACCTTTAGATCCATAAGAGAAATCAAAACCTGCAATCACATGTGTTACACCAAGATTTAGTAAATAGGCATCAACAAATTGTTTGGGTGACAGTGCTGCAAAATCAAGTGTAAAATCGACAAGATAAAATATGTCCACACCTAAACGATTGAGCATCATTTCTTTTTCAGAAAGTGTCGTTAAATGAGAAATACATCGCTTCCCGCCAGACAAGATATTGATAGGATGTGGTCTAAAACTCATTAGTGCTAATGGAAATCCACGATTATTTGCTTCTTTACGGGCAATTTGTATGACACGCTGGTGTCCCAGATGGACACCATCAAAATAGCCAAGTGCCATAACACAAGGAGTTACCTTAGTATAAATTCCCTGTAAATTTAGAGCATTAATTAAAATCGTTTTCATTAGCATAACTCCTTCTATCATCCTTGTTAGAGATTCCTATTTCCCTTATACTTCAACTAATTCCTCGAGGCTGCGATATTTTCCATTGAAAAATAATAATGGATCACCATCTTCAACCGTAATGTTAGTTACTTTACCAATGAATAATGTGTGGTCACCTTCAACATGTTCAGCAGAAACTTCACAAGCAACTTGCACAATAGCCCCAGGAATAACAGGTACATCTGTTAAACGATTAAATGTTACCTCCTGATCTTTAATTTGACCTGCAAATAATTTGGAAATTTCTTCCTGATTAGAACTTAAAATATTGACTGAAAACTTTTTGGCTTGTTGGATTTTAGGAAGCATACGTGCGTTTTCTTTAATCGAAATCACTACTAATTTTGGATTAAGTGAAACGGACATAAAAGCATTCGCTGTCATTCCATGTGTTACATCCTCTAGGTCTGTTAAAATGACTGTCACACCAGTTGCAAATTTACCCATTGCACTTCTAAATAAACGATCATCCATTTTTAAACCTCCCCTAATGATTTAACTTTTATAGATTTACTGGATAGCCTATTTTTCGTATTTAAACATAAAGGATCTTCAAAACTTGCTTAAAAATAATTTTCAAGCCTTTACTGTTCCACTTTTCAACTCCGCAGCAACCTCTAAAATCATATCCTCTTGACCACCAACTGCTTTACGTTTACCGATCTCTATGAGAATATCACGTGCATCTACACCAAATCTTTCTGCAGCTCTTTGCGCATGTAATAAGAAGCTTGAATAAATACCCGCATACCCCAATACTAAGCTACCGCGTGTAATCTCTTGAGGTGTTGGCAGAATTGGCGCTACAATTTCTTCAGCTACATCCATTATTTTATATAAATCAATTCCTGTAACAATATTCATTTTATCCAATATGCTTACTAGGACTTCGGTTTGTGTATTACCAGCACCAGCTCCTAAACAACGGATACTGCCATCTATACGATCAGCTCCATGTTCAATAGCAGTTAATGAATTTGCCACAGCCAGTGACAAATTATTATGTGCATGAAAACCTAGAGGAACGTTTATTTCTTGTTTCAATGCTTTTATTCGATCCGCTACCTGAATTGGAAGTAGAGCACCTGCAGAATCTACAATATAAATGACATCTGCTCCACCATTTTCCATAATTTTTGCTTGCTCTACAATTTTACTTGGTTCAGCCATATGAGACATCATTAGAAAACCAACTGTTTCTAGACCCAGCTCCTTCGCTAAGTTTAGATGCTGTAATGAAACGTCTGCCTCCGTGACATGTGTAGCGACGCGAACCATAGAAACACCTAAATCTCCTGCAAGTCTAATATCAGGCTTCGTTGCAATTCCTGGTAAGGAAAGTACAGCAATTTTTGAATTTCCGGCAGTTTCTACAGCAGCCTCGATGAGCTTAAACTCATTCGTATGTGAATGGCCGTACTGAACCGTCGATCCCCCAAGACCATCTCCATGAGCAACCTCGATATATGGTACGTTTGCTGAATCTAAGCCAGCAACAACTTTCCTAACCTGTTCAACTGTAAATTGATGACGGACCGCATGACTGCCATCTCGTAAAGCTACTTCTGTTATGATAATATCGCGTTTCATCGTATTCCTCCTTTACACAGTTGTCTTTGCCTTTGCCCATTCCTCAGCAATTTTAATAGCTGCAGCTGTTATAATATCCAAATTACCAGCGTAAGCAGGTAAATAATCAGCAGCACCGGCAACCTCCAGGAATACAGTGATACGATTTCCCTCAATGTATGGACGTGTTTTTAAGCGATACCCTGGAACATATTGCTGAACTGCTTTTTCCATTTTTTTAAGTGCATCAATCAATGCTTCCTCATCTGTTACCGGATGATCTACTAACAGATGAATCGTGTCATTCATCATAATTGGTGGTTCAGCAGGGTTTAAAATTAAAACTGTTTTTCCTTTTTTTGCTTTGCCGACAACCTCAATGGCACGTGAAGTAGTTGCGATAAATTCATCAATGTTCGCACGTGTTGCTGGGCCAGCACTTTTACTTGCAATTGTGGCAACAATTTCCGCATATTCTACCTCATAAAGCTGAGATACTGCATAAATAATTGGAATTGTTGCTTGTCCACCACATGTCACCATATTTACGTTATCTACTTGTTGATGTTCGTAAAGGTTCACTGTTGGTACTGTAAGTGGTCCAATTGCTGCTGGGGTTAAGTCAATTACTCTCTTACCGTGAGTTTTTAGTAGCTTTGCATGCTTCACATGTGCATAAGCACTAGTTGCGTCAAACACAACATCTGCAAGTCCTGGAGTTTGAAGAAAGCCTTCAATTCCCGTATCGATAGCTTGAAAACCTGCTTCACGTGCTTTTCGTAAGCCCTCGGAGTTGGGATCGATCCCTATAACAGCCGTTAACTCTAGAAAAGAGGACCGCTGAATTTTTTTCATCAAATCGTTACCAATGTTGCCTGACCCTAAAATGGCTACCTTTAATTTTGCCATGTCTAAATCCCCCTTGTTTACTCATATTTCAATTGAATAAACATTCATTTTTTGACTCGTTATTAAGGTGAATTAGCCCATACCAATTCCTTGATAGCCATATAAATTACGACCATATGTGTATAGTGCATCTTCATATAGAGACGTTATATGTGTGGCTACGGCAATGATGTCTCGTACAAACACTTCAATTGTGTCATTTTTTGTTAGAGATGCCCCACCGAGTGAGACCATTACTGTCGTAGCGATTTCTTGACAAATTTTAATAATTTCTGCACGTAGTGAAGAAAACTCCCCTTTTTCGTATGGACCTTCTGTTTCATAAGTTGCTAATAGATCGTAATATTGTTCCATTAAACCATTCGCTTTTTTATATTCCAACATAAGTTTAGCTAGAATTCGCTGACTACGAGGAGAATCTTTTTCATTTTCTCCATGTAGACGAACACGTGCTTCTGTTCTCTTTTTATATTCATCCAGCAAACGCCTAGCTCCACCTAATGCCATATTTGGAAACCCAAGATAGAATGCAGAGAAGTATGGTACATGGTAATAAGGATAATCGGGATCATAATTAGAACCCTCCGGTGGACGGCGTGTATCATTCGCTAATTCAAGTCTTAAAACGCGTCTTCTTGGAATAAATACTTCCGTTGCAATCACTTGGTTACTACCTGAACCACGTAAACCAAATGTATCCCAATTTTCATTTACTTTCACTTCATCTTTACGCATGAAACACATAATTAATTCTGGTTGATTTGATTCAGGTAATTGAGCAATTGCCCCTAAACCAATCCATTCTGCAAAGTTAACACCGCTTGTATAGTTATAAGTACCTGTTAAGCGAACACCGCCATCAACCACGGTTACTTGTCCAACTGGTGCGAAAACATCCACGATCAAACCGTTTGAATTTATAATTTCGTCTCTACCTTCTTGTGGAAGGTGTGCTGTTAAGGAGTTGTGTAAAGGGAAGAAATAACCTAACCATGCAGCTGAGATATTATGGTACGCGATAGTACGTACAATTTCTCCAAGGCCACGTAACGAAATTTGTGGACCACCATATTCTTTCGGTAGATTTGCACGAGTAATTCCTGATTCAATTAACTTATTAACATAGTTTCGAGAAACAGAGGCATTTATTTCGGAAGTTGCTACTTCTGATTCTGCTAGTAGGCCTGCTTCACGTGCTTTTTCAATAAGCTCTAGTTCAACATCTGTAAATCCTTTGGATTTTTGCTTTGTATCAACTGACATTTATAACCCTCCTATTATACGTTTTCAAGTTTATAACAAATCTTAGTTAGCGAAGATATTATATTCGGAGTTTTAAATACTGGTGAGGCCACTAAAAAACATTAAAATCTCTTCTTTAGTGACCTCACGTTATTGTATTCTAGTTAACTAGAAGAACTCTTTAGCTGCTCTAATGAAATCTTCTCGCTTTTCTACCTGCAGCCAATGTCCGCACTGTGTAAATAAACGAAGCTCTGCATTAGGTAAATGTTCCATCAAATTAATACTGCTCTCTTTTGGAACAAATCGGTCATTAAAACCATGCAGTAGTAAGAATGTTTGTTTCATTTGACGTAATGCATTGGGAGGAATATGACCTTCCCCAGGCATAGGGAACATATTTTGCAAATAGGAATTGCGAATCTCTTCACGTTGAATAGTTTCATATCGAATTTCTAAAATATCTTCTAATGAATCTTGAATCGTTGCAGGATCATAAACAAACCAACTTGTTAAGTTTCGTAGGTTTTCATACGTTGGGTTTTTATAAAAACCAACCATTCGTATTATTTCCGGAGTAGGCGGTGTTTCTCCACCAGCACTGCCCATAAGTAAAACTTTTTTCACTCGTTCAGGTGCATACATAACAACATTTAACGACACATAACCACCCATTGAATTACCTACGAGACTGAATTTCTCTATGTTTTTCTTATCAAGTAGTTCAAGCAGTTGCTCAACACGTAGCTGAGTCCATTCCCAAAATGATTTTGGGTGTACTTCGGGGTGTTTTGTATTTCCAAATCCATACATATCAGGAGCAATCACATGATAGTTCTTTGCAAGCTCTGGTAAAATATGTTGCCAATTACTTACTGAATTCGCTCCGGGACCTGAACCGTGTAGGAATACGATTACTTCTTCATTTTCTTGTCCTGCTTCACAATAGAACGTTTGAAACCGACCTGTATCTAAAGTTTCTGTTGAATAGCTCATTATAGTCCCTCCTATGCTTCTGTTGAATCAGCATCCATTCCCTGAAGATCTTGTCCCCAATAAGTTAAACCAACTTTTAAATCTTCAGGAGTCCACTTAATAGCCTCCCAATCAGGTTCAAAAATCAAATAACTTCCTGAAAATAGTTCCACACGATGACCACTACCTGGGTCTTTTACATATAAGTAAATTGCCTGTGAAATACCATGTTTACCTGGCCCAATAAGCTCAATTCCATTTTCACTTAAAATGTCAGCTGCACGTAATATATCTTGGGCATTATCAAACCAATAAGCTAGGTGGTGTAAACGGTTAGGTGTTTTAGCTTCCGGTTCAGCCATAACAGCTATGTCATGAACCAATGGAGTTACACTTAACCAACCAGCTTGAATAACTCCATTTCCTAAATCTACATATTCACGCATTTTAAATCCCAAATTATCAATTAACCATTTATGAATTACTGATGGATCGTGTGAAGTCGCTAGATTCACGTGGTCAATACGACGAGGTGAAGCACCTTTTCTCCAAGATTTATAAGTTTGGTTCTTTAGCACGGATTTGCGGTCTTGATCTGGATGCGTTTTTTCCATCTCATAATAAATTTCAAATGGATGCTCACTGGGTAACTCAAAGCGAATTGCTCTTCCTTGACCTGCTTCTTCACCCGATTCAACCCACTTCACTTCTGCTCCAGCCTCAGTTAGTAATTCAGCAAATTTCTCTACATCTTCAGGACGTTTTGTACGCCAACCAATGTGATCTACTTTTGATTTTTCCCCTTGTTTTAGCGATAGTGTATGGTGTTCAAAATCTCCCCATGCACGTAAATAATGTGTACCATTCACTACTTCTGTTTCTTCTAAACCTAAGACTTCAGAGAAGAACCATAGTGATTTTTTTAAATCCGGTGTGATTAAAGCAATATGACCTAGTTTAGCAATCTCTGGTAACATTTTCTTTTCCCCTTTTTTGTTTGTTTTTTATCATTTACACATTCAATATATTAGATATAAAATATTCTGAAAACAGACTAATTGTATTAATTTGAAAGCGTTTTCAGTATATTTCGTTTGGTTTTTTCTTTTTTATGGTATTTTAGTATTAAGAGAGAAATAACAATATTTTTTGAGGCACTTCTTACAATTAAGGGGGGAATAGGTTGGAACAACGTGTTATTTCTTTAAAAAGGACTACTTTTCATCTTGAAAATAGGGAGAAAGATATCGACAATATTGCAATCGTTAAGGCTTTAAGTTTTCTAAAAGCAGATATCATTGAAATAAATGGGATAGAGAAAGCAACAGAATTAATGTTTAATTATGGGTATCAATTAGGGGTTTCAGAAGCTCACCGAATGAGAGAAAAATATTTCGATATACAAGATCTACTTAAACAAGGGCCTACTCTTCATTGTGAAAAAGGACATATAAACGGTTCGATTTTCGAAGGGTATATGGAATTTTATGGTGATAAATCAGTTAAGGCTGTTTATGGTATAGGAACGTGGTTACAGTCTTACGAGGCAAAAGTTCATCTAGATTATTTTGGTCAAAGTGATGTACCAGTTTGTCATACACTTATGGGATTTGCTACTGGCTATATGAGCACCATTTTTCAGTTTGAAGTAAAGGTAGTTGAGAAAACCTGTGTAGCAAGAGGTGACGAAAATTGTACATGGGAGTTTTATACTGTTAACCCTTTACCTGATGAATCAAATGAAAACTCTGAAAATCAAGTATCGTTTGATCTGATTGAACTTGGCAATATTCAAAGTGAAATGATTCAAGCGATTATTGATGGAGCAACAGTAGAGGATATATTTAAAGAAGCTGAAAAAATTTTTGGCAGAACCTTTTTAATAGAAGATATATTTTATAACTTTGTACATTCTACTAATTTATCAGAGATCGATAGACAATTAATTGAGCAGGATATGCAGATATATGACCAAAATGAGAGAAATCAATTAGGTACTTATTTTTTTGAAAAGCGTCAGCAACTTCCTTTCACAAAAAAGGTTGTTCAATTAGATAATCATGTTCGTTTAACAAACACGATTGTCATTAAAAATAAAGTCGTTGCATATTTGTCAGTTATATCGATGCATCCAACAACATTTTCCTCATATGACTATTTAATACTATCTAAATTGACAAATGTAATTTCTGTTCTACTTATGATGAATTCTATTATAGAAAAATCAAAAGCAGAGAGTGAATCCAAGTTTACTAATGATATTTTGCATCAACGTTTAACAGATATAAATCAGATTCTTTCTAGGTCTCGCTACTTTAATATTGATATTAACCAACTATACACCGTTGCTATTGTGAGAAGGAATAATAATATGTATAGGATTCAAAAAGAGTTTGAAAACTTTGTTCGGGAACACTTAAAAAAACAGCGTATACTTATTTCTTTTAAGGAGATGGAACTAGTTATTTTGTTATTTCATCCTCTAAAAGATCATTCTATGGTTCAGAAGGTTTTTAGTAATTTAAGAGAAGCTTTAATGGAACAATTCCCTAATTATCCTGTTCAAATTGGTTACAGCGAGATAGGACATAGCATTTTGGAGGCAAACTCTCACTATAATGAGGCTGCAATTGCTCTCATCTCCAACCCCAACGCATCCATTACTGCATTTAAAGATATTAGTGTTTTATCAATATTTATTAATGATTTAAATATAGAACATATTAAGCAACTTGCGAATAATCGATTTGCAGGAATCTTTTCATTAAAGGAACAAAAACGGATTGAGCTCTTAGAAACTTTATATATATATCTAAATAATAATTTAAAAATTGAATCCACGATACGCTTATTAAAGATTTCAAAGAGTGGACTTCTCTATCGACTAGAAAACTTGAAAGAGTATTTGAAGACAGATTTTAAGGATCCTAATGAGAATTTCCAAATCCTTCTTTTATTGAAAGCGATGGAAATATATTTTAAGACTAACAATACTCAAGACAGTAATTTTATTGTGGATTTTACAAATAGTTAATCCAATGGCGGCTAAAAGTTGATATAGAGGAATATCATACTAATAATCCAGATTAAACAAACGCACAGATCCTTGCTTCTGGTCTAAATTTTTTCTAAGAATTCAAATTGATACTATGGGTTTCTATAAACAACGGAATTAAGAGATTCAGTTTGTATAAATAATCAATGGCACCCTGAATTAGTGGACTGTTTGGACTCTATTTATGCATATATTGTATATAAGATTCAGAATAGTAAATTGACAGGGTGGGGTCCATACTTCAGGCTTAACCCCAAGTGTATCAAGGTGTTGAGCCTTTTTCTATTTTCAGTAAAAACCCATTACTCCTGTATTTTTATACATTGGACAAATACTGCACAGAAGCTGCACACGATACTGCACAAGCCTAGTGTTTCCATTGGATTCAGCTGTCTCCATTATTTCTATTAAATCCAAAATGTTCACCGAACCGATTCGAGTCCTCATCGAGCCTGACTTCTACGTGTGAATCTCCTTCTGTAATCACCTTTGAATCTGGGATTGTCGGGGAATGTTTCTCGTTATCATACGAGTAGGTAATCCACTCCCTTATGGATTCATCGGGATCGGGAGGTGTGCTATCGGCATCGCCTACGGTTTTTCCTGTGTATTTTTAGGATAGCATCCTCCTCTTCTCCCTCCCCCATTACATACACGTCTTCCCCGTATTCCTCAAGGGATGACTTGGACCAAGTTTTCTCATACTCTTTATAATCACGGATAACCTTAAAACGCAGGTTATTCACGGTTAATAAATATTCAAACAACTGCTTTGTCACTCAATCAAAAGCACCTCTTTAATATTTCATATAGTAAATATATCACAATGTAATAAGACAGGAATAAATGTAAAATATAGCGGGATAAGTTAGCTTATTAATTGAATTGAGGGAATAATAAAAACAGTGCACATTGAATGAAGGTGTGCACTGCTATTTTCATACTATATTTTATGCGTGTTTCTAGATTTTTATCTATTTTTTATTTTGATACATATAAGGCCTTTCGAAACCTATTACGTTTTACTCAAAAGGAATTTTCTCTCAACTTTTACCATTAGAATCTGATAAGCATCCGTAGGTCACACTAAAGATAAAAGATTGCAGGTCAACAGCTATCAGAACTTTGGTGGCAAATAAAAAAACCATGTACATCTTGTACATGGTTTTATGACCCCTACGGGATTCGAACCCGTGTTACCGCCGTGAAAGGGCGGTGTCTTAACCGCTTGACCAAGGGGCCAAATGGCTCCGCAGGTAGGATTCGAACCTACGACCGCTCGGTTAACAGCCGAGTGCTCTACCACTGAGCTACTGCGGAATAATAGTATGGGCGACTCAAACTATCGACCTGACACTTATCAGGCGTGTGCTCTAACCAGCTTAGCTATAGGCCCATTATAATATTTTTGGAGCGGGTGAAGGGAATCGAACCCTCATCATCAGCTTGGAAGGCTGAGGTTTTACCACTAAACTACACCCGCAACAATGGGAGGGCTGATGAAAAACGAACCCAAGAATGGCGGAACCACAATCCGATGCGTTAACCATTTCTCTCTAATCGCCATATTTATTGGCAGGGGCAGTAGGAATTGAACCCACACTGGAGGTTTTGGAGACCTCTGTTCTACCTTTAAACTATGCCCCTATTATAAATGGTGGAGGGGGGCAGATTCGAACTGCCGAACCCGAAGGAGCGGATTTACAGTCCGCCGCGTTTAGCCACTTCGCTACCCCTCCGATATTAAGAGTGCCGGCAAGAGGACTTGAACCCCCAACCTACTGATTACAAGTCAGTTGCTCTACCAATTGAGCTACACCGGCATAATACTTAGGTAAGATTAAACATATTAAAACTTATTTTATAATGGTGGCTCAGGACGGAATCGAACCGCCGACACAAGGATTTTCAGTCCTTTGCTCTACCGACTGAGCTACTGAGCCAACTTCATTATGTAAATGGCGGTCCGGACGGGACTCGAACCCGCGACCTCCTGCGTGACAGGCAGGCATTCTAACCAACTGAACTACCGGACCATTTTATTGTGGGAATAATATTTGAAGCTGCGACCTTCGCGTTATGAACCCTTCAAGTTACCAGACTTCTTCACCCCGCAACGCTATAAATATTGCTTTAGATAATATATGGCGGTCCGGACGGGACTCGAACCCGCGACCTCCTGCGTGACAGGCAGGCATTCTAACCAACTGAACTACCGGACCATTTATTGTGGGAATAGTATTTGAAGCTGCGACCTTCTGGTTATGAACCTTACAAGTTACCAGACTGCTCCATCCCGCAACGCTATAACTATTGCTTTAGATAATATATGGCGGAGGAAGAGGGATTCGAACCCCCGCGCGGTTTAACCCGCCTCCCGGTTTTCAAGACCGGTCCCTTCAGCCAGACTTGGGTATTCCTCCATATATATAATAAACCTTGTAGGACTCGAATCTATGACAGAACGATTATAATCCGTATGCTCTAAACAACTGAGCTACACCGCCAAAACCAAAATCCTATTGGGTTTAAATTAGTCATGGTGGAGCCTAGCGGGATCGAACCGCTGACCTCCTGCGTGCAAAGCAGGCGCTCTCCCAGCTGAGCTAAGGCCCCATTTTGTTATGAAAATGGTCGGGAAGACAGGATTCGAACCTGCGACCCCTTGGTCCCAAACCAAGTGCTCTACCAAGCTGAGCTACTTCCC
>NZ_JBZAJD010000009.1:0-113576 GCF_058216035.1 Pradoshia sp. Z4_20
GGCCCCTTGGTCAAGCGGTTAAGACACCGCCCTTTCACGGCGGTAACACGGGTTCGAATCCCGTAGGGGTCATAAAAACCATGTACATGATGTACATGGTTTTTTTATATATTATTTTAATAAATGAAATCTTAATTATTAAAACATAACTGCCAAAAGAGCTCAGTCCGTCAATACATTGTCTCCTAAACGCCTTATAAGAAGGCAAAGGTAAAATTCTAATAACGGTTAAAGTCTAAAATAGAACGAGAATAAAGCCGAACTGATCATCAAGTACTTTTAAGAGGAATACCAAGTAAAATTTTATGATTTCTTTAGTAAGGATTATATCAACCAAATTGAAAATCTACTTCTACGCTATTAACTTTAGTAGTAGTACCGACTGTAATTTGAATAGATGTGTGAGTCAATTCTTGAATTGTTTCCCTATTTGGTAATTGGGAAAATATTACTATAAGCCCTTCTCATTTTGCCCTATACTAATTTTACTGTTCGAACCTCCACTCCACCTAAATTAAGTATTAAATTCTGCTATTAAATATGCCTCACGATAAACCTTCATATGATCCATATATCAACATAAATAAGCAATTGAAGCTCGCATAGACATCTTCTTATAGTTTTCTGAGAGGGTATCATTTATTTAAGTCTTGCTTTAATCAGTAGATCCGTGAGACAATGGAAAGTAATTGTAAAGGTTTGTATTTAAAAAATTTCACGGATAATGTTCTCCTATAGAGAATATACTAATTCTTAAATCCTCAATCGATTATAAAGAAGCCCTCAGAAGAATTAACTCAACACAATCATCCTTTCCTCGATTGTATTTCCTAAAGTTCTATGTTGAAAGATATATTATATGCCAAAGTATCTAAGTTCCCTTTTTGGTCTTGAATTATGAGAATATTTTGTTTACTATAGATAAATACTATAATAAACAAATAATTTAATATTTTCTTACACAACTTTATTAAGTAAACATTTTAATTAATTAACTCGTTCTTGAATGGTTAGACCACTTCATTGATACTTTTCTCAATATAATGAAGTATTTAACATAAAAATAATAGTATTTAAGTTTCTATACACTATATTTTGGATATATTATACTGATGCCTGTTAATTTATCTTACTAATTCCAAAAAGTAGTGAAAAAGAGCTTTTGAGAGCTAAATTAACAATTTTTGCATTTGATTTAGTTACAGAATAAGTAGTTTAATTAGTATATTGAGAAAATTCTAGAAAGGGTGATAATATGCCTAATGCTATCCCAACAGACTATCAGGTCCATTTGTTTCATGAAGGCTCTCTTTATGATGCATATAAACTGTTCGGTTCCCATTTGATAAAGGTAAATGATGATATACATACAAGGTTTACAGTATATGCACCAAACGCCCGTCAGATACGCTTGGTGGGTTCTTTTAATAATTGGAATGGTAACGGTTATGAATTAAAAAGAGTTTCTGAACAGGGTATTTGGACGCTTCTGGTAGATAAAAACCTGGACGGACATATATACAAATATGAAATTGAAGCAGCATCTGGAGCCATAGCTCTAAAGAGTGATCCGTATGCCTTCTATTCAGAAATAAGGCCTCATACGGCATCTGTCGTATATCCTATAGATGATTCATATAAATGGAATGATGCGTCTTGGCTTAAGAAAAAAACAAAGAAACAACAAGATGAGAACCCCATGTTTATTTATGAAATTCATGCAGGAACATGGAGAAAACATATCCAGGAAGGCCAAGTGTCTATACCGAGCGATGAATGCAAGATTGAGGAATTTTATACATACCGTGACCTGGCTGATGAACTCATCCCCTATGTAGTTGAACAGGGCTTTACACATATTGAGCTAATGCCACTAACTGAACATCCGTTCGACGGATCATGGGGCTATCAGAGTACAGGTTATTATTCACCAACAAGCCGATATGGCAGGCCTGAAGACTTGAAATATTTTATCGATCAATGTCATCAGCATAACATAGGTGTATTGCTTGATTGGGTACCTGGTCACTATTGTAAAGATGCTCATGGTTTATTTATGTTTGATGGATCACCTGTTTATGAATACTCTGATCTCAAACACAGAGAGAATCCAGTATGGGGAACAGCAAATTTTGACTTGGGCAAACCAGAAGTTCATAGTTTTTTAATATCCAACGCAAGATATTGGATGAAGTATTTTCACATAGATGGATTTAGAGTGGATGCTGTCGCAAATATCATTTATTGGCCCAATACATATAGTGGTGACGTTAATCCACATGCTATAGATTTTTTACAGAAACTTAACCAAGTTGTAAAAGAATCCGATCCTACAGTTCTTATGATGGCTGAAGACTCAACTGATTGGCCTAACGTAACTAAGCCAGCTAGTGAGGGAGGTTTAGGATTTACATATAAGTGGAATATGGGTTGGATGAACGATATTTTAGAGTACATGGAATCAGATCCGTGTTCTCGAAAGGATCTTCATAATAAAGTAACATTCTCCTTAATGTATGCTTATACGGAACGGTTTATTTTACCTTTGTCACATGATGAAGTGGTCCACGGTAAAAAATCTCTTCTTGATAAAATGCCAGGAAGCTACGAAGAAAAATTTTCTCAGTTGAAATTACTCATGGGATTTATGACAACCCACCCGGGGAAAAAATTATTATTTATGGGTGGAGAGCTGGGGATGTTCTCAGAATGGAAGGATAAAGAACAGGTTGATTGGCATCTACTAAATTATGATTCTCATCAAACATTAAATCATTTCTTTGCAGACTTACTAAAGTTTTACAAACGGTCAAAGCCGTTATATGAGTTAGATGATTATCCTGAAGGATTTGAGTGGATTGATGTTCATAACACCGATCAGTCCATATTCTCATTTATTCGTCGTGATCGAGAAGGAAATCCATTGATAGTACTGTGTAATTTCAAAAATATATCTTATGAAGAATATAAAGTTGGAGTACCTGATAAACAGGAGTACAAAGAGGTCATAAATAGTGATGCTGTCCAATATGGTGGAAGCGATCATGTTAATAAAAAGAAAATCATCGCAGAAGAAGGTTCTTTTCATGGGAGACCATATCACGTAAAGATTAAGGTACCTCCATTTGGAATTACTGTACTGCGTCCCATTAAAAAACGGAAGGAGTTAAATAAAAATGGCAAAGAAAAAAATAGTCGCAATGCTACTGGCAGGAGGACAAGGAACAAGGCTTGAGGCTTTGACAGCTGATGTTGCAAAACCGGCAGTCCCATTTGGCGGTAAATATAGAATTATAGATTTTACATTAAGTAACTGTACGAACTCTGGAATAGATACGGTAGGGGTATTAACGCAATACCAGCCGTTATTGCTTAATTCCTATCTTTCTAACGGAAGTGCCTGGGATCTCGATTTAAAAGATGGCGGAGTAACTGTATTACCTCCGTATTCTGCTTCAAAGGAAATGAGATGGTATACGGGTACAGCAAGTGCGGTTTACCAAAACTTAAACTATATCGATCAATATGATCCGGATTATGTGATTGTTCTCTCAGGAGATCACATTTACAAAATGGATTATGATAAAATGTTGAGCTTCCATGAGGAAAGAGGAGCAGATGCGACTATCTCTGTTATTCCTGTTCCTTGGGATGAAGCAAGCAGATTTGGAATCATGAACACCAGAGAAGATTATTCTGTAATGGAATTTGAAGAGAAACCGAAAAATCCGAAAAATAATTTAGCCTCTATGGGTATCTATATATTTAATCGTAAAGTTCTAAAAGACTATTTGATAAAAGATGCTAAAAATGAAGATTCAACAAGGGATTTTGGTAAGGATATCATACCTTTATTATTAAATGATGATAAAAAGGTATATGCTTATCCATTTGAAGGATATTGGAAAGATGTTGGTACACTGAAAAGTTATTGGGAAGCTAATATGGATTTACTGGATGAAGAGTGTGAATTAAATCTTTATGACTATTCATGGCGCATTTATTCAGTTAATCCGAACAGACCACCACAATATCTATCTAACAAAGCAGAGGTTAAAGAATCACTGATTAACGAAGGATGTATAGTTGAAGGTAAGGTGGAAAAATCAGTCGTTTTCTATGGAGCACAGATTGGCAAAGACGCACATGTTAAAGATTCTGTAATCATGTCAGATGCCGTTATCGGAAAGAATGTCTATATTGAAAAGGCTATTATTCCTCCAGGTGCTGTTATACCGGATAACCAGGTGATCAGACCTATTGATGATGAAGATGTTATATTGGTTAATCCTGAACTGTTAACAGAAGAAAATGTTATAAAATTATCTTGATATAGTGAAAGGCGTTGAAAATATGAGTAAATCACTATTAGGTATTATAGATGCCACGAATAGTTTTGAATCACTGGATATTTTAACAAAAAGTCGGAATGTTGCAGCATTACCAATAGCTGGTCGTTTCCGTTTAATAGATTTTATTCTTTCAAGCATGGTTAATTCGGGAATATCTAATGTAGCTGTTTATCCACAAGCACATTTCAGATCGTTAATGGACCATTTGGGAACAGGTAAGAACTGGGATTTGAATAGAAAAAGAGATGGACTATTCTTCCTCCCGGTGCCTCATACAGAAGATGTATCTGGTGAGGTTCATGCGTTTGATCACTTTGCTTATCATATGACCTATCTTGAAAGAAGTAAACAGGAGTATGTGATTGTTGCTAACAGTCAAACCGTTTGCAATATCGATTTTAATGCTGTTCTTAAATATCATATACAAAACAAATGTGATATTACGGAAATCAAAAAAGATAAAGAATCACTTGAAATGTTCATCCTTAAAAAAGAACTGCTTGTTAAATTAATTGACGAGCGGAAACAAACTGGGTACAAATGTTTAAAGGATGTTGTGGAAGATCATTATTCCGACTTCGCTATCTGTGTTTATCAGTATGAAGGTTATCTGGCGAATATCAATTCTATTAATGCCTATTTTCAATCAAGTATAGATCTTCTTAAAGAAGAAAATTGGAGTCAGTTATTCATGAAGGAATGTCCTATCTATACAAAAGTTAAGGATGAGCCTCCATCCAAGTATAGTGAGAAGTCTCATGTAAGCCAATCAATGGTTGCCAACGGCTCTATCATAAAAGGTGAAGTAGAGCACAGTATCATCTTTAGGGCCGTTAATATTGATGAAGGTACTTCCATTAAAAATTCCATTATCATGCAAAAAACAAAAATCGGTAAGAATTGCAAACTCGATTATGTAATCCTCGATAAGGATGTAGAAATTGCTGATGGAACAGTTCTGATTGGGTCTCCATTCCAACCAATTGTTATTCAAAAAGGTGTAAAACAAGGAGCGTTGATGAACTCGTGAATGTATTATTTGTAGTATCTGAATGTGTACCCTTTGCTAAATCTGGAGGGCTGGCTGACGTAGCCGGCTCTCTTCCTAAAGAATTAAAAAAGTTAGGTCATGAGGTAAGAGTGTTGCTTCCTAAGTATGGGACGATACCTACTCATTTTTTTAATTCAGCGAAAAAAATTGCTGAATTTGAAGTTCAGTTAAGCTGGAGAAGACAGTATTGCGGTATTTTTGAAGCTGAATATGATGGTGTCATTTATTACTTTATGGATAATGAATATTATTTCCATAGACCAAAACTTTATGAGCAATTTGACGATGGTGAACGTTTTGCTTATTTCTGTAAAGCGGCTGTTGAAGCACTTTATCATATTCCATTTTTACCGGATGTTATTCATACACATGATTGGCATACGGGAATGATTCCATTCTTATTGAAAACTCAGCACCAGAATACGAAATTAGCAAACATCAAAAATATATTTACAATTCATAATTTGCAATTCCAAGGCATTTATGGAAAAAGTTTTCTTGATGATGTACTGGGGATTCATGATGACTACTTTAACCAGTTGGAATTTGACGGGAACGTCAACTTTATGAAATCAGCACTGGTTTATGCAGATGCAATAACTACTGTCAGCCCTACTTATAAAGAGGAGATTAAAACTGACTATTACGGTGAGCGTCTGAATGGATTGCTTCAGGCAAGAGACTCAGATTTATATGGGATTTTAAATGGAATTGACAATGACTTATATAATCCAAAAAAAGATGCTGCGATTGCCAGCGAGTTTTCAGTCAATTCTCTGAAAGGCAAAAAAGCGAATAAACGTTATCTCCAGGAGTATTTCAATTTACCGGTAGATGATAGCAAGCCGCTGATTGCCGTTGTATCGCGTTTAACCTCTCAGAAAGGCTTTGATCTGGTTAGAGCTGTATTCCATGAGATTCTGCAGGAAGATATCCAAATGATCATGCTGGGTACAGGCGATCCGCAATTCGAGCATTTCTTTGGTTATACGTCCCAATGGTATCAGGATAAATTAAGGGTTCATATTGGTTTTAATGAAGATTTAGCCCATCAAATATATGCTGGAGCTGATTTGTTCCTTATGCCTTCTAAATTTGAACCTTGCGGATTAAGCCAATTAATAGCAATGAGATATGGTACATTGCCGATTGTTAGGGAAACAGGTGGTCTGCGAGATACTGTACAGCCATATAATGAATTTACTGGCGAGGGCAATGGTTTTTCATTTACTAACTTTAATGCTCATGACATGCTTTATACAATACGTCGGGCATTATCTTTTTATCATAATCCATCTGAGTGGAAAAAGATTGTTAAGAACTCGATGAAGAAGGATTATAGCTGGGCACGTTCAGCAGCAGAGTATGAGGTTTTGTATAAAGACTTGACTGAGAGGATCTGATTTAGATGTTTGATAATAAAGAACTGTTTAAGGAAGCCTTTATATCTAAGCTTGAAATGTCTTATGGAAAAACATTTTCAGAATCGACTCCGCAGGAGCAATATCATACTTTAGGAATTATGATTCGTGAATATATAAGTAAGAATTGGATTAAAACCAATCAATTATATAGAGAAACGAAGACAAAGCAGGTCTACTATTTATCAATTGAATTTTTACTCGGTAGAATTATGGGGAGTAATGTCTTAAATCTTGGCATACAAAAAGTAGTGGAAGACGGGCTTGAGGATTTAGGGATTAGCTTTTCGGAGCTGGAAACACTTGAGCCGGATTCTGCGCTCGGTAATGGTGGGTTAGGCCGATTAGCTGCTTGTTTCATGGATTCCATTGCTTCTTTGGAATTGCCTGGTCATGGATGTGGTATTCGCTATAAATATGGTTTATTTGAGCAAAAAATCATTGATGGCGTACAAGTTGAATATCCAGAACAATGGCTTCAAAATGGACATGTATGGGAGGTTCGAAAAGCCGATCAGGCAGTAATGGTACCTTTTTGGGGAGAAGTACAATCCTATACAGATTCTGATGGCCGTTTAGGTTTCCGTCATATTGATACAGAGCCAATAATGGCTGTACCTTATGACATACCGGTTGTTGGCTATCAGAATGAAACGGTGAATACACTCAGATTGTGGAATGCTGAGCCTGCCCCGGCTCCTTATCATCGCGATATTATGCGTTACAAGCGTGATACAGAATTGGTATCAGAATTTCTTTATCCAGATGATACAGAAGACAGCGGGAAAATTCTGCGTTTAAAACAACAGTATTTCCTTGTCTCAGCCAGTTTGCATACCATATTAAAGACATACCGCAAAAAGAATATTCCTATGAGCAAATTGCATGAATACGTATCAATACATATAAATGATACTCACCCTGTTCTGGCCATCCCGGAATTAATGAGGATCTTATTGGATGAAGAAAAAATGTCATGGGATGAAGCATGGGAAGTAACCACCAAAACGATATCTTATACGAATCATACGACACTTTCTGAGGCATTGGAAAAATGGCCAATTCGTTTATTCCAACCATTATTGCCAAGAATCTTTATGATTGTAAATGAGATTAACGAGCGGTTCTGTCAGCAATTATGGGAGCTGTATCCGGGTGAGTGGCAAAGAATAGAGGATATGGCGATCATTGCTCATGATCAGGTTAAAATGGCCCATCTGGCTATTGCAGGCAGCCATAGTATAAACGGAGTAGCCCATCTGCATACTGAGATTCTCAAGAAGAGAGAAATGAACAATTTCTATCAGGTTTTTCCTGAAAAGTTTAATAATAAAACCAATGGAATTACTCATCGCAGATGGTTATTGAAATCCAATCCAGGACTTTCCCGATTAATTTCGCAAGCAATCGGCGATAAATGGCAGATTGATCCGGTATATATGAAGGAATTGGAGCGGTTTAGTACGGATTCTTCCTTTTTAGAAGAGCTAATGAAAGTGAAAGCAGACAATAAGAAAAAGCTGGCTAAGCGGATTAAAGAACAAAATGGTATAACCGTTAATCCAGATAGTATTTTTGATGTCCAGGTCAAACGTTTGCACGCGTATAAACGCCAATTGCTAAATGTTCTTCACATTATGTATTTATACAATCGAATGAAGGAAGAGCCAAATTTCAAGCCATATCCGCGTACCTTTATATTTGGAGCTAAAGCATCCCCAGGATACTACTATGCCAAAAAAATTATTAAATTGATTAACACCGTGGCGGATAAAGTAAATAATGATCCGGACACAAAAGATTATATAAAGGTCGTATTTCTCGAAAATTATCGGGTATCATTGGCTGAAGAAATATTCCCTGCAGCTGAATTAAGTGAACAAATTTCGACTGCAAGTAAAGAAGCATCAGGAACAGGTAATATGAAATTTATGATGAATGGTGCTTTGACCATCGGTACAATGGATGGGGCTAATGTAGAAATCTTTGAGAGAGTCGGAGAAGACCATATCTTTACATTCGGATTATCGTCAGAGGAAGTTATGAATTACAACGCACATGGAGGTTATCACTCCTCAGAATATTATATGCTTGATCGAAGAATTCATCAGGCTGTAAACCAATTAATTAATGGATTCTTCCCGAATACATCTGGAATGTTTGATATGATATATGATTCTCTGCTATTAGAAAATGATCAATATTTTGTATTAAGGGATTTTGGTTCCTATGCAAGTACACAGGAAAAAGTAGAGGCATCTTATCAAGACAAAAAGAAATGGAATTCATCAAGTGTAATAAATATTGCTAATTCAGGATTTTTCTCAAGTGACCGAACAATTCAGGAATATGCAACAGACATCTGGAATGTAAACCCTGTAAATCAAAGAAACAAATAAATTATGAAAAATAGATAAAGGCGATCTATATTCCATTGATTAAAGGAATATAGGTCGCCTTTTTACCTTGTGTAATGTTTTGAATAAGTAGAAGCTACTTTTTGTCATATGTAACTGTTATGAGCTATTAATTAGATAATCATCAAATGAAAAACAGCTCACTGGAATCTCTTAAAAGGTTATAGTTATATATAGCAGCAAAGAAAAAAGGACAGCAAAAGGCTGCCTTATTTTTTCTTACTGTCTACATAACTATCTCTTTTTCGGTAAGGAATATCTCCTAAATTTGACTCTAGGTTTTCATCCTCCAGGCGTTCTTCATAATCGGTTTTTGCATCGCTTTGATATACTTTACGTTCTCCGTCTGGACCATTACCAACGAATGACTCAACTTCATCTGCAAAACCTTCATCCTCTGTTTGATCTGGATAAAGATCTTCATATCCTTTTGCATCTCTAACCATATCGGATGGAGTTTCCGAGGTTCCGTATTGGGCGGCTTCTTGATAACTGTCTGTGTAGTCTTCTATTCGATGATCATATGTTCTTTGAAGGGAATCTGGCTTTGGTGGCTGAATGACATCTTCCTCAATTGGACGGTGATTGCTTAATTCCTGTTTTTTTGAATGCTCGATACAATAGAGAGTGGATGGAATGGCCTCAAGTCTTTCGTATGGAATATCCTTTCCGCACTCTTTACATACACCGTATGTGCCTTCTTCTATTGCAGACAACGCTGTTTCAATTTCATTCAATTGCTCTTCTTCATGTATTTCCAGAGCCACATCTTTTTCACGCTCAAATAGTTCTGTACCGAGATCGCCAGGATGATTATCATAGGATGATAGTTCTCCGGATGCTTCACGCTCACTTAGGTCGAGTCGGCTGTTTCTTTTTGTATTTAATTTGCTTTGAAATTCTTCTTTTTGTTCTTTTAATCTATCTGTTATAGCTTGAAGTTGATTTTTACTTAGCATGCTACCACTTCCTTAACTGTAATAAGTAACTTGTATTGTTACATTTACCCCATCACACAGTAGAAAAACATTTAAGAGAAATAGCAAGATTAGAGCAGAAAAAAATAAGCCTCTACTAAGAGGCTTATTAAAAGATTTAGAAGAAGAATCCAATATACATACCAAATGCAAATAAAAGACCATAGAAAGTGTTCGTTTGGCCTGTTGCTTTCATGGCAGGCATCATTTCCGGTGGAGTATCATTGCCAACAAATCCTTTCACGGCTTGTACCGCTTTTGGAATGCTTAATAGCACAAGTAATGTCCAAGGAGAAGTAATACCTGAGAACACTAGTACGAATGCCCATACATAGGAGAGAGCAAACATGGCTGCCAGTACGATAATGGCATTTTTCTTGCCAATGAGGATTGCCAATGTTTTTCGGCCGCCCTTTTTATCCCCGACTCTGTCGCGAATATTATTTGATAACAAAATAGCACCCACAGTCAAAAAGAATGGGACAGTTACGAGCCATGCATCTAATGTCACATTTCCAGTTTGAATAAAATAAGAAATCAAGATAATTAGGCAGCCCATAAAGAAACCGGATGTAATCTCGCCAAATGGGGTATAGGCTATTGGGAGCGGTCCACCAGTATATAAGTATCCCATTGACATTGATAATAATCCGATGAGTACCAACCACCAGCTGCTATTTGCGCATATATAAACACCTATCAGTGCTGATATACCATACAGAACGAGTGCTAATGTAAGAATCGACTTTGGTGATAAACCCTCATGTACGATTCCGCCACCAATCCCAATGGATTCCTCATTATCGAGTCCCTTTTTGAAATCATAATATTCATTAAATAGGTTCGTGGCAATTTGGATAAGCAGTGCGGCAGCCATCATAGCCACAAATAACCCGATATTCAGCGAAGGTATATGTTCATGAGCCAGCGCTGTTCCAACCAACACAGGTGTAAAACCAGCTGTTAATGTGTGTGGCCTGGTTAATTTCCACCAAACCCGCCAACTTTTTCTGGGTAATCCTGTCTTCGCAGGAGTATGCGAGTGATCTTGCATTTTGTTAATCCCCTTTACGTTATAAGTTACTAGCGAATAGTGGTAAATCAATATGTTAAACTATTAGTATAAAATATAATATTTTAAGAGTTCTACAACTCATATCATTCCCACTATTATTACTATACTAAATCAGTGTAGGTAAATGTTATAGTAAGTGTCAATACATTTATCCTCTATAGTAGACCTGTTAGAAAGTCATAATGGTTCAGGCTTTAAGAAAAAGATATTATAATAGTAAGGATCCGTATTAATAGGGAAAATAAGTATGATGGTTTGTTTATTGGAATAAACTGCATTCTTGTGGATAGAAGATACCATACAGGGAGCAAGCGGAATGGAATCGCTATCAAATGATGATGAGAATATAAGCTTTAAAATGAAAATTAAGAAACTACAAAAATTGACAGCTTAATTTCTACAGGTGTATCTTTAAATAGGTTTATTGGAAATAGGAGCAACGGAGGGATTTGAATGGCAATAAAGCAAATGACAGATATTCAACAGGAATTGACTGAAGCCTTACATACAGTAAAAAGGATTGCTATGCCAATCTTATTCAGTCATGTTGAGGCCGTTACCAATAAGAAACCGATCGATATCTATCAATCAAGTGAGTGTTTATATAAAGGTGAGCGATTTTACTGGAAAGATCCGGATAATGAATTGTATTTAGCCGGGATTGGAACAGCACGTAAGCTACAATCTCTTACTAATGGAGAAAAACGTTTTAAAGATATTAAGGATAAATGGACTGCCCTAATGGAGTCAGCCATTGTGAATGGGGTTAACTCTGGAAAAGGCACAGGACCTTTATGCTTTGGCGGTTTTTCCTTTAACTCTAAAAATACAGAGCCGGGTTCCAATTGGAGCCAATTTGGCAGTTATTTATTTTATATACCTAAGTTTTTAATTACAGAAACAAATCATGGTTCATACTTAACTTCCTCTATATATTTGACTCCTCATATGTCAGATAAAGAGGTACGCCAATTTATCGAAGATAGAGATGCTTTTTTGTCTATGTCTGATTCTGGCCAAAAAGAAATGCCAGCTATCATAGAACGGCAAGAACATATTGTGGAAGAGTGGAAACAGGCTATACTAAAATCTGTCGAGGATATCCGAAACGGACAGATGGAGAAAATCGTCCTGGCCCGTGAATTAAGTTTGCAATTTGAAGATGAAGTTCCATCTTATAAAGTACTTGAGAATTTAATGATTCAGCAAAACGGAAGCTTTATTTTTGGGCTTGAATCAGGGGATGATTGTTTTATAGGTGCTTCTCCGGAAAGGCTGATTAAAAAAGAGGGGCCGGCTGTATTTTCTGCATGTTTGGCAGGGTCAACGCCAAGAAATGAAGATGAAGAAATTGATTCAGCCCTAGGAAATGAATTATTAAATGATGATAAAAATCGATCCGAGCATCAGTTTGTGGTCAATATGATTAAAGAGGCGATGGAAGAGCATTGCATCGAGATTAATATTCCTGATGCTCCCGTATTAATGAAGCTAAAAAATATACAGCATCTTTATACACCGGTAAATTGTGTGAGTCTGCCCGGCACTTCTGTTTTGGACTTTGTGGAATTGCTTCATCCAACACCTGCTTTGGGAGGTTCGCCAAGAAATATTGCTATGGAGAAAATAGAAAAATATGAAGGTATGGATAGAGGATTTTATGCTGCTCCAATAGGGTGGATGGATATATACGGAAATGGTGACTTTTCTGTAGGAATCCGCTCAGGTTTATTAAAGAAGGATAAAGCATCTCTATATGCGGGCTGTGGGATTGTAGAAAAATCAAATCCCGAAAGTGAATATATGGAGACAAAAGTGAAATTTAAACCCATGCTTTCTGCTTTGGAGGGAAGGAATATATGAATCACCAAGAAGAGCTAACTGCTTTTATAGCATCCTTTGTAGATGAACTAGCCCGAGCGGAAGTGAATGATGTTGTCATTAGTCCGGGATCCAGATCTACACCAATCGCCTATTGTATGGCTGAACATCCGGATATGAATGTTCATATTAATATCGATGAAAGATCGGCCGCCTTTTTTGCGCTTGGGATGGCTAAGGAAAAGAGAAAGCCTGTCGCTTTGTTATGTACATCAGGTACAGCGGCTGCAAACTACTTTCCTGCTATCGTAGAGGCCTATTATTCAAGAGTGCCATTAATTGTTCTTACTGCTGACCGTCCGCATGAATTACGAGATGTTGGAGCACCACAGGCCATCGACCAAATAAACCTTTATGGGAAGCATGTGAAATGGTTTGTAGAAATGTCTCTGCCTGATTCCGGAGAAATGATGCTCCAGTATGCACGCACTGTAGCAAGCAGAGCCATCAGTAATACAATTCTGGAGCCTGCCGGACCTGTTCATGTTAATTTCCCTTTACGAGAGCCACTCATTCCAATCTTAAGCGAAATGGAAAAGTGGATTCGTAGAACGGACCATTCAAATGCGTGTATCGATATTGCACATGGACACCGTAAGCTGGCTGATTCTCAGTTGAATACATATCTTCGTTTAATTAAGGAAAGCGAAAAAGGGATTATTATTTGCGGTCCTATTGACCAACCTGATTTTAAGGAAGCTGTTTTGAATTTCGCTGAAGCAACGGGATATCCGATTCTTGCTGATCCTTTATCGCAATTAAGGGCAGGTGGAAATCAGCACGTAATTGAAACCTATGATACTTTTCTGAAGGAAGAAGCAATACACGGGAAAATTACACCAGATTTAATTATTCGGTTTGGTGCAATGCCAGTTTCTAAACCAGTATTGCAATTTGTGAAAAAGTGTAAACAGACAAATCATATTGTAGTAGATGGGGGCAGCGGCTGGAGAGAGCCAGCGGGAGTAAGTACCCATATGGTTTATTGTGATGAGGCCGCTTTCTGTCACTCGGTTAGAGAAAATCTTACTGTACATGCAAATACAGAAAGAAGAGATTGGCTTTCTCTTTGGCAAGGAATGAATGAAGTGGCGAAAGAAGGGCTGCTGACTATACAGGATGAAACAGGGATGCAGGAAGGTAAATTATTTTCTCTATTGGAAAGTTTACTTCCGGAAAAAGCTAACTTAGTAGTTGGCAATAGCATGCCTATTCGAAACGTAGATTCATTTTTCTTTCAAACAACTAAGCAGATTAGGATATTGGCAAACAGGGGAGCTAACGGGATAGATGGCCTTATCTCAACTGCTGCAGGAATCAGCGCTTCCTCTGAAATACCAACTGTACTGGCACTTGGAGACCTCAGCTTATTTCATGATATGAATGGTTTCCTGGCAGCTAAAATGTATCAATTAAAGCTTCTGGTTTTGGTTGTGAATAATGATGGCGGTGGAATCTTTTCTTACCTGCCTCAGTCTGCTGAAGAAAAACATTTTGAAGAGCTTTTTGGTACGCCTCATGGCTTACACTTTAATCATACAGCTGCTTTGTATGGAGCAAACTATAAAAATCCGGAAACTTGGGAAGAAGTGACTGATTCCATTCAGGACTGGGTAGCCAATCCGGATTTCTGTATTGTTGAAGTTTGTACAAGTCGTTCCTATGATGTGAAAAGATACAGGGAAGTCGTTCAGCATGTTTCCCGGGAAATAAGAATGATGAATGATGGCGAATAAACTCATGTTATCCATTAATGGAGTAAAGTATCACGTGCAATTGCAAGGAGTAGGACAGCCTGTACTTCTTTTGCATGGATTTACGGGTTCCATGAATACGTGGAATACATTTATTCAGGATTACAAACATTGTTTTCAGTTTATCAGTCTGGATCTATTAGGGCATGGTCTGACAGAAGCGCCTATTGATCCTGATAGATATGAAATGCAAAAGGCTGCTAAAGATATTAAGGACATTTTAATCGCTTTAAATATCCAAAGTGCACATATTCTTGGTTATTCGATGGGAGGGAGACTGGCATTGGGGTTTGCTGTTTTATATCCTGAATTTGTTCGGACTCTCATTTTAGAAAGCTCATCACCAGGCCTGGAACATGAAGGCGAACGACTGTCGAGGGCACATAGTGATGCACAATTGGCAGAACGTATCAGAGAATATGGGATAGATAGTTTTGTAGATGATTGGGAGAAGATTCCGTTATTTGCTTCACAAGAAAGACTGTCGAATGGCAAGAAAGCAGAAATTAGGCAGGAGAGAGTATCCCATACCAGTATTGGCTTGCAAAATAGTTTAATGGGAATGGGTACAGGCTCACAGCCCTCATTTTGGAGTGAATTAAAGGAGTTGGATTTTCCCGTTTTATTGCTCGCGGGAGCATTGGATAAAAAGTTCGTTCAATTGGCCTTAAAAATGCAGAATTGCCTTAATAGATGCCAATTTGAAACAATAAATGACACTGGCCATGCAATACACGTGGAAGAACCCAAAATATTTGGTAGAATAGTAAGTGAGTTTATTAGAGGGAGGAATTAGAAATGGCTTTTGATTGGGTAACCATTCGTACATATGAAGATATTTTATATGAAAGATATAACGGTATTGCTAAAATTACCATCAACCGTCCAGAGGTACGCAATGCATTTCGTCCAAAAACAGTAATGGAATTGATTGATGCTTTTTCCCGTGCCAGGGATGATAAAGAAATAGGTGCTATTATTTTAACAGGCGCAGGTGACATGGCATTCTGTTCTGGCGGTGACCAAAAGGTTCGCGGTCATGGCGGATATGTGGGTGAAGACGAAATTCCTCGTCTGAATGTTCTTGATCTTCAACGCTTGATCCGTGTTATTCCAAAACCTGTTGTGGCAATGGTAGCAGGCTATGCTATTGGCGGAGGTCACGTACTGCATGTTGTATGTGATTTAACAATTGCTGCTGAAAATGCACGTTTTGGCCAAACCGGTCCTAAGGTTGGAAGCTTTGATGCAGGTTATGGTGCAGGATATTTAGCTCGAATCGTAGGCCATAAGAAAGCAAAAGAAATTTGGTTCTTGTGCCGTCAATATGATGCGCAGGAAGCACTTGATATGGGCTTGGTAAACAAAGTAGTTCCATTGGAGCAACTTGAAAAAGAAACGGTGCAATGGTGCGAGGAAATGCTTGAAAAGAGCCCAACTGCCCTTCGTTTCCTAAAAGCAGCTTTCAATGCGGATACAGATGGACTGGCTGGACTTCAGCAGTTGGCAGGCGATGCAACATTGCTTTATTATACAACAGATGAAGCCAAAGAAGGCCGCGATGCTTTTAAAGAAAAGCGCAATCCAGACTTTGACCAATTCCCACGATTCCCTTAATGGAGAACGAAAAACAGCTTGACGCCTACCGTCAGGCTGTTTTTATGTACATGTAAGTATCAGTTAGAGTGATAGAGGTTAATTTGTATTTGTACTTAAAAACGCTTTGATGGTCAGAGAGATCATGAAGGAGTTCAGAGGGAAGGTTGAAAAGATGTTGATGCATGATACGGTTGTTCCGCAGTTTTTGATTCAACGGGCGTATGTGACTCCGGAGCGTACGGCTCTTTCATTTGAGGGAGAGAAGTGGACGTTTAGAGAGTTATATGAAATGGCCCATTTATACGCTCAAAAATTGACGGAGTTGGGTGTTGCGGAAGGTCATGTAATTGGAATTAACATGAAGAATCGGCCGGAGATGGTCTTTACGATACATGCTCTTCTCCTGATTGGCGCCAAAATTGTCCTATTGAATACTCGTTTAACAGATCGGGAAAAAGAGTGGCAATTAGAAGATGCTCAGGCTGATTTTCTCATATCAGAAAACGAAATGTTACTGGATATTTCCGTGCTAAGGCTGGAACAATT
The DNA here is from genome assembly GCF_058216035.1 of Pradoshia sp. Z4_20. Taxonomy (NCBI): domain Bacteria; kingdom Bacillati; phylum Bacillota; class Bacilli; order Caryophanales; family Bacillaceae; genus Pradoshia; species Pradoshia sp. Z4_20. Next base: position 17,074 of record NZ_JBZAJD010000009.1, read on the forward strand.
AGAGAAGGCTAAGGCAAAGTCATTTGAAGAAAAGAAGAACTTATCGTTTAATCAAACGGCAACTATTATGTACACATCAGGTACGACTGGTAAGCCTAAGGCCGTTCAGCAAACGATGGGAAACCATTATTGGAGTGCGATTGGGTCTGCTCTAAATTTAGGGTTGCGCGATGATGATAAATGGCTTTGCTTTATGCCGCTATTCCATATAAGTGGTTTATCTATCCTTTTAAGATCAGTCATTTATGGGATAGAGACTGTTTTGCAAAAAGGATTCGACCCTGTACAAGCAAATGAAGCTATTTGGAAAGAGAAGATTACGATTTGCTCGGTTGTGACGAATACTTTGACAAGAATGCTTGAAGATTTAGGAGAAAGGACATACCCTGAGGAATTTCGCTGTATGCTGTTAGGGGGCGGCTCAGCACCTATGGCGTTGTTGAAAAAGGCTACGGATAAAAACACACCTGTCTTTCAAACATATGGTATGACAGAAACATGCTCTCAAATCGTCACGCTGGCTCCTGAAGATGCAACGCGAAAACTGGGCTCTGCCGGTAAGCCATTATTGCCATGTGAGATAAAAATTATTGTGGATGGAAGGATTGCTGCAGTTGGTGTACCGGGAGAGATTGCAGTAAAAGGCCCAAATGTAACTCCGGGGTATCTTCATGGAAGGGCACCGGAATCTTTCCAGGATGGCTGGTTTTATACAGGTGATATCGGTTATATCGACGAGGAAGGGTATTTGTTTGTCATTGATAGACGCTCTGATTTAATTATTTCTGGTGGAGAAAACATTTATCCGGCTGAAATAGAATCCGTTTTGATGGAGCATCCTTTCGTAAAAGAAGCGGGAGTCATTGGTCTTAGCGATGATGAATGGGGAGCCGTTCCAGCAGCCGTAATAGTCCCCCATCCAGCGAGCCATTTACAACAGACAGAGATCATCGAATTTTGTGAATCCAGGCTGGCGCGATATAAAATTCCTAAAAAAGTAGTGATGGGTAAGGAGTTACCCCGTAATGCTTCAAACAAAATAGTGAGAAGAGAGTTAATTAATTTTTTTAGTTAATTCTGAATATTGGGTGTTGGACTTATTCAATTCGGCTATCAAATCCTGTATAATGGAAAAAAAGACATAAGAAGGCGGGGAAGAAATGGCTCGTTCGAAAAAACAATACTTGATTGCTGAGATCTTGTTGCGTCGCGGACTCCCATTATCAGTTATAACCGCAATAACAAATGTGGCAGAAAAAGAAGTTGTCGAATTAGTAAAGAAAAGTTACTAAGGGAAAAGCGCCTGGGTCACAGGGCGCTTTTCTTTATTGATTTATTTCTTCTTCCAGTAAACCTAATTCCAATCCCCGTTTAGCTATAAGCTGGTCTACTTCCTTCGGTAATTCATCAAGGGATCCGAATTCGGTACTCCAATAATTCGTAAAAGAGTCCACGCATATAGGAAATGTTAAGGAATTGGAATTTTGTAAATCCTCGTTAAAATTTCGGAGTATGTGATTGATATCCATTTATGACAGCCTTTCGTTTATAAAAAGTCAGCTGGGCGAAAGGTTTTGCATCCAGTATCGCCACTTTTATAAGCACGTTCCTCTGAATACATATTTACTTGAATTTTTTCTGCTGCACATTTATTCCCTTGTTTCCAAAAGTGGCAGGAATTCACAGAGCATTTAACACCATTTGGCATAAAAAATCTCTCCTTTCTTTTGTTAGAATGCTTCTTTTCACCTCTTATATGTAAAGTAAATACAGGAAGAAAAAAGCCCGAATCCAAAAGAATTCGGGCTTTTACGTGATTAATCATTTAAAGCTTTTTGCAGTGAGTCTAAATTATCCTTCGCGATTGAAAAATAATCGCGTTCTGAATCAATATCATCCTGAGTCAGGATAGATAGATTATGAATAGGCAATGCAGTCAAATTAGCCTCTTTTTTAATAATATCCGTTAATTTACTATTTATATTCTGTTCAACTAAAATATATTTAAGTTGATGTTCCTTGGCAGTATCCACTAACTTCTCAAGTGATTTTTGAGTAGGCTCTTCGGATGTAGATATACCGGAGACGCTTATTTGATCTACATCATAACGTTCTTCCCAGTATCCAAACGCAGCATGAGAAACAAGGAATTCATCATGAGGTGCTTCGCTGAATACCTTTGTATATTCTGTATTTAACTCATCGAACTTTTTAGCCAGTGTTTCGTAATTTTCCTCGAAGGCACTTTTTTGTTCAGGCATTTTCTCAATCAGTGTGTCTTTAATATGTTCAGCCATTTCTTTTGCATATAGTGGATCTATCCATAAGTGCGGATCGACTGTACCATGATTATGGCCGTCGTCTTCGTGCTCATGATCTTCATGTTCGTGCTCTTCATGTCCATGAGTATCAAGATTTACTTTTTCACCAATAGCTATCATTTCCACATTTTCGTTTCCCAATGTTTTGGTCACGTTATTTACAAAGCCTTCTAAATTGTATCCAACGTAATAAAATAAATCAGACTCTGCGATATTGATAATATCCTTTTGTGTTGGTTCAAATGTATGTTCATCTACACCTGCCGGATAGATAGAAGATACATTTACATGTTCACCACCTATTTGCTCAGCCATATACTGTAATGGATAAACAGTTGTATAAATAGAAAGCTGGTTTTCATTTTTAGTATCAGCCGTGCTATTATCGCTGTTGCATCCGGAAAGAAAAATAGATGCACCAAGTATGAGTGCGAATATAAATGATATTTTTTTCAATGTAGTATCCTCCTGTTAATCGTATTCATTACGATTTGTTAAGCAAAAATATAAATCGAAAAGATTACGATTTGCATATCTAGTATGATACACGGCTTTTTCTTGTAAATCAAGAGTCTTTTTTTTCTTGTTTTTCAGGTACAGGATCAAACCCGCCGGCATGCAGTGGATGGCATTTAGAGATTCGTTTTATGGTTAGCCAGGTCCCCTTTACTGGTCCGAAACGCTCAATTGCTTCAAGGCCATATTGAGAACATGTTGGATAAAATCTACAACTTGGCGGCTTCATAGGTGAAATGGCCACTTGATAAAAACGGACTAGTTTTAGTAATATTTTTTTCATAATATGAACTTCCTTAATTAGAATGTTTAGATACAACCATATCATAATGCCTGAAAGGGCAAACTTCAAACTTTAGAGATGAAATATTGATGGAGAAAAGGTAAAATTAGTAATAAGTTTAAAAGGAGGTTTTATAATGCCATCTGTTGAAAGTTTTGATTTGGACCATAATGCTGTTAAGGCCCCGTATGTTCGTCATTGTGGTGTTCATAAAGTAGGAAGCGATGGAGTTGTTAACAAATTTGATATTCGTTTCTGCCAGCCAAATAAACAGGCCATGAAGCCAGATGCGATTCACACTTTAGAGCATCTGTTGGCGTTTAATATCAGGAAATATTCTGAGGGTTATTCTCACTTTGATATCATTGATATTTCACCCATGGGATGCCAAACTGGATTTTATTTGGTGGTCAGCGGTGAGCCAACTGTTGAAGAAATCATAGATGTGCTTGATAAAACCATGAAAGAAGCTGTTGAGATAACTGATATTCCTGCGGCTAACGAAAAACAATGCGGTCAAGCCAAGCTTCATGACCTTGAAGGTGCAAAAAAGTTGATGAGATTTTGGCTGACACAAAGCAAAGAAGATTTAAAACAAGTATTTGCATAAACAAAGTCGAATCCCCTTTTTATCTGGGGATTCTTTTTTGCGCTTATTCATGTGGTTCAGATGTGCGAACCTCTTCTTTACCACTCAAATGCGGATTTTGATCTAATGGATCAATAGTGTGCTTGTATTCGTATGCTTTTGTTGTGACAAGTGCAGTAACCCCTATTATTAGGACTATAATAATTGCCCCTATTATAAATATTCCTGTCATCCCCATATGCTTTCCCCCAGTCTTTATGACCTCTATTATATCATTGCTGTTACATAGAAATGACCTATATCTTACCATATCGTTTTTCGGGGTCTCTGTGAATTTATTTAAAAAACTAAAAAAACCTCCTATTTTTAGAAGGTTTCGCTATGTAATCCTATCTTAGTGCAAATATTTTGATACAGGCGGCTGTACATCATCATTTGCAAATCGCTTTTTAAGGCTATCAATTATGTATATCCCCATTAAATTATATAGCTCCCGATCTTCCAGTTCATTAATTAATTGCATAACATCCTTACGATCAAGCTGTTCTAAAACGGCTAAAGCCAAAATATCAATATCTTCATCATCGCCAGTTAGTTTATCTCGATACAATTGGTATAGTTCATCAATGAAATTCACTGCTAAGAACTCCTTTCAATTTTTAGATCACGATTCATATAGTAATTATTTACCCCAACCTTTATAAATGTACTCTACTTATATTGAAAATATTATTGATTCCATCCTTCATGACTATATTTGTTATATTTTTAAGAAAGTGTGTTGTAAAAGTAAGCTTCTAATTGATTTATTCCTTATAAATTATATAAGAGCCAGTTTTGCTATAATTGAAAGAAACAATTAAGAGAGAAGTGTAGAGATAGATGGACATATTTAAGGATATCCATGGAAATAATGTCTATTTTCATGATGAACAAGGTCAATTTGAAAAAGAAGCTCGTCATGTATTCGTCATATGCCGCTATAAAGGGAAATGGGTTCTTACCAACCATTCCAAAAGAGGGCTTGAATTTCCCGGAGGCAAGGTGGAAAACAATGAAACCCCTGTTCAGGCTGCCATACGTGAAGTATATGAGGAAACAGGGGGAGAAGCAAAGCAGTTAATTCCAATTGGCGAGTATAAAGTAATCGACCCAGCGGGTTCCTTTGTTAAAGCAGTATTTTATGCCGAGCTTACTGCCCTTACGAAGAAAGAAGATTATCTGGAAACAGAAGGGCCCGTTTTACTGTCAGAACTGCCACATGATTTTCAAACGAGCACCCAATATAGCTTCATTATGAAGGATCAGGTTGTTTTGAAATGTCTGGATAAAATAAGCCGGTTAAAATTTTTATGATAAGCGGTCGCGGATTAACTTAGCTTCAACAAACTCGACCATTTTATACATAATCGTTGCAAATACAGCTATAACGAGTAATGCCATTAAAACAAGGGTGAAATTAAATACCTGGAATCCATAAATGATTAGATAGCCAAGTCCTTGTGAAGAAACAAGAAATTCTCCAACTATGACACCAACCCAGGCTAAACCAACATTAACCTTTAGTGTCGATATAATGACTGGAAAGGAATACGGCAAGACAGCTTCCTTGAAGATGTGCATGCGGCGAGCATTAAACGTTTCCATTACCTTTATATAATTGGGATCGATTTCCTTGAAGCTCGTGTAGACGACTATAGTCGTAACGATAACTGAGATAATGATTCCATTGGTGATAATGGATATTAATCCAGGGCCCATCGCCACAATAATAATGGGTCCAAGGGCTACCTTAGGCATAGCATTGAAGATGACTAAATAGGGATCCAGGACCTTTGAAAGCATTGGAGACCACCACAAGGCAACAGCTAGCAGTGTCCCTAGTAGAGTGCCTAAAATAAAGCTGATGACTGTTTCGAACAAGGTAAGTCCGAGATGGCTGAGCAAACTGCCATCCTGTATTTTTTCAATCAGCATTTCAACGACATTGGAAGGTGAACTGAACAGGAGGGGATCTATCCAGTAAAAATGGCTGGCTATTTCCCAAAGAGCAAAAAATAAAACAAAGATAACACCCTGATACAGCCATACTTTATGCTGGTTGGTTTTTAATTGTTGGATATAGTTCTTGTGAAGGGTATTAATTTTAAGTTTATTATCCGTCAAGCTGCTCCATCTCCTTCCATATAAGCTGGAACACATCTGAAAAGGCTGGATGATTTCTTGCATTAAATGGGGATAGCCCTTTTAACTCGTTTGGAATATCAAATTCTTTGTGAATTTTTCCTGGTTTTGGAGAGAGGAGGAAGACACGATCACTCATGGCTACTGCTTCTCCTATATCGTGAGTAACTAAAATAGCCGTTTTTTTAAACGATTTTAATGTACTTGATACGATATCTTCAAGCTTTAGTTTGGTTTGTAAATCTAAAGCAGAAAAAGGTTCATCTAAGAGGAGCAGAGTAGGGTTAGTGGCCAAAGTTCTAACTAGGGCAACTCGTTGGCGCATTCCTCCTGATAGCTCCCTTGGAAATTTAGTCAATACATCCTTCAGGCCGATTTCTTCTAATAGTGATATGGTTTGTTCTTCGTGCTTTTGGTCGAGCTGCTTTAATAATTTTAATCCTATCAATATATTTTCTTTAATGGTCTTCCAGGGAAATAAATAATCCTGCTGCAGCATATATCCAATATCCTGGCGATGGATGAGGACATCCTTCCCGTATAGCTTAACACTTCCTTCGGTTGGCTTAAAAAGGCCAGATATAATGGATAGAAGGGTTGTTTTACCGCAGCCGCTTGGGCCAAGGAAGGAGATGAATTCTCCCTCCTCAATACTCATTGATATATTCTCTAAAGCAATTGATGTTTGCGATTTAGATAAATAGAGATGAGATACATTCTCTATCGACAATAAAGGCATAATCCCTGCCTCCTTAGCTCCTATTTTGAAACTTCTTCAGCGATTTCTGTATTTACGAGTGTTTTATGATCGATATAGGAATCGATTTCTCCTGCTTCTTTCATGATATCCTGCAGATTTAACCATTCTTCCTCATCAAGAATTGGATTTAAGGCAAAGGACTCCTGTGACTTGTAACGGTCAATGGCCATTTCAATAATCTCTACGTCTGTATCTTCAAAATATGGGAGAATAGCTTTTGCTACTTCAGCGGAATCTGTTTCTTCAACCCATTTTTGTGCTTTATAAATCGCTTTTGTAAAACGTTTAACGATATCTTCATTTTCCTTCATATAGCTTTCCTTTGCCATGAAGGTGGTGTATGGAACATGGCCGGATTCTTTTCCAAAGGAAGCGACAATATGTCCTTTTCCTTCTTTTTCAAAAACACTTGCCTGAGGTTCGAATAGCTGTACATAATCACCTGTTCCTGATGCAAAGGCATTGGCGACATTGGCAAAATCAATATTTTGAATTAATTTCAAATCCTTTTGAGGATCAATGCTGTGTTTTTTCAGTACAAACTCTCCAACCATTTGTGGCATACCGCCTTTCCTCTGTCCGAGAAATGTACTGCCCTTTAGCATGTTCCAGTTAAATTCCTCTATTTTTTCTCTGGATACAAGAAAAGTTCCATCTGTTTGAGTTAATTGGGCAAAATTAATAACAGGATCTCTTGAATTTTGTCCATGAACATAAATAGAAGTTTCTGAGCCAACAAGCACGATATCAGCTCCGCCTGATAGTAGAGCAGTCATTGTCTTATCACCGCCCCATGCAGTCTGCAGGTCTACATCAAGCCCTTCGTCCTTAAAAAATCCTTTGGCCAGGGCGACATATTCAGGTGCATAAAAAATAGAGCGTGTGACTTCTGCTACTTTGACTTTTGTCAATTCTTCAGTCGACTTATTTTCTTTACAGGCCGATAAACTAAAGATGAGCAGAATGGACAGCATACAGAAGAAGCTGGTTTTAAGATAATATTTCAAGGGAATTTCCTCCTTAGTAGGCAGTATGTATGCCAAAGTGTAGTTAATCGTATTGTATGTGTGGTATATATTTGTGTGAATGCCTATAGAACTTTGTAAAGGAGCCCGGATTATGGATGAAGTAAAATCATCGCTAGGTAGTATCGTAGATAGAAGTCGATATCCATCGCCACATCCGGATATAAATCTATATATTGTCACGTATTTATCGAATGGGTTAAGGGTTAAGGGGCTATTAGCTGAGCCAAAAAAAAATGATGAAATAATGGACGGATTTTTATATTTACGCGGAGGCATTAAAAATGTTGGGAAGGTCCGTCCAGGGCGTATCATTCAATTCGCAAGTCAGGGGTTTGTTGTTTTTGCCCCCTTTTATCGTGGCAACCAGGGTGGAGAAGGAGAGGAAGATTTTGCAGGAGAAGATCGTTGGGATGCTATTGCAGGTTTTGAACTTTTAAAGCAACATCCCAAGGTTAATCCAAAAAAGGTCCATATTTTTGGATTTTCTCGAGGCGGGATTATGGCCTTGTGGACAGCTATATACTGCCAGGACGCTGCTTCACTTGTCACGTGGGGGGGAGTTTCCGATATGGTTCTGACCTACATAGAGAGAATTGATTTAAGAAGAATGCTGAAAAGGGTCATTGGAGGTACGCCAAACAAGGTGCCGGATGAATATAAAGCCCGTACACCCTTGTATGAAATTGAAAAAATACCATGTAATGTTCTAATTATTCATGGCGAGAAGGATAAGAACGTTTCGGTTGAACATGCCAATCTATTAAGAAACAGACTGCAGGATCTCGGCAAGAGCGTCGATGTGTGGTACCTTAAGGACTATACACATTATCTACCTCCTAGAATAAATCGGCAAATCGTCACGGATTTAACGAAATGGATGAAAGAAGCCGCTTCAAATGATACCATTGAAATAAATAAATGAAGCAGGGGAGTGAGAGAATTGGGTATGCCAATGGAATTGAATACTCTTATAGTGACAAAGGCTAATGAAAAAAGGGTTGAGGAAAATCTATTCGTCCTAAAAAAAGAAGGATACCGCCTATATCCAATTGAAATTCCGATTGATATCCGAAAAACTCTGGATGGAGAATCGAGAGGAACGGCACGGATAAAAAAAGTGGAATGGGAAAATAACTGCACAACCATTACATATGAGTTGATTTCTTTAAATTCCAGTAACTAAATTGAATAGAAACTAAAGAAAACAAACCTTCATCCAGAATTACATTGGGCGGTGGGTTTGTTTTTAAATTTAGACAAATAAAATAGTGCCTCAGGAAAGCCATTTCTTTTTGGCTTCCTAAGACACCGCTAGTTCTTTAAAAGGTAATTGGTCCACCTTTAGATTCAATTTCAGAACTGATATTTTTAAATTCCTTGAAATTTTCTCTGAATTTATGTGCAAGCTCATTCGCCTTTTCATAATAGGCTTCTGGATCTTTCCACGTTTTCTGCGGCTGTAAAACTTCATCAGGTACTCCAGGTACGTGTAAAGGAATCGCTAAGCCAAATATTCTGTCTTGTACCGTTTCGATATTGGCTAGTTCTCCTTCCAATGCAGCTTGAATCATCAATCGTGTATAAGAAAGCTTCATGCGGCTACCTGTCCCATACTCTCCTCCAGTCCAACCGGTATTAACCAGATATACCTGAACTTGATGTTCCTCAATATTTTTGCCAAGCATCTCAGCATATTTAGTTGGATGCAATGGTAAGAATGGTGAACCGAAGCAGGTAGAAAACGTAGCCTGTGGTGAAGTGATTCCGAGTTCAGTCCCTGCCAATTTACTCGTATAACCGCTTAGAAAATGATACATTGCCTGTTCTTTGGTTAACTTGCTGATTGGAGGCAGAACACCAAAAGCATCAGCAGTTAAAAAGATGATTGTATTGGGATGGCCCGCTATACTAGGTGTGACGATGTTCTGCATGGCTTCGATAGGGTAAGCTGCCCGGGTATTTTCAGTTAACATTCCATTATCATAGTCAGCAATTCTCGTATCTTCATCTACAACCACATTCTCTAGTACAGAACCAAAGCGTATGGCATTAAAAATTTGAGGCTCTTTTTCCTGTGTGAGATTGATGCATTTTGCGTAACAGCCGCCTTCAATATTAAATACACCATCAGGAGACCAGCCATGTTCGTCATCACCTATAAGGCGGCGATTTGGATCGGCTGATAAAGTAGTCTTTCCAGTGCCGGATAGGCCAAAGAAAAGAGCTACATCTCCCTCGAAACCTACATTTGCTGAACAATGCATAGAGAACACATTTTTCTCAGGCAACAGGTAATTCATGATTGAGAAAATGGATTTTTTCATTTCACCTGCATACTCGGTGCCTCCAATTAAGACGACTTTTTTCTCAAAAGAAATGATGATAAACGTCTCAGATTGTGTACCGTCCACGAGAGGGTTTGCTTTAAAACCTGGTGCTGAGATAATAGTAAACTCAGGAGAATGATTTTCAAGCTCTTCTTTAGTGGGGCGGATAAACAGCTGATGTACAAATAAATTGTGCCAGGCATATTCATTGATTACTTGTATAGGAAGGCGGTAGTCTGTTGCAGCCCCAGCAAACCCATTAAATACAAATAATTCATCTCGTTTTTCGAGGTAATCGATAACTTTATCATATAATTTAGAGAATGCGTCTTCAGATATTGCTTGATTGACGCTTCCCCAGGCTATTTTATCTTTAGTGGCAGCTTCCTCTACAATATATTTATCCTTTGGAGATCTGCCGGTATATTTACCTGTTTCGGCTTTAATCGCTCCAGTAGATGTGAGGATGCCCTCTTTTCTGGTTAATACTTTTTCAACTAATTGTGGCACTGAAAGCTGAATGTGAATATTATCATGAGTAAGTAATTGTTTCAATTCATTGGAAACTCCTACACTGTTCATAAGGTATCATCCTTTTCCAGAATTTTGGTAAGCATATTATATGGAAAATAGTATAACACATTTAATCGATTTATCCATACTAATTGTGTTAATTTTCAAAAATATGGTTTAATATAGTATATAAGAATAATTATTATTGTTTTCATTGGTGAAAGAATAGGGATATTAGTCAATATTGATGGATAAATAATAAAGTATATTTATTTGAATATTCGTAAATTAATTATATCAATATCATAATTGAAATGCGAATTTTAAGTTCTGACTGTACTTCTTTTAGAAAAAGGATGAAGCTAAAGTTTTATCTTAACAATATATTCCTGTTTATTTATTGACAGAAAATGATGGATAAGATAATATATACATTTGATATGGATACTCTTATCAAGACTCGGTGGAGAGACGAGCTCTATGAAGCCGGGGCAACCTGCAGTTTGATTCCTTATAATGGAAATCACGCAAAGGTGCTAACTTGATGCAAGGTTATAATGCCTTGAACGATGAGAGTGAAAGGCAGATTTCTGAGACTCAGACCTTTCCTCTTTTCTTTATAAAGGGGAAAGGTCTTTTTTCGTATAATCAGGAGATAATTAAAGATAATGAGTAGCCATAAACAGGGAAACTGAAGGAGGAAATATACATGTCTAATAAGAGACATTTGTTTACATCAGAATCTGTAACAGAAGGTCATCCGGATAAAATTTGCGATCAGGTTTCTGATGCCATTTTGGATGAAATATTAGCAAAGGATCCAAATGCAAGGGTAGCCTGCGAAACATCTGTTACCACTGGATTAGTTTTAGTAGCGGGAGAAATCACTACTTCTACGTATGTGGATATTCCAAAAATTGTACGTGACACAATCAAAGGGATTGGTTATACACGTGCAAAATATGGTTTCGATGCAGAAACATGCGCTGTCTTAACCTCTATTGATGAACAATCTGCAGATATCGCCCAAGGTGTAGACCAAGCTTTGGAATCAAGAGAAGGCACGATGTCAGATGAAGAGATTGAAGCAATTGGGGCGGGAGATCAGGGTCTAATGTTCGGTTTTGCCTGCAACGAAACAGAAGAATTAATGCCTCTTCCTATTTCTCTTGCTCACCAATTATCTAGAAAGCTGGCTGAGGTTCGTAAACAAGAAGTTCTTCCATACTTGCGCCCTGATGGAAAAACACAAGTCACAGTGGAATATGATGAAAATAAAAATCCGGTAAGAATTGATACCATCGTAATCTCTACTCAGCATGACGCGGAAACAACACTGGATCAAATTAAGAAAGACTTAAAAGAACAAGTAATTAAACCGGTTGTTCCTGCTCACCTTATTGATGAACAAACTAAATATTTTATTAACCCAACGGGCCGTTTTGTTATTGGAGGTCCACAAGGGGATGCAGGCTTGACTGGCCGTAAAATCATTGTTGACACGTATGGTGGATACGCACGTCACGGTGGTGGAGCATTCTCTGGTAAAGATGCTACAAAAGTAGACCGTTCTGCTGCCTATGCAGCCAGATATGTAGCTAAAAATATTGTAGCAGCAGGTCTTGCAGATAAAGCAGAAGTTCAGCTGGCTTACGCGATTGGTGTAGCTCAGCCAGTATCTATATCCATTGATACGTTCGGTACAGGTAAAATTGAAGAGGAAAAATTAATTGAATTAGTACGTGCTAACTTTGATCTGCGCCCTGCAGGAATCATAAAAATGCTTGATTTAAGACGTCCGATTTATAAACAAACAGCAGCTTACGGACATTTTGGACGTAATGATTTAGATCTTCCTTGGGAGAAAACTGATAAAGTAGAAGTACTGCGTACGGAAGCTAACATCTAAGATAAACAGCATAAACATTTCAAGAAAGAGGGATAAACCCTCTTTCTTTTTTTGTCTAAATATGGTAATATTAGGAAACTATGAAATCGGGTATAATGGATCGTATTTTGTCGGGACCCTAGCTCATATCTAAAATCTAATTCTTTGATATTTTTAAATGAAAAACAGTCGAAAGTAAAGGTAGTGAGTGAATAATAATGTGTGGATTTGTAGGATGTATGCATGATCACCAACAAGCGAATCAGGATTCAGAACTAATTAAAAGTATGAATGACTTGATTACGCATAGAGGGCCGGATGACGAGGGGTATTATATAGATGAACATATCCAGCTTGGTTTCAGAAGACTAAGCATCATTGATATTGAATGTGGACATCAGCCCTTAACGTATGAAAATGAACGCTATTGGATTGTTTTTAACGGAGAAATATACAACTACTTGGAATTGAAAGTAGTGCTGGAAAAGGAAGGCATGGCGTTTTCTACAAATTCAGATACTGAAGTAATCCTGGCGGCATTTGTTCAATATGGGGAAAAGGCAGTTGAAATGCTTCGTGGGATGTTTGGGTTCGTGATTTGGGATAAACAGGAGAAATCTGTTTTTGGTGCCCGTGATCCATTTGGGATTAAACCATTTTTTTATAAGGAAGATGGGGATAAGACCTATTTTGCTTCTGAAAAGAAAAGTATTATACACGCTATAGAAAAACAAGAATTGGATCATGTGTCTCTGCAGCATTATCTTACCTTTCAATTTACTCCAGAACCAGCAACGATGACAAAGTATGTGAAAAAATTATTGCCTGGACATTGCTTTACAAAGAAAATTGGAGAACCTATGGAAATCCGCCAATATTGGAAAGCAGAATTTAAACCTATTCTGCGCAGTGAACCAGATTGGATTAAAGAAATTCAAGATGTGATGTATGACAGTATCAGCATGCATATGCGCAGTGATGTACCCGTTGGTTCATTTCTTTCAGGTGGAATTGATTCTACAATCATCGCATCCATAGCTAAAGAATTTCATCCTGGAATTAAAACATTCTCAGTTGGATTTGAACAGAATGGTTTCAGTGAAATTGATGTAGCTAAAGAAACAGCTGACAAGCTTGGGGTAGAGAATATCAGCTATATTATATCGCCGCAGGAATATATGAGGGAACTGCCGAAAATTATGTGGCATATGGATGACCCGTTGGCAGACCCCGCTTGTGTTCCTTTATATTTCGTGGCAAGGGAAGCGCAAAAGCATGTAACGGTTGTTCTGTCAGGTGAAGGAGCGGATGAATTATTCGGAGGATACAATATTTACCGTGAGCCTCAATCCTTAGCCATGTTTAATAAAATTCCTGTACTTATGAAAAGAGCGCTAAAAAGAATTGCTGCCATGATGCCTGAAGGTGTAAAAGGCAAAAGTTTTATAGAGCGCGGCTGTACGCCGATTGAAGAACGCTATCTTGGAAATGCCAAGATGTTTATGGAGGAAGAGAAGGGGCAATTATTCAAATTATATAAATCAAAGCTGGATTATACTGCGATAACACATCCGTTCTACGCAGAAACACCCGAATATGATGATGTGAGCAGAATGCAGTATATTGATATTCATACATGGCTGCGCGGAGATATATTAGTAAAAGCTGATAAGATGACGATGGCACATTCTCTTGAGCTTCGAGTGCCATTCCTTGATAAAAAAGTATTTGAGGTGGCATCCGGAATTCCAACTGATTTAAAAACTGCTCATGGAACGACCAAATATATACTTAGAAAAGCTGCAGAGGGAATCATTCCTGACCATGTATTAAATCGTAAGAAACTTGGTTTTCCAGTCCCTATCCGTCATTGGTTAAAAAATGAAATGTATGAATGGGCGATTACAATAATAAAAGAAAGCCAAACAGATCATTTGCTGGATAAGCAAGTCATTATGAATCTGTTCAATAATCATGTTACAGGTAAAGCGGATAATAGCCGTAAACTATGGACTGTATTGGTATTTATGATATGGTACTCTGTATATGTCGAAGAAAAATATCCTTTCCAGGCATTAGCTGAAAAGGATATGATAAGTGACCCAATCCATTAATCTTTATAGGTTATAGCCTGTTTTCCCATTTGCACCCACGCTTTTTCAAAATCAGCGGAGGGTGCTTTTTTATTTTTAATTCCTGTTAAGGGATCGTTAAAATAAATATAATGCTGATCATATCCCGTCACTACGACAGAATGCTCCTTATAAGTAATCGATATTTTCCCATTTGGTGTTTTCCAAGTATGGAAATAGGATGGATCCAGTTTTTCATAGGCTGTATTTATGATAACCCAGACTGGCCGATTGGTTGAGAGATACTTTTTGATTTGGTTGAAATCTCCATTGGTAAAATCGATTATTTTGCCAGGCATATAATGCTCAGCAAGTTTTTTTATAGGCTTATGATACACTCCGAGGCCAGGTTTATTAGTTGAATACATATCTCCAATAAATCCATCATTAGGATCACCGTAATGGATTTCACCATTTATTTTTTTTATTTTAGCTGGATTTTTTTTTATTTGCTGGGCAAGTTTTAATTTATCAGCATCCAATCCGGAATATTGAAGAAGCATAGCCAGGCTGGTTACTTCACATCCTCTTGGGAGCTCGGGCTGCTGTTTAACGATCGGCACATCAAGAAGTACTTTATCTTTGGCAGGAGGTTTTGCAGGTCGATTATCTTTGGTAATAGAAGTTGTTAAGCTTACTGACTTATCAATCATATTATTAATTTGATGAGCAAAGGAGTAATTTGAGTTATAGACCTTCCAGCCTGTATACAGGAAAGTGCCTATCAAAGAGATAACAATCAAAATAGATAGTGGCTGATATTGACGCCATAGGACCAAAATGATTGAAATGATACTAAATAACATGAAAATCAAAATGAAAGTATTCATAATCCTACTCCTGAAATTGATTTTAAAAAGGTGTATCATTTATAGCTAAATAATAAAGGGAATGGGTATACAATAAAGAGTATACCCTAATGAGGAATGATAATTAGTTATTCTCTTTTAAAGGTTGTATACTTGAATAATAGCGTGCTTTTTCTGCGTATTCCTTATTTATTCTTTCCATGTCTTTACGATCATCATCTGTTAATTCACGAATTACTTTAGCAGGTCTGCCGAAAGCGAGTGTGTTTGGTGGGATTTTTTTACCTTGAGATACTAAACTGCCTGCACCGATGAAGGCACCTTCTCCTATTTCAGCTCCGTCAAGAATAATGGAGCCCATCCCAATCAAAGCATTTTTCTTCACATGGCAACTATGGAGAATGACTTGATGGCCTATCGTTACATTATCTTCCAGTACTAATGGGTTGTTGGGACTTTGATGGAGGACTGAGTTATCTTGAATATTAACATTTTTACCGATAATCACAGGAGCGACATCACCTCTAATGACTGTGTTAAACCAAACACTTGAATTTTCACCGATTGTGACATCACCACTGATAACTACATGATCCGCTAAATAAGCAGTTTGATCGATGGAAGGAATTTTATCTATATATTGATATAATTTCATTACAAAACCTCCGTTTTCTACTGTAAAATAGATAGTTAATAAAAGTGTACATATAAAGCGGTACAGTGTAAATAAAATAAAGCTAAACATCATACAGGAGGAGTTCATCTATGAAAAAGTGGGAAGCTGAGGGGAAAGCCTATGGTGTAATCGTGATTGTTCACGGCGCCATGGAGCATTCAGGCAGATATAAATGGTTAATTGAAAGATGGCTATCAGAAGGGTATCACGTAATTATTGGAGATTTGCCAGGTCAGGGAATGACTTCACGTGCAAATCGAGGGCATATTGATTCATTTGAGGATTATATTGATGAGGTTGATTCATGGGTGAACGAGGCTTATACATTTGGTTTGCCTGTATTCATGCTGGGTCATAGCATGGGAGGACTCATCATCATTAACATGCTTCAACTTAAAGAATATAATTTAGCGGGTATTATCCTATCTTCACCATGCTTTGGAACATTAATTCATCCTCCAAAATTACTTGAATCCATGTCAAAGGTTTTAAATCTTGTTTATCCTACATATAAAAAACCTTCAGGATTAACGGTTGAAATGGCAACGAGAAATCCAGAAGTTATTGAATTTGATTTGAACGATTCACTCTACATCACAAGTGTATCAGTCAGATGGTATCGTGAATTAATTTCAGCTATGAAGGATGCCTTTGATTTTGATGAGGATTTCCCGGATATTCCTGTTCTTGTTATGCAGGCAGGGGACGACAAAATAGTGGACAAGGCTATGGTTAGAGAATGGTTTAACTACTTTCCGGCATCCGAAAAGCATTATAAAGAATGGCCTAAGCTGTATCATGAAATATTTAATGAGCCAGAGAGAGAAGATGTATTTCTATATGCAAAGAGCTTTATTGAAGCGAGATTGCGCAATATAGGGTATATCGTTTAAGGGGTTAGGAGATGGGACACAAATGAAATTACCCACTAGTGATATCAGCTTAGTAAAGAATGTATACAGAAATGTATTTCCAGTTGTTCATCGGGAACTCGCGAGTTGGCAGGCAAAGGCAGAAAAAATCCCTAATGAAGAGCTGCGTACACAGGCCTTATCCAGTATTGCCCACAAAACTTTTCATTGCGAGGGTGGTTCTATATTAGCTCTCGCAGCAGGTGAAAAAAAAGATGATGTCATTCGATTTATTGTTGCGTATCAAACAATCAGTGATTATCTTGATAATCTATGTGACCGCAGTACCTCACTTGATCCTAATGATTTTACGCTATTGCATCAATCTATGAAGGATGCTCTTAATCCGGAGGCCCTGACGAGAAATTATTATGAACTCAGAGAGGAGCAGGAAGATGGCGGGTATTTAGTCGAGTTAGTAAAAACCTGTCAATCTGTTCTTTCAAATATGGTGCATTATCAACATATCGAGCCTTTTTTGAAAAAGCTTTGCACCTTTTATTGTGATTTACAAATACATAAGCATGTTACGTGGGAAGAACGGGTACATAGATTAGAAACCTGGTTCAATGAAAATAAACAGCAGCTTCCAGAAGGTTTGTCATGGTATGAATTCAGTGCTTGTGCAGGATCTACTCTGGGCATCTTTTGTTTAGTTTCATATGCAGTGCGTGATAATTTTACTGAACATTTGGGGAAAGACATATATGAATCTTATTTTCCTTATGTGCAAGGATTGCATATTATGTTGGACTATTTTATTGATCAGGAGGAGGATCGCCAAGGCGACGATTTAAATTTCTGTTTTTATTACGAAACGGAAGAGCAACTGATTGATAGACTTTGTTATTTTGTTGAAAAAGCCAATTTAGATGTCACAAAAATACCGGACAGCAAGTTCCACAGCATGATTAACCAGGGATTATTGGGTATTTATCTAGCCGATTCCAAGGTGAAAGACCAGTTGTCGGTTAAGCAATATACTAAAAAAATGTTAAGCCTGGGTGGCCGTTCAGCGTATTTCTTTTATTGGAATAGTAAGCTGTATCATGCGTTTAAGAGAATGAAAAAGAATAGGCGAGTCTAGCATTCAATACTAAGGGGATGGAGCAAAATGGTGAAATTAAGTATTCTAGACCAGTCACCGCGCTCTGTTGGAGAGCCTTCAGAGCAGGCACTTGCTAATACGGTCAAACTGGCAAAATTGGCTGAGGAGTGGGGATACTCAAGATTTTGGGTCAGCGAGCATCATGATAGTCAAGGCTTGGCAGGATCTTCCCCTGAGATATTGGCAACATGGATTGCTGCTCAAACAGATAAAATAAGAGTTGGAACAGGCGGTGTTATGCTGCCTCACTACAGTGCTTATAAAGTAGCTGAAAACTTCAGAGTATTATCTGGTTTAGCTCCAGGAAGAATAGATTTGGGAATCGGCAGGGCTCCTGGAGGGATGCCAAGAGCAACGCGAGCGTTGCAGGAGGGGAGAGTACAGGAACTGCATCGTTTTCCTGACCAGGTAGATGAGTTATCCTGGTATCTCTATGATCAAATACCGGAATTGCATCCTCTATATGGGTTATCGGCGACACCTACCATTACATCTCCGCCGGAATTGTGGATGCTTGGATCTAGTTCATCTAGCGCAGCTCTTGCAGCTCATAAGGGTATACCCTATAATTTTGCTTTGTTTATTAACAGTGAATATGCTGAAGAAAATATGAAGCATTACCATGAAGCATTTCGACCTACAGAGTTAGTACAGAATCCATCAGGTATGGTTACTGTATTTACAGTTTGTGCGGAATCGGACGAAGAGGCAGAATATCTGGCTGGTTCATTGGATTTATCGATGCTGTTTCTTTCACAGGGAATTATAAGAGAGGGAACACCTCACCCAAAAGAAATTCATGAAATGTCATTATCGCAGTTTGAGAAAGCTCGGATTGATTACAACAGAAGCAAGATGATTATCGGTTCTCCTAAAATGATTGGAGAAAAAATTAGAGAGCTGAGTGAACGCTTCTTTACAGATGAAATTATGCTTGTGACAATCACCCATTCATACGAGGCTAAAGAAAACTCCTTCAGATTAATTGCCAAAGAACTGTTGAAATAATAGTGGATTTGCCATTAGTCAATCAATCTATTAGAATAAGAATAAAATCTAATAAATCACTTTAAAAGTGCCTCGGTACACGAGGGTAAAAGGGAAAACGGTTCAAATCCGTTGCAGCCCCCGCTACTGTACTTACTAAATCACAAGTCTGATTTAGTAAAAGCCAGGAAACCTGCTTTTAGAGTTTTAGTACTTATTTTTCGGAGGGAAAAGTAGGCTTATTGTATTCACAGGCGTGAAAAAGTGAATCCTTAGCTCAATACCATCCTGAGCTAAGGATTTTTTATGTGTTGTAGCTTATAATCTTGTTTTAAAGTGCATGAATAATCCGAGGTTCGCCGCCAGGAGTAAAGAGGAATTGAAGTATAAGTTATGAATAATAAAAATAGAACAACCGGTATTTATTTTGGGAGTATCCTGTTTTTGCTGCTCGCTGCGTTGCTCGGCCTGTTTATAGGCAGCGTGGACATGTCATTTAAAGATATTCTTGGGATTCTCTTGAAGAACGTGACCGGCCAGGAATCCTTCTATACCGGTCCAAAAAATATAGAAATGATTATTTGGAATATACGATTACCCCGGGTATTAATCGCTTTATTTGTGGGTGCCTCACTGGCACTTGCCGGTGCTGCCTTTCAGGGGCTTTTGCAAAATCCACTCGCTGATCCATATACTATTGGAATTTCTTCCGGTGCATCGGTTGGGGCAGTGATTGTTCTATTCTTTAATATCGAATTTGCTCTTTTTGGTCAGTTCACATTGCCGCTTGTTGCAATCGTGTTTAGTTTTATAACCTTGTTTATTGTATTTGGTATTACAAAGGCAGCTAGTGTTACCTATGCAAATGAGACCATTATTTTAGCCGGTATAATTATGAATTCATTCATTGGCGCTGTGGTCTCACTTATCATTGCGCTATCCTCAGGAGATCAAATGAGGGAAGTATTAAACTGGCTGATGGGCAGTGTGGCTATGAAAAATTGGGGACACGTCAGTATATTGATTCCCTTTTTTATTATAGGAGCTTCCATAATTTTATATCATTATCGTGAACTAAATGGGATGGCTCTTGGAGATCAATCCGCTCAATATAATGGTATCGATGTGAAACGAAAGAAAATAATCATTATTATCGGGGCTGGACTATTAACGGGTGCAGCAGTTGCCGTATCAGGAGCTATTGGCTTTGTTGGACTGGTTATTCCACATCTTGTTCGCCTTCTTGCTGGTGCTGATCATCGCCACTTACTGCCATTATCCATGATTATTGGAGGTGGATATCTCGTATTGGCTGACTTGATTGCACGTACGATTATCAACCCGCAGGAATTACCAATCGGTGTCATTACTGCCTTAATCGGTGCACCTGTATTTACAATCTTACTGATTAAAGAACGCATAAAAAGAAGGAATTTGACATGTTAACCGTAGGGAGCCTCAGTGCAGGCTATCATAAAAATAAGCAAGTGCTTCAGGACTTATCTATTAAGGTTGAGAGCGGAGAATTTTTTGCTCTTCTTGGTCCAAATGGAAGCGGTAAGACGACATTGATTAAAAGTATATTGGGAAAAATGGAATATAAAGAAGGGACTTCAATCATTAATGGGAAAAGGACCTCATCCTATAAAACCGGAGAATTGGCTAAAATTGCTGCCGTGTTAAGTCAGGAACATATGGTGGGTATAGATTTTACGGTGGAAGAAATCGTACTATTAGGCAGGTATCCTTATCAGGAGAAGGGATTTTTTAATCATTACCGTAGTGAGGATTACGCAATTGTTGATGAGTGTCTTGCTCAGACAAACACGCTGAAATTTAAGTATACATACTTTTCGTCATTAAGCGGAGGGGAAAAGCAACGTGTCCTTTTAGCAAAGGCTTTGGCCCAGCAGCCAAAGCTCCTGTTTCTCGATGAACCTACAAATCATCTGGATGTAAAGCATACAATCGAATTGTTAAATTTATTAAAGAGGCTCCAGCTTCAAAATGGGCTGACGATTGTCGCCATCCTCCATGATTTAAACATGGCAGCTTTATATGCAGATAGATGTGCTTTGCTTAAGGATGGAAGGAAGGTGGCGGAGGGTGGAATAGATTTACTTTATGATGAAACATTGCTTTCATCTGTATACGAGGTAGATTTGGTAAGTCGCCCTCATCCTATTACGGGAACACCGCAGATCTTTTTTACCCCTGAGAACTTTAAATGATTATATATAAAAAGTGTGAGCATCCATAAGCTCACACTTTTTTAACGTTTTTCGATAGCGATAATAAATGGCGGATTGTTTTTTTGATTCATAAATCGGTATTCCAGCACATGGGCCGTATCCTGTGGAAGCTCTGTAACGAATTTGATTAATTCGTCACGTTCAATGTCTCCGCCGGGATGACCGTGATAGATGACAAGAACTATGATGCCTTCAGGCTCCATAATTTTGAGTAATGACGTTACAGCCTGAATCGTAGTAGGAGCGGTTGTAATAATTTCTTTATCGCCGCCAGGCAAATAGCCTAAATTAAAGATTGCGCCTGTAACAGATTTGCCAGTTGGGATAAATTCCTGTAAACGCTCATGACCTGCATGAATTAGTGTTACCCGCTCCTGAAGCTCATTTGTCATCAGTCTCTCTTCCGTTTTTTGCAAGGCAGATTCCTGAATGTCGAAGCTGTATACATGTCCATCCGGACCAGTTAAATTTGCTAAAAATACGGTGTCATGCCCATTGCCCATCGTACAATCAATGGCTATATCACCAGGTTTAACTGCTTTTTCAAGCAATAGTCTTGCGAAGGGAAGGATACGATCAAGCTTCATTTATGACAGCATCCTTACTTGGCACATAAAATTTACCTTGATAACTATTGCGACGCTTTAATTCAGCATCGATAGCATTTAATACTTCCCATTTATTAACGCTCCACATTGGTCCAACCATCAAATCAATCGGACCGTCACCGGTAATACGATGGACAATCATTTCAGGCGGAAGGATCTCCAACTGATCACAGACAAGATTGACATATTCATCTAACGAAAGGAATTCCAGCATTCCTTTTTCGTATTGTTTTACCATTGGAGTGCCCTTTAAGAGATGCAATAGGTGAATTTTAATTCCCTGTACATCCAGTTTAGCAACTTCTTTAGCTGTCTCCATCATCATTTCTGGAGTTTCAAGCGGCAATCCATTAATAATATGGCTGCAAATGCGTATACCGTGTTTCCGAAGTTTGTTTACTCCCTCTACATAGGTTGGATAATCATGTGCACGGTTTATGATATTAGCTGTTTTCTCGTGAACAGTTTGCAGACCAAGCTCAACCCACAGGTAAGTACGTTCATTTAATTCAGCTAAATATTCTACAACATCATCAGGCAGACAGTCTGGACGAGTGGCAATGGATAATCCGACTACACCTTCCTCGTTCATGACGGTTTCGAATTTTTCCCGTAACACCTCGACTGGTGCATGGGTATTTGTATAAGCCTGGAAATAGGCCATATACTTGCCGTCCTTCCATTTTTGGTGCATTTTTGCTTTTATATCGGCAAATTGTTTTTGCAGATCTTCAGCACGATTGCCGGCAAAATCACCGGATCCAGCGGCACTGCAAAATGTACAGCCACCAAAAGCTACCGTGCCATCACGATTTGGACAATCAAATCCACCATCAAGAGCTACTTTAAATACCTTGTGACCAAATTGATTGCGGAGATGATAATTCCATGTATGATAACGTTTGTCGTCACTAGCATATTGAAAAGGGTTAACCTGTTTCATTACAAAAACCCCCTGTTTAGATTTCAAGAACATAAACTCCATTTTACCATGCTGATGTATACTTTCCAATTGACTATTATTAGCAGCTATTTAAAAATCATTAATCTTTTCAATTTCAAAGGGGCATAATGGATAATGGATGAGCTTTTGTAAACCAATCCAATGAAAAAAGGAGAGGGTATCTTTGGCTACACGAAAATCCATGGGTGAGTGTATGGAGCGATGTACTAATGCAATTGAATTCGCAGAAGAGCAATATAAGGAGTCTGCAAAACAGGAGCATTACAATGAAGCAGGATATACTGAGGCATTGGTCAGATTGGAAAATTCATTTAATGAGTTAGAAGCAATGGATCATAGTGCAAATGATCAACAGCGTGATATGTTGAACCGTATGAAAATACAGGTTCAGGATATTCAGCATGCAATGGTTGTTCGCAGACGCTAAGGGGTATTCACTATGCGGAGACGTTCTAACATAACAACCCTGAACAAAAGACTCGAATGGCATTAATAATCAAGATATCGAGGCCGGTGAAGATCAAGATATTATAAAGAAGGCTAAAAAGATGAACGAAGCATCTGGAGGCCAACAAACTAAAGCAACAGTTCATCCAAAGCAATACAAATAAACCAGCAGGCACAGTCTATATGGCTGTGCTTGTTGGTTTATTTGTATACAAGTGAGTTATGGGGATAATGAATGCGGCGGAGAATCCAGCCGGATGAAAGACTAATTCAGCCAGATGAGTGAGTAGATCAGCAAAATGAGAGGAATCCAGCCAATCGACAAAGGAATAGAGCCGGATATGCCCATAATCCAGCCAAATAAAGGATTAATCCGGCCAAAATTGAGATTAATCCAGCCCCCAGTTTCCCTCGCCAATCACACATAAATTTTTATCAAACCTGTATAATCGATGCTATATTTGTCAATGATTGAAAAAACAGTCTAAATTGACTTGAACTTTTTAGCGGATTTACATACAATGAATGTATATATTTTTTGAATCATATGAATAACTTTGAGAGGGATTAGTAGTAATTGTTGTTCTTTTTAGAGAGTTGACGGTCGCTGCAAGTCAACAGGACACATTATGAACTCACCCTGGAGTTGCAAGCCTGAACTAAGAGTAAGGTTTGCCGTACATCTGCGTTAAAGAGTCGAGCCGGATGCATATTTACTGCATCAATCAGGGTGGTACCGCGGGAAGTTAATAACAAGCCTCTCGTCCCTACTTATTAGGGATGAGTGGCTTTTTTTATTGTTTTAAGCTTTTAAGCACAGCAATTTTGAACCATGTAGGAGGAATTAGGATGAGTTTCAATCATGTAGAGATTGAAAAGAAATGGCAATCTTATTGGGAAGAACACAAAACATTCAAAACGACTGATCATGTAGGGAAGCGTAAATTTTACGCTTTGGATATGTTTCCTTATCCATCAGGAGCCGGCCTTCATGTAGGGCATCCTGAAGGATATACAGCAACAGATATTCTATCTCGCATGAAACGTATGCAGGGATATAATGTCCTTCATCCAATTGGCTGGGATGCATTTGGATTGCCTGCCGAGCAATATGCTCTTGATACAGGAAATGATCCGGAAGAGTTTACAGCTAAAAATATCGGTACATTCACACGTCAGATTAAATCACTTGGGTTCTCCTATGACTGGGACAGGGAAATCAATACAACCGACCCAGAGTACTATAAATGGACGCAGTGGATTTTCTTAAAGCTATATGAAAAAGGACTTGCCTATATGGCTGAAATACCGGTTAACTGGTGTCCGGCACTCGGAACAGTTTTGGCTAACGAAGAAGTTATTGATGGGAAAAGTGAGCGGGGCGGACATCCGGTTATCCGTAAGCCTATGCGCCAATGGATTTTGAAAATTACGGCTTATGCAGATCGTTTGATTGAGGATTTGGATGAATTGGATTGGCCTGAAAGCATTAAGGATATGCAGCGTAACTGGATCGGACGCTCTGAGGGAGCATCTGTAACTTTTAAGATTAAAGGTACGAACGAATCCTACACGGTATTCACGACACGTCCTGACACCTTGTTCGGGGCAACATATTCTGTCCTGTCACCAGAGCATCCGCTTGTGGATAAAATTACAACAGCAGAGCAAAAAGAAGCAGTTGAAGCGTATAAAAAGGAAATTCAATCTAAGAGCGATCTTGAGAGAACAGAGCTTTCTAAAGAGAAAACAGGTGTATTCACAGGAGCATATGCAATCAACCCGGCAAATGGGGAAGAGATTCCGATCTGGATTGCTGATTATGTATTGATGAGCTATGGTACAGGTGCAATTATGGCAGTTCCGGCTCATGATGAACGTGACTATGAATTCGCTAAGAAATTTGATTTGCCAATCCGTGAAGTTGTAGCGGGCGGAAATATTGAAAAAGAAGCTTATGCAGGAGAAGGAGAACATGTAAACTCTGAATTCTTGAATGGCTTGAATAAAGAAGAAGCAATTAGCAAAATGATTGATTGGCTTGAAGAACAAGGAATTGGTGAGAAGAAAGTAACCTATCGTTTGCGTGACTGGAACTTCTCTCGTCAGCGTTACTGGGGAGAGCCTATCCCAATTATTCATTGGGAAGACGGTACTATGTCAGCTGTACCTGAATCTGAGCTCCCGCTTATGCTTCCGAAAACAACTGAAATTAAACCATCCGGTACAGGTGAATCTCCTCTTGCCAACATTGAAGAGTGGGTAAATGTAGTAGATGAGAACGGCCGTAAAGGAAGACGTGAGACAAACACGATGCCTCAATGGGCGGGCAGCTGCTGGTACTTCCTGCGCTATATCGATCCGAAAAATCCAAAGGCGATTGCTGATCCTGAAAAGCTTAAGCATTGGATGCCAGTAGATACGTATATTGGCGGAGCAGAGCATGCTGTACTTCACTTGCTTTATGCGAGATTCTGGTATAAATTCTTGTATGATATTGGTGTTGTTCCTACAAAGGAACCTTTCCAAAAGCTATTTAACCAAGGAATGATACTTGGAGAAAATAACGAAAAAATGAGTAAATCCAAAGGGAATGTAGTAAATCCGGATGATATCGTAGAAAGCCATGGTGCGGATACTCTTCGTCTCTATGAAATGTTCATGGGACCGCTTGATGCATCCATTGCTTGGTCTGCAAACGGACTTGATGGTTCCAGACGTTTCCTTGACCGTGTTTGGAGATTGTTTATTACCGATGACGGTACAGTAAATGATAAGATCACTGAATCCAATGATACTCACCTTGAGAAAATCTATCATCAAACGGTTAAAAAGGTAACTGAAGATTTGGAAGCACTTCATTTTAATACAGCTATTTCTCAAATGATGGTGTTTATTAATGAAGCGTATAAAGCGGAAATCCTTCCAATTCAATATATGGAAGGATTCGTGAAGCTCTTGTCACCTATTTGCCCTCATATCAGTGAAGAACTTTGGAGCAGACTTGGCAACAATGAAACACTTGCCTATGCTTCATGGCCTGCATATGATGAGTCCAAATTGGTTGATGATGAAATTGAAATTGTCATTCAAATAAATGGTAAAATGAGAGCAAAACTTCAGGTGCCTGCCGGCATTACGAAAGAAGAAATGGAAAAAATCGTAATGGAGAATGGAAAGGTCCAGGAGCAAATTGACGGTAAAACAATCCGTAAGGTTATTGCTGTTCCAGGAAAATTAGTAAATATCGTTGCAAACTAACAAGTGTGGCCGTCTTACGTTTACTAAAACGTAAGACGGCTTTTTTATAAAGGGGGAAAATGGAGATGGAAGAAATAAAAATTATCCAACCGGAAGAGCTGCAGATCAGAATTGAAAATGGAGAGGAATTATCCATCATTGATGTACGGGAGGATTATGAAGTTATAAATGGCATGGTACCAGGTGCTATTCATATGAGAATGGGAGAAATACCCGATCGGCTTGATGAGCTTGATAAAGAAACGGAGTATATTCTAATCTGTCATGCAGGAGTAAGAAGTGAAAATGTGGCTTATTTTCTGCAGGAGAAGGGATATAAGACAGCCTCAATGGAGGGCGGTATGATGCATTGGCAAGGGGAAATGGTATTCTGAATAGTATAAAAATATAAAAGTCTGGCAAAGATAGATAAAAACAGGAGGAGTCTTTGCCGTGATCCAAGTAAAAATGTTTGATTATGAACATGAAAAAGATCTGGAAAAAGGGATGAATCATTTTCTCGGAAAAATAGATGAGGATAGCATTGTAGATATAAAATATAATATAGCAGCTTTCGGTGAAGAGGATGAGGAAGACCAAATCTATTGTTTTAGCGCAATGGTTATCTATAAAAAATGAGTAGTTATCATTGTGGGTAAAATTAATTCTTAGTTCATATTTACAAGGAACAAGTCTATTCCCAGATGAAGCGGAATAACTAAGAAATAATCCATAGGTTGATGAATTTAATTTTTCTACCTCAATCGTTACAGCTAAAATTACAATTGAATATAGTAAAAAAAGTGGAGAAAACAAACTTGTTTCTCCACTTTTTTAGGTTTGAACTTATTAGGTTACGGGTTTTTTGAAAAGCTTATACATGAGCTTGAAAACCATGTAGCCAAAGAAACCGCCGATTGTATTTAATAGAATATCATCTACATCAAATCCACCGACATGGAAGGTAAGCTGCATCGTCTCCACAAATAAAGAAAACAAGAAGGACAGAAATGTGATAATCAGTAAATTTCTCAGCTTTTTAAAGGCGATTGGCAGAAAAAATCCAAATGGCATAAAAGCGATAATATTACCGAATAGATTCGAAAACCATATTTTAAATTTGAAGTAATCAGCAAACGTAATATACATATTGATTGTTTTAAAGGGAACAAGATTATAAGATTCTATCCTGTCTTCTTGTCTGTAGTATCCAAAAAACAAAAGATAGGAAAGGATGGCTAAATAGATGAAAAACAACATGTAAATAAGCGGCGAAAACAGCTTATTGTTTTTTATCGTTTGGGCTATATCCTGCACTTATACCATCCTTTCTTATGCCAGGAAATTATTCTTTGCTGCAGCATTTAATCCTGCTAAACGGCCGGTTACCAAAGCTGAAGTGATATTATAGCCGCCCGTATATCCGTGAATGTCCAAAATTTCTCCGCAGAAATATAAGCCATTCATGAATTTACTGGCCATTGTTTTTGGTTCAACTTCTTTAACCGATACTCCTCCGCCAGTCACAAATGCTTTCTCTAAAGAAAGTGTTCCATTAACACGGACAGGGAATTTTTTAATATCTTTGCTTAAAGAACGCCATTTCTCATGGGCGATGACTGCCCCCTGGGAAGAAGGGTCAATCTGGTTACGCTCCAGTAAAAATAATAAATATCTTTCAGGCACTAAACCTTTTAAGCTGTTTTTGACAGCTTTTTTGTCATCCGATTTAATAATTTTAATAATCTGTTGGAATACCTGTTCTTCATTTAAATCAGGGAGCGCGTCAATTTGGACAACGACCTCTTTAAGATTCCATTTTTTGAGGGCCTTTACAACAAATTGGCTGCATCGCAGGACACCTGGACCTGATAGACCAAAATGTGTGAAAATCATATCCATACGATGGGTAATTAATGGTTTTCCTTTAGGATTCATTACGCTGATTGCGACATCGCGAAGTGAAAGACCCTGTAATGTTTTCTGTTTGATAAAATTTTCAGCTGACGTGAGCGGAACCTCAGTTGGGAATAGCTCTGTAACAGTATGTCCAGCTTTTTCCGCCCAAGCATAGCCATCACCGGTTGACCCGGTGTGAGGAACGGATTTACCGCCAACAGCAATGACAACGGAGTCAGCTTCGATCGTTTCGCCTGTTTGTGTCCGAACGCCAATTACTTTCCCTGAATCATACAAAACATCAGCTATAGGTGAGTTTGTGCGTATATCGGTACCCAATTGCTTCAAACGATTCATCATTGCATCCACAACGGATTGAGCTTTGTCATTAACTGGAAACATTCTTCCGTGATCTTCCTCTTTTAATTCAACTCCCAGTTTCTTAAAGAAAGAAATAATTCCCTCATTATCAAATTCAGAGAATGCACCGTACAGGAACTTGCCATTACCGGGAATATGCTTGATAATCTCATCAATCGGCAGACGGTTTGTGACATTGCATCGGCCTCCGCCTGAAATGGCCAGCTTTCGGCCAAGCTTGGATCCTTTATCTATTAATAAGGTGGAAGCGCCGTTTTCTGCAGCTGCTATGGCAGCCATTAAACCGGAGGGGCCTCCGCCTATAATTATTACATCGTATTTCATTATTCCATCTCTTTTCTAAAACATGCTAATATGTTCTATTATAAGTGATTTTATGAATAAGGCAAAAGTCGTAAACAAATTGAAGTTCAATTGTCAAAAAGGATAGAAAAGAGTAAACTACAGAATAGTGAACAAATAAACAAAAAGACTCATGAAAATATATTTCTTACAGGTTAAGGGAAAGAGTGAAAGGGATTGTTACATGTCATCGAAACTTATTAGAGGCACTTTTATTCTAACAGTTGGTATGGTTTTATCGAAAATACTCGGATTGTTTTATGTTATTCCTTTTAATCAAATTGTCGGCAAAGAAGGAATGGCGTTATACGGCTTTGCGTATATCCCCTATACGATTTTCATCAGTATATCAACGGGAGGGATTCCCCTCGCGGTGGCCAAATTTGTGGCCAAATATAATGCAATGGGTGAATATGCAGTTGGGCGTAAGCTATTTGAATCAAGCCGAAAAATAATGATGTTAACGGGGATTTCGGCTTTTCTCATTATGTATGTTAGCGCCCCTGGATTGGCTGCCATGATGGATACGCAAAAATTTTCCGTTGAGGATGTTACATCGGTTATACGGGCTGTTAGCTTTGCTCTGATCCTTGTACCTTCGCAAAGTATATTGCGTGGGTTCTTTCAAGGAAATGAGTCAATGGGGCCGACAGCTGTTTCCCAGGTTATCGAGCAGATAGCACGAATTATATTCCTGCTGGGCGGTGCATATATTGTCCTGAATTTAATGGGCGGAGATGTCGTACAGGCTATGAGTGTGGCAACATTTTCAGCCTTTATTGGAGCGGTTTTCGGATTTCTTGTTCTCTTATGGTATTGGAAAAAGCGGAAACGTCATCTCGATAAACTTTTGAGCGAAAGTAAAAATGAAATAGATATATCTCTTAAAGAGATCTATAAAGAAATCATTGTTTCCTCAATACCATTTATTTTTGTTGGTTTGGCTATGCCTCTATTCCAGTTAGTTGATACGGTTACTTTTAACAGAGCGATGGTATCAATTGGAGAAAAGGCAACAACAGATGTGGCTTTTGGTGTTTTAAATGTATCGACTCAAAAGCTTGTCCTTATTCCAATGACACTTGCTACAGCCTTTTCGTTGTCCATTGTTCCTAGTGTAACGAAATCGTTTGTTGAAAAGAATTGGAAGCTATACAAACAACAATTAACAGAAACGTTCCAAACTTTGCTGTTTATTTTGATACCGGCAGTTGTAGGAATCAGTGTTTTATCTGAGAGCGTATATGGATCGTTTTATGGATTTCTTGATTTAGGGTCAGAAGTATTGAAAGTTTATGCACCGGTTGCTATTCTATTTGCTTTATTTTCTGTTACAGCTGCAATCATGCAGGGAATAAGCCAGCAGCGTTTTACAGTCCTTAGTTTATTGACTGGGATATTAATAAAACTGAGCCTTAATATTCCGTTTATAAAAATGTTTGAAACGAATGGGGCAGTTTATGCGACTGCAATTGGATATACGGTCAGTACACTTATTAATTTATATGTAATTTATTACTTTACTGGTTATCGAATAAAATCTGTGCTGAGAAGGGGATTATTATCACTCATATTTGCTGGGGTTATGGCCTTGGTTGTATGGAGTCTGGATCAGGTCCTGTCTTCCTGGATAGGTTCAAAAGGTCAGATGGATGCGGTTTTCAGGGTGGCGATTACTGTTCCAGTCGGGGTCCTAATCTACTTTTTCTTATCCATTAAAAGTGGTCTATTACATGTCATTTTTGGAGAGCGAACGGATGGACTATTGCGCAAGCTAAAATTGAGCCGTTTCACGAGAGGGAATTAATCAAATTAAAATGTGAAAGTTTAACTTTAAGGCCTGCTTATTATTTAAAGCAGGCCATTCTCATAATTAGTATCGCATTCCAAGTGCTCGTTCAATGCGGGATACACGTCGATCAAGGCGTTCAAATTGGCGCTCCAGACGTTCAAAGCGGTTTTCAAGCCGATCTATACGGGCATTAACTCCACCTAAGCCAGGAAATAGGCCTCCTGGTCCAGGAAAACCGGCTGGCTGTGGCAATTGTCTATCATCTTGTTCGTTAGAGGGTTGTTGTTGATAATCCATAAATTTAGAACACTCCTTCAATTTATATTCAGCATTAGTCTATTCAAAAAAGGAAAATGGGTGATTTTAGGATGAGAATTGATAAATTATTGGCTAACTCCGGTTATGGAAGCCGGAAAGAGGTTAAACAATTACTTAAATCAGGGGCAGTTCTTTGTAATGATGTAAAAATAAGCGATGCTAAAAAGCATGTCAATCCGGATGAGGATGTAATTACCGTTTATGGAGAGCAAGTCAACTATAAGGAATACATTTATTTGTTAATGAATAAACCGGCCGGATACATATCTGCCACAGAAGATGACAGGCTGAAAACGGTGCTTGATTTATTGGAACCTGAAGATGCAAGTAAAAAACCATTCCCTGTTGGAAGGCTGGATCGGGATACTGAAGGGCTGTTGGTTCTTACAAATGATGGGCAGCTTGCTCATGAGGTGCTTGCTCCCAAAAAACATGTTCCTAAAACCTATTACGCAGTTATTCAGGGGATTGTAACCGAGGAAGATATTGAACAGTTTGCTAAGGGAGTTACATTGGATGATGGATATGTAACGAAACCGGGAAAATTAAGGATTCTTACAAGTGGTCCAAGATCTGAAATAGAAGTCATCATAACAGAAGGAAAATATCATCAGGTTAAACGGATGTTTGAAGCTGTAGGAAAAAAAGTAGTGTATTTGAAAAGAATTAAGATGGGCGAGCTTGAGTTGGATGAGAGCTTGAAAACAGGAGAGTACAGAGAAATGACTGAAGAAGAGATCAACCTATTGAATACACGTACTCCGGAAAAAGAAGACCGTTAAAAAGCGGTCTTCTTTTTGTAGGAAAAACTGTTTAAATCATTACGAGGTTAATTTAACTTTCTTTTGAGTGGTGGTCCACTTTCCACGACTGGGGCTGACAACAAGTTCGTTATAAGCCAACACATTTAAGTCCCTCTGAATGGTGCGTGGAGTAATTCCAAATTCATCCACTAATTCTTGGGTTGTTACCGTGCCGTTGCGGACGATGAACATATAAATGGACTTAATTCTGGTAAGCATACGGTTTGTTGAAGGTTTCAAAAAACCACTCCTTATGGATAGTTTCCAATGGCAACATTCCAACCTGCAAGGTATAAAGGCTGTTAACCATCCCACTTAACTAAGTTATCACCTATACAGCACTCCTTTTTTAGGACTTCAAAATACAAGTCCTTCTAG
This sequence comes from Pradoshia sp. Z4_20, assembly GCF_058216035.1. Lineage (NCBI taxonomy): Bacteria > Bacillati > Bacillota > Bacilli > Caryophanales > Bacillaceae > Pradoshia > Pradoshia sp. Z4_20. Next base: position 49,530 of record NZ_JBZAJD010000009.1, read on the forward strand.
TACTATAATACCCCTCTCTAAATTTTAAATCCATATTTTCCAATAAAATAAAATGAAAATTCGCTTAACTATATCTATTTTTGCGATACAGGCACTATGACAGCAATACGAAATATTTTATTTATTACACTATAAAATATGAACGGCACAGTCATGTGGTTCAACAAAAAATGCTAATCATGCTGAAATTCGATATAATAACGATAAATGATATGACAAAGAAATGAGGGTCACTTTTATGGATTTTAATTGGCAAAAAGAAGTGGGATTGAGAAAAAATGATTTGATTGCCGATACCCAGAAATTGCTTCGAATTAAAAGTACACTGGATGAATCTGCATCAACTACTGATATTCCTTTTGGTCCTGGAATAAAGGAAGCGCTTGATTTTATGCTTCAGCTTGGAGAAAAAGACGGTTTTACTACTAAAAATGTTGATAACTATGGGGCTCACTTGGAAATGGGAAACGGAGATGAGCTGCTGGGTATACTTGGACATTTGGATGTAGTGCCTGAGGGAGAGGGCTGGACAAGCGACCCTTATTCAGCTGAAATTCGGGATGGGAAAATATTTGCGCGTGGCGCAATCGACGATAAAGGACCAACGATGGCTGCCTATTATGCGATGAAGATCATTAAAGAAATGGGCATCGATTTAAATAAAAGAGTTCGATTGATTTTGGGCACGGATGAAGAAAGTGACTGGCGCTGTATGGATTATTATTTTGAAAAAGAAGAAATGCCAACGGTAGGGTTCGTGCCGGATGCTGATTTTCCGATTATCTATGCAGAAAAGGGAATTGCAGATTTCACAATGGATATGAAATCAAAAAGTATACCGGCTGAATCCTTTGTTGTGAAAAGCTTTGAAGCAGGCCAGCGTTTTAATATGGTGCCAGAGGCAGCTAAAGCAACTATTTCTCTTAACTCCGATGAGGCGAAAGAGTGGGAAGAAAAATTTGCAAAGTACTTGAAAGAGCATAATTTAAAAGGTACATATTCCGTGTTAGATAATGCGGTCATCTTAACGATGGAAGGGATATCTGTCCATGGTATGGAGCCTGATCTTGGACTTAATGCAGGTCTTAAGCTGGCGGATTTTCTATTCACCATGCCTTTACGAGGGGATGACCGTGCATTTTTTGAATTCATTCATCATTATCTGAGCAGTGAGTCCAGAGGAAGAAAACTTGGTGTAGCTTATTCGGATGATATTACCGGTGATTTAACCATTAATTATGGAATTATTACGTATAGAAATGGAGAATTAGGTAAGATTGCCTTCAATATGCGCTATCCTGTGACATATGATTTTGAGAATGGATGGAAAACGATTGAGCAAATCGCTGATAAGCATCAATTTACTGCCACTATAAAAACCCATTTGGGACCTCACCATGTGGATGCAAATAGCCAATTGGTTAAAACATTGCAAAAAATTTATCACGAGCACACAGGGGAAGAACCTGAGCTATTGGCAATTGGCGGTGGGACGTATGCGCGTGCGCTGAAAAATGCGGTTGCCTTTGGCCCTTTATTTCCGGGGAGAGAAGATGTAGCTCATCAAAAAGACGAATATATCTTGATTGACGATTTATTAAAAGCAACAGCTATGTATGCACAAGCTATCTATGAATTAACAAGATAATCTATCACAAGGGGAGTTGGGGGAAATGGATTATATTGTTCACAATGGCGCCCTTTCGAAAAGAGAAACAATTGCCATCGATATAGAAGATCGTGGGTATCAATTTGGGGATGGTATCTACGAGGTTATACGGATTTATAATGGAAAGCTATTTGCGTGGGAAGGGCATAGCAGGCGTCTGTTTGCAAGCGCACAAAAGATCGGCATAGAGATACCCTACAGTCCGAAACGCCTTAAGGAGATTATTGAGGAATTGGTTCTTAAAAATGAGCTGACTACCGGTACTGTTTATCTGCAATTTACACGGGGGGTTTCACCGCGGAATCATGCTTTTCCAGGTAAAGAGGTGGTACCGACCTTTATCGCTTATACAAGAGAATCTGAACGTCCTGTTGTACTGATGGAGTCAGGTGCTGAAGTCTGTATTATTGAAGATAAACGGTGGCTTAATTGCGATATTAAAAGCTTGAACCTTCTCGGTAATATCCTAGCCTTTGAAGAGGCGGTTAAACAGGGATGTAAGGAAGCGATTTTAAACAGAGATGGCATGATAACAGAAGGCAGTCATACGAATGTATCGATTATAAAGGATGGTATTCTGATTACTCATCCTGCAAACAATCTAATTTTAAATGGGATTACCAGGCAGTTGGTTTTAATGCTTTGTGAGGAGCTTTCAATTCCTTACGAAGAAAGACCATTTACACCTGGGGAATTAATGTCGGCTGATGAGGTATTTCTGTCTGGTACCACATTAGAAATTATACCCGTTGTAAAAACCAACGGACAAGCGGTTGGAAAAGCCCCATATACTACAACAAGAAAGCTTCAGAAAGCCTTCCTTGCTAAAATTGAAAATGAATGCGGAAGATTAAAGTAAATGGAAAAGAGTTCAGGGAATACTAACCCTGAACTCTTTTTTGAATAAACATTTTTATTCAAAATCGTCTAAATAGTTAAAATAGAAGGATGGACATTATGTTAAAATATGAAGGAGATAGGCCGATGAATAGACAGAATCATTATTTTTTTGCAATTGAATTACCTAAGGAGATTAAAGAATCATTGCACCAATGGGCTGCTGAATTAGAACGTATGTATGCATTTAAAAGCTGGGTTCATCCAAGCGATTATCATATTACTTTAGCATTCCTTGGCAGTGCCTCTCATAGTATGTTGGATGGTGCTGTGAATTTATTGAAGTCAAGAGCAGAGCAACTTGTTTCATTTCCATTAACGATTAAAGGATTGGGTACATTTGGTATGGTGAATCAGCCAAGAATTCTATGGGCAGATGTGAGGAAACAGCCGATCTTATATGAAGTGCAGAAGAACGTATGGAATGCTTGTACAAGTATCGGCTTTAAGTTGGATACAAAGCCGTTTACACCGCATGCTACGATAGCAAGAAGATGTATGGAGGCAATGGAAAAAGACAGTCTAAGACAACTAGAAGACTCTCTCCCATCTATACCAGAATTTCAGGTACAGCATCTCGTTCTATATCAAACCAATAGCCAATCTATTCCTAAATATGAACCGATCATTAAATTTCCATTGGTGTAAGATATTCATAAACGTAATGGTAGGTTGAATTGATTAAAACATGAAGGCTTTATTGGTCATGATTATGCACATCTAAAATGACCATATAGATTTTAAAGAGACTAGAAAAGGGCAGGGGAAACGGGATGGGACAATTAATTAAACTGCAGGATTATGTATCCCGTTATGAACAGGATATTTATCATTATTCCTCTCAGTTTGTCCGCTTAAAAAAACAGCAGTGGACTAAACTAAAGCAGGCTTATGAAGAAGGAGATATCAATGACTGGCTGATTGGCGGAGAAAACAATGAGATATATCAAAATCAGGATGATCCCATTAAAAAGAGAACTCTCTCGGAGACGTTTAAGAAGATATTTACTAAAAGAGAACAAAGCGAACCTTTTCACGTTCATGAAGGGCAAACTGTTTCAAACAGAGAACAGGAATTGGGACGGTTTTTGAAATTCCCCCCACGAATAGAGAGCGATTTAAAACAGCAATTTTTAGATTGGATTTTTAATTTTCAGCTTAAATGGGCGAGTTCAACCTTAAGAGAAAAATCTGTAGTAAATGCCAATTATGTATATGACCAGAAACTGCGTTATTTTTTGCAACGCTTTCCTGATAACTGCTTAATTCTTTACAAGCCTGTCTTTCAGTTTAAAAATGCACCGGTAGAATTGGATATTCTGCTTATGACGCCTACGGAAATATGGTGCTTAACTTTTCTTGAAGCAGAAGAGGATGCCGTATTTTTGGCGGACAGGGGAAGGTTTTGGACAAGAAAACATCATAATCGGGCAGACAAAAAAGTGTTAAACCCGTATATATCCATAAATCGTATGGAAAGAATCATTAAGAGGATCTTAGAAAGCAAGGAGATTGATATGCCAATCAGGAAAGGAATCATTTGTCGTAATGGATATATCGATGATGTAAATGCCATCCATACAGAGATAATCATCGACAAGCGTTCTTATGCAAGATGGTTTGAGGGCATACGTAATAATCAGTCTCCTATAAAAAACCAACAGCTTAAGTCAGGTCAGGCTCTATTGGACTACTGCAGTACAGCCTACACTATTAGAATGGATTTGGAAGAGGAGTTGGAGGAGCTTGATAGAGAGAGCGGTTTATAGGGAAGCTTTAATGAGCAAGGAGAAGTTCAATTTCATTATAAATCCTGCCGCGAAGAATAGGGGAAGCTTAAAAATTTGGAAAAAGGTAAAAAAATACCTAGAACGTGAAAATATCCATTACCAATATAGGTATACAGAATATGAAGGACATGCCTGTAAAATCACTAGAGAAATTTTGGAAAAGGAGAGTGATTCGTTAATTATTGCTGTAGGTGGAGACGGGACGATTCATGAAGTCATTAATGGTGCTGTCGGATATAAAGAAGCCAGGATATCTTATATTCCTGCAGGATCCGGAAATGATTTTTCAAGAGGATACCAGATTGATAAAAATCCGACTAAAGCATTTAAAAAATTGTGTCTAAATAGTGAAAAAATGACACCAATCGATCTAGGATCCTATAAAACTGACAAACAAGGGTATTTTATGAACAGTTTGGGTATGGGATTGGATGCAGCAGTTACAAAAGCTGTAAATGAGTCGAAATCAAAATATTACTTTAATAAAATAGGCGCTGGAAAGCTTGTTTATTTATATTTCTTTTTTATTAAATGGTTAACATATAGACCAATTGATGTTTCTCTTTCGATAGATGGCCGGGACCTCAACTATAAAAATGTTTGGCTTGTTACGACATCCAATCAGCCCTATTTTGGTGGTGGAATAAAGATTTCACCAAACTCGAAACCAGATGACGGGCTTTTTCATATCATAATCGTACATAATATTTCCAAATGGAAACTGATACTTATGTTCGTCACAGTAGTTTGGGGCAGCCATCTCAAAATAAGGGGAGTACAGGAATTACAAGGGAAGAATATAAAACTTTCTTCTGAGCAACCAGCATTTATTCATGCAGATGGCGATTATATTGGCAATGATAAGGTAGTCGTTAATATGCATCATCATAAAGTAAATATTGCAGCTTTAGGAGAGTGAGTATTGTGTATTCAGATAGGTTTTCAGCTTTTTTGGACGCATTAAACAAAATTACCATCTTAATTCCACTTAATTATCGTGATAACGAAACCCCGACCTTTACGATTTATTTCGAAGGTCAAAAAATTGGCGTATTAAAGGTTGAAGAGGTCGTTCGAATAGAGCATTACATTAAATATATATGTACGGCTCCATTTGAAATACCGCTCGGTGAAGAGTATCAAATAGAGGATGATAAAGGAATAGCCTTTGGACTTCGGACAGGTGCAGTAATCCGGACTCCTGAATTTGATGAACATTATCATTATGATGGAAATGATTTAGGCGCTGTCTATACAAAAGAAAAGACAGTGTTTAAGCTATGGGCACCAACTGCTACCAGTGTAAAGGTTAAGCTAATCAATGATTTTGGGGCCGAAAAAGGAACTGTGGCGATGCAGCGGGGGGAAAGAGGAGTATGGTCATTAACGATTCATAATGATTTAAAGGGTTATTTTTATTCTTATTTGGTTCGTGTCAATTATATTTGGAGAGAAGCAACCGACCCATATTCGAAGGCTGTTTCTGTAAATGGCCAATACAGCGCTATTATAGATCCCGAAAAAATCGAAAGACATTCCTATAAAATTCCCACGTTAGACAGCCATGTCGATGCAATTATCTATGAAACACATGTACGCGACTTTTCTCATCATAACAACAGCGGCATGGATGCCAAGGGGAAATACTTGGCGTTTACAGAAGAAAATACGAAAACAAACAAAGGATATTCAACCGGGATCAGTTATTTAAAGGAACTTGGAGTTACTCATATTGAACTCTTGCCGGTTAATGATTTCTCAGGGGTTGATGAAACAGTCATTGGTAAGGAGTATAATTGGGGTTATAATCCGCGTCATTTTAATTCTCCAGTAGGAGTCTACAGTACAAATCCGCATCTGCCGTTCAATCGAATAGAAGAATTAAAGGAATTGATTAAGAGTCTTCATAAAAATGGACTTGGCGTTATTTTGGATGTTGTTTATAATCATGTATTTCAAAAGGAATTGTCTAACTTTGAGAAAATCGTACCTGGCTATTATTTCCGCTATGATTCAAACGGAATGCCTTCAAATGGCAGCGGCTGTGGAAATGATGTAGCATCAGAACGATTTATGGTCCGAAAATTCATTATAGCCTCCATTAAATATTGGTTGGAGTATTTTCAGGTTGATGGATTTAGATTTGATTTAATGGGCTTACTAGACTTGGATACGATGAAGGAAATAGAACGTGTGGTAAGAGAAATAAGACCGGATGCCATTCTCATCGGAGAAGGCTGGGATTTACACACAGCACTCCCTGCTGAGCAAAAATCAACGATTGCAAATGCTCATAAATTAACGGGTATTGGATTCTTTAATGATCGCTTTAGAGATACGATTAAAGGAAGTAATTTTGATTTAAAAGATAATGGCTATATTTCCGGTAAAAGAGTAGAGCCGCATGATTTCTTTGAGCTTGTGACCAATACAGGTACCGAATATCCATTGACACCGGTACAATCAGTCAATTTTGTGGAATGTCATGATAATCACACATTATGGGATCGCCTTCAGGTGGCTAATGGGTTGGAGTCAAATGAATTAAGGCAGCGCCGTCATCGTTTTGCTACAAGTATTGTCTTGCTTTCACAAGGTATTCCATTTTTGCATAGTGGACAGGAATTTTTTAGAACAAAACAAGGAATCGAAAATAGTTATTGTTCACCGGATTGGATAAATGAACTTAATTGGGATCTAAGAGAGCAACATGATGAAACAATATCTTATTTAAAATGCTTGATACAAATTCGAAAAAGCCATGGTGCATTCCGTTTTCGAACACGTGAAGAAATAGAAAGACATATGAAAATTGTCGATATTCATGTTAATTGTCATGCCCTGATGTATGAAAATGTCGGTGAATATGGAAGCTGGAAAAATATTTTAGTAATCTTCCACCATGCTGAAAAGGAAACAGCAATCACTCTGCCAAATGATACTGAATGGGATATTCTTTGTGATAGTTGTGCTGATGGACAAGGAGACCGTATAATCAGGAAAAGCATAAGAGATTATACCCTTGAACCTTTGCGAACATATGTGTTTGTTCAGGAATAATAGTCAGGAACACTTGACGAATGTGTCCCTAACCTACTAAAATTTAATAAGATGGCTATTGGAAAAAAGCAGTCAATGGCTGTCTTTTTTATTTTTACATACAACCATGCCAGAATAGATTAGATTATTGAAGGTGAATACCATGGATTATTTAGGGCAAGAGTGGGAGATAACCCCTGCCGGAGGAGCAACAGGTGAAGCGTTTATTGCCAGGCATGATGAGCAAAGACTATTTTTAAAAAGGAATTCGTCTCCTTTTTTAGCTGTGCTTTCCGCTGAAGGAATAGTGCCAAAACTGATCTGGACCAAGAGGCTTGAAAATGGAGACGTGATTACTGCTCAGCAATGGATGAATGGTAGAGAATTACATCCTACTGAGATGAGTGAAGAAGCGGTTGCTGAATTGCTTCAGAAAATCCATCTTTCTAAACCTTTATTAAACATGCTTCGACGCCTAGGTAAGACAGCCCAAACACCTACACAAATCCTAATGTCCGTAAAAAATTCCCTTGATAAGGAATTAGAAAATCATCCAAGTATTCAAAATACGATTGAATTTATGGAAAGACATATACAGGATGTCAACAGTGACCAGCAAGTTGTATGCCATGGTGATATTAATCATAATAATCTCCTTATTTCTGACAATGGTGATCTATATTTGATTGATTGGGACGGTGCAATTATCGCAGATCCGGCTATGGATATCGGTATGCTATTATATTCCTATGTTAAACAAGAGCATTGGAAGGAATGGCTATCCAAATACGGATTAGAGCTCACTGAAGACCTTAAGTTAAGGATGAAATGGCATGTGCTTGCACAGGTTATACAAAATATAGTCTTGCACAAACGAAAAAACCGGTTGCATGAAATGAACCGGTATATCGAATATTTAAAATTTGCTCAGGAATATTGATCAATGTCTCGAACCCAGCCAGAGAGTTGCTGCTGGTGTGCTTCTATATGACTTTCCAGGTTGGCGGCATGTATACCGCTTTGGCTGTATTGGTAAATCTCATCAAGTACAGCTTTTGTATTTACATCAAGACCGGGTTGAACCATCAGGGATTTAACAGTTCTCTCAAGCTGTTCAACTTCTGATTGTGAACCGCAGCAATCTTCTTGATGATTATTTAAAATATCTTTTACTAACATCCAATGATGATTTTGTGATAATGGCAAATTATCCACAACCCTTCTCTTCATATTCAATTTTAGGTTGTGAAAGTTTAGCCAAATTTATTCATATTTAACCGGCATATGCCGGTTTTTATTATGTTTTAACTAATAAGCATGGTATTTTATGAAATGTTATGCTACTCTTTTTTTACGTATTTTAGCGGAGGTGCACAAATTTGAGACAACGTTATAAACCATGGGCTAAGGATAAGCTAATGGCCAATCCTTATTATTGCATTCAGGAGCCGACTACTAAAAAGGGTTCATGGAATGAAGTGTTTGGGAATAATAATCCGATTCATATAGAAGTAGGTACTGGTAAAGGACAATTTATTAATGGTATGGCTGCACAAAATCCGGATATTAATTATATCGGTATTGAATTGGCAGAGCGTGTGATTGTTACAGCACTTGATCGATTGCTGGAATCTAATCTTCCAAATGTGAAGTTGCTGAATGTGAATGCCGAAGAGCTTCCAAATATTTTTGCAGAGGGAGAAGTTTCCCGTGTTTATCTGAATTTCTCTGATCCATGGCCTAAGAAACGTCATGAAAAGAGAAGATTGACGTATAAGACATTCCTTGATCTATATAAAGGAATTTTGCCGGAGCATGGCGAAATTCATTTTAAGACAGATAACAGAGGATTATTTGAATACTCACTTGTAAGCTTCTCGCATTATGGGATGACATTAAATGAAGTGAGCTTGGATTTACACAACAGTGATATGGAAGGCAATATTATGACTGAATATGAACAAAAATTTTCAGCAAAGGGCAATCCAATTTATCGTTGTGAAGTCTCCTTTTAATCCTATGGTTTTTTGATCTGTCAACACACTTATAAAAAGGGGCTTATAGATTATGGAAACTTTGCAATTTGGTAAGTTTACATTAACCTGGTTGAATGGCGGAGATACTCATATGGATGGTGGAGCCATGTTTGGAGTGGTTCCGAAACCATTATGGTCAAAACGTTATCCTGTTAATGAATTGAACCAAATAGAGTTAAGGTCGGACCCCATCTTAGTACAGACAGATCATAAAAATTATTTAATCGAAGCTGGCCTCGGCAAAGGGAAGCTGTCGGAAAAACAAATTAGAAATTATGGTGTCAGTGAAGAGTCCAAGCTCGAGGAATCCTTGAGCAGGCTCGGAATGACCTATTCGGATATCGATGCAATTCTGATGACTCATATGCATTTTGATCATGCCTGTGGGCTGACTGGTTATCAGGAAGGCGAATTGATCAGCCTATTTCCTGAGGCAACGATTTATACCTCGAAAATTGAATGGGAAGAACTTCAGAATCCCAATATTCGTTCCCGTAATACCTACTGGGAAGAAAATTGGAAGCCAATTGTTACACAGGTCGAAACATTTGAAGGTGAAGTATTAATCACTGAAGGACTGAGGATGATTCATACAGGCGGCCACAGTGACGGTCACAGCATTATCGTGCTCGAGGACAATAATCAACAATTAATTCATATGGGAGACCTTATGCCAACGCATGCCCATCAGAATCCTCTATGGGTGCTGGCTTATGATGATTACCCGATGGATTCCATACATGCAAAAGAGAAATGGATTAAACAAGGAATTGAAAATAAAGCATGGTTCACTTTTTATCATGATTATGCTTACCGTGCCATCAAATGGGATGCAGACGGAAAAGGAATAATCGAAAAAGTTGAGCGAAATCGACCAGAATAAAGGCTGTCCGGTAGGTCACTTGTTGGTGACTTATCGGCGCTTTTTTTTACGGGCTATTAGTTTAATGTGGTGGTATGCTGCGGTTATGAGGCATCCAATATCTAAAATTCCCGCTCAATCAATATCTTTTTCGCTCATAAGAGGGGAAATTCGCTCGATAAATTCTGCTTTCGCGCATAAAATAGGGGAAATCGCTCAATAAACCTTGCTTTCGCTCATAAAAAGGGGAAATCGCTCAATAATTCCTGATTTCGCGCATAAAATAGGGAAAACATATAATTCTCCTTCAAAATTACTACTATCTTATTGAAACGCCTAATGAAATAAAAAAATAGAAGGGGGAAAAGTGATTTTCCTCCTTCTACCATTTTTAATTAATGTACTTGTTCGTAAAAATCGATGATTGTTCCTGTTGTTGCATCCGCTATAAATTCATACTGCGTAGATTCAAGGCCTTCTTGCTTTGTAAGCCCACCTTTGTATACATCATAATCCAATTCATTTTTTGTATACTTTTCAGGCTTCATCATAATCCATGAGCCTCTGATGGTCTCTCCGCCTTGTCCAAGTGTACTTTTAATAGTGGACAAAATCTTTTCAGGAGAAGTAATATTGCTTTGATTTGTTAATTCTTTAACGACATAACCTGCTGCAAATCCTGCTGCAACACCTGAAATAAATGTTTTCCAATTCACTTATATTCCTCCAATCAAATGGGTAATAGCTGTTATTTAACATTTGCTTGGTTAATCTATTCCCGTTCATTATACATTTTAAGCTTAAATAGTGCCATCTTTTAACCAACAAACTCCATGTATGTGGTATTTGGAAGTATGATTCTGTAGAATGAGAATAGAGATTATAGAAAATAACATGGTAAAGGGGATACATATATGAAGCAATCTACTCTAGATTTATTTAAGACTCTTACCGAGATTCCAGGAGCACCTGGATTTGAACATGAAGTTCGTTCGTTTATGAAAAAGGAATTATCCAAATACACAGATGAAATCATTCAGGACGGCCTTGGCAGTATTTTTGGTGTGAAACGCGGAAATGACCAAGGACCAAAAATTATGGTTGCCGGACATATGGATGAGGTTGGTTTTATGGTAACCTCTATTACTCCTGAGGGGTTACTTCGTTTTCAAACGCTTGGAGGCTGGTGGGGTCAGGTGTTGCTGGCACAAAGAGTGCAGGTATATACTGAATCAGGCCCTATTATCGGTGTTGTCAGTTCGATTCCGCCACATTTGCTGAGTGAGGCCCAAAGGTCCAAACCTATGGAAATCGGTAATATGCTGATTGATATTGGTGCTGATGATAAAGAGGATGCAATTGCAATGGGAGTGAAACCAGGTCAGCAAATCATCCCATATAGTGAATTCACTCAAATGGCCAATCCTAAAAAAATTCTGGCAAAAGCATGGGACAATCGGTATGGCTGCGGATTGGCGATTGAACTACTGGAAGAGCTTCAAAATGAGACATTGCCTAATATCCTATACAGCGGTGCTACTGTTATGGAAGAAGTCGGTACGAGAGGCGCGGGTACAGCGGCGACGATGATTGATCCTGATATCTTCTTTGCATGTGATGCAAGTCCTGCAAATGATATGTCAGGCAGTAAATCTGTATTCGGTTATCTCGGAAATGGTCCATTACTTAGAATATATGACCGTACAATGGTCATGCATAAAGGGATGAGAGAATTTATCTTGGATACTGCGGAATCGAATCATATTCCATATCAATATTTTGTTGCTCCAAATGGGGGGACAGATGCAGGGAAAGTACATATTACAAATCGCGGTATACCAAGTGCCGTAATTGGTATATGTTCACGGTATATCCATACGCATGCCTCCATTATTCATATTGATGACTATGCTGCAGCAAAAGAATTATTGGTTAAATTAGTTAGAAGCTGTGATAAAACAACCGTTGAAACGATTAAACAAAACGGTTAATAAAAGAGTTGAGAAGGCAGAGGCATCTATCTGTCTTCTTTTTTAAAGAAAGGATGCAGATTAATGGTTAAAATTGCTTTGGGCACTAAAAATCCGGCGAAAATTAAGGCTGGAGAATTAGCGGGCCGGGAGTTATCAGCTGAGCTTGTTCCGGTTAATGTATCATCTGAGGTAAATGAACAGCCATTCTCGGATGAAGAAACAATTGAGGGTGCTTTAAATAGAGCAAGAAATGCGATGAAGGAAGTTCAGGCTGAATTTGGGCTGGGTCTTGAAGGCGGAGTGGTGAAAACGCCTTATGGATTGTTTATATGCAATTGGGGAGCACTAGTCACGAAAGAAGGCAAAAGCTTTGTCAGTGGCGGTGCACGTATCAAATTACCGGAAAGTATTGCTGAGGAGTTATACTCGGGCAGAGAGCTTGGGCCGGTTATGGATGAATATACAAAGAAACAGGATATCAGGAAGTCAGAAGGAGCTGTTGGTGTATTCTCAAACGGCCGTATAACAAGAGATCGTATGTTTGAGCACATTATTGAATTATTAGTTGGTCAGTATGAGTATCATTTAACAGTAAAGAAGTCGTGATGAGGAGAGTTTAGGAGTCTTAGTATTTTTCATCTTCTGATAGACGCTGAATTTCTTCATGTTTCTTTATTTTGGAAGAGAAGAGCTTCGAAATAATAAACCCGACGAGGGAGATAATACTATTTTTCATGTAATTTCTCACCTTTATCTATGATTTTACTAGTATGATAACATAGGTGATAAAAAAATACTGCTAAAAACGTTGAGGACTGCCGAATTTTGTCAAATAAGGGTAGTTGCTTGTTTTTATCCTTTCTAAGGGCTATTAAGAGCTGGGAATATACTATATGATCTCTCATAGCTACTAAGAGTCAAAAGCCAAATCACCTTTTGATTGAAGAAGGTGATTCTACAACTCAGCGGGCTTTCGCATGATTGCTGCTCCTGGATAAAAGTTACGGATGTACAGCCACTTCCTTTCTGGAGGCAGTTGTTTCCATATAAATCCTTACGAAAACAGCCATATAAAAAGAGGAGAGATAATTTCTCCTCTTTTCTTGTCTTATGTTTTCTCAATTACAATTAAACAGGTGCTGTCCGGTAGCGGTACAATCTCTTTTTTTTCATTCATAATTTTTACTTTAGGTAAAAGAAATTCTTCGTATCCGTTTTGTAAATAATGATGAAGTTTTATAATTTTTGCCTCTTGACCTAAAGATACATGAATAACTTCTTCATATTCACTTGGAGTAAAATACCCAAATTGTTCTTGTACCTCATGTGGATAAGCCTCTTCTCCCCAAGTATACGTATAGAGGAATTCCATTAAATCATTAACAGGCAGTTTGATAAGAAGACTCTCCAGTCTTTCATAATTGATAGTCCTTCCCCTAAAGTCATGAACATATCTCATAAAGAAGTCCATGCCCTTTGGGTCTTCAAATTCGAGTAGTCTCCATTGGTCTATAGGCTCAGTCATAATTCCGTCTCGAATAATGATTCTTCCGCCTTTGTTTAATACTTCAAAAGAACTTTTCAGTGCTTGGATAACTACATCTCGATTGAATTTCCTGCCTTTGTACGGAATATAAGAATACATTTCATGTAAGATAGAAGAAAACACAATGGTATCCACGCTTCCTGGCTCATAATAGTCTTTTAATTCCAAGGCGTTTGCCTGTTTTACGTGCCATGATTTATTTTCCCTGAATTTTCGCCTGTTTAATTCCTCTACTACATTAATTGAGATATCAATTCCGATTACAGTTGCTTCTGGGTGATTTTCAGATAGGATATCAAGCATCACACCGCCGCCGGCTCCAATGTCCAGCATTACCTTCCCTACAGCAAAATCAGATATGACCTTTTTATGATCTTGACCATTATTCATATCGGTTAAATAGTTTTCTTCATTCTGCAAGCGATCAAAGGCATCTTTCCTGAAACCAAAAAAGTCATAAAGTAAGATAATTGCTCTTTCATAGATCGGAGACTTTTCGGCTTCCTGGCAAAATTCAATTAATTTCTGACCGGCACTTGAATAACTAAAATAAACCCCTACAATTTGACCTAGTAAGTCTGAGGGTTCAATTTGAATTTGAACGTGTTCGTTTACAGGCATCTTTCCTTTTAGTAAATCATCAATTGTAAACTCATTCAGGAATGTCTCGATAATTCTTTTTTTGTATAGATTGATTACTTTTTGCCCCTTGTAATCATAGTAAATATCCATCATAAAAGACTCAAAGCTAACCTGTTGTATAGTAAGGGGATTAATTTTCTGGAATATCAATAAGAAAATTTTCAAAAACTCTTCTAAAGAAAACTCTTGTAAAGCAGATTCAAGATACCACATATCTATTTTACTGAAGAACAACTCTATGTATCTCTCTAATTGTTTGTTTTCAAAATACTGATTGTATAAATCATCGAAGTTTTCCCCGCGCTGGATTGAAGATCTTCTTAATCTTCTCATCCGCTCTTTTAGGGGAAGCTCTTTTGCCTGTTCACCTTTGTTTATCCAGGATAGTACTTCTTCTACTTCCTTATGGACGTTGTTCCACAACTGATCTGAAACCGCTTGAATAACACACTGATTTAGGGAATAGAGAATCCTTTCTATGTTATATTCTAAGTTTTTATGTTCCTCAATCCAATAAATTAAGGGACGGAATTGAGAATAATGGATTTCTCCTCTGATAAATTGACCGGCTAACCCATGTGTTAATATGAGAAGATAAACAAGTTCCTCTCTATCTAAATTGCGGGAGTGTAACGGCAGGTTCATTTGTTCATCAGCATAAATTTGAGCTGAGCCAATATTATGAATGGCCAATTGGAATCCTTTTTTCTCCCACTCTCTACGTTTGTGCTTCAACCCGCCTTTTGATACCTCAGACCAAATCAAGACATCTTCAATAATTGACCTTTCATTAATGGGAAGATTCATCTCGTTCAATAACCAAAGGGTTCGTTCTACATAGGATAGAACCGGATTTGGCGGCAATTTCTCTAAAGATTCTACTTGCTCTAAATTTACGTGTTGTTCTTTTGTAAGGTAGAGAAAGTGTATCCACTTATGATTTCTTAATACCTTTGTATTTCCTATCTTTACTTCTTGAATACATTTTAGTGAGTTTAACAAATAAATCCGCCTTTCTAATAAAGCAGAATAATGGGGTGAAAACCATTCTGTTAGGATTATATCTTTATGCATGTTGTAGTTACTTCCATATTAATTCTTCAATGAACGGTGTATATCCTTTTCAGAATGGAAGATATTTGTGGTGAGGATAAAGGGGATTTCTTTATAAATTATAACTATTTTTCTCCCAGCTTATTTGTATTCAATAGCCGTTTATCCTATTAGAGAATGTCTATTGGATGTTTTCGTAAAGATTGTTGCTAATGCCATAAAAAGAGGCAGTGTTTTTGCTATCTCGGATATTCAACTAAAACCCCCTTAGTCAATAAGAACTAACTTCTCTTTCTCAACAATAAATAGAATATAAATCCACTAAGAGTAAATATAACCGTACCAACAAACACCTTTACTAATGAGACACCTATTTGAACAGTATCATCAGTTGCGTGTTTTATCACATTTACTGTCCACCAGTTATAAATTGAAGATTCATATATAGCGAAGTATAGCCACAATAAATAACAGAAGAAAACAAATAAAAAAACACGGATTTTTCTATTCATAACATTCCCCTTCTACAATAAATGTCTTTATAAAACATTAACACTGCCCTTAGTTAAGAAGCTATCTTTATTCTGGCGATATCACAGAATGGTGATTAACTTATTTATTCAGGAGGAACAATCTATGAGATAACAGCCTTGTAGAATCAAAGAGACTTAGACGAGTATTATTCTTTAGAAAATAATTTAAATAGTTGTTTACACCTGTCAAGACAGAAGTTAATATACAAATTAGAGATTTCATTTTAATAGTTTTCATTGAGATTGTGATGGGGAGGGTCAATGAATGGGGAAGGGAAAGGTAAAAGAACGGAAACTATTGGGGATTGCCGGGGTCGCTTGGCTATTCGATGCTATGGATGTTGGAATGCTTTCGTTTATTATCGCGGCTCTGCAGAAGGAGTGGAATTTAACCTCAGAACAAATGGGGTGGATAGGAAGTGTGAACTCTATCGGCATGGCAGTAGGTGCTTTAGTGTTTGGGATTTGGGCTGATCGTATCGGCCGAAAAAATGTATTAATTATTACGCTATTATTATTTTCCTTAGGAAGCGGATTTTCTGCTTTGACGACAAGCTTATCTATTTTTCTGGTTTTCAGATTTTTAATTGGAATGGGGCTTGGCGGTGAATTGCCAGTTGCTTCTACGTTGGTGTCGGAAAGTGTGCCTGCAGAGAGAAGAGGCAGAGTCGTAGTGCTGCTTGAAAGTTTTTGGGCTGCAGGCTGGCTGATTGCGGCGCTTATTTCATACTTTGTCATTCCAACTTATGGCTGGCAAATTGCTTTACTAATCAGTGCACTTCCTGCTTTTTATGCGATTTATTTAAGAATACATCTACCTGATTCTGAGAAGTTTCAAATGGTTAAGGAAAAGAAATCCATCTCAATCGTAAATTCGCTTAAGACACTATGGACTAAAGATTATGCGGTAAAGACTTTGATGCTCTGGATTCTGTGGTTCTGTGTTGTCTTTTCCTATTACGGGATGTTTCTGTGGCTTCCCAGTGTTATGATTTTGAAAGGTTTTACACTCATAAAAAGTTTCCAATATGTTGTTATGATGACCTTGGCGCAATTGCCTGGGTATTTCACGGCTGCCTGGTTTATAGAGAAATTTGGACGTAAATTTGTATTGGTTACATATTTGTTTGGAACAGCTGTAAGTGCTTATTTCTTCGGTAATGCAGAAACATTAACAGCCTTAATGATTTCAGGGTGTTTTCTTTCCTTTTTTAACCTGGGAGCTTGGGGAGCGCTCTATGCCTACTCGCCTGAACAATATCCGACTATTATAAGAGGGACTGGCACAGGAATGGCAGCAGCTGTGGGGAGAATAGGAGGTATCCTTGGCCCGCTTGCCGTCGGAAACTTACTGGCTTCTCATACATCTATTGATAAAATCTTCTTACTTTTTAGCATTGCCATTATAATTGGGATGCTGTCTGTATTGATTCTTGGCAAGGAAACTAAAAATGTGACGTTAGAATAGCAATCCTCTGTAGATTTGGGTATGATAACTCATACAAGAGGCTACTCGAGAGGATGATTTTGATATGAAAAAATTAGAAAGTATGGAACATTATAATGAATTGATGTCAAATGGGAAAGTGATGCTTTTATTTTCTGCAAATTGGTGCCCGGATTGCAGATTCATCGAACCATTTATAGGTGACATTGAGGCCGCAAATAAAGAGTATACCTTTATCTATGTGGACCGCGATCAATTTCTTGATCTGTGCATAAAGCTGGATGTCTTTGGAATACCGAGCTTTATTGCATTTGAAGATGGAAAAGAGCTCGGCCGATATGTAAATAAGGACCGGAAGACTCAAGAGCAAATTGAAGATTTCATTGCTTCATTATGATAAACTATTATACTCCCCCCTATTCGGGGGATTTTTTTATTCCGTTCTTACTTCAAAAAAAGCAGAAAAAAGAACGATTAAGTGGAGATAATCGCCCGTATGAACCCGATTGACTCCGTTGGTGCTCTTTGGAATGAAGGAACCCAACCAACAAAGTTACACTTTATTTAGCAGCATGAGTTTAATTAAGCTATAGTAATGTTAAGGAGGAATCCCTATGAAAATGACGACTACTAAAATGAAATCTTTACTTATGGAAAGCTTAGCTGATACAAATTCAAAATTTAATTATAATCGTGATAAAGAGGAATTAAGAATTGAAAATGAAGAAACTGGCAAGGGAATAACAATTGGATTGGCGCCGCTTGTATCGAAGTATGAGCAATCTGGTCAAAAAGCGATTGATGAAGTCCTTTATTATATAAAAGAATCAACGAAAGTAATGGGTACGGAACAATCTTTGAAGGGAAATGAAAAATTAATTTACCCTGTTATCCGTTCGACTTCCTTCCCAATGGAGTCCCGTGAAAATACACCGTTTATTACAGATGAGCATACAGCCGAAACGAGAGTTTATTATGCTCTTGATTTGGGTAATACGTATAGGTTGATTGATGAGGAGCTAATGAGGAAAGAAGGCTGGGATCAAGATTCCATACGTTCAATGGCTATGTTTAATGTCAGGTCATTGCCGATTAAGTCTAAAAAAGACAGTGTACGCGGAAATGACTTTTATTTTATTAATCATAACGATGGATACGATGCTTCAAGAGTCCTGATTGATTCACAAATGAAAACATGGAAGGAAGATATGAAAGGGACAATGGCAGTGGCCATTCCACATCAGGATGTCTTAATCATTGCAGACATACAAAATGATGCAGGTTATGACATTTTAGCACAAATGAATATGCACTTTTTTACAAATGGAAATGTTCCGGTCACCGCTCTGCCATTCCTTTATGAAAATGGAGAATTGGAGCCAATCTTTATTTTAGCAAAGAATCGACCGGTAGAAGACCAATAATATAATAGGAAATTGATACCATTTACAAGGAATATGTCTTAAATGAGTAAATTTTTTGATAAAATAGATACTTGTAATACTAATTTATAACAACCATAGAAAGTGTGAGGAAGGCTATGAGCTTTTTCAAAAAAATCATTGATTGGTTCTATGAGGATGTAGAAGAGGAAGTAGAAGTAGAACCTCGTAATAGCCATGAAAACATTCAAAAAGTACCTAAACAAGTAAAAAGACAAAAAGAAAATCAAATTGAAATTGAAGCAAGAATTCAATATAGATACCCAAAGGATAATTTCAAATTCCCATTAATCTCAGATGAAGAGTTAATAAGATTAAAAGAACAAAAAAAGAAGCAAAATGAGTTGGGTGTGAAGAAGGAAGTGCACGTGAGGAGATTTGAGAAATCCCCGGCTGCTGTTCCTAAATTGAAAGTGTCTAATCAAAGAATAATACCTAAGCCAGAACCAAAACAGAACGAAGTTGTTCCGAATAAAAAGCCGTTTAGAAGAACAGAAATACCTTCGCCTATTTATGGATTTCAAAATCGACAGACCGGCACTAAAAATCAAAAAATAGTCGAATACGAATTACCACCTGAAACGACCTTAGATTCCGTTCTTGCTTTAATGCATGGAAAGAAAGTGAATCCACCGAGTGTCAATCAAGAACCATCATTTGAAATGGAAAGACAGAATGAGTTGCCGCTGAATTCCGATTTTAAGCATTCAGATGAAGAGATAAAAGAGGAACAGCAAAAAGTCTCGACTAATGATGGAAATAGACATACGGAGGATATCGAGAGTGTGATTGCTCCGCTATTACCTGATACTGTTTCAGCAGAAGATACAGAGGTTGCAGCCACAAGTGAAATAGCATGGAATCCAGTCAGCGAGAATCAGATAATTGAGGAAATGAATGAAGCAATTTTGAACGCTGATTACGAAGATGAAATAACTCAAGAAGAAGGAATCGTGGAAAAAGATACGCTGATCATGCACTCTGGCTCACAGATGGAGCAGGAGGAATTTCAGTCGATTCCAATGATTCATCAGAATCTTGACGAACAAGCTGATGATGAAAATCTGGAGAACAACTTTGGATTACAACCGGAGGAACCAGTTGAAGATTACTACCATTCCCCTTCAGGCAGTGAGGTATATGAGGATATTGAGGAAGCTGATTCTGATATGGAGGAAGACCAACCATACAAGAGAGATGAAATTCAGCAAGCTCATGATTTAATCACGCAGACCCATGAATCTGCAATGAATATAGAAGAAAATCATCAGGTAAGCGGAAATGATGAGAAAAATATAGACATCAGTCACAATGAGAAAAATGGGCAGGATATCATTTTGCTTGACGGAACTGAGGATGAGTTTTCAATCAAGGACATTCAAACGAATGAGCCAGTTTCGAATGAATCTATAGCTTCGTTCGAAACGCAGTCAATCGATCGAACTAATGGTTTGGAGAAATCCGCGCAACTGGATGATACGGAGAACCATATAGATAGAGAAGTCTCTTTATCAGAGCCGAACAGTCCAATGGAAGCAACAGTGACAAGCGATGCTATGGATGAAGAAGAGAGACGAAAAATAGAAAGAGAAAAGCGCATTAGGGAGCGCAGAAAACACATTCCTTTTAACGTTTTAATGCTTAAGAATGATAAAGATCATATTGCAGCAAATCGCAATCAAAAAACGATTGCCGGCAAAGAGGAAAAGCCTTCGGAGCAACCTAAAAAAAAACTGAATGATTCCTATCAATATCCGGATATTTCAATTTTGAAGCCACGAGTGGACATTAGAGAAGATGCTGATTGGCTTGCAGAACAAGCAGCATTGCTAGATGATACACTTGAACAATTCAATGTTAAGGCTAGAGTACATACGTATTCTCAAGGACCTTCTGTAACAAGATTTGAGGTTCAGCCAGATCCTGGTGTTAAGGTTAGTAAAATCACAAATTTAAATGATGATCTAAAACTAAGCCTGGCTGCTAAAGATATTCGTATAGAAGCACCGATTCCCGGGAAACGAATGATTGGAATTGAAATTCCCAATATAAATACACGTCCTGTTTATCTGCGTGAGGTTTTGGAGGAAAAAGTTTTTGCTGAGAATACCTCACCGCTTTCAGTGGCAGTTGGGTTGGACATTTCAGGAAACCCGATTGTAACAGATTTAAAGAAAATGCCGCATGGTTTGGTGGCAGGCTCTACAGGTTCTGGAAAAAGTGTATTTATTAACTCTGTTTTAATCAGTTTATTATATAAATCACACCCATCTGATGTCAGACTCTTATTAATTGATCCGAAAATGGTTGAACTTGCGCCATATAACAATATTCCGCATTTGGCAGCACCGGTTATTACTGATGTAAAAGCTGCAACAGCTGCACTGAAATGGGCAGTAGAAGAGATGGAACGGAGATATGAGTTGTTTGCCCATTCAGGAGTGAGAGATATTGTCAGATATAATGAAAAGGCACTATCATCCGGGCAAATGGAGCATAAGCTGCCTTATTTAGTTATCGTGATTGATGAGCTGGCTGATTTAATGATGATGTCTCCTGCTGACGTAGAGGAAGCGATCTGCCGTATTGCGCAGAAAGCCAGAGCATGCGGGATTCATTTACTGGTGGCAACACAAAGACCATCTGTAGATGTCATTACCGGGTTAATCAAAGCAAATATTCCTACAAGAATTGCTTTTTCCGTTTCTTCACAGGTAGATTCACGTACGATTTTGGACCAAAGTGGAGCTGAAAAATTACTTGGACGGGGAGATATGCTGTTTTTGGAAAATGGAACTTCTAAAACAGTTCGCCTGCAGGGAACTTTTGTAACTGATGATGAGATTGAGGATGTCGTAAAACATGTAATGGCTCAGGCTAAACCGTCCTTTATGTTTGAGCCAAATGAATTGGTAAAAACAAGTGAACATATAGAAGAAAAGGATGAACTCTATTACGAAGTGTGTGAATTTGCGGTTGAGATGGGAGGAGCATCCATATCCAGTCTGCAAAGGCGCTTTAGGATTGGTTATAACAGGGCAGCGAGGCTGATTGATATGCTGGAGAAAGAAGGTATTTTATCAGAATCAAAAGGAAGTAAACCTCGTGATGTGCTTATATCTGAATCTGATTTAGAGGCTATACATGAATCTCAATCCCCTTTTTGAACAGAGGAAAAATTTTTGTATAATAATTTAATTATGAGTATTTCCCAGAAAAGGTAATACTATATTTATGAGAAAATCAGTTAGAAAAATTGTACGAAATCGATTTATAGGTTTATAATCATACAAGTTATATCTTTAACGCAATGAAGATATTGATTGCATGTGCTCGTTATAATAGTAATCTAACTGGTTTTAAATACTTATATTGTTTCAATTAGTAAAGCCTAAACAGGCATAGCAGGCAAATTGCAATTAGCAAAAAAAAGAGACCGTCATATACTGTTTTACAGCATTGACGTATGTTGGAGGTTCATTCTATGACAGTTTATCACTTCGTAGGTATAAAAGGATCCGGGATGAGCGCGTTAGCCCAAATCCTAAATGATATGGGATATCAGGTACAGGGTTCAGATTATGAAAAAAGATTTTTTACCCAAATCGCACTTGAAAATGCCGGTATAAAAATATTGCCATTTAATAAAGAAAATATTAAACCAGGTATGACAATCATTGCAGGAAATGCTTTTCCTGATAGTCATGATGAGATTGTTCAAGCTTTAGAACTTGGTTTGCCAGTCATTCGCTATCCACGATTTCTTGGAGATTTCCTTAAAAAGTTCGTGAGCATAGCTGTTACAGGCGCGCATGGAAAAACATCGACTACCGGCTTAATGTCTCATGTAATCAGCGGAGCTGAGCCAACGTCATTTTTAATTGGAGATGGAACGGGTAAGGGAGAAGCAGATTCTAAATACTTTGTATTCGAAGCTTGCGAATACCGAAGACACTTTTTATCCTACGATCCGGATTATGCCATTATGACCAATATTGATTTTGACCATCCGGATTATTTTGCAAATCTTGATGATGTGTTCTCTGCCTTTCAAGAGATGGCACTGCAAGTAAATAAAGGAATTATTGCCTGTGGTGATGATGAGCAGCTACAAAAAATCCAGGCGAAAGTACCGGTCATATTTTATGGGTTTAACGAAGAAAATGATTTCCAGGCTAAAAATATTGTCACTTCAGAAGCTGGAACTACATTCGATGTGCATGTAAGAAATAATTATTATGAGACATTTACGATTCCAATGTTTGGGCGCCATACAGTTTTAAATGCGCTAGCTGTTATTGCACTTTGTCAATATGAGGATATTGATGTGGAGATCATTAAGGAACGCCTAATGTCATTTACTGGCGTTAAGAGACGTTTCTCTGAAAAACAACTTGATCATCAAATCTTAATTGATGATTATGCCCATCATCCAACAGAGATAAAGGCAACAATTGATTCAGCTCGACAAAAGTATCCTGATCGGGAGATTGTAGCTGTATTTCAGCCGCATACCTTCTCTAGAACTCAGAAGTTTTTGGATGATTTTGCTGAAAGCTTAAAAGAAGCAGATAAAGTATACTTATGTGAAATTTTCGGATCAGCAAGAGAGTTGAATGGGAAATTAACAGTTAAAGATCTTTGTAATAAGGTGGACGGTGCTCAAATTATTCAGGAGGAAGATCCGTCTATCCTTAAAAATCATCACAATGGTGTATTATTATTTATGGGTGCTGGAGATATTCAAAAAGTGCAAGCAGCCTATGAGAGCTTTATAACGAAATAAATGCACATAAAGACCCTTCGAGAGTAATCAGTAAGTACTCTTGAAGGGTTTTTTATTTATTTTAGATTTTCAGGATTTAATTTCTCTAATTCTGGGAGAACGAATCTGCCGTCTTTTCTAATTAGTCGATCATCAAAATATATTTCGCCGCCTCCATAATCTTTACGTTGGATATTAACCAAATCCCAATGAATGCTGGAGTGATTACCATTTGGCGCCTCATCATAGCTTTGACCCGGTGTAAAGTGAAAGCTTCCATCAATTTTTTCATCAAATAGAATATCCTGCATTGGATTGGTTATATATGGATTAACCCCTATCGCAAATTCGCCGATATAACGTGCGCCTTCATCACTATCAAATACCTTATTGATTCTTTCTGTGTCATTCGCTGTTGCCTTAACGATTTTTCCGTTTTCGAATGTTAGACATACATTTTCATATGTAAATCAAATCCCTGATATGGAGATGGGGTATTATACGTAATGGTGCCATTTACAGAATCACGTACAGGTGCGGTATACACTTCACCATCTGGGATATTACGCTCCCCTGCACATTTAATGGCAGGAATGCCTTTAATAGAAAAATGTAAATCTGTTCCTGGACCTGTAATGCGTACTTTGTCCGTTTGATTCATTAACTCGACTAGGCTGTCCATCGCCTCAGACATTTTGGCATAATCAAGATTACATACATTAAAATAAAAATCTTCAAATCCTTCTGTACTCATTTTTGCCAGCTGAGCCATTGAATTGGTTGGGTAACGAAGGACCACCCATTTCGTTTTTGGAACTCGGATGTCTCTATGTACTTTATTTTGTACGGTCTGTCCATAGATTTTCATTTTATTAGCAGGGACATCAGAATGTTCTGAAATATTATCGCCTGCACGAAGACCTATGTATGCATCCATTTTACTCATAACCTGTGATTCAAATTCGGCGATTAATCTATAGTGTTCTTCAGTTGCACCTAATAGTAACTGTCTTTCAATGGTTTGATCCTTTGTTGAAACGAATGGATATCCACCTGCCTCATATGCTTCACTTACCAATGCTTTAACCAATTCTGGTTGTATACCGAAATTTTCTATAAGTACTTTTTCACCTTTTTGTAATTTTACAGAATAGTTAATTAGATTATGAGCTAATTGCTGAATTCTTGGATCCCTCATAAAAAAAATCTCCTTTCATCTCTAAACTTTAATTTAATTGTATCTTACTTTAGTAATAATATTAAGGTGGAAGGAACATTGTGGATCAGAATAAATTCCTATATAGTTTAAATAAGGAGATAAAGGGTAAAAACTAATTATAATTTAGAGATGGAGTGAAGACGATGGAAATTATCTTATATTTAAGCGTGGCATTGATTGCCATAGCGTTCCTGGTTCTTGTTATTTATCTTTCAAGAACATTAAAATCCCTTCAAACAACAATGGAGAGTGTATCTAGCACATTAACAGGCCTAGAAACTCAGATGCAAGGTATAACAACCGAGACAACACTGCTGCTACATAAGACGAATGCTTTGGCTGAAGATATTCAGCATAAATCTGAGAATCTAAATACGGTTGTTGATGCAGTTAAAGGTGTGGGAGGATCGATTCAACGTGTGAATCAAACCATTGACCAGATTACAAACCGAGTTCAATTAGCAGCGAGTCAAAATGACGAAAAAATTACCCAAGTAGTTCAATGGGGAAATGCATGCATTGAGCTTGTGAATAAGTGGAAAAAGCATAAAGCTGAACAGAGTACAGCAATCTATACCGAATCTGAAGCAGGCAGAGATGTTACTTTACCTTCACAAGAAACCAGATATCAACGTTCTCAATCTTAATCAACCATAAAAAAGGAGATGTTTAAGAATGAATAATAAAAATGATAATTTTAATCAAGATAATGGTATGTCAACAAAAGATTTTGTAGTAGGAGCAATAGTAGGCGGGCTTGTTGGAGCAGCTACTGCACTGTTTTTAGCACCTAAGTCCGGTAAAGAACTTCGTCATGATTTATCTGAACAAGGCAGCGTTTTAATGGAAAAAGGAACTCCATTGATTGAAAAGGGTTCTGCTTTAAAACAAACGGCTACAGAAAAGGGATCTGCTTTAAAACAAACAGCCACTGAAAAAGGAATTGCTCTAAAACAAACAGCTCAAGAAAAAGGAACAGAATGGATTTCTGTCGCAAGAGAAAAAGGTGCACCATTAACAGAAGCGGTTAAGAAAAAGTTTGGAAGCACGACAAATGAAGAAAGCAACAGTCAATCATCTGATACAAAGGAAAATCAAACAGATAAGAAGATGGATAGTAATGTTGTAGTTGATTCCCCAGATGACGTTTATGTTGGAGAAGAAAACATAGACAGTAAAAATACTGCTAAAGAAGAAACGTATGCTTCTGAAAAAACTGGTTTCAATTCTACAGCCAGCGGAAATACATCTTCAGGTAAAACACCGTCCAATAGCTCGAATAATACAATAAAAGTTGATTTAGGTTCTAATTCTTCTAATTCAACTGGAAATAAAAATAATTCAGCAACCAATTCGAAAAACACAACGAATAAAAAATAAAAGTGGTTTGGAATAAACACAAATGGGGGGATATGGATGAAAAAGATTACTAACGAAGAGGAATTACAGCAACTTTTAGAGCATGATGTTTTTCTGCTTCTGAAGCATAGCCTTACATGTCCAATTAGTGGTGCAGCTTTTGATGAGTATTCCCAGTTTGTCGCTGAGCATCCTGCTATAGCTACAGCTTATCTAGCTGTACAGGAAGCCAAACCACTATCAGAGCATGTTCGAGATTTAACCGGAATTAAACATGAGTCACCGCAAGCTATATTATTTAAAAATAGTGAGGCTGTGTGGAATACATCTCATGGAAGAATTACAGCACAAAATCTAGAACAGGCACTTAAAGAATATATCTAAATAGAAACCGGTAAGGAATTTAATTCCTTACCGGTTTACTTTGGTCGGATAATTCTGTGAGTTGAACCAAACAATTTCAAGTTGATCACCATCTTGGATTTCATTGTAAAATGTGACTTCCTGTTTATTCCGCATAAGGTGAAAGCCGCCCGGATTATTCTTGGGAAGTTCTATTTCTATGTACCGAAATAGATCCTGGAATATAAAAGCGGATTCTTTATTAAAGTTTATTTTTAGTTGCTCCCCGTTAAAAAGGATATCTGTATCACTTAAGGACTTATCTTCTCGATAGACTGTATAGCTGTTATTTGTCAACGTAAGTGGTTGACCATTAAACGTAACAGATATTTGATTAATCTCTTCAGCCTTATAGACACCTATTAAATCTTTGACTGTGATTGCTTTTCTACGAACTAAGGTGAGGCGATCATGATCGGCTATCCGATGGTTAAAAGATACACCTTTTCCGTTAACATATATGGCACCTGAAAACGAGACGAAGCTTTCCAGCCGGCCATTGATAACTAGATTAAACGGGACAAGTTCGTCCAGTATAGAATTCAAGCCAGCGAACAATAGTGCATCCTGCACAGTCTCTGGCATTTTAAAAGCAATCCGATCACCATCATGAATATCTTCGTGGCCATCAGCAGGAAAACCATTCATAAATAGGGTACAAGGAATTTCATATTTCTCTTCGTTTATATAAATCTCCCTCATAGGCAGTTCATCAAGTAATTCTCTTAATATCACAGATGTTTCAGAACCGTCTTTTCCCTTATCTATCCATAGCTGATCTCCAGGGGTTAATGGGGAATCAAGAGAGCAAGACACATTATTTCTTTTGATTTGCGGAGGCTCTCCGTGTGTACCTGGTATGGTAATATTTCTGCCGTTAATACTAACAATCTTCGCATTTCCAGGTTTACCGTATAGCTTTGTTAAATGAAGTCCTGCTGCAAGCAAGGCATCTCCTATAGTCAGTTGCTTAAGATCAAATAAACGAACTGGGGTCCCATTTACTTCAACAGAAACATAATGAATTGGATTAACATCTGATGAAATGGCTATTCCAATGGGCGTAACGAGTTCGGGCCCTTTAATGTAATCTGACTCAATCACTAAATTTTTGATAGCGTCTATTCCGCGTATAGCAACTCTATTGGCAGGCAGATTTAATTTCTTTGCCAAAATATCTGGTAAGCGCGGTGTTAAGCTACCTCCGCCAATAAGCATAACGGCTTGCGGAGGCTTAGCATTATTCAGTTGCAAAATTTCTCGGCTAATGGAATCTGCTAATTTTTCAATGGCGGGATAGATGGCTGTAATCATTTCTTCTTTTGGGATCTCTGATTCGAAACCAAGAATATCACTGATTTTGACAAACTCCTGTTCATTTATGGATCTCTTGGTATCTTCCGCATTCGGGAAATCAAGTAAATACTGATCACTGATTTCCTCTGTTATCTCATCTCCAGCAACAGGGACCATTCCGTAGGCAATAACGGTTCGTTCATCTGTAATCGCTATATCAGAAGTACCAGCTCCAATGTCAACAAGGCATACGTTGAGCCTTCTCATAGAGGGTGGAATAAGGACATGAATTGCAGCAATTGGTTCAAGAGTAAGTGCTTCTAGCTCAAGATTTACTCTTTTGAGTGCAGCAAACAGTGATTCAACGACCACTCGCGGCAGAAAAGTAGCGATAATTTCTGCTTCTGCTTCATCCCCTTTTTGGTCAAGTAAATTTCCGATTTCCTGGCCATCAAGATAGTAATGGAGAACAGAATAGCCTACACAATAATAATGATAATTACTTTGGATGTCTTCTTTTTCAGCTACCTGAAACTGTGCTTGTTGTACAGCAGCTAATTCCAGATGAATGCGGTCATCGGCAGACAGGAGAGGCTTGCCGGATATGGGAATAGATGATCTCCCAATCTCTGTACGCAAAGCACGTCCTGCAGCTGCTACACATACTTTAGTAAGAGGACCGTGCTTTTTTTCAAGTGTAAGCTTAATATCGAGTATAACGTTGGAAACAGCTACGACATCATGAATCTGGCCATCCAGCATGGCACGCTCAGTATGTTCTCTAATGATGACGTCTGTAACGACATATTGATCGAGGCGTATTTCTAATATGATTCCTACAACTGAGCGAGTGCCAATATCGAGAGCAAAAATTTTTTTGGTCAAGAATTCGTCTCTCCTTTTATGCTTTAACACTTAAAAGCGGTTTATTGATAAAGGTTTAATAGTGACAATACCGAATTAATCCGTTATAATAGTTTCAATTATATACTGAAATGTAAAATATTTTACTAAGTGATTTAGAAATTTTTAAAATATATGAAACCCAGGCTAAAACATGCAATGCAGAACAGAGAGGATGAGTGATATTGAGTAATATGGAACTGGATGTATTAAGAGAACAACTGGATAATTTGAATTTGCAATTATTAAAGCTTATTAACGAACGAGGAAAAGTTGTACAACAAATCGGTGAATTAAAAGGTAAGCAAAGCCAGTATCGTTTTGATCCTGTTAGAGAAAGAGAAATGCTTAATACACTTATCCAAAATAATGATGGTCCATTTGAAAAATCAACCATTGAACATATTTTCAAGGAAATATTTAAAGCAAGCCTTGAACTACAGGAAGATGATCATCGTAAAGCATTGCTTGTTTCCCGTAAAAAGCATCCTGATGATACTATAATTGATTTGAAGGGTGAGAAAGTGGGAAATGGACAACCGTCCTTTGTGTTTGGCCCATGTGCGGTAGAATCCTATGAACAAGTAGCGACTGTAGCAAAAGCTGTTAAGGATAAAGGATATAAATTACTTCGAGGCGGAGCTTATAAACCGAGAACATCCCCTTATGATTTCCAAGGGTTGGGTGAAGAAGGATTAAAAATCCTGAAAAGGGTTGCTGATGAATTCGATTTGGCTGTTATAAGCGAAATTGTAAACCCGGCGGATATTGAGACTGCGGTTAAGTATATTGATGTGATCCAGATTGGTGCTCGTAATATGCAGAACTTTGAGTTGTTAAAAGCAGCGGGAGCGGTCAATAAACCCGTTCTGCTAAAAAGAGGGCTGGCAGCGACAATTGAAGAGTTCATTAACGCAGCTGAATATATAATGGCGCAGGGAAATGGAAATATCATATTATGTGAACGCGGAATTCGTACGTATGAAAAAGCTACACGGAATACATTGGATATTTCAGCTGTACCTATACTGAAAAAGGAAACGCATTTACCGGTAATGGTGGATGTTACGCATTCGACTGGCCGAAGAGATCTGCTAATTCCAACTGCTAAAGCTGCATTGGCAATCGGTGCTGATGGGGTTATGGCTGAAGTTCATCCGGATCCGGCAGTTGCTCTTTCCGATTCCGCACAACAGATGGATCTAAACCAATTTGATACGTTTGTAAACGAGATTAATCAATTTACCAAGCAGACAGGTATCAGAATTTAATAAATATGGAGTTGCTATTTGGCAACTCTTTTTCATTTTTCTCCAATAGATTAACGAATCAATAGTCCCTGAATTTTTCAGTGGAATTTTTATAATTTATTATTCAAATGCTATCATTTTAAAGAAGTACTGAGTTAGTCTTAGTGAAAATTGGATTTGTTATGTATACAATAGTAAGAAAATAGATAAAGTGTTTATTTGCACGAATTTAGAGGGTAGAGTATTATTATAATAACATACTAAATGGTACTTAATTGAATACTATTAGGATTAGAATAGAGAAATTTGGGCGGTGTAAAAAATGAATATTACAATTTATGATGTAGCTCGTGAAGCAAATGTTTCCATGGCAACTGTATCACGTGTTGTCAATGGTAATCCAAACGTTAAACCGGCAACACGTAAAAAAGTAAATGAAGTAATTGAAAGACTTGGCTACAGACCGAATGCTGTGGCACGCGGATTAGCAAGTAAGAAAACAACAACAGTCGGAGTTATTATCCCAGATATCTCCAGTATCTTCTATGCTGAATTAGCAAGAGGGATTGAAGATATTGCCACCATGTATAAATATAATATTATTTTAAGTAACTCGGATTCAAATGAAGAAAAAGAAAGCCGACTAATCCAAACGATGCTTGGCAAACAAGTCGATGGACTTGTCTTTATGAGTTCAAATATTACGGATGAGCATATTGAAGAATTCAAGAAATCACCGGTTCCTGTTGTATTGGCAGGTACAATTGAAGATTCTGCTCAAATTCCATCTGTGAATATTGATTATGAACAAGCAGTGATGGATGCGATTAAATCTTTTGCTGATCGTGGACATAAGAATATTGCCATGGTATCAGGATCTTTTCAAAATGCAATTATAGAGAAAAAAATGGTGCCGGGATACCGAAAAGCATTGGAGGCAGCTAATATTCCTTATAATGAAGAATATCTAGTAGAAACAGATGCATCCTATGATGACGGAATCGAAGCCTTGAACCAGCTAATGGAATTGGATAATAAACCGACAGCTATTTTTGTATGTTCAGATGAGGCAGCTCTTGGTATCATTCATGCAGCACAAGATAAAGGTATCTCCATACCGGAGGATCTTGAAGTAATCAGTTCGGATAGCACGAGATTATCTTTAATGGTGCGACCTCGCCTAACGTCGGTTGTTCAGCCATTATATGATATTGGTGCTGTTTCCATGCGCTTGCTGACAAAGCTTATGAACAAAGAAGAGGTAGATGAATCCTCCGTAATTCTGCCGTACAGAATTGAAGAGAGAGATTCAACAAAATAAAAAATAAAAAAAGCTGAGCCATTTTGTGAATAGTTCTACAAATGGTTCAGCTTTTTATTTTAGTAAAACAGGTAGTATACATTATATCCAGTCCTCATCTTTTTAGTGTGTAACTTGGTGTCTGTGACCAGTTATATAAGAAATTTAAATAATCAGGTATTTGAAATTCAGCAGATTCATAGGGTTAGGATAGAATCGTGTATAATGCCTTTTCTAGAGTTTTTGCATTTTTTTCAGTAATCTCAGCCTTACGTGGGATGGGCTTGTACATATCAGGTGGATCTTCCCATGTAGTGGGTAATGTAACGGGTGCTAATGCTGACCAATGATTGACCCAATCAACAGGCAACTCACCTGAACAATTCGAATTATTAGTCATTTCTAGCCATATTAGGGACCAGGCACGCGGAACCACTCTCCAGATATCATATCCACCGCCACCAACTGCTATCCACTTACCTTGACAGTACTGGTGTGCAAGCTTATGGGCCAGTTTTGGGATGGATTGATAGATTGCAGTGGTAGCAGAAAGGTGCGTTAATGGATCATAGTAATGAGCGTCAGCGCCGTTTTGAGTTAAAATAACGTCTGGGCGAAAAAATTCTATGACAGATTTAAAGGATTTTTCATAGCACTCGAGCCATGATTCATCCTCCGTAAAGGCATCGAGGGGGATATTAAATGAATAACCATATCCTTTTCCATTTCCACGTTCAGTAATATTGCCAGTTCCAGGGAATAGGTAGCGACCTGTTTCGTGAATGGACAGTGTACAAACAGAAGGATCATCATAAAAAGTCCACTGAACACCATCTCCATGATGGGCATCCGTATCTACGTAGAGAACTCTGGCATTATATTTTTTTTGCATATATTTAATGGCAACAGAGCTGTCATTATAGATACAGAATCCGGAGGCTTTCCCTCTAAAGCCATGATGCAAACCACCGCCCAGGTTTATGGCATGCTGAGCACGCCCTTCCATTACTTCATCAACGGCAGACAATGTTCCTCCCACAAGCCAGGCGCTTGCCTCATGCATTCCAGAGAAAATGGGGGTGTCTTCGGTCCCAATTCCATAATTTAATGCTTTATCCTGGTCAAGCTTTCCTTGTCCGGCTAATCTAATCGCACTGATGTAATCGGGATCATGCACCAGGCTTAATTCCTCATCTGTTGCCATTCGTGGTTTGATGCAGTCATCCTCTTTCAGGGCATTCATTTTATTTAATAAGTCTACTGTTATTTGCAGCCGTTTTTGGTTAAAAGGATGGTTATCATTAAATTTGTAGGAAAGTAGATCGGTTGAATAAACAAATGAGGCTTCCTTCATAGAGTGCTCTCCGGTATATCTGGCCATAATACCTCATATCCGGATGACCGTAGGTCCTGTACGATTTTCAGCGGGTTCATTGTTTGAATCCTTAGTACCAAGACTTTAAATGCCGGGTCTTCTTTATATGGATAAATGAAAATGCTATTTACATTGGAATTGTGGCCTTTGATGACTTCGGCTATTTCACTGAGCGTACCTGATTTATTAGTGACCTTTACCTCTATTTGGGATGCAGGCTGATTTGAGCCAGTAAGTTCTATATATGTATGCAGAAGATCTGTTTCAGTAATAATCCCGACTAATATGTTGTCGCTGATCACAGGCATACAAGATATCTTTTGTTCATAGAATACAAATGCAATCTCTTCAACGAAATCAAGTGGGTGTGCTGTATAAATATCGGTAATCATGATATCGCTTATTGGCTTTAGAAGGTCTTCCTTATATTCATCAAGATGGAAGATAGATGGAGTTGCAGAGCGGATATCGACATCACATAACAGGCCGATTAACCGTTGTTCATCATCTACTATTGGTATATGCCTGATTTTTTTTTGTTTTACTAAATCAATTGCCTGCTGGAGTGTAGCATTTTTTTGAAGCGTAATAACATCCTTGATCATGATATCCTCAATAATCACAAGTAGCCCTCCTCAAAAATCAGTTCGTTCAATACATATATCGATTCATGAATCGTAATTGATCGAATTTTTGAATACTCTCTTTTTTAACGTTTTTCCCGATTCTGGCCATTAAACAATTGGCTGGATGGGAGCAAATTTCAGGGTCATCAGTGGCATACCATTCCAAGCCACCGGCACTCATCATTTTCTCCATCATTTTTCGATATTCCCATACATTTAATCCGCTGCCTTTTAAATCCCAATGCCAATAATATTCTGTGGTAATAATAATGTAATTTTCCATCCACTCATCCATCATAGCCACGCGGATCAAGTTTTTCCCGACCGCACATCCGCGATATTCACGGATTACTTCAATAGCACCCAATTCCAGTAAGTCATCCATTTTCCCTTCAGACCATCTTTCAAGAGGATCTGGGTATAAATAAGTGACATATCCGACAATGACATCGCCGGCCCTCGCAATAATAATTCGGCCTTC
Organism: Pradoshia sp. Z4_20; assembly: GCF_058216035.1. Lineage (NCBI taxonomy): Bacteria > Bacillati > Bacillota > Bacilli > Caryophanales > Bacillaceae > Pradoshia > Pradoshia sp. Z4_20. Next base: position 83,435 of record NZ_JBZAJD010000009.1, read on the forward strand.
AGGAAGGCTGCTGATTTGAATTAAAGCCTTATGCTGCTTCTCAGGAACCCTAAAGGCAACGAGACCCTCATGAAATTCAAGATTTTCTAATTGATCTCGAGATACCGGGCCCTCGATAACTAACGGCCCACATGGGGTTTGCAATTCCTTCAAATTATACGTTTTTTTATGCTCCATCCATACACCACCCAGGTCACATTTTAAAGCTATTATACAGCACTTTAAATCCATAAATGCTTCATGATATGAACTTTTTAAGTCATATGTAGTGGAAATTAAGAAGCTTACTGGCATAATTCTCTTAAACACTTAATGGGGATGTTATCTTAAAAACACTACAATTATAAAAATTGTAACATATTAGCGTAACTTATTAAATATTTTAAAAATTGAGATAAAGTGGATTTTGTACTATACTATCAATATATTATCTTTGATCAGGGGGGAATAATTATGAAACTGGAAGCGCTTTCTGTTGTGCAAGGGGATTATAATTTAGCAAACTATGAGGAAATCTACAGATCATTTGACTGGAAGGATGTAGAGCAGGAATTCTCTTGGAATGAAACGGGTAAAGTGAATGCGGCATACGAATGTATTGACAGGCATACTGAAAATTTCAGGCGCAATAAGGTAGCATTATATTATAAGGACCCTAATCGCTATGAGAAGTATACATATAGTGATATGAAAGATTTATCGAATAAAGCAGGAAATGTTCTGAAGGAATATGGGAATGTAACAAAAGGTGACAGGGTATTTATTTTTATGCCTAGATCACCGGAATTGTATTTCACAGTGCTGGGTGCGATAAAATTGGGAGCTATTGTCGGCCCGTTATTTGAGGCATTTATGGAAGGGGCGGTTAAGGATCGATTGGAAGATAGTGAAGCCAGTGTAATCGTCACTACCCCTGAATTATTGTCTAGAATTCCTGCAGATGACCTGCCAGCATTGAAACATATTTTTGTAGTAGGAGATAATGTAGAGGAAACTGGTAAATATATAGATTTTAACAGCAAATATGAAAATGCATCTAAAAAATTAGATATAGAATGGGTAGATCGGGAAGACGGTCTGATTCTACATTATACTTCCGGTTCAACCGGTAAGCCAAAGGGTGTTCTGCATGCGCATAATTCAATGATTCAGCATCTGAAAACCGGACAATGGGTACTCGACCTAAAAGAAGAGGATGTATATTGGTGTACAGCGGATCCAGGCTGGGTCACAGGAACGTCTTATGGGATATTTGCTCCGTGGCTAAATGGAGCCTCTTCTGTGGTCACAGGTGGACGATTTAGCCCGGAAGCTTGGTATCAAACCATTGAAGATTTCCATGTAACCGTGTGGTACAGTGCCCCTACTGCATTCCGTATGCTGATGGGTGCAGGGGATGAGGTAGTAAAACAATTTGATTTATCCAGCCTTCGCCACTTACTAAGTGTAGGTGAACCTTTAAATCCTGAAGTTATTAAATGGGGACAAAAAGTATTCTCCAAACGTATCCATGATACATGGTGGATGACAGAGACCGGTGCACAACTAATCTGTAACTATCCAAGTATGGAGATTAAACCGGGTTCTATGGGTAAGCCAATTCCTGGAGTCGAGGCTGCCATCGTAGATGACCAAGGGAATGAAGTACCGCCTTATCGTATGGGCAATTTAGCAATTAAAAAAGGATGGCCATCCATGATGAGGCAAATCTGGAATAATCCACAAAAGTATGAATCCTATTTTATGCCATCAGGATGGTATGTTTCAGGCGATTCAGCTTATATGGATGAAGATGGGTACTTCTGGTTCCAGGGCAGAATTGATGATGTTATTATGACATCCGGAGAACGGGTAGGACCTTTTGAGGTTGAAAGCAAGCTGGTAGAACATCCGGCGGTTGCTGAAGCGGGTGTAATAGGCAAACCGGATCCTGTACGGGGTGAAATCATTAAAGCATTTATTGCCCTCAGGTCTGGATACGAGCCTTCGGATGAGCTGAAAGAGGATATCAGGCTATTTGTTAAACAAGGGCTTGCTGCACATGCTTCACCAAGAGAGATTGAGTTCAAGGATAAACTGCCGAAAACGCGCAGTGGTAAAATTATGCGCAGGGTATTAAAAGCTTGGGAGCTTGAATTGCCAACAGGCGACTTATCAACGATGGAAGATTAAAACAGGGGTGTTTATAAGGTGATTTAACCCTTATAAACACCCCTTTTTTTGGTTTTTACAAAGGATATGAGCAAATGGAATACATATCATTCCATTTAGCAGGAAGAGTGGGGGAAATGAAGAATATTAACCTAATGAAGTTTCAAGAAACCGATTTTAAGGATTATTATAGTTTGGTAAGTAATGAGAAGGTTATGGCCCAAATAACAGAACGGGCTCTGCCTTTAGAGGAGGCAAGGTTGAACTATCAAAAGATATTGCAACGTAATAAGAAACATGAAAACTTTGGGACTTTTAAAATTTTTGATGCTTCCGTTCAGAGATTCATTGGACTCGGATCTTTAATTTTAAATGAAAAACTTACTGACGAAGCTGAAATTGGCTATATGATTCTACCTGAACATTGGGGGCAACGGTATGGGACAGATATTGCCGAAGTATTAATTGGAAAAGTGAGGAAATCGGAATTGAAGAAATTAGTGGCGATAATAGACCCTAATAATATTCCTTCGAGAAAAATATTAGCTAATCTTGGATTCAAATCTGAAAAGGTCTGTGCGATAGATGGGTTACCAGGGGAAATTATGAGTAAACTTTTATAAAAAATCATTTACCAATTACATAAGTTTTTCAATTTTAATAGGATAGTAAAAATAGATAAATTGATAATTGATTAGCCAGAAAAGAAATGGAGTGATGCCGATGAAACTATTGAACAAATTACCTAAAAGCAATTGCATATAAATTGTTGAGTTATTTTTATTAAATGATGAAGAAAAGTAACATCATTTTGCTATATAGAAATTAAAGATTGTAGTTTAAAAGGGGCTTGATAAAGTGAAAGAATGGTTTGGTTCTTCAGGTCTATGTATCAATGACAATGGTCAATTGTTAATGGTTCTGCAGGGGAAACCTGAAGAGAAAAATTATGGTCTATTCCATCGGGCGGTAAAGAAGTAGATGAAAGTTTTGAACAGTGCTGTACTAGAGAGATGGAAGAAGAAACGGGATATTTAACAGAAATTGTTGAAGAAGTTAAGGTAAAAAGGGTAATATATGAAACACACTATATTACTGCTGAAGTTCGCTACTATATAGTGAGGATTATGGGTGGTGAAAGAAATATTCGGAATCCGGACGGTCTTATTTATGATATTGCCTGGAAAGACCTTGAGGAATTAAAAACACTGAAGTTAACATATCCTGAGGACAGAGATTTTCTTATTCAATATATAAAAAGGGATTCAAGTAATCCTATATATATTGGGGATTGCAAAAAAAGTTGTTTGATAGATATAGAGAAAGGCTGTTCCGATAGTCGAGTGTGATACCGACCTGGAACAGCCTCTTTTTTATTCCTCTGTATTTTCATCATGCTCTTGTTCTTCGGCATGAACTGGTTTTTCATCTTCTTTTGGATCTTTCTTCTCTTCTTTTTTATCTTCTATGTCTTCTTTTTTATCTTCTGCCTTCTCTTTTTTTACTTCTTTAGGCTTAGGTTCCGGCTTAGGAGCTGGTTTATATTCGATAATAGAGGATGGAGCAGATTCATTACCAGCTATATCCACTGCAGTAATGTAGTACTTTCCATTTCCATCTGTTTTAAAGCTGAGTGTATTGTCAGCTTTGATACTGGCTACTTTAGCACCATTTCTATAAACACGATATCCAACTATGTCAGAGTCACCAGAAGATTTCCAGTTGATGACTTTCTCCTTTGAAGTAACTGCCGGTGCTCCAGGTACTTTCCCGTTATCATTCATTTTCGAAGCTCCGATAGCTGCCCCTTCAAATTCAGAGCCTTTTGGCGTAATAGATGATTTATCAATAAGGTATTTTGCTCCTGTAATGTTAGAAAAGTCGGCATTGATCACAAGACCGGTTTCTGTGAATTCCTCTGGAGTAGACCCCAGTGCCACATATTTCTTACCATTTATGAACACATATCTTTCGCTTGATGTTGCCAAATTGCCGTTCTCAGATGAAGGAAGATATTTGGCATTGAAATAATCGGATTTTGCGAGTCCTGCATCTATACATGATTTGGATGCCAGGGAACCGGTCAATGTGCAATAGGATCTGGATACAATTCCACCTGGCATTTGGTGTCGCTTCGAAGTCCCGACTAAGTTTGGTGCAACATCATAAGCTGAATTAATTAATTGTGCCCATAATGTTTGATTTCGCTGTGAATAACTCATTCCATATGTATCCACAGATGCATTTGAATCATATCCCATCCAAACTCCAAATGTGACATTTGGATTGGTCGCGACCATCCAGGCATCATGAAAGTTCTGGCTAGTGCCGGTTTTGCCGGCCCAGTCGGCTGAAAACTTCAATTTACTGTTTAAACCTGCTGCTGTTCCAGAGGTGATGACATCCCTCATCATATCAATTGTTAAATAAGCTGTTTGTGGACTGAATACATCCGTCTTCGCTTTTTTATGTTGGTAAATGGTCTTTCCATTAGAATCTACTATTTTTTCGATCATATAGCTATCTACGAATTGTCCACCATTTGCAAATGTTGCATAGGCATTCGTATTCTCTTCTACGGTTACGCCTCTGGCTAATGCACCCAAAGACGTGGAAAGGTTTGTATAATCTTGCTTTTCTAAAGAGGTGAAGCCCATTTTTTCAAGATATTTTACTGGGTTGCGATTTATAATTTCCGCATATTGAACCGCTGCCGGTATATTATAGGATCTCTTTAATGCTTCACGTGCAGAGGTTATACCGGTAATTCCGCCGCCAGCATAGTTTCCTGGACTCCAACCGCGAATGTTCACAGGTGCATTGACCAAAGTTTTGCCTGGATAGGAAACTCCGTACTCCATTGCTGGTGCATATACAAGTAGTGGCTTCATTGTTGAACCATTTGAACGTACAGCTGATGTAGCATGATTAAGCTGCTCCCGTTTAAAATCACGGCCTCCAACGAAGCTGAGTATTTTTCCGGTAGAGTTTTCAATTAGCATGGCGCCAACTTCAATTGGTTCATTCTCTATATAGGTTTCTCCTGTATCCGGATTCTTTTTCTCCACCTGGCGGGTACCCTGATAATAAGGGTAATTTTTAGTGACTTTTTGCATATTGTCATACATTTTTTTGTTTATGGTTGTATGAATTTGATAGCCATTTTGTCGGATGGCCTGATCAGCCAGAGTATAGTATTGCTTATATAGGTCATCGTCTTTTTCTAAATCCTTGCTTGAAAGCCCATCGTTCTTTGCCAATATTGGCATCATGATTTCAATTGCTCTTTTTTCTACTTCATATGTTAAGTATGGATACTTTTCAGTAGGATATGTTTGTTTCTTTGCAAGGTCTTTCTTAATATCATATTTTAATGCTTTGTCATATTCTTCCTTTGTAATGGCATCGTTGGTATACATTCTTTTAAGAACTGTTTTCATACGATTGATACCTGGGGAAAGGTCCTCCTTCACTTCACCGGATTGTGTAAATGGTGTATAAAGGTATGGATTCTTTGGTAATCCCGCAATAAAGGCAGCCTGTGGCAGAGTTAAATCTTTGGCATCTACCCCGAAAATGCCATCCGCTGCAGCCTGGACACCGGCAATATTACGGCCGGAGGAATTTCTGCCAAACGGTGAGACATTCAGATAAGCTTCTAAAATCTCATCTTTTTTCATGAATTTTTCAAGGCGTAATGCCAGCAGGATTTCCTTCGCCTTACGATCAAAGGAAACCTCATTCGTTAAGATTTGTTGTTTTATTAATTGTTGTGTCAGTGTGCTTCCTCCTGATTGGACAGAAGAATTTGTCACTTCCTGAAGTAAAGCTCGAATGATGGCTTTTGGTACAACACCCTTATGCTCATAAAAATAGGAATCTTCTGTGGAAATTAATGCTGTCTTAACGTAATCCGAAACATTTTCCAGTTTCACTGCTTTACGTTCAAGATCAGAACGCATTTTCCCCATATATACATTGCTTGCAAAATAAATCTCAGATGTTTCTTCATAACTGGACACACTTGATTTAAGCTGTTCCTTGCTCCTGATTGGTTCGTCTTTTACCATAGATGCAAAGTAACCAGCTCCAACTCCGCCAGCAAATGCCATCCCGATGACAGATACAATTAAGAAGATTAATAGATTATTCCAGATAACCTGATAGGAAATACGTGCTCTTCGCTGTACAACGGGTTTGTTTACAAAGTCCCACAATGGCGCAAGCCTTTCTTTAAGTTTTATAAAAATATCTTTCATTCATTCACTCCCCCAACAAATCACATACATTATAGCATAAGCAAGTGTTTCAGGTAGGTATAGTTTCTCTATATTAGCGAAACAATACAATTATTGGGTTTGACAAACAGTTTGTTATTATGGTAAAAAAAAGCATAACCAATATTATATATTTGATGCGATAACAGGATTTCAGTAGTTAGTTCGCCAATGTTTAAGAGAGCCGGTGGGTGGTGTAAACCGGTACAAGCGAAATGATGAATTACCTCCTCGAGCAGCATTCGGGAATGCTTTATGTAAAGCTGTGTAGCGAATGCCGGAACCTTTCCGTTAAAAGGATAAGCGGCGAGACAGTTATATGTTTCGCAAGTTGGGTGGTACCGCGATAGTAATCGTCCCTTCATTTAGATGAAGGGGCGTTTTTTATTTTAATCTAATCTAAATAGTAAGAGGTGGAGAAGGATGAATATTTTAGATGATTTACGTTTTAGAGGTCTCGTGAATCAATTTACAGATGAAGAGGGATTGGAAAAATTATTACAGGAAGAAAGCGTGAAACTATATGCTGGCTTCGATCCCACTGCCGATAGCTTGCATATTGGCCACTTGTTACCTATTTTAATCCTGAAACGATTCCAGTTAGCAGGACATCAGCCAATCCCATTAGTCGGCGGAGCGACAGGTATGATAGGAGACCCAAGTGGTAAAAAAGCTGAGCGGACGTTAAATACAGAGGATGTTGTTCACCAATGGACTGCACGTATTAAAGATCAGCTTTCCCGTTTCCTCGACTTCGAAACTGGTGAGAATAAAGCAATCATGGCTAATAACTATGACTGGATTGGCAACATGAACTTAATTACGTTCCTTCGGGATATTGGGAAACATTTTGGACTCAACTACATGCTTGCTAAAGATTCTGTACAATCCCGTATTGAGTCTGGTATCTCGTTTACTGAATTCAGTTACATGATCATGCAATCTCTTGATTTCCTGAAGTTATACGAAACTCAAGGCTGCCGTTTACAAATCGGCGGAAGTGATCAATGGGGAAATATTACCGCAGGTCTGGAATTAATTCGTAAAACGAAGGAAGATGCAAAAGCCTTTGGTTTAACGGTTCCATTAGTTACAAAATCAGATGGAACTAAGTTTGGTAAAACAGAAGGCGGAGCGGTATGGTTAGATCGTGAAAAAACGTCTCCATATGAGTTCTACCAGTTCTGGATTAATACAGATGACCGTGATGTTATTAAATACATTAAATACTTTACATTCTTAAGCAAAGAAGAAATCGAAGCGCTTGAGAAAGAGGTTGCTGAAGCTCCGGAAAAACGGGCAGCTCAGAAGGCGCTTGCTGAGGAAGTAACGAAACTTGTTCATGGTAAAGAAGCTTTACAACAAGCAATCAATATTTCTAAAGCTTTATTCAGCGGTGATATTAAGCAATTATCTGTAGAAGAAATTCGCCAGGGCTTCAAGGATGTACCAAGCTTTGAAGTGGGCAGCAATGAGGAACTGCTCTTGGTAGATTTACTAGTAAATGCAAAAATTTCTCCTTCTAAACGTCAGGCGCGTGAGGATATCACAAATGGTGCGATCTACATCAACGGTGAAAGAGTCACAGACCTCGCTCATACGATGACAGAGGATGATAAGCTAGAAGGACAATTCACGGTAATTCGCCGCGGTAAAAAGAAATACACGCTTATTAAGTACGCATGATAGAAAGAAGAAAGGGCTGTCTCGGTTAGGCAGCCCTTTTAATGTATAGTAAGATATTTTTCTTATTGTGCTTTATTATAAATGGTTGAAAGAAATAAAATTGAAATGAATATTAAGTATTTTTACTTACTGTTTTAAAAATAATTGTGTCCAATAATGTTTCCATGAACCACCTTCGGCATACCCAATTCCGATATGGGTATAACGTGCATCGAGAATATTCGCTTTGTGCCCTGGGCTATTCATCCAACTGTTCACTACAGATGCAGGAGTAATTTGTCCAGCTGCAATATTTTCACCAAGCATCGTGAAAGAAATATTGGATTTTTTTACCATTTCTCCCGGAGACCCGTATGTGGGGCTTGTATGATTGAAATAATTGTTATCACGCATATCTTTTGATTTAACTTCGGCAACTTTCGAAAGACTATTTAAATTTTTCAAAGGTGCTATATTTACTTTTGCGCGTTCTTGGTTAACCAATCGAAGAACCTCGGTTGCATAATTAGATGCTTTAGTTTCTTTAGTACCTACTTTAATAAATTGATTCACTGCTTTTTTTGTTACTTTAGACGATATTTTTTTTGTGCTAATTAGCTTTCCATTTTTAAACGTTTTCTTGTATATGATCGTTTGATTTCCGTTGCTTCCTTTTTGGACGACTTTCGTAGTGCCTTTTGCTAAAGTATTGTCATTTTGTTTAATTGTTTTATATTTTATTGCTGCTTTTGAAGTTGTTGTAACTGTCTTCGAATCTTTCACTTTAGATTTTAAAATCCATCCCGTTTTTCCACCGTACTTTGCTTTGGCATATTTATCGGAAGTAGTTGAATAAACAATTATTGTTGCCTCTTTGTTAATCGTTTTCAGCGTGCCGGAGTTATTTTTTGCTAGCTTTTTCAGGGTTGTTTTTTCAGTAGTGTACATTGTTTTATTTGTTACGGGAGCCTTGGATGTTAAATAATTTATTGATACCCATCCATTTTTTTTGTTAACTTTGACATATCCCCAGTTACCGCTCTTTTTAGTTACAATCAATTTTGTATTTTTCTTTACGGCCGTAATAATTTTTGACGATGATGATGCTTTCTCCCTCACATTTAAATTGTCTGCAGTTACGTACATCGTTTTGGAAGCAGCCTCAACCTGATTACTATTCGTTAAAAATAGTACAGTAAAACTTAAGAAAACAGTTAAAATTCCAGCAATATATTTTTTCATCTTAGTTGTTGGTATTCCTCATTAAAATTAAGAAGCCAACAAATTCCCCTCCTCTTTGTTAGTAATAATTTACACAATTCACTATATTATCACAATTTTTGATTAGTTTGTTAATGAAATATTAAATAAACTATTATATTTTTTCTGATTTTTATTTTTTTCATTTTTCATTTTCTCGCCTACTACAATATGTATAGATTGGTATAAGTATCAGTTACTCTAATAGTTGGGATAGTCTTGAAATGAAGGAGGTAACAAACCGTTATTCTACTGTACTGTCTAATAAGTGAATGATAAATTTGATCCACAATATAGTTCTTTTATAATACATCTGAAGAGGTGACTAATTTCTATTTGTAGATAAAGTTAGAGGGGATTTAATTTCCGATTTTTAGTGAGTTTGATGCTGGCTTTTACTTTAGGTGATTGAAAAGTATTCCAAAAGAAATTGATTTAATAGATATGTCCACAGCTATGTTAAGTACACCAAAACAGATCTTGTTAGGATGAAAAACCTAAGATCCGTTTTTGGTTTGGAGTCCCGTTTAATGGTGTTTACAGATGATGTCATGGTAAATTTTTAAGGTATTGCCTGGTCTTCGTTTTTCCAAAAACAAAGAGAGAATTAAGTGTCATTTGCTTCATAATTCCTATAAATAATATTTCGAGTCTGATTATAAGTTTAGTAATTATATTTTCTACACAAATAAAAACCCTGGAAACAAGGTTTCCAGGGTTTTTGAATACGCTATTTACAAAGCGTATTAATTAACGAGAGTAGAACTCAACGATAAGAGCTTCGTTAATTTCAGCTGGTAATTCAGAACGCTCAGGTAAGCGAGTGAATGTACCTTCTAACTTGTCAGCATCGAAAGTTAGGTAGTCAGGTACGAAGTTGTTTACTTCCATAGCTTCCTTGATGATATCAAGGTTACGGGATTTTTCACGTACTCCGATTACTTGACCAGGAGCTAAACGGTAAGATGGGATGTCAACGCGACGTCCATCAACCAAGATGTGTCCGTGGTTTACAAGCTGACGAGCTTGACGACGAGTACGAGCTAAACCTAAACGGTAAACAATGTTATCAAGGCGAGAATCAAGAAGAATCATGAAGTTTTCACCTTGTTTACCAGGCATTTTAGCAGCACGATCGAACATTGTGCGGAATTGACGTTCGTTCACACCGTACATGTGACGAAGTTTTTGTTTTTCTTGCAATTGCAAACCGTATTCGGAAAGCTTTTTGCGTTGGTTAGGACCGTGTTGTCCTGGTGCGTAAGGACGCTTTTCTAATTCTTTACCTGTACCGCTTAGGGAAATTCCTAAACGACGGGATAGTTTCCAGCTTGGACCTGTATAACGAGCCATAAGAAGACTCCTCCTTGAATGTTTTTATTTTTGTAAAATAAAAACTGATGTTTACAAACATTACTGCCATTTCATTTTCATGTACCTTCGCCCTAGCAGCAGCGGGTTACAAGATACACCTCATGGTAGAGGAATGAAATGAACGAATAAAGATGTGAACATAAGCTGCGATATTTTACACAAAGAATATTGTATAATTTATTGTTACATAAGTCAAGGGATTCTCTTAAATGGAATCGTTACAATATGATGCTTCCTTCACAGGTTTAAATAAAAAATGTAATTATATTGAAAGAAAGTAATGATTATTTTAGCATATATTGGTAAAATGCAGGTATAAAGTATTATTTTTTTTAAAATCAATCTAAATTTATAAAAAATACGAAATAAAATATGACAACAGGTGTTGATTAATGTGATGGTAGATAATCAATTAAATCTGAGCTGGGAAACAAATTTAAAAAGTCTATTTGTTGAATGTATGATTAAAGATGATAATGAACTCTTTTTAGATAGATTTACAGATAAAATGGTCGACTTCTTATTGGAATTATTAAGGGTGGATGAGATTGCCTGTTATTATAATGATCCTTGGAAACAAAAGCTCTATCTGGAAAAAGCGGCTTCGAAAACAGAACTCCAAAATCAGTTTGCTAGCACCATTTCACTTGATGCTTTACTAAACTCCTCAATGAAAGATTTATGTACGGAAGCCTGTGTATCATTAACTGATACATTATACCCCTTGGGAATTCCTTTATATCATGAAGGAGAATTACTGGGACTATTTGTAGTTCTTTCTGAAAATAAAGAGTTGAAAAATGATAATAGAATTGATTTATCTGAATTGAGGACAGTGATAGGAGAATTACTGCACAAGGCAATTGCAATTTCAGAACGAAAAAAGGAAGAGAAACGATATAAACTATTGCAACGGATTACGACAGAGTTTCATTCCTCTATGAATATGCATTCCGTTTTGGCGGAGGTAATAGAAACCCTGCGTGAAGTATATCCGTCCTTTGTTTACTATTTGCTAATGTCTCAGGATAGCGATAACACATTAAATCTTCCAATTAAAAGTTTGGAAATGGATGGGGAAAATTTATCTGCCATGCAGGCATATGTTTCCGGTCGTGTTCAATTTGAGGATTCAATGGAAGTGAAAAATTCTGTGTTGTATGCGCCTTTATTAGGCAAGCAGGGTGTTTATGGGGTTTTACAAGTTATTGCACCTGAAGCAGTCATATTTCCTGATACGGAAATCGAATTCATCTCTCTCCTCGCGAATACGGCAGGCGGGGCACTGGAGAATGCCCAATTATATGAACAATCCAAACGCTTAATTGCGGATTTACGTCTGATTAATGAAACATCGCATCGTCTAAATTCTACCTTGAGGCTTAGTGAAACAGTTAGTTATATGAAGCAACAAATAAATAAATCATTCCTCGCAGACGAAGTAGGCTTTTTTATGATTAGGAATGGACAGACAAAACTTGTCCCGGGAAGTTCACCTTTTTTCACTGAAGAGACATCTAAACACTACATCCAATATGTCAAAGGCAGCTTAGAGCAGGATCGGGAGGCTTTATATATTGGGGATATGGATTCGGATAAAGTCGGGCAGGATGGCCCTTATAAATCCCTTATGGCTTTCCCTATGATACATAGTGGAAAGATGGATGGTTTTTGTATTGTTCTTCATCGAGTACCGTATCATTTTACATTTGATATGTTTAAATTAATGCAGTCTCTTATTCATCATTCTTCGATGGCATTTGTGAACTCAATATTAAGAGAAGAGCTTGAAAAGATGGTCATAACTGATTATTTAACAGGTCTATATTCGAGAAATTATCTTGAAGGAAGAATGCTTGAACTGATAAATTCTGAAACTGAGGGAACGTTTATATTAATAGATATAGATAATTTCAAGCTGACAAATGATACATATGGGCACCAAAAGGGAGACGAGGTCCTTATTCAGGTAGCTGATTTAATTAAAAATAGTATTAGAGACACCGATATAGGTACAAGGTGGGGCGGGGAAGAACTGGCTATTTTCCTTCCAAAGGCACCGATAGAGGCTGGTAAAGCAGTTGCGGAAAGACTTGTTGAAAAAGTAAGAAAAGAAACAAATCCTCCGGTTACCATTTCTTGCGGTGTATCGTATTGGGAATCCAATCAGAAAAATAACAATACGATTAAAAACCTTTTCAAGCGGGCAGATGATGCCCTGTATACAGCTAAGCGATCAGGTAAAAATCAGATGATTGTATCCTGTTAATACAAAAGGGCTAAGCTCATTTTTGGCTTAGCCTTTTGTTTTTTAAATTGATTGGACAAGTATATCAACAAATTGTTTTAATCCATGTTCATCTTCTTTGTCAAAACGATTCTTTGATGGACTGTCTATATCAAGTACACCAATCAGACGGCCATCCTTCAGAATCGGCAAAACGATTTCTGATTGAGTGGCAGCATCACAGGCGATGTGTCCAGGGAATTGATGTACGTCCATTACCCTGATTATTTCTCTTTTTTCTGCCGCTGTTCCGCATACTCCCTTGCCTAAAGGAATTCGAATGCAGGCTGGGAGACCTTGAAATGGTCCAAGTATCAGTTGCTCCTCTTCATATAGGTAGAATCCTACCCAGTTCACGTCGTCCAAAAATTGATTTAAAAGGGCAGAAGCATTGCTCAAATTGGCAATTAAATTTGTTTCACCATCTATTAGGGCTTCCAGCTGTTTGCTAACCATTTGATAGTTTTCTGGTTTCGTTTTTTTATATTTTCCGACTTGAAACATCATCATTCTCCTTTCATTGTTACCCTCAATAGAGAATAACCTCTAACCATAGTCAGTACTGTCTTTTTTGTCGAGAAGTTATAGAAGGATAAGTCTCTAAAAAGAAGAACTACTTCATGTATAAGAGAAAATCCATGTGAACGCACAGCTTATGCTAGAACGGCTTTTATTCCTTTCAAATTAGCACGAAGACTTCACTTCTATTACGGTTCTGTGTAGGTCTTAGCGCAATATCCCCGATTGGTTCAACGAATACTCGGTGTTGGATGAAAGAACTCCCCGCCGAGCAAGGTTTCACTTTGTCATCTGACATTCCTAGAGAATGTTAATCATAAAGGGGGAAGATAAATTTATGGATAAACTATCGAATAAAAAAGATGATATTTTTGAAGCTGCTGTCTATTTATTCTATATGAAAGGTTATTCAGCAACTTCAATCAGAGATATCGCTGGCCGTGCCGGAGGTAATTCAGCAAATATAGCTTATCACTTTCAGCATAAGCAAGGTCTCCTTGAATATTGTTTTACAGATTTCTTCGAAGGCTATATAAGCGGTATTGAAAATATCGCTGAACAACTCCCACTCATTGGTCCGAAAGAATGTGTCTTAAAGTATACCAAATTTTGCTTGCATTATTACAGAGAAAAGTTCCTATTAACACGTCTTGTATTAAGAGAAATATCAGTAGACTCAAGCCTGAACAGAGAAATCTATACAACCTATTTATCGAAAGAAAAATTTTATATTAATTTATTCCTTGATGCTGGTATGGATTGCGGTGAATTAAAAAAGATTAATCCATCTATGTTTGTCATGAAGCTAAAAGCATTACTGAATGAACCCTTTATTCAGGCCCAATACTTCAGTGAGGTTTGGCAATTATTTACGAACGAATTGTATTTTATAAACAAGTATCAGTTAGAGATTGAACGATTTCTTAATGACTGCTTATTTGAGGAGCGTGTTTGCCCTGTCCCCATCTGACTGGATGCTAAGCGATTATTCGTTTGTTAAGATTTTTGTTTTTAGTACATCTAATCCTCTTCCAAGATCTTCCGGATGATGAGCATCAGATCCATAACAGAGAGGGATCCCCATTTTTATGGCTGCCTGAATAAAGGGGATGGGAGGGTACGTCTCACCGCACAAGGGTTTAAAAAGGCCGGCCGTGTTTAAATCCAGTTCATACCCACGTTCTTTTATTAATGAAAGTATTGGTAGTAAATAGGATTCTAATGGGGCATTGCTTGGATACTTTTTCTGGAATTTTGTAATTAGAGAAATATGGCCTACCCGTTTGGGCTTAAATGTCCCCAAATCACTTATAATCGATTTTTGAAGGGTATGGTAATAAGCCTTATATAGTTGATCAACAGATTGGTATTGTTCTATCATATGACCGAATTCTGTTTCACTATAATCCAGGCAATACCAGTCGTTTTGATTCTTTAAAAAGTGAACCGACAGAATCGAGTCATCCAAATAAGGGCCAATTTCATTCAGGAATTCTGTTGTTTCCTGTTCCCAGCCATCTATATAATCCACTTCCAAACCAATATTAATAGCAACCTTCGCCTTATACTTCTCTTTACAACGCCTTATTTCCTCTATATATGTGAATAACTGATCCATTTGTATGGAACTATCCCGTGTTGGAGCCGGATCAATAAACCCTTTTGGTAAAGGAGCGTGTTCGGTAAAGGTGATTTCTTCGTACCCCAGCGCTATCGCTTTTTCAATATAAGCAAAAACGGGTTCATCTGTTCCGTGCGGACAATATGGGGTATGTACATGTCCGTCCTTAAATTTCATCGAGAAAGCCTCCTTTTCGACAAATATTTTAAATAAAATATATTTTCTGGACATTAAAAGAGGGCATTGAATAATTTTTTGTAGAAAAAGTAGATTTTATTAGTTAAAAATACTTTATACCATGTTATCATTAAATCATTGATATTGAACTTATTTATATATATTATCTGTCTCGTTTTGAATAGGAGGCTTCATATGGAGTATGTAATAGGGATATTGGTGATTATCTTTATTGCCTTTATTATTGGAATATTGGCAAGGAAGAAACACTACAAAGAAATAGATAGACTTGCAGAGAAAAAAATTGACATCATGAACAGGCCGATAGCAGAAGAATTAGCCAGGGTAAAAAGTTTGAATATGACTGGTCAAACAGAGAGAATGTTTGAAAGATGGCGTAACGAATGGGATACAATCCAAACGGATCGCCTTGCCGATGTTGAGACCCTGCTGTTTGATGCAGAAGAATATGCTGACAAGTACCGATTTAATAAATCAGTGCAGGTTCAAAAGAAGATTGAGCATATTATTGAAGAAATCGAAATTACACTTTCAGCGATGCTGCATGAATTAAATGAATTGGTGGGCAGCGAGGAGCAAAATAAAAAATTAGTTGAAGAGCTTTTATTAGCTTATCGTGAACAGAAGAAACGTTTATTGGCACACCGTCATTCATTTGGTGAAGCTGCGGGTAAATTGGAAGAGGAATTTGATAAGCTTGCTCTGGATTTTGACACATTCAATAACCAAACAGAATCAGGTGATTACTTAGAGGCTAGAGAGCAAGTACTGGGCATCCAGGCTAAATTGCAAAACCTGAAAGAAAAATTGGATTTGATTCCTGATTTAATTGGGCATTGCCAAATACATATACCGGGACTTTTGCATGAACTTAAAATGGGATATGCGGAAATGTGTGAGCAAGGATATCCGTTAAGTCATATGTTTTTTGAAAATGAAATTGAAAAAATGGAAGAAAATCTAGAAAAATATAAGGAATATATTGTTGACATAAACACCGAAGAAGCTGCAAAAGGAATCGAGGAATTAAACGAATCCATTCAATCCTATTATGATTTGTTGGAAAAAGAGGTTGTGGCACGTCAGTATGTTTTATCAGTTAAGGATTTGTATCAGCAAAAGCTAGATAAATCAATTGATCAGCTTGAGAGACTAGATGAAGAGACAGAATTGGTGAAACAAATCTATCAAATGCCGGAGAAGGAACTTGATGCACGTTCTAATCTTGATAAAACACTGATTACATTGAAATCAAAATGGGAAATGCTTAAAGAGAAAATATACGAAAGAGAGACAGCTTATACGGTATTAAAAGAGGACATCGTTGAGCTTGAATCCAAATTGGATGAACTGAAAGACTTACAAAAAGAATTTGAAGAGAAATTAAATACTCTGCGTAAGGATGAATTGGAATCAAGAGAAACGATAAGGAAGTTGCATCAAAGCATGACGGAATCCTTACGAATCATCAAAGGAAGCAATTTACCTGGTCTTCCAACTTCTTATGAATTAATGGTTATACAAGCAAAAGAAAGCATTGAAGAAGTAAAAGAGAAATTGGAAGAAAAACCATTGAATATGAATGCAGTCATGCACCATCTGGATATTGCAAGTGTTGCGGTTAGTCGTGTTCAGGAGGCTACTGTTGAATTGACTGAACAAGTAATGATGGCCGAGAAGGTTATTCAATACGGCAATCGATATAGAAGCAAATTCCCTTCAGTTGCTATTGCCCTGACCGAAGCAGAAAAGCAATTCCGCAATTATCAATACCAAGATGCTTTAGAGCATGCAGCTGAGGCAATTGAAAAAGTTGAACCGGGTTCGTTAAAAAAAATCCAAGAGTATCTTGAACATAGCAATGTATAGACCAGTCTGGACTTACCAGTCTGGTTTTTTTCTTTGTTCAATCCAGCATAAGATAGAGGCATAAGAGAAAATTACTTTATAAACAGGACAGGATATGCTACATTTTCTTATTGATAGGAAGGGGAAAAAGCATGATTTATTTAGATAATAGCGCGACAACAAAACCCTATAAGGAAGTGATTGATTCCTTCGCAAAGGTTACTGCCGATTTCTGGGGGAATCCATCCTCTTTACATGGCTTCGGAGGGAAGTCAGAAAAACTGTTAGCACAGGCTAGAGAACAGGTCGCGGGTCTTCTGGGAGTAAAGGCTACAGAGATTATCTTTACTTCAGGAGGGTCTGAAAGCAATAATCTGGCCATAAAAGGAATAGCAGAAAATTATCGAAACAGAGGGAAGCATATTATTACCACCTCAATCGAGCATCCTTCCGTAAAAAGACCGTTTGAACAGTTAAAGGAACTTGGCTATGACGTAACCTACTTGCCTGTTAATCAAGATGGCAGAGTTGAAATTGAGCAAGTTAAGGAAGCAATCCGAGAAGATACAATATTGGTGTCAGTTATGCATGTTAATAACGAAGTGGGAACTGTACAACCAATTTATGAAATAGGACATTTTTTGAAGAGTTATCCTAAAATACATTTTCATGTAGATGGGGTTCAGGGCTTTGGTAAAGTCGAACTCTCTTTACGTGATGCTCATATCGATTTATATTCTTTATCAGGACATAAATTCCATGGATTAAAAGGCACCGGAATTCTATTTGCCAGAGAGGGAATTACACTTTCACCGTTAATTGCCGGGGGGAACCAAGAAAGAGGCATGCGCAGTGGGACGGAAAGCTTGGCTGGGGCCGTATCTTTGGCAAAAGCAATGAGATTGGCAATCGAAAAGAGCAGGGACGGCAGTAGAAGAATGAACGAGTACCGTACTCTGATACTTCAAGAGCTATCCAAAATGGAGAATGTTGTCATCAATTCACCTATAGAACATGCAGCTCCACATATTATTAATTTTTCAATTCCGGGACTTAAATCAGAGACATTCGTTCATACTTTGGGTGAGTTTGGAATCTATGTCTCAACAAACAGTGCTTGTTCATCAAAGAAAAAAACGGTTAGCCAAACACTTCTCGCTATGGGAAAAAATGAGCAAATAGCCGGCAGTTCCATACGAATAAGCTTAGATTATGATCATTCGAAGGAAGAAATAGAGCAGGCACTTAAGGAAATTGAAAGAGCAATCCAAATGTTAAGTGAGGTAAGAAAGAAATGATAAGATTTGATCATATCGTAATCCGCTATGGTGAGATTACATTGAAGAAAAGGAATCGTAAAGGCTTTATTGTTCAATTACGTAAAAATATAAAAAAAGCATTGTCAGATTATCCGGAGGTTCGTATTGAGGCGCAGCACGAGAGAATGTATGTTCACTTACAAGGTGCAGATTACAAGCCGATTATGGATATTCTCAAAAAAATATATGGCATTTCTTCGATAAGTCCGGCTTTAAAGGTTGATAAAGAAATCTCAGCCATTCAGGAATCAGCTTTGTTTTATATAAATCATCTAACAACAAAAATTCGTACGTTTAAAATTGATGCTAAGCGTGCTGATAAAACCTATCCCTATTCAACATATGATTTAAATGGCTTGGTAGGGGGATATTGCTTGCAGCATGTAGACGGTTTAACGGTCGATGTTCACAATCCAGATTTGAAATTGAGAGTCGAAGTACGCCAGGATGCTACTTATATTACGGGTGAAAAAATTATTGGAGCTGGCGGATTGCCAATAGGAAGCAGCGGCTCAGCAATGCTCATGCTTTCTGGAGGGATTGATAGCCCGGTTGCGGGATATTTAACGATGAAAAGGGGAGTAGAGATTGAATGTGTACATTTCTACAGTCCTCCCTTCACAAGCGAACGCTCGAAACAAAAGGTAATTGATTTAGCGAATAAGCTGGCAGAAGTCAATGGACGTATGGTACTGCATGTTGTGCCATTTACCGAAATTCAAAAATTGATTCAAAAGCAAATACCTGATAACTACACAATGACAACCACACGCAGATTGATGCTGCGAATTACTGATGCAATCAGAGAAAAACAAAATGCGCTCGCGATTGTGACTGGTGAAAGTTTAGGCCAAGTAGCCAGCCAGACGATGGAAAGCATGTTTACAATTAATGAGGTTACAAATACACCAATTCTGAGGCCGCTTATAGCAATGGATAAAACAGATATTATTGAAATTGCAGAGAAAATTGATACTCATGAGATATCCATACGTCCTTTTGAGGATTGCTGTACGGTGTTTACACCAGCTAATCCCAAAACTAAGCCAAAAAGAGAAAAAGTCGGTCATTATGAGAGCTATGTCGATTTTGAACCTTTAATTAAAGAGGCATTGGATAAAACAGAAATGTTAGTTTTCACAGGTAAGGAGAAAGAATCGGAAACAGAGGATTTATTCTAAATTTATTTGTGAACAATTACCATTTTAAATCCGGAATGAAGATATGTGTTTTTACACACTCTATTATCACAAGGAGGTGAAAAACACATGTCAAATAACTCAAACAATCTTTTGGTACCAGGAGTTGAACAAGCTCTTGACCAAATGAAATATGAAATCGCTTCTGAGTTCGGTGTACAACTTGGAGCAGAAACAACTTCTCGTGCTAACGGTTCTGTTGGAGGAGAGATTACTAAGCGTCTTGTTCAAATGGCTGAACAACAATTGGGTGGAGGATTCTCCAGATAATTAAATAACATGGCTACAAGAAAGCGGATTTTTAGTCCGCTTTCTTTTTTTTGTATGTTGAAAGCCATTGTAAGAGCCAATCTTTTTCCACTCTCTTAATCCATTATTTGTAAAACAATGTATAATAGAGTTTGATTAACATTATTTGTTTTAAGGGAGGAGAAGGATATGAATCAACAGAACCTGATCGCACCAGAACAATATAATCTAGTCAGCGAGGTAGAAAATAACAGTAAGAACGAAACCAAAATCGCTTTGATTTGGGAAAATGAATACGGGGAAACACAAAAAATTACGTATGGAGAATTGATTAAAAGGGTGAATAGAGTTGGCAATATTTTGTTAGAGGAAGGGTTGAGGGAGGGGGATAAAATTCTCGTCATGATTCCTCGCTTTATTGAAGCGTATGTGATTTACTTAGCTGCTTTAAAAATAGGTACAGTGGTCATACCATGTTCTGAAATGCTTCGAGAAAAAGATCTTGTTTATCGAAGCAAGCATGCAGAAGCAAAAGCGGTAATTGTTCATAAGCCTCATACCTCTTTATTTACAGAAATTATATCGGAGGATTCACTGAAATCATTTGTTATAAATGGAAATGAAGATGGGTGGATTCAACTGGATGAACGAATGAAAGACGCTTCAGAAGAGTTACAAATGGTGAAAACCATGGGAGATGATATGGCCTTTTTATCCTATACTTCAGGTACAACAGGGCAACCAAAGGGAGTTGTCCACACTCATAGCTGGGCCTATGCACATCTCAGAACAGCTGCCTCAAACTGGTTATCAATAGGTGAAGATGATGTTGTATGGGCTACAGCCGGACCTGGATGGCAAAAGTGGATTTGGAGTCCCTTTTTATCTGTTCTTGGATCGGGAGCTACTGGGTTTGTATATCACGGAAAGTTTGAAGCAGAGAAATATTTAAAATTAATTGATCAGCATTCAATTACTGTTTTATGCTGTACCCCTACGGAATATCGATTGATGGCGAAGGTAGACAGCCTCGATCAATATAGCCTGGGAAGCCTACATAGTGCCGTTTCAGCAGGTGAGCCGCTTAATAGAGAAGTGATCGATACGTTTCAAAACTATTTCGGGGTCACCGTTCGTGATGGATACGGGCAAACAGAAAATACCCTTCTGGTCGGTATCATGAAGGGGATGGATGTGAAGCCGGGTTCCATGGGGAAACCAACCCCTGGAAATAACGTAGAAATTATTAATGAGGAGGGGCAGATTTGCCAACCTGGCGAAGTAGGCGATATAGCTGTCCACATTAAAACTCCCGCGTTGTTTAAAAATTACTATAAGGATCCGGAACGGACAGCAATGCAGTTTAGAGGCGATTTTTATATTACAGGAGATAAAGCTAAAAAAGATGAGGACGGGTATTTTTGGTTTGAAGGACGCGGTGACGATATTATTATCAGTTCGGGTTATACCATTGGGCCATTTGAAGTGGAGGATGCACTTGTTAAACATCCATATGTGAAGGAGTGCGCTGTAGTAGGGAGTCCGGATGAGGTAAGAGGGCAAATCGTAAAAGCGTTCGTAGTCTTACAAGATAGCGTTGATGTCAATGATCCTCAATTGGTGCAAACCTTGCAGAACCATGTTAAAGAGCTTACAGCCCCATATAAATATCCAAGAAAAATTACTTTTGTGGAAGATTTGCCGAAAACAATCAGCGGCAAAATAATGCGTGTCGAATTAAGAAATAAGGAGAAAGAAGTATATAAGGCGTAAACAAAATCCTCTTTCGTCAAAAAAAGATGATTCCGACCAGCGGAATCATCTTTTTTGTTTCCTTCGTATGAAAATTTAAAGGAATGTCCTGTGGACTTTTTCCCAAAAAGAATTATTACGTAACTTTACCGTCTTGATATATCTTCCGCTCAGTTTAATATCCAATCGTTCGGTAAGATGAATACTCATCGCTTCATTATCCATCCCGATAATCGGGTAATCGTTTTCATTATCTAATACTTGAAGAGAAAGAGTACGATCTGGAGCCAAAATAAATGAAGCACCAAGCGTACGATAATGATTATTATTCATCGATGCTATTTCGCTCACCTGCATACAGTCAAGCAAAGGGTCTACAACTGCACCGTTGACCGATTTGTTGTAGGCAGTACTTCCAGTAGGTGTAGAAATTATCATCCCATCCCCACGGAATGTTTCAAATAATATGTCATCAATGTGAACATCGATAGCCATTGTTTTAATTAAAGCAGAACGGAATGTGCATTCATTTAAGCAATCAAAACTTATTTGGTTATCAACCGTTACTTCAATTGTAGGATATTTTCTTACTTCAATGACGGGCTTTGTGACTGCTTCCACCATATTTTCCGTATCATTTATGTAGAAATCACAATACATATTTAATTGCTTGTTTAATGAAATGCCTGCATACAGGCAATCCTCTCTGAAGCCTGTCTTACGTACTGCCTGAAGAAATGTTCCGTCATCTCCTACACTAACGATAATATTAGCATCTTTATGTTCATCTACAAGTTCGAATCCGTAGTTGCTTGCATTATCCTTTAATTTATTGACCTGATCCACCATTTCTTGACCTTGCTTGTAATAAAAAAAGATATTTCTGCGTTCCCCCATTTTGTTCCCTCCTTGTAGGTTAGTATTGGTACTCCTGATTATAGGTTTACCAAAATAAGGTGCTATAATAATTCTATCATGAATAATAAGAACATTAAAACTACTTAAAGCGTGATTGGGGGACAATTTGTATGAGTAAAAAAAGATGGTTGGCACTTGGAATAGCAGCGGTGATATTTTTTGTATCCGTTCTTATGAATGCTATCTCAACATTTTCAAGTGAAGAGTCTGCTATGACAAATTTGTTTGAGGATACATTATTTGAGGAGGATATCATTGAAGAAGGGGATGTGAACAGTCAAATTGTTGTCATGGATGTAGAAGGAGTCATTCAGGACACAGGTGAGGAAGAAAGTTATTTTACGGCTGAAGCCTATAATCACCGATCCTTTATGGAAAGATTGAATGCCATTAAGGACAATGATACGGTCAAAGGAATTATTTTACGCGTCAACAGCCCAGGTGGCGGTGTCGTAGAAAGTGCGGAAATACATAATAAGTTAATGCAAATTAAAAAGGAAACAAAGAAACCAATATATGTATCAATGGGTTCACAGGCTGCATCTGGAGGTTATTATATTTCAACACCGGCCGACAAGATATTTGCCAGTCCGGAAACAATGACAGGGTCACTCGGAGTCATTATGCAAAGCTATAACTTTGAAGGGTTAGCTGAAAAGTATGGAATCGACATGGTCACTATTAAAAGCGGTAAATTTAAGGATCTTATGAATCCATTTAGAGAAGTGACAGAGGATGAAAAGGAAATTCTTCAATCGATGGTTACCAGCTCCTATGATCAATTCGTGAAGGTCATTGCGGAAGGGCGCAGTATGCCTGAGGATGAAGTAAGAAAAATTGCTGATGGGCGTATCTACGATGGCCGTCAAGCAAAGGAGATTAATTTAATTGATGAGCTTGGTTATTTAGAGGATGTAATTGCCGATATGAAAAAAAGTGAAAATCTAAAAGGTGCACAAGTGGTTCGTTTAGTTGGATCAGATAGCCTAAGCTCATTATTTTCGATGAAAATGCAGCAATGGGCAGGCGTGAATGATGAGGTAAGCACGATCAAAAGCCTAATGACTGAAAATCAATCGCCACGGATGATGTATCTATATTCTGCGAATTAAGGAGGGTGGAAAATGGAAGATTATCAAGAAGAACTGACTTTAGACGAACAGATACAGCCTCCTGACTCTATTCCAAACCATCTGCGTGCAGGATTTTGGATGAGATTCTGGGCTTATCTCATCGATCTTATAGTAATTGGCAGCATAAGTCGATTATTTATCAATCCGATATTCAGACTGTTTGATATTTCTATGGATAATACGGGTATCTTCTCAGCTTATACCATAGTTGATTCGATAGTATTTTTCGGGTATTTCATTCTTACTTCCAAATTTTTAGCCCAATCTCTAGGAAAAATGATTATGGGTCTTAGAGTGGTATCATTGGATGGAACGCCTTTGGATTGGAAAACAGTAATTTTTAGAGAATGGATTGGCCGATATATCTCCGCTGTACTTATGCTCGGTTATATCGTTATTGCATTTAATCCAAAGAAACAGGGCTTTCATGATATGTTCAGTGATACAGTTGTTGTGTTGGAAGAGCGCGGTAAATAAATACAGGTTATAAAGGACTCCTTCTGTTAGAAGGGGTCTTTTTGCTATCTCGACGTTAAAAAAGTCAATGAGAAGTTTAGATTCAGTTATGATTGACCATACTGTTTGTTTGATGACGTACTCGGGAGGATATAAACGATGAAGCTTTTATTACTGATTTGTATAGTTGTGCTAATCCTTATATCCGTCTTTTTGCTTTCGAAAGTAACGATACATATTGAATATCATCACACTCAGGAAAAGAATAAGGCAATTATAAAGATTCAATTATGGAGAGGCCTTATCCACTATTCTAAAGTAGTACAGCTGTCTGACGAAAAATATCAGCCTTCTTCTTATCGAGAAAGTACTTATCGACAACAAAATCAATCAAACCAAAGTGAATCCTCTGCTGATGAATCTTTATCTATGGATGGTGTTCAAGCTGCCTTTCAGAATCTGAAGGAAATGCTTTCACAATTTAGAAGTTATCAAGAAACTGTAAAAAAATTCACCTCTAAAATACAAATGACAGATTTGCAAATGGAAATTCATTACGGTACAGGTGAAGCATCAACAACAGCAGTGGCAACCGGAGCATTATGGGGGTTAACTGGCGGAGCTATTGGTATCATCAGTCAGTATTTTTCATTAATGATACCTCCTAAAATCGATATTATCCCATATTTCTCAGTCAAGAAACCATTTGAAACGAAAATCGAATGCATAGCCCGTGTCCGAATGGCAAAAACTATAGTTGCAGGATGGAAGCTAGCGCGTTTAATGCTAAGGGAATAGGAAATGAAAATTTGAAATAAGCAAAACTATGCAGGAGGTTATAAAATGTCCAATCATCCAATTGAAGGTCTTATGAATTCAGCAATGGAAAACTTAAAAAGTATGATTGATGTTAATACGATTATTGGTGATCCCGTAGAAACTCCTGATGGCAGTGTGATAATGACTGTGTCAAAGGTTGGATTTGGCTATGCAGCTGGAGGCAGTGACTATCAAATTAGCCGAGGAGGAAGCCAGGGTACTGGCGAGGAGAAGCGTCATCCATTCGGTGGAGGAGCTGCAGGTGGTGTTTCAATCACACCGATTGCGTTTCTAATTGTTAATGCTCATGGTGTAAAAATGCTTCATCTTAATGAGAGTACACATCTAATCGAAAAAATTCTTGATTCAGCTCCGATTGCTATGGATAAGGTAGAATCAATGATTTCGAAGGTAGGGAAAAACAATAAAAAAAATAACTCTAATTCTCAGGATGCTTCAGATTCCTCTTCCAATGAATCAGGGAATAGCTTTATGTGATTGTTAGTAAAGTTTTATCATAACCACATTCCATGCGAATGTGGTTATTTTTTTACAAAGAGTATGTATATCTCTATACTTAAGAATGTAGAGAATATATCGGAATATAAGGAGGAATTGGTGTGGCAACAGTAACATTTAAAGGTAATCCGGTTACATTGATTGGTAAGGAAGTAAAAGTAGGTGACACTGCACCTGATTTTACAGTGTTGGCTAATGATTTATCCCCAGTAACATTGAAAGATACAGATGGAAAAGTAAGAATTATTAGTGTCGTACCTTCTTTGGATACAGGCGTTTGTGATACTCAAACAAGAAAATTCAATGAAGAGGCAGCAAAAGCAGGGGATGTTGTTGTAATGACAGTAAGTATGGATCTTCCTTTTGCTCAAAAACGCTGGTGTGCAGCAGCAAGTTTAGAAAACGTCATAACGGTTTCTGATCACCGAGACGCTTCTTTTGGAGAGGCTTACGGAGTACTAATGAAAGAATTACGTTTATTGGCACGTGCTGTTTTTGTAGTTGACAGCAATAATAAAGTGACATATGTGGAATATGTACCGGAAGGCACTACGCATCCGCAATATGAAGCAGCGCTTGAAGCAGCAAAAGCTGCAAAGTAAAAAGCTCTATATAAAGTTTCTGCCCCTTAAAGTTAGACAGGCTTTTCTAACGTTTAAGGGGCGTTTTTAATGAACGTATTTTTTTTGAATGATTAGACTTGTCCTTTATGAAACGTAATACTACAATGGGGAAAGTAAAATGCACAAAAGCTGGAGGAACTTAAAATGATCACAACAAATGTTGAATCTATATACGAATTGATAACATCTACTGCAACTATAATACAGGACGAACTAGGGATTACAGAGTTGGAAGCCATCGCTGAAACAGGAGAAAATTGGTTCCATAATGCCGTGCTTCAGGAAGAATTGAGTGAACTGGCAGTCAAACGTTTGAAAAACAGCTATCAGGATAAACCTTTGGAGCAGTTTAGTAAAGAAGATATCCGTAAAGGTTGGCAATTGGCAGTATTGAAATCCAGCAGATCTAATGTTCAGGCAAATCATCAAATGACTCCGGATGCCTTGGGATTTCTATTTGCTTATCTGCTCGAAAAATTCACCAAAAATCAAGATACGTTAACGATTACTGATTTGGCAGTCGGAACAGGTAACCTTCTGTTTTCTATTTTAAATTCACTGGATAAAAAGGAGCTAGATGCTACAGGTGTTGAGGTCGATGAAACTTTAATTCGACTCGCCTATTGTGGAGCTAATCTCATCGGCCATCCTATCCAATTTTTACATCAGGATAGCCTGCAGCCGTTGTTTATTAACCCTGCAGATGCAGTAGTTTGTGATTTACCGGTAGGCTATTATCCAAACGATCAGAGAGCGGCCGATTTTAAAGTGAAATCTGAAAATGGTATGTCATATGCCCATCATTTATTAATTGAACAAAGCTTCACGTATTCAAAAGAAGGGGCATATCTATTTTTCCTGATTCCTAATGATCTTTTCAACACAGTTGAAGCAAAGGCTCTTCATCAATTTATTAACGAAGAGGGATATATTCAGGGGATGATTCAGCTGCCTGAAAGTTTATTCCAATCGAAGCAATCGGCTAAAAGTATTCTTATCCTGCAGAAAAAAGGGAAAGATATAAAAGCACCAAAGCAGGTTTTGCTCGTCAATATGCCGAAGCTATCTGACAGGGCAGCTACAGCTTCCATGTTAAGTAAAATTGATGCATGGATAGAAGAAGAAAAGTAAAAGAAAGTTTTATTACCGTTATATAAATTTTTTGACAAGTTAGAATTGTTTAAATAAAATAATATTATTGTGAAAACGGTAACAAAGTAATTTCGGCTTGCGAGAACGCTTGTTCAATGTTTTAATTGGAATCGAGAACATATAAAATAAGCAGTTACCGTGTAACATCGATGCTATTCATAAATGTAAGGAGCAGAGAATATATGTCAAAAATAATCGCGATTAATGCTGGGAGTTCCTCTTTGAAATTTCAATTATTTGAGATGCCTGAGGAAACTGTAATCACTAAAGGGATTGTAGAAAGAAT
Organism: Pradoshia sp. Z4_20; assembly: GCF_058216035.1. Taxonomy (NCBI): domain Bacteria; kingdom Bacillati; phylum Bacillota; class Bacilli; order Caryophanales; family Bacillaceae; genus Pradoshia; species Pradoshia sp. Z4_20. Next base: position 111,060 of record NZ_JBZAJD010000009.1, read on the forward strand.
CGGACTTCAAGACTCCATTTTTACAATTACAGTAAATGGAGAAAAGAAAACGATGGTTACAGAAATACCTGACCATTCCGTTGCTGTAAAGCTTTTGCTTGAAAAGCTTACTGAATATAAAATCATCAATTCCCTTGAAGAAATTGAAGGAATTGGACACAGAATCGTACATGGCGGAGAAATCTTTAAGGATTCTGCTGTTATTACGGATGAAGTATTGGAGCAAATTGAAGACTTGGCTGAATTAGCGCCGCTTCACAATCGTGCGAACGCAACTGGTATCAGAGCTTTTCGTGAAGTATTGCCAAACGTACCAGCGGTTGCTGTTTTCGATACAGCATTCCACCAAACAATGCCTGAAAGCTCTTATCTGTACAGCTTGCCATACGACTATTATAAAGAATACGGAATCCGTAAATATGGTTTCCACGGAACTTCTCATAAATATGTATCTGAGCGTGCAGCTGAGCTATTAAAACGTCCTCTTGAGCAATTGCGTTTAATCTCCTGCCACTTAGGTAATGGAGCAAGTATTACCGCAATTGAAGGCGGAAAATCTATCGATACAACTATGGGATTCACTCCATTGGAAGGTTTAACAATGGGAACAAGATCCGGAAGCTTAGACCCTGCCTTAATCCCATTCTTAATGGCTAAAACAGGTAAAACAGCTGATGATGTAATCAATATTCTTAATAAAAAATCCGGTATGCTTGGTGTTTCCGGTTTCTCCAGCGACTTACGTGATATTGAACAAGCGGCTGAAGAAGGTAACGAGCGCGCTGAATTGGCTATCTCTAAATTTGCTGATGGTATTCACAAATATATTGGATCCTACGCAGCGAAAATGAACGGGGTAGATGCAATTATCTTCACAGCTGGTATTGGTGAAAATAGTTCTGAAATCCGTGCGCGTGTATTAAAAGGTTTAGAATTCATGGGCGTATATTGGGATCCAGCTTTAAACAATGTACGTGGAAAAGAGCAATTTGTGAACCATCCATATTCACCAGTTAAAGTTATCATTATCCCAACTGATGAAGAAGTAATGATTGCCCGTGATGTGGTACGTTTAACACATTAATAACTTGCATAATTTTAGTTTAATGATAAAAGGAATTCGGACTAGAGCTTTATAGCTCCTAGTCTGAATTCCTTTTTTGTGTTTAGTGCTATTAAATTCACTCAGGAGTATTCAAATGGATGATGTTATCTTACGTTATTCTTATATCTGTTCATTCATAGGACTTCTGTACAGCTATTTTCGAGAATATAGGAATTGGTACGATATGTGATATACTTTTTGTATCAGACCATTTAAAGAGGTGATCATTATATGGCGTTGACGAAACGGGATCAGGAAATTTGGATGGAAATAAAAGAGTGGGAAGCGGAGATGAAGGCAAGTGAGCCAACCGATTTTGAAACATATTATGATCGGTGGATAGAGAATATGTTCACGCTGTTGCCGGAGAGTACACAACAGGAGTTTTTCTCGAAAATGGATAATTGGTTATTTCACCTGCACTCCATGATTCATGAGTCTCAATTCCAACTTGATGCAAGGAATCGTATACTTACAAATGCCCGCGTTTTTGATGAAAATATATCAACACTAAAAGACTTAAAAGAGCTTTCCATTGATCAGTTGGCCTATATCGCTGAACAGCAAGTGGCCAGACATCGGATGTATTCTCTCGTTCAGGGAGGTATTTCGGCTGTAAATGGAGGGGTGGCTTTAGCAGCGGATTTGCCGGCTCAAATGGTGATCAATTTAAGGAGTATTCAGCTGATTGGAATTTCATATGGTTTTGAAATGAACACCCCATATGAAATTATGCTTTCACTAAAGGTATTCCATGCTGGTACAATGCCAGAACGTATGCAAAAGTATTTCTGGGAGACCTTAATGGAGGATTTGGATCATTCACCTTCTTATTTCTATGAAGGGGAAGATGAGTTGAGCAATGTTTTTTGGTTTGATCAGCCTATTAAACAAATGATGAAGGTGATGGCTATATATTTCTTTAGGAAAAAGGTATTTAAGGGAATACCAATTCTAAGCATGGCTATCGGTTCAGGTGCTAATTATCGTCTAACAAAAAAAGTTACGGATTTTGCAGATAAATTTTATAAATATCGTTACTTAAGTGAAAAAGAGAACCTTTGATAGATGTATCAACCGTGTGTAGCTACATATAGGGAGTAAGCTCTCGAATGGATATGGTTGTAACTGATATAGGTCTTCAGCAGATTTCAACTGATTTATTTAGGCTGTTTTCGTATAGATTGTTGCTTTCTTGCCCATACTTTTAAAGGTTATAATGGGGTTTAGGGAGGCGTTCGGATATGTGGACAGATGTGTATGAAGACTTCAGCGAATTAACTAAATCAGAGCAAATGGCGTTGTTTAACGCTATGAAGCAGGACTTGTTTCCAGATGAACCAGATAAAATTACGAGACTACTTAAAAGCATTCGTGAAGCCCGATTTGCGTCTGGTTTGGGTTGTGTTCAT
>NZ_JBZAJD010000010.1:0-80952 GCF_058216035.1 Pradoshia sp. Z4_20
GCCAGGATCAAACTCTCCGAAAGATGTTTGATCTAGCTAAATTTTAAAGCAAATTGACGAGATTTTAAAAATCTCTTTTTTTAGACTTGCTTGGCGTTCGTTTTGTTTAGTTTTCAAAGAACAATCTGTCGTGTTAGCGACTTTTACATTATATCAAGATAACTTGTTGTTGTCAAGCATTTCTTTTAATGTAATTTACTAACATTTCAAGCTCGTTTGTAAAAGAGCGACTTTCTTATCTTATCATCGTTAGAATCGTAAGTCAACAACTTTTTTCATTTTTTCTTTGCCGTCTCGCTTCGTTTTGTTTACCTCAGCGGCGACGTTTATTAATATACCACCCTAAAATCATTTGGTCAATATAATTTTTTAAATTTCTTTATGAATTTTATAAAACCTATGAAAAAGCTTTGCTCCCTTAGTGTTTTCTAGTACAACATCAATATAGCCACGATCAATCAAGTACTCAATTAATATCCTTAAGTCCTCTCCGTAATAGCATAACTCTTGATGTCCATACAGCTCATCAAATGACCAGTACTCTTCTCCTCTTTCACCTATAATTTCTAATATATGCCCAGACCCGGATTCTGTTCTTGTATGAATAAAAAAGTCACTAACAAGGAAAAGAAGTTCTAGTCTTTGATTAAGACTTTCTTCGCTAAAAACCAGCTCTTCATATAATTTATAAATATCAGGACCAATTTGCTTCACCTGATTCCATACAGTTACTTCTGGGTGAAACCCTTTTTCAATGATCTCTAATCTTGCAAGGTGGTGGAGTGCATGGATTATTTGATTATACGCATCTAGAGAGTTCCCTTGATCAAACAATTCTTTACCTTCCATATAACTTCTAATTAAACGCGCAAACTCTATACCTTTTTTTACTTTCCTTCCATAGAAAGGGAATTCATTTAATTCTCTTTTTAATGAGGCAAGATAATCATTACGGTCAAAAACAATTTTCCCATGGTATATCCAATCAATAATTTTTTTATTGGATCCTAATAACCTCCACTCGTTTAACTTTTCATCTGTTACGATGTGGAGTGCTGATTTTTTATTTTCGTAAGCATAATGTTTAATAAAGACCGGTTGCTTATCCTTACTATCTGTAATGATTAATAAAATGTAATCAAATGTATCTGTAATTGAACTCTCAGGAGAGTTCTTCTCAATTAATAAAACTCCTTTTGTATCCGGGTTGCTGGCTCTTTCTTGATAAACGGGTCTTAGGATATCCTCCATGTTCCATTCCTCCACAATTTAATTCGCTCTCCTTATCTATTCAACAATATTCGACAGACTCCTGCCACTATTTTAATATCTATTGTTATTAAATTCTTTGGATATTATGGTATATTATAGAAGATAAAAGGGGGAAAAACGGTGGCAAAGTATTCAAGTAAGATAAATAAAATACGAACATTTGCACTCAGCTTAATTTTTATAGGCTTTATCATAATGTACGGAGGTATTTTCTTTAGAAACTCACCACTGGTTATGACTATTTTTATGGTACTCGGGCTATTAGCTATTTTTGCAAGTATGGCCGTCTATTTCTGGATAGGTATGCTCTCCACAAAAGCTGTTCAAGTTGTTTGTCCAAATTGTAATAAATATACAAAAATATTAGGCAGAGTGGATATGTGTATGTACTGTAAAGAACCATTAACACTTGATAAAGACTTGGAAGGTAAAGAATTTAACGAGGATTACAATAAGAAAAAGTTAAAAAATAAATAAAAAGAAAAAGCTGGCAAACGTCCAGCTTTTTCTTTTTATTTAACTTCCCTATCTGGTTTAATGAACTTCTTTAGCAGAACATTCCGGACAATCACCATAAATCTCCATTCGGTGATGTGTTACTTTAAATCCCGCAACATGCGATGCAAGATGTTCCACTTCATCAAGACCTGGATAATGAAAATCAACTATTTTTCCGCACTTTTCACAAATTATATGATAGTGATCTGATGACACAAAATCAAATCGACTGGATGAGTCTCCGTACGTCAACTCTTTTACTAAGCCAACCTCTTTAAACACACGTAAATTATTATATACTGTCGCTACGCTCATATTAGGAAACTTGCCTTCCAACGCCTTATATATATCATCAGCTGTTGGATGCGCATGGGCAGTTATTATATACTCGAGTATGGCATGACGTTGCGGAGTCATGCGGACACCAGTTTGTTTCAAAGTATCTAACGCTTCTTTAAGTTGTGGTTGAGACACCGTCATGCACTCCTTTTTTATATTATTCTCACTTTGTAATTGTTACAATAAGTTTACTTGATGATTGGTTGAGTTGTCAATATTTCCAGCACCTCATTCAGATATATTATATCCAGGGTGTTGTAAACTCTTGTCTCAAGAATTATGTAAAGTTGGTTCCATTTTTCCTAATTTATAGTTTACATATCTGGCAACAATAAACAAGAAATCGGATAACCTATTCAAATATTTTATAACTAAAGGATTTACCTCTTCTCCGAGAGCAACTGAATTTCGTTCAGCTCTACGTATCACTGTTCTCGCCACATGAAAAGCTGCTCCAGCTGGGTGTCCACCTGGAAGTATAAAATTCTTGAATGGAGGTAATTCCTCATTAAGTTCATCAATATAGGCTTCCAATTCATCAATCGACTCTTCTTTTATAACCCAGCCAACTTTTTTGCCGTATGGAGTAGCTAGTTCTGCACCAACGTGAAATAAATCAGTTTGTATTTTATGGAACTCCTCTAATAACTTATCTTTCCCTGAGAACTCTACATCATTTAAATAGCTTATCCCAAGTCCAATCATAGAATTCCCTTCATCACATGTTCCATACGCCTCTACACGTTGGTCAGTTTTGGATACACGCGTACCATAAACAAGAGAGGTTTGACCCTTATCTCCGGTTTTTGTATAAATTTTCATTCTAATACCCCTTTCCTACATCAATTTTATTCACATAGTTATCATCCTTATGATTAACAAACCGCTGAAAATTCTGCTCAAATATATCAAATGCGCGTGGCAAGTAATTTTTTGAAACGCTAGAAATATGCGGTGTGATAGTCAAATTAGGATATAACCATAGCTTATTATCTTCATTTAACGGTTCATTCGGAAAAACATCAAGCACCATATGACCTATAACTTGATTTTCTAACACCTCATGTATCGTGTCTTCTTTAATTAAATCTCCACGACCAATATTGATAAACATAGCTATATTTTTCATCATTTCAAAATGTTTGTATTTCAAGAGGTCCTTAGTTTCTGATGTACTAGGTAGTACAGATATAATAAAATCTGCATTCGGGAGAGCATCCTCAATTTGAGACATCGTAATAATATCATCAAAATATGAACTGGCGGAAACCCCGCTGCGATTCATCCCAATCGTTTTCATCCGAAAGGCTTTTCCTAATCTAGCTATCTCTTCTCCAATTGCGCCAGTACCTAATATAAGAAGATTTTTCCCATTCAGCTCACCGAAAGGTAGCCTCTTGTCCCATATACGTTTATCTTTATTCTCTGCCATGATCGGGAATTGCTTTATATATGAAAGCATCATCCCCATGGCGTACTCTGCCATAGGTATCGCATGAATCCCTCTCGCATTTGTTACCAGGATATTTCTTTCTCTAATTTTTTCGAAAGGCAATTTTTCAATCCCAGCTGACATTACACTAATCCATTTCAAGCGTAACGCCTGGTCGATTGTTTCCTCATCCACATCTTCTCCATATGTTATGAGCACATCCATATCCTTAATAACAGAACCTGCATTTTTGATACCTTTACAAAAATGAAACTCATGCTCTTTGTATGACTCAATCAAACGTTTCCTAATTTCCCCCGGAGGATAAATTGCAGAAACAACCTTCATCCAAATACCCCCTTCATCCACACATCACTAACATAATAACATCTTTTACCAGTATAAAGTGCTGAGACGACTGTTCAGCTTCGAAAAGCATAAGAGGAGGCACGAAGGGAGGCGTTCTTTCCTCTCGTAATGCCTACACTTATGTCTCGAGGAGCTAGGAGTCGAAGCCGGATTACATAAAAAGCTGAAACGGTTTAGTTCAATGAACGAAGACTAAATTCGCCACGTCCTGTGACAACGCCTTTGTGACCTACATCCTGTTGGCATCCGCAGCAACTCCACTTATGTCTCGAGCGTTTTAAGCTAGCTCACATAAAAGCAGAAACTAAATAAAAAAACGGACAGCCAGTTCCGGCTGTCCTTCTAATAGTTGTATGAGGAGGTATTCCCTGATTCTATCTTATTCAAAATAGCTTGTTATGCTTGGTCTTTTGCCATAGATTTTAAAAACAATCACTATAAAAGTGATTCAGGATTTAATCCTTTTAACTCCGGTAGTACAAATAATCCATCCTTTCGAATCAATTGACCATCAAAATAGATTTCTCCTCCGCCAAATTCAGTTCGCTGGATAAGCACCATGTCCCAGTGAATAGAAGATATATTTCCATTGTCGGCTGCTTTATAGGCTAATCCCGGTGTGAAATGCAGGCTTCCACAGATTTTCTCATCGAATAAAATATCTCCCATTGGATTTGTTATTAACGGGTTTACGCCTAAGGCAAATTCTCCAATATAACGGGCACCTTCATCTATATCAAATATTTTATTGATTTTATCCGCTTGATCTGCTCTTGCATCAATTATTTTTCCATCTTTAAACGTTAAACTGACATCTCTGAAGGTAGTCCCTTGATAAGGACAAGGCGTATTAAAGGTAATCGTTCCGTTTACACTATTTTTAACGGGGGCTGTATATACTTCTCCATCAGGTAAATTTCTTTCTCCGAAACACATCACTGCCGGAATTCCCTTTATAGAAAAAGAAAGATCTGTACCCGGTGACGTGATTCTGACCTGATCTGTTTGCTCCATTAGAGATTTCAATGGCTCCATTGCCTTCTGCATTTTGGCATAATCAATTGTACAAACATCAAGCAGAAAATCTTCAAATTGACTTGTGCTCATCCCTGCTTTTTGAGCAAGTGATTTAGTCGGATAGTTCAATAATACCCAACGGCAATTATTAATATAGTAATCAACGACTGGCTTCATTACTTCTCCGCTCAGCTGAAATTTCTCTGACGGAATCTCAGCAAATTCCGCATCATTCTCTTCTCCGATCACAATAATGACAGCATCCATGTCTTCAAATTTTTTCAAATCCCAATTAGCCATGATTTCCAACTGTTCCCGGCTATACCCTTTTGCCATATATTTTTGAATCTCATCATCGAGCATTTGTACAAATGGGTATGCTCCTAGCTCATACGTTTGATTGACAAGTTCTACCAACAAAGGTTTCGTTATGTAGTGACCTTCAATCAACACTTTTTGCCCCTTCTCTAACCGTACAGAATGGGTTAGCAGTTGTCTTGCCATTTTTTTAATTCGTGGATCTTTCATACGTCATCTCCCCTGTTCTCTTTATTAAACACCTACTATCAATATACATATTTTTCCTCCAGAGAGCTTTTTATTTATAAAGAAAGCAGGCATTATTTCATGCCTGCTTACAATCTAAATTATGATAATTCATTTTTAATAAATGCTAAGGCATCTTCCACATGCCCTTTCACTCTCACCTTACGCCACTCTTTTACCACTATACCCTCTTTGTTGATAACGAATGTAGAACGTTCCGTACCCATATATTCATTTCCAAAATTGTTTTTTAATACCCATACTCCATACGCTTTTGACAATGTATGTTCTGGGTCTGACAACAAGATAAAAGGAAGATCATATTTCGTTTTAAATTTTTCATGCTTTTCAACCGGATCTGGACTAACGCCAACAATAATTGTATCCAATTCTGCAAATGATGTGTGATTTTCCTTGAAGTCACATGCTTCAGTCGTGCATCCCGGTGTCATATCCTTTGGATAAAAATAGAGAACTATATTTTTCCCCTTAAAATCAGCTAATGTAACCTCTTTTCCATTACTTGCCTGAAGCTTAAAATCCTGCGCCTTCTCACCAACTATACTACTCATAAAGCTCACTCCCCTGTTAGATAAAAATAATTAAGAACAGCTCGTTCTATTATTACTATACCTAATTTCGGGTTGTTTTTGCATGTTCAAAGTCTATGGCAGTCCTTACGACAAAAGCTGCCGGTAACGCATATCCAATTAAAGCTTCCATTGATGCAATCCATCTGCCAAATCCTACAGGTACCATATCTCCATACCCTACCGAGAGAAGAGTCATAGTACTGAAATAGAAGGAAGAGGCAAGCTTTTGAAACAAACCTCCCTCAATAGGTAAACCATTCAAATGAATAACCGTTCCAAATTTCATTTCAACCAATACGTATAGGATTCCGAAACCTATTAAAAAAGTGAAGTACACCGTAATGATCCAATAAAGATAATCGAGTGATATCCGTTCAGCCCGGGTTGGGTCTGTTGGCATCAATAATCCTCTCAAACTCATTAGTAACGTGATAACAACCGCAGCAAGGATAATATAAAACAAAGGTAACACCCCTTTTTATTACAACCGCATTTGTAATATATACGCTCTTACAGGCATACCTATGATTGCTTGTACACGAATCCATTGCTTAGGTGACCATGTTGTACAAACAAAGAATTCCAGTGCTAAAATGAAGCAGTTACATACGAAGGAGGAGAAATAAAATGAACCACGCTCAATCTGAAAGTTTGCATGCTGAAGCTATGCAGCACATCGTCGGCGGTGTCAATTCACCATCTAGATCATACAAAGCCGTTGGAGGGGGTTCTCCAATTGCAATGGAAAGAGCAAAAGGCGCGTATTTTTGGGATGTTGACGGCAATCGATATATTGATTATCTTGCCGCTTACGGACCTATAATTACCGGGCATGCCCATCCGCATATTACCAAAGCAATTACAAAGGCAGCTGAAAACGGCGTTCTTTATGGAACACCTACTCCTTTTGAAGTTAAATTTGCCAAGATGCTTAAGGAAGCCATCCCATCCATGGACAAAGTACGGTTTACAAATTCCGGAACTGAATCGGTTATGACCACGATTCGTGTAGCACGAGCGTATACAGGACGGGATAAAATTATTAAGTTCGCTGGCTGTTATCACGGACATTCCGATCTTGTTTTAGTCGCTGCCGGATCAGGCCCTTCCACACTTGGAACTCCCGATTCCGCCGGTGTACCAAAAAGCATTGCTCAGGAAGTCATTACAGTGCCGTTCAATGATATAGATGCCTATAAGGAAGCAATCAATAAATGGGGAAATGAAATCGCGGCCGTTTTAGTTGAACCGATTGTCGGTAATTTCGGGATTGTTGAACCAAACCCTGGTTTTCTTGAAGCAATTAATGACATTACTCATGCAGCAGGGGCACTTGTTATCTATGATGAGGTAATTACAGCCTTCCGTTTTATGTACGGTGGTGCACAAAACCTTCTTGGTGTTGAGCCTGATATGACGGCGCTCGGAAAAATCATCGGCGGCGGCTTACCGATTGGTGCTTACGGTGGCAAAAAAGAGGTTATGGAAACAGTCGCACCCCTCGGCCCAGCCTATCAAGCAGGGACGATGGCCGGAAATCCCGCTTCCATGCTAGCTGGTATTGCTTGCCTTGAAGTATTGAAGGAAGAAGGAGTATATGAACGACTAGATCAACTTGGGGCGATGCTGGAACAAGGAATCCTTCAGGCAGCGGAAGACCATCATGTTTCTATTAAAGTAAATCGATTAAAAGGTGCATTAACGGTTTATTTTACTGATGCTAAGGAAGATATCAGTAACTATGCTCAAGCTGAAGCTACGAATGGCGAAGTGTTCGGCCGATTCTTTAAGCTTATGCTGGAACAAGGGATTAACTTGGCTCCATCAAAATATGAAGCCTGGTTCTTAACGACAGCCCATACAGAAGAAGACATAGAAACTACTATTAAAGCTGTAAATCAAGCATTCAAATTATTATAAATACAAATTTTTGAATATTTATGCATATCATCAATTCTACTAATCACGGTAGAATTGATGTTTTAACGTTGTTGAAAGCGTTTACATTAAGATATTTTGATTTTAATAACCAGATAATGTTTATTTTCCAAAAAAACTAAAATGTATATTTAATTGATTTCTGAAAATTCTAATGATAATATAAATCATACTAGTATTGATTATTTATTACCCTCAAAACTGTATTTCCTTCCTCGTTCGTTTTCCAAAGTAATCTAAAAAACCACAAGTTTAAAGCAGGAGGTGAACCGGCATCGAATAGGCGCAAGCTTATAGTTGCCCAACGTATGAACAAAAGATGGAATCCTAGTACGTTTATGAATTACCACGAATCAGAACATGATGCTTGCGGAATTATTGCATGTATTGAAAAGAAAAAAATACCTACCCGTGATAATATTTTTGCGTGTATTGATGCCCTGGTTACCATGAACCATCGGGCCGGTTTTATTAACGGCGAAGGCGATGGTGTCGGCATTCACATAGATATCCCCCGTCAATTATGGAAGGAGAAGCTAAAGAACTCTGGTGCTGATACAGACCTTGCGGATCATAACCATTTTGTAGTGGGCCACTTTTTTATTAAACGTGAGGCTGAGAAACAACAAACTATTGAGGAAATAATCAAACTGGCAAACGAAAAAGACTTAAAAGAAATTTATGTATCTGATGAAGCTTATTCCACCGATGCATTGGGACCAATAGCATTACAGGAAAACCCTGTATTTCTTCAAGTTGCTTTTATAGCAAAAGAAGATTTAAAACAAACTGACCTTTCATCTCTGTTATTTGATCTCACAATTACAATTGAGAAAAATGACCACATCCACGTATCTTCGCTTAGCCAATATCATGCCATCTACAAAGTGATGGGAGCCGGCGATATTCTACCTAAGTACTATCCAGACCTTGCAAGTCCACTCGTCGCATCAACGATGACACTTGGACATAACCGCTATTGCACTAATACACTATCCAGCTTTTTTCGCGTACAACCATTTAGCGTCCTTGGACATAATGGTGAAATCAATACAATCGCCAAATTACGCGATGAAGCGCAAATGGTTGGTGTTCCATTAGTAAACGGCGGCAGTGACTCACAGGATTTAAGTCGTACATTGGAAACATTCATCTACCGTGAGGGGTATTCTCTATTTGAAGCACTTGATATTGTCTTCCCTCCAATCATTAATGAAATGAAGGAATATCCCGATCATCTTCAGGATCTATATACGTATTTGCGTGAAAGCTGGGGCCATTTCGCTCAAGGTCCGGCAGGAATCATTTCCCGCCACGGCAATGAAGCTGCTTTCTCTGTAGATGCACTTGGTCTACGTCCTTTATGGATGATGGAAACTTCAACCTCTTATTTGTTTGGCTCTGAACCAGGTGTTATTTCACCAACAGAATATGTAGCCAATCCTAAACCAATTGGTCCAGGAGAAAAGGTCGGATTAAAGTGGAATGGCGATTCAATAGAACTATATGAATATATCACTTATCAGGAAGAAGTATTCAAAAGATTTAACAAGAGACTTAACTTTACAGAATCTCGTAATCGCTTAAATCCTCCTGATGTAAAAGAGCATACTTTTGCACAGGAAGAGGACAAAATCCAAAACGGACAATATAAAGCTTTCGGATGGGAACGTGACCATATTCAACTAATTGAACAAATGGCTGAAAAAGGTGCAGAACCAATCCGTTCACTTGGTCACGATGCTCCACTGGCAGCACTCAATCCTGAGCGTAAGAATATTGCAGACTTTATTAAAGAAAGTGTTGCAGTTGTTACAAACCCTGCGATAGATCGCGACCGAGAAATGGAACATTTTTCGACCCGAACCATTATCGGTAAACGCCCTTCTCTGTTTACAGATGAAAAATCTGTAAACACAGTGATTGAGCTATTAACGCCTCTATTAGCTGAAGGAAAAGCTGGACACACTTGTGCACAGTTTGCAAAACAACCTTCTTATGAACAAATTCACCAATTTTTTATGGATACAGAAGAATTGAAAACGATATCCATGACATTCACGGAGGGTGAAACGATTAAGGAAGCTCTAGATCGTATCAGTAAAGAGGCTCTTACCTTTGTTACTGACGGCTGTGGATTACTTTGCCTAGATGATGAACTATCCCATCAGGCTGAGCAATTTTGGTTGGATCCTGCCCTTGTAGTCGCAGCAGTCGATAGAGCATTAGTAAAAGCAGAAAAACGAAGAGACTGTTCCATTTTAGTTCGCTCTGCTGCCATTCGTAACTTGCATGACATTGTGGTGATTTACGGATTAGGAGCTAATTTGATTAATCCATATTATATGTTCCGTACCGTATCAGATGAGCAGTCGAAACCAGTAATTAATTTATATAACTCTTTATCTAAAGGATTAGAAAAGGTCATTTCAACACTTGGAATTCATGAACTTCGCGGATATGGACGACTATTCTCTTCGATTGGACTACAGGAAGAAATAGCAGACATCCTTCAAATCGTGAACTTCTTTGGATCCAATCAATTAATCTATAATTTTGATAAATTGAAGGAAGATGCGAAACAGCGTGCAATTGATTATGCCAATGAAAAAGAACGTGTCGGCAAGACCTTTCATCTGTTCCCGCGAATCTGGAAAGCAATTGGTGAGGTGGCTTCAACTGGAGATTATCAGGCCTTTGGAGAAAAAATCTCTGAACAGGAAGAACAAAATCCCACAACTATTCGCCATTTAACAGATTTCAAGAAAACCGAACAAAAAGTTGATCCAGAAACAGTGAATATTGGTGTTGGCGATCACAGTCTACCATTTGTAATTGCATCAATGTCGTTCGGCTCACAAAATGAAACAGCCTTTCGCGCATATGCAGAAGGTGCCGATCGCCTTAATATGATTAGCATGAATGGTGAAGGCGGAGAAATTAAAGATATGCTTGGTAAATACCCGCGAACTCGCGGTCAGCAAATTGCCTCCGGTCGTTTTGGTGTAAATGCGGAATTGCTGAATTCCTCTAATTTACTTGAAATCAAAATCGGACAGGGCGCTAAACCGGGTGAAGGCGGTCATCTTCCTGGATCCAAAGTAACATCAAAAATTGCCGAAGCACGTAATGCAACGATTGGATCCGATTTAATATCACCTTCAAACAACCATGATATTTATTCTATTGAAGATTTAGCTCAAATGATCCATGAGTTAAAGACAGCCAATGATCAGGCAAGGGTGGCTGTTAAAGTACCTGTTGTTCCAAATATTGGGACAATTGCTGTCGGGATAGCAAAAGCTGGTGCTGATATTATCACGCTAAGTGGATTTGACGGCGGTACCGGAGCCGCTCGTATCCATGCCCTTCAAAACGTTGGATTACCAGTGGAGATTGGTGTTAAAGCTGCTCATAATGCCTTGCTTGAAGCCGGTCTAAGACAGGATGTTGAGCTTTGGGCTGACGGTGGCCTCAAAAGTGCAAAGGATGTACTGAAGGTTATGCTACTTGGAGCAAACCGTGTAGGTTTTGGAACCCTCTCTATGATTGCTATTGGCTGTACAACATGTCGAGGCTGCCACCTGGATACATGCCATGTAGGGATTGCTACTCAAATTGATTCTGAAGTGGAAGCAAAGGAACATGGCTTAAGGAGATTTGTTCCAAGACAGTTTGATTTAGCCGTCCAGGGGCTTATCAACCTATTCAGTGCTTTTGGCAATGAATTAAAAACACTTGCGGCTGAACTTGGAGTCACAAATCTCCAGGAAGCTGTTGGGCGTTCCGATTTATTAGTACAAACAAAAGGAAAAGAAATGCTGGATTTAAAATACTTACTTAAAACGATTGAGCTTGGCCAGATCACACATCTCGAAGCTGCTGCTACAAAGGACGAATTAATCGTCCAAATGGCTGCAGTCGGTGCAGAATATCTGGATGCAAGTGTAAATGATCTGCTTCAATCCAGACAATTTAAAAATATCAATTCTATTCAGCGCGTACTTGGAAGCCGTGTTTCCTGCCACCGGGTAAGAGGCAGATTAGATGGTTCCTATGTCAAAATGGATCCTGTTAATCTAACTTATAAAGGTTCCATACCTGGAAATGGACTTGGTGCATACAATACAGAAGGCATTACGATAACAGTTGATGGCGGTTCTCAGGATGGCACCGGCAAAACCTCGTTTGGAGGAACAATTGCAATTCTTAAAGGAATCGGCAAGGATGACAAATTCTATAATGGTTCCGTTGGGAAAGGCTTTGGATATGGTGCGCAAAAAGGTCTATTAATTGCCCAGGGTGACGCTGATGCGCGCGCAGGTATCCGTCTGTCTGGTGCTGACATGATTGTCGGAGGTTCTTTAAAACGGGATATTCCTGTACAAGAACATGGAAACATTGGCGTTTATTCAAATATTAAGGGCTTTGCCTTCGAATATATGACAAACGGCCGAGGACTTGTTCTAGGAGACCCAGGTCCATGGATTTGCGCAGGAATGACAGGCGGTGTCATTTATCAACGTCATTTGCCTGAACGAGGCCTTACAAAAGATGCGATCCAACGCAGAATTGCAAAAGGAGCCCTCGTCTCTGTTGAAAAATTAAATGAAACAGGTATAAATGATGTAACTGAACTACTTACACGCTATACAACTATTCTTAGAGAAAATGGCCAACAGGCAGAAGCGGACGAACTGGCCCAATTGCTAGGCAACCCAAGCCAGCACTTCCTCCAAATCGTCCCAGTCAAAACCCAAGCCGACCCATCTGTATCTACAGAATAAGGCTGAAACGACTGCCCAGACCCGACAAGCATAAGAGAAGAGGCACGTAGGGAGTGCTTTTCTCCCGTAGTGACTATTCCTTATGACTCGAGGGGCTAGGAGTTGAAGCTAGAATACACGAGTAAAGCTGAGGCGACTGGTGGTCAGTTATGGGCCATATATCAATTTTTATCAGGATGATACATTATTTTCGAACCTCAAGAGGCCGTTTCGCTTTATTAAAGCGGCGGCCTCTTTTCATTTCTCAACTTTCCTGTTACGCCGTTCTCAATCCTTTTTTCATTTTATGAACATATAGAACTTTCATTAAAAAATCTATGAATCCCTTCTCTCTCCATATAACGTATACCTGATGAATCTTGAAAAAATCGTATTCAATGCATGCCTTTTAGTCTAATGGGGAAAGTAAACAAAAGAAGTATTTTGCCTGTATATCTTGAACATGAAGACGAAACCCTGTATAGTACAGTCATGTTCGAGATAAAAATAGATAAATATTCGTAAACAACTATGAATAAAAGGAAGAGGTATTATTTATGAAGGTTGGTGCCCGAGTCTTTAAAACGGGAATAGCCATTGTGATAGCCATCTATGTTGCGACAGCATTTAATGTACCGGCTCCCGTATTAGCCGGGATTTCGGCTGTATTTGCCGTTCAGCCTACCATATACCGTTCGTACAGGACTTTAATTGATCAAATACAAGCGAATATTATCGGATTTCTAATTGCGATATCGTTTGTATTATTATTTGGTAATGATCCCTTATTAATTGGTTTGGCAGCCATTATAACAATTGTAATCAACTTACAGCTGAAAAATGAAAATCAATTAACGATTTCGCTTGTAACTTTAATCTTAATTATGGAGCAACAAGACGGCAATTTTACAGAATTCGCCTTTTGGAGAGTTGCTGCCATTTTAATCGGTATTCTGTCAGCGTTTATTGTAAACCTTGTCTTTCTTCCTCCAAAGTATGAGACAAAGCTTTATAAACGAATCAGCACAACGACAGACGATATTCTACAATGGATTAGAATCGGTTCTAGAAGTTCAACTGAACATACTATGATGAAAAAAGACATTAATCGTATTAAAGAGAATGTCACAAAGGCCGATAACTTGTACGCTCTATATAAAGAAGAGCGTGAAACTTTCAGGAAAAATACGGTTGCCAAGTCCCGTAAACTCGTAATCTACCGTTATATGATAGCAACAAATAAACGATCACTGGATATCCTAAAAAGATTGCATCGTTTTGAAAATGAATTCCATCAAATGCCTGAGGATTTTCAAATACAGGTTCATCATCAACTGGATTTGTTGTTGAGAAAACATGAACATATTCATCTGAAATTTATAGGAAAAGTAAAACCAGGACTAATGCTTGAGGAATCTACAGACACTTATAACAAACAATTACTGATTGATATTGTTAAAGGTTTCCGATTAAATACAGACGAGGATTCCCCCGTTCACTACCATATGGTTACGCTAATCTCATCTATGCTTGAATATGGTGACTACTTAGAGCATCTCGAAATGCTTGTTAACAGTTTTCACTCTTATCACAAATCAGAGAACAAATCAATTAAGATAAATGATGATGATCAATTATAACAATCACTTAAAGCATTCCAAGGCCAGCAAAAAGGCTTTGGGATGCCTTTTTCATTCCATTGGTTTTGCACTGTATCTTATCTGATAGTCAAAAAGGTGGTTCTCCTTTCGATCAAAAAACCTCCTTCTATCCAAAAGCTATGCCGTTCTTTATTCTCGTATTTTTTCGTAGGGATTGTTGCTATTATTGAATTGTGAAACAGCCACCTCCAGAAAGGAAGTGGCTGTACTTGTATATCCCAGTTAGTCAAAAAGTTCCTTACTGTTCAATTTTTTATCATAACTAGAAATATAATAAACAATAAAACTATATGCATCCACACCATACATTTTACGAAAATGACTGCCCAAACTTTTTTTCGTAAATCATAGTAAAGAATAGTAGAATAAATTAAGAGAACGGTTATTCCCCGGAAGATATCACCATCCATCAACAATAAAATCACGTTTATCAAAATAGATATAATAAATAAAATGGCATATATCTTATCTATCTTGTTCTTTCTTTGCGCCTCGTGTTGGAATTGATACATCCTTTCCCCCGTGCTCATCATATACTTGATTACTCAATTATACCCTCCATCACATACCTCAGTAGAACAGCTAGGCATCCAACTGTTGTACCTGAAAGAGTCTATAATAAGCTCCTTGTTTAGCCATTAATTCCTGATGTGTTCCCACTTCTATAATACAGCCATGTTCAACCATAACAATTCGATCAGCATGTGTAATGGTAGATAATCTGTGAGCCACTATAAATGTAGTACGGTCACGGGAGAGCTTTTCAAGTGCTTCCTGAATAAGATGCTCACTTTCCAAATCAAGAGCAGAGGTTGCTTCATCCAACACAATAATGGATGGATTCTTCAAAAACACACGTGCAATAGAAATACGCTGCTTTTGACCTCCTGATAATTTGACGCCCCTCTCGCCTACTTTTGTCTCATATCCACTTGGTAATTTGCAGATAAAATCATGAGCATTTGCTGCTTTGGCAGCTTCATAGATTTCTTTATCTGTCGCATCTGGCCTACCCAGTAAAATATTTTCACGAACCGATTCACTAAATAAAATACTGTCTTGCATCACCATTCCAATATTGTCCCGAAGTGAGCGTACCTGAACATCTCGGATATCCACTCCGTCCAATAGTATACGCCCTTGTGTCACATCATAAAATCGTGGAATCAAGCTAACCAGAGTAGATTTACCTCCTCCGCTCATCCCGACAAGCGCAATTGTTTCTCCCCTTTTCACTTCAAGATTAATATCCTTCAGTGCCTGAGTCTCATCTTCTCCATAAGAGAATGATACATGATCAAACGTAATGGTCCCTTGTACATCTTTACATGGACGTGCATCAGGCTTGTCCTCAATATCATACGGAACATCCAAAAATTCAAACACACGGTCCATTGATGCCAGTGATTGCGTTAATGTGGTAGATGAGTTCATCAATCTACGCAAAGGTCCATACAATAAATCGATATAGCCGACAAAGGCAACCATAGTCCCTAATGTCATATTCCCATTAATGACCTGGTATCCGGCAAATAGGATGACAACTAGAGGAGCAATATCTGTAATTGTATTGACTGCTGCAAACGATTTAGCGTTCCAGCTTGTGTGAGCTAACGCTTTTTTTAAGAAGTTTCCATTCACTTTATTAAATTGCTTTTGCTCATGATCTTCAATCGCAAAGCTCTTAATCACGGCCATCCCTTGTACACGTTCATGCAAATAGCCCTGTACTTGAGCAAGCGCCTGTGATCTATCTCGGGTTAATTCTCTTAATTTACCAAAGAAATATTTAATGGAGAATGAGTAGAGCGGTAACAGAAGCAACGATACAATGGTCAATTTTACGTCAAAGGTAAGCATAATTCCAACTGCTATTAAAATTGTAACTAGATCCAACCAAACATTCATAAGGCCGGTTATAACAAAATTCTTAGTTTCTTCAACATCATTAATCACTCTGGAGATAATTTCTCCTGCTTTTGCATTAGAGTAATATTTAAAGCTTAACTTTTGTATATGACTGAACATTTTATCGCGGATATCAAATAAGATTTTACTTGCTGTCCATTGGGCAAAATATTGACGGTAATATTCTACTGGAGGCCGAACTACCACAAAAATGAAAAACATGATTGCCATTAACATATAGAGCTTCCTTAATTGCTCTCCTTTTTGCAAAGCATTGGCACCGATTATATCATCAATCACATATGCCAATAAGGCAGGAGTCAACAAAGGAATCGCAAATTTAACTATCCCGATTAGGATTGTCACAATGATTTGCCACTTATAAGGCCTTACAAACCTCATATATCTTTTTATACTATTCATCAAATGTCTCTCCCATCAAGCATAAAAACCTGTCCATAAAAGAGACAGGCTTCTTTTCAACTTTTAATTGTTAAATATCGGTTATACCAATTATGAACGAACTCCTGAGAAAACGGCCCTTTTTTCGCTCGAATCATACTAATCAGCTTTTCCACATTTCTCCTGAGAATATGGTCAATGACATTCGGATAACCCATTTGAAGTTTATGCTCTTCGTACTCATCTTCATCTAACAGGTTATATGTCATATCGGGATATACCTTTATATCAAGATCATAATCGATATATTTAACCGCTTCCCCATCAAATACAAATGGAGAACTTAAATTACAGTAGTAGTAAATACCGTCATCACGAAGCATGCCGATGATATTAAACCAATACTGTGAGTGAAAGTAGGTAATAGCTGGCTCTCTTGTGAGCCATGTCCTACCATCAGATTCGGTTACAAGAGTCCGATCATTGCAACCAATTACAATAAATTGGGTACCCTTTAATATGGTCGTCTCTTGCCAAACCCGGTGTATATGTCCATTATGTTTGTAACTGTGTATTTGGATTTCTTCTCCTTCTCTCGGTACTCGCACGTTGTATTACCTACTTTCTCTCCCTATAGGGCAGGGCACTTATATACCGTCTCTGTGTTCAAATTGACAATATATTAACCGTTAAATTAAGATGCTTTTTTCCGTATTCTTCTATTATTATAACGATTCACATACAATTTTAAAACAAAGAGCCACCATGAAAAGCGGATAAGCTATAAATTGTTAAACAAATCGCCATTAACCAGCTCTTTTTTAGAATGAAATATTAATCCTATAACCAAAATTAATCGTTTACAAACATGAGTCATAATGAATGAAGGAAACAGAAGCGGAGAATAAAAATAAAAGAACACCTATAGAGATGCCCTAAATAATGATGAATTGTATTTATATTTTATAGTTTCGGGGCAGATTTTGACTGATAGCTTTCAATCACTTTTTCTGTTAATTGCATAAATATCGTTTGGATTGTATCTAATTCTCTTTTCATCTCACTTATATCGTCCTGGACACATAGTAAATCTTCATCATTCTTTCGATTCCTCAGTTCCTCCTCTAGCTCCATATAACGGTCAAGTTCTGTTTGCATATGTAAAAGCTTATCCATAATGACCATTTGTTCATTAACTAACTCTTCAAAACTCTTCATGCTCTACACCACCCAAAATCAGTATAATAATACATTTCTCTAATAAGCAGAAAATACCTTTGACTTTTTCTGTAGCCTTCTAAGAGGTTTTGTCGAGCCGTTAAAAAGCACTCGCCCGCTACGGGCAAGTGCTTTAATTAAAGGTTTTACATTATTGTTGTCCGGAGTTACCGGAGTTTTTAGCTTTGTTTTTCTCTGCTTTCGCGTTTGCTTGTTTCACAGATTGCACATCAGTTTCACTTGCAAATTCAGAACCAAATTGACCTTGGCTTTGACCTGCAGATTGTGCGTTTTGTTGTCTCACTTGATTTGCATTTGTTTTTGAACTGTTGTTAGCCATTAATATCACCTCCACACCTATTAATGTATCCAACAGAGGTTTTCATATACAAAAAGAGTGTTTCTATTTTTTTCCTTGTTTTTGCTTCACTATATAGCGGCATCCTATATAGAAATTTAAAACAGGAAAAGAGGAGGCTTTATTATGTTTGTAGGAAGAGATATGTCAGAGTTATCCATGATTCCTAAAAGTGAATGGAAGGAAGATGAACTGGAATTTTACCATCATTCATTTCAGCAGATTATGCCCTATTTAAATATAGAGGGACATACCATTCAAAGAGAAATTATTGAGGAAATTGAAAGAAGAGGCGGCCTGAAGAGACAGGAAGCAACCTGGACAAAAGGAACGCGTGTTTCCTACGATTAATTAAAATAGAACCGGCATCAGCTATACCTGAAGATTATTATCTTTTCGCAGGTAGCTGATGCCGGGTTATTTTTTAACCATTAAATACATATGTTTCATAAATTTTTTGATGAGATACAGGTAAAGCATACTGTTGAAAATCATGATCTTTCACATATGCTAATTTATGTGTATTGCTTTTAAAGTTCTCCAAATTATTCACAGTGGCTGTATAGATATCAATTTCCCATGTCAAATGTGAAAATACATGATTGATATGACCGATTGGAGTTAATTGATTTAATTCAACTTGATTCTGTTCCGCAACCATTTCTTTAAGTACTTTAACATCTCCTGTTGTTTCATAGCTTGGGAATTCCCACAATCCCGCGAGAAGACCTGTCTCCGGCCGCTTCCTAATCAGGATTCTTCCACTTTCATCGTTTATCACAATTGCCGATAAATGAACAATTTTGGTCTTTTTAGCTTTCGTTTTTACCGGAAGCTCCTGTTGGATTCCTTTATCAAATGCCCAGCAGTGCTCTCTTACCGGACATAATAAGCATGCAGGTTTACCGGGAACACATATAAGAGCGCCAAGTTCCATCAATGCCTGATTAAATTCTGACGTATGTTCGGGATCAATTAATTCACGTACAGCTGACTCAAATAGTTTGCGGGTGGCAGGCTTTGCTATGTCATCATATATTTCTAATATCCTGGAAATGACTCTCATGACATTTCCATCAACTGCAGGCTCCGGAACACCATAAGCAATGCTTAATATTGCACCGGCAGTGTATGGACCGACACCTTTTAATTTTTTAATTTCTTCAGGAGTGTTTGGCACAATTCCGCCGTAGTTTTCCTTTACCTCTTTAACTGCACTATGCAAATTACGAACCCGAGAATAGTAGCCTAGACCTTCCCATGCTTTTAAATATTTTTCCTCATCAGCATCAGCAAAATCATCAAGCGTCGGAAACCATTCCATAAAACGTTCGTAATAAGGAATAACAGTATCAACACGAGTTTGCTGAAGCATAATTTCAGAAACCCAGACACGATAGGGATCTTTATTTAATCGCCATGGGAGCTGTCTTTGTTCCTGAATAAACCAATCTATAAGATCTTTTCTGAATTGTTCTATATTGCAACTTACAAGTGTCTTCACGTTTCCTCCTGTTTATGTTAAAAATTAATGGAATAGGGAATAAATTAAGTAATCATACTGAGTAGGTTTACCCATGATTTTTTGATTCCCTTCATTTTAAAACAACATGACTGGTATGAAAAGTAATTAATATTGGATAAAAATAGTGGTTTCCTTTATAAGTCAGTAGAAAAGGAGGATGTATTATGGATACCGGTACTCATCTTGTAATGGGTATAGCACTTGGCGGGTTAGCCACCTTGGATCCTGAGGTCGCCTCCCACACAGGAACAGCAACGGCCGTTATGATCGGTACAATCCTTGGTTCCCAGGCACCTGATATAGATACAGTTCTAAAAATGAAAAATAATGCAGTATATATACGCAATCATCGCGGAAGGACACATTCCATACCATTTGTAATTCTCTGGCCTATATTAATTACGGCTCTTATTGCCCTTATTATTCCTGAAGCGAATACCTTACATTTATGGTTGTGGACCTTTTTCGCTGTATTTTTGCATGTATTTGTAGATATATTTAATGCCTATGGTACACAGGCTCTAAGCCCCCTGTCCTCAAGATGGGTCGCGCTCGGGATTATTAATACATTTGATCCCTTTATCTTTGGAATTCATATTGTAGGTCTTATTTTATGGACATTCGGCTTTAATCCAGGAACTATATTCTTAATAATGTATGTAATTATTATCGGTTATTATATCGCTCGGATTACAGAATCTAGAAGCTTAAAAGCTCGAATTCGTTTACAAATCCCTGACGCTCGGCGAATTACGCTTTCCCCAACCATGCGTTATCACCGCTGGAAGGTAGCTGTTACAACGCCTGATAAATATTATGTTGGGGTAGCTGAAAATCGTGAAATACAATTTTACGATACATTTGATCGTATTCCTTTACCGGAAAGTCCAATTCTGGATGCTGCTCTAAAGGATGTGAATCTCTCTGCCTTTGTATCTTTTTCTCCGGTATACCGATGGGAAATGGACTATCAGGAGGGAATGCACATTGTCCGATTCATTGATTTACGTTATCGGAGCAGAGGACGATATCCCTTTGTGGCTGTCGTTCATTTAGATGATGATTTAACTATTATCAACTCATTTACTGGATGGGTTTTTACAGAAGAAAAGCTTCAAAAGAAACTAAATATGATTACTGGATAATCAGGAAAGCTTTCTCATGAATGGGTGGGAGCCATTTTAGAATACTAATAAGGCATCCATCATCCCAGAATGAAAGGTGAGAGAATCTTGAGAAATAAAGCAAAAGGCTTTCCTTATGAGCATGATAATAAATTTAATGGGGAACCCCGAGCCAAACCAGAGTATGCTTCAAAACGAGCAGATGGCACTACAAATACTCGTCCACAGGAGCGAATGCATGCCTCTGGAGAACGGGATTCTAAATAAATTCAAAAAGAGCTTTCTACAGAAAGCTCTTTTTTTCTCGTTTTATTTTAATTTCATTAGCAAGGAAATAGGCAGCCCTTCTTCTTCATTTTGTTGAAGACGATACCCCCAGGCAAACACACCTTTTAAATACTCCACCTTAAAATATTCTCCAGGCGCTCCATCTATACCATACATTTCACCGACTATAATATCAGCCGGGTCTAATGTATAAGCCTTTGCCATAACGGCTCTCCTTTTATGTACGGCAAACTCATTAACCATCCCAAGCTGCTCAGCCTTTCTTGCTTTTTCATTTAAATCTGCGATTGTTTGTCTAAGCTCATGCTCTGACATCTCACTGAATTTTTTCTCCTGCATTTCTTTACCCCTCTCAGTACAATTCAAAATCTCCGTTATCAATTCGCTCTTTGCCCAGTTCTACAAAACGAGAAATTAAGTCCATATCAAAACCTTTTCTAAATAGAGCTGTTTTCATTTTTTGACTATACGAATAGTCATCCAGTTGAGCATACTTTCTGTGAAATTTAGTCGCTGTTTTTACAAGACTTTCCCATTCAGCATTCTTATCATCAACCGCTAACTCTTCAGTCACCAATTTGGCCAGGCTCATTGAAAAACCCTTCCGTACAAGAAATTGGATTGTTTTCTGTTTTGCTTCTTTCATGGAACCTTTACTTTTTTTTAATGTCTTACTGGCCCATTCTTCAGCATTTTCTCTTTGCAAATCATTCGTATACTGACTTAATGCAGTCTGCTGATCCTTTTCTGAGATTCCCTTATTGAGCAGCTCTGTCCGGATGACATCAGGTCCTTTTTTACTGACATTCATTTGGGTTCGTACAAATGCATTCGCATATTCCTCATCGTCAACATATCTATACTCACGCAGTTTATGAATTACTTCATCAATAACCGCCTGTTCCCATTCCTTTTCACTCAAATAGGAAATAACCTCATGCTCTGAACGAATACGATAAGATAGATAATTGACAGCAGACTGAAATGCTTTTTGGATATGGTCACGGTACTGAATTTCCATAATGGATAATTCATCGACTTCCATCCCCTTCGATAGCCGCATGCGGACAAGTAAGTCATCATCCACACTAAATGCGTATCTTTCAGGCTGTCCTTCTTCTGTTATGTATATATTAAAACGATTTTTATTCTTTTTTTGTTGTTCAATTTTTGAGATAAGTGGCATCGTTAGCTCGCCTCCTCTTTTAATGTAGCATATATCCTTATCTTAGTCCTTTCTTTGATTTTAGAAAATGAATTAAAACATTTAATTATGGAAATTATAGGAATGACACTACTTTGAAAAGGAGAATGTTCATGGATAAGAAAAAGCGAGATCAAATGAAAAATCGCCTGACCTCTACTCAAGAAGTTCGTTACAAAAGGGAATTTAAAGCAGCAGATCGAGCGGCTGGGTTTACAGGATCTAAAGGAATTCGTCCATAAACTAACCTTTTATTTACCAGAATAATGGCTTGGATTTTGTTGCAATCTAATCAGGAAGATATTCTTCATTTGGGAGGTAATCAAAAATGGGCAGATATAACCATAACTTACTTCACGGCAGAAACAGGATGGCAAGTGGAAACACGCCGCCTTCCATAAAATCTGACGGATTAGATGTAGAATTTTCTGAGGCATTAGCTGATCATGATGATCTCGTTGCACAAGCCAGATCAAAAGCAGCTGATGCACGCGCTAAATCCAGGAAATAAACTGATTCGCTTGGGAATTTTCACTCCCAAGCGAATCAAAAAAACAACCGATTAAACAATCGACTGGGTGCCTGCGTTTATTAACCATTTACTTCAGCAGCTAAATTAGGCGCGATAAGATCCTCTGCTTTAAAAATATCGTTAACTTTTTCACTTCCAGCATTAAAGTGCTCATTTGCTTTATCCATATTGGGTTCAGCTGTACCGGACAATTGAATTCCTTTTTCTCTATATGAATCAGAAATAGTCTTTATAGCCTTTTCAAAATCCTTGCTATATTTTTCTAAACTATCAGGAACTTTCACATCTTCCAAAGCATCCACAACAGAATTTGCTGAAGCAGCAGCTTTTTGTTTATCTTCCTCTGTTAAGACAGAAGGATTCTCTGCTCCCTCATAGGTATTTAAATCACGATCACTTCCATTAATCACATTCACTATGGAAAGATAGAAATCTAATAAGTCACTTTTTACATCCGTTGATTCTTTAGTGCCCACTTCCTCTTTTGTCTCTTCTTTTGATGAACAACCCATGACGATAACAAGCATCAAGGCCATAATACTGCATAACCACAATCCCTTTTTCATACTCTCTTACCCTCTTTTCGCTATTTTCGAATTATTCTAATTGTTGCATTAAACATCATACAACTTATGTGAGCATTCGTAAATACTGCCCCTTCTAAGTATGAACCCATTAATTTTACAATTACTGTTAATCAATTGATTATCTATGCTTTTATCGTGAAATATTGTACTATTAAATGCGTATAGACCCATTAATTACAAACAATTAAGAGGCAGGAGTATAGATAAATGATATTATCCGTTAAAGATTTAAGCCATGGCTTTGGTGACCGAGCCATTTTTAACAAAGTTTCCTTCCGCTTATTAAAAGGCGAACATATTGGCCTTGTCGGAGCAAATGGGGAAGGAAAGTCTACATTTATGAATATTGTAACCGGACAGCTGGAGCCTGATGAGGGGAAAGTTGAATGGTCTAAGAAAGTTCGTACTGGTTACCTTGACCAGCATGCTGTTCTTGAAAAAGGTATGACCATACGCGATGTACTGAAAACAGCATTTCAGTATCTTTTTGATATGGAAAATGAAATGAACGAAATTTTTGCTAAGATGGGGGAAGCTTCTCCTGAGGAATTAGAAGTCTTACTTGAGGAATCAGGTGTACTGCAGGACGTCCTCACTAACAACGACTTTTATGTCATTGATGCAAAGGTTGAGGAAATAGCAAGAGGATTGGGCCTCGATGAAATTGGGCTTGAGCGCGATGTTCAGGACTTAAGCGGTGGCCAGCGTACAAAAGTCCTTCTCGCAAAATTATTACTTGAAAAACCCGATATATTACTTTTAGATGAGCCGACCAACTATCTTGACGAGCAGCATATCGAGTGGCTCAAACGTTATCTTCAAAATTATGAAAATGCCTTTATTTTAATTTCACATGATATTCCATTCTTAAACAGTGTTATCAATCTTGTTTATCATATGGAGAACCAGGAATTGACCCGTTATGTTGGAAATTATGATGATTTTATGAAAGTGTATGAGGTGAAAAAGCAACAGCTTGAAGCCGCCTATAAAAGACAGCAACAAGAGATTGCCGGCCTCAAGGATTTCGTTGCACGTAATAAAGCTCGTGTATCTACTCGAAACATGGCCATGTCCCGTCAGAAAAAGCTTGAAAAAATGGATATCATTGAACTGGCGAAAGAAAAACCGAAACCAGAATTCCATTTCCGCGAAGCACGTACATCCGGTAAACTTATATTCGAAACAAAGGATCTTGTCATTGGGTATAATGAGCCTCTATCCAGACCATTAAATTTACGTATGGAGCGTGGACAAAAAATTGCTTTCGTCGGTGCCAATGGGATTGGAAAAACTACCTTGCTCAGAAGTATTCTCGGTGAAATTAAACCAATCTCTGGCCAGGTTGAGCTTGGCGAACATTTGTATATGGGATATTTTGAACAAGAAGTAAAACAAACATCCAATAATACCTGTATCGAAGAAATTTGGCAGGAGTTCCCTTCCTATAATCAGGCAGAAATTCGTGCTGCTCTGGCGAAGTGCGGCCTTACTACCAAGCATATTGAAAGTAAAGTTGAAGTACTTAGCGGTGGAGAAAAAGCGAAGGTTCGTTTATGTAAACTAATCAATCGTGAAAACAATTTACTTGTTCTCGATGAACCAACCAACCACCTTGATGTGGATGCTAAAGAAGAATTAAAACGCGCATTAAAGGCCTTTAAGGGAAGTATTCTACTGATCAGCCATGAACCTGACTTCTATCAGGACATAGCTACAGATGTTTGGAACTGTGAATCTTGGACAACTAAAGTATTTTAATGTAACGACGCTATACCTTAAACACCCGTTAGCTTTGGATATTTACATCCTGGTTAACGGGTTTTTTATTTACTTTATACTCTTTACCCCCTGCCTTAGCCTTGGCATAGGCAAGGAATTAGTCGGAAATAATTCCAGTAACCTAGGATATAGAAATGGAGTTGTTTAATAATCTCAGATTAGCAATTAAGAGTTATTGTTTTAATTGATTGCCATGAAAAATTTTAAGAATAAAATCACGATCCGGGACCTGAAGCCGTTCATATGAAGCTAAATATTTTGTATTATCATAGGTAGCATCTTCGTTAGAGATAACCACCTTGTCTCCCGCTATATCTAGGCAGTAGGCTTTGAATTGCAACCTAAAGAGCCTGGATTTAGAAAGACAGTACGTTCACTTCTGAAGAAATGAAGTGGATGATGATGACCAAAACAGATTAACTTTTCTTCCCATCCTTTAAATAAAGTCCTTATATTCTTAAGACTTGGTTCAACAATTCTGCTAAAAGGGTCTTGGCTTATATGGTCATTTAGCTTCGTTGGCTCAATCTGATAATGAATAAACAAAATTGAATTCCCTTCGACAGTTAAATTGATTGCCCTAGGCAACCCTTCCAACTTCCGGATGAATTGCTTATCCATCCTCTCTGCTATCCATTGATGATGCTCTTTTACATGGGAGTGGCTTTGTGGATGTTCCTCTCCTTTTAGAAGTGCTAAAACCGCTTCATCATGGTTTCCCGTAATCATGGATACATCATTTCTTGTAAATAGAATATCCAAAACGTCATTGGTATTCGGTCCGATTCCAATCATATCTCCCAGACAATAGATATGTTCAATATCCCTCCTTCAATCAAGCTTAGATAGTACCGCTTTTAAGGCAGGCTCATTCCCGTGAATATCAGCAATCACTCCAATTTTCATGTCAGTCTCCCTTTTTATGTAAAATTATACCTTAAAATAAAACAAAGCATTCTATTACTGCTGGAGGAATGCTTTGTTTTATCTTAGTTATGGTTTTAATATAACCTTCGTACAATTATCTTCATGTTCATTAAATAACGAATACCCTTTCGCTGCGTCCAGAAGTGGTAACTTATGAGTTACAATTTCAGTAGGGTCGAGCTTTCCTTCTTCAATCATTTTATATAATCGAGGCATATAATGAACAACAGGAGCTTGTCCCATCTTCATCGTAATATTGCGTGAAAAAAATTTCTCTAGCGGGAACATATTATAAACAGATCCGTAAACACCGGTAAGCTGCAAAGTACCAAATTTCCTTATCGCCTTCGTGGCAATTTGAATAGCACTTAACGTTCCTCCCTGCAATTTTAGTTTTTGCTCAATTTTTTCAATAGCTGATTTCTTACCATCCATTCCAACACAATCGATGACCACATCAGCTCCACCCTGTGTAATTTCTTTTATATAGCTCCCTGTATCATCATAATTATTAAGATTAATCGTCTCTACTTTATTCATTTTCTCAGCTTGTTTTAATCGATAATCCAAGTGATCAACAGCTATAACCCTTTTAGCACCAGCCATATAAGCAAATTTTTGTGTCATTAAACCAATTGGGCCACAGCCAAGTACGACCACAGTATCATCCGGTTTTACCCCCGCATGCTCCACACTCCAAAGAGCTGTAGGCAAAACATCAGACATAAATAATAATGACTCATCCTCTAATTCACAGGATTCCGGTATGACAAACGGCATATAGTTCGCAAATGGAACCTTTAAATATTCTGCTTGTCCGCCGGGATGATTCCCATATCGCTCTGTATATCCAAAATATCCGCCTGTATCCTGATGTGGATTGGATTCGGTATGATCACATTGACTTTCCATCTCATGCTGACAGTAATAGCATTGCCCGCAGGATACGTTGAAAGGGATAACTACCCGGTCGCCTTTTTTGACTTTTGTCACCTCAGGACCGACTTCTTCTACGATTCCCATTGGTTCATGTCCAATTATATATCCTTCTCTAATCGGCATATTCCCTTGATAGATATGAAGATCAGAACCACATATGGCCGTAGAAGTAATTCTGACGATTATATCATCATTCTTTTCAAGCTTCGGATCTTCAACCTCTTTAACCTCAATTTTTTTGGCCCCTTGGTATGTGACTGCTTTCATATTTCATCCTCCCATTCAGTTTAGTACAGTTACCTTATTCCCGAATAGGAGGACTCTTATGCAGGACATTTTTAAATTATGTGTTCTAATTCCAATTTAGCCCTTTTCATTTATTCTTCATATAATAATAAAGAAACCATACTGCATGCTGTTGTTCATCCTTAGCTGCACGATTAAACAACTTCTTTGCCGCTAAATTAATGGTTCCGTCTGCAACTGAAAGATAAAAATCCACGGTACGCTGCTCATCTTTTAAAGCCGCTTCAAGCCCCCGTAAATAATCATCCTCACAAGGTTCTGTCTGTTTTGGCTTTGGATCTCTCCCTGTTATGCCTGTATATAGTAGTACCAGTTGTTTAAAATGTTTAATCTCATCCTCTCTGATTTCCAATATTCGCTGCCGTTCATCTTCTGTTGGTGCTAGTCGGGCTAATTTTTCATAACACTGTATAGCACTGTACTCTCCATTAATAGCCCTTTGGGTTTGTTTCACTAAATCATTCATCGATTGTTGTCTCAATTATGTAACCTCCCCATTTTTCCTTATGACCTATCCTATGCGTGTTTCCTTTGAACAATTTCTACCTAAGTAAGATAACCTACAGGTTTTTTATCATTTTTATTTGGGTATATGAGAAATAGCGGTTAAACAAGTATCGTGGTTATCTTCGGACGTCGTTCTGTAAAAAACATATTTGACAAACGAAATTATAAAGTATATACTTAGAAGATATAATTTTAAAGTAGTGACTTACACATAGATATGTAAATAAATATGGCATTCTGCAATTTATGTTTTTCGGAACACTTATTCACACTGGAACGGCTTCGGAGCCGTAAGGATATAAGAGAGGTAGGGCTTATATCGTCTAAGTAAAAACGTCCAAGTGGAATAGATAACCGCGGCAATTTACATCACACACATAAACGAATACTAATAAATGAGAAGTTGTTACTTACATTTCAAAATTATTTTAAAACGAATCAGGCAGATGCTTGGTTCGTTTTTCAATGCATAAAAAGAAAGAAGCCATCAAGGAATCGATGACTTCCACTTATAGATATATTATTTATAACTATCTTTTCCTCTTAAATTGGGATCTCCACCCGTGGCTGGATTTATTGTTACTTTCACTTCGCGCTGCGCTCCCACTAATGGATCATCAGATCTTTCATACGTATCGCGAGCTGCATATTTCTTTTGTGATTCGGAGTCGACTAATATAAGAATCTTCCCCTTTTCTACATCAGTAGCATATTTATCAGCTGTATCTTTAGGAATACCCAATCCAACCAGCGCACCGGTCAATCCACCAGCTCCAGCGCCTGCTGCAATTCCTCCCAATGTTGTAGCAATCGGCCCTGCTGCAACAATTGGCCCAATACCAGGGATTATCAGTGCACCGACACCTGCCAATAATCCTGTTAATCCTCCTAAGATTCCACCTGTAGTTGCCCCAGCTGCAAGACCACTGTCAACATTTGTATTAGTCTTAGATGTGATTTTATCTGCCTTTTCTTTGTCCTTCACTACTACGGAAATATCTTCTTTTTGATACCCTTGCTTCTGTAATCTTTCCACTTCCCGTACAGCATCCTGACCATTATCATAAACACCAATTACTTTTTTATCCATTCCCATCATCCCCTCTCTAAAAGTTAATATATGGGTTCAATACCCGCTTAAGCACTTATTAATCCTTTTTCTTTCTAAGTCATTAGTTACTAAACGCTCAATAATGGGTAAGATATAGTTATGATAAGGGAATATTTCAAAGGAGGACTGTGCATGATCATCGTTTGGATTAGTTTAGCTATTATCGTTGGATCAATTGTATATCTCGGTATATATGCTTTTCGAACGTTCAAAGAATCAACACCTACAATTAATGAGATACAAGCAACTGTTACGCGAATACAACAACAAACGGATAGCATTAAACATGAAACAGATCGTTTAACAGGAAAGCAACAAGCAATCATGAGTGATGTTGAATATAAAAAAAGCGCCATTAATTATCCAATCAATCAGGCAAAGGGAATTCTCCCTTCTGCAAAAAGATTATGGAAAAGTACACCTGTGGCAAAACTAATCTCAAATAAATAAAAAAGCTCATATTAGATTGACCATGAAACGCATTTGAATTCCATCCGAATTTCAATGCGTTTTTTAATATTTTTAGATTAGGAAGGCAAGACCTATAAAACATGAAGTAAAGCTTATCAGAAACGATAATGACTCCGAATTTCCAAGCTCGTAATTGAAGATATAAAATGAAAGGTGAAAAGTTTATTGCAAAAGGGGGACGATTTTATGATTTTGGGATTACACCATGCTCAGATTACCATTCCAAAAGGATATGAAACAGAAGGGAAACATTTTTATTGTAGGATTCTCGGTCTGGTTGAAAAAGAAAAGCCTGCTTCACTAAGGGGACGTGGGGGATTTTGGGTATCGGTTGGAGATCAGGATGTACATGTAGGTACGGAAGATGGAATTGACCGGTTAAAAACAAAAGCTCATTTAGCCTATATAGTCGAGGATTTATCATACTGGAAAACGGTTTTAGAAGAACAAAATATTCAATTAATAAAGGGTTTACCCATACCAGGATTTGAACGATTTGAATTTAGAGACCCATTTGGAAACAGGATTGAAATGATTCAAGAATTATTATGAGTTTAAATATACGAAAAGCTTAAAGTTTCTTAAGCTTTTCGTATCGAATGTATACTGCAAATTGTATTGTAATAAACTGCCCTTTATTTATATATGTTTAGTTGAATATCTCTAATAAATCTTTCAAACAATAAATATGGTAATCCGCATCCTCCAGTTCACCATCCTCAGCATATCCAAAGTGACAAGCTATAGCTGGTACATGATGCGCTTTTGCCGCCTCAATGTCAGACGAACGATCTCCTATCATAAAAGCATCAGATTTATTTAAATGTTGAAAGTGCGCTAACAAAATATCCTTTTTCTTACGGCCGCCGACCCTTTCAATACACAGAGGCTCATAAAATAAATCTTTAATTTGCTGTGAATTTAGTATTTCATTTAAATATGCAGTTGAACAATTACTTGCTGTTGATAAAATATGCCCTCTTCTTTTTAGTTCAGTTAACACTTCTCTGGCATAGGGAAGCAGTACATTTTCAGTTTTTAAGCTTTCCAGTAATTCTTTCTCTGAACGCTCAGAAATCATTCTTACTTCCTGTTCGGTGGCATCAGGTGTTAAAAGCTCCCAAAACTCTTTATGAGGTAAACCAAACGCAGATTGAATCTTTTTAGGATTAGGGACCTTTAGGTGTGGATAATTCTTGATTTCCGCATGAATAATAGGTATACTTAATCTCGTTGTCTCAACTAATGTACCATCGAGATCAAATAACAATACAGACAAAAAAATCCCTCCAATTTTTTTATTTTTATTTATAAACAAAAAACATATGGAATTATTGCCAATTTTATTATATAATTCCTTTAACCTCTCAATTTATTCCAATTGCCAATTGCTAAGTTTATATTTTTCAAAAAACGGGAATAGTACATTCATCCTCTCAACAACATACCGTCCATTAGAAAAACATCACTTCACTTTTACTCTAAAACCTTGGAAAACCAATTTTAGATGAACAAAAATGATGCATTTAATGCGTCTATTAACTATTGATTAAACGAACAAAAGGAGTAGATTTATATGGTAAATGTTACAGTATTAATAGATTTCATGGGGAAAAACTATCAAACAAATGTCCTTGCACCAAGAGACACTGATGAATCAGAAATCAGACAGTTAGCCTATGAACAAGTCCGTAAGCAATGGACACCGGAAACTAAATAATTGACTCAATTATCCGAGCTACCGATTCCCGATTGGTAGCTTATTTTTTTGTTCTTTTTATATTTACCCATTTATTCTTTATCGGAATCAGCATTCACTTAAACACTCCAAGGCCAAAACCTACCTTTTAACCCTCTCTTTCCCATCACTATATCAAAAAAATATAATATTCTATATAACTTCTATTTCATATCAAAAATTCATATAAAAACTTATTAAAAACGAGGGTTATCAGTTGAATTTTCATTATTTTAAATTTTATCATAATAGTATAATACTTTATTTATATAATATAAATAATTTTCAAGAAAGGAGACTATCATGAAGAAGAAATGGACTTTATTCAGTATGTCTTTTGCTGCTATATTCGCACTGGCAGGTTGTAACCCTTTAATGGTACTGAATCCAAAAGGGCCACAAGCAAAAATTCAATCCGATACGATTATTTTTTCTATGATCGTGATGGCTTTTATTTTAGTGGTTGTTTACGCTCTTTTTATCTATATGATTGTGAAATATCGAGCATCTAAACAGCCCGTAGACTATGTACCGCCATATGAAAAAGGAAATAAGTGGCTTGAAATTATATGGACTGCCATCCCTATCATTATAGTAGTCGTACTTTCAGTTGTTACGGTCATCACCACTTTTCAGGTGGAAAGTACACCAGCTGGATATGAAGACGAAGAGCCTTTAGTGATTTATGCATCTTCTTCCAACTGGAAATGGCATTTCAGCTATCCCGAAGAAGGAATCGAAACAGTCAATTATGTCAACATTCCAACAGATCGGGAGATTGAATTCCGTTTATATTCTTTTGGACCAATCACTAGCTTTTGGGTTCCCCAGCTGGCAGGTCAAAAATACGCAATGAGCGATATGGTAACTACATTACGAATCGTTGCAGACGAACCAGGTTCCTATTTTGGAAGAAACGCCAACTTTAGTGGAGAAGGCTTTGCACAAATGGAGTTCGAAACATTAGCCATGTCTCCAGAAGAATTTGATAGCTGGGTAGATGAGGTCCAAAAAACTGCCGAACCTTTAACTGAGAAGGAATTTAACAAACTGCTTGATATGGAAGTAATGGGCAGAGCCACTTACTCTTCCACACACCTTGATTTCAGTCCGGCTCCTGTATGGCCATTCCATGAAAGCAATGATGATGCTACAGATGGAACAGATACAGAAACGAACGAACATAATCATGAATAAATCAGGAAAGGGGATTAGACCATGAAATGGGATGAATTCTTTGTTACAGGCGATCCGCTTATCTATGGTGCTATGGTTAGCATTGTTGTTGCCATGTTGGCAATCATTATCTATCTGACCTATACCAAAAGATATGGATGGCTGTGGCGTGAATGGTTAACTACAGTAGACCACAAACGTATTGGGATCATGTATATCCTTGCTGCGTTCCTTATGTTATTTCGCGGTGGCGTTGACGCATTAATGCTGCGTTTGCAGCTTGCAACTCCAAATATGACATTCCTGGAGTCACAGCATTACAATGAAGTTTTCTCTACTCACGGAGTTATTATGATTCTTTTTATGGCTATGCCATTTGTATTGGGAGTCATGAATATCGTTGTTCCTTTACAAATTGGAGCTCGTGACGTTGCCTTTCCGGCACTCAACGCTATCAGCTTTTGGTTATTCTTTGTCGGAGCTATGCTTTACAATCTATCGTTTGTTATTGGCGGATCTCCAGATGCAGGTTGGAGTGCCTACTTCCCTTTGGCAAGTAATGAATTCAGTCCGACTGTCGGACACAATTATTATGCAATTGCTCTTCAATTATCCGGTCTTGGTACATTGATGACGGGCATTAATTTTATCGTAACCATTATCAAAATGAGAGCTCCGGGTATGTCTATTTGGAAAATGCCAATGTTCACTTGGTCTGCATTAATCACATGTATCATTATTTTGTTTGCGTTCCCGACATTTACTGTGTCACTTGCACAAATGATGTTTGACCGACTTTTTGGAACACAATTTTTCTCAACCACCAATGGCGGTATGGATATGCTTTGGGCAAACAACTTTTGGATTTGGGGACATCCTGAAGTATACATTGTTATATTGCCAGCTTTCGGTATTTTCAGCGATGTCATTTCTACTTTCGCACGTAAAAATCTATACGGCTATAAATCAATGGTCTACAGTATGATTGCCATCTCATTGCTATCATTCCTTGTATGGACCCATCACTTCTATACAATGGGCCACAATGCAACGGTTAATAGCATATTTGCGATTGCTACGATGGCTATTTCTGTACCAACCGGTATTAAGATTTTCAACTGGCTGTTTACTCTACGAAAAGGGAAAATTGTATTCCCTACAGCCATGCTATTCTCGCTGGCCTTTATACCGATTTTTACAATCGGTGGTGTAACGGGCGTTATGCTCGCAATGTCAAGTGCGGATTACCAGTACCATAATACAATGTTCCTAGTCGCCCATTTCCATTATGTATTAATTCCGGGTACTGTCTTTGGAATGGTTGCAGGTACTTATTATTGGTTCCCGAAAGTTTTCGGTTTCCGCTTAAATGAAAAAATCGGAAAAATTAGTTTTTGGCTGATTGCGATATTCTTTAATGTAACATTCCTGCCTCTATTCTATTTAGGTCTGGATGGTATGGCGCGCCGGATGTATACCTATTCTGAAGCGACAGGCTATGGCCCACTGAATCTCACTGCAAGTATTGGAGCCGTAGGGTTAGCAATCGGCTTTGGATTAATTATCTATAATATCATCTATAGTGCATTCAAAAGTCCTCGTGACAAACATGCGGATCCATGGGATGCACGTACATTGGAA
Organism: Pradoshia sp. Z4_20; assembly: GCF_058216035.1. Taxonomy (NCBI): domain Bacteria; kingdom Bacillati; phylum Bacillota; class Bacilli; order Caryophanales; family Bacillaceae; genus Pradoshia; species Pradoshia sp. Z4_20. The sequence goes on from NZ_JBZAJD010000010.1 coordinate 34,176, forward strand.
TGGTCAATTCCAAGTCCGGCACCATTCTATAATTTTGCGGTTATGCCAAACGTTAAGGACGTCGACCCTTTATGGTATTCCAAAATTAATAATGAACCGCTTTACGAAGATGAAATAAAGCCTATTCACATGCCAAGCAATACAGGAAAACCAGCCATTATGGGTATATTCTTCTTTCTCTCTGGTTTTTGCCTAGTATTCAGTTGGTGGATTCCAGCTATTATATTTGGGATTGGTGTATTTATCACAATGGCTGCTAAATCCTTTGAACGAGATCCTGGCTATTATGTTTCTGTAGAGGAAATAGAAGGAACTGAAAAAGTACTGCGAGGTGAAAAACTATGAAGATAGACTCTTCCCTTCCACTGGAATACAGTACAGAACAAAATCAATTAAGAATCTTTGGTTTCTGGTTATTCCTTGGAGCTGAGATTGCATTGTTTTCTATGTTATTCGCAACCTATTATACCCTCTTTAATGGTACGGGCGATGGTCCTACAGCAAAAGAAATTTTTGAAATTAAAGGCGTCATTATTGAAACGATTGTCCTTTTAACAAGTAGCTTTACTTGCGGGCTAGCTATTCATAGTATGAGACTTAATTTGAAAAAACCGATGATTACATTTTTTATTATTACCATGCTGCTTGGTCTTGTCTTCCTAGGTGTAGAGATTTTTGAATTTATGACCTATATCGAAGAAGGCGCAACCATGCAAACAAGCGGATTTTTATCAAGCTTATTCATGCTGCTCGGTACGCATGGAGCCCACGTAACATTCGGGTTATTCTGGGGATTATGTATACTAATTCAAGTCATACGAGAAGGATTTACGGCAGAAACAGCCAATAAATCTTTTATCTATTCCCTATACTGGCATTTCCTTGACGTAATCTGGATTCTCATCTTTAGCTTTGTTTATTTGAAGGAGTTGATATAGGATGATAAAACAACTATTTCCACTTAAACATGTTTTGGGTTATGTCATATCATTAATTCTAACCATCATTGCGCTATCCGTAGCCTTTTATGATATTTCCTTTACGGCCGGAATGGTGATCCTATCCATAACCGCCATTATTCAAACAGCTGTACAACTCTTTTTATTCATGCATGTTAATGAATCTAAAGAAAAGAGAACAATCTATCTAAACATTATCTATGCTCTATTCGTCGCACACGCAGTCATCTTCGGAACCATCCTAACCATGATCTGGGGCCACGCCCACTAAAAAGCTGAAGGGCCTTGGTCAGGAGTGAGGAGCATAAGACAGAGGCTCGTAGGGGACGTTCCTCCCCCGCAGAGGCTATGCTTATGTCCCGAACTCCTAGGCCCTGAAGCTAGATTGATTAAAAAGGCTGAGACGACTGGTCAGGCCCGACAAGCATAAGGAAAGGCACGCAGGGAGGCGCCCTAACCTCCCGCAGTGGCTATCCTTATGACTCGAGGGACTAGGAGTTAAAGCTGGATTAACTAAAAGGCTGAAGGGCTCGATTAATGAACGAAGACTAAAATCGCCACGTCATGTGGCAACGTCTTCATGACCAACATCCTGTTGGCCCGTGAGGAGCATAAGACAGGGGCACGTAGGGAGGCGCTTTTTCCTCCCGAAGTGGTCATGCTTATGTCCTGAGCTTCTAGCCGTTGAAGCTGGATTGACTAAAAGGCTGAGGCGACTGTATTAAGGAACAAAGACTAAAGACGCCACGTCGTGTGGCAACGTCTTTGTGACCAACATCCTGTTGGCCTCAAGAAAAACCTGTGTTGTACAGCCAACACAGGTTTTTTTATTATTGATAAATCGTTTAAAATATCTTCTTCTTTTCCCTATCATCTGTAATAATTTGTACTGCCTCACGGAATCGCTGAGAATGAACGATTTCTCTTTCTCTTAAAAATCGTAAGCCATCATTTAAATCTGGATCATCTGACATATTGATAATCCATTGGTAGGTAGCCCTTGCTTTTTCCTCAGCGGCAATATCTTCATATAAATCTGCGATAGGATCTCCCTTTGTCTGAATGTATGCAGTTGTAAATGGTACACCTGCTGCATTATGGTAAAAAAGAGCAGAATCATGATCAACATAGTGGTCTGCCAAACCAGCGTCTCTCATCTGCTCTGGAGTAGCATCTTTTGTGAGTTTATATATCATCGTGGCAATCATTTCCAAATGCGCGAATTCTTCTGTGCCTATGTCATTTAGCAAGCCTACCACTTTATCAGGAATGGTATATCGTTGATTCAGGTATCTAAGAGCGGCTGCTAACTCTCCATCTGCCCCTCCATACTGTTCAATTAAATATTTGGCTAAAGTCGGGTTACAGGTACTGACTCTAACAGGGTATTGCAATTTCTTTTCATAAAACCACATTCTTTAATCACCTCATCTTTTATATTTGCCAAGGCCACGGAGTAGTTCCCCAACTCCAATTGGCATCTGTATAACTATTACCAAATTGTTGAAGTGGGCCGAATTTCTTTTCGAACTGCTGTTTAAGCTGCCTGCTCTGATGAGAGAATTCGTTAAATTGCTGCATGGCTTCTAAATCATTGGGATGAGTATCTAAATAAAGGGTTAGCTCCACTAAAGCAAAGTCGATTGCCTGAATTTCCTCTAATAGCTGATAATATTCATCAGGTAATTGGGGCTTCACTGAGAATCCCTCCTTTTATGTTCATAGGGGTTTTCATAAAAGTCATAAAATACAGGCCAGAGTGTGCCCTTGAATAATGCCTCCTTTGGTGAAAATTGAGGCAAATTAGGCGGTTGAAATCCGAGAAATAGATTAGGAGGAGTAGAATAATACTTCTTACCAATTGGTCTGCACGGATCAAATCGACTGTGAAAAGGTGTATAAGATTTCATGTGCGATTTTTCAGGCCGATTTTGCTCAGTCATAGCTACACCATCCTTTTTAAAATTCATTTTCCTTTCAGGCTATGAGCATACAAACTGATTTAGTACATTTAATTGTTTAACAGAGTTTTCAGTATCCAAAAAAATCAACAATCTAATTCTTTCAAATAATATTTCAGAATATCAGGTAGTGGGTAAAAAATGGAGGTTTCCAAAAAGAGCAGAACTACAGAATTTTTTCTTGGTTTACTTGATGGTATTTTGGGGATTTTCGCAGCTGGTATAGCATTATTTGTTGGGGTTTAGATTCTGTACAACCATCAATCTTGGATGGTTAACTGTTCTATTCTTGCGATCATTGGATTAGTTGTTGTCAAAAGCAACCCTAAATTAGGAAGCTCCTTTATGCTTATTGCGGCTATTGGTGGATTTATTTGCACTTCGGCTTTCTATATACTTCCGGGAATCCTTTTACTGATAGCAGGATTAATGGGTTTATTGAAAAAAAACAAAAAATTAACACCGGTGACATAATTATTTTTGAATAGAATCCTATCCATTGGCGATAAGTCCTTTTTTCTATTCATTCTTTAATTGCAGACTTTAATTTATCATTTTTAATAGTGTAATAACCTAACCATTTACTCCCTAGTTTCAACTATTTGTATTTTAAGTTAAAGTGACATACCATAATTAATATAAGATTTAGTATTTTAGAAGATGGGTGAAAGAAAGTATGTCAATACTTGTGGTAGATGATAATAAAGTGAATTTATTTGTAATTGAGACCATCTTAAAGCAGGCAGGATACAGGTCTATTAAGCTGGCTAAATCAGCAAATGAAATGATTCATATTTTAGAAGAAGATTTAAGTAAAAATCACGGCAGAAGCTCCTTTAATTTAATTCTTTTGGATATTATGATGCCAGAAATTGATGGAATCGAAGCCTGCAGGCGAATCACTGCAACGGAGGAATATAAAGATATACCTGTTATTTTTGTGACCGCATTAGGTGATACCCATAAACTCGCGGAAGCACTGGATGCCGGTGGATCAGATTATCTAATGAAGCCTATTAATAAGGTAGAGCTATTGGCTCGGATACGCGCTGCTCTCCGTTTAAAAGAGGAGAAAGATTGGCATAAAAATCAGGATGAAAAAATAAGCTATGAGCTTGATCTCGCTACAAAGGTGCAGAGAAGCTTGTTAAGTGAGCCCATATTAAATAATCAAATCAAAATAACGAGGTCCTATAAGCCATCCTCTAATCTCGCAGGTGATATGTATTATTGGCAGCAGATTGATCAGGATCGCTATGCCATATTTATGTTTGATATGATGGGGCATGGCATACCTGCATCATTAGTATGTATGTATATCTCCTCTATCCTTCGTGAAGCGGTACGGAATGTGGTTGATCCTGAAAAAGTCATTCTCGAATTGAATCGCTGTATGACTTTACTGGAGGAAAAAACAAAGTTAACATCCTACTACTTAACAGGTATTTATTTATTGGTAGATACGAAATCAAAGACGATTGAATATGTCAATGCCGGCCATCCACCGGGCTACCTTTATATCGATGGGAAAGACTTAATTGAAATGGGACAGCGAAATACAGCAATTGGATTTTTCGAGGAAATGCATATAAATAAAATAACTATTCCTTATACTGATAGTTTTCAGGCTTTAATATATACTGACGGTGTGGCGGAGGCTATTGATAATGATGAAACTAAAGCCTTGGCACATTTGCGAGAAATAGGAAAGTATCAATGGTCAGAAAAAGAAGCAGTGGCTCCTTTAAATGTTATCCTTCCTGAGGAGAAACAGGCAAATCAGCATGATGATATGTGTGTCATCCTTGTAAGGGGATAAAAATCAACTTTTCTAAAAAGATAAAGAACAGATTCTAATGGAGTCTGTTCTTTATCTTTTGTTTGATATAAGCATTCTCATCTGACAAAAGATCAAAATGTCCTCTTTTTGGATTGATGACAAGACCATATACAGGAATTGTTATTGCTTAATTGATGATTACGGACAACATCAACCTTTTTACACACTTGTTTTTAAATCACCAAGCTTTGAAGCCAACTATTAATGTCAATCGATAAATATATCAAGTGCTTCATCCGAAAATACCCCGTAAGAGAGAGGTAAAGAGTAGTAAATAAGCAGATATAGTATTTAGGGGAGATTAATATGTTAATGGTAAATAAAAATATAAAGGGCAAAGATTATAAGCAATAAATAGATTTACTCTCATTGATAATTTGGTAACCGACATTGAAGAACATATAATCGAAAAAAGAATACAAAAAGAATGAGAAATCACAAGACTTTCTGAAGATACAGCATACGTTTTTTATTTTAAAATGAATAATGCTACAAGACAATTTTTGAAAGAACGTTGTAATTCCCTTTTTGATTGGATTGGTCCTGAGCTACCAGAAGACTTTATGTTTTACCATAATGATAAATGTATATTAGCTGTATGCTCCCACGAAGAATACTTTACGGTGGAAAAAACCGTTTGGAAAAGTTTCTTATCGAACTAAAGGCAATAGCAGAAGATCACGGCTGTCAAAATAAAAGGATTTTTATATGCTGCTATATAGATAAAAAGGGGACCTTAAACCCGACTGACACTAAAAAACCTGTGTCAGAACAGTTTGAAGATCTCCTTTTCCTTTTATAAATCCTATTATGAATATAATTTTTTCCTATAAAGCCGCTGATTAATATCTAGTTCCATATACGTATCAGCCAACTCCATGATCTTTAGGGATTCTTTGTTACCAAGCCCCAAAAAGCCGCCAGGACTTAAACTTTCATCAAATAGTTGGAATACTTTCGCCTGCAATTCCAATGTGAAGTATATGATGACATTTCTGCAAATAATCACATGGAATTCATTAAATGATCCATCCGTCACTAAATTATGCTGGGCAAAAACTATATTTCTTGATAGGGATGGACGAAAATATGCATATTGCATATCGGTCTTATAATATTTAGAAAAAGCATCCAATCCGCCAGCCTGCAAATAATTCTTCGTATAAGATTGCATTCTTTTTAAGGGAAATGCCCCTTGGCGAGCTTTTTCAATAACTTTTTCATTCATATCCGTCGCATAAATCTTTGTTTTATCAGCCAATCCCTCTTCTTCCAACAGGATTGCCATCGAATATACTTCCTCACCGGTCGAACATCCCGCATGCCATATCCGTATTTCTGGGAGGTCCTTCAATCTAGGAACAATCTTCTTGCGAAAAGCATAAAAGAAATCTGGATCTCTAAACATGTCTGTAACATTAATCGAAAAGTCACTCAGAAGATTATTTACATACCCTTCTTCATGAATCACTCGTACTAGAAGCTCGGAAACAGTTGTCAGGTGATCCTTATTCAGTCGATTTTTTATGCGGCGAGCAATTGATGAACGCATATAACCACGGAAATCGTACCCTGTCATCCGGTAGATTGCCTCTAGCAATAAATCAATTTCTAAATTCTCGCGTTCTTCTATAGATGATGGATAACCCAACACTATGCAGCTCCCTTCTTCCTATTTCGTTAACCAAACAGACATCACTGAATATAGCTGTTCTAAATTGATTGGTTTGCTGATATAGTCTGTTGCACCAGCTTCCAAACATTTTTCTCGATCTCCCTTCATTGCTTTAGCTGTTAATGCAATGATAGGAATCGATGTAAATTCAGGATTTGCACGTATATGTCTCATCGTATCATAACCGTCGAGTTCAGGCATCATAATGTCCATAAGAATCATATCTAAATCATCTTGCTCCTTAATGATTTCAAGACATTCGATTCCATTTTGGGCAACAATGATTTGAACACCTTTACTTTCCAGGGCTTTTTGTAGAGCAAATATATTACGATGGTCATCATCCGTGATTAATACCTTTTTCCCATTAAAGACATCCAAAATTAATAATTCTTCTTCCTCAGGATCTATTACTTCTTTTTGAACAGCAATTTGCTCCATTACATCATTTGCAATTGGCAAATGAATAATGTCATCGTTCACTTTACTGTTCTTATTAGTCATTCCATCCGGCAGATTCGGCAAGTACACAGTAAATGTACTTCCCTTGCCCTCTTCACTTTCTAGAGTTACATATCCGCCAAGTAACTTTGTAAATTCTCGGCAAATCGATAATCCTAATCCAGTTCCGCCATACTTACGGGCTGTTGCTCCATCTGCTTGCTGGAAGGCCTCAAAAATAATTTGTTGTTTATCATCTGCAATACCAGGACCTGTATCGGTTACAACAATTTTCATCCAGAAGTCGGTTTCCGTAATACCATCAAGAAGTTCTTTCTCTCGAGTATTTCTCACTTTTTCCATCTTCATAGTAACCGAACCTTTTTCCGTAAACTTCACAGCGTTGGATAATAAATTCTTTAGTATTTGTTGCATTCTTTGTTCATCCGTATAAAAAATGGAAGGCAGGTCATCTTCTTTTCCAATAACCAGTTCCAGACCTTTTTGTTCTGCCTGAGGAGAAAAGACTCGTTCTAAGCTCTCAATAACCTCACAAACATTGGTTTCATTAAAGAAGACTTCCAGCTTACCAGCCTCAATTTTAGATAAATCCAAAATATCATTAATGAGTGCCATTAAATCATTACCTGATGTATGGATCACTTTTGCAAATTCTCTTTCATCCTCTGTATATTCACCAGGCTCTTTATCGACCAGCATTTCAGATAATATTAAAATACTATTCAGAGGCGTTCTCAATTCATGAGACATATTCGCAAGAAACTCAGATTTGTATTTTGAACTTTGAAGGAGCTGTTCATTTTTAACCTCAAGCTCCTCTTTAGAAATCTCAAGTTCCCTCGATTTCTGCTCTGCTTCCTGATTGCGTTCTTCTAATTGTTCATTAATCATACGTAATTCTTCTGATTGCATCTGAAGTTCTTCAGATTGTGTTTGTAATTCTTCTGCCTGAACCTGTAATTCTTCTGTCATCGCCTGTGATTCATTTAGTAATTGTTCCACTTCCATCCGGCTCAGTACACTCTTAATAGCCATACCAAGATTATCAAGCATATGATTAATCGTTTTTAATTCTAAATCAGTAAAGCCTTTAATACTTGCAAATTCCAAAACAGCAATAACTTTATTCTCGTATAATACTGGAGCAATGACAATAGATTTCGGTTTAATTTCTCCAAGCCCTGTTGTAATAAGTTTATAATCTCCCGGAACATCATCAAGTAATACAACTTCTTTATTAGCAACCGCCTGGCCGATTACGCCTTCTCCAAAACTAAATCCATCACGTCCTCCGTCACCATAAGAGGCAGCCTTATAAAAATGGTCATCCTCAGTTTCACTTTTTAAATAAAAAGCACCCAGTTCTGCTCCCATGATTGGAGTAATTTTATTAATGAATTCATCTGCAAGCTGTCCAACTTTAAAGATACCCTGATACATCTCCGCAACTTCGGCAACTTGTGTTTGCACCCAGCTTTGATTCTCAATTTCCTGAGTATATTCTTTTTCGTTTCTACTAAATGTCTCCAATGAAGCTGACATCCTATTAAAAGCAGATGCAATTCGGCCAATTTCATCCTCTACTTTTACTTCAATCCTCGGCATAGTCGTGGTATCACTTAGATCGACATTAGTGATCACCTTTGTAATTCTATTTAATTCCCGTGAAGAGGTCATGATTACCCAATAAGCCAAAAATAACGTTAGAACAATTGTAACAATTAGAGAACTGATAATAATCGTCTGCATTTGTTCATATTTACCGTCGGCACGCACCAGTGCGTCATCCATAAGGTTTTCTTGAAAATCAACGAAATTTGCAATGACAGCAAGTACATTATCACTTGCTTTATCTTTTTCTGCCCTTACGACATCATAGTTTGATACCCCTTTTTGCATATCAGTGATTAATTGTGTTTCTAGCTTTGTATAGTTCTCATATGATGCACGGAACTCCGCCAACAAGGCCTCGCCTTTTTCCGTATTAGCAATGCTTTCTAATTTTCTAAAACGGTCTTCGATATATATATGATTTTGATCTATTGTTTCAGAGGCTGCGCTCAATTCTTCTTTACTTGGAGTACGCGAATCCTGTCCCAATAAATTAAGAGTACGCTCCGATTCCGCAAAATTTCTTTGAATATCATTAATATAACTAACCTTTTGGTAGCGATCATCCACTATTTCAAGTAAATCTTCTCTAGAGCTGCTCAATCTACCGTCAATTATGACCATCAATATAATTATAATCACTAGTATTGAGCCAAAACCCACTAAATTTTTTTGCTTAAATGTCATGTGTGTACCCCTCCCCCTGTTCCAAACTCTCTACTATCTATTAATAAGGAGTATGATTAGAATGTTTTAAAAAACATACCAATATTATACTGCATTACCATAACAAAAAGACACTAACTCGCCCTAGTGTCTTTAAAAACAGTACATATTTACTTCTATTCATAAAACTGGAGACAATAATCTGGATAAAGACTCTTTAAACCGAATTAAAAGGGAACGATTATTATAAATTTCTGATGTAAGTTCATGGCTCTGTTTTAAATCATCTGCAAATGTATCCCTTAGGCGAACAGCTGTGTCTGCATGATATATAATTGCATTCACTTCAAAATTCAATCGAAAACTGCGTACATCTATATTGGCTGTTCCAACAGTTGCCAATCGATCATCTATCACCATAGTTTTCGCATGCAAGAACCCATTCTCATATAAAAACACCTTTGCACCAGCCTTTAATAATTCTCCAACGTATGAATAAGTGGCCCAATAAACAAATAAATGATCTGGTTTATTTGGTATCATTACTCTGACGTCCACCCCTGACATGGATGCAATCCTGATGGCGTCCAACAAACTGTCATCCGGTATAAAATAAGGCGTCTGCAGATATATATACTCTTTTGCATCCAAAATCATACGTATATAGCTTTTTTTAATTTGTTCCCTCTCAGAATCAGGCCCAGAGGTAACAATTTGAAGCCCAACCCCTTTTTCGTTGTGTTGCTTGCTATATTTAAAGTAATCTTCCGTCCATTCCATTTTATCTCCTGAAGCCTGAGCCCAATCGAGCATAAAACGAGACTGTAAATCATTCACAGCGTCTCCGATGATCCGTAAATGGGTATCTCTCCAATAACCAAACTTCGGATCAAGTCCTAAATACTCTTCACCTACATTGAATCCACCAAGATATCCTACTTTCCTGTCAATGATGACAAGCTTCCGATGGTTTCGGAAGTTGATTCTGAGATTAATAAGCGGTAATTTCCCAGGAAAGAACGCTTCTGCATTTCCGCCAGCTTCTCTTAATTTCTTTATTCGCTTTTTAGAGATTCTCCTGGAACCGGCGTCGTCATAAATCAGCCGTATCTCTACACCTTCTTTAGCCTTTTCAATCAACGCATCCAGAAGCCTGTTTCCATATGTATCGTTTTGGATAATGTAATATAAAACATGAATATGTTTTTTGGCACTAGCAATATCCTGAAATAAGGCATTGAATTTTTCCTTGCCATCTGTGAAAATTTCAACTTCATTATCATTGGTATATACAGCATGGTCTGTTTTCATATTCATTAAAATTAAATCCTTATACCTCTGTGTAATAGAAGTATTAAATGGTTCTTCCATATTTTTCATGTGCTCTTTTTGTTCAGCGATACGCTGCTCTAAGTAATCATAGCCCCGTTTATCCCATGTGAATATTTTCCTTTTACTTAAATTCTGCCCTAGAACAATATACAGAATAAAGCCTCCAATTGGAAAAAAGCTCAAAACCATTAACCACGCCCATGAAGCGCTGACATTACGCCTTTCTAAAAAGGTTATAGTAATAGCAAATATCAAATTGATTGCTATTAAAAATTGCCATACATAGCTATCAGTTATTCCCATTCATCTACAACTCCAACCGAAACATTATCTAACCTAATATAAATATTATAACGATAAAGTATTAAAAAACCTACTGAACTATATCAATTATCAAAAGGCAACCTAATTTTGAAGGTTGCCTTTCGCTTCTGAATATTTATCCAATAATATGCCAATAATCTGAGGTTATTATTCAGTTAATGGCATTAAATAACAACCTTGACTACTCCATAAAATTGTATGAATAAAAGAAGTTTAGGGAACTTATAGAATGAATACACAAAAAGAAGGGAATGTTCCTATTGCCCAGAAACAGTGATCAAATCCACGTTAACCCAGAACCAAATCCAGATGGCAGACAGGAATCCATCATAAATGATTCTAAAGCTACTAAAATGGGAGTTGTCACCGGCAGCCTGCAGCCCGGATTTAACCAAAGTCAAAACCCTTACCATGTGAGCAATAAAGATGAAACACCAGAATCAATGGAAGAATTCGAAAAATTAACCAAGGGTAGAAAGTTGGATGAGTTCTAATCTTGATGTTATGGCTTATTGGGGATATTATAAAGGAAATCCATTTAAGGAGTTCATTATAATATGTCTAAAAAAGTAAGTCTTCAAGAAGCGATTAAACAAAAACTTGCTTCTAAGCAACAATCAAATCAAGCCGGCAGCCATGTAAACGGACCTGTCAAAAAAACAAAAGAATTGCAAAGCCAACTGACAAAGAAACCAAACAACCAACGTAAACGTACAGGTGTATAACGACTCAGGGACTGCTATTGCAGTCCCTTTTTCATTATAAAACTTTACTCAAAAACAGCTTTGTTCGATTGTGCTGCGGATTTTCAAATAAACTGGTCGGTTCATTTTCTTCAACGATATATCCATCATCCATAAAAACAACCCGATCTCCCACCTCACGCGCAAATCCCATTTCGTGTGTAACAACCACCATTGTCATTCCTTCGTGCGCAAGCTCTTTCATAACCTCAAGGACCTCTCCAACCATTTCCGGATCAAGTGCTGAAGTTGGTTCATCGAATAACATGATTTCCGGCTCCATTGCCAATGCACGTGCAATGGCGACCCTTTGTTTCTGACCACCTGACAATGAATCTGGATAAGCATTTTCCTTATCTAATAGACCTACCTTTCGAAGGAGCTCCAAACAATGTTTTTTTGCTTCTTCATCAGGAACCTTTTTCACCTTGGTAGGTGCCAGCATTAGATTTTCCAGTACCGTTTTATGAGGAAACAAATTGAAATGTTGAAATACCATTCCTGTTTTGGTTCGTACCTTATTAATATCAATTTTTTTATCGGCAAGATCTACTCCATTTATAATGACATGTCCGTCCGTTATTTGCTCCAGTAAATTTAAACAACGAAGAAAGGTGGATTTCCCTGAACCAGAGGGACCTATCACTACTACAACTTCCTGAGGTTCAATCCTAATAGATATATCTTTTAATACCTCATTGGATCCAAAGTTTTTTTTCAAATTCCTAACATCTATCATTTTGTCTCCATCCTTCTTTCCAATCGATTTAATAACAAGCTAAGAGAAAGCGTAAGGATGAGATAAATCACAGCGGATGTTAAATAAGGCTCCCACACCCGATAATATTCAGTCGCCATAGCTCTACCCCAATACGTTAATTCTGGAGCTGCGATAACAGCGGCTATAGATGACTCCTTAATCAATACAATAAACTCATTACCCAGAGGCGGAATAATGCGCTTAAATGCTTGTGGTAAAATAACGTACCTCATAGCCTGTCCATGAGACATCCCAAGCGACCTGGCTCCCTCCATTTGTCCCGAATCAATCGACTGAATGCCTCCTCGAAATATCTCAGCTATGTATGCAGCTGAATTTAATGAGAGGGCAAGAATAGTTGCGAGTATGGCATTTGTCTCTCCTGTCAATGCTGGTACAACACCAAAGTGAACTAATAGGAGTTGGACAAATATTGGAGTCCCACGAAAAAAAGCAATATAGCAATTTAGGGGAATAGATAACCATTTCCTTTTGGTCAATCTACCAAGACCGATTAATAACCCAAGAATCGAACCTATTAAAATACCAGCTATTGAGAGTCCAATTGTATATAGTGTTCCTTTCATTAACAATGGAGCATAAATTTCAATAATATCCCACCTGAAATCCACATCTGTTCCCCCTTAGACAAAGATTGCGTAGCACAGCAACACCTGTGATACGCAGTCCTCTCACACCTTTATTATTTCGATTGCTGAGCTTTTAATGTTTCAAGATCTGGATCGACTCCAAACCATTTTTTATAGATCTCAGTATATGTTCCATTTTCTAAAATTTCGTTTAAAGCTTTATCTACGACAGCCTTATCTTTACTGTCCTTCGGAAACATTAAACCGTAGTATTCATTGTCAAATGCATTCGGGTCCTTTACTACCACAAACTTATCCTTAGGATTATTTTTAGCGTATTCCTCGACAACGCCATTATCAGCTACAACAGCTTTTGCACCGCCTTTTTTCATATCCATAATCGCCAGTACAGTTGTTTCAAACTTCTTGATGTCTTTATTATTTTTGCCTACTACCTTTTCAACCGCAAATTGACCTGTCGTACCAGCCTGAACAGCAATTTTCTTCCCTTTTAAATCCTGTGCAGATTTAATATCGCTGCCTTCTGGGACAAGAATTTTATTGGTTGATAAAAAATATGGAACAGAGAAATCATATGTTTTTTTCCGTTCATCATTTATTGAGATCGCTGACATCCCAAACGCTGCCCTTTTGTTTTTAATCTCGACAAATAATGGATCCCATCCTACATGTTCAATATTCACTTTAAAACCGGCTTCCTTCGCCACAGCATTCACAATATCAACGTCAAAACCAACCAATTTACCTTCCTTCTGGAATTCAAATGGTGAATATGCCGCATCAGTCACGACTCTCAACGTCTTATCTGTACCGCCTTCACCGCCGGCACTCTCTTCCTCTTTCGAACCGCAAGCTGCAATGACAGTAATAATAGCTATCATAATAAACATAAATAATGATTTCTTTTTCAAAATGACGCCCCCTCTTGTTTTCTGTTTTAAATATTCAGAAAAGTCTATGAATAACATTATAAGGTTGCTTACAAGAATACGCAATTTAATTTTGATTTTTTTGTATTTTATGACACTAAAAGTCAAAACTACAAATTCCTTTAAAATAAACCATGTTTTTCTTCCAAAAATAGTAATTAATTAATTGTGTTTTTCTCATAATACACGCAAAATATTGAATATAGAATGGTAAAGAAAAGAGGTCATTATGGAAACTAAATCAAAAGCCTTATATGATTATTTGATTACTCATTCAGATGAAATAATTGAAGATTGGTATTCACTAATGCCGAAGAGTACTGAAGCAGATTATTCTCTTAACGGATCTATCCATACAATTAATGCATTAAAGAAGCAGTTTAAAGAATATTTGTTTTTAATAGCAAACAGCTTGTTTCAATCAGAAGAAGAGAGAGATTATATAATAAAAGAACGCACATTATCTATTGCAGAGGTACGCCTTGAATCCGGTACACCTCTAAGTAATTCTATTAATGCTGCCGGGCTTTTAAGAAGAGTTATATGGAAATACACAAAAAACTTTATCGACATGACCAGCTTGGATATTACCTTTAGAGATATTTTTTTCTGGGAGGAAAAGTTTAATTCTACAATAGATCAACTTACACATAGCTATACAGAAAACTATACAAACATATTGATAAAGCGAATCCACTCACAATCCAACCTAATCAATGAGTTAAGTTCTCCTGTGATTAAATTGACTGAAAATATCGGATTATTGCCGATAGTGGGTGATATTGATTCCACCAGGGCCAGAGCTATAAATGAAAGTACACTTCAGCAAAGTGCAGACAATCAAATCTCCACATTAATTATTGATTTATCCGGGGTTTTTATCGTTGATACTTTGGTAGCACACCGCCTTTTTCAAATGATAGAAGCACTCAAATTAATCGGTGTAGAGGTAATCATGACAGGAATTCGTGCCGAGGTGGCACAAACAAGCATACAGCTTGGAATTGATTTTTCATGTATCCAAACAGAAAGCAGCGTAAATCAGGCATTTACTAAATTAGGTATTATAATTAAAGAACAATAATTTGTCATCATCGATGATGAAAGGTTCACCAAATTAATATATTAGAATATTAAACAGCGATTATCACTTTATTATTATGATAATCGCTGTTTGTTTTCTCAGGTTATGCGGTGCCATTTATTTACCTGACATTGGAGTATAACTAAACCAATTAAGGGTATAGATGTGAAGACATTAATTTAACATTTGGGGGTGCTCTATGTGGTTTAATAAACCTTTTTATAAATATGCAACCGGCACTATTTTAATACTAATCATTATCTATTTATTAGGGAAGATTGATTACTTTATATGGCCTTTTCAAAAACTGATTATAACCATCTTTTTTCCGATTTTAATAGCTGGGCTTTTATATTATATATTGAGGCCGGTCGTTCATTTTTTGAGTAAGTATATGCCGATTACTATCAGTATACTTCTCATTTATGCAGTAATCGGCGGAATGGGTTATGCTACTGTCCATTTCTTGGGGCCCGTCATTGTTTCTCAGAGCGAAGAACTCATCGATAAAATACCGGACAGAATAGAAACAATCACATCCCAGTCAAAGGAAATTATAAATGAGAATGCCGCCTCAACCTATTTTTCCGTAGACAAGCTCACTCAATACGGGAAAGAATATGCGGATAGTTTTCCTAAAGTATTATCCGATCATGCTGTAACCATATTTTCGACAGTTACGAGCATAGTCACTGTACTTTTAATTGTTCCCTTTATTGTTTTTTATTTTCTTAAGGATGGGCATAAACTCAGACCCTTTTTATTAAAGCATATCCCTGCTAATGTAGAGGACGAGGGCAACAGAATTTTAATGGATGTTGATAAAACCTTATCCACTTATATCGTCGGTCAATTTATCGTTGCAATAGTCGATGGCATCCTTATGTATATTGGATATCTAATTATTGGGCTTGAGAACGCATTAATTTTAGCTATTTTTGCAACTTTACTGACCGTTGTACCTTTCCTTGGACCGTTCCTTGGAACCATCCCTGCGATTATATCAGGTCTATTAATCAGCCCATTTACAGCCTTTAAAGTTCTGATATTATTAGTCATTGTCCAGCAGCTTGAGGGTCATCTCGTTACACCTCAGGTAATGGGAAAACGTTTGGATATCCACCCGCTGACGGTCATATTATTGCTGCTTGTAGCGGGTTCCTTATACGGATTTATAGGAATTCTCATAGCTATACCTACTTATTCAGTAGTAAAGGTTATTGTTAAAAATTTCATTAAATTCTATAAACTGCGAACATCTTAAAGCTCCTAAACTTCACATAAAAAAGGTGATTCAGGATGGCTTAACCACCATCCTGAATCACCTTTTTTTACCTTGAAATAGTTTGAACTTCTTTTTGACCAATTAAAATCCATTCGTATTGTCGTAATCGCAATTCGTATAGCTTTAATGGGTCACGATACAATTCTGGCTGAGAACGCATCTTCTCAAGTACGCCATTATGTTCAGCAATTTTCTCATTCGTATCTGACATTGCACCATTCATTACTTCTGTCGGATCTGCAAAGAACATTGAAACATCTCGAGTAATCGATTTTTCAAACATATCAAATTGCAGCAGGAATTTATCTGCAATCAATTGAGCAACCTCTGTATAATCCTGTGTTTCAATCAACGTTGTATATTTATTGTACATAACACTTTTATTCGCAATCGATCCGAATAACATGCCTGCACTCTTCAATAATAATTGTTGCGGTGTGTGGCGAAGCAGTATATTAATGGTCTCCATTTGTACACCGCTCGTCATTCGGTTTGCATCCCTGCGCCAGTCATCCAGCACTCTGAAATCACATTCCATTTTCATTCGTTCTTCCTGATAAATGGCATTGAAGCCTTCAGCCATTTCTTTTAAATAAGCCTGACTCTCTTTTAACTCTACTTCCGCTTCGGTAATCCAATCCTTTAAGGAATAAAAATACTTAGGCAAAATCGTATTCTCCAGGTATTCCTGAATCCGTACATTCATTTTCTCATTTAAGTCTATATGAATCTTGCGGAAATCACTGTCCTCTGTAATTAAATCTTTGCTGGCTCGGAGAATTTTAGGTACCGCCGCCTCCACATCAAGGCGAATGGCTTCCTTCCTTTGTTTAAACGTCTTACGCAACAATACTGCTTTTTCTTTCTCCAAATCCTCCATCTGATTCTTCGCACCATTTAGTTTTGCTAAAAGGTCCTCATTCCAATGAATGGATTCAATCAAGCTTTCTTCCCTTTCCAATCGTTGGTCCAGCAAGCTTGATATAGTCTCACGTACAAAGTGAAGCAGCTTAGCAGTACGAGCGCTTTCCTTATATTTGCTTGTTAGATTCATTTTAATAAATTCAGCAAAATCTGAAAGCTGCCTATTGCTTCTATAATGAGCAGAATGAGCAAAAATTGTAGCATTTGGCAGGTAAGGACTGATTCTGGACCAAGCTTCATCCACTATACGAATAGCCTCCTGATCATTGTGAACAAGATCCATTTTATTTAATAAGAAATGAATTGGCAGATCTGGCACTTGTTCATGAAGGGCCATAACAATTTCGCGTTCTTTGTTTGTAAATGGATCATTTACATCTAATACAAGTAAAAGACCATCTGCCATATTCAAATAACGGCGTACTTCCTGGATTTTATTATTTGCAATACTGAATCCGGGAGTATCGATGATTGCTATTTGATTTTCGGCCAAGAATTGACTCGGAAGATGGTATTCAATGATACTTGGCTTGTTATCAACAAAGTTTCTGTTTGAAACCTTATCTTCAAGTTCCTCTAAATTTAGTGGATTAATCGAAGAGTCTGTCACTTCCATTATGCTTTCTTCTTCGGCATTTTTAAACATGATAGCCGATGAAGTTGGTTTATCAAATAACTCTTCTCCTAAAATAGAATGAATTAAGGCAGATTTACCGCTACCGCTAGTTCCGGCAATCATAATATGCTGTACATTTACATCTAATAATTCATCAATAATCCATTTTTGTCTTTCGCTGACAGATAAATTATTTTGATTTGCCCATTGATCAATTTCCTCAAATAATCGAACGCTATCCTCCAAGCCATTCCGGTTATTTTCAGCCTGCATTAATACTCTCTCTGCATGATCAATATCTATTTGACCTATCATACCAGGAAAATTATCGTTCCATGCCAATATAGCAGAAGAAGCTAAAAGAGCATGCTTCCTATCTGTTATGCGAATCCAGTTACGTAATAAACTTGGTAATAAGCCCTTTAATGTTTTTAATAATTTATGTCCATTAATTAATTCGAAGTAACCCTCTTTAAATAAGAAAGATAAATCTGACCATGGTTCGGGATGAACAAGTTCCAGATCCTGCAGTAAATCATTAAATCCCTGAACCCATTGCAAATATGCCGGTTCGCCCTTATAGCTGTTCCAAAGAGATACTGCAAGTTGTTCAAATTGACCGCTATCTATGGAATAGAGCTTATGTAATACTTGGTAAAAATAGCCAGGTTCCATATTTTTCGTTACACCCTGATCAATATAGGACTGCAGAACATCATACCAAAGCAATGACTCCGTACGGATGGATTCATTTACTGCAAGTTCAACTGCACTATTCCAATCACGTTGCTCTTCAAAGAATGAACGTGCTATTTCTGTTACTTGAGAGTCATCTGGATTCAACTTAACTACCTTTTTAATCGTTTTATCAGCCAGTTCAGTTTTATCCAATTTCGTATATAGAGCAAATAATTGCAATCCAACTTCGGTATTCAATATAATCGAGTCTGATTCGATAGATTTATATAGCTCTTCAGCGTTTTTATACATAGCCATTGCAAAGTAAGCATCCGCCATATTCTTTATAGCCCAAGGCGCCAGGTCATTGCTAACCTTTTCCCATTTAAAAATGGATGTCTCATAGTCTTTATAATGGAAATAAAGCTCTCCCTGAGCAAATCTAAGCGTTGATAGCTCAGGCAATTCCTTTTGTTGTTCTGCCAAAAATTCTTCACTTATTATAAGCAACGGATTCGCCGCATTATCGTTTGTTAATAAGGTTTTATATAAGGACTTTTCAATCAAGTTATTTTCATTATTCATCATACGACCCCTCCCTGGTTCTCTCACACAAATTTGTTCAATAGAATAGTTTATAACTTATATAGTGTAATAAAATTTGATTGCAAAACGGTTTCGGTAAAGTTTCATCTTCAATACAATATGATAGCAAAATGGAACATTTGTCATATTTGAAATAAATATATTAATAGATTATATCCTATACCCTCAGAAAATTAACTAAAACAATTCGTGTTTTTTATTCTCCAATTAATTATACCAGTATATCGTTATCTTAATCACGATTCATTTCACCTTACAATAGAATAAGCCCATGATTATGAAAATCACAGGCTTACTTTTTGGTTAGTTATTTCCACCAATTATCGTGAATGGATGCAGGCATTTGACGTTTGTGTTCTGTTTTTAAATATTGTTTTTCAATTTTTAATGCAGCTTCAGCATCGACTTTACGGCCTTCCAAATAGTCGTCAATCGTATCATATTTTAAGCCAAGCTCTGTTTCATCAGCTTGCTGCGGTTTATTATCCAGCAAATCGGCAGTCGGCTCTTTCATATAAAGTCTTTCCTCAGCTCCCAATTCTTTAAGCAATTCTCTGCCCTGGCGCTTAGAGAGACCCGATAAAGGAAGAACATCAGCTCCGCCGTCTCCATATTTTGTATAAAAACCTGTCACTGCCTCAGCAGCATGGTCTGTACCTATTACCAGAAGTCCATTTTGTCCACCAATGGCATATTGCGCAATCATACGAAGCCTTGCTTTCACATTCCCTTTATTAAAATCGGTTAATGCTTCATTAGTTGCTTCTTTGTATTGATCTGTAATGACATCGACAGTAGACTTGACATTAAAAGTAATACTTTCATCTGGTTTAATAAATTGCAGAGCACGCTGAGCATCATCTTCATCTTGCTGTACTCCATATGGAAGTCTGACAGCAATAAATTTAGCCGCAACCCCTTCCTCACGCAGTTCTTCCACAGCCATCTGAGCCAGACGTCCTGCCAATGTAGAATCCTGACCGCCACTGATTCCTAGAACAAATCCTTTTGCTCCGCTCTTCTTTAAGTAACTTTTTAGGAACCCAACTCTGTCTTTGATTTCTTCTTTAGGGTTTATTTCCGGTTTAACATGTAATGCTTCAATAATAACTGATTGTAAGCTCATTCCCATTCCTCCTTCAAACACCTATACTATTATTTTCCTTAAATGTTCTCTTTCTAACCTTTTATCATTAAATATATTTTACTCTTATATATAAATTTTTAAATAGCTCATTTAATTAAGAGTGTTATTTTTCATTCTAATACAACACTAATTGGTTCATTATGTAAAAGTTTGTGAAGGAACGAACAATATCACGTTTGTAAAGTTGTTTTTAGTATTAACTTAAAAGGTTCACATATTTTTGTACAAAAAAAGAAACACAGGGATAATGCACCACATTATCAAGCATATGGTATATAAATAAGGTATAGAAAGTTACTGGAACTAAAAACCGCGGATTAGAGCCAGTTAAATCCATATGGGAGTGATTTAAAATGATGAATTGGTTACGAACTAATAAATATGCCTCCGGACTATTATTGATTATAAGACTGTATCTTGGTTATGAATGGATGATTCATGGATTTGAGAAAATTAAAGGCGGAGCATTTGATGCATCCGGATTCCTTGGAAATATTGTTGCTAATCCTGTAACTGGGCCAGACGGAGGGGCACTGTATCCGATTTATGGTTCATTCATTGAAAAATTTGCGATTCCTAACGTAGGGTTAATCAACATCTTAATTCCATGGGGAGAATTTCTAGTTGGGCTTGGGTTACTGCTTGGTGTCTTAACAACTACAGCTGCCTTCTTTGGATTATTAATGAATTTTATGTTTTTATTTGGCGGAACAGTATCTACTAACCCGCTCTACATCATACTGGGAATGGTTATTCTTGTAGCAGGTGCAAATGCCGGCCGATTCGGTGGAGACTATTACGTTCTTCCCTGGATTCGTAAAACTATCTTCAAAAAGGATGACATAAAACCAATCAATACAAAAAAATTAACTCCAAGTCGTTAAACTAACGATTAAATAAGAGACGACGCCGAGATTTCTCTCGGCGTCTTTTATTGATTTATGCCAGTCGATCATAACTATACGATGATGTTTCGAACATGATGCAACTACAATTCTTTGTTGACTAGGCATCTTATTATGCTTATGATTATTTGGTGTCTTCGGAAATACTAAACGTGGTTCGTAACCATCCCACGATAAAAAACTAAGGGAGAGAAAAAAATGAATATTAGAACGCTTGCTGTAAATGGAGTTTTGGCAGCCTTATATATTGCTGTCACTATAATCGTACAGCCAATCGCATTTTCGAACATTCAGTTTCGAGTACCTGAAATGTTCAATCACTTGATTGTATTTAATAAAAAATACATGTATGGGATTGTGATAGGAGTATTTATCTCTAACCTCTTTTTCTCATCAATGGGTGCATATGATTTAATATTTGGTGTTGGCCAATCCATACTAGCATTAACAATCACCATTCTAACCTTCCGATTTGTCCGCAATATTTGGGCAAGGATGGCTATTAATACATTCGTTTTTACTTTTACCATGTTCTTAATTGCTATAGAGTTAAATATTGTTTTGAAACTTCCTTTCTGGTTTGCATGGGCAACAACCGCAGCTGGAGAATTAGCAGTCATGACAATTGGTGCTCCAATTATGTATGCTCTCAATAAACGTATTAATTTCTCAAAATTAATCTGACTTAATAATCCAAGCTTGGTCCTTTATCGGATCAGGCTTTTTATTATGTAAAAATATTCCCTGAACATTTCAAAATCCTGCCACAAAAAAAATGCTTAATATGTAGTAAAGTAGGGTACATTTGAATTATAGAATATAGAAGGAGTGGATTATAGAATGGAAAAAAAATTAAAAGAATTAATAGATGGTTTAAATGAAGATCTAGCAAACGAATATGCTGCATCAATCATGTATTCTAGCTATGCGGCAATGGTTTCTGGTTTATACAGACAAACACTGAAACCTTTCTTTGAAGGTGAAATAGCCGATGAACAGGGACATGCTTTATATCTTGCAGAAAAAATCAGTACATTGGGTGGAACACCAACTGTAACACCAGCAGAAGTTAAACAAACCACTGATGTTAAGGTAATGCTTGAATCTGCCTATCAGGCAGAAAAAGATACAATAGATCGCTACGAAACACGCAAGAAACAAGCTGAGGAATTAGGCTTAACTGAATTAGTTGTTAAACTAGAAGATCTTATCTCCGATGAAACAGGCCATATGGAAGAGATTGGCCGCATTCTTAGTGACTCCAGATTTGATTAATTCTTAACAATCTGCAACATGTTTAACACAGGGATAGAACCGTGATTCTGACAAGCAGAATTACGGTTCTTTTTATAGCTATTACTTCGGTAATGGGATTTCAAATTCTGTCTTTTTACCATTAAATAAATCTTTACCTTCACTGTTTAGGAATGGCCCAAACTCCAATTTTAAATTTCGTGTAATTAAGAACAAATCCTTGTCTATTAAAAAGACATGAAGCTTTTCACTAGATGTTCCGGCAGCAATTTCTCCTTGTTGGCTCGGCTCCAGATTTGTTTCTGGCAGATAGGTTATTTGATTATCGTTCCCTCTTAAAAAAGAACGAATGGATTTAAATATTAATGGTTGTTTGAAATTGTTCACAAGCTTTATTTTCATGGTAAGTATGATACGGTCTCTTTCATTTAAATTTTTGAACTTTGATTTAGTTTCCTCTGATGGGGTTATCTCAGCATACTGTATACCTTCTAACGTAATGATTACGTCCTCAATATTTTTAGTGTCATACATTTTTAAATTTTCATATAGTATCTTTTTCACACCCATATTGCCAGAAGTAAATCGATCTTGATACACCTCAGAGGATACAGATGGCTCTTCTCCTTTTGATGCCACGCCATTTTTTGTTTCTTTATCTTCGGTACCTTCTTTATTATCCGTACTTACATCTTCTGTAGTTTGATTCTTTTTATTATCCTTATTTATCGTCTCTTCTTTTTCGCTTCCACATGCTGATACTCCTATAATAAGACATGCCAAAAATATAAACCTCAGTCCCTTTTGCACGATTCAACCTCCAATACTTTTTATTGTAAAATTGTAGTTAATCTATACATTTGCTTATGTCTTAATATTCTAAGCATAAACGCCCTTTTCCTATCTATCCCACATAATTGTTTTAACAGTGCAGTCGAAACAAAATAAAAAAGGATTGTCCGAGACAATCCTTTTACTTTCTAGTCAATTATTACTTCGTAAAAATTTTCGTTACCAAAAGACCTGCCACAAAAGTTATACAACATAGCAGTATAGTACCTATTCCTGTTGGCAATCCAGGAACGATTACAAATATAGATCCAATAATCAACCCCATTATGACTGCAAACGTCATATGTGGATATGCCCTCAGTAAAAAGCTGATTGCTTTACTGCTCACAATAAAACCAACCACTGCTCCAGCCCCTACAAGTATAATAATTGTAAAGTTTAAATCTGATAAAGCAGAAATAACAGTTGAATAAACACCGAGCAACAATAATATAAACGAGCCACTAATACCTGGAAGCAGCATAGCCATACTTGCAAGCCAGCCGGAAAAGAATAATCCAAGCCCAGATAAAAGCGTTACATCAGATATAACAACAGATTCATTCGGCTTCAGGAAACCTAGTGCTGCCATCATGATCGCGACCAAAACGACAACCACAAAATGCTTTCCTGTAAAGTGTTTTTTCACCTCTGCCTGTCTTATAATAAATGGCAGTACACCGATGATTAACCCTACAAAAAAGAATTGTGTCGGTTCATGATGATGCTCTAGCAAATAATCAATCAATCGGCTAAACGTCAGTATAGTAAACCCCATACCGATTGCCAGTGGCAATAAAAAGCCCAGATACCTTCTCCAATCACGGCTAAAAAAGCCACTGATTGATAATAATAAGCGATCATAAATACCTAATATAAACGCTATGGTTCCTCCACTTACACCGGGAATTAAATCACTGATTCCCATTAACATACCACGATATATGTTTTTCCATTCCATTATCTTCAGTCCTTATTTTTTTATTTCACTATAATAGTTTACAAAATAAGAACTAGTAAAAACAATGGCACATAATACAAATTTAATGATGTTTCTTTATTCCATTAAAATGGATATAAGATAATATCAATATAACAATATCAAATAATGTCACATTTATACTTACTCTTATTATAATAAAAAACAAGCATGCTAGAACTGCATGCTTTGCGAGAATATCATCACCTTAACGACGAACCTGGAGTATTACCTTTCCTGTTGTTTTCCTCGATTGCAGTAGCTCATGTACTTTCGCTGCTTCCTCAATCGGATGGACTTCACCTATTATTAATTTTAATTTTCCCTCTTCTAGGAATGAAAAAAGATCACGCATGCTCGGCAACAGCAATTCTGGTTTTCTCATAATTTGCGGAAGAAAGAATCCAATGACCGACTGGTTTCTCGCCATTAAGGATGAGGGGTGCATCACGGCCTGTTCTCCGCTTGCGACACCATATATCACCAATCTCCCGAACGTAGCTAAGCATTTCAGTGTCTCCTTAAAAACATCACCGCCAGCCATTTCGAGCGCCACATTAACTCCACGGCCGTTTGTCGCTTCCAGCACGTCTTTATACCAACCCTCTTTTGTATAGTTGATACATACATCAGCTCCCAGAGAACGTGCAAGCTCCAGCTTTTCTTCCGTGCTGGCAGTTGCAATTACCTTACCGGCGCCCATTAATTTAGCCAATTGGACTGCTAAAGTCCCAACTCCTCCAGCTGCTGCATGAACGAGAACGGTTTCACCCTCTTGCAATTGCCCCATTGTTTTTAAAATATGGTAGGCACTCAAACCTTGAAGTGGGAGGGCGACCGCTTCTTTTAAATCCAGTTCTTCTTTCAGGAGAATTACGGACCGAGCCTCTGCAACAGCATACTCAGCATATCCTCCAGATTCAATCAGCGTGACCACTCTTGCTCCAATGTTTACGTTTGTCACTTCTGAGCCAGTTTCGACTACACCCCCGGCAACTTCTGCTCCTGGCACAAAAGGAAGTTTGGTTGGTACAACATATTGGCCTTCGCGTCTGGCAGTATCTGCATAATTCACACCAACTACATGTATTTCAATTAATACTTCATATGGACCAGGTTTCGGCCTATCTAATTCGACCATTTTTAATACTTCTGGTCCTCCGTACTCAGTAAATTGAATGGCTTTCATAATACATACTCCCTTTCTCTTATTTGCCGGTAAACTGCGGCTTTCTTTTTTCTTTAAATGCAGATACACCTTCTTGATGATCCTCCGTGGCTATCATCATCGTTTGAGTGATACGTTCTCTCTCTAGGACATCTTCGAGAGTAGCCGTAAAAGAATAATCAATCAGTTTTTTCATTTGCCCATATGCTTTTCCTGGACCATGGGATAACATAGTCGCATATTGAATCGCCTCATCACGCAAAGCTTCCAAAGGTACAAGTTTATTAATAACCCCAAGTTCATATAAACGTTCTGCTGGTATAGGTTCAGCTGAAAAGAAAAATTGTTTCGCCAAATGCGGACCAACTAAGCGTGGAAGAAAATAGGAACCTCCTGCATCCGAAATAAGGCCAACCTGTGAAAAACTTAAAACGAACTTACTTCCCTCAGCGGCCACAATCAAATCGGAGGCTAGCGCCAAATTAAAAGCGGCCCCTGCCGCAAAACCATGTACCGCAGCAATAATAGGAGTTTCAATCTCCTTCATCGTTAAAATACATTCATTTATGACTCCTAAATACTCGTAGGTAGTAGCTGCTGATTTGGTTCCCATCGTTTTTACATCTCCGCCGGCACTAAACGCCCGGCCTGCTCCGTTTAAAATAACTACTTTCACATTAGGATTTTTATCAGCTTTTTTTAATTCATTAATTAGTCCTGTTATCATTTCCGGGCTAAAAGCATTCAAGCTTTCAGGTCTATTTAATGTTAATACTAAAACTGAACCTATCTCTTTTATTAATAAGTGTTCCATCATCCATCTCCCTTTCTCTTTTACGTGATCATCCATCCCCCATCGACCAGTACATCTGTACCAGTCATGTATGAAGCTTCACTCGATGCTAAAAAGGCAATAACATTGGCTATTTCCTCACTGGTTCCTACTCTTTTCAATGCTGTGTTGCGTTCTATTGATTTCACAAACCGTTCATTCGTTAAAGACCATTCTGTCAACGGTGTTTCAACAAATCCAGGTGATACGGAGTTTGCACGGATACCATATGGTGCCATTTCAAAAGCAAGTGCCTTCGTAAAATTCAACACAGCTGCTTTTGCAGAACTATAATGAGGTATATGAGCAGCAGCTTTATGGCCTGATAGACTCGCTATATTAACAAATGCCCTATTACCTCCACGGTTAGCTTGCTCCATCATAAACTTTCCAAGTATTTTTGAAACCAAAAACACACTCTTCAAATTCACTTCCTGAACGATATCCCAAGCCTCTACGGCCGTATCCATTATTTTTGATTGCACTGAACCACCTGCATTATTGATGACCACATGCAAGTCCATAAAATGATCCTCAATAAAATCTAACAACGCGGTTACTTCCTCTTCTTTCGTAACGTCGGCCGCAAAACAGGTTGCCTGGATATGATGGCTTTGATTATTAATTTCATCAACAACACTTTCAAGCTTTTCTAAGGTTCTTCCAACTAGAATGACATTTGCTCCTTCTTTAGCCAAACGCAGAGCTGTAGCCTTTCCTATCCCGCTGCCACCGCCAGTGATCACGGCAACTTGCTCATGAAATCGCATCCTATACCTCCTTTTTTACCGTTAATATAACGCGATTATTTTTAAACACAGGAACAATCTCATAACATCCACTTGTACTTGATAACAGAAGATCTTCCTTTAATCCGTATTTGGTTAATAGCAATCCAACTCTGGATGCCGCCAGAACTGAGTATGAATTAGATGAATGGCTGTCATAAAAAGCCAATGCAGCTTTTCCAGCGTCATTCAGCTCAATCCCTTGATTGGTTCTGCAGGTTATATTTGCAATTAAATGGCCGGCACCATAGAAATCCTCTAGGCTGAATTCTCCTGAATTTCCTGAACAAATCACGACAATAGTTTCATCCTTGCTATCATTCAGTATCGCCTGTGCCACGGCAGCATTATTAAGCAAGGAGGATATATACACTAGATTTGCATATGCCGCTTTATGTAGAGCCACTGTGCCGTTAGTAGTTGAAAGAATCAAGGTTTTACCATGGATACGCGTGCTAATTTTAACCGGTCCTGGATAAAAAAATCCATCGATTGGTTCTGCATGTAATTCCCCAGCCATCAAGGCTTGTCCGTTCTCAAATTGTCTGCTTACTTTAATAGCTTCGTCCTGATTTAGAACGGGAATAACCTCTGTTGCTCCATTCTGCAAAGCTGTTACAATCGTGGTTGTGGCCAGGAGAATATCTAGTACAACAGCTATCTTGTTGCCTGAGGCCAGTTTTTCTGGTGATATATCTTCCTTGGTCAGCAGGACATGAACTTTCAGCATCTTATTGATTCCTTGTAAGTAAATAAGCATGCTCAATCAATGTTTTTACATACTTATCAAAGCTGGCAAATCTCGGATCCTTTGTTTGGCCATTATGATAACGATAGTAGATTTGCTGACAAATCCCCGCTAATTTGAAATAGGCAAATGTTAAATAGAAATTCATATTGGAGACATCACGGCCGCTTTGTCTTGCATATTCTGAAATAAATTGTTCCCTTGTATAAAATCCATCTCGAATCGTAACAGATGGCTTCCCCAGTCCTTTCTTCAATACTTCAGAATCGTCCCCCTCTGCCCAATAGCTCATAGCTACTCCAAGATCTGCGAGCGGATCCCCGACCGTCGTCATTTCCCAATCAAATAGACCGACCATTTCCGTCCCATCCTCATTAAACATCGCATTGTTCAATTTATAGTCATAATGAATAATTGAAGCATCACATGAAGCTGGAATGTGGTCTACTAACCATTTCTCTAATTCTTGTATATGTGGAATATCATCTGTTTTTGCTCGTTCATAACGTGCTATCCATCCATTTGTCTGTCTTTCCATAAAGCCATCAGGCTTACTGATTTCCTTCAATCTAGTCTCCTGATAGGAAATGCTATGAAGCTGAACAAGCCGTGCTACCATTTCCTTTGATAAATTTTGAAAGAGTTCACGGGAAGGTTTAATGCCTTCAGGAACAGAAATATCAAATATAAAACCTTGCTTTCGTTCCATAATAAAAAACGGACTCCCAACAACATGCTCATCATCTGAGTAAAGGATTGGTTTTGGAGCCGGACTGAAAAGAGGATATACTTCTGAGAGGATGCTGTATTCCCTTTGCATATCATGGGCTTTTGGAGCTACAGGCCCTAGCGGCGGTTTCCTTAAAACAGCTTCCCATGTGCCTATTTTCAATTGATAGGTTAAATTTGAATGACCTGCCGAGAATTGTTCAATTTCCAGGTTT
Organism: Pradoshia sp. Z4_20; assembly: GCF_058216035.1. Lineage (NCBI taxonomy): Bacteria > Bacillati > Bacillota > Bacilli > Caryophanales > Bacillaceae > Pradoshia > Pradoshia sp. Z4_20. Next base: position 62,838 of record NZ_JBZAJD010000010.1, read on the forward strand.
CCTTCTGGCAAATCGCTAATCTTACTCCGCAGAAATGATTCAAGTACATGCTGGTGCAATTCTTCTCCACTTCGTACGGGAATCGTATCTTTACTAACTCCTTGGTTCATGTCTATCTCACCTCTTTCAAAAATCGGACTCATTAAACAGCTTCGACCAGCCTCAACAGTTTCTCTTTTAGCATTTCAGGAATCGGTTCACTTTCCTGTTTGTCAAAATTAAACTGAACAAGGATGGCAGTCCCTTTGGCAATTGGGTTACCGGTTTGGGCACAGTAAATATCATGTTCAAGCTGAAAGCTCTTTGTCCCCACTCTGGATACAGTCGTGTTAATTTTTAATATTTGATCAAAATAGGCTTGAGAGAGGAAATCACATTTAGTCGAGGCCAAAATGAATGACCAATTTCTTATTTTTAAATCCAGTTCCATTTCCTTCAAAAAATGAAGACGAGCTTCCTCCAAATAGATGAAATAACTTGTATTATTCACATGACCAAGTGCATCTGTTTCCGAAAAACGGACGGTTACCATTGATTCCATAGCGGCCTCCTTTTACCCATTTACAGTATCCATGCTATATTTATACCCTGCTGTATGCCTCGGAGGATATTCGTAATCTATACACCGACCAGCTCCAATTAAGCAATTTTATTCAAAAAAAAGGGAGTCGTGATTTCCTACTCCCCTTTTTCAATTCCTTTCATGATCATCTCTACAAACATGTCTGCTAATTCATGTTCAGAAATAACTCCTTCAGGGTTAAACCACTGATAGCTCCAGTTCAAAATTCCAAGAATACCAAATGTAACAATGGTAGGATTTAAATCTGAACGTAGCTCTCCTGTCTTCATTCCCTGCTTAATTAAATCTTCAATATTAAATCGAAATTGATCACGCTTTGGCAAAATCTCTTCCAGCTTATCATCGGATAATAGTTTCATTTCCCGGAAGAACACCTTTGCACTTAAACCTTGGGTTCGAATATCACTCACTAGTAAATACGCTATATCGTGTATTTTTTGTCTACAGGTTTTCCTCAAGGTATTTAGGATCGCTTCCTGTCTTTCAATTAATCCATTAATATAATCGAGATGAATATTCATCAATAATTCTTCTTTACTTGCAAAATAGTAATAAAAGGTTCCCTTTGTAACTCCCAAAGAATCAACAATATCCTGTATGGATGTTTCTGCAAAACCCTTTTGTTCAAATAAAGAAATGCTGGTGTTCTTAATTTTTTGTTTCATCATCAAGACCCCAGTTCGTGTGTATTCATGTCACCCTTACTTTGTTTTGACTTCTTCCCTCAGAGCCCGGCGAAGTATTTTTCCGACATTTGTTTTTGGTAATTCATCACGGAATTCTACTATTGTCGGCACTCGATAGGCCGCCATATTATTTTTACAGTATTCTATAATCTCTTTATCCGTAGCTGACTCATTCGCTTTTAATACTAAAATTGCTTTGACTGTTTCTCCGCGATACTCATCCGGAACTCCTATTACAACAGCTTCCTGTACGGATGGATGTTCATACAGGACTTCTTCTACATCACGAGGGTAGATATTATAACCGCTTGCAATGATTAGATCCTTTTTACGGTCAACAATCGTTAGATATCCATCTTCATCGATCCTGGCAATATCCCCTGTATATAGCCATCCATTGCGGAGAGCAACAGCCGTTTCTTCAGGCATATTCCAATAGCCTTTCATAATCTGCGGACCTTTGACAATTAATTCTCCCAGTTCGCCAACCGGGACTTCCTCCACCCCTGTAGCTACATCCACGATTTTACAATCTGTAGATGGGAAGGCAATTCCGACTGTTCCAGGTTTACGAACACCAAAATCCGGATTACAATGCGTAACGGGTGATGCTTCCGAAAGACCATAACCCTCCAAAATCTTAGAATCCGTTTTTGATTCATATTCCTTCATTAATTCCATAGGCATAGGAGCACTTCCGCTATTGGAAATTTTTATGCTATCAATCCCATATTCCTTTGCTTTAGGATGAGCGTTGATCGCCACGTACATGGTTGGTACGCCAGGGAATATAGTTGGCTTCTCCTGTTTTATGGTTTGAAGGACCTCTTCTAAATCAAAACGGGGTAGCAATATGTTTTCACTCGCCATTAATATGCAATTATTCATACAGGCCGTCATACCAAATACGTGGAATAATGGGATGACAGTCAGATACCGTTCCTTCCCCTTATTTACCATCTTCTTGTAAAATTCCTTTGTTTGATAGATATTGGCAACTAAATTACGATGAGTGAGCATGGCTCCTTTCGATCTCCCCGTAGTGCCACCTGTATATTGGAGCACAGCAACATCATGACTCGGATCAATAACTACTGGCTCTACTGGCATGACTGTTTCAGAGATAAATCGCTCAAATGTCCAATCATCTCCAAATTCTGTCCCGGATGGCTGCAGGCTTACTACAATAATATTTTTGAGATTCGTAGTAGATTGAACCGCTTTAACAGTTTGATAGAATGCATCCATGACAACAATCGTTTCAGCATCGGAATCCTGCAATATATATTCCAGTTCTCTAGCTACTAACATGGGGTTGATTTGTGTGACAATTCCTCCCATCGATAGGGCCCCATAATAGGCAATCACATACTGAGGACAGTTTGGCAGCATTATTGCCACCCTATCACCCTTTTTAACATCATTATTCTGAAGTGCTGCGGCGAAGCGATTGGATGTCCCTAAAAGTTCCTGATAGGTCATTTTTCTTCCAAAAAAAGATAGGGCATTGTTTGTGGGGTAATGGATTGTCGTTTCATGAAGAATGTCTGGCAGTGATTTGTTCGGAATTTCGATTTCAGATGCAATACCTTCCGGATATTGCGTAAGCCAAGCTTTCTTTTTCATATTTTCCATAGTCAAATCTCCTTCATCTTTTATTTAAACCATGGCGTGTTTTCCGCCATCAACTACCAATACCTCACCTGTTATATAATTGGATGCAGCAGAGGCTAGGAATAAAGCAACTCCCTTGAGGTCTTCATCATTTCCAAGCCTTCCAAGCGGTGTCATATATTCAATTGCATCTTTTCCGCGTTCGAGTAAGACCTGAGACATTTTGGTTGGGAAAAAACCAGGTGCGATTGCATTAACATGAATATTATGTTTCCCCCATTTCACTGCCAAATCCTTTGTTAAAGTAAGGACAGCTCCTTTGCTGGCATTGTACCCAACAGTATCCATCATGTCAGCTTGAGTTCCACCGAGCCCCGCAACTGAAGCAATATTGATTATTTTTCCTCGCTTCTGTTCCATCATCACCTTTCCCACTGCCTGGGACATCAGGAAGGTACCTGTCAAATTAGTATTGATAACCTTATTCCAGGCTTCAAGCGGCATATCCAATGCAGAAGCTCCCCATGAGGCACCGCTATTGTTGACAAGAATATCAATATCTTCAAATTTATCTAGTGTTTCTGAGACGACACTATGAATATCTTCCGCATTCGTGATATCACATTTTAAGGCCAAGGTTTCAACTCCATATTCTTTATTCAGATGATCTGCTACCTCGGTGCAAGCCTCAATCTTGCGTGAACATAGAACAATATTTGCTCCCGCTTCTGCCAAACCCTGTGCAATATGGGCTCCAAGCCCACGTCCGCCTCCTGTGATAATCGCTGTCTTACCGGTTAAATCAAACATTTGTAAAACGTTCATGATCAGCTTGTTCCTCCCCTAGATATTTTTTAAGCTCTAGCTTGGCAATCTGTGCACGGTGAACTTCATCGGGTCCATCAGCTAATCGCAATGTTCTTGCATTTGCCCAATGAGCTGCCAAAGGATAATCCTCTGAAACTCCTGCTGCCCCAAGTCCCTGTATAGCCCTGTCGATAACCTTCAAAGCCATATTTGGAGCAACGACTTTGATCATCGCAATCTCGGTCTTCGCTTTTTTGTTCCCAACCGTATCCATCATATAAGCTGCTTTTAGAGTTAATAATCTTGCCTGCTCAATTTCAATTCTTGAGTTTGCAATCCACTCCTTTATTACTCCTTGATTAGATAGCGGCTGTCCAAAGGCAGTTCTTTTTTGTATACGCTTACATAATATTTCAAGCGAACGCTCTGCTGCCCCAATCAGCCTCATACAATGATGAATTCTTCCTGGACCCAGCCTTCCTTGTGCAATCGCAAATCCCTTTCCCTCTCCCCAAATTATGTTCTCAGCAGGTACCCTAACGTTTTCATATGTAATTTCTCCATGTCCATGAGGGGCATGATCATATCCAAAAACGGGAAGCATTCTTTCAATTTTTACTCCTTTTGAATCAAGAGGTACTAGAATCATAGATTGCTGTTCATGCCGATTTGCCATTTTGTTCGTCTTCCCCATCACAATTGCAATTTTACATCTTGGATCTCCTGCACCTGAAGACCACCACTTGCGACCATTAATGATATAGCCATCTCCATCTTTTGCAATACTTGCTTCAATATTCGTAGCATCTGATGAAGCGACATCTGGCTCAGTCATTGAAAAACAGGAACGTATTTCACCAGCTAATAAAGGCTTAAGCCATTCCTCTTTCTGTTCAGCAGTCCCATACCTTTCTAATACTTCCATATTACCTGTGTCAGGAGCACTGCAATTAAACACTTCAGGGCCGATTAATGAGCGTCCCATTATTTCACATAAAGGTGCATATTCCAAATTGGTCAGACCAGCACCATATTCACTCTCAGGCAGAAATAAATTCCAAAGCCCTGCATTTTTAGCTTTTGATTTTAAGTCTTCCATAATCGGAGGCACCTGACTCCACCGTGATTCTTGCTCATTTAACTGAACCTCATATAATCCTTCATTAGGATATACATACTCATTCATAAAATCACTTAACTGTCTCTCCAAGTCAATCACCTTACTCGAATAGGAAAAATCCATTCCTTCACTCCTTTCACATACTGACCGGTAGGTATTGTTAATTACTCCCAATTATACTTGATGCTCTTTTAAATTCCAACTAATTATCCAAAAATTACAAATACTTATATAGTTTTACAAATTCAGTCAGATTATATTATTCTTATAAATAGTAATAAACACACAGGAAGAAGGAAAGAGTTGTAAAATGAATATCAAACTGATTAAAAACACAGCCAAACAAAAATTAACTGGCTACTGGGGAATTGCGATAGGAGTTTTTTTCATAACTCTCCTTGTTAGCAGAGTTGCTGAATCATTTCTTTTTATTCTTGCATTTTTCTTTATATCAAGCCCATTGGCTGTAGGATATCAATGGTTCCACTTAGCCATAAAGAGGCAGCAAAATCCTTCTATTGAAACACTATTTGATGGTTTTAAATTGAACTATTTCAGGAATGCCTTAACAAACTTTTTAATCTTTTTATTTACCTTACTCTGGTCAGTTTTATTAATTATACCCGGCATCATTAAAGCGTTAGCCTATTCTATGACTTTATTTACCTTGCGTGACCGTTCCGATTTAACCGCTCTTCAAGCGATTACAGAAAGCCGACGAATCATGAATGGTAAAAAGAAAGATTTATTTGTACTATACCTATCTTTTTTACCATGGTTTATTATCCCTATCGTATTAATTTTTATCGGAATCGTATCTATTGCTATTGGTGCTGATACTGTAAATGATGGAGTATATTTAAGCGGCATGGCAAGCCTGATTATCGGGTATATCACAATCTTTGGTATTGCTATATACCTTGCACCTTTTATAACTACTTCATTAGCTGTCTTCTATGATGATTATGTAAAGCCATCAGAAGGATCTCTTATACAGAATCCACTGCCTTCTACTCATAATTCTGCTGCCGATCATATCGACCTTGCTAAGCGTGTAGAATAAAAGATAATCCCAGCTCCATCATAGAGCCGGGATTATTTTCTTTATTGGTAAAAAAGTAAATTATAAAAGCCAGCGGTGTCTCACTCACGCTGGCTTTACATGTACTAACTAGTCTTTCTGCATATCTGGAACTTCATTCATTATGGGAGCAGACTGTCTCATCATACCAATCGGATAACCAATAATAGCGCCCAATATGGCTGGTGCAATCCATCCTAATCCCACGGAGTAAAGCGGTAAATAAGCAAATAAATTATTGATTGCTTCTATTTGCAGACCCGCTGCATTAAAACCATCAAACAAACTAACAATAAAGGTTAATGCCAAACTGCAAATATATACTTCTGAAAAACCTTTAAATACATTGTGCATGAATGTAAGGAAAATCAAGCATATAGCCAAAGGATAAATAGCTGTCAGGACAGGTACTGAAATAGCCACTAAGTCGGCAAGTCCCACATTGGCAACTAATGCACTGAATACCGATAAAACAATAGCATATGTTTTATAGGACCATCTCGGAGCCAATGTATTAAAGTAGGCCGCACAAGCCGTCACAAGACCGATACTAGTCGTTAAACACGCTGCAATAACAGCAAGTCCTAAAATTAATCTTCCATAAGAACCAAAATAATAATGAGATGCTGCTGCTAATATCGCACCCCCATTATCAAATGCACCAATCTCTTCCACACCGGTAGCACCTAAATATGCTAGCCCTGCATAGATTACCGCAAGTAAACCGGCTGCAATGAAAGCAGATTTCATAACACTTGTCATCATTTCTTTTTTGCCATGAATCCCTGTTGAACGAACTGCATTAATAATGATAATTCCAAATACGAAGGATGCCAATGTATCCATTGTTAGGTAACCTTCCTGGAAACCCTTAAAGAATGCGTTTTCTGTATATTGTTCAGCCGGAGCTGTCAGGCTTCCCATTGGATTAAACAAAGCTGCTAGAATCAATAAAGCGATAAAAAATAATAATATTGGTGTTAACATTTTACCAACTATATCTATAATTTTTCCTGGTTTTAATGCAAAGAAACAAGTAATAGCAAAAAAGATTACAGTGAAAAGCGCCATTGCTACTGTGCTATTCATATCACCGATTAAAGGTTTAACACCAATTTCATATGAAACCGTTCCTGTCCTCGGCATCGCAAATAAAGGCCCGATTGCTAAGTAAAGAACTGTAGTAAATATAATAGCAAACATTGGGTGTACACGTTTAGCCATCGTATATAAATCGCTTTGGCCAGAATACCCAATTGCCAATACTCCTAACAGAGGCAATCCCACCCCAGTTATGATGAAGCCAAATGTAGCTTCCCAAACATTTGACCCTGACATTTGTCCCATTAATACTGGGAATATTAGATTTCCAGCCCCAAAAAATAAGGCAAAGAGCATAAAGCCAATCGCTAGTGTTGTAGATTTACTCTTCATATTACCCAATTAAAACCCTCCGTTTCTATCTGGTTGAACATTTTAAATTTTCTAATAATTCTAACATCTTTTAATATAACATTACCCATTTTAACACATTTGTCAAGATTATTCAGACATTTCGCCCTATTTCTCAACTTTCCCACTTTTCTTCTAACATTCACCGTTTTTCCTATATCGGTGATTATAGTAACTGTTCTCTATATTTGCAAGGGTATTAGAGAAACTAAAGTAACGGTAAATTTTATCAATCTATTATATTTAAAGGGGGGAAAACGTACATACATCCAATTTAAGTTTATATTACCCTTTTAAACAGTAAAAACCCTTATTCCATGAATAAGGGCTGATCGAATAATCCAATATACCATTGATGATAAGGACATATGAGATTATTCTACAAAGTATTCAGCATATTGGCTATCCGGTTCCAGCAAACTATTCCAATATTTCTCTGGTCCTAATATATGGTGACTAACAGCCTCATCTATTTGATCAACTTTTTTATTTTCAATAATATCAATAATGTTTTTATGTTGTTTAATAATATCTGTATAATCATATTCGATTTCAGATAGCAATCGGATCCGATTATAATGTGTACTTAACCGATTTATTGCATCCCAGATATGATCTTTTTCCTGATCTTTATAAAATAGGGAGTGGAATTCCTGATCCAATTCATGAAAAGTTCTTTCCATTCCTTTTTTTCCTATAAAATTTTCTTGTAAACTGATAACTTTCTTTAACTCTAATAATGTTTCATCAGAAATAGATTCGCAGGCTAACTTAAGAACCTCTTTTTCTAGTACAGAGCGCATAAAGGCCGCCTCTTTAACCAATTTATAATCAATTTTTGATATGTATGAACCGACCTGCGGCCATACTTCAACCAAATGTTCCTCTTTTAATTTTCCGATTACCTCCCTGATTGGAGTACGAGAAATCCTTAATTCATTAGCCAGCTCAATTTCACTGATTGCTTGTCCTGGTTTTAATTCTAGAGACATAATGCCATTCTTAATAATTCTGTACGAATAATGTTTATTATTTTCTCCAGGTAATTTGGGTGTCACTGTTAACATCATGATTTCTCCCTTATATAAAGCGTATAAATATTCTCTACCAACATCAGCATGTAGCCAGTATACATGTTTTATTTAATTATCATCAAATTTCATTAATTTTTCAAGCAATTCAAAACAAAAAAGCTGAAGGGCCTTGGTCAGGAGCGAGGAGCATAAGACAAAGGCACGTAGGGGATGTACTTCCCCCCGCAGTGGCTTTGCTTATGTCCCGAGCTCCTAGGCCCTGAAGCTAGATTGAATAAAAAGCTGAAACGACTGCATCAAGGAACAAAGACTAAATACGCCACATCGTGTGGCAACGTCTTTGTGACCAACATCCTGTTGGCCTCCGACAAGCATAAGACAAAAGCACATAAACCATATTCTACATCAGTTATGTCAGTATCCTCTAAATATCCTGCTATAGTTCGACATCTTCCAACAATAAACATAGCCTATTTCTTTATCTAAATAAATTAAAACTACCGATTCTGAATATTTTTCTGGGATAAAGGTGAGAGTTGGATTCACCTTATTTCATATAAGTAACAAAATATCCCACCTTAATCCCCAGTCTTTTTTTGAATAAGACAAAGAAAGACTAGTAATTAAATAGCTTAATAAGTCAGATGGCTTATTTTTATTATAATAGTATATTAAAATTCTTCCTCCCTCCTTTTTCATACAACTATCTCCATATGAAATCAGGTATAAGTATATTCTTTTCTAATCATTTCCTAATTAGAATGACACCTACAGCTGTAGCCAAACTACATCCAATGATTCATTTTCAATTTCCATAGTATACTTGCGACATTTAGTGACAGCATTTGTTTACTTCAATTCGTTATGGTAGAAATATCAGCAGGATTACATAATTCGATATTACTTAACAGGGAGGTGAAAAAATACTTGGCATATTGGCAATTTAATAATCTAGTATAGGGAGGAATACTTGTTGAAAACAAAGAGAAAAAAACTGTCGTCACTCATTCTAACATCTATGCTCATTCCATCATTGCTCTTAACTACAGGATTTACGTCTTCACCATCTTCTACTGCTTCCTCAGAATCCATCCATAGTTCAGCAAAATCTACGATTATACAGAATAGCAGTAACAAAATCTCCAAAGATCTTCAAAATGAGTTTAAGGAAGAAGAAAAAGTCACCTTCTTAATTAAACTTAAAGAGCAGGTCGACACTGCCAAGGTAGCAAAAGAAGCTACTGCTACTGCAAAAAAACAAAAGCTTTCATCAGCCAAGACGACCTTGACAAAACGATCTTCCATCGTTACAAATCTGCGCGCAACTGCTGAAGAAACTCAGCATGAGCTAAAAAACTATTTAGAGAAACAAGAAAAAGCCGGTAAGGTTAAAGATATTCAATCCTTCTACATCGTTAATGGTATGGCTGTTACGGCTACAAAAGAAGTCATGGAACAAATTGCCGCATTTCCTGAAGTAGAAAAACTTTTACCGAATGAAAAAGTACACCTTGTAGAACCTGTTAAACAATCCAAAGCTGAGAAACCACTAATCGAGTCCAATATTAAGGAGAAACCTTCTAAAACAGAGACAAAGGCAGAAGTCTCCTCGATTGAATGGAATATCGAAAAAATCAGCGCACCTCAAACATGGGCAATGGGAATTGATGGAGCTGGAACAGTCGTTGCCAGCATAGATACTGGTGTGCAATGGGATCACCCTACCCTAAAGACAAAATACCGTGGGTACAACCCTGCTAATCCAGACAACCCGACCCATGAGTTCAGCTGGTTTGATGCTACTTCTACAAACCGCCCTGCAGCATTTGATGATAATGGTCACGGTACACATACAATTGGAACAATGGTCGGATCAGATTCAAACGGTACTAACCAAATCGGCGTAGCACCCGGCGCTAAATTCATAGCGGTTAAAGCTCTCTCTGCATCAGGTGGAGGCTCGAGTGCTGATTTGTTAGAAGCAGGTGAATGGGTATTAGCTCCTAAAGATGCTAATGGAACTCCACATCCTGAATACGCACCAGATGTCGTAAACAACTCATGGGGTGGCGGACCAGGATTGGACGAATGGTTCCGTCCAATGGTTCAAGCATGGAAAAATGCGGATATCTTCCCTGAATTTTCAGCAGGAAATGACGGAGGAGGAGCAGGAACTATAGCAGCTCCATCCAATTATCCTGAATCTTACGCAACTGCCGCAACAGATATCAATAATGCTTTGGCAAGCTTTTCTTCAAGGGGACCTTCTCCATATGAAGGAGTCATGAAACCAAATATAGCTGCACCAGGTGTAAATATTCGCTCAGCTATACCTGGAAACGATTATGCTTCCTATAATGGAACATCAATGGCCGGGCCTCATGTGGCCGCAGTAGTTGCCCTGCTTAGACAAGCTGATTCGAGCTTAACTGTCGATCAAATGGAAGAGATTATGGACTTAACAGCAACACCATTAACTGACAGCGCTTATCCAGAGTCACCTAACTATGGATATGGTCACGGTTTGGTAAATGCTTTTGATGCTGTCTCTTCAGTTGTTAGTGGTTTAGGAAAAATTAAAGGAACTGTCTCCAAGGAAGGTGATGATACTCATGCACCTGAAATTGAAACAGAGCCTGTGACTACTTCTTATAAAGAAATGGACCTTCCTCTTAGCGCAACCGCTACGGACGATGTATCCGTAACATCTGTCGTTTTGAAATATAAAAAAGCAGATGGCAGCTGGACTGAAGTCGCTGCGGAACGTGTAAGCGGAAATTATAAATCCGGTGAATACGAAGCAACCATACCTGGTGCTGATTTAACCGGTGATTCAACAGAATACCAATTTATCGCATATGACTTTGGAGGCAATTCAAAAGAAACAGCTGTTTATCCAGTAGAATTACTTCCGGGTATTACAGTTGGCTATGAAACAGATTTTGAACAAAACCCAATCGGATGGACATCTTACGGTACAAATAATTCATGGGAATGGGGAGTACCAACAACAGGCCCTGGCGCTGCATTCTCTGGTGAAAAGGTATATGCAACAAATCTGACAGGAAACTATGCAAACAGCTCTAATATGAGCCTGGAAATGCCACCAATTGATCTTCCTGAAGGAGCCAGCTACTTACAGTTCAAACAATGGTTTGATTTAGAAAGAAACTATGACTTTGGGCATGTATTTATTTCTACTGATGGTACCAACTGGACACAGGCAGCTCGTTTCAACCAAACATCCGATGGTTGGATTGATGGCGAAGTTGACTTAAGCGAATATGCAGGACAACGCATCTACATTTCCTTCAATGTTACAACTGATGGGTCTGTCCAGAAAGCTGGATGGTATTTGGATGATGTCAAATTATCGGCAACTCCTATCCAACCTTCGTCAAAAGCTAAACATGGTGTGAAGAAAGATACAAAAGCTACTGATACTAAAATCAAAGATACAAAAGCTAAAGACCCTAAAGACGACAAAAAAGCAGCAAAAGAAAAAGTAGACGCAGCAAAAATCAAACCAATATCTGAAAAAGATAGTTCAAAAAATGAAAAACCTAGCAATGAAAGCCCGGGACCACTGCTTTTACCAATTCAAGCAGAGGTAACCGTTCTTGAAACTGGCCGTTCTGTTTACACCAACCCACAGGATGGATCCTATGAATTAACGCACGCAACAGGTGATTACACTGTTCAAGCAGAAACATATGGATTCCAATCTCAAACACAAGCAGTACGTGTTGAAGATGGTGGAGTTGCTACCGCAAACTTTACACTACAGGAAATTCCTAAAGGTACTGTCAGCGGTACAATTACAAATAAAGTAACAGGAAATCCTGTTGCAGGCGCCACAGTTTACCTTGTGGAAGATGCTGCCATTACGCCTGTGACTACAAATGAAGATGGCGAGTATTCCCTTACTGCATACGAGGGTACCTACACACTAAAATTTGTTGCACCATCCTACTACAGTTCCGAAACAACTGTAACCATTGAAGCAGGCGAACCAGTCGTTAAAAATGTTGAGTTACGTCCATTCATTGGCTATGCAGGTGAGATTAAGTATGATGATGGAACAGCTGAAAATGCCAGATCCTTCAATGCGGCAGGTAATAGCTGGGCTGTTAAAATGTCATTAAAAGAAGGGGAAGATCAAGCTCTAGTAACTGGTGCACTCCTTCGCTTCTGGGATATGGAATGGCCAGTCCCAGGCGGTACTGAATTCCAAGTATCCGTTTATGATGCCAGTGGTGCAAACGGCGGTCCTGGTACTAAATTGGCAGGTCCTTTCAACGAGACAGCTTTACGTGACGGCACTTGGACACATGTTGACCTTGCCGAACACGGCATCATGGTAGAAGGAGACTTCTTCATTGTCTATACACAAACAAAAGCAAATCCTAATTCACCTGGCTTGGCAACTGATGAGGACGGTCCAAATGCTAAACGCAGCTGGCAAGGCGTAAGCGGTGCATGGTCTCAATCACCAGAGGCTGAAGGAAACTACATGATCCGTGCGACCGTCAACTATGAATTACAAGTACCATCCATCACTTCTCCTAAAGATGGAGCATTTACGAATAAAAAATCTGTGACAGTTGAGGGTAAATCTTCTCCTGAAACAACCATTGATTTATTCAATGATGGAGAACAAACTGCTACTACGGAAACGAATGCAAGTGGCGACTTCTCAGTTGCAGTCGAGTTGAAAAATGGTGCAAATACACTGACTGCTAAAGCAAAAACTGATGTCGGTTCAACAGACCCATCTGAACCAGTTACGATTACACTTGATCAGGATAAACCTGAACTGACTATTACTTCACCGACAGATGGTTCTAAAACAAATAAAGAAACCGTTACAGTTACAGGAACAATTGCTGATGCCAATCTGGATTGGGTTAAAGTAAATGGTCAAACTGCAACTGTAAGCGACGGGAAATTCAGCAAGCGTATCCTTCTTGATGAAGGTATAAATGAGATTACTGTTCAAGCTAAGGATAAAGCAGGCAACAGCATTAAAAAGATCATCACAATTGATGCCAATTATACGGCACCTGAACTTTCCAACATACTTCCTGCTGAGGACAAAGTATTGGAAAGCGGCGATTCTGTCAAAATCGAATTTGATAGTGAACCTGGGCTAGACGCTACCTTCTCAATCCTTGCTCCAGTCACAAACCTTGGCGTCTCAAATGCACTTGAGCTTCCAATGCGTGAGACATCGGAAGGACACTATGTCGGCTACTATACTGCCACTAAAAATATCAAAGCAAACGGGGCAGCCGTTCAAGTAACCGCAGAAGATGACTATGGCAATAAAACGATTGAAAGAGCGGAAGGATTATTATATATTAACGCTCCGCAGTAAACGATTAAAGCACAAGTGCCGATGCACTTGTGCTTTTCTTTTTTGAGCAGTTCTAAAATAGTTTATACTTAAACTGATGATTAAGATATAAAACACAATCTTATTTTTCATATACATTCTTCCCTTTTCATCAAAAATTACAGTTATATCTTACGAACATATCTTAATGAGATATAGTTTTCTTCCTTGGTATTTCCGTATCCTCTTTGTTCATTATTGAAAATGAATCCTCTTGCTTCATAGAAAGGAATTCCTTTTTGATTTCCCTTTGCTACAGATACCCATTGCTCAGTTGCATGAAATTCCTCTTTTTGTTGTTTTGTAAGAACATCTAATAACCTTGTCCCAATTCCTTCATTACGTCTATTGGGGTTAAGATATAAGACAAAGACCTCCCCAGAAGTCTTATCGATCATACCGCCTCCAATTGCCCCAATGACTTTGTTCTCCTCAACAGCAACAAAATAGCCACCCCATTCTACCCCAGTTTCACTTACTTCCTTCAGAATTCTTTCATGATTATAAAACTCTTTTATAACTCTCTTAATATATTCTTCAGATCGTAATTCGTTATAAGTTGCCCAGTACCCATCACTGCATACTTTCGCAATCCCCTCAACATGACTTGCATTCGCTTTTAAAATATTAACCACTTTCCACACCTCCAATTTCCCCTGTTCCGAAGATTCCCTCTACAAATTCGAGCTTTTACTACCATTTATAATTCAACATAAAAAGGTATTAATCCTTTTTGAATTAATACCTTTCATCTCACCTGTTGATATATCCCTATGAATCTAAATTAATTGTTCAATATCGCCTCAAATGGCCATTACTTAATAGTATCAGCTTTGGAAACCTGGATAATTACACGGTATCTTTCAACTCTCGGGAGCAACCTCCTTAACTGAAGCTTGTCAGCAGAACCATAATCCCATTAGTCAAACCGTGAATGATAACCGCTGGCCAAATTGAATTAGTTCGTTCATATGCCAGCGCAAAAATGATACCACTGAAGAAATTTACTGGCATCACATTATAGGTCGGAATATGTACGATCGTAAAAATGATTGAACTAAGTAAAATGGCTCCAACAAATCCTATCCGTGTACGCAGCCAGCGATATAAAAATCCTCGATAAAAGATTTCTTCATATATTGGAGATATAATAGCTGCGGAGATAAAAGCAATTAAAAAGGTGAATAAAGTTACATTTTGCTGTAAAGCCTCTGTTTTGTTATTCTCCCACGAATTACCTATAAGACTAGTAAACAAGATTATAATCACCGAACCAACTAATAAAATAGTTGAATACAGAATAATAAGCTTCCAAACTTTCACATTAAATGATTTTATCCCTACCTCGTTCCAAGATAATTTTTTCGGATTAAGAGTAATATAATAAACACCTGAAATTAAAATAATGGCTATTATTAGTCCAATTAATGTCCCTGAATATAAATCATTCTCGAGCCAATTGGTAATAATTGGTTTAAATATCAATTTCACAAAACCAATTACAAACACAAATTCCAAAAGGATTAATAATATGAATTCCTTTAGCCCCCAATCATCTTGTTCTTTCCAGTTCATTTTCATCCGATAGCCCTCTCCCTATATATGGTATAATCCAACTATATTAGATGACGTTACGTCACCTGCAAGTTTTTTTCAGGAGGAAATGAAATGAAACAATGGACGACAGGAGAGGTAGCTAAGCAGCGAAATATATCCGTTCGCACCCTGCGTTATTATGATCAGATTAATTTGCTTACCCCTAGTTATAAAGCAGATAACGGGAGGAGATCTTATTCAGAAGATGATTTATTCAAACTTGAAAAAATCATTATTCTCAAATCCCTTTCACTTCCGTTAGAAACTATTCGCGATATATTAGACAGTCTATCCTTCCAACAAATTCTCATCTCACACTACAATTATCTACAAGATCAACTCACGAATATTCAAACAAGCATTTCTAATACTACATCATTAATTAATATGAGCGAGCTGCAAGAATCCTTATCATGGGAAGATGTTTTAAAACTGGTTCAAAATTCACAAAATAACTCAAAAAAATGGATTGATTACTTCCATCAGGATGAAAAGCTACTTTTACAGAAATCCATACCAAATCTAAGCAGCAATGATAAAACAACGCAACAGTATATGTTCTTACTAAAACAAATTGAGTATTGTATTCAAAACAAAGTTAAACCCGAATCTGAAATAGGAGCCCAAATTGCTTCTGATTTAATTAAACTATCAAATGATACATTTCAAGGGAATGAGGAATTAATGAATCAGTTTTGGGAAATCAGAAAAAAACCCGCAGAAGAAACAGGCTTATACCCAATTCCTAATCATGTACTAGAATTTGCAGAACGATGCATTGCTTATTTAACAGATTTAGAGACTAGCCATTAGATTTGTCTCCCTCGCTTGTTTATTCAAGGCTTAGAGTAAACTCTATTTGCTATGCTGATAATTAATCTATGTTATTTTCGGCTTTTATATATAAAGTTAATCAAATCTAGAGACTCTTTAGATCTCTATTTATTTTCTTAACCCCTTTACTAAATTTATGAACTTTATTCCAATTTATATTGAAGAACGGTAATATAAACTGCCTGCAATGCACAAAATACGAAGAAACAAACTATGAAGGCATGCAGGAGGTATGTATGAATCAATTCTTAGAAAATGCACGGGCTATGAAAGAGGAATTAATCAAATATAGAAGAGAAATTCATCAAAATCCTGAAGTAGGCGACCATCTTCCTCAAACCACGAAATACGTAATGGAGAAGTTAAAGGAATTTGGCTATGAACCAAAAGAAATCTGTGAAAGTGGGATTGTAGCACTGGCAGGGAAACCTGATGCAAAAAAAACATTTCTTTTGCGGGCTGATATGGATGCTCTGCCGATTAAAGAGGAGACAGATTACCCGTTTAAAGCAACAAATGGAAATATGCACGCCTGTGGGCATGATATGCACACAACTATGCTACTAGGAGCTGCCAAATTATTAAAACAATATGAGAACGAACTAGAAGGATCCGTTAAGCTCGTATTTCAGCCAAATGAAGAAGGCTTCAAGGGCGCAAAATTAATGTTGAAGTCGGGCGTTTTGGAGAATCCAAAAGTGGATGCAGCAATGGCCTTACATGTACATTCCGGTACACCAACTAATACGGTATTATATGGGCTTGGAACCGCAATCGCAGGTTGTACAATCTTTAGAATTACTGTTAAAGGTGTCGGGTGTCACGGAGCCATGCCTGAAACCGGCGTTGACCCAATTAATATTGCAGCGCATATCTATACCTCCATCCATGAAATCATAGCAAGAGAAATCTCAGCAACCGAATCGGTGGTTATCACGATTGGAAAGTTTCAGGCAGGAAGTACACATAATGTAATCCCTGACCAAGCCATCTTAGAAGGTACGATTCGTTACTTAAATGTGGATTTAGGAGATTTCATTTACAAAAGGATGGAGAAAATAGTAACATCAACAGCTGAAATGTTTAGAGGTGAAGCTAAAATAGAGATTGTTGCATCTGTTCCGCCCTTAACGAATGATAAAGACTTGGCCAATCAATTGTCCTCTTATGTGAGTGATGTAGTCGGTAAACAATCTGTCATCTCTTTTGAAGGCGGAGGCATGGGTTCTGAAGATTTCGCTTCGTACTGTTATGAAGTACCTACCGTTTATTTTTTGCTGGGAGCCGGCACAAAAGAAGAGGACCCTCATTATGGACTTCCCATGCACCATCCACAGGTAGTTTTTAATGAAGATATCCTACCAACCGGTGCCGCCATGCATGCTTATACGGCAATGATGTGGTTAAAAGCGCATCAATAGAGAACGCAGTAAGAGTGTGGCAAAGTTCTTTAAACGATGCCACACTCTTTTAAATCTATTATATTTTATAATATTTAAATTTACTTTTTAAATATAGCTGTTAAAAAACCTTCCTCAGCAAATACACCATCCATTGAATCTGTTTGTCTCATGTTTCTTATTTCAATTTCCTTCAGATCCTTAAAGATGCCTCTTAATTTTTGCTCTGTAAACCCCAAACCTCCCTTTAGGCTCCAAAATCTATACACATCCCAATCAGTTATATCTGATCCGCCATACTTCCCATTTTCAAGAAAACACGTAATGCCAAATAAACCATCTGTTTTTAGCGCTCTTTTAACTAAATTATTATAGGTACCCCTCCGATGAGGTGCTATATGATGAAAGCATCCTGAATCAAACACAATATCATAGCTTCCTTCATCAATAGCTAAATCAAATATATTTTTATGTATAAAGTTAATTGTTAATCCACTCTCTTTGGCCCGCTCT
>NZ_JBZAJD010000011.1:0-61122 GCF_058216035.1 Pradoshia sp. Z4_20
ATCAAACTCTCCGAAAGATGTTTGATCTAGCTAAATTTTAAAGCAAATTGACGAGATTTTAAAAATCTCTTGTTTTTTAGACTTGCTTGGCGTTTCGTTTTGTTTAGTTTTCAAAGAACAATCTGTGTTGCTTGTTTCAGCGACTTTTATATATTATCAAATTCGCTTTTTGTTGTCAACAACTTTTTTAAAAGTTTTTTTAGTCGATTTCTTTCGTTTCGACTTCGTTCGTGACAACGTATATAAATATATCAGCATTTAAATTCCAAGTCAACACTTTTTATCAAAATTATTTTCTGTTTTTATAGGTGTATTCAAATACCTTAAATACTCGCTTTTCGGAGCAATTCTAATTAGGAGTTTTAACAAAAGCTTATATCTTTCTTCAATTGCTCTTTGAACAATTGGATGATGGATTTTTATTCTTTCATCCGTACAAATTTCATCCATTTCTCTCTTAATTAAAAACTCTAATTCCATACCTTCTTTTTCCGTCAGTAAAACCCCCAGCACGATATCCCTCCTACCTAATGATCAACAGGGATATGTTACATCATTCCTTTAAATTTTATACAAGCTATTTTTTTAACTGTAATATTTGTCCCACCCAGCAAATACATTACATTAAAAGCTGATTAATTAGATGAGGTGAATTACATGCCCTTTTTTTATGTAACAAATGCACGCAGAGGAAAGCAGCTAATATTATTACTAATTATTACATTCTTCACAGCCCTATTTTTTTATGTGGAATTCCTCGCAGTCTCACCCTCTTTCTCAATCAATGGGAAACCCAAGATTATATACAAAGGAGAAAAAGGAGTAGCTTTGACCTTTAATATCGGCTGGGGCGATGAAAAGGCTGAGGATATTCTAAAAGCTTTAAAACAGGAAAAAATTCATGCTGCCACGTTTTTCTTAGCAGGCTCTTGGGTTGAACGGCATCCCCATATTGTTAAGATGATTAAAGAACAGGGCTACGAGATTGGCCTTCTAGGATATTCCTATATCGATTACACAGAGCTTGAAGAGCCTGGCATCCAAAATGATATATCTAAAGGGCTTGAAGCCTTCCGAAAAGCTGGAATCGAAAAGCCGCTCCTATTACGGACTCCTACTGGGGATGTAGATAGACGAGTATTAAAAATTGCCGAGAAGTCGAACCTTACAATGGTTCATTGGAGTGTCAATTCTATGGATTGGAAAAACCCAGGGACAAAGATTATTGCCCAGAATGTCGCTCAGGCCAAAAAAGGGGATATCATCTTACTTCACGCTTCTGATGCCGCCATACAAACCGCTAAAGCGATCCCCCTCATTAAAGAGGAATTGACTAATAAAAATCTGAAACTACTCTCTGTCTCTGAAATGATATCCAACTCTAAATCAACCAGCCACGAAATTAGCAGGATACCCTATATGGTAAACAGTAGTCATTTAATGATTAGGGAGACTCTTCAATTAAACTAAAAAAGCCGCACTCCTTTACGAGTGTGCGGCTTTTTGCTGCGTGCGTTTCATACGTTCCTTCGCAGCTTCTTTTGATTTCTCATGGTATTTTGGCAAAATCAACAGCTGATAAGTGTTACAGATAAGCAAAGGGATTAACATGAAATACATATAACTTTCATCATTTACCCTAAGCACCGGGAACCATTCTATTACTGTTACTACAACCATAAAAAACAAGGTAGGTATAAAGGCACTTTTATTTGTTTGTTTAACTTTCAGCACACCTACTATTAACGCTACTACTAAAATTAAGATAGGGTACCATATATATGAAAAGGCACCTTCTGTTTTATTTCCAAAAAACACAAACCGTAAATAAGCTAGGTCAACTAATACAAATACAGTAAGCACCAATTGAATGGCATGCCAGACAAAAACAGATCTAAACATTTCCATTCCTAGTCTATGAACGGTTAAATACGCAAAAAAACACATCTGGCTAATAACACTGAATATTAACCCAACTCCAGCCATCCACAAAAAGCCAACTAGTAATTCAACTGGTGTCTTAAGTGAAAACTCATTCCATTTTGCAAATAAACCAACGACCCCCGCTGTAACACCACCTATCAGCAAGGTATTCATAAATAGCTTCACCCAATATCGACTGCTCATTTTTCCCCACCCTCTATGTATGTTCTACTAAATTGTACCAACCGTTGTCATGAAAATCTATTAATTCATTTAAACACGTATATTTTTTTATTCTCGATTCATATTATCAATGTAGATTTATTAGAGGAGGATTCAATAGATGACTACTATATTCAAGTGTGCTCTTGGTCTTATCTTATGCCTGTTCACTTTAACCAGCTGCAGTGAAACGAATACAGAATCAAGCGAAGAAAACTATAGTGAAACTAAAAAAATCATTGTAGATGTCTTAAAATCAGATGAAGGAAAGAAAGCAATAGAGGATATCCTTCAAGATGAATCAGTTAAAACCGAATTAATTATGAATCAGGAGGATATTTCAAATACCATTGAGACAGTATTAACTTCTGACAAAGAAAAAAAGTTCTGGGAGAATGCATTCAAGGATCCGAAGTTTGTAAAATCTCTTGCAAATGGACTGGAATCCTCTCATAAACAGATTCTTAAAGATTTAATGACTGATCCGGAATATATGGCATTATTAACAAATGTCCTAAAGGATTCGGATATGAGAAAAGAATTCACAGAAATTATGCAAGGTAAGGACTATCGCAAAGAGCTTCAATCCGTCTTAACAGAGGTCATTGATAGCCCGCTCTATAAGGCAAAGATAGAAGACATCCTACTAAAAGCGGCTGATGAAAAATCTAAAGAGAATAGTTCAAACAATAAGAAAGAAATTCAAACATAAATAAAACGCCTCCATTCAACGGAGGCGTTTACTCATTTATTAACCATTTCAGTTACTTTCTCAGCTATATCTGTAAACATCCTTCCGGTCGGGTGATCTTCTGCGTAGATTGATGGCGCAAACTCCTCATCATTCCAATCAGGCTGTCCAAGAGGAAGTTTGCCTAATAATTCTGTATTAAGCTCTTCCGCTAGCTTTTCTCCGCCACCTTTACCGAAGACGTATTCTCTTTCGCCGGTTGTTTTACTCTCAAAGTAAGACATGTTTTCAACAACACCAATTACCTCATGCTCTGTGCGAATTGCCATAGCACCCGCTCTAGCAGCAACAAACGCAGCTGTAGGGTGCGGAGTGGTAACGATGATTTCTTTACAGGTTGGCAGCATGGAATGAACATCCAAGGCTACATCTCCAGTTCCAGGAGGAAGGTCAAGCAACAAATAATCCAAATCTCCCCACTCTACTTCCTGGAAAAAGTTATTCAGCATCTTTCCAAGCATCGGACCTCTCCATATAATTGGTGCATTATCCTCAACGAACATCCCCATAGAGATCACTTTTACACCGAAACGATCAACTGGGTATATACGTTCCTCTTTAACAGTTGGACGCTTATCAATCCCCATCATATCCGGAACACTAAAACCATAAATATCAGCATCCACCAGGCCAACCTTTTTACCAAGGCGCGCCAAAGCCACTGCCAGATTTACAGAGACTGTAGATTTGCCGACTCCCCCTTTTCCACTCGCAATTGCAATAAAGGTAGTGTCACTATCGAGTAATCCTTTTTCTTCTTTCGGCAAAGACTCACGGAATTTAGCCAAGGCATCCTCTGGCAAGTCAGCAAAACGAATGCCAACTGTATCCGCCCCAGCCTCCTTTAATGTATTTACAACCATTTGTTGGATTTGCAGCTGTTCAGCCGTACCTGTTTTAGCAATGGCAATTTTCACGCTCACATGCCGCTTTTCCTCTTTAATCTTTATCTCTATAATACCGTTTGTTTCTTTAAGGGTTTTATTTAAAAATGGATCTTTTAATTCTTCAAGTAATTCCCGTACCTTTGCTTCTGTAAGCACGAACGACACCTACCTTGTATGTATTTGTAACCGCTATTAGTATAACATATTCAATAGGTATCATTTGCTAAATTGATTCTGTATTTTCAATCTTCTTCATGTTCCTTTAAAAAATATCTAATCACTCCCGTATAGATTGAGAGTGCGATATCATCCTGGTACACTTTGTTTTGTAAATTGCGTCTTTCTTCATCATTTGAAAGAAAGCCTACTTCTACCAGAACTCCCGGTTTATTCGCATGCTTGACTAAATATACACTTTCCATTGGTTTGGCATGCCTTTTCGTATTTTTTAAATTACGAATAAACTCCGCTTGGACCAATTTAGCTGCTTGCTTATTTTCAGAAAACTTAGGCGAATAAAATGTTTGGGCTCCTTTCGAATTTACCTGTGGAAAGGCATTGGCATGCACGCTAATATACAAATCCGCCTCAGAATTGTTTATAAATTTAGTTCGTGTAATTAAATCCGTCCGCTTCCTTTCCCGTATACTCCTGGAGTCAGAACCAGCAAGATCTACATCTTTTTCTCTTGTCATTAAAACAAGGGCACCTTGTTCCTGCAGGTAATCCCTTAGTCTTAACGAAATTGGCAATGTTACATTTTTCTCGATTACACCATTAAAGGTCGCCCCGCCATCTATCCCTCCATGTCCCGGGTCAATGACAATAACTTTTCCAGCCAAGGGCAGATTCCACTGCTGAAATGATACACGCTGGTTCATCCTGTATGACATCATTAAAAACAGAAGAACTACCCCAACCACAAAACAGGTCGTGAGAACCTTCTTATGAACATTCATATCTTATCCCCTTTACCCCATAATCCACTATTACTATATCTTATGGGACAAGGAGTTTAGATAGAACAAGCTAGATCTATTTCATCCTCATTTTATAGCGATTAATTCCTTTTGCGTATCCTTCCATCCACCATGCCGTTACATATTCATCCGTCAAACCGCGCAATGTTTCTTGTATAAAGGGAGAGCCATTTTCCTCCGATTGATAAAGGTAGTAAAACAATTGCTGTGAGAGCATATCAATTTCTTTTTTTGCTCTCTCTTTTATCCGCTCTGGCGACTCTCCATACCGATTAAACTTACTATAATATCCACCTAGAAGGAATCCCTCCACTGCAATATCATAGCAATGCTCTTCAGCAGGCTCAATCGAGTATCCCGGAAAGCATTTTAACCCTTTAGCAAGATGGCGATATTGCCTCCCTAAAAGTTCAAGCGAAAAATCCTTCAGTATCTCACGCTCATATTTCAACCGCTTTTCTTTACGAAAAGCAGCAAGATTTACAACTGTATTCATTAAACCACCTCTAAATCAAAATATAATCATCAATAGAACTTAGTTAAGATATACTCTATTGTTTGATGGATGGCATAGACTCATGCCATGGGATAAATGGGAAATGTAAGGAGAAGTTATAAAATATCGTATATAAGGAGGTGTTAATCGGATCGATATGTGATATCAGGGTCTCTTTTCGAGCCACTTTGTTTAGAATATACTCGTCTTCTTATTTAATTCTGCCAAATATCTAATGAATCCAGCCACTTTCTATTTGATCCGGCCAAACGGATTATTAATCCAGCCGAATTAGCTCATAATCCAGCCAATCCATCCCGAATATTAATCATACGTAACCGAGCTAATCTGGATCACTCCAGCCAAACCAAACTTCGCTTACACAACTAAGCCGTCTGTTGGTCAATATGTCCAAACATAACAAAAAAAGACCCCCAGACAAATGTCTGAGAGTCTTTTGAACGCAATTGTAATATTAACGTTTTGAGAACTGAGGTGCACGACGCGCGCCTTTAAGACCGTATTTTTTACGCTCTTTCATACGTGGGTCACGAGTTAACAATCCTGCACGTTTTAGTCCTGGACGGTATTCTGGATCTACTTCAAGTAATGCACGAGCGATACCGTGACGGATAGCGCCTGCTTGACCTGTGTAGCCTCCACCTTTAACGTTTACTAAAATGTCATAGCTGTTTGTTGTTTCAGTAACAACTAGAGGTTGTCTTACTACTTCACGAAGTGCTGCGAATGGAATGTAGTCATCGATTTGACGATCATTGATAATGATGCGGCCTTCACCTGGAATCAAACGCACACGAGCAACGGAGCTCTTACGTCGACCAGTACCGTAATATTGTACTTGTGCCAATGTTATATCCTCCTTTAATATTAACCGCGAAGCTCAAGAACTTCAGGTTTTTGTGCTTGATGTGGATGCTCAGCTCCAGCATATACGTTTAATTTTTTACCCATTTGACGACCAAGAGATCCTTTTGGAAGCATACCTTTGATAGCTTGCTCCAACATTTTCTCTGGGTAGTTAGTTCTCATTTCAAGAGCAGTTCTTGTTTTCAAACCACCTGGGTGCATGGAGTGACGGTAGTAAATTTTATCAGTTAATTTCTTACCAGTCAGTTCGATTTTAGATGCATTGATAATAATCACATGGTCACCAGTGTCAACATGTGGAGTATAAGTTGGTTTGTGTTTACCTCTAAGAATTGAGGCTACTTGTGATGCTAGACGACCTAAAGTTTGACCTTCGGCATCTACAACGTACCATTTACGTTCTACATCACTAGCTTTCGCCATATACGTCGTACGCATTGATTTACCCTCCTAAAAATAGTTCATTGTTTCATTTTTTTGATAAAATTTGTGGCTCTATCTAAACACGAAATAGTTTCCGGGGCTATTCTCGTGGTTTTAACATACCAAAGGATATGATATACCGTTTTTCGGCCATTGTCAAGAAAATGTTACACCTGGATTAGTTGTCATGGAATTTAGATTTTATTTATAATCTACTTTCCATAAATATAGCCCGTGTCCTGGTGCGGTTCTCCCCGCTTTCGTGCGATCTTGGGCAGCTATGATATCCTTCATATCCTCCGGACGACGTTTACCAATTCCAACGTCCAATAAAGTACCTACCATAATCCGTACCATATTATACAGAAAGCCATCTCCAACAAAACGTATGACCAATTGTTGATCATCTTTAAGAAAATTAATTGACTTGACCGTTCTTACTTTATCCACCACTTCTGTTTTAGCGGAGCAAAAACTGGTAAAATCGTGGGTCCCGGTTAAATACTCTGTCGCTCTCTCCATCATAGCTAAATCGAGTTTATAAGGATAGTGATAGGCATAATTTCGTATAAAGGGATCTTTTACTTCAGCCAACGAAATACTATAACGGTATTCTTTACCAACCGCATTAAACCTGGCATGAAATTCAGGATCTGCCTTCTCGATATCTACGATGGCTATATCTGCAGGCAGCATAGTTCCCAGTGCTTTTTTCCATCTTTCCGCAGGCAGCTCAAGTGGAGAGTCAAAATGAATGACTTGCCCTTTGGCATGAACACCGGCATCTGTACGCCCTGAAGCAGCCACCTTGACCTCTCTTCCCTTATGCATGGTCATTAGGACCTTTTCCAATTCCAATTGAACCGTACGCTTGTCAGGCTGAATTTGGTAGCCGGCAAAATTTGTCCCATCATAAGCTATTGTACATTTGTAACGTATCATTCCAGTACTCTCCCTATTTAGTTTCTAGTGAGGATAAGAGCGATTGATAAGAGGATGAGAGAGATGATTAAGATCATGTCAGGAAATTCCCACTTAAGAGCACGATATTTGGTCCTGCCTTCTCCGCCCCTGTATCCCCTTGCTTCCATCGCTGTAGCCAGCTCCTCAGCACGTTTAAAAGAACCTACAAATAATGGAACAAGGAGCGGGACGACTGCACTCAATCTTTCCTTCAGCGGGCCCGATGAAAAATCGACGCCTCTTGAGGTTTGTGCCTTCATAATTTTATCCGTCTCTTCAATCAACGTTGGAATAAAGCGTAATGAGATAGAAATCATTAATGCAAGCTCATGAACCGGGAATTTAATTTTCCTTAAAGGGTTCAATAGATATTCCATTCCATCCGTTATCTCAATCGGCGTTGTCGTAAGCGTCAGGATAGAAGTAACTAAGATTAATAATGTAAAACGCAAGGATATAAAGATCCCCATCTTAATTCCTTCATCATAAATATCAATACCGGCGAGCGAGAAGACAACCTCTCCTCTTTTTGTGAAAAACAGTTGTATAAGCAATGTTAGAATGATTAAAAAGATTACCGGCTTTAATCCCTGTAATAGGAATAGCGGTTTAATTTTTGTTAATCCTAGCAATACTAAGGTAAAAGTAATTAAAATGGCGTACGATATCCAGTTATTAGCCAGGAATACGATGCATACATAGAAAAAGACTAATAATAATTTTACCCTTGGGTCCATTCTGTGGACAACTGAATCAGTTGGAACATAGCGCCCCATTATAAATTTATCCATCATTGTTGTCCACCTCCCAGGAGATTTGATATCTCGCTAATCAAATCATCCAATGACAGATGCTTCTTGGAGAGGACTAAACCGCTCTTTTGTTCAAATTCCATCTGGAATCGAATGGTATCAGGCACTGCCAGTCCTAAATCCATTAACACCTCTGGATCAGAGAATACTTCATTTGGAGAGGCTTTTTTGACAATCGTTCCTCTATGCATGATAATCAGTTCGTCTGCGTATCTTGCTGCATCTTCCATGCTATGTGTAACCAATATGGTTGTAAGAGCCTTTTCCTTATGAAGGGCATGAAACATATCCATAATTTCTTTTCGCCCTCTTGGATCCAACCCGGCTGTAGGTTCATCCAGAACAATAACTTCCGGTTCCATGGCCAGTACTCCTGCTATAGCTACTCTTCGCATTTGACCGCCGGATAAATCGAATGGAGAAGACTCCATAATCGAATCGTCCAGACCCACTAATTTGATCGCTGCATACGCACGTTTTTTGGCATCTTCCTCACTCACACCAAAATTCATGGGTCCAAAGCAGATATCTTTTAATACGGTTTCCTCAAAAAGCTGGTGTTCAGGGAACTGAAAGACAATTCCTACTTTTTGACGGATGGCTTTCAAATTCTTTTCTTTCTTATCTGCGGAGATAACTCTTTCTCCAATGGTGACTTTCCCTTTTGTTGGCTTTAACAAGGCATTTAAATGCTGTAAGAGAGTAGATTTGCCTGAGCCAGTATGACCAATTACACCTATAAAAGAATTAGTTGGAAAACGAACATTAATATCATATAAAGCGCGATGCTCAAATGGCGTCCCCAGTTGATAGGTATGCTCTACTTCTTCAAGTGATATTTGCATAGTTCATTCACCAGCCCTTCTTCGGTGATTTGATCAGAAACCTGGATACCATTTTCTCTTAATGATTTAGAAAGTTTTATAGAAAACGGGATATCAAGTCCTAATTTCACAAGTTCTTCCTCTAACTTAAATATCTCAGCCGGACTGCCTTCCGCAAATATTTTCCCCTGATTCAATACAATCATCCGGTCAGCTCGGGCAGCTTCCTCCAAGTCATGAGTGATCGATATTACTGTCAATTGTTTGTCTTCCTTCAATTCTCTAATAATGCCAAGTACTTCTGATCTACCCAAAGGATCAAGCATGGAGGTGGCTTCATCCAGAATAATAATAGATGGGCGCAAGGCCAGTACACCTGCTATTGCAACACGTTGCTTTTGTCCACCTGATAAATGGTGCGGCTCTTGATCGAGAAACTCATCCATGCGAACTTTCCTTAATGCATCCTGGACACGGTTTATCATATCCTCTCTCTCAATGCCGGCGTTTTCTAAACCAAAAGCCACATCATCCTGCACAGTTGTACCTACAAACTGATTATCAGGATTTTGAAAGACCATTCCAATATGCTGTCGGATATCCCAAACAGTGCCTTCGCTCATGACCATATCATTGACCATGATCGTTCCTTCATTAGCAAAATAGAGCCCTATTAATAGCTTGGCCAATGTTGATTTGCCGGAACCATTATGCCCAACAATAGCGAGCCATTCACCTTCCTGGACTTTAAACGATACATTATCCAGAGCTTTATTCGTCTTCGCTTCATATTGAAAGGATATATTACTAACTTCAGCCAACGGTTTACTCATAGCTTCCTCCCTGTGCTGCTCTATTCTCTGCTTAGCTCAACTATTTTTGGATATAAAAAAACGCTGCACCCCTTCCGGATTATCCCAATGGATTTCCTGAATTAAGAGCAGCATTCACTTATCTTAATGTCAGACAACGTACGTTTTGTCTGTACAAGGGGTGCGAGAGCTAGACAAACATCAATTGGATCGTCACCCAATTCATGCCTATCGTAACGCTCTATCGTTTTTTGGATTATTCAGTAAAATAAGAGTAAAGCACATGCGTAAACGCATGATGCTTTAGTTAGCTTATACCAGAATCATTGGATTAAGGTATTTAATATAGGATATGGGTGTCAGATACTCTGTCCACCCCTACCCTTACATCATTAAACTAACTCGATAATTACCATTGGTGCTGCGTCTCCACGACGTGGACCAATTTTCATGATTCTAGTGTATCCACCTTGACGCTCTTCGTAACGAGGCGCGATATCAGCAAATAATTTTTGAACTGCATCTTGCCCAGTTTCAGCGTTTGCTACTTCGTGACGGATGTATGCAGCAGCTTGACGGCGTGCATGTAAATCTCCGCGTTTACCTAAAGTAATCATTTTTTCGACTACGGAACGTAATTCTTTCGCACGAGTTTCAGTCGTTTCGATACGCTCGTTGATAATTAAATCAGTAGCCAAATCGCGAAGCATTGCTTTACGCTGTGCGCTTGTACGTCCTAACTTTCTGTATGCCATGAAAGTTTCCCTCCTTTGTTGAAATAACTGATTCTATCTATTCATTCATTAATCGTCTTTACGTAGGGAAAGACCTAGTTCTTCTAGCTTAGCTTTCACTTCTTCAAGTGATTTACGGCCAAGATTACGAACTTTCATCATATCTTCTTCAGTCTTATTAGCAAGCTCTTGTACTGTATTAATACCAGCACGCTTTAAACAGTTGTAAGAACGAACAGAAAGATCAAGCTCTTCAATTGTCATTTCCAAAACTTTTTCTTTTTGGTCTTCTTCTTTTTCAACCATAATTTCAGCATTTTGAGCTTCGTCTGTTAAACCAACAAAGATATTCAGATGTTCTGTTACAATCTTCGCACCTAAAGCTATAGCTTCTTTTGGACCAGTGCTTCCATCAGTCCATACATCGATTGTAAGTTTATCATAGTTTGTCAGTTGACCTACACGAGTGTTTTCAACTTGATATGTCATCCGAGATACTGGTGTGTAAATGGAATCAATAGGGATTACACCGATTGGTTGATCATCACGTTTGTTTTGATCAGCTGGCGTGTAGCCTCTTCCTCTTCTAGCTACCAAGCGCATACGCAAGTGAGCTTTTTTAGAAAGGTGAGCTATCAGTAAATCCGGGTTTAGGATTTCCACATCGCTATCATGTGTAATATCTGCAGCCGTTACTGCCCCTTCCCCCTGAACATCAATTTCAAGAGTCTTTTCTTCATCAGAATAAATCTTTAATGCGAGTTTCTTAATATTTAGGATAATAGCAGTTACATCTTCTTCTACACCCTCAATAGTAGAGAACTCATGGAGCACACCATCTATTTGAATAGATGTAACGGCAGCACCAGGCAATGAGGATAGTAGGATACGACGTAAGGAGTTACCCAAAGTTGTTCCATATCCACGCTCAAGTGGTTCAACGATGAACTTACCATATTTTCCGTCTTCGCTGATTTGAACCGTTTCAATTTTTGGTTTTTCTATCTCGATCATTCAACAATACCCTCCTTCGTAACGTCGAAACCCCGGCTAGAAGAAGGTAGTGGTTTGCATCTAACCGAAATTCCCCAATATATACTCCCAATGTGCGCAACATATTTGTGATTTCCTTGAGAAAAGAAAAATCACTATATTACCCCATTATAGACAGGGAAATAAATTCTATTCAAACAATATTATACACGACGGCGTTTAGGCGGGCGGCAACCATTATGAGGTACTGGAGTTACGTCTTTAATTGCAGTAACTTCAAGACCAGCTGCTTGTAATGCACGAATAGCTGCTTCACGACCAGATCCTGGGCCTTTAACAGTAACTTCTAAAGTTTTCATACCATGTTCCATAGAAGTTTTAGCTGCAGTTTCTGCTGCCATTTGCGCTGCAAATGGTGTAGATTTACGGGAACCTCTGAAACCAAGTGCACCAGCACTTGACCAAGAAATAGCATTTCCGTGTGCATCAGTAATTGTAACAATTGTGTTGTTGAAAGTAGAACGAATGTGAGCAATACCTGACTCTACATTCTTTTTCACGCGGCGTTTGCGTGTGTTCGTTTTGCGTGCCATATCGACAAAACCTCCTTACTTATTATTTTTTCTTGTTAGCAACAGTTTTACGTGGGCCTTTACGAGTACGTGCGTTGTTTTTAGTGTTTTGTCCACGAACAGGAAGTCCTCTTCTGTGGCGTAATCCACGGTAGCAACCGATTTCCATTAAACGTTTGATGTTTAAGGAAACTTCACGTCGAAGGTCACCTTCTACTTTGTATCCATCGATAATATCACGGATTTTGTTCAATTCATCTTCAGTAAGATCGCGTACGCGAGTATCTTGAGAAACTCCAGCTTCTGCAAGTACTTTTTCAGCAGTTGGTCTACCAATACCGAAAATATAAGTTAAAGAAATAACAACTCGTTTTTCACGAGGAATATCTACACCTGCAATACGTGCCATTTATGTGCACCTCCTTCAAATATTACCCTTGTTTTTGCTTATGTTTTGGGTTTTCACAAATAACCATTACTTTACCGTTTCTACGGATAACTTTACATTTTTCGCAGATTGGTTTTACTGATGGTCTGACTTTCATTGTTTTCCCTCCTTATAAAATGCGGAGTGCAACCGAGATTATTTAAAACGATACGTAATTCTTCCGCGGGTCAAGTCATAAGGAGATAGCTCTACCGTCACTTTATCACCTGGCAGAATACGAATGAAATGCATTCTGATTTTGCCTGATACATGGGCAAGGACAGTATGGCCATTCTCTAATTCAACTTTAAACATAGCGTTTGGTAAAGTCTCAGTAACTGTACCCTCAACTTCAATAACATCATCTTTTGCCATTACAGTTCTTCTCCCTTCTTCTCTTGGCTTTTCATAAAATAAGTCAAAGCGAAACGGAGCTTTCCGTTCGTTACGCGACCTGTTTCCCCTAAACTGCTCTCCACTTCCTGAGACCAGTCTTCGTACAAATGAAGATGAAGTATGTTTTTACGCTTGGCAGAATCAAACTTACGCTTGTCTCCGTCAGCAATACAAACAAACTTTTCATCTATAATTTTTACAATTATGGCATATTGATCGGTATCCCTGCCTTGAGTGACCCGAACAAATTGTCCCAACCGGGGAGATCTATCCTTTTGGACCAATCAAGATCACCTACATTTAAACTAATGTTAAGATTTCATAGCCTTCTTCGGTAATCGCAATGGTATGCTCAAAATGAGCACAGTTCTTCCCATCAACTGTAACAACTGTCCAGTTGTCGGCTAATGTTTGAACATAGCGGCTTCCTGCATTCACCATTGGCTCAACACACAGCACCATTCCCTGCTTCAATCTTGGGCCTTTATTCGGCGGACCAAAGTGAGGCAATTGCGGTGCTTCATGTAAGTCTTGACCGATACCGTGTCCGACATACTCTCTTACTATAGAAAAGCCGTTTTCCTCGACATATGTTTGAATAGCATGTGAGATATTAGAGAGACGTTGGCCTGGCTTTATTTCCGAAATCCCCTTATAGAGGGATGTTTCTGTTACTTGAAGCAGTCTCCTGGTTTCATCATCAATGTCTCCAACTGGATAGGTCCATGCTGAATCGCCGTGATAGCCATTAAGTTGTGCACCAATATCAATGCTGATAATGTCGCCGTTTTTTAATGTCTTATCCCCAGGAATGCCATGTACAAGTTCGTTGTTAACGGATGTACAAACACTGCCACGAAAACCATTATACCCTTTAAAGGACGGAATTGCATTATGTTTGCGTATAAACTTTTCCGCAATAGCATCCAGTTCCTTTGTTGAAACACCGGGTTTAATGTATTTTTGCAGTTCCTGATGTGTCAGAGCAACAATACGCCCAGCTTCACGCATGATTTCAATCTCGCGTTGGGTTTTACAAATGATCATCGAGACAAGCTCCCGAGAAGCTCTTCTATATCCGCGAAGACTTTATCAATCGGTTGTTGTCCGTCAAGATTTCGTAAATATCCTTTTCCTTCATAGAAGGTAATCAGTGGCTGCGACTGTTGAATGTTTACTTCGAGACGGGTTTGCACCGTATCGATGTTATCATCAGCTCTTTGGTACAACTCTCCACCACAGCGGTCGCACACGCCTTCTTTGGCAGGAGGATTAAATACTAGGTGGTAGGTAGCTCCGCAATCTTTACAGATGCGGCGGCCTGTCAATCGTTCTAACAAGCTATCTTTATTGACTTGTATATTAATGACATAGTCTAATTGACGATCCATTTCAGCTAAAAGCTGTTCAAGTGCTTCAGCCTGAGCAACTGTGCGTGGAAATCCATCTAGCAAAAAGCCTTTTTGGCAATCATCTTTAGCTAAACGTTCACGTACGATACCGATTGTAACTGCATCCGGTACCAGTTCACCTTTATCCATATATGATTTAGCTTCTAAACCAAGTGGTGTTTCCTCTTTCATAGCTGCCCGAAACATATCTCCAGTAGAGATATGAGGGATGTTGTATTCTTCTACTATTCTTTCTGCCTGAGTACCTTTACCGGCTCCTGGCAGTCCCATTAATACAAGATTCACACTTTTTCCCCCTAAACAATAATAGGCTTGGGGAGCATAATAGTCCCCGAAACCTTTTATTTAATAAAACCTTTGTAATGTCTTTTTACAAGTTGCGATTCTAATTGCTTCATTGTATCCAAGGCTACCCCAACTATAATCAAGAGACTCGTTCCACCTATTTGGGCAGATGATGGAAGATTGCCTAGCTTGATAAATATTACAGGAAGCACTGCGATGAATGAAAGGAATAGAGCCCCAACAAAAGTCAATCGGTATAATACTCTCGTGAAGTATTCCTGAGTGGCTTTGCCTGGACGTATTCCTGGTACATATCCACCTTGCTTCTTCAGATTTTCAGACAATTGCTCCGGATTAACCTGAATAAAAGCATAGAAATAGGAGAATGCAATAATCAAAGCAACGTAAAGGATCATTCCAACGGGTTGTGTGTAATCAAATGTTTTAGTAATCCATGTTGTTACACTATTCTCACCGAAAAATGATGCAATTGTTGGCGGAGTAATAATAAAGGAAACTGCAAAGATAACCGGAATAACACCAGCAGAGTTTACTTTTAAAGGTAAATGTGTGTTGTGTCCACCGACTGGACTTTTACCTGAAACCTGCTTAGCGTATTGAATAGGTACTTTTCTGTTTGCCTGTTGAATAAATATTACACCAACAACTACAGCGATGATTGCAAGTACAATCAATACAGCAATTGCTATATTAAGGAATAATGCATCTCCAGCATCTTCGAACATGGATGCATAAACCTGGTTGAGCGTAGAAGGAATTGCCGATACGATACCCGCGAAGATAAGGATCGAAATTCCGTTTCCTACTCCCTTAGAAGTGATTTGTTCACCGAGCCACAATAGAAATGCGGTACCGGCTGTTAATACAGTAGCTATTAACAGATATGTCGTAATTCCTGGATTATCAATCAAAGCTCCATTAGCCATGTTATTAAAACCATATGACATTCCAAGTGCTTGAATAAATCCAAGAACTATGGTTCCATAGCGGGTAAACTGAGCTAATTTACGCCTTCCAACTTCACCTTGCTTTGCCCATTCTGCAAATTTAGGAACTACATCCATTTGCAATAGCTGGATGATGATCGAAGCCGTAATATATGGCATGATCCCCATTGCAAGGATAGAGAAGTTACTTAAAGCTCCACCACCGAAGAAGTTCAAAACTCCAAATACACTTAACTCATCGTTCATTGCAAGAATGTCTGCATTCACACCGGGAACAGGTATAAAGCACCCGATGCGATAGATAACCAGCATTGCAAGAGTAAAGAGAATTTTATTCCTGATATCTTTCACTCGCATGAAATTACGCAATGTACGGAACATTAAATCACCTCAGTTTTACCGCCTGCGGCTTCAATCGCTTCTTTAGCAGCTGCAGAGAATTTGTGTGCTTTAACTGTTAATTTTTTCTCTACGTTACCCTTTGCAAGAATTTTGATTCCTGCTTTTTCGCTTTTCACAACACCTGTTTCGATTAACAATTCAGGTGTTACTTCAGTACCATCTTCAAAGCGATTTAATTTTTCAAGGTTAACTGCTGCGTATTCTTTACGATGAATGTTTGTAAATCCGCGTTTAGGTAAACGTCTGAATAAAGGAGTTTGACCCCCTTCAAATCCTGGTCTTACTCCACCGCCGGAACGGGCGTTTTGACCTTTGTGTCCTTTAGTGGCAGTTTTACCATGACCTGAACCAATACCGCGGCCTACGCGTTTGCGTTCTTTACGAGAACCTTCTGCAGGTTTTAATTCATGAAGTTTCATGCTGGCACCTCCTTATATAAACGTTAGTAAGCTTAGATTTCTTTAACAGTAACAAGGTGAGATACCTTGTTAATCATACCGCGAATAGCGTCATTGTCGTTATGCACTACAGTTTGGTGCATTTTTTTAAGACCAAGAGTATTTACTGTTACGCGTTGATCTTCAGGACGACCGATTAAGCTACGCGTGAGGGTAATTTCTAATTTGTTAGCCATTTGATTTCCCTCCTTATCCTAACAGTTCCTCTACAGATTTACCGCGCAATTTTGCAACTTCTTCCGCACTTTTCATTTGTTTAATGCCATCAATAGTAGCACGTACCATATTGATAGGTGTGTTAGAGCCTAGAGATTTGGAAAGGATATCAGCGATACCTGCTAATTCAAGCACGGCACGAACTGGTCCACCAGCGATAACTCCAGTACCTTCAGAAGCTGGCTTCATTAAGATTTCACCAGATCCGAAACGTCCGATTACTTCATGAGGAATTGTAACTCCAACCATTGGTACAGTAACCAGGTTTTTCTTCGCATCCTCAACAGCTTTACGGATTGCATCTGGCACCTCTTGTGCTTTACCAGTACCGAATCCTACATGCCCATTTTTATCTCCGACAACCACTAGCGCTGTGAAACGGAAACGACGTCCGCCTTTAACAACTTTCGCTACGCGGTTGACTGTAACTACGCGTTCTTCAAGTTCTAATTTATTTGGATCAATGCGACGCATCTAATATGTCCCTCCTTTGTCTATTAGAATTGTAATCCGTTTTCACGTGCAGCATCTGCAAGTGCTTGTATACGTCCGTGATATAAGTATCCTCCACGGTCAAAAACAACTTCGGAAACACCTTTTTCTACAGCACGTTTAGCGATTACTTCGCCAACTTTTTTAGCTGCATCCACGTTACTAGTGGACTCAAGGCTAATTTCTTTATCAAGTGTTGATGCACTAGCTAAAGTAACACCATTAGCATCATCAATAAGCTGTGCATAAATGTGCTTATTGGATCGGAAAACATTTAAACGCGGACGAGACGGTGTACCCGCTAATTTAGCGCGGACACGTGCATGTCTTTTCTTACGAGTAGCGTTTTTGTTAGCCTTCGTGATCATTTACGACACTCCTTTCCTAAGCTTTAGGGCCTTTACTTACCAGTTTTACCTTCTTTACGACGAACTTGTTCGCCAGCATAACGGATACCTTTACCTTTGTAAGGTTCAGGAGGACGTACATCGCGGATGTTAGCAGCTAAAGCTCCAACGCGCTCCTTGTCAGTACCCTTGATTGTGATTTTTGTGTTAGCAGGAACTTCAATTTCAATTCCTTCTTCTGGTTCGATCTCAACTGGGTGAGAGTATCCTACATTCAATACAAGTTTCTTACCTTGTTTTTGAGCACGATAACCAACCCCGATTAACTCAAGATTTCTTTCGAAGCCTTGGGAGACACCTTCAACCATGTTAGCGATGATAGCGCGTGTAGTACCGTGCAATGAACGATGAAGTTTTTCATCAGTTGGACGGGATACATTTACGATATTATCTTCAACTTTGATTTCGATATCAGAGTGAAAAGTACGAGTCAATTCACCTTTTGGTCCTTTAACAGTTACTGTATTTCCGTTCAAAGTAACTGTAACTCCAGCTGGAATTTCTACAGGTTTTTTACCTACGCGGGACATTTCGTGCACCTCCATTCATCAGTGAAATGTTTATTACCATACGTACGCGATTACTTCTCCGCCAATTTTCTTAGCGCGTGCTTCTTTATCAGAGATAACACCTTGAGAAGTAGATACGATTGCGATTCCAAGACCGTTTAATACGCGAGGAACATCTCCTGCTTTTGCGTATACACGAAGACCTGGTTTACTGATACGTTTGATACCAGTAATTACGCGCTCGTTGTTAGCACCATATTTTAAGAAGATACGCAAGATACCTTGTTTATTATCTTCAATAAATTCTACGTCACGGATGAAACCTTCACGTTTCAAGATATCAGCTACATCCTTTTTCATTTTGGAAGCTGGAACTTCCAATTTATCGTGACGAACCATGTTCGCATTACGAATGCGAGTTAGCAAATCTGCAATTGGATCTGTCATTACCACAATGATAACCTCCTTCCCGTTTTCGGGTTTTACCAGCTAGCTTTTTTAATGCCTGGAATTTGTCCTTTATATGCTAGTTCACGGAAACAAATACGGCAAAGTTTAAATTTGCGGTATACAGAATGCGGACGGCCGCAGCGTTCGCAACGTGTGTACTCTTGTACTTTAAACTTTGGTGTACGTTGTTGTTTCACGATCATTGATTTCTTAGCCACTTTTTCGCCTCCCTTATTTAGCGATTACTTTTGGAATGGCATTCCGAATTGAGTTAGAAGCTCACGAGCTTCTTCGTCAGTATTAGCTGTCGTTACGATAACAATGTCCATGCCGCGGACTTTGTTTACTTTATCGTAGTCGATTTCAGGGAAAATCAACTGTTCCTTAACACCTAATGTGTAGTTACCACGACCGTCGAATGCTTTTTTGGAGATTCCACGGAAGTCACGTACACGTGGTAGGGAAACTGCAATCAATTTATCAAGGAACTCATACATACGCTCTCCGCGTAGAGTTACTTTACAACCGATTGCCATGCCTTCACGAAGACGGAAACCAGCGATAGATTTCTTAGCTTTAGTTACAACTGGTTTTTGACCAGTGATAGTTGCTAATTCTTCTACAGCAGTGTCCAATGCTTTCGCGTTTGAAACGGCATCGCCGACACCCATGTTCACAACGATTTTTTCAAGTTTAGGAACTTGCATTACTGAATTGTATTCAAACTTGCTCATTAGAGCAGGAGTAATTTCTTTTTGATATTTTTCCTTAAGGCGGTTCACTTGTTGTACCTCCCTTCGTTTATGACTTATTTATCTAAAGATTCACCTGATTTTTTTGCTACACGTACTTTTTTGCCGTCGACTGTTTGATAGCCTACACGAGTAGGGTTACCAGTCTTAGGATCAATAATCATAACGTTAGAAACATGAATCGCTGCTTCTTGTTCGAAAATACCACCTTGTGGGTTCGCTTGAGAAGGCTTAGCGTGTTTCTTTACAATATTTACACCTTCAACAAGAACACGATCTTTCTTAGGGAATGCTTCAAGAACTACGCCTTGTTTCCCTTTATCCTTGCCGGAGATGACTACTACTTTATCACCTTTTTTTACATGCACGAGATTCGCACCTCCTTGAAAAGTCTATATCACTGTTTATTAAAGAACTTCAGGAGCTAGTGAAACGATTTTCATGAAGTTGCTGTCGCGAAGTTCACGAGCAACAGGTCCAAAAATACGTGTTCCACGAGGGCTCTTGTCATCACGAATAATCACGCATGCATTTTCGTCGAATCGAATGTATGAACCATCTGTACGACGAACGCCGCGTTTAGTACGAACAACAACTGCCTTCACAACGTCACCTTTTTTAACAACGCCTCCTGGTGTTGCTTGTTTGACCGTACATACGATTACATCACCAATATTAGCTGTTTTTCTACCGGAACCGCCAAGAACTTTGATTGTAAGTACTTCACGAGCACCAGAGTTGTCAGCTACTTTCAAACGAGATTCCTGTTGAATCATCTGCGTAACCTCCCTTCGGAATTACTAAATCCGAAACATTTATATTAAATGATAACCGCTTTTTCTACAACTTCTACTAAACGGAAGCGTTTAGTTGCGGATAATGGGCGAGTTTCCATAATCTTAACGATATCGCCAACTTTTGCTTCATTCATTTCATCATGAGCTTTATATTTTTTGGAGTATTTCACGCGTTTGCCATACAAAGGATGTGTTTTCTTTGTTTCAACGACAACAGAGATTGTTTTATCCATTTTGTCAGAAACAACACGGCCAGTGTATACTTTGCGCTGGTTGCGTTCACTCATTGTGTGAACCTCCTCTCATTATCAATTGTTTACGTTGAGCTCTCTTTCACGTACAACTGTTTTCATACGTGCAATCGCTTTGCGAACTTCACGAATACGTGCAGGATTTTCTAATTGTCCTGTAGCAAGCTGGAAGCGAAGGTTAAAAAGCTCTTCTTTAAGTGCTTTAAGTTTTTGTTCTATTTCGGCAGTGGTTAAATCACGGATCTCATTAGATTTCATTTGCTTCACCACCAATTTCTTCACGTTTTACAAACTTGCATTTTACTGGAAGTTTGTGAGCTGCAAGACGAAGGGCTTCACGTGCTACCTCTTCAGATACTCCAGCGATTTCGAACATAATTTTACCAGGTTTTACTACTGCTACCCAACCTTCAGGTGCCCCTTTACCGGAACCCATACGTACTTCTAAAGGTTTTGCAGTGTATGGTTTGTGAGGGAAAATTTTAATCCAAACTTTACCGCCACGTTTCATATAACGAGTCATTGCGATACGAGCTGCTTCGATTTGACGGTTTGTGATCCAAGAAGCCTCAAGAGCTTGTAGACCGTATTCACCGAATGCTACTTCTGTACCGCCTTTTGCACGGCCTCTCATCTTTCCGCGGTGTTCACGGCGATGTTTTACGCGTTTAGGCAATAACATATTATTTTCCTCCTTCCACAGACTTCTTCTTGGTAGGAAGGACTTCTCCACGATAGATCCATACTTTTACTCCAAGCTTTCCGTAAGTAGTGTCCGCTTCTGCTGTAGCATAGTCGATGTCAGCGCGAAGAGTATGAAGTGGAACAGTTCCTTCACTGTAGTGTTCAGCACGAGCGATATCAGCTCCACCTAAACGTCCAGATACTTGAGTTTTGATACCTTTTGCACCAGCGCGCATTGCACGTTGGATAGTTTGTTTTTGTGCACGACGGAAAGATACACGGTTTTCTAATTGACGCGCGATATTTTCCGCTACTAATTTAGCGTCCAAATCAGCTCTCTTGATTTCAATGATGTTGATGTGAACACGTTTTTCAGTTAATTGATTAAGTGCTTTACGAAGCGCTTCAACTTCTGTACCACCTTTACCGATAACCATACCAGGTTTTGCAGTGTGGATAGAAATGTTCACGCGGTTTGCAGCACGTTCGATTTCGATTTTAGAAACAGATGCATCGTGAAGACGTTTCATAATGTACTCACGTACTTTAATGTCTTCGTGCAAAAGTTTAGCGTAGTCCTTTTCTGCGAACCATTTGGATTCCCAATCACGGATGATCCCGATACGCATACCGACCGGATTTACCTTTTGACCCACGGATTATCCCTCCTTCTTTTCTGATACAACGATTGTGATGTGGCTTGTGCGTTTGTTAATCGCGCTTGCACGACCCATTGCACGTGGACGGAAACGTTTAAGTGTTGGTCCTTCGTTAGCATAGGCTTCAGAAATGACAAGCGAGTTAACGTCCATATCGTAGTTGTGTTCTGCGTTTGCAACAGCAGATTTTAATACTTTTTCGATAACAGGGGAAGCTGCTTTCGGAGTTAAGTTAAGAATAGCAACTGCTTCGCCTACTTGCTTACCTCGGATTAGATCTAATACTAAACGAGCTTTACGAGGAGCAATACGAACTGTTCTAGCAACAGCTTTTGCTTGCATATTTATGCCCTCCTCTCTGATTAACGTCTTGTTTTCTTATCGTCTCCGGCATGACCTTTGTAAGCGCGAGTTGGTGCGAATTCACCGAACTTGTGGCCTACCATGTCTTCCGTTACATAAACTGGTACGTGTTTGCGTCCATCGTATACAGCAACTGTGTGTCCGATGAATTGTGGGAAGATTGTAGAACGTCTTGACCAAGTTTTGATAACTTGTTTCTTGTCAGCTTCATTCAATGCTTCAACCTTCTTGATGAGATGATCGTCAACAAATGGTCCTTTTTTTAGGCTGCGACCCATGTTTGTGCCTCCCTTCGTGATTGCTCTACGGTTCTACACGCGAACCGTAGTACAACCGCGTTATTTTTTACGACGACGAACAATAAATTTGTCTGATTTGTTTTTCTTTTTACGAGTCTTGAATCCAAGAGCTGGTTTGCCCCATGGAGTCATTGGAGACTTACGTCCGATAGGTGCTCTACCTTCACCACCACCGTGTGGGTGATCTACTGGGTTCATTACAGAACCACGTACAGTAGGGCGTTTACCTAACCAACGAGAACGTCCCGCTTTACCGATGTTGATAAGTTCGTGTTGCTCGTTACCAACTTGACCGATTGTTGCACGGCAAGTAGCAAGTATCATACGAACCTCTCCGGAATTAAGACGTACTAGTACGTAGCGTCCTTCTTTACCTAGAACTTGAGCAGAAGTACCTGCAGAACGAACTAATTGTCCTCCCTTGCCAGGTTTCAACTCGATATTGTGGATAACAGTACCCACTGGGATATTAATTAATGGAAGAGCATTACCTACTTTGATATCCGCTTCTGGTCCAGACATGATTTCCATGCCTACCACCAAGTTTTTCGGAGCAAGAATGTAACGTTTTTCCCCATCAACATAATTGATTAGTGCAATGTTAGCAGAACGGTTTGGATCGTACTCGATAGTAGCAACGCGTCCTGGAATGCCATCTTTATCACGTTTGAAATCAATGATACGGTATTGGCGCTTGTGACCGCCACCTTGATGACGAACAGTTAACTTACCTTGGTTGTTACGGCCACCTTTTCTGTGTAAAGGTGCTAATAATGATTTTTCCGGTTGATCCGTTGTAATTTCAGCGAAATCGGAAACAGTCATTCCGCGACGACCATTACTGGTAGGTTTATACTTTTTAATCGCCATGTTGTGTCCCTCCTTTTCTTTAGAAATTATGCTTCAAAGAATTCGATTTCTTTGCTATCAGCAGTTAGTTTAACAATCGCTTTACGGCGTTTGTTTGTATATCCAGCATGTTTACCCATGCGTTTGAATTTACCTTTGTAGTTCATAACGTTAACTTTTTCAACTTTAACTTCAAAGATTTCTTCAACAGCATCTTTGATTTGAGTTTTATTAGCTCTTACGTCAACTTCAAAAGTGTATTTTTTATCGGCCATGATGTCAGCTGAGCTTTCAGTAATGACGGGGCGCTTAATAATATCACGTGCTTCCATTATCCAAGCACCTCCTCTATTTTTTCAACAGCTGTTTTAGTCATGATTAACTTCTCATGCCCTACAACATCCAATACGTTAATAGCGTTAGCTTCAACGATTGTTACTCCCGGAATGTTACGACCGGAAAGTGCAACGTTTTCGTCTACATCCGCAGTTACGATCAACGCTTTTTTGTTTTCAGTATTCAAGCCTTTTAATACAGCTGTGAATTCTTTAGTTTTTGGTGCTTCAAAAGTTAAAGCATCAAGAACGATTACGTTTTCTTCGTTCACTTTAGCGGAAAGTACAGATTTAATAGCTAAACGACGTACTTTCTTAGGAAGTTTGTAAGAGTAGCTTCTTGGTGTTGGTCCGAATACCACACCACCACCACGCCATTGTGGGGAACGGATAGAACCTTGACGAGCACGTCCAGTTCCTTTTTGACGCCATGGTTTACGGCCACCGCCACTTACTTCAGAACGATTTTTAACTTTATGAGTTCCTTGGCGCAAAGACGCTCTTTGCATAAGGATTGCTTCAGTTACAACACTCTCATTTGGTTCAATACCAAATACTGATTCGTTAAGCTCGATATCGCCTACTTGAGAACCAGCTTGGTTTAAAAGAGCAATTTTCGGCATTGCGATTTTCCTCCTTTCTCGATAGATTAGTTCGCTTTAACCGCGCTTTTGATTTTAAGTAAAGCTTTTTTAGGTCCAGGAACGTTACCTTTGATAAGGATTACGTTACGTTCTGCATCAACCTTAACGATTTCAAGGTTTTGTACAGTGATTTGAGTTCCACCCATACGTCCAGCAAGTTTTTTGCCTTTGAATACGCGGTTTGGAGCAACTGGTCCCATTGAACCAGGACGACGATGGTAACGAGATCCGTGAGACATTGGGCCACGAGATTGGTTGTGACGCTTAATTGGTCCTTGGAAACCTTTACCTTTTGAGATTCCTGTTACATCAACGATTTCGCCTTCAGCGAAAAGATCTACCTTGACTTCTTGACCTACCTCATAGTTATTGAGATCTGCATCGCGAATTTCGCGAGCGAAGCGCTTAGGAGCAGTGTTCGCTTTAGCAGCGTGTCCTTGTTGTGGTTTGTTGTAAAGCATTTCGCGAAGATCTTCGTAACCTAGTTGGATAGCTTCGTAGCCATCATTTTCAACAGATTTCTTTTGAAGAACAACGTTTGGTACTGCTTCAACAACTGTTACCGGGATAAGTTCACCGTTCTCAGCGAATACTTGAGTCATACCGATTTTTCTACCTAAGATTCCTTTGGTCATGAGTCACACCTCCTAGTGTTTTCTTTTTTATTTTTATAGAACGATTATAATTTGATTTCGATATCTACGCCAGACGGCAAATCTAAACGCATTAGTGAATCTACAGTTTGTGGTGTAGGATTTACAATGTCGATTAGACGTTTGTGTGTGCGCATTTCGAATTGCTCACGAGAATCTTTGTATTTATGAACCGCACGTAGGATCGTGTACACGTTTTTCTCAGTCGGAAGTGGAATCGGACCGGAAACAGCTGCACCAGAACGTTTTGCAGTTTCTACAATTTTCTCAGCAGATTGATCAAGAATTCTGTGATCATATGCTTTTAAACGAATGCGAATCTTTTGTTTTGCCATTATTTTCCCTCCTTTATCGCCTATTTTGTAATAGACATTCTCCGTGGAAATCTCCTTACACACGCGCCATGGCAAAGCGGCCGGGTGTGTCAGCAACCTTCCACATCATCGCAATGAAAAGACCAACATTGTCTATTATACATTATACTTTCTGGGTATGCAACAGTTAAAAATAATTTCTTCTATCACACGAATATTAGTATACAATCTCACTTCTACTTTTTCAAGTTATCGTTCTTCTTTCCATAAATATACTAGCTTTCTCTTACATGTAAATAACAAAAGAGAGGGAAGCTTGTTCCTCTCTCACCACTCACCAACTGATTATTGTATGA
Source organism: Pradoshia sp. Z4_20 (assembly GCF_058216035.1). Lineage (NCBI taxonomy): Bacteria > Bacillati > Bacillota > Bacilli > Caryophanales > Bacillaceae > Pradoshia > Pradoshia sp. Z4_20. The sequence continues at coordinate 25,659 of NZ_JBZAJD010000011.1, forward strand.
GACCTCGTGCCAGTAACCACAATCTCTCTTCATTATTAAATTGTTTATAAGCCTTCTTATTTATGTGATCAAAGTCCACGAATTTTATGTACCTTGTATCACCCTTAATGCTCGCATCAGCTGCAGGAAGTATACGTTGTTTTTCTTTAAGCCCTTTGGTTACGGCTACCTTTTCATCGAATTCTAATCCTGCCGTAATCTTTTTTTGTTTCAGCTTTCCCTTTTCAAGAAGCACCACATGATTTCCTGCCAAAGTTTTCTTTGGAAGAACTACTACATTGTTAAGTTCCTTCAATGTGATATCAGCAGCCACATGTGATCCGATTAAAATCTGACTCTCTGTACTTTCTTCTGATGATTCACTTAGATTTTCTGGTTGAATCGATATATTATAGAAGCTTTTATCTTTCTTATGATCCTCACTAAACGGAACATCACTTATTTTTATTACCTTGCCAGTAATCAATTTTGAATCCAAATGCTTTGGTTTAATGATGACCTCCTGATCCAGTTTTATTCGCTGGATGTCATCTTCCCCAACCAAAACGTCCACTACTAAAGAGGCTTGATTCATAATAGTCAATAACGGATTATCTGCTGTTCTGCTAAAATCATTCCTATGCACAATAGTTCCATCAATTTTACTTTCTATTGTAATTTGATCTTCAGCACTGTTGGCCATATCTATCTGTGTTTGATTATCCTCAATTTGCAGCTCGATCATCTTAATTTCATATTCTATGTTTTTTATCTCATACTCCAATATTCGTGTGTTATCTAAATCCGGTTCTTTCTCCTCTTCTTCAACAGTCTGCAAGCTTTCATACTCTTGGACTTCTGACTGGAGCACGGATATATCTTCATTTAATTTATCTATTTTCATAGAGAGACGTTTGTTAGCATTTTCTAATTGTTTTATAACATCGCTGCTATCGTTATCTATAATGTAGGTTAGCAATGGCGTTCCTACTTGGACATCCTCTCCCTCTTCCACCAGGATCTCATCGAGCATCCCTCTAGGTTCTTCATAATAAATCTTATATATCTCAGAAGGCTCAGCCTTCCCTTCCGTTTGAAGCGTTTCCTTTAATGTACCTTTTTTCGTGATATAAGGGTCTGTAATAAGGACTGTACGATCAATTTTATCTATTTTGTAAATAATAATGGTATTTGTAAGTATAAATAAAAATACAGCTAAGGATACAAGAGACCATTTTTTCTCCCTAAGGCTAAAATTCATATAATCACCTTCATGATTCTAAATAATGTATCCGTTGCACCATCCAGCAATATATATATTATCCAGGATAATGATACAGTTATAATCACTCTCTTTTTACTATAATCAAGTGACTTGTGGAAAATTCGATATTGAAGATAGCCTGCCAACAGTACAAATATAGTAATATTTGCAGCTAATTCTACCCAAAAGATCTGTGGTGTTAGCATTTGCGTCATGATCCCTAGACTAAATGGTGATGAGTGTTCAGGTACCCTGAGTAACAGCATAAATATTAGTTCTATTGTTTTCGCTATGAGCATCACTATTAAAGGAATAAGCTGAAGCTTCCACACTCCTCGAAATGAGAGGTCCTCAAATACGATCCAAAATAGTACTGTAAAATATAGTGTGAATAATAACGGATATAAGAGACCAGCAGCTAGTTTGCCAATGAAGTATAAAACCTTGGTCATTTCCCATCTGTTTTCTTTTACAGTCTCCATATATACTGACAAGTTTTCGCTGCCCAACCCTAGATATCCATAGACCCCAAATAAAATCGTACTAAATAGAAGTAATCCACCAAACCAAAGTATGTAATGAGTTTTTGTCATTACGCTTCTCATCTCGATGTTTGTTTCTCGAGGGTGAAGCATAGATTTTAACGTTCCTATCATCCTTTGTCCCCCACTAAAAATTTGCATATATCTATTGTATCTGATTTTTTACATCGTAGGAAGTTTATGGGTGTTAAATAATTTCAATTTTTTGTAAACAGCGTGGAGAATTGTGTATATGAGGTTGTATTAATAGATAAGGGTAGATATTTGCTGGGGAATGAATCCTAATATGAACAAATTAACGTATCCAACTTCCCACATTTCGCAGGAAAAAACAAAACAAAAAAACAGGCGGTTGTACACCCGCCTGTTTTAATAAGTAAGAATTATTCAGTAATGCTAGCAACTACGCCTGCGCCTACTGTACGTCCGCCTTCACGAATAGAGAACTTAGTTCCTTCTTCGATCGCAACTGGAGCAATTAGTTCAACAGACATTTCGATGTTGTCTCCAGGCATAACCATTTCAGTTCCTTCTGGAAGGTTTACAACACCAGTTACGTCAGTTGTACGGAAGTAGAATTGTGGACGGTAGTTAGAGAAGAATGGAGTGTGACGTCCGCCTTCTTCTTTAGACAATACGTAAACTTCTGCTTTGAATTTTGTGTGTGGGTTGATAGTACCTGGTTTAGCAAGTACTTGTCCACGTTGGATTTCTTCACGTGCTACACCACGAAGAAGAGCTCCGATGTTGTCACCAGCTTCAGCGTAATCAAGAAGCTTACGGAACATTTCTACACCTGTTACAGTTGTAGATTTTGGTTCTTCAGCAAGACCGATGATTTCGATAACGTCACCAACTTTAACTTGACCACGTTCAACACGGCCAGTAGCAACTGTTCCACGACCAGTGATAGAGAAAACGTCCTCTACTGGCATCATGAATGGTTTGTCAGTGTCACGAGTTGGAGTTGGGATGTATTCGTCAACAGCAGCCATAAGCTCGTTGATTTTTTCTTCCCACTCAGCTTCTCCTTCAAGAGCTTTAAGAGCAGAACCTTTGATTACTGGGATATCATCGCCAGGGAATTCGTATTCAGAAAGAAGGTCACGAATTTCCATTTCAACTAGTTCAAGAAGTTCTTCGTCATCAACCATGTCACATTTGTTCATGAATACAACAAGGTAAGGTACACCTACTTGACGAGAAAGAAGGATGTGCTCACGAGTTTGTGGCATTGGGCCGTCAGCAGCAGATACTACTAAGATACCGCCGTCCATTTGTGCTGCACCAGTGATCATGTTTTTAACATAGTCAGCGTGTCCTGGGCAGTCAACGTGTGCATAGTGACGAGTTTCAGTTTCATACTCAACGTGTGCAGTAGAGATTGTGATACCACGTTCTCTTTCTTCTGGAGCACCATCGATTTGGTCGTAAGCGCGAGCTTCAGCTCCACCTACTTTTGCAAGTACAGAAGTGATTGCAGCTGTTAAAGTTGTTTTACCATGGTCAACGTGACCGATTGTTCCGATATTAACATGTGGTTTAGAACGATCAAATTTAGCTTTTGCCATTTTAGGAATTTCCTCCTTTAATATAAGAAAATTGTTATTTTATACTATGTGCCAAGACAGTTGACAATGTCTTCTATCTTGGCTTACATAAGTAGTTATACTTTAATAAAGAATGAAAATCAATTATTCACCTTTATTTTTTTTGATAATCTCTTCAGCGATGCTCTTAGGAACTTCTTCGTAGTGATCGAAAGTCATAGAGAACACGCCACGTCCTTGAGTGTTGGAACGCAATGTTGTTGCGTAACCGAACATTTCAGATAGAGGTACCATAGCACGTACAACTTGTGCGTTACCGCGTGCTTCCATACCTTCTACACGTCCACGACGAGCTGTGATATTACCCATGATGTCACCCATGTACTCTTCAGGGATAACAACTTCAACGCTCATCATTGGCTCAAGGATAACGGGATTACATTTTTTCGCTGCATTTTTAAGTGCTAAAGATGCTGCTACTTTAAATGCCATCTCAGAGGAGTCAACGTCATGGTAAGAACCATCAAATAGTTTTGCTTTAATATCGATTAATGGGTAGCCAGCAAGTACACCGCGGTCAAGAGCGTCTTCTAGACCAGCTTGTACAGCAGGAACGTATTCACGTGGTACTACACCACCAACGATAGCATTTTCAAATTCGAAGCCTTTACCTTCTTCATTAGGTGAGAACTCGATCCAAACGTGACCGTATTGTCCACGTCCACCGGATTGACGAGCAAACTTACCTTCAACCTGTGCAGGTGTACGGAAAGTCTCACGGTAAGCAACCTGAGGTGCACCAACATTAGCTTCTACTTTAAACTCACGACGCATACGGTCAACAAGAATATCTAAGTGAAGCTCACCCATACCTTCGATGATAGTTTGACCAGTTTCTTGGTCAGTATGAGCGCGGAAAGTTGGATCTTCCTCTTGAAGCTTTTGAAGAGCAGTAGACATTTTGTCTTGGTCTGCTTTAGATTTAGGTTCAATTGAAAGAGAGATAACTGGCTCAGGGAATTCCATGGATTCCAAGATAACCAGGTTCTTTTCTTCACATAGAGTATCTCCAGTTGTAGTATCTTTTAGACCTACAGCAGCGGCGATATCCCCAGCGTGTACTTCTGAGATCTCTTGACGGGAGTTCGCATGCATTTGCAGGATACGTCCTACACGCTCGCGTTTTCCTTTAGTAGAGTTTTGTACGTATGAACCGGAGCTCAAAGTACCAGAGTATACACGGAAGAATGTTAATTTACCAACATAAGGGTCAGTCATAACTTTGAAAGCAAGCGCAGAGAATGGCTCGCTGTCATCAGCATGACGTTCAACTTCCTCATCTGTATCCGGTAGAATACCTTTGATTGCAGGTACATCTAATGGAGATGGAAGGTAGTCGATTACAGCATCTAGCATTAACTGAACACCTTTGTTTTTGAATGCAGAACCACAGATAACTGGGTAGAATTCAACGTTTACAGTACCTTTACGGATAGCTGCTTTCAATTCCTCTTTAGTGATTTCTTCACCGCCAAGGTATTTTTCCATTAATTCTTCGTCAAGTTCTGCTACTGCTTCTATTAACTTCTCACGGTATTCTTCTGCTATTGCCATGTGCTCTTCAGGAATTTCACGAACTTCGATATCAGTACCAAGGTCGTTACCATAGAATACTGCGTTCATTTCCACTAGGTCAATGATTGCTTCGAAGTCATCTTCAGCACCGATTGGTATCTGAATTGGGTGTGCATTCGCTTGAAGGCGTTCATGTAAAGTTTTTACGGAGTATAAGAAATCCGCACCGATTTTGTCCATTTTGTTAACAAAAACAACACGTGGTACTCCGTAAGTTGTAGCTTGGCGCCAAACTGTTTCAGTTTGTGGTTCAACACCGGATTGTGCATCTAGTACTGCTACCGCACCATCAAGTACACGAAGGGAACGTTCAACTTCAACTGTGAAGTCTACGTGTCCTGGTGTGTCGATGATATTTACACGGTGTTCTTTCCAAGCTGCTGTTGTTGCAGCAGATGTGATCGTGATTCCACGCTCTTGTTCTTGCTCCATCCAGTCCATTTGTGATGCACCTTCATGAGTTTCTCCAATTTTGTGGATACGACCTGTGTAGTAAAGAACGCGCTCAGTAGTCGTCGTTTTACCAGCATCGATATGAGCCATGATACCAATATTACGAGTTTTTTCTAAGGAGAACTCTCTAGCCATTGGGTCTTTCTCCTTCCTTGTGGATATAGATTTTTAGTAGTTTTGATTTTACCAACGATAGTGAGCGAAAGCTTTGTTAGCTTCAGCCATTTTATGTGTATCTTCGCGTTTCTTAACAGAAGCGCCAGTGTTATTAGCTGCATCCATGATTTCGTTAGCTAAGCGCTCTTCCATAGTTTTTTCACCACGAAGACGAGCATAGTTTACTAACCAACGAAGTCCTAGAGTAGTACGTCTGTCAGGGCGAACCTCAACTGGTACTTGGTAGTTAGCTCCACCTACACGGCGTGCTCTAACTTCTAGAACTGGCATGATATTTTTTAAAGCTTGATCGAAAACTTCCATTGGATCGTTACCAGTACGCTCTCTTACGATATCGAAAGAAGCATAAAGGATTTTTTGGGAAGTCCCTCTTTTTCCATCGATCATCATTTTGTTGATCAATTTTGTTACAAGCTTGGAATTATATATCGGATCAGGTAATACATCTCTTTTTGAAACAGGTCCTTTACGAGGCATATTTTGTTCCTCCTTTCAAAGAAGTAATTATTTTGGTTTTAAAATTATTTTTTAGCTGCTTTAGGTTTTTTCGTACCGTATTTAGAACGACCTTGCATACGGTTGTTAACGCCTGCAGTATCAAGAGCGCCACGCACGATGTGGTAACGTACCCCTGGAAGGTCTTTTACACGTCCTCCACGGATTAATACAACACTGTGCTCTTGCAAGTTGTGGCCGATACCAGGAATGTAAGCAGTAACCTCGATTCCATTAGTCAAACGTACACGCGCATATTTACGTAACGCGGAGTTTGGTTTCTTTGGAGTCATTGTACCAACACGAGTACATACCCCACGTTTTTGTGGAGATGATACGTTTGTTTGGGATTTCTTGAAGCTGTTGTAACCTTTATTCAAAGCTGGAGACTTTGATTTTTCTTCTTTAGATTTACGTGGCTTACGTACCAATTGGTTAATAGTTGGCATGATGTTTCCTCCCTTCAAAATTGGTTCCCCTAGTCCCACACATCCAGGTGGTTCATAAAAGGGTAAAAACAAAGTTTTTGCATCAACTGCAAAAACAGTTTTCTATTTCATAATGACAACAGCTGCTGCTCCAACATCTATTTTGCATGCTTTTCCGAGCAACCTCATCGAGTCTACATAATCGATTGGAACGGAATACTCTTTAGCAGCATCAATTACTTTTGATGTGATTGTTGAATCAGCATCAAGAGCAATAATAACTGTTTCGGCATTTCCTGTTCGGAGAGCTTTCACTGTTTGTTTCGTCCCTATTATCAGGTTCTTTGCCTGAGATACTTTTTCATAAGACATCATTAATATCCTCCAAAGTAACAGGTTAATAGGAGCACCTTTGCTATAGTACCATTTATAAAACATAAATGTCAACAATCGCACGAAAAAAATTAATTTGTTACCCTTATTTACTTTATATATACAGAAGATTAGCCGGATTGATCATCCGGCTACCTCTTCTGATGTAGATTGGTTACTCAGCTGGAACCGTTTCTTCCTTTTGTTCAGTTAGAACCGGAACAGCTTTACGGTAACGATGCATACCTGTACCAGCAGGTATTAACTTACCGATAATAACGTTCTCTTTAAGTCCAAGCAATTCATCACGTTTTCCTTTAATCGCTGCATCTGTAAGGACACGAGTAGTTTCCTGGAAGGATGCGGCGGACAGGAAGGAATCCGTTTCAAGAGATGCTTTTGTAATACCAAGCAATAGCGGGCGTCCCGTAGCAGGATTTTTACCTTGAAGCAACGCCTCATGGTTTGCTTTTGTGAACTGATGAATATCCAGTAATGTTCCTGGCAATACATCGGTTTCTCCGGCATCGATAACACGAATTTTCTTAAGCATTTGACGAACCATAACCTCTACGTGTTTATCGCCAATTTCTACCCCTTGCATGCGGTATACTTTTTGCACTTCTTTTAACAGGTATTCCTGTACAGAACGTACATTTGTAACTTTAAGAAGTTCTTTTGGATCAATAGAACCTTCTGTAAGTTCCTGACCAGGAACAACTGTGTCATTTACATTCACTTTCAAGCGCGCAGAGTACGGAGCTGTATAAGAGCGGCTTTCCACTGCACCTTGAATTGTGATTTCCTGTTGTTTGTCACGGACTTCGTTAATCGCTGTAACCGTACCTTCGATTTCAGCAATAACTGCCTGCCCTTTAGGGTTACGTGCTTCAAACAACTCCTGAATACGCGGAAGACCTTGTGTAATATCGTCTCCGGCAACCCCACCTGTATGGAAAGTACGCATTGTCAACTGTGTACCAGGTTCACCGATGGATTGAGCAGCGATGATTCCGACTGCTTCACCAACTTCAACCTCTTGACCAGTTGCAAGGTTACGTCCGTAACATTTCTTACATACACCATGGCGAGTGTTACATGTAAATGCAGAGCGAATTGTTACTTCTTCAATACCAAGTTCTTCAATTTTTTGAGCAAGATCTTCAGTGAAGATTTCGTTCTCATTAATCAGAACTTCGCCTGTTTCAGGGTGTTTAACTTTCTTCCTTGCATAACGTCCTACCAGACGTTCTTCAAGGCTTTCGATCGTTTCTGTACCATCTTTCAAAGCTCTTACTTCTAAGCCGCGGTCTGTTCCACAGTCATCTTCTCTAACGATAACATCCTGTGCAACATCAACCAGACGTCTTGTTAAGTAACCGGAATCGGCTGTTTTCAATGCTGTATCGGCAAGACCTTTACGCGCACCATGAGTGGAGATGAAGTACTCCAATACCGTTAAGCCTTCACGGAAACTTGATTTGATTGGGAGCTCAATAATACGACCAGCCGGGTTGGCCATCAATCCACGCATACCCGCAAGCTGCGTAAAGTTAGATGCGTTACCACGGGCTCCGGAATCACTCATCATAAAGATTGGATTCAAGTGATGTAAGGATGCCATTAGCTTACTTTGGATATCATCCTTCGCTTCACTCCAAATTGAGATAACACGGTCATAACGTTCTTCTTCTGTGATTAAACCACGTCTGAATTGTTTCATGACACTGTCTACTTTACCTTGAGCTTTTTCAAGAATTTCTTGTTTTTCAGGTAAAACGACGATATCTGCAACCCCTACAGTAATACCTGCACGAGTCGAATATTTAAATCCTAAATCCTTCATGCGATCAAGCATTTTGGATGTTTCAGTTATTTTAAAACGTTTAAAGACTTCAGCAATAATGTTACCAAGAATTTTCTTCTTAAATGGTTGGATTCTTTCGCGATTCGCCAAGATCTCCTTCACATTTGCTCCCTTTTCAACAAAATATTTCTCTGGTGTTTTTTCTTCCAGATTGGATCTTGTTGGTTCGTTAATATAAGGGAAAGTTTCAGGAAGAATTTCATTGAATATCAATTTACCAACAGTAGTAAGCAATAATTGCTTATTCTGTTCTTCCGTAAACGTTTCGTTATTTAAAGAGCTAGCATGAACAGCTACACGAGTGTGTAAGTGAACATATCCGTTTTGATAGGCAAGTACTGCTTCATTAGTGTCGTTGAAGATCATACCTTCTCCAACTGCTCCTGGTCTTTCCATTGTCAGATAATAGTTACCAAGAACCATATCCTGTGATGGAGTTACAACCGGTTTACCATCCTTAGGGTTAAGGATGTTTTGCGCAGCTAGCATCAATAGACGGGCTTCCGCTTGTGCTTCTGCAGATAAAGGTACGTGAACAGCCATTTGGTCACCGTCAAAGTCAGCGTTATACGCTGTACATACTAACGGGTGAAGTCGAATAGCTCTACCTTCAACTAATGTTGGTTCGAACGCCTGGATTCCTAGACGGTGAAGTGTCGGGGCACGGTTTAATAGAACCGGATGCTCCTTAATTACTTCTTCAAGCACATCCCAAATATCAGGAGAATGTCTTTCGATCTTTCTCTTAGCTGATTTGATGTTATGAGCCAATCCTTTTTCAACAAGTTCTTTCATTACGAAAGGCTTGAATAGTTCGATTGCCATTTCCTTCGGCAAACCACATTGGTACATTTTCAAGTTTGGTCCTACAACGATAACGGAACGACCAGAATAGTCAACACGTTTACCGAGTAAGTTTTGACGGAAACGACCTTGTTTACCTTTAAGCATATGAGACAAAGACTTAAGCGGACGGTTACCAGGTCCTGTTACAGGACGGCCACGTCTACCGTTATCAATCAATGCGTCAACTGCTTCCTGAAGCATACGCTTTTCATTTTGAACAATGATGCTTGGAGCACCTAAATCAAGCAGACGTTTCAAACGATTGTTACGGTTGATTACTCTGCGATACAGGTCATTCAAGTCAGATGTTGCAAAACGGCCGCCATCCAATTGAACCATTGGACGAAGCTCAGGAGGAATAACCGGAAGTACATCCAGAATCATCCAAGAAGGTTCGTTACCTGAATGACGGAATGCTTCCAATACTTCAAGACGTTTAATCGCACGTGTACGGCGTTGTCCCTGAGCTGTTTTAAGCTCTTCTTTCAAGGATTCTACCTCTTTGTTAAGATCGATATCCTGAAGAAGCTTTTTAATGGATTCTGCACCCATCCCAGCTTGGAACTTGTTGCCGTATTTATCACGGTATGCACGGTATTCTTTTTCAGATAGAAGCTGCTTTCTCTCTAAAGCAGTATCTCCTGCTTCTGTAACAACGTAAGAAGCAAAATAAATTACTTCTTCCAAGGCACGCGGAGACATGTCAAGCAAAAGACCCATACGGCTTGGAATTCCTTTAAAGTACCAAATATGAGAAACCGGAGCAGCCAATTCAATATGGCCCATACGCTCACGTCTCACTTTAGCTCTAGTTACTTCAACACCACAACGGTCACAAACTACACCTTTGTAGCGTACTCTTTTATATTTACCGCAGTGGCATTCCCAGTCCTTTGTAGGACCGAAAATGCGCTCACAGAACAACCCATCTTTTTCAGGTTTAAGTGTACGGTAGTTTATAGTTTCTGGCTTTTTCACTTCTCCGAAAGACCAAGAGCGAATCTTATCCGGTGAAGCAAGGCCTATTTTCATATATTCAAAATTGTTTACATCCAACAAGGGGCCTACCTCCCTTTCCGTATCCCAATATCACTAAGGTTACTCGATTGTACCAACTGTTTCTGATTCGGGACTTTTCACATCAGGATCTATGGTTAATGTATCTGCTTGGTGAATATCGTCATCATCTTCCAGATCACGCATTTCAATTTCTTTATCATCACCAGAAAGAATCTTAACATCCATACCTAAACTTTGAAGTTCCTTGATTAAAACCTTGAAAGATTCCGGAACGCCCGGTTCAGGTACATTGTCACCTTTTACAATTGCTTCATAAGTTTTCACACGACCAACAACATCATCAGATTTAACTGTAAGGATTTCTTGAAGTGTGTATGCAGCACCATATGCTTCAAGTGCCCATACCTCCATCTCACCAAAACGCTGACCACCGAATTGAGCTTTACCACCCAATGGTTGTTGCGTAACAAGTGAGTAAGGTCCTGTTGAACGGGCATGAAGTTTATCATCAACCATGTGTGCCAGTTTGATCATATACATGACACCAACGGAAACACGGTTATCAAATGGTTCTCCAGTTCTGCCGTCATAAAGAATTGTTTTCGCATCGCGAGACATACCAGCCTCTTCGATTGTATCCCAAACATCTTCTTCACGCGCACCGTCAAATACAGGAGTTGCCACATGGATTCCAAGCTGTCTTGCAGCCATACCTAAGTGCAATTCCAATACCTGACCGATATTCATACGTGATGGTACCCCTAATGGGTTCAACATGATATCGACAGGTGTTCCATCCGGAAGGAAAGGCATATCTTCTTCAGGTAAAATTCGGGAGATAACCCCTTTGTTACCGTGACGACCGGCCATTTTATCTCCTTCATGGATCTTACGTTTCTGAACGATGTATACACGTACCAACTGGTTCACACCTGGTGGCAGTTCATCACCGTCTTCACGTGTAAAGACTTTAACATCATGGACAATTCCTCCACCGCCATGCGGTACACGGAGAGATGTGTCACGAACTTCACGAGCCTTCTCACCAAAGATTGCATGTAACAATCTTTCTTCTGCAGTCAGCTCCGTAACCCCTTTAGGAGTTACCTTACCAACTAGAAGGTCACCGTCTTTAACTTCGGCACCGATGCGAATGATTCCACGGTCATCCAAGTTGCGCAGGGCATCTTCCCCAACGTTTGGAATGTCACGTGTAATTTCTTCCGGTCCAAGTTTAGTATCACGAGCTTCAGATTCATATTCTTCGATATGAATAGAAGTATATACATCGTCTTTAACAAGACGTTCACTCATAATGATGGCATCCTCATAGTTATAACCATCCCATGTCATGAAGGCAACAAGTACGTTTTGGCCTAATGCCAATTCGCCAAGCTCCATGGACGGACCATCTGCAAGAATTTCTCCTTTAACAACACGGTCACCCGATTTAACGATCGGACGTTGGTTATAACATGTTCCTTGGTTAGAACGGATGAATTTAAGGGTACGGTATTTATCAAGATTACCTTTTACCTCTTCACCATCTACTTCACTAACACGTCTTACCCAGATTTCTCTGGCTTCCACGTGTTCTACGATTCCATCGTGCTTACAAATTACAGCAGCACCGGAATCTTTACCGGATACATATTCCATACCTGTACCAACAATTGGAGCCTGCGGACGAATAAGCGGAACCGCTTGACGTTGCATGTTCGCTCCCATAAGGGCACGGTTGGAGTCATCGTTTTCAAGGAACGGGATACAAGCTGTTGCAGCTGATACAACCTGTTTAGGTGATACGTCCATATAGTCAACGCGATCACGTTTAACAACTGTATTTTCACCACGGAAACGAGCTACAACTTCCTCGTTCATAAATCCACCATCTTCAGTTAGCGGGGCATTTGCCTGTGCCACTACATAAAGATCCTCTTCATCAGCAGTCAAGTAATCCATTCGATCAGTTACTTTGCCTGTCGCAGGGTCTACCCTTCTATATGGCGTTTCAATGAAACCGTATGGGTTTACTTTTGCGAATGTAGATAGTGAGTTAATCAAACCAATGTTTGGTCCCTCAGGTGTTTCAATTGGGCACATACGTCCATAGTGGGAATAGTGAACGTCACGAACTTCCATTCCGGCACGTTCCCTTGTTAAACCACCAGGTCCAAGTGCAGACAATCTCCGTTTATGTGTCAATTCAGCAAGTGGATTTGTTTGATCCATAAACTGAGACAACTGGGAGCTTCCAAAGAATTCTTTAATAGAAGCTATAACCGGGCGAATGTTAATAAGCTGCTGCGGTGTAATTGTGTTTGTATCCTGGATGGACATTCTCTCACGAACCACACGCTCCATACGGGATAAACCAATTCTGAATTGGTTTTGCAATAGCTCACCAACTGAACGCAGACGTCGGTTACCTAAATGATCGATATCATCTGTGTCGCCAACACCATGCAGTAAGTTAAAGAAGTAACTGATAGTAGATACAATATCAGCAGGTGTAATGTTTTTAACTTTCTTTTCTACATAAGCATTGCCGATAACATTAATTACTTTTTCACCTTCAGCATCGCTCGGTGCATAGATTTTTACATTTTGAACCAGTACATCTTCTTCCACGACTCCCCCAACAGGGTTGTACGTTTTGAAGCCAATCCCATTTTCTAAGTAAGGGATGATTTTATCGAGAGTACGGCGATCCAACAAAGTATCTTTTTCAACTAAGATTTCTCCTGTTTCAGGGTCCACCAAAGTTTCAGCTACTTTTTGGTTGAAAAGACGATTTTTTATATGAAGTTTCTTGTTAATTTTATAGCGTCCTACATTTGCCAAATCATATCTCTTCGGATCAAAGAAACGTGATACAAGCAAACTTTTCGCATTTTCGACCGTAGGTGGTTCACCTGGGCGAAGACGCTCATAGATTTCAAGCAAAGCTTTTTCTGTACTTTCAGTATTATCTTTTTCCAATGTGTTACGGATGTACTCGTTATCACCGATTAGATCGATGATTTCTTGATCAGAGCCGAATCCAAGAGCACGCAAAAGAACCGTTACCGGCAACTTCCTTGTACGATCGATTCTTACGTAAACTACATCTTTCGCGTCAGTTTCATATTCCAACCATGCTCCGCGGTTTGGAATTACGGTAGCTGTGAATCCACGCTTTCCGTTTTTATCAACCTTCCCGCTGTAGTATACACTCGGGGATCGTACTAATTGGGATACGATAACACGTTCGGCACCGTTTATAACAAACGTTCCCGTTTCCGTCATGAGAGGGAAATCACCCATAAAGACATCTTGGTCTTTAACTTCTCCCGTCTCTTTGTTTACAAGTCTTACTTTAACCCGTAATGGGGCGGAGTAGGTTACATCCCGCTCCTTAGATTCTTCCACAGGATATTTCGGGTCTCCGAGGCTATAATCGATAAACTCAAGAGACAGATTTCCTGTAAAATCCTCGATAGGGGAAATGTCCTGGAACATTTCTCTTAAGCCCTCATCAAGAAACCATTGATAGGAAGAGGTTTGAATTTCAATTAAATTCGGTAATTCGAGCACTTCGCTAATGCGCGCATAGCTCCGGCGTTGGCGATGTCGTCCATACTGAACAAGTTGACCTGTCAACTGATTCACCCCTCAAATAAAGCGTTTATGATAGAATTTATATTCTAACAGCCATATACAAGCTGATAGAACAAAAAAAGAAAAAGGGTTTCAATCTGAAAACCTCAATTTCAAAAACGCATAGTATTGGTTTATTTTTTCCATATTTTCCAGAACATATACACATTTATTTGTTTCTTTACCAAAATGTGCAGGGTGTCCCAAATTATATATATGCATTTTTTAATATTAACATAGGCATATTGTCAAGTCAAACTTTTTTAGACTTCAAAATATAGTACCCTTTTTTCTTTATAATGACCTCAACGTTTCCAAAAACATCTTCCATTTTAGCCATTGCGGATGGAGCTCCCTGTTTCTTTTGAATGACAATCCACAACTCGCCGCCATCCTGTAAAACACTCTTACTTCTTTCAAGTATTTCGTGAACCACTTTTTTTCCGGCTCTGATGGGCGGATTCGAAACAACCGCCGCAAATTCAGCTTCCGTAACATTTTGATAAACAGAACTCTCATAAATCTTAACATTTTTGATCTCATTGATTCGAGCATTTTCCCCTGACAAATGGAGAGCTCTTTCATTCACGTCTACCATATGAATTGTTCTGTCAGAAAAAGAATCAGCCAAAGATAAACCTATCGGTCCATAGCCGCAGCCGACATCAATGATTGGCTGTTTGCCGGAAGCCGCAGGTTCCACGAAGGCCTCGATTAACAATCTTGAGCCAAAATCAACCTCACGTTTAGAAAAAACACCAGCATCTGTTTTAAAACGAAATGTCTTCCCTCTTAAAGTATAGCTCCATTCATCAGGATTACTATCAACCTGAGGATTGCGGGAATAATAATGATCTGACAACCCAGATCCCTCCTGACCAATTGCATTTCGGATCATTTTAACGAAAACCTATTTCTAAAGTCAGAAAAAGCCCGCTGTATTTGCAGCGAGCCTTTTCATATGATGTGTGTAAAATTACTTAACTTCTACACCAGCGCCAACTTCTTCAAGTTTAGCTTTGATTTCTTCAGCTTCGTCTTTAGAAACGCCTTCTTTGATAGCTTTAGGAGTGTTATCAACAACTTCTTTAGCTTCTTTAAGACCAAGGCCAGTGATTTCACGTACTACTTTGATAACTTTGATTTTTTGATCTCCAGCGCTAGCTAGAACAACATCAAATTCAGTTTTTTCAGCTGCAGCTTCTCCGCCAGCAGCACCAACCATAGCTACAGGAGCAGCTGCAGTTACGCCAAATTCTTCTTCAATTGCTTTTACAAGATCGTTAAGTTCTAAAACAGTCATATTTTTAACTGCTTCAATGATTTGTTCTTTAGTCATTATAAGTTCCTCCTTAGTTTTTAATAAATCGTTGTATACGTATTTCTAATCAAGAAGCAATTAAGCTCCTTGTTCTTCTTTTTGTTCTGCCACTGCTTTTGTAGCAAGTGCCAAGTTGCGGATAGGTGCTTGAAGCACGCTGAGCAACATAGAAAGCAAACCTTCGCGAGATGGAAGTTCTGCAAGAGCTTTAACTTCTTCAACAGTTGCAACGTTTCCTTCGATTACACCTGCTTTAATTTCTAGAGCTTCGTGTTTTTTAGCGAAGTCGTTCAAGATTTTAGCCGGAGCTACAACGTCCTCAGTACTGAATGCAATCGCATTTGGTCCAGTAAGAGCTTCGTTAAGGTCAGAAAGTTCAACTTGATCAGCAGCACGGCGAGTCATGGAGTTTTTGTAAACTTTGAACTCGATGCCAGCTTCACGTAATTGTTTACGAAGTTCTGTAACTTCAGCAACGTTTAAACCACGGTAGTCAACAACAACTGTGGATACACTGTCTTTCAGTTTACCAGCGATTTCATCAACAATTTGTTTCTTTGCATTAACATTATTCGCATTGCTCATATTAACACCTCCTGTAGAATGTTACCATTCACACCCGTAAAAAAACCTCCATATCATGACAGACATGGAGGTACGATGATAGTCCGAACAAAATAGTTCTATTATGATCGAATACCTCGGCAGGAAATTAAGCTTTAACCGCACCTGCTGTCTATGGCATAAATGTTAAATTATTTATAACAACATTTGTAATTATATTAAATAACTACCCTGTTGTCAAATTTTATTTTTTAGCTTAGAAAGAAGATGGATCTACCTTGATTCCAGGTCCCATAGTTGTAGTAACAGCTACATTCTTCATGTAAGTTCCTTTAGCTGCTGCTGGCTTCGCTTTTTGAAGAGTTTCAAAAATTGTAGTGAAGTTTTCAACTAGCTTGCTATCTTCGAAGGAAACTTTTCCGATAGGAACATGAATGTTACCCGCTTTATCAACACGGTATTCTACTTTACCAGCTTTAATTTCATTGATTGCTTTTTCAACATCAAATGTAACAGTTCCTGTTTTAGGGTTTGGCATTAAACCTTTAGGTCCTAATACACGACCTAATTTACCAACTTCACCCATCATATCAGGTGTTGCTACGATAACATCAAAGTCAAACCAACCTTGTTGGATTTTGTTGATGTAGTCAGTATCTCCAACATAATCAGCACCTGCAGCTTCAGCTTCTTTAAGCTTTTCACCTTTAGCAAATACTAATACACGTTGTGTTTTACCAGTACCGTTTGGAAGTACAACCGCTCCACGGATTTGTTGATCAGCTTTCTTAGGATCAACTCCAAGACGGAATGCTACTTCTACAGTTGCATCAAATTTAGTGAAGCTTGTTTTCTTCGCTAATTCAATTGCTTCTGTTACGGAATAAGCTTTTGTACGATCGATAAGCTGAATAGCTTCAGCGTATTTTTTAGTTTTCTTAGCCATTATTATATCCTCCTAATATTGTGGTTTTAACGGAATTGACCTCCCACGAAAAAGGTTGCGATGTACCGTACATTCGCAACCTCCATACAACAATTAGTCTTCGATGACAATTCCCATACTGCGTGCAGTACCTTCTACCATACGCATAGCTGATTCAACACTTGCTGCATTTAAGTCAGGCATTTTGGATTCAGCGATTTCACGTACTTTGTCACGCTTAACTGTTGCCACTTTATTACGGTTTGGTTCACCAGAACCAGACTCAATTCCTGCTGCTTTCTTAAGAAGAACAGCTGCTGGAGGAGTTTTTGTAATAAAAGTGAAAGAACGGTCTTCAAATACTGTGATTTCAACAGGAATGATTAGACCTGCTTGTTCTGCTGTACGAGCATTAAACTCTTTACAGAAACCCATGATGTTAACACCTGCTTGACCCAATGCTGGACCAACCGGTGGAGCTGGATTAGCTTTAGCTGCAGGAATCTGCAATTTCACGATTTTAATTACTTTTTTAGCCACGAGACACACCTCCTTATCGTCCGTGATGTGGTAATTGGGCTTTGCCCTCCCACTCAAATATACAATCATTCTTTATTTCACTCATAAAGAATTTACCATTAGTTCAGGTCTCTGTCTTGAGACATACTGACCCTAGAAATATTATCACTTTTTAATATGAAAGGCAAGTTTTTCAGGATTATAATTTTTCCACCTGGTCAAAATCCAATTCAACCGGGGTATCGCGGCCAAACATATTAACAAGAACTTTCAGTTTACCCTTAGCCTTGTCCAACTCTTCTATTGTACCAGCAAATTCAGCGAAGGGACCTTCCTTAACTTTAACTGAATCGCCAATAAACAAATCGATTTCAATTCTTTTTTCGTCCATACCCATTCTTTTCAGAATCACTGCTGCTTCTTCAGGCATTAACGCAACCGGCTTAGAACCTGATCCAGTCGAACCTACAAACCCAGTTACACCTGGTGTATTGCGGACAACATACCAAGAATCGTCTGTCATAACAATTTCCACGAGTACATATCCTGGGAATACCTTTTTCTTAACTACTTTCTTCTTACCATTTTTGAAATCAGTTTCTTCTTCTTCCGGAACAATGACACGGAAGATCTTATCTTGCATACCCATTGACTCTACACGTTTTTCTAAGTTCGCTTTAACTTTATTTTCATATCCGGAATACGTATGAACAACATACCAATTTTTCTCCATATTCTATTAGGACTAAACGTCCTTCCCTCCTTGCAAACAGTGATATTCAAATATATCTTGTCAGCTGTTATTTTTTAATTTTTGCGCAAATTTTAAATCCAGCAGATTCCTGCTAAGTATCGAATCTATTTTTTAGACAAATTAAAAAACCCGTTTCCGGGCTTTCAAGTCTTTTCTTATGCTAGTTTTCATTATACCATGTTTTGTGCTGTTTATTCACTATTTAAGAATGACACGTATAAGTTCGGATAACCCTAGATCAATAACCGCAAAAAACACTGCCATAATGATGACTGTTGATAAAACAGTTATCGTATAGGTTGTAAGCTCTTTTTTCTTAGGCCAGCTTACCTTTTTCATTTCTCGAGAAACGCCTCGGAAGAATTCTAGAATGCGTCGCATTAATTTGAAACCTCCAGCCAATACAGTTTTACAATCCAAATCATTAGATTGTTTGTTTATGAGGTGTGTGCGTATTACAAGTTTTACAAAATTTATTTAGCTCCAGTCGCACCTTTTCTTGGTTAGACTGGTTATGATTCGTTGAATAGTTCCTTGAACCGCATTTTGTACATGCGATGATAACTTTTTTATTCATAAAAATGCACCTTTATTTTAATTAACAAGTCCACTACAAATTTATCATGTAGGAAATTGTCTGTCAATAAGCGGGTTAAAGATATAACCCTATGAATATACTAAACTAGCGAACTTCTAGATACCGTTCCAATTTACGCTTTACTCTTTGCAATGCATTATCAATTGATTTAACATGTCTATCCAATTCCTCTGATATCTCTTGATAGGATTGTCCATCTAAATACAGAGACAGGACTTTTCGTTCCAGATCACTTAGCAGCTCGCTCATTTTAAGCTCAATATAATCAAATTCTTCTTGATTAATAATTAATTCCTCTGGATCCATAACTTTAACACCTGTTATAACATCCATCAATGTGCGATCTGACTCTTCATCATAGATAGGCTTATCCAAAGAGACATAGGAATTGAGCGGTATATGTTTCTGCCTTGTCGCAGTTTTAATAGCAGTAATAATTTGCCTGGTAATACAGAGCTCAGCAAACGCTTTAAAGGATGTAAGCTTGTCCTCCTTATAATCTCGGATGGCCTTGAATAAACCAATCATACCTTCCTGAACAATATCTTCTTTATCTGCACCTATTAAAAAATAGGTTCTCGCTTTAGCCCTTACAAAGTTTCTGTATTTGTGGATCAAAAAATCCAGGGCCCCGCTGTCCCCTTGATGAACCCGGTCGACTAACAGTTCATCTTCCATATGACCATAATCATCATCCAGCATTACCCCGATAGAAATTGCCACACCGATCCCTCCGTAAGATACCAAAGATAGCAATATTATACAGTAAGCGCTTTTATAGCGTCAATGCCCTCACAGATTTCCTCTCCTCCATTTTTCGAACATTTCCGACACTTCTCGACTTAACGGGATCCTTGATACAGGCTGTTCATCCTTTGTTTGCACGACCTTTTTTTCAATCTCTTTTTCTACATATTCCATCTCCTGCAACAGTTCACGGGCAGATTTCCGATAAGCCCCCTGCGCAAAGATGGTTCGCTGCTCCGTGTAATCTGATGTCGCAACATACACACGAGTATTTATTTTTATTAATTTAGAAGCCAGCCTTTCGATACATTCATCAGCTGTTTCATTTTCCTTTGTAAAAATAACATCAACTTTTGAATTTCTATACTTTTTCTCCATTCCCTGTACGAAGTAAGCATCAAATACAATTATAACCCGGTGTCCGGAAAAACCTTGAAATTCAGCCATCATTTCAATTAAACGGTCTCTAGCGGCAGCAAGGTCCTGATCGCGCAGCTTGCGCAAATCAGGCCATGCACCTATGATATTATAGCCATCTACCACCAGTATGGTTTCCATCTTTATCCCTCTAACGGATATCGCTTTCGATATACTTCATACATTAGCAAGCTGGCTGCCACACTTGCATTGAGAGAGGTAACATGCCCCACCATTGGCAAGTGATATAAGAAATCGCATTTTTCCTTGATTACCCGGCTGATTCCTTTCCCTTCACTACCAATTACAATCCCAAGAGGCATCGTTCCATCCATCAACCGATAATCCTGGCTTCCCTTCGCATCTGTACCAGCAATCCATACACCGCGTTCCTTTAAATCTTCTATCGTGCGTGATAAATTCGTTACGCGTGCAACCGGGATATGCTCAATTGCCCCGGTCGATGATTTAGCAACTGTAGCTGTTAACCCAACCGCTCTCCGCTTAGGAATGATGATACCATGAACACCGGATGCATCAGCTGTCCTTAAGATAGAACCCAGATTGTGCGGATCCTCCAGTTCATCAAGCAATAGAATGAATGGGTCTTCCTGTCTGGATTCCGCCAGCTTAAACATGTCGTCAATTTCTGCATATTGATAGGCCGCCACCTGAGCAATAACTCCCTGGTGATTCCCCTCAATCATTTGATCCAGTTTTTTCTTTGGTGCTGTTTGTATCATAACTTTATTTTCTTTTGCAACCGCGATTACCTGCTGAATCTGCCCTTTCGTAGCTCCTTCTGCAATCCAAATCTTATGAATATCGCGTTTCGATCGCAATGCCTCTAAGACGGTATTACGTCCCATAATTAAATCATCGCTCATCTCTGCACTTCACTCCTCTCTTTAAATTGAATCGCCAACTCTATAATTTCATCAAGACGTTCCTGTTTCTTGCTCCCATATAGATAACCAATTAATGCTTCAAAAGCTGTGCTGTATCTATATGTTTGCACATCTGTATTTTTTGGGATTGTGCCTGACTTAGCATTCCTCCCTCTGCGGATAACAGCTTCTTCCTCTTCAGTTAGAAGATGCTCATTTAATAAATAATGTACGACTGCACTCTGTGATTTAGCAGATACATACTTCGTTGCTTCTTTATGAAGCCTGTTTGGTTTTACTTGTCCAATAGATAGCAGATGATGGCGAATATATACTTCATATACCGCATCTCCAATATAGGCCAGAGCCAGACTTCCCAAAGCCGTTACATCTAATTCCTTTAAGTCCTCAAGCATTCTTTTTATCCCCGTTTCCAGCGTGTACCTTGGGCAGTATCTTCCAAAATAATATTCATTGCTTTTAGCTCATCTCTAATCTCGTCAGAGCGAGTAAAATTACGTTCTTTTCTTGCCCGATTACGTTCTTCAATTAATTTTTCTACCATAGCATCAAGCGATTGTTCAACCTCAAGCTTAATACCGAGTACATCAAATAAAATACGAAACTCATTTAAAAATGCTTCAATAACTGCATCGGAGGTCACTTTTTCTAACAGATAATAATTACCTTGCCTTGATAGTTCAAACAATACCGAAATAGCATTTGCGGTATTGAAATCATCATCCATTGCTTCTTCAAACATTGCATGCAATTCTCCGATTTTCTCGAACCATTCCGCATCGTTATGAGTAATATTGGTGCTTGCCGTTTGGCGGTGTTTTAAGTTTTCGTAAGTAGTTCGCAAGCGGTCCAATGAAATCTTCGTTGACTCTAATAACTCTTCACTGTAATTAATTGGATTTCTGTAATGAACGGACAGGATAAAGAATCTTAATACTGCCGGATCATGATGCTTAATAATATCATGTACCATTACAAAATTACCGAGAGATTTAGACATTTTTTCATTATCAATATTAATATAGCCATTATGCATCCAATAATTTGCGAATGGCTTTTCGGTTAAAGCTTCTGTCTGTGCAATTTCATTTTCATGGTGAGGGAATGCTAAATCCTGTCCTCCAGCATGAATATCAATCCTATCCCCTAAGTATTCTTTAGCCATCGCAGAACATTCTATATGCCAACCCGGTCTTCCTTTGCCCCATGGGCTATCCCAAGAAATTTCACCATCTTTAGCCGCTTTCCACAAAGTAAAATCAAGTGCATCCTGTTTCCGCTCATCTACTTCTATTCTCGCGCCTACCCGCAGCTCATCTATGGACTGGTGCGAAAGCTTTCCATAATCTTTAAAATCTCTTGTACGGTAGTACACATCCCCACTGGATTCATAAGCCATTCCTTTATCTATTAGGGCCTGAATAAATTCAATGATTAAATCCATATTTTCCATTACCCTTGGATGCACATCAGCTTTTTTGCATCCAAGTGCTCCAACATCCTCAAAATAAGCTTTAATGAACCGGTCAGCTGTAGCCGGCACATCTTCTCCCAGTTCACGAGCTGCTTTGATTAACTTGTCATCAACATCTGTAAAATTAGAAACAAACTTTACATCATAGCCTCTATATTGTAAGTAATTGCGGACCGTATCAAATACAATCGCCGGTCTCGCATTCCCTATATGAATATAGTTGTATACAGTCGGACCGCACACATACATCTTAACCTTTCCCTCTTCAATCGGCTGAAAGGTTTCCTTTTTTCTTGTCAGTGTATTATAAATTTGAACGCTCACGTTTATTTAACTCCTTTCGCAAATCCATTATCTCTTTCTTTAATATATCAATTTCCTGTTCCATTCGATTGCAATGATCTTCTACAGGGTCAGGAAGGTCCCGATGATTTAAATCTTGTTTTAATCGTACGCCATCTTTGATAACCACCTTACCGGGAATGCCGACTACCGTTGAGTTGGCAGGGACATTTTTTAAAACCACTGAACCCGCTCCAACCTTCGAGTTTTCCCCTATGACGATGGAGCCGAGCACTTTAGCCCCCGTTGCAATCAATACATTATCCTCAACTGTTGGATGACGTTTGCCTGACTCTTTACCTGTACCTCCAAGTGTAACCCCCTGGTATACAGTCACATTATCACCAATCTCGCAAGTTTCTCCAATAACGACACCCATGCCATGATCAATAAAAAAGCGCCTGCCGATTGTCGCTCCCGGATGTATCTCTATACCGGTTAAAAATCGGCTAAACTGGGAGATGACCCTGGCAATAAATTTGAAATTTCTCTTATAAAAAAAATGTGCAATTCGATGATTCCAGATAGCATGTAAACCTGAATACGTCAGGATGATTTCAATTGTCGATCTTGCTGCAGGATCCTGTTCAAATATAACGTCTATATCTTCTTTTAACCGTTTCCACATGATGTTACCCCTCCTTAAACGCATAAAAGCAAAAACAAGCAGTACTTTTCTCTTCTCTAGAGATGTACTTTACGAAAGATGGAAACACGGTAACTTATCCTTCCTAAAGATCGTATAATAAACATCCTGTTTCTCCCATCACCAGCCATTTTTCTGCATAAAAAAAGCGCCCTGTCCAAAAGACAGAGACGCTTATAGGCGCGGTTCCACTCTGTTTGAGCTTAAGTATCGAGCTCCAACTTTCCCCTTTTTAACGACAGTGGGTATGCCGCCTTCCTCTACTGGCCTAAATTACCAGGCGTTCAAAGAAGGGCTCAGGGGTGCATTCAGATTAAGAGAGGTTATAACCATTTCCAGCCAATGATGGTTATTCTCTAATAAACATCTTCTTTAATCCTACTTATCCCCATTCATCACTTTAAGTATGAATGTTTAATTATACTATATTATATTACGGTTAAAATGTTAACGTAAAAGTTCTTCTAATTGAGAAATCACTCGATTGCGGCCGAAAAGCTCGATTGCTTTTGGCAGATCAGGACCGTGAGCTTGTCCGGTTACCGCTACACGGATAGGCATAAATAATTTTTTGCCTTTATGGCCTATTTCTTTTTGTACTCGTTTAATTGCTGCCTTAATCTCACTGTCAACAAATTCAGGCATACTCTTTACTTCATCAAGGAAGGCCTTCAATACCTCAGGAACCTGTTCTTCTCCCAGTATTTCCTTCGCTTCATCATTATAAACAATCTCTTTCTTAAAGAAGATGCTTGATAGGTCCACGATTTCTGCTCCGTAGCTCATTTGATCCTGATATAAAGCTATAAGCTTTTGTACCCAATGATGTTCTTCCTCAGACATTTCAGTTGGTACAAGACCTGCTTCCTGTAAATGAGGCAACGCCAATTCAAGCACTCGTTCCGTATCAACCTTTTTCATGTATTGATTATTCATCCACGTAAGCTTTTGTTTATCAAACAAAGCTGGTGATTTAGATAATCGGTCTGCATCAAAGATTGAGATAAACTCTTCCTTCGAGAAGATTTCTTCCTCACCGCTCGGAGACCATCCTAAAAGGGCAATAAAATTAAACAGAGCCTCAGGCAAATAGCCAAGTTCTTCATATTGCTCGATAAACTGAATAATGGATTCATCACGCTTACTTAATTTTTTACGGCTTTCATTGACAATCAATGTCATATGGCCAAAAACAGGAGGATCCCACCCAAAGGCTTCATAAACCATCAATTGCTTAGGCGTATTGGTGATATGGTCATCTCCGCGAAGTACATGAGATATTTCCATCAAATGATCATCAATTGCTACTGCAAAGTTATACGTAGGAATTCCATCTTTTTTAATAATGACAAAGTCTCCAATGCCATCAGATTCAAACGATACATCACCTTTAACCATATCATTGAATGTGTATACTTTACCTTTTGGAACAACAAAGCGAATGCTTGGTTTTCTGCCTTCCGCTTCGAGCCTTGCATGGTCTTCTTCTGTCAGATGGCGACATTTACCCGAATAAGCCGGAGTTTCATTACGTTCCATCTGTTCCGCACGTTCTTGTTCTAGTTCTTCTTCTGTGCAATAGCATTTATAAGCCATATCTCTTTTAATAAGATCACGATAATATTCCTCATAAATATGAGTACGTTCTGATTGGCGATAAGGTCCATATGCACCAGGTACATCGACACTTTCATCCCAATCCATGCCCAGCCATTTCAAATACTTTAATTGGCTTTCTTCTCCACCGGCAATATTTCTTTTTTGGTCTGTATCTTCAATCCTTATAACAAAGCTGCCACCCTGGCTGCGTGCAAATAAATAGTTAAATAAAGCTGTTCTGGCATTACCGATATGAAGATGTCCAGTCGGACTTGGAGCGTACCGAACACGTATACTGCTAGTCATTAATATTTCCTCCCAAATGATAAAGTACCTAAGTAGGATTCATTTTACCACTATTTTAATCTTGTTTAAAACCACCAGTTCTATTCTTTTATTAAAAGAACCGTAGCTTGAGCCGCTATGCCCTCACCTCTGCCTGGAAATCCAAGCTTTTCAGTTGTAGTAGCTTTTACGTTTACTTGTTCCATGTCACCTTCAAGTAGATCGGCTATTACTTTACGCATTTGATCGATATAAGGGCGCATTTTCGGCCGCTCTGCAATTATTGTGCAATCAATATTGCCTAGCTTATATCCCTTTTGCTTTACAAGTTTCCATACATGGGTTAAAAGCTTTTTAGAATCGGCATCTTTAAAAGCCGGGTCAGTATCCGGAAAATGCTTGCCGATATCTCCCTCTGCCACAGCACCCAGACATGCATCTGCTACAGTATGGAGCAGAACATCCGCATCAGAATGCCCAAGCAATCCTTTGTCATTAGGAATGGTAATACCCCCAATAATCAATGGTCGTCCTTCTACTAATTGATGTACATCAAAACCTTGTCCTATTCTAAACATGACGGTCTCCTTTTAAGTTTTTCTCAAGAATCGCTTCAGCAAAATATAGATCCTCTGGTGTGGTAATTTTAATATTATCGTAATTTCCTTCTGTTATGGCTACTCTCTTCCCAATTTGCTCAACCAGACTCGCATCATCTGTTCCAAGGTAATTTGTGATAACAGCTGCCTCATGTGCCTCCTTTAACAGAGACACACGAAAAGCTTGCGGGGTTTGGATTGCCCACAAGCTTGATCGATCGATTGTTTTCTCTACCATGGTATCTCTGACTTGTTTAATCGTATCCTTAACAGGTATGGCTAACACACTTGCACCGAACTCTTTTGCATCAGCAATTAAATTTCTTAACATAGAATGATTAATAAACGGTCTGGCTCCATCATGCACGAGGACGATTTCTGCCTCGTCACTTAAGGCTTTCAACCCATTGCTGACACTATATTGCCGCTCGCTGCCGCCATTTATCAATACAATAGGAGTCGGTAGTGATAATGTTTTGATCAGCCTATTAAATTCTTCTTTTTCTGCAGGATTGATTGGCAAAATAATTTGTTTACAATGCTTATCCGTGCCAAATACAGACAAGGTATGTGCGATAATCGGGCTATTTTTCAGTTCAATCCAAAGCTTATTTTTACTTGCCTTCATTCTTTTCCCTTGCCCAGCTGCAGGGATAATCACTTCATAATCCATCTTCTACTCCTATATCATCGATAGCTATTTCTTTTATAATGCTTTTTCCATTAATTTTGGTTTCGCAAATATCATACGTCCAGCCGAAGTCTGTAAAACGGATGTAACAATGACCTCAATCTTCTTACCGATATAATTTCGGCCATCTTCAACCACAATCATCGTTCCGTCATCCAGATACGCTACACCCTGATTTTGCTCTTTCCCATCCTTGATAACCTGGACGAGCATTTCTTCACCAGGAATAACCACCGGTTTAACTGCATTTGCTAAATCATTAATATTTAATACCTGAACATTTTGGAACTCACAGACTTTATTTAAATTGAAGTCATTGGTCACAACAATACCGTCCAATACCTTGGCTAATTTGACCAGCTTACTATCTACTTCCTGTACGTCTTCAAAGTCACCTTCATACATCTCGACTTCAATTGGAAGCTCTTTTTGGATTTTATTCAGAATATCGAGCCCTCTTCTTCCCCTTGTTCTTTTCAATGCATCGGAAGAATCAGCAATATGCTGCAATTCACCAAGCACAAATTGTGGAATAACGATAGGTCCTTCCAAAAAGCCAGTTTTACAAATATCTGCAATACGTCCGTCGATAATTACACTTGTATCGAGAACTTTCCTTTTTATATTGGATGGAGCTGCTTCTGTATCGCCATCTTGCTCTGTACCTTTTTTCCTTGTTTTAACCGAGTTAGTCACAAGGTTGGTTAGCTCATCCCGTTTTTTAAAGCCCACCTGGAAGCCTAAATAACCAAATATTAAAGTCAAGAGAATTGGAGCGACTGTGTTGATGATCGGTAACTGAATTGAATTCAGCGGAAGACCAATAAGGAAGGCCAATAGAAGGCCAAGTAAAAGCCCCATACTTCCAAATATAATATCCGTGATGGGAGCAATAATTAATTGTTCTTCCACCCATTTAATGAAATGTACTACATGATCAACCATCCAGAAAGTAATGATATAAAAAATAATTGCACCTGCGAAACCAGTAAAAATAGGATTAGTAATAAATGAATTATCAGTAATTAATGAAAATAAATCTGGCAATACGATGATTCCTATGGCTCCTCCTACGATTAAGAAACACAGTTGTATAATTCTTTTTAACATTCCTTCACCTCCCATTAATAATTATAAACGAGGACTTTCCTGCTTTAATAGTTTTTACCCATTAATTAACTTGCTGTAAAGAAGATGTAATTACACTGTAACAAAAAGCATATATCAGCCTTTTTTATGCATTATCTATTATTATAACCTGATTATACGTCAGATAGATGTCAGAACTTCCATATTTTATCTTATATTATAAGCTGTGCTGCCCAATTTCTGTTTTTATATGTCTCAGCCCATGGTGGATTTTTTTAGCTCTTACTTCTCCTATACCCTCTACGTCATCCAAATCCGCTACGCTTGCATTCAACAAATTAGATAGCTTGCCAAACCTCTTTACGAGATTATGGATGATACTGAAGGGCAGCCTTGGTATCTTATGAAGGGCCCGATACCCACAGGGTGAGACGATCTGTTCCATCGGTACAAACCCTGTATACCCAAGAGTTTTCATGATAGCTGTGTCCTCAACAGATTCTGAATAGGATAAATCAACAAACGCCTGAAAAACCTGTTCTGGCTTAAGGCCCTCCGGATCAATTGTGTAATCCTTTAAGACAAGCATTACCTCCTGTTCCACCACATGCAGCATTTCATGTAATTGCAAACGCAGCAGCCTTCCTTCAACACCTAATTCATTCATATAAATCAAAAGCTCGGTTTTAATTCTCATAACCATTATAAGCCTCTGCATTACATATAGAATATCCGCATATGTTACCATCTCTTCAAATTCCAGCTTACTTAAATTATGAATACTTTCCTGCAAAACAGAACGATACCGTTCAAGTGTTTGCATCGCTTGATTAGCCTTTGTTAATATCACAGACAATTCCCTCAGCACGTATCGAAAGTTTCCTTGATAAAGAGTAATGACATTTCTTCGTTGAGAAATGGCTATTACCAATGCCTTCGTCTCTTTAGCAATTCTCTCAGCTGTTCGATGCCTCATTCCGGTTTCCATTGAAGGTATCGTTTTATCTGGTACAAGATGGGCATTCGCAAGCATAATGGTCTCCACTTTCTCATTAAGGATAATGGCTCCATCCATTTTAGCTAATTCATATAGATAACTGGGTGAAAAAGGGCAGCCGATTTTAAATCCTCCATCTACAAGGGATTTAACTTTATCGTTATATCCAACCACAATTAATCCACCCGTATTGGCACGCAAAACATTATCAAGGCCCTCTCTAAAGGGTGTGCCTGGGGATACCAATTGAATGATTTGCGCCTTGGCTTTTTCTGCTGCCTTTTTATCCATTACCTTAACCCCCTAATGCATATTTTAAAGCTTCGCTTACCGAATTGACTCCAATCACTTTGATTTCTGACGGAGGTTTCCAGCCACCCAAATTATTGGCAGGCACGATAATACGCTCAAATCCAAGCTTCGCTGCTTCCTTTACTCTTTGTTCTATCCGCGATACCCTTCTAACTTCACCGGTTAATCCAACTTCACCAACAATGCAATCCGTTGCTCTAGTAGGTACGTCTTTAAAGCCTGAAGCTATACTGACAATTACAGCCAAATCTACAGCAGGCTCACCCAACTTTACTCCACCGGTGACCTTTAAATATGCATCTTGGTTTTGAAGTAAGAGACCAACTCTTTTCTCCAGAACAGCCATTAACAAAGAGACACGATTATGGTCAATTCCTGTTGCCATCCTTCTTGGATTAGGGAAGATAGATGGAGAAATGAGGGCTTGTATTTCTACAAGTATGGGCCGTGTTCCTTCCATCGAAGCTACGACAGTTGAACCCGCTGCACCCTGAGAACGTTCTTCAAGGAATATCTCCGAAGGATTCAAAACTTCCTCCAATCCTTCTTCCTTCATTTCAAAAATACCCATTTCATTTGTAGAACCAAATCTGTTCTTGACTGCCCTTAGAATACGAT
Source organism: Pradoshia sp. Z4_20 (assembly GCF_058216035.1). Taxonomy (NCBI): domain Bacteria; kingdom Bacillati; phylum Bacillota; class Bacilli; order Caryophanales; family Bacillaceae; genus Pradoshia; species Pradoshia sp. Z4_20. The sequence continues at coordinate 55,331 of NZ_JBZAJD010000011.1, forward strand.
AAGTATGATGACGTTCCCCTTCAAAATAGAGCACGGTATCCACCATATGTTCCAATAGTCTCGGTCCGGCAATATTACCCTCTTTTGTAACATGGCCAACAATAAATATTGCAATTCCCTTTGTCTTAGCCAGTCTCATTAATTCAGCTGTACATTCACGAACCTGTGATACACTGCCTGGAGCAGATGTTACATCAGGATGGAATACCGTTTGAATAGAGTCAATTATGACAAAATTAGGGTTCATTTCATTGATAGCTTGTTCAATCATCCCCATATCTGTTTCAGAATAAACATAGAGATGGTCTGAAGATACCCCCAGTCTAACAGCCCTCAGTTTTGTTTGCTTCACTGATTCCTCGCCAGATATGTACAAAACATCGTAATTATTATTCGCTAGCTGGGATGAAACCTGCAGTAATAAAGTAGATTTTCCAATTCCCGGATCTCCACCTATCAATAACAAGGATCCAGGTACAATTCCTCCTCCAAGAACACGATTGAGTTCATTTGAATCTGTTAATACGCGAGGTTCCTGCTCCGTACCTATGGAACTAATCGATGTAGGCTTAGCCATTGCCTGATCCGAATGGGTAAAAGCTGTACGTCTCTGATTTTTATTAGCTGTTATTTCAATTTCCTCTGTCATGGTATTCCATTCATTACAGCCAGGGCATTTCCCCATCCATTTTGCTGATTCATATCCACAACTTTGGCATATAAATTTCGTTTTCTTTTTTGCCATATTTCTTTTAATCCTCTCCGGGGAATAAATTAACTAATTATGTGCTTCTTTTTTTATTTTACGGATTATATCGCTATTCTTATTCTTATTATTTGTCATTATAGAGTATTTATAGCTATCTGTAAGGAAAGGGCACAACCCTATGGCAGTGCCCTCAAACCAATATTTGTTACTTACCAGCTATTACTTCATCCCCTGTTTTGGCAGTAAACTCACCATCAACCACATCGATAGTAATTTTTTTACCTTTTTCAATCTTTCCTTTCAACAGTTGTTCTGATAAGAAGTCTTCAACATGTTTTTGGATAGATCTTCTCAAAGGACGTGCTCCATAATCTGGATCATAGCCTTCTTCTACAATTTTTTCTTTTGCCGCTTCCGTCAATTCAAGATTAATATCCTGCTCAGCTAAGCGTTTGATCAGCTGGTCACCCAGCAACGTAACAATCGATTTCAAATGCTCTTTTTCCAGAGAGTGGAACACAATAATCTCATCAATTCTGTTTAGGAATTCTGGACGGAAAGCACGTTTTAATTCTTCCATAACCTGGCCTTTCATATCTTTATAATCCTGGCCTTGATCCTGCATATTGAACCCAACATACCGATTCTTTTTCAAACTATGAGCTCCGACATTGGAAGTCATAATCAAAATTGTGTTACGGAAATCAACTGTCCTGCCCTTTGAATCTGTCAGACGTCCATCTTCTAATACCTGTAACAGGATATTAAAGACATCCGGATGCGCTTTTTCAATTTCGTCAAGAAGCACAACGGAATATGGTTTACGGCGAACCTTTTCTGTTAATTGTCCGCCTTCCTCATACCCAACATATCCTGGAGGTGACCCAACAAGGCGGGATGTTGAATGCTTTTCCATATACTCAGACATATCAATTCTAATCATTGCATCTTCATCGCCAAACATTGACTCGGCCAGTGCTCTAGCTAATTCTGTTTTACCAACCCCTGTAGGACCAAGGAAGATAAATGACCCTATTGGGCGTTTAGGATCTTTCAGTCCAGCTCTTGCTCTACGTACAGCTTTGGAAATAGCTATAACTGCTTCTTCCTGACCAATCACACGGTTATGGAGAATCTCCTCCATATTCAGAAGCTTATCAGATTCAGTTTGTGCAAGCTTCGTAACCGGTATACCAGTCCAGCTCGATACAACGTGCGCAATATCTTCTACAGTAACTTCGCTGTTTTCTTTCCCTTGTTTCTCTTTCCAATCACGTTTTGTATTCTCAAGTTCTTCACGTAATTTTTGTTCGATATCACGCAATGATGCCGCTTTTTCAAATTCCTGACTTTGAACAGCCGCATCCTTCTCTTTTCGTGCCTCTTCCAGGCGAACTTCAAGTTCCTTTAAATTAGGCGGCGTAGTGTAGGAACGGAGTCTTACCTTGGAACCTGATTCATCAATCAGGTCAATTGCCTTATCTGGTAGGAACCGATCGGAGATATACCTATCAGATAGCTTAACTGCAGCGTCGATTGCTTCATCTGTGATTGATACTCTGTGATGTGCCTCATAGCGGTCGCGCAAGCCTTTAAGTATTTGGATAGATTCCTCAATTGTTGGCTCGTCAACCTGAATTGGCTGAAAGCGTCTTTCCAAAGCTGCATCTTTTTCAATATATTTTCTATATTCATCAAGTGTTGTAGCCCCGATACATTGCAATTCCCCTCTAGCCAATGAAGGTTTTAGAATATTGGAGGCATCAATTGCTCCTTCGGCTCCGCCTGCACCAATTAAGGTATGGAGTTCATCAATAAACAGAATAACATTACCTGCAGCACGAATTTCATCCATCACTTTTTTAAGGCGATCTTCAAATTCACCGCGATATTTTGTACCGGCAACAACTGTCCCCATATCGAGTGTCATAACTCTTTTATCTCGAAGGATCTCAGGAATTTCATTATTAATGATTTGTTGGGCGAGTCCTTCTGCAATTGCTGTTTTACCGACTCCAGGTTCACCAATAAGCACAGGATTATTTTTAGTACGACGACTTAATACCTCAATAACCCGTTGTATTTCTTTATTTCTTCCTATTACCGGATCCAGGCTGCCTTCTCTCGCAATCGCAGTCAAATCACGGGCAAGGCTATCCAAGGTAGGCGTGCTTGCTGCAGAAGATGATCCTCCCTGATGAATACCTGCTTCATTGCTGCCTAAGAGTTGTAATACCTGTTGTCTTGCTTTATTCAAACTTACACCCAGATTATTCAGAACACGGGCTGCTACACCTTCGCCTTCGCGAATTAACCCTAATAAAACATGTTCAGTACCTACATAAGAATGTCCCAGCTTTCTGGCTTCATCCATGGACAATTCAATGACTTTTTTAGCACGAGGAGTATAATGAATAGTTTGTACAGTCTCAGATCCCTTACCAATCAGGTTCTCAACCTCTTCCTGAATTTTTTCAGGACTTAATCCAAGAGCATAGAGCGCTTTAGCAGCTATTCCATCCCCTTCTCTCACTAAACCAAGCAAGATATGTTCAGTGCCAATATTATTATGCCCAAGCCTAATTGCCTCTTCCTGTGCAAGTGCCAATACTTTTTGTGCTCTTTCTGTGAATCGACCAAACATCATTATGTTTTCCTCCTATTCATCTTGTGTTTTATCTTCCATCAATAATCGATCCCTGATTAAAGTAGCCCTTCGAATATCCCTGTTTTTTGAATTTAACTCCCCTCCTGCATATCGCTGAAGGAATCCAGGCTGAGTAACAATCATTAATTCATTTAATATATGTTTAGATATATTCGGAATGTAACCTAAATCAATACCTAATCTAACATCTGATAAACATTTTGCCGCTTCCTTGGATTCAATGATTCTGGCGTGAGACAGTATACCAAGTGAACGGAAAACCCTATCTTCCAATTGTATGTTTGATGATTGTACTAATGTGTCCCTTGCTGCCTTTTCCTGCATAATAATCTGTTCCACTACACTGGTTAAATCATCAACGATGTCTTCCTCGGTCTTTCCGAGCGTCATTTGATTGGATATTTGAAATATATTTCCCAGTGCCTCACTGCCCTCACCATAGATACCGCGCACAACCAATCCTAATTGATTAATAGCAGATACCACTCTGTCTATCTGTCTTGTTAACACAATGCCCGGTAAATGAACCATGACAGATGCTCTTAATCCAGTTCCAACATTCGTTGGACAACTTGTTAGATATCCAATCTTTTCGTCGAATGCATAGTCCATTTCACTCTCTACCCAATCATCAATTCTGCTTGCTACTTCGAGAGCTTCAGAAATTTGCAGTCCAGGAAATAGACATTGAATCCGGATATGATCTTCTTCATTAACCATTATGCTAACTTCTTCATTTTCTGAAATAAGGCAGGCACCTACATCTTTATGTTTTGCCAACAGAGGGCTTATTAAATGTTTTTCTACCAGTACTTGCTTATCTAATGGATTTAGATCTATCATTTTTACCATTTCCAAATGTCCTAAACCTGAAAGATACTGACCACCAATACGATCTTCAACTTTTTTTAGTAATCTTTTGGCTTCTTCCTGTGAAAAAACAATCGGAAAGGCAACATTTTTTACGTTTCTGGCCAGCCGGACTCTTGAGCTCAATACAATATCCGATTCCGGCCCTTCCTGGTTCATCCATGAACTGATGGCATTTTCCATAAAGTGTTCAATTGTCATTTTTGTTCGCCCCCTTCTTGAGAGGCTTCAATTTCCTTCTCTAATGAACGAATCTGATCCCTGACTTCTGCTGCCTTCTCAAATTCCTCTGCCTCAACATAATCATTGATTTGAGCCTTTAAATCATTTATTTGCTTTCTTATATGTATAGTTCCGCCAGCACGTTTAGGAATTTTTCCGTTATGATGGACATTCCCTCCATGCAATTTTCTTAATATGGATTCTAAATATGGATTAAATGTCTTATAGCACTCCGAACATCCAAACCGACCGATATTAACAAATTCACGGTATGTTAATCCACAATGGGGACATGTCAGTTGATCTTCATTACTAAAGGGAGATTTAGAGTTGGCTGATTTCATACCTAATCCCATATTTAATAAACCTGCTAACAGATTATTGAATGAAAAAAAATCGCTTTTTTCTTCAGCACAATATTCACAAAGATTTACTTCCGTTTGTTTGCCGTTAACGATTTTTGTAACCTTCATCGTAGCGGGTCTTTCGTTACATTCCTGACAAAGCATTGTTTTCACCCTCTCGTAGCAACTCATTTATACCTTAATGTCATAAACATCGCTTTTAAGATTCGCGCGCGCAATTCATCTCGTTCAGGTAAATCATAATGGAGTACAGAACGGTCCATTACACTCAACATGATTTTTGCCTCCCGCGAAGATATAACTTCTTCCTCAACTAATCTGCCAATTAAATCCTCAGAATTACTTTGAGAGATACGCTGTCCAACCAAATTACTGATTTGTTCAATTAAATGTGCTCTGTCATGGGACTGTACCCGCATTATACGAATATAACCCCCGCCACCCCGTTTACTTTCTACCAGATAACCTCTTTCGATCGTAAAACGAGTATTAATCACATAATTAATTTGAGAGGGAACGCATTGGAACTTATCAGCAATTTCGCTTCTTTTTATCTCTACCAATTCTTTCTCGCTTATATCGAGAACGCTCTTCAAATAATTTTCAATAATATCGGATATATTTTTCATATAGGCTCCCCCTCTCACTGTTTTGACTTTGACTATATTTGACTATAATTATACAAAAGCATCCTCAATTTGGCAATCATTATACTTTACTCTAACTTATTATATGTATACTGCACAATTAACCTTTTTATAAAAAACCAATACTTCAATTCTACCCAAATTTCCTTTTTTAAAACCCTGAAACCTTCCTGTAAAAAGGATCTTTTTTCCCTAAAATACAAAAAAACCAGTTCAAATTGAACTGGTTTTGGCTGCCCGGCAACGTCCTACTCTCACAGGGACTCGCGTCCCAACTACCATCGGCGCTGAAGAGCTTAACTTCCGTGTTC
>NZ_JBZAJD010000012.1:0-51962 GCF_058216035.1 Pradoshia sp. Z4_20
CTGACGGATACTAATCGTTCGAGGACTTAACCAAATGAATCAAGCATACTTGCCAAACTTACATTATCCAGTTTTGAAGGAATGATTTCTTTCTAACCAAATAGTCCGGTAATGATGGCGAAGAGGCCACACCCGTTCCCATTCCGAACACGGAAGTTAAGCTCTTCAGCGCCGATGGTAGTTGGGACGCGAGTCCCTGTGAGAGTAGGACGTTGCCGGGCAATTTAAGAAACCAGTTCAGTTGATGAGCTGGTTTTTTTGTGTTGTTTTTATAGGGACCAGGGAGGATTTTGGATACTTGTTAGAGCTGGATGGGTGAGGAGTCGGGAAGGATCTTTCGTCAAGGATACTACCTTAAAGACTTGTGGAAGCTATAGAAAAGCTGCGCTATTCAACACCTATGGGACATCTATACTCGGGGGAAGGTGGGTGAAGTGTGGAAGAAAGCAGTTATGCTCCACCTATGAAGCATCTATGCCCGATCTATACCGGGGTATAGGTGGTTGAAAGGTAGGTGAAGTATGGAGGAAAGTAGCTAGCTATGCTCCACCTATGAAGCACCTACGCCCGATCTATCACCTACCTGCTCCCCACCTATCCCCGAAATAAAGATACGAAAAAGACAAAGGAAGCCACCTATCAAATACTAATGATTCCCCTTTCCTGGGGTTATGTAATTAAAGCTACGAATAGTTGAGCTATGCCAATTTCAAGAACACACCCCAGCATTTTGCTACAACATTTAAGCCGTGAATTCCAAAGGTTTCTACATGAATTATTCCTCAAAGATATTTATATGTTGGACATTTTGAAAGACATACAACGAAATTCACTTGTGGGCATAGAATAATATATAAATTTAAAATATTGTATACAGTTTGTGGCCGGGGGCGATACTAAGAGGTATGGAGGTGTAGTAAATGGCCAACTGCGAGCGTGAAACAAATGATCATCTTAACGAAGAATGTGCAATCTGTGAATCGACGAAAAAAAAGGGAATGCATCTATATAATATTTTTATTTGCTCGGAATGTGAGGATGTGTTAATTCATACAGAAACAAATGACCCTTTGTATAATGAGCATGTAGAGAAGTTGAAGAAAATGAATATTTCCAGTATTTACTCATAAAACTTGAATACCGCTATACTCCATCCTTATAATATAGTCAGCTGGCCCCTTCAACCGGAAGGAGCCTTTTTATTTGTTGGAAAAGGAGGCGTGTATGAGTGGCGGAAAAAATAATTAAAGTACCAATATTAGATATGCTGGAGAAACACCGAAATAAGAAGTCCATATCCATGCATGTTCCAGGCCATAAAAATGGTGTTGTCCTGCCTATTGAGGCTCCTCGGAGTTTTAGTTCGGTCCTGTCATGGGATGTGACAGAACTTGCAGGATTAGATGATTTGCATGAACCAGAAGAGGGTATTAAAGAGGCTGAAGCATTATTAGCGAAGTTTTATCAGACTAAAAAAAGTTACTTTCTTGTGAATGGAACAACTGTCGGTAATCTTGCGATGATCTTGGCTAGTATTGAGCCTGGAGATAAAGTCCTTGTACAAAGGAATTGCCATAAATCTGTGATGAATGGATTAAAACTAGCTAAAGCTAACCCAATATTTCTGACGCCTGTTATAGAATCTGATATTTCAATTGGTGTTCCATATGAAACAATTTATAATAGTTTGAATGATCATCTGGATGTAAAAGCAATTATTCTTACATATCCTAATTATTATGGGTTGGGAGTAGATCTGGCATCTATCATTAAGCGAGCTCATAAAAAGGGTATTCTAGTTTTAGTTGATGAAGCGCATGGTGCCCACTTTGCGGCAGGTGCTCCTTTTCCGCCATCTGCTGTCAATTTGGGGGCAGATATAGTTGTTCACTCAGCTCACAAAACCCTGCCTGCTATGACAATGGGCTCCTATTTACATATAAACAGTGAATTGGTAAACCAAGAGCGTGTGGAAGGGTATTTAAGAATGCTGCAATCAAGCAGCCCATCTTATCCAATTATGATGTCTCTAGATTTAGCGAGGGCTTATTTAGAGAGCTATTCAGAAAAGGATAAGGAATATTTAATAGAGCAAATTGAGTCTTTTAAACAATATTTACGAAGGCATGAGGAACTGTGCATTTTCGAATCAGAAAACAGCGATATTCAGGATCCTTTAAAGCTTGTTCTCTATCATAAAAACGGAATGTCAGGCTTTGAGCTGCAAAAATTAATGGAGCAAGCAGGGATTTATTCAGAGCTCGCAGATGAGCTGCATGTACTGCTTGTTCTGCCTTTATTAAAGAAAAGTCAACCATATTCTGTTGATGATATTATACAAAGGCTAGAAAGGATTAATTGGATTACAGGAGAACAAACACGAATAAGCCTGGCTAGTAACCCATTAAAAAATAAACAACAACATATGGAGAGTGTCCTAGCAATATCCTATGAGGAAATGGATATAATGCCGCGGAAAAGAATTTCTCTTGCTCATGCATGTGGAGAAATCTCAGCAGAAACAATTGTTCCATATCCTCCAGGTATTCCGCTCATTCAAAAGGGAGAGATTATTACCTATGACATGGTGCAGAAATGCACATCCTTACTAACTCAGGGGGCTAAAATCCAAGGAGGAGTTTATTTAAAGCAACAACAAATTGAGGTCTTTGTGTAAGTCACATATGATATACTATCTAGTAGTTACAATATTGGAGGTTACTGCCTTGAAACGTGGAGTTTTTATAACGGTAGAGGGTCCTGAAGGGGCTGGGAAAACGACCGTACTAGCAAGAGTGGGAGAGCAGCTTGAAAAGGAAGGCTACTCAATTGTACTGACAAGAGAACCTGGTGGAATTCCTATTGCAGAACAAATCCGGCAGGTCATCTTAAATCCTGATCATACTGAAATGGATTCCAGGACAGAAGCACTGTTATATGCAGCAGCGCGCAGACAGCATCTTATGGAGAAGGTGGTACCTGCATTAAATAAAGGCTGTATTGTCTTATGTGACCGGTTTGTAGATAGCTCATTGGCTTATCAGGGGTATGCAAGAGGTCTTGGGATAGAGGAAGTCAGAGAGATCAATCGCTTTGCTATACAGGATACCATGCCAGAACTTACATTGTTCTTTATGATTGATCCTGAAATTGGCTTGAAGAGAATTGAAAATCATAAAAGTCGGGAAATAAATCGTTTGGATCTTGAGAAGCTCAATTTCCACCAAAAAGTATATGAGGGCTATCAACTATTAATAAAAAATGAACCTGATAGAATAAAGGTAATTGATGCAAATCAAAGCTTTGAAGAAGTTTATCAAGAAACTCTTCAACAAATTCGGACATATATTCACAGGAGACCTTAAGGCAAATGCTTTAAGGTTTTATATTTATCACTTGAATTGCTTTATGGTTACAGAATAACTGGTATAATGGATAAGTAAAGCTTAAATACGCACCGTCATTTTTTCTTTATAATCCTTATAGGAGGTTTTAGCCATGAAACTTATAATAGCAGTAGTACAAGATAAAGATAGTACTAAATTATTAGGTGATTTGGTCGACAATAACTTCCGAGCAACTAAGTTGGCTACAACTGGAGGATTTTTAAAATCCGGTAATACTACCTTTTTGATAGGTACTGAGGAATTAAGGGTGAATAAGGCTCTTGAAATCATAAAGAAGAACTGCAAATCCAGAGAGCAGCTTGTAGCACCAGTTACTCCAATGGGTGGTAATACAGACTCTTATGTACCTTATCCAGTAGAGGTCGAGGTAGGAGGAGCAACAGTTTTTGTAATGCCGGTGGATAAGTTTTACCAATTTTAACAATTTATACAGTCAGTGAGGATGAGAGGAAATAAGCATGATTAACACGTGGGATCAATTAGCCAATCAACAACCAAGAGTATCAATGATGCTCAAGAATAGCCTAATGAAGAATCGTGTGGCCCATGCTTATCTTTTTGAAGGAGAGCGTGGTACCGGTAAAAAGGATACAAGTATTCTTCTGGCTAAATCTTTATTTTGCCATAACCGAGAAGACGGTTTTCTTCCCTGTGAGGAATGTACAAATTGTAAAAAAATTGACCATAAAAACCATGCGGATGTCCATGTTATTGAACCGGATGGTTTATCGATAAAAAAGGAACAAATTCGATTGCTTCATGAGGAATTTCAAAAGAAGGCAGTTGAGTCATCACAAAAAGTTTACATTATTACGCATGCACATAAAATGACTGCTTCTGCGGCCAATAGTTTATTGAAATTTTTAGAAGAACCTCATGCAGGGACAACAATTATTTTGCTTACAGATCAAATTCACCGCATGCTTTCAACCATCCTATCCCGTTGCCAAACGTTATCCTTTATGCCGTTAAATCCAAAGGAATTAAGTAAGCAGTTAATACAGGCAGGAGTACCTGTCACGAAGGCTCCCTTGATTGCGAGTTTGACGAACAGTGTCGATGAAGGTTTGTCGTTAAATGAGGATGAGTGGTTTGCACAAGCCCAAAAAATAGTGGTAAAATTATTTGAAGCAATGAAAAATCCTGTGGATGGTATTATGGTCATTCAGGAGAGTTGGCTTTCGCATTTTAAAGAAAGAGAACAGACAGAAATAGGCTTAATGCTCCTATTGAATATATATCGTGATCTCCTTTATATACAGCTGGATAAGCCGGAAGAGATTGTATACAAAGATATGGAGGAAAGGCTTCGCCAATTGGCCATTCAACATTCCCCCAAAAAATTGGCGTATCAAATGAATCAAATATTAGAGTCAAAACGAAAAATTTCGGCTAATATAAACCCACAGCTGTTAATGGAGCAGCTTGTGCTTAACCTTCAGGAGGGGTTTACACTTGTATGATGTTGTAGGAGTCCGCTTTAAAAAGGCGGGTAAAATATATTATTTTGACCCAGGTGATTTGGAAATAGCCAAGGATGAATACATCATAGTTGAGACAGTACGCGGAGTAGAGTTTGGAAAAGCTGTTATACCCAGAAAGCAGGTTGGGGAAAATGATGTAGTTCTGCCCCTGAAAAAAGTTATTCGAATAGCTGATGAAAAAGACCGGCTGATTGTGGACGAAAATAAACAAATCGCTGAACAGGCATTTCAAGTATGCAGCGAAAAAGTGGTTGAGCATCGTTTGGAAATGAAGCTTGTAGATGTTGAATATACTTTTGATCGTAATAAGGTGATTTTTTATTTCACAGCAGATGGACGAGTTGATTTTCGTGAGCTGGTTAAAGATCTGGCAGCTATTTTCCGAACACGTATTGAATTAAGACAGATTGGTGTCAGGGATGAGGCAAAAATGCTTGGAGGCATTGGACCTTGCGGCAGGATGTTATGTTGTTCTACATTTCTTGGGGACTTTGAACCGGTCTCCATTAAAATGGCTAAAGACCAAAACTTATCATTGAATCCCACGAAAATCTCAGGTCTATGCGGGCGTTTGATGTGCTGTTTAAAATATGAGAATGATGAATATGAGAGCGCAAAAGAGCAGCTTCCAGATTTGGGAGAGTACGTGGTTACACCGGTTGGTCGCGGTAAAGTAATCGGTCTTAACATTCTTGAAAAAATCATGCAAATAGAATTGCAGGGTAAGGAACGAGTAGTTGAATATACGCTGGATGAGATGATGGAGGAAGGCACCTTCTCGATTCAAGCCACAGATTAATAAGGTGGTGGGTGTTGATGAATAAAAAGGAAATTTTCGATTCGGTTAGCAGTATGGAAGCTCAAATTGGAGATTTGTATAAGCAACTTGGAGATTTAAAAGAACATCTCGCAGAAATATTGGAAGAAAATAATTCCCTCAAGTTAGAAAACGAAAATGTAAGGCGTCGCTTGCTGGATTTAGAAAAGACAAAGCCTGCGGTTTCTCAGAAAAAGCAAGCAAAAAAAGGCAATAAGCTAATGGATGTCGGAGAGGGCTACGATAATTTAGCGAGACTATATCAAGAAGGTTTCCATATTTGTAATCTGCACTTTGGAAGTCCACGTAAAGATGGGGATTGCCTGTTTTGTCTTTCATTTTTAAATAAGAAATAAAGATAGTCTTTCCTATCGATAGGAAAGACTATTTTTATAATTGATTTTTTACTGTATATAGGTAGGAGCGGATTGTAGAGTGTATATATTAAAGGATGATGAGCGTCTGGATTATTTATTGGGAGAGCCACTTAGGATTATTCAAAGCCCGAGTGTCTTTTCTTTTTCATTGGATGCTGTTTTATTATCTAAATTTGTATATGTTCCCATTCAAAAAGGGAATTTGGTTGATTTATGTTCTGGAAATGGTGTCATTCCACTCTTGCTCAGTACACGCACCAAGGGGCGTATATACGGAGTGGAGATTCAGGAGCGACTATATGATATGGCCGTTAGGAGTATAGGCTACAATAAGCTGGATGATCGAATTGAAATGTACCATGAGGATTTAAATAAAATTATTCCAATTCTCGGCCATGATAAATATGATGTTGTCACCTGTAATCCACCCTATTTTTTGACACCAGCGAAGGAAATTCAAAATGAAAATGAACATTTTGCCATAGCCAGGCATGAAATTAAATGTACATTGGAGGATGTAATCAGAGTAAGCAGCCAGCTTTTAAAGAACGGCGGTAAAGCGGCCTTTGTTCATAGACCCGGTAGGCTGCTTGATATTGTAACGTTAATGAGAAAGTATAGATTAGAACCAAAACGTCTTCAATTTGTGTATCCAAAGGCAAATAAAGAGGCAAATACAATCCTGATTGAAGGAATAAAAGGCGGAAATCCTGATTTAAAATTATTGCCACCATTAATTGTGTATGATGAAAATAATGAGTATACCAAAGAATTGAGAACCATCATCAATGGACAAGAATAATCACTATTTTTATGTACTTGAATGTGCGGACGGCAGTTATTATGCTGGGTATACAAATGATGTAAATAAGAGAGTGAATACACATAATGATGGGAAAGGTGCCAAATATACACGAGGGAGAAGGCCTGTGGTGCTTCGCTATGTCGAGGAGTATCAGACAAAGACAGAGGCTATGCAGGCTGAGTATCGCTTTAAACAGCTAAGCAGGGGCGCCAAGGAAAGGATCGTACAAATGGGAGGAACAGATAATGAAGGCCCAAAAAAGCTTTGAAAAAGAGAATGAAGCAGTTCTCTATTTAGTACCAACACCAATCGGTAATTTAGATGATATGACATTTCGCACAATAAATATCCTCAAGCAGGCAGATTTAATTGCGGCAGAGGATACAAGGAATACAAAAAAACTGTGCAATCACTTTGATATTCAGACACCGTTAGTCAGTTATCACGAGCACAATATGAATCAGAGCGGGGAATCCTTGATTGAGAAAATGAAAAGTGGAAAACAAATTGCCCTCGTAAGCGATGCCGGAATGCCTGCTATTTCAGATCCTGGCTATGAGTTAGTCCAGTCCTGCATAGAGGAGGACATAAAGGTCGTATCATTGCCTGGTGCAAATGCGGCACTAACGGCACTGATTGCTTCAGGTATAGTCCCGCAGCCATTTTATTTCTATGGATTTCTAAACCGAAGCCGTAAAGAGAAGAAGAAAGAACTGGAGCGATTAAAAATAAAGGATTCGACCATAATCTTCTATGAATCTCCTCATCGTTTAAAGGAAACACTTACGATAATGTATGAGTATTTTGGAAATCGAAAAATAGTATTGGCAAGAGAGCTGACAAAAAAGTTTGAGGAATATATTCGAGGGACGATGTCTGAGATTATACAATGGGCTAATGAACATGAAATACGCGGTGAGTTTGTGATCATAACCGAGGGGTCAGATAGGGAAGAGTTAGATGATCTAGGAACAGCCTGGTGGACAGAGATGGAATTGAAAGAGCACGTCGATTTTTATATTGAATCTGAGAACCTTAAACCGAATGAAGCGATAAAAAAGGTTGCGAAAGATAGGGGTCTTCAAAAAAGAGAAATCTATCAGGCTTATCATGTTGAAGAGAATTAAATTAAAAGCTAATCAAAAAGCTCCCCGAAAGGGAAGCTTTTTGATTAGTTGTTTACAACCAAGTTTTCTTGAATCTCTTTAAGAAGCTGTTCTGCTCCTTCACGGCTAAGGATTAATTTACCGTCAGCAAGTGTGAAGTTGTTGTCGGATACTTCACCTGTAACTTGGCAAGTCATATTCGGCTTATATTTTTTTAGAATAATTTTTTCATCGTCAACATAAATTTCTAAAGCATCTTTTTCTGCGATTCCTAAAGTACGACGAAGCTCAATTGGAATTACCACCCGTCCAAGCTCATCTACTTTACGTACAATACCTGTGGATTTCATAAAAATACTCCTCTCATAGTAAAATATTTTTTTAATAAAATTCGTCATTATTCGACAAAATTTAAGGATGTTTTCATAATACCAAGCATTCCCAAAACCGTCAATGTTTTTGGATTGCATAATAATAGTAGTTTATTCCATATTTAGTGAGGTTTTATGAAAAAAACAGTAAAAAAACGATATAAATTTACATAAATCTACATTAAATGAATCATTTACATGGACAAATTGACGATAAATTATAAAAGATTCAAAATAAATCAAATATATTTTGCGCATATTTGTAATTTTATTACAAAATTAAATATATTCATATAATTAATACATCTTGTCTACAATAATTATTTGTGAAAAAGCTTTCAATATATGAGTGTAATAAAATTTTCCAAAAGCGCCCCGGGTTCATATGTATAAAAATAATTAAAATTCCTTTATAATGTACTATTATGTAATGTATTTATAAGCAAATCTTACGTACTTTATTGCAAGGCCTTTAAGGAGTGGAAAAGATGAAGGAAAAATTAAATACTTTTTATATTACTACCCCAATTTACTATCCAAGTGGAAATCTTCATATTGGACATGCATATACGACAGTTGCAGGAGATGCAATGGCTCGTTATAAGAGAATGCGTGGATATGATGTTATGTACCTAACTGGTACAGATGAACATGGGCAAAAGATTCAGCAAAAGGCAGAAGAAAAAGGAATCAGCCCGCAGGAATATGTTGATGGTATGATCAGAGACATTAAAATACTATGGAACAAGCTTGATATTTCTTATGATGATTTCATTAGAACCACTGAAGAAAGACATAAGAAGGTTGTTGAGAAGATTTTTAAACGCTTGCTTGATCAGGGCGATATTTATCTTGATCAATATGAAGGCTGGTATTGCACTCCATGTGAATCATTTTTCACAGATCGTCAGGTAGAAGAGGGCAATTGTCCTGATTGTGGACGTCCAGTTGAAAAGGTAAAAGAAGAATCCTACTTCTTTAAAATGAGTAAATATGCTGACCGATTATTAAAGTTTTACGAAGAGAACCCTGAGTTCATTCAACCGGAGTCACGCAAAAATGAGATGATTAACAACTTCTTAAAGCCTGGTTTAGAGGATTTAGCTGTTTCCAGAACAACTTTTGACTGGGGCATAAAGGTGCCGGGTGATCCTAAGCATGTTATCTATGTTTGGATTGATGCATTATCTAATTATATTACGGCTTTAGGTTACGGTACTGATGATGACTCCAAGTACATGAATTATTGGCCGGCAGATGTCCATTTGGTTGGTAAGGAAATCGTTCGTTTCCATACTATTTACTGGCCAATCATGTTAATGGCACTTGATCTACCTCTTCCTAAAAAAGTATTTGCACATGGCTGGCTATTAATGAAAGACGGCAAAATGTCTAAATCTAAAGGGAATGTTGTAGATCCTGTAACGCTCATAGATCGATATGGTTTGGATGCCCTTCGTTATTACTTATTGCGTGAGGTTCCATTCGGAGCGGATGGCGTATTTACTCCAGAAGGCTTCGTTGAAAGAATTAACTTTGATTTAGCCAATGACCTTGGAAACTTATTGAACAGAACTGTTGCAATGATTAATAAGTACTTTGAAGGAAAAATACCAGCTTATAAAGGGTCAGAGCATGAATTTGATCAGCAGCTGCTGCAGGCTAATAAGGAAACGGTAGTAAAATATGAAGAGGCAATGGATGATATGCAATTCTCTGTTGCGTTGTCTACTATATGGCAATTGGTAAGCCGCACAAATAAATACATTGATGAAACTCAACCATGGGCCTTAGCGAAAGATGAAGCTAAAGTTGACGAGTTGGCATCTGTAATGGTTCATTTAGCAGAATCCTTAAGAAGAGTTGCTATCATGCTGAAGCCGTTCCTAACTGTAACTCCTGAAAAAATATTTGAACAATTGGATTGTCAGGATCCTTTATTACAAAGCTGGGATAGCTTGAAAGAGTTCGGATTGATCTCTGAAAATTCAACTGTTAAAAAAGGACAGCCTATCTTCCCTCGCCTGGATATGGAGGAAGAAGTTACTTATATTAAGGAAGCGATGCAAAGCACGGCACCAGCTGCACCGGTCCAAGAAGCGAAAAAGGAAATCGAACAACCTACAGAGGTAGAAGAGATTACGATTGATGATTTCAAAAAGGTGGAGCTCAGAGTAGCTCAAGTAATAAAGGCTGAGCCCGTGCCAAAAGCAGACAAACTGTTAAAACTTCAATTAGATCTTGGATATGAGCAGCGACAGGTTGTTTCTGGCATTGCGGAGCATTACAAACCAGAAGAATTGACTGGTAAGAAGGTTATTTGCGTAACGAATTTAAAACCGGTTAAACTTCGCGGTGTACTATCTCAAGGGATGATTTTAGCTGGTAGTCTTGATGGTCAATTAGCGTTGGCCTCAATTGCGGAATCCCTACCAAATGGGGCACAGGTTAAATAATTGATTTTGAACGTAGGGATGTTACATGTGAAACATCCCTATTGTTTTGGGTATAGAGAGGTATTCTAGGCAAATGGTAAAGGAGTGCTAACATTGTTATTTGATACACATGTGCATTTAAATGATGAGCAATTTGATAATGATTTGGAAGAAGTTATCAGTCGAGCCAAAGCGAATGGAGTAGAGCGGGTTATCGTTGTTGGTTTTGATGAGAAGACCATTAAACGAGCAATGGAGTTAATAGAAACTTATGACTTTATGTATGCAGCGATTGGTTGGCATCCGGTAGATGCAATCGATCTAACTGATGAATATCTTGAATGGATTGAGGAGCTGACCAAGCATCCAAAAGTGGTGGCAATTGGAGAAATAGGCTTAGACTATCATTGGGACAAATCACCGAAGGATATCCAAAAGGATGTATTCCGCCGTCAGATTCGTCTTGCTAAAAAACTTAAGCTTCCTATCATCATTCATAACAGGGATGCTACAGAGGACGTAGTAGAGATCCTTAAGGAAGAGCATGCAGAAGAAGTTGGCGGAATTATGCATTGCTTTAGCGGCAGTGTGGAAACGGCACAGGTATGCTTAGACATGAATTTTTATATTTCTTTAGGCGGACCGGTTACATTCAAAAATGCAGTTAAACCCAAAGAGGTTGCAAAGGCCGTGCCGTTGGAAAGATTATTGATTGAAACCGATTGTCCTTATTTAGCCCCTCACCCGTTTAGAGGGAAACGAAATGAACCAGGCTATGTCAAACTTGTTGCTGAGGAAATAGCAAGGTTGAAAGAAGTTTCTTATGAGGAAGTTGCTGAAGCAACAATGAGTAATGCCAAAACACTTTTTAAATTGATTTAAAGACAGATTCCCCCATTTTATTGGATGAAAATATACGTATATGGATAGGTAGATTGGATGTCATTAACTGCTTCGAGACAATCCTTACTCTAATAAGCATGAGAGCGGTATTATTTGACAAGCCTATTTATATATTTATATAATGCATTCAGTGAAAAGGGGGTAATTTTTTCGTGAATAAATACATGAAAAACCTATTTTCCAGGCCGCGGCAAACGCCAAAGGTAATATTAATGATGACTAGTATCGCTGTATTTCTATTAGCTTCCGGAGTTTTATTTTTTGAAGGAACAAAGAAGACAGTGGCACTGAGCCTGGATGGAGAAAAGCAAAAGGTAAAAACCCATGCTGATACCATAAGTGAATTACTTGAAGAACATGACATATTAGTAGATTCGAAGGACTATCTCAGTATACCTGAAACGACTAAAATAAAAGATGATTTACACATTGTGTGGGAGCCTGCTGTTGATATAAAGGTCATAATAGATGACAAAGAGCAGAGCTTTGCTACGACTGCGAAGACAGTTGAAGATGTTTTAAAAGAGGAAAATATACAGCTAAGGAACGAGGATTTCCTGTCCCATGATATGAATGACAAGATAGAAGCCGGTATGATCATACATATTGAGAAGGCTTTTCCTGTTACCGTAATTGATGGTGAGAATGAAAAAATACTATGGACAGTCTCGACCCCTGTGAAGGACTTTTTAGATACTGCCAATATACATATTGGTGATTTGGACCGTGTTGAACCTGGGATAAACGAGCAGCTTAGTAAGAAAGCATCCTTGTCTATTACACGAGTTGAAAAAGATACGGAAGTAGTGGAAGAACCGATTGCATATGAGACTATCAAGCGAAATGATCCCGCATTAACCTCAGGAAAACAGAAAGTAACCACTGAAGGCGTTAACGGTCTCATAAGTAAGAAATATGAGCTTATTAAAGAAAATGGGAAAGTTGTGTCCAAAAAGCTGATTTCAGAAAATGTTATTAAGGAAAAAACTGATCAGGTAATCTCCGTTGGGACAAAACAAAAACTACCTATAGCAAAGCCAATGTCTAATGTAAAAAAGAACGTGCAAAAGGCTAGTGATAGTGATGAATATTATGTTACGGCTACTGCCTATACCGTTGACTGTGATGGCTGTTCGGGTAAAACTGCAGTTGGCATTGACCTGCGTGCAAATCCGAACAAAAAGGTTATCGCTGTTGACCCTAACCTAATACCGCTTGGCTCAAGAGTATATGTAGAAGGCTATGGTTATGCAGTTGCAGGAGATACAGGTGGCGCCATAAATGGGAATAAAATTGACGTCTATGTTCCTACATCTGCCGAAGCCCATAACTGGGGTGTAAAAAAGGTCAAAATAAAAGTTATTCGTTAAATATTATGGTAATTTATACAGTGGATTTCGTATCCGCTGTTTTTTTACGTTATAATAGGCAGGGTTAACCGTAAATAAATTAATATTACATTAATATTACAAAAATAACACAAATATATCAATTGTAAATTACAAATTTTAGATAAAATTTTTTGGAGGGAAAATGAAAATCAAAGAAATTATTGTCGTTGAAGGAAAAGACGACACCACGGCCATCAAACGCGCTTTAAATGCTGATACAATAGAAACGAATGGTTCAGCTATTAATCAGGAAACATTAAATAAAATTCGCTTGGCGCAAAAGGTCAGGGGAGTGATTGTTTTTACTGATCCTGACTTTCCGGGAGAGAGAATAAGACAAATCATTTCACAGGAAGTACCCGGATGCCAGCATGCGTTTCTGCCAAAGCACTTGGCTATCCATAAGTCAGGGCGTGGGCTGGGTGTTGAACATGCGTCTGATGAAGCCATCAGAGATGCATTGAAAAATGCGAAACTAATGGATTCGGAATTAAAAGAAGTAATCAGTAAGGATGATTTGGTCTTATTTGGTTTAGTTGGCGGTCCAGGTTCCGCTGAGAGACGGGAAAAGTTAGGTCGATATCTGAATATCGGCTATGCAAATGGCAAACAGCTATATACAAGATTGAAGATGTTTGGAATCTCAAAGGAAGAGTTCATGAAGGCAATCGAACATATAAATGGAGTGGAAATAAATGAATAAAGATATTGCAACCCCAATTAAAACAAGAGAAATACTGGATAAATATGGATTCTCCTTTAAGAAGAGTCTTGGCCAGAACTTCTTAATTGATACAAACATACTACGAAATATTGTTCACCATTCGGGTGTTCACTCAGAGAGCGGAGCAATAGAAATTGGGCCGGGTATTGGCGCGTTGACAGAACAATTAGCAAAGAACTGTAAGAAAGTTGTAGCCTTTGAAATAGATCAACGCCTTTTGCCGATCTTAAAAGATACTCTTTCAGCTTATGATAATATCCAAGTTATTCACGAGGATATACTGAAAGCAGACGTAGCAAAAGTGATTAAGGAGGAGTTTACTGGTCAGGTAGATGATCTTCATATTGTAGCGAACTTGCCATATTACGTTACTACGCCGATTATCATGAAACTACTTGAAGAACGTCTGCCCCTTGAAAGCATAACGGTTATGCTTCAAAAAGAAGTTGCTGATCGTATGGCAGCAGCTCCAGGAACGAAAGAATATGGGTCATTGTCGATTGCAGTCCAGTATTACACAACAGCTGCAGTAGCCATGATTGTACCGAAAACGGTATTTGTGCCGCAGCCTAATGTAGATTCTGCTGTTATCCATCTAAAGGTCAGAGATAAACCGGCTGTAGAGGTTGAAGACGAAGGTTTCTTTTTTGAAATTACGAGGGCAAGTTTTGCTCAAAGAAGAAAAACGATTTTAAATAACTTAGTTTCCCAGCTTCCTGATGGAAAAGCAAGAAAGGAACTGATTCTCCAAGGGCTGGAAGCTGCGGGTATAGATCCGATTAGAAGAGGAGAGACATTATCTCTGCAAGAGTTTGCCGATTTGAGTAATGCTCTTAAACCTCATTTTAAATAAATATATAAAGCAAAAAAAGCCAGTTCAAGTTGATCTGGCTTTTTTCTGTCTTCACATCTGACCCTTGATCTGCATAGCCTATGTTGAATCCATTGATTAGTTGCAGTGACATAATATGGAGTGAGGCTTTCATGATAAAGGTTAATGATATAGTTGGTCGGAAATCGTATGATTGCGATATCTATTTTCGTGTTATAGATATTTTGGAGCATGATGGCGGAAAAATTGCGATCATATTTGGTGAAGATATACGTTTGGAAGCAGATGCACCCCTCTCGGATCTAAAAGTAATAGGCGAAGATGAGAGAGCTACAAGAAATATGTATACAGATACTTTGGTGAATCAATCAAATCATCTTATATCACAGGAATTTGAGCGATTGCGTCATAAAAAAGAATATGAAGTCACAGATGGGTACCGACAGCCTGTTGATTATTTTCAAATCCCTGGAAAGGTGCTGCATCTTGATGGAGATCCTAGTTATTTGGAGAAATGCCTGACCCTTTATAAGCGCATTGGAATTCCTGTACACGGAGAACATTGTAAGGAGCGTGAAATGCCTTATAAGGTTGGAGAATTATTGGATCAATACAGGCCTGATATCCTTGTCATCACAGGCCATGATTCCTATTCGAAGTCTAAAGGAGCCATTAATGATATAAATGCATATAGGCATTCAAAGGACTTCGTAATGGCCGTCAAGGAGGCTAGGAAAAAAATTCACCATTTGGACCATTTAGTTATCTTTGCAGGTGCTTGCCAATCTCATTTTGAATCATTAATCGTTGCTGGTGCTAATTTTGCCAGTTCTCCTTCCCGTGTGAATATCCATGCATTAGATCCGGTTTATATTGTTGGAAAGATAAGTCTTACGCCTTTTATGGATCATGTGAATGTATGGGAGGTTCTTCGTAATACTTTAACGGGTGAGAAAGGGCTTGGAGGAGTTGAATCGAAGGGTGTTCTTAGAATCGGAATGCCTTATCATACAAACGAGGCGAAGGAAAAGCTTGAAACAGATGACTGATTGTCTAACCCATATCATATGGTTTTTTAAAAGGTTCTTACCTATCTCTCAACTCTTGAATTAGTACTATTTATAAGCAGATTCTTAACAGAATGATTGCTAATGCCAAAAGTACCGATGGTTAATGATCGGTGCTTTTTTTATATTCACCAGATAAAGGGATAAAGTCAGTATTGATCCCTGCTAAATTGATTCCGCTGACTCGTGTTTAGTGAAGGGTAGAATGTTTTGTAGAAGTGGCTCTCCAAGATAGTTTTATTCAACAAAATAAATCATTTATCCCCTCTATAATCTTAAACATAATGTAATTGGAATTTACATACATATCTATCTGTCGAATAGGGTAGAATAAAAGAGAGAAAAAAACGGTATTTTTCTTGTGAAAAACATTGACAAACAAATTTGATCACTGATATAATTTATTATTTTATTTGACCGTCATTAGTCTATGTGATATACTACTTTTAGTGAGGTGGACGAAGCATGCCAAAAAGTTTGAATGATATTAAACAGATTTTGGATTCCCATTTGGGACAGAAGTTGCTACTCAAAGCGAATGGCGGTAGAAGAAAAACTATCGAACGTTCAGGTGTATTAGCTGAAACTTATCCCTCAGTATTCGTTGTCGAATTAGATCAGGATGAGAACTCTTTTGAAAGAGTTTCATACAGCTATGCAGATGTATTAACAGAAACGGTAGAATTAACATTTACTGAAGAGACATCAGGAAAAATGGCGTAACGGCAGTGAACAATAGTTCTCTGCTTTTTTATTTGCCTACATGAATATATTGGCTGTTATGAAATTTAGTTTTAGATAAATGATATAAAGGTCGTACCGATAAAAAGGAGCTGTTAAACTTGGGCAGAAGAAGTATGATGTCTGAAAAGTTTAAAGAAGAGCTTGCTAAGGAACTTGGTTTCTGGGATGTAGTGCAGAAAGAAGGATGGGGCGGAATTAGAGCCGTTGATGCAGGGAATATGGTGAAAAGGGCAATTGAAATAGCAGAGCAGCAATTAGCCAATCGATCATAAATGCTGTGACATTCGACTTTCCGAAAACTAATACTTGTTCGGTACGGCAATTAAACCCCAGGGATTTATATCCTGGGGTTTTCTTGTTCGCCACAAATTAAAGAGAAAAATTTATACGAATAGTGGCGATTGGTGTTACGAAAATGTACAATGTGAGAAGGTAACAAAAGGATAAGTAGGTGAACAGAATGAAATGGATGGAGAAAGCACCTGCTAAGATTAACTTGGCACTGGATGTTTTATATAAAAGGGAAGATGGCTTCCATGAAGTTGAAATGGTTATGACGAATGTCGATTTAGCAGATCGGATCGAACTGATGGAACTAAATAACAATACCATAAAAATTAACTCGCATAACCGCTATGTGCCGGATGATAGTCGGAATTTAGCTTATCAGGCAGCAGCATTATTGAAAAAGAAATACGAGATTAATACAGGTATTGAAATAACCATTGATAAACATATCCCTGTGGCAGCAGGTCTTGCAGGTGGCAGCAGTGATGCTGCAGCAACATTAAGAGGGTTAAACCGCATTTGGAACCTTGGCCTTTCTATGGACCAGCTTGCAGAGCTTGGAGCTGAGATAGGATCAGATGTATCATTTTGTGTGCATGGTGGTACAGCAATCGCAAGAGGCAGGGGAGAAAGAATTGAGCATTTGCCAGCACCTCCAAACTGCTGGGTAGTTTTGGCGAAGCCGACAATAGGGGTATCTACAGCAGATGTCTATCGTAATTTGAAGATAAATGAATTGGCACACCCTAATATAAATTCAATGGTAGAGTCTATATATAATCAAAATTATGAGGCTATGTGTCAAAGTATGGGAAACGTTTTAGAGAGTGTAACGTTAAAAATGTATCCTGAAGTGAAAATGATTAAGGAACAAATGAGCAGGTTCGGAGCTGACGCTGTGTTAATGAGTGGAAGCGGACCTACAGTATTTGGCTTGGTTGAACATGATTCACGTATGCAAAGGATTTATAATGGGTTAATGGGTTTTTGTGAACATGTTTATGCAGTTCGCCTGCTTGGAAACAGGCTGGATATTGAATAAGCACGGACATTAATATAAAATCATAATAAAATATTCGTGTTCTGGGGGTAAAAATGAAATTGCGCAGAAGTGAACGTCTTGTAGATATGACAACCTATTTGATGGATCATCCCTCCACCCTTATTCCACTATCCTTTTTCTCAGAAAGATATCAATCTGCGAAATCTTCTATCAGTGAGGATCTCGTGATTATTAAACAGACCTTGGAAGCAATGGGGAATGGAACGTTGGTTACTGTCCCTGGAGCGGCAGGCGGAGTAAAGTATATTATTGGCGTGAGTATGGAGGAATCTGACCAAATCATCAAGGATTTATGTGCTTTGATGGAGACACCGGAAAGGCTGTTACCAGGCGGCTACCTTTATATGACGGATATTTTGGGTCAGCCAAAAATAATTGGTAACGTAGGAAAACTAATTGCCTCACATTATGCAAACCAAAATATTGACGTTGTTATGACAGTAGCAACAAAAGGTATTCCTTTAGCATATTCAGTAGCTCACTATTTAAATGTTCCGGTGGTTATTGTCAGAAGAGATTCATTAGTAACAGAAGGCCCGACATTAAGCATTAATTATGTGTCAGGCTCAAATAAAAGAATTCAAACAATGGTCTTGTCGAAGAAAAGTCTTAAAAGGGATTCGAAGGTTTTGATTGTGGATGACTTCATGAAAGCCGGCGGAACCGTAAACGGTATGATTAACTTAATTGAGGAATTTGATGCAAATGTAGCAGGGATTGCTGTGTTAGTTGAAGCTGAAAATTCTGAGGAGCGTCTTGTCGATGAGTACCTATCTTTGATTAAATTGACGGATGTGAATATGAAGGACAAAACAATTAAGGTAAATAAAGGGAATTTCTTCCGATCTAAGTAGGAAGTAATCGGCATAACCGATTGGATGTTCAGTGCCTTTTATACTGCGATTATATTCAGTTATTAAAAAGTTTCACAATTATTTCTATATTTTTCAAAAAAAAGAAGGAATATCATAATTTTTGTGGAAATAGTTTAGTAATTCGCATTATAAAAGGTGGTGACATAGATGGAAGTGACTGACGTAAGATTACGCCGCGTCAATACAGATGGTAGAATGAGGGCGATTGCATCCATTACTTTGGATAATGAATTTGTTGTTCATGATATTCGAGTTATAGATGGGAATAATGGCCTGTTTGTGGCAATGCCAAGCAAACGCACACCAGATGGAGAGTTCCGTGATATCGCTCATCCAATCAATTCTGGAACGCGCGGTAAAATCCAGGAAGCTGTTCTTGCCGAGTATCACCGTATTGGTGAAATGGAAGAGGTAGAGTTAGAAGGAGCAGGAGCATCTTAATAGATAGAAAATTTAAAATCAACATCTAGAGCCGACCATCTGAGAGGCTCTTTTTTATTTTTCTTCACAAATTCCTCTAATACTCTCCAGTGCATTTCTCTTCACAAATTTATAAATTAATTCATGGTTTTGACTCCACTTCTTGAAAAGAACATGGAGTTAAGGTATATTCGTAATGGATAAAAAGGTAAACGGAGGGCAATCATGACGAACCGAAATGCTGTAATACTAGCTGCGGGAAAAGGGACGAGAATGAAATCCAGCTTATATAAAGTATTACATCCCGTATGCGGCAAGCCGATGGTAGAACATGTTATAGATAACGTATCATCCATTAAGGCGGAGAAAATTGTAACGATTATTGGTCATGGCGCTGAAGAGGTTAAGTCAGTCTTAAAGGACAAGACTGAATATGCACTGCAAGCAGAACAATTAGGAACTGCCCATGCGGTTATGCAAGCACAGGACCTACTTGGTAGTGAAGAAGGCACAACTCTTGTGATTTGCGGAGATACACCTCTTATTACAGCAGAAACGTTAGATGCATTATTAAATCTGCATGCTGAGCAAAAAGCAAAAGCTACAATCCTCACGGCACGAACAACCAATCCTGCTGGTTATGGTCGTATCGTGCGAAACAAAGAGGGCTTGGTTGAGAAAATTGTAGAACATAAAGATGCAACTGAAGAAGAATTGCTTATTGAAGAGATTAACACTGGCACTTACTGTTTTGATAATAAGCTCTTATTTGATTGCTTAAAGAATGTTTCTAATCATAATGCACAGGGTGAATACTATTTACCGGATGTTATTGAGATACTAAAGAAACAGGGAGAAATTATTTCTGCATATGAGACACCTGATTTTGCAGAAACGCTAGGTATTAATGATCGAGTAGCACTGTCTCAGGCAGAAACATATATGAAGCGTCGTATTAATGAACAGCATATGCGTAATGGAGTCACTATTGTAGATCCAGAAAACACATATATCCATAAGGATGTACAAATAGGAACGGACTCATATATATATCCAGGTACGACTATTACTGGTCATACAGTAATAGGAAGCGGCTGTAAAATAGGGCCGAATACGGAAATCGAAAATTGTAATATCGGAGATAATACGGTTATTCGCCAATCGGTTGCACATGATAGCCAAATTGGATCTGAGGTTCAAATAGGACCTTTCGCCCACATTCGTCCTCAATCCAATATTATGGACGATGTTAAAATTGGGAACTTTGTTGAAATCAAAAAAACCACCTTTGGTAAAGGAAGCAAGGCATCTCATTTAAGTTACTTAGGAGATGCAATTGTTGGAGAAGGTGTAAATGTTGGATGCGGAAGCATCACGGTAAATTATGATGGTAAAAATAAATTCCTGACTACGATTGAAGACGGAGCTTTTATCGGTTGTAACTCGAACCTGGTTGCTCCTGTAACTGTAGGAAAGGGAGCATATGTTGCCGCTGGTTCAACGATTACGAAAGATGTTCCAGGTGAGGCATTATCAGTTGCCCGTGCACGTCAGGTAAACAAAGAAAATTATGTAGGCAAGTTAAATCTTAAAAAATAGTCTTGGAGGCCCATAATGTCAAATCGATATTTAGATCCTAATTTAAAGGTTTTTTCTCTTAATTCGAATCCCGGATTAGCAGAAGAAATTGCTAAAGAGATTGGCGTTGAATTAGGAAAATGCACAGTGTCGCAATTTAGCGATGGTGAAGTACAAATCAATATTGAAGAAAGTATTCGCGGATGTGATGTTTATGTCATTCAATCAACAAGTCAGCCTGTAAATGAACATCTAATGGAGCTGCTAATTATGATTGATGCGCTGAAAAGAGCGTCTGCTAAGACCATTAATATTGTTATGCCTTATTATGGTTACGCGCGTCAAGATAGAAAAGCAAGAGCACGTGAACCTATTACAGCCAAGCTTGTAGCTAATTTATTGGAAACAGCAGGGGCATCACGTGTCATTACACTTGATCTTCATGCTCCTCAAATTCAAGGATTCTTTGATATTCTGATTGATCACTTAATGGGTGTGCCAATTCTTGCGGATTATTTCCAACAGAAGAATTTGGAGGATATCGTTATTGTATCTCCGGATCATGGCGGAGTAACAAGAGCCCGTAAAATGGCTGATCGCTTAAAAGCACCTATTGCTATTATTGATAAACGCCGTCCAAGACCAAATGTTGCAGAAGTAATGAATATTGTTGGCAACATTGAAGGAAAAACAGCTATCTTAATTGATGATATTATTGATACTGCCGGTACGATTACACTCGCTGCCAATGCGTTGATTGCAAATGGAGCAAAAGAAGTATATGCCTGCTGTACACATCCAGTACTATCAGGTCCGGCAATTGAAAGAATTCAAAGCTCCAAAATTAAAGAACTGGCTGTTACAAACACCATTGCACTACCAGAAGAAAAAAGAATTGATAAGATCGTAAATCTATCAGTGGCTTCTTTAATTGGAGAGGCAATTATCCGTGTTCATGAGGAACAATCAGTAAGTACATTATTCGATTGATCAGAAGTCTGCCATAAGGCAGACTTCTTTTAGTTATCATTCAATGTAACTTACCCATAGTGATAAGTGAATTGTTTCGAATTCAGGAGATTAGGGAATATGAAAGGGTGATATTTAAAATAGATTAGGATGGTGAAGCAAAATGGTTACAACTTTAACAGTAAGTGAACGAACAGATTTGAAAAACTCATCTTTAAGAAAATTAAGATCAGAAGGTAATTTCCCTGCAGTTGTATATGGGAAGGAAAAAGAAGCGAAGACAATATTTGTAGAAGAAAGTAGTTTTTTAAAGGCGATTAAAGAAAGTGGACGCAATGGCGTACTATCGCTTGAGATAAATGGAAGTAAGGAAAAGGTAATGCTTACAGAGTATCAACAAGATCCTATAAAAGGGAATATTGTGCACGCTGACTTTTTAATCGTGAATATGTCGCAGGAAATGGATGTAGAGGTGCGAATTGATCTTGTTGGACAGGCAGAAGGAGTGAAATCCGGAGGTATGCTGCAACAAACTCTGCACACAGTAACAGTATCCTCTAAGCCTGATGATATTCCAGGCTCAATCGAATATGACGTTTCTGATTTAAAAATTGGTGATTCCATTATCATCGCTGATTTAAATGTAGATGGTTCTTATACCATTTCACAGGATGAAGATGAAGTCGTTGCATCCATCCTTCCTCCTACAGTTGAAATGGATGATGATGCTGTAGAAAAAGAAAGTGCTGAGACAACGAATAATAAAGAAGACTAAGTTTATACTGATGAGCAATATAGGTTGTGAAATAAGAAGGTTGTTGAGAATTGTCGATTCTCAGCAGCCTTTTTTATCATGACAAAAAAGAGAAGAGGACATGCTAAAAAAATCACAAATTTTTGTTATCCTTATTTTCCTTTGAGGATGAAACAGTATAAAATGTTAAGAGGAAACTAATTAGTTTGATATTCACAAGGATGTGTAAAGGTATGAAGTTGATTGTAGGTCTTGGAAACCCAGGATCACAGTATGAGCGAACACGTCATAATATCGGGTTTTTAATCATTGATTATTTGGCTGAACGCTGGAATATTAAAATGAATCAAAGTAAATATAATGGCTTATATGGAACAGGAACCGTTAATGGAGAAAAGGTCGTTTTATTAAAGCCATTGACATATATGAATCTTTCGGGGGAAGCCATTGCTCCGTTAGCCCGTTTTTATAAAATAGGTCTGGATGATATTGCAGTCATCTATGATGATCTTGATTTACCAAGGGGTAAAGTTCGACTCAGACAAAAGGGAAGCGCCGGCGGTCATAATGGGATGAAATCAACCATCCAGCATTTGGGCGGAGATAGTTTTAACCGTATAAGAGTTGGAATTGGCAGGCCGGAAGGAAGAATTCCCGTACCCGATTACGTTTTAACCAATTTCAAGGATGATGAATGGGAAATCATGAAGGAGGCAATTGATAAATCCTTAAAAGTCTGCGATCAATGGCTTAATGAGCCATTTTTAAAGGTAATGAACTCATTTAATGGGCAATAATCATATCCATCCACTAGACTGAATAAACAATAAGATAATGGTGCATACTAGCGGTATATAATAAAGCGGAGGGTATGATATGACGCTACATTATTGCTGCAGGCACTGTGGGCACACTTTAGGTGAGATTAGCGAACAGCAGGATGAATTATATCAATCGGTTTATGATTTTCTTTCAACCGAGGAAAGAAAAGAGATTATTGAATATGGTGAGAATGGAATTATTCGCATTCGATCAATTTGTGAAAGCTGCCAGAATACGCTGGATCAAAATCCAGACTATCATTTGCTTGAACACTTAATACAATAAGACAGTGGACTGCTTTGGATGAAAATTCCAAAGCGTTTTTCTGTTTATTATTTTCACATAGCAGACCAACTATAAATATATAAATTATGTAGAAGGCTGAAGGGAGGACGGATTATATGAATAAATTGCAGCAACTACTTACAGATAACAAAGATATTCGATCCATTACAGATGGGCTACAGGAAGGTCTGAAGGAACAATTATTAGCCGGTTTAACAGGTTCTTCGCGTTCTCTCTTTATGGCAGCGCTATATGAACAAACAAATCGGCCCCTTCTAGTGGTGGTACCGAATCTTTTACATGCCCAAAAAGTATATGAAGACCTAACGTCGATTTTAAATAAAAATAAAGTATTTCTATTTCCAGCAAATGAATTGATTGCTGCTGAATTAAGTATTGCCAGTCCTGAACTACGTACACAGAGAATAGAAACACTTAATTATCTTGCAACAGAGGAAAAAGGCGGAGTTATTATTGCTCCGATTTCCGGTATTAAAAAGGTGCTTCCACCTCGTTCTGTTTGGAAGGAATCCTTGATTGAATGGAATGTGGGCGATGATCTGAATATCGAGAGCGTATTGGAGAATTTAATCTCGCTTGGATATTCGAGAACGGATATGGTATCGACTCCAGGTGAGTTTTCTCTTAGAGGCGGAATATTGGATATCTATCCTCTGACAGAAGAAAACCCTTTCCGGATTGAATTGTTTGATACAGAGATTGATTCCATTCGTATATTTTCAGCTGAAGATCAAAAATCGCTACAAAAGGTAGAAAAGGCATTTATCAGCCCGGTCAATGAAATTATTTTGAATAAGGGCAATGTGGCTAAAATAGCAGAGCATTTAGAAGCCGGCTTAAGCCAATCCTTAAAAAGAATTAAAAATGCAGATGCACAACAGCGGATGGTTCAGCAAATCGAGCATGAAATTGAAATGCTTAGAAGCGGGAATAAGTTTGACCATATCACTCAATATATGTCACTGGCCTATGATAAACAGGCTAGTTTGCTAGATTATATTCCGACAGAGAGTATCGTCATTTTTGATGAAATCAGCAGAATTCAGGAGATGGGTGAACAGCTGGATAAAGAAGAGGCTGAATATTATACAACTCTACTTGATGAGGGGAAAATTATTCATGATATTACTCTATCTCATTCACTCTCTTCACTTATGAGTCAACATAAATATCCGCATATTTATATGTCATTGTTTTTAAGGCATGTACCTCAAACAAGCCCTCAAAACATCGTAAATATCAGCTGCAAGCAAATGCAGGATTTCCATGGGCAGATGAATTTATTTAAAGCTGAGGTAGAACGCTGGAAAAAAGGAAAATACACAGTTGTTCTTATGGGTGCCGATGAGGAGCGGGTCAAGAGAATAGAGCGTATCCTAGAGGATTACGAAGTCGATGCAAGCTTTGTACAAAATAAAGATGATATTAAGATAGAATCCCTGCAAATTATGGAGGGGCAGCTACTGACTGGATTCGAGCTTCCTATGCAGAGACTAGCACTCATTACGGAGAAAGAACTGTTTAATAAGCGAACAAGAAAATCAGCCAGAAGGCAAAAAATGTCCAATGCCGAACGTATAAAAAATTATTCGGAATTGAAGCCTGGCGATTATGTTGTCCATGTAAATCACGGGATAGGGAAGTTTATTGGTATTGAAACATTAGAGATTAATGGAATTCATAAAGATTATCTTCATATTCGCTATCAGGGAACTGATAAGCTTTATGTGCCAGTAGATCAAATTGACCTGATTCAGAAATATGTTGGTTCAGAAGGTAAAGAACCTAAGATGTATAAGCTTGGCGGTAATGATTGGACACGCGTAAAAAGTAAGGTTCAATCAACGGTCCAGGATATAGCTGATGATCTAATCAAATTATATGCAGAACGAGAGACCGCGAAGGGCTATGCTTTTATGCCGGATGGAGAAATGCAGAAGGATTTCGAAGCCTCTTTTCCATATAAGGAAACAGAAGATCAGCTGAGATCTATTGTTGAAATCAAGAAGGATATGGAACGTGAACGTCCAATGGATCGTTTACTATGCGGTGATGTAGGATATGGGAAGACTGAGGTTGCCATTCGGGCAGTATTTAAAGCTGTTGCTGATGGTAAACAGGTTGCCTTTTTAGTGCCAACTACCATTCTTGCACAGCAGCACTATGAGACCATGCGTGAAAGGTTTCAGGATTTCCCAATCAACATCGGCCTTTTAAGTAGATTCAGAACAAGAAAACAGCAGAATGAAACAATTAAAGGTCTAAAAAACGGAACAGTTGATGTGGTTATTGGAACACATAGAATTTTATCTAAGGACATCGTTTATCGAGATCTTGGTTTACTTGTTGTAGATGAAGAGCAACGATTTGGTGTAACACATAAAGAAAAAATTAAACAACTAAAAACAAATGTAGATGTTCTGACTCTGACAGCTACCCCGATACCAAGAACCTTGCATATGTCCATGCTTGGTGTGAGGGATCTTTCAGTAATTGAGACACCTCCGGAAAATCGTTTCCCTGTGCAAACCTATGTAATGGAATATAATCCGATGCTAGCACGGGAGGCAATTGAGCGGGAGATGGCAAGAGGAGGACAGGTATACTATCTGTATAACCGTGTAGAAGATATTGAAAGAAGAGCTGAAGAGCTGTCGATGCTAATCCCGGATGCCAAAATCGTGACTGCGCATGGAAAAATGACAGAAAGTGAGCTTGAATCTGTCATGTACAGTTTCCTTGAGGGTGAGGCTGATGTGTTGGTAAGTACTACCATAATTGAGACTGGAGTGGATATTCCTAATGTAAATACACTCATCGTTTATGATGCAGACAGGATGGGCTTATCCCAGTTATATCAACTACGGGGAAGGGTTGGAAGATCCAATCGTGTAGCATATGCGTATTTTACTTATCGGCAGGATAAGGTATTGACAGAGGTTGCAGAAAGAAGATTGCAGGCAATAAAGGAATTTACAGAGTTGGGTTCAGGCTTTAAAATAGCAATGAGGGATCTGACCATTCGAGGTGCAGGTAATCTTTTGGGTGCGGAGCAGCATGGCTTTATCGATTCTGTTGGATTTGACCTTTATTCCCAAATGCTCAAAGAGGCAATTCAGGAACGAAAAGGGGATACCAATAAAGAAGTCCATAATCTGATTGAAATTGATCTTAAAGTAGATGCATATATTCCGGATTCTTATATTTCTGACGGCAATCAAAAAATCGAAATGTACAAACGTTTCAGAAGCATATCAACTTCTGAGGAATTGGATGAACTTCAGGAGGAAATGCTTGACCGATTTGGAGAATTTCCACAAGAAGTTACCTACCTGTTTAAAATTGCAGAAATTAAAGTTCTTGCCATTCGGGCAGGTGTAGAATTAATTAAACAAACAAAAGATGAAGTTACTATTATCACCTCTGAAAAAACAAGTAAAGAAATTGATGGACATGTATTATTCAGATCTGCTTCAAAGTTTGGTCGTATGGTCGGACTGGGTATGGAGGCTAATCGCTTGAAAATGGTTCTTTACGTAAAGAAAGTACCGGTTCAGGACTGGCTCAATGCTGCCTTTGAATTAGTTTCTGAGTTGGAACGTAACAAAAAGGTTAAAGAAAAGACTGAATAGTAAAATGTGAACTATGTGCTTTTTAAAGCAATCAAGTGTACCAATGCCCTCCTTTTTATGGTGATACATAAAGAAAAAATTTTCTTTATGTATAGAAGTTACCATTAGAAAAATACTATGTACAACATCGGCGGCATAGTCGATTTGGGCAGCAGGATGTGTCGCAAAAAATCAACCCGATGAAAGAGAGGCAACATAGAATGAAAGCAACTGGTATTGTTCGTCGTATAGATGATCTAGGACGCGTTGTTATTCCAAAAGAAATCAGAAGAACATTGAGAATCCGTGAGGGAGATCCTTTGGAAATCTTCGTTGACAGAGATGGCGAAGTAATTTTAAAAAAATATTCTCCTATCAGTGAACTTGGAGACTTCTCTAAAGAATATGCAGAGGCACTTTATGATAGCTTAGGAAACCCAGTTCTAATCTGTGACCGTGATACATTTATCGCAGTAGCAGGAAGCTCTAAAAAGGAATTCCTTAATAAAGCAATCAGTGACTCTTTAGAGAAAATTATGGAGGATCGTAACTCAGTTCTACATACTCAAAAAGGTTCTTTTTCACTTGTAGATGGCGTTGATGAAGAAGTAGCATCCTACACAGTGGCTCCAATTGTTGCAAACGGCGATCCAATCGGCGCAGTTGTGATTTTTGCTAAAGAAGCTACAGTTGGTGAAATTGAATTAAAAGCAATCGAAACAGCTGCAAGCTTCCTTGCGAAGCAAATGGAACAATAATATATTATTGTTTAACGGTTAATTGTGAAAACTCCAAGGAGTCTCCAATTAACCTTTTTTTGTCTCCTAAAAACAGGACATGACTATGAAAAAGAGGCAACCAATACTCCAAATAATGATTATTTTTGCTTATGTTATAATGTTTTGGAAATAGATAGAGAGGTGCTTTATTTGGATGAGCCGTCAGAATGATTCTTCACACAAAGTTTTAAAGGGCGCTGTTATTCTGACAGCAGCAGCTTTAATCGTAAAAATATTGAGTGCTGTATACCGAATTCCTTTTCAGAATATGGCTGGGGACACGGGTTTTTATATTTATCAACAGGTTTATCCATTTTACGGAATAGCTGTTGTTCTGGCTACTTATGGATTTCCAGTTGGTATCTCTAAGCTACTGATCGAATTTAACAGGTCTGGTAATGATAAAAAAGAAAAGAATAAAATAATAGCAGCTTCTTTTATATGGGTTGCTCTCTTCGGAATTATATTGTTTTTATTCTTGTACTTGGGAGCGGACTTGATAGCGAAGATTATGAATGATATTCAACTTGCCCCGTTAATTCGTATGGTGGCCTTTTCCTTTTTGCTAATGCCCTTCATTTCCATTGTAAGGGGTACTTATCAGGCGTCTGGAAATATGCTTCCAACTGCACTTTCCCAAACCTTTGAGCAGCTATTTAGAGTTACCTTTATTTTGATTGGTACATATTTGCTTATGAAATTCGAATATTCTTTATACACTGTTGGAAAAAGTGCGATAGCAGGGTCGTTAATTGGCGGTATTGCCGCTATGGGGGTTTTGGGACTTTATTTATGGAGAGAACGCCGTGATTATTTTCCAACCCTGATGCCAGAAAAGGAAATATTGATCAAAACGGGAGCAGTCCTTTTATTTCAGGGGTTAGCTTTTTGTTTAAGTAATATGTACTTGCTCCTTCTTCAACTAATTGATTCCTTCCAACTGTATACGAATCTCCTGTCTCAAGGGATACCTGCAGAGGAAGCGAAAGCGATGAAGGGTGTTTATGACCGAGGGCAACCGTTGATACAGGTAGGGCTTGTTGTAGCCACTTCACTTTCTTTGTCAATTGTCCCGGTATTAACCAGCTTGCAAAAAAGTAAAGCAATTGAAGAAGTAAAGAAAATGTGCCGTTTGGCTATAAAAATCAGTTCTGCTATTGGGGTTGGAGCAGCTATTGGGTTGGCTGGAATTATTCAGTCAGTAAATATTATGCTTTTTAAAGATGATGAAGGGGTTGGAGCTTTAAGCGTTCTCGCTATTTTAATATTGTTCGCATCCCTCCTGGTGACATGCTCAACTATTTTGCAAACAATGGGGTTTTGGAAAGCATCAGTTATGGTTATTCTGCTATCGGTAGGGATTAAAGTCCTTTTAAATCCTTGGTTGATTGCCGGAAGCGGAATAAAAGGGGCTGCCTACGCAAGTCTTCTTGCGCTGATGGCTGCTTGTATCCTGCTGCTTTATCTGGTAGGGAAATATATAACTAGAAGGAATATGGAATTTCATCATATAGCAAGCCTGGTGATAGCCGGAATTGTCATGTATATTGTATTAAAAGGCTATTCAGCTTTATTTTCCTTTTTTGTGGGGGAACTTGGTCAGTCAAGAATACTGGCCTCCATACATGCATTAAGTTCCGTTGCAATCGGAGGAATGATTTATCTGTATATGCTGCTTAAAATGAATCTATTTGAAAATGATGAATTGGCCCATCTACCTGGAGGACATCATTTGATAAGAATTATGAATAAAGGGAAAATCAAACGTTAGGAGAGCTGAAGTGTGACTAACCAAATCACAATTATAGGTTTAGGGGCAGGAGAGCTTGATCAAATGCCTTTGGGCATTTATAAATTACTGAAAAATACAGAGCTCGTATATGCGAGAACTATTGAACACCCGGTATTGAAAGAATTGGTGGCTGAGGGTCTGAAGGTTGAGAGCTTTGACTCCATCTATGAGGAGCATGATCAGTTCGAAGCAGTTTATGAGAAAATTGCAGAAATTCTAATTCAGAAGGCTAAGGTCCAGGATGTAATCTATAGTGTGCCGGGGCATCCGCTAATCGCTGAAAAGACTGTACAAATCTTACTTTCGGAAGGTGAAAAGAAAGGGATACCTGTACATATTAAAGGCGGCCAAAGCTTCCTCGATGCCATGTTCACATCCATTAAAGTGGATCCGGTTGAGGGTTTTCAATTTCTAGATGGTACGGACCTTTCATTGAGGGATGTCAATATCACTCAGCATATGATTGTAAGTCAGGTTTATGACGCCTTTGTTGCTTCCGAAGTGAAACTGACCTTAATGGAAAAATATCCGGATGATCATGAAGTTTATTTAGTGACCGGTGCGGGGATGAGCTCCGAATCAGTTGAACGTATGCCACTTTATGAATTGGATCGTGCCATGCAATTGAGCAATTTAACGTCAGTCTATGTACCTCCGATTCAGAAGGAAGAAAATCAATATAAGGAGTTTTGGAAGCTGAGAGAGATCATTGATAAACTCAGATCTCCGGAGGGATGCCCATGGGACAGAGAACAGACTCATGAATCGCTAAGGAAGTATTTACTGGAAGAGGCTTATGAACTGATTGATGCAATTAATGAAGGTGATATTGATCACATAATTGAAGAGCTTGGTGATGTATTACTTCAGGTGATGTTACATGCCAGAATCGGGGAAGATGAAGGGTACTTTTCCATTGATGATGTCATTCAAGGGATATCTGAAAAAATGGTGCGCAGACATCCCCATGTTTTTGGTAATGAAAGGGCAGAATCAGCAAAAGATGTAGAGGAAACCTGGCAGAGGGTTAAAAAGGAAGAAGGTTCAAATACCTCTGATTCCATTTTGAATGTCAGCACCCATTTTCCGAATCTTATACAGGCTTATGATATTCAGAAGCAAGCCTCTAAATTGGGCTTTGATTGGAATGATGTTTCACCTGCCTGGGAAAAGGTTTTTGAAGAACTTGATGAATTTAAAGCAGAGTGGAATAAGAATAAACCAGACACCCATAATATAGAATCAGAGTTTGGAGATGTTCTGTTTGCCCTTGTAAATGTGGCTAGATTGTTAAAAATCAACCCTGAAGAGGCGCTACATCGGACAAATCAAAAATTTAGAAAGAGATTTTTGTTTGTAAATGATTGCGTAAGGGAATCAGGAAAAGCATGGAGCGATTATACACTTAAAGAGCTTGATGAGTTTTGGGAACAAGCCAAAGAGTCAGGTATATAAAGGAATAAATGGAGGTTGAATACATAGTGAGATTAGATAAGTTTTTAAAGGTTTCCCGGATTATTAAAAGGAGAACAATTGCAAAAGAAGTTGCAGATCAGGGAAGAATTAAAATAAATGGTAAAGAATCCAAAGCTTCAGCCGATGTAAAGATTGGAGATATTTTGGATATCAGATTGGGGCAAAAAGTACTGACTGTCCGTGTAGATAAACTTCTGGAGACAACGAAGAAGGATGAGGCAGCAGGAATGTATACCCTCATAAAAGAAGCAAAACTATCAGAGTCGTTTTAAGCATGGTCTAATTCCTATCATCCTATCATACACTTGTACAAATGTTTGATAATGGGGGATTAGGATGAACCAATATTATGATACAAACCAAACGAGTAAATCAGCTGGACCTGATCACGATATTAGCATGAAGGGTAGAAGGCTTCTCGATATATCAGGTGTTAAGCAGGTAGAGAGCTTTGACAATGAGGAGTTCCTTCTCGAAACGGTCATGGGGTTTCTTTCGGTCAGAGGGCAAAATCTACAAATGAAAAACCTGGATGTCGATAAAGGAATTGTATCAATTAAAGGTAAAATACTTGAAATCAATTACTTGGACGAACATAGCGGGGAGAAAGCTAAAGGATTCTTTGGCAAACTGTTCAGATGAGTCTGGACACCCAGTTTGTAACCCTGTTATCCATGATTGGCATGGGTATTTACTTTGGAGCAGCATTTGATACATACAACCGCTTTTTAGTTAGAGCAAAGAGAAAAGTATGGTTTGTTTTTATTAATGACATCTTATTTTGGTGCATTCAGGCCTTGCTCATTTTCTATGTTTTATACGAATCCAATCAGGGAGAATGGCGCTTTTATATCTTATTGGCACTGCTATGCGGTTATTCCGCCTATCAAGCTCTTCTTAGAAATTCATATAAAAGATTGCTGGAAATGACTATTTATTGGGTTAATAAATTCAGTGAATTCCTTGTTAAATTGGGAGCTCTCTTATTCATTCGGCCAATAAAAGGGTTAATTGCGCTAATTATTACTGTTATATTGCTTATATTTCAAGTGTTGCTAAAGTTTGGCAATCCTCTATTATGGCTTGCCAAGTATCTTTTAAAGGCATTAATATCGATAGTAAGGGTGATTTTCTATCCCTTTACTAGTACAGCGTCATGGCTTTGGAAGACAATTCCGGGCGGTGTGCGATCACCTGTCGAAAAGTTTTTTGATAAACTAGCAGGAATTGGAAAAAAGTTGAAGAATACTATCAATAAATTATTAAAAAAATGGACAAATAAGTCTTAAAGGAGGAAAGGAAATGGGATCGCTTGATAAAAAGAAGGAAAATATCAAACAAATCGATACGCCATATGCCCAATATCAAGAGAAACGAACCCAGTCCTTTGAGAAAAAGAAATTAGGATTGACAAGAAGGCTTGTAATATTTGGGCTTTTTGCCATCATAACAACTGGGATCGTTCTTACAACACTCTTTTCTCAACATTCCGCTTTGAAGGCTAAAGAAGAACATAAAAGTGAATTGAAAGTGAAATTGTCAGATCTTCAAAAGGATGAAGCAAGATTAAAGGAAGAAATCATTAAATTGAATGATGATGAATATATAGCAAAGTTTGCGCGTAAAGAATATTTTCTATCAGATGATGGAGAAATAATATTCAATCTTCCCGAAAATGAGGGCAAGTAGATATCCCTCACGTTGACACATATTTTTTTAAGTGATTATAATATAAGGGGAAGCTATAACTTCCATTATTTTATTTTTTTAATTTCTTAAGGAGGAGCAATTTTTTTATGTCAATCGAAGTAGGCAGCAAGTTACAAGGTAAGGTAACAGGAATCACTAATTTCGGAGCATTTGTTGAGCTGCCCGAGGGTTCAACAGGACTTGTCCACATCAGTGAGGTTGCTGATAATTATGTAAAAGATATTAATGATCACCTAAAAGTGGGAGATCAAGTTGAAGTAAAAGTCATAAATGTAGAGAAAGATGGCAAAATCGGTCTTTCTATAAAAAAAGCTGTTGAGAAGAAGGAGAGCGAACAACCTGCGCAATCATCTTATCAACAACGACCTCGTTATAACAGAGGAAACGATTCACGTGGTGGAAGAAATGACTCTCGGGGAGGAAGAGGAGGACATGATTCCAGACCGCCGCGAGAAAGCTTCGAACAAAAAATGGCCCGCTTCTTGAAAGATAGTGAAGAGCGTATGTCATCTCTTAAGAGGAACACAGAATCCAAACGAGGTGGCAGAGGCGGAAGACGCGGCTAAACCTTGCTGCTGAAACAAAATGGCAATTTATATAACAGACCAACATCAGTTGTTGGTCTGTTTTTGTTTTTTACATTTGATTATCAATTGATATAGGGATTATATGGCATAGATAGGGTAGTATAATCCTGCTGTTTAAAGGATTTGACTAGAATGAGCATGTCAGTAAATGTTGTTCATTTAAAAATCAATAAAGCCATCATGTTAAAAATGTTTGATTGTTGAGTGTTCTTATAGATGGAATAGTATGAAGTGATAAATCTAGAAGAGTTATATTCTTTATAAACACAAAAAAACCAGGGATATATCCCTGGTTTTTTGTATAGATGACCCCTACGGGATTCGAACCCGTGTTACCGCCGTGAAAGGGCGGTGTCTTAACCGCTTGACCAAGGGGCCTCAAAATAGCGGCGGAGGGGATCGAACCCCCGACCTTACGGGTATGAACCGTACGCTCTAGCCAGCTGAGCTACACCGCCATAATCAAATATACTTTTAAACACAAAAATTATCTTACAATCTAGTAAATACTTTGTCAATGGTTTAAATATTTTAGCCAATAATTAGAATATTACATTTAAATAAGTATCTATTTCTTCTATCTTCTAGCCTTTCCTACAAAGTAGTTTAATAAAATATTCTCCTTTATGATTCCTTCGATAACCTTTGTGTTTTCTTCTGCCCATTCACATGGAATGCCGTCGAACACTTTATAAAAACTCATCCTCCGTTCTGACAAATTTAGGATTATATCCCCTTTATAATAAAAGACAATCACCTGTTAGGGAGTGGTAATGTGGATAAAACACAAAGTACAATGTATGGATCGGTAACGGATGTTCAATATGATGCTGGCAAATGGAATCCTACTCAGTTAGTGGACAAGTATGTAACGAAGCTAGAGGATTACTTCGTGAAACAAGGATATATATTAGTAGTTTTGGGATTTCTCCTGGGAAGGGCGCTTATCCTTTCACAGTTGGCTCCTTTTTCTCTCCCATTCTTTGCAGCAGTATACATGATGAGGCGGGAACGTTCTCCGCTTGTTATGGTCGCCTCAATAGGAGGTGCGTTAACAATCTCCTGGTCAGCAGGTTTAAGTTTATTTGCTTCATGTGCCTTATTCCTCCTCTTATATAAGCTAAGACAGCCATCAGTGGAGAATCAATTTAAAGTTGTTGGTGTATATGTTTTAATAGCCATGGGAATTGCAGGAGCAACGGAACGCTATTTGAAATATATGAAGTTTGAGATATACGATGCCATGATGATCGGTGTTGAAGCAGGTTTAGCTCTTATTCTTACCATGATTTTTATTCAATGTATCCCACTGATTGCTATGAAAAAAAGTCCACAGGGACTAAGGACAGAGGAAGTTATCAGTTTGATTATCATGCTGGCCTCTGTTATGACCGGTACGATCGGCTGGTCGATTTATCATATATCTCTTGATCATACATTGAGCAGATACTTAGTTCTCCTTTTTGCAGTCTCTGGAGGAGCCTCAATTGGATCGACAGTAGGAGTGGTAACTGGTTTAATATTCAGTCTGGCCAATCTGAGCAACCTTTTCCAGATGAGCTTATTGGCCTTCTCTGGTTTACTAGGAGGCCTTCTTAAAGAAGGGAAAAAAATAGGGGCATCATTAGGTTTAATAATTGCCACATTATTAATTGGCCTTTATGGGGAAGGGAGTCAAAATATATCAGTA
This sequence comes from Pradoshia sp. Z4_20, assembly GCF_058216035.1. NCBI lineage: Bacteria > Bacillati > Bacillota > Bacilli > Caryophanales > Bacillaceae > Pradoshia > Pradoshia sp. Z4_20. Next base: position 35,184 of record NZ_JBZAJD010000012.1, read on the forward strand.
ACTCTATATGAATCTTTATTGGCTATTGCTTTATTTTTTATGACCCCTGCTACCCTTATTTCAAAAGTAGCCAAACATATTCCTGGAACAGCAGAGCATACGAATGAACAGCAACGTTATGTCAGGAGGGTCAGAGATGTTACTGCGCAAAGAGTGAATCAATTTTCATCTGTTTTCCAGGCTTTATCGAATAGTTTTTCACAGATGGAGGAACAAACAACGAAGGAGGTAGAAAAGGAACGTGAGTTGGATTATTTTCTTAGCAATGTGACTGAAAAAACATGCCAGACCTGTTTCAAAAAGGATCATTGCTGGGCGAAGAATTTTGATTATACGTATGGAATGATGGGAGAGTTGGTTGAGAGTTTACAGGACGAGTCCGGGCAAGTTCCGCAGGCCACGCAGAGAGAATGGAAACGGTTCTGTACAAGATATGATAAAGTGACGGAGGCGATGCTTCAGGAGATCTCTTATTACAATGCAAACCAAAAATTAAAAAAACAAGTGAGAGAAAGTAGAAAGCTCGTGGCAGATCAACTCCAGGGAGTTTCAAAGGTAATGGAGGACTTTGCTAAGGAGATTACAAAAGAACGCGAAAATCTCCATATTCATGAAGAACAATTACTGGATTCCATACGGGGGTTCGGTTTGGATATCCACCAAATAGAAATTTATTCCCTGGAACAAGGGAATGTTGATATAGATATGCAAATCCCAGATTGCGAGGGAAGTGGTGTAGGTGAGAAATTAATTGGCCCCATGCTCTCAGATATATTGGAAGAGCATATCATTGTTTACAAAGAAGAGTGCAGTTCGTTTCAGGGAGGTTTATGCCGCTTAACATTCCGTTCTGCCAAACGCTACACAGTAGAAACTGGTGTAGCCCATGCTGCAAAGGGAGGAGGGCTTGTATCAGGGGACAGTTACACCATGATTGACATCGGAAAAGGGAAGCATGCGATTGCCATTAGTGATGGCATGGGAAATGGAGAAAGGGCCCATAATGAAAGCTCAGAAACCTTAGGGCTACTGCAAAAAATACTAGAGTCTGGAATAGAGGAAAAGGTAGCTATTAAATCGATTAACTCAATTCTCTCATTGCGGACTACAGATGAAATCTTTTCAACACTTGACTTATCGATGATTGATTTGCAGGATGCGAGTGTTAAATTTTTAAAAGTGGGTTCAACTCCAAGCTTTATAAAGAGAGGGCAGCAGGTTACGAAAATCCAATCTAATAACTTGCCAATTGGTATTATCAAAGAATTTGATGTGGATGTGGTTCATGACCAATTAAAGGCCGGTGACCTTTTAATTATGATGAGTGATGGAATATTTGAGGGGCCAAAACATGTAGAAAATTATGAAGCATGGATGATTAGAAAGATTAGAGAAATCGGGACTGACAGGCCACAGGAAATAGCTGATATTATTCTCGAGGAGGTAATCAGGACAAGCTCAGGAAAAATTGAAGATGATATGACAATTGTCGTCGCACAAATCAATCATAATATTCCAAAATGGACAAGTATACCTGTCGGTGCCAAGAAGAAAAAAGCTCAATAATAATATCCTCCTAATCGTATAAAGCGCCTATATATAGGCGAAGATGGAAATAATAATAGCGGTATAGGAGGATGATGAAATGAAGACAGGTACTGTTAAACAAATATTATTGCTGACAGACGGCTGCTCCAATCAGGGAGAGAGCCCGACAGCGATGGCTGCACTAGCACGTGAGGAAGGAATTACTGTAAATGTAATTGGTGTTATGGATAAGGACATTATAGACGAGGGGGGAATGCAAGAGATTGAGAATATAGCATCATCTGGTGCTGGCATTCATCAAATCGTCTATGCTGAGCAATTATCACAAACTGTACAAATGGTCACTAGGAAGGCAATGAACCAAACGATACAGGGCGTAGTGAATAAAGAGCTTCAGCAAATATTGGGGAATCATATCACTATGGAAGAATTACCACCTGATAAACGCGGCGAGGTAATGGAGGTAGTGGAGGATCTGGGAGAAAAAGTAAAAATGGAGGTCCTTGTATTGGTTGATACAAGTGCCAGTATGAAGCATAAGCTGCCAACGGTTAAAGAGGCGCTTATAGATTTGTCTATAAGTCTAAATGCGAGAAGTGGTGAAAATCAGTTCTCAGTTTTTATATTTCCCGGGAAAAGAACCGAAGTGGAAAGAGTAATGGATTGGAGTCCTAGACTTGAATCTCTTTCTAAAATTTTCGCCAAATTAACGACTGGAGGGATTACCCCGACTGGTCCGGCTATTCGTGAGGCCATTAAGTATTTTAATAAAGAGTCTTCTATAAGGAGAATAGTAGGCGACGATGATCAATACTTCGAAGAAACCATGTAGCTTCCCAATTGGATCAGTAATCAGGGGCAAATGGCATCATAAGAGTTATATCATTCGAAAAGAATTAGGGTATGGCGCTAATGGAATTGTTTACCTCGCAGATTCTTCGGATGGATCAGTAGCAATCAAGTTTAGTGATAACAGTGCTACTATTGCTGCAGAAGTAAATGTATTAAAATCATTTGCAAAGGTCCAGGGAATATCCCTAGGACCTTATTTGATAGATGTGGATGATTGTATAGGGAGTGGAAAAATTATTCCTTTCTACGTGATGGAGTATATTTCCGGAGATTCCTTTCTAACGTTTGTGCAAAAAAGAAGTTCAGATTGGCTTGGTGTACTCATGCTGCAGCTTCTAAACAGCCTTGAGGAAATGCATAAGCTAGGATGGGTTTTTGGGGATTTAAAACCTGAAAACTTGATAGTACAATTACCCGATTTTAAAGTCCGTTTTATAGATGTAGGAGGAACCACGCAAATCGGTCGTGCGATTAAAGAATACACTGAGTATTTTGACCGGGGATATTGGGAGCTGGGGGGCAGAAGAGCAGAGCCATCATATGATTTATTTGCGCTCGCTATGATAGTGATCAATGCAGCCTATCAAAAAAGGTTTAATAAAAACGGAGAAGGAATTAACCAATTAAAGGAATTGGTGAAAAACAAGCAGGAACTCAGAGAGTTGGAGTCCATTCTTTTAAAAGCTTTGAAGGGTCATTACATAACGGCAACTGATATGAAAAAGGAAGTCATATCTCATTTACACACAAAACAAACCGCTACCCGCACCGCTGTAAAAAAGAATACTCCAGTTAACACCAGTCGAGTACAGATGAGGAAACGAAAATCCAATGATAAAAGCAGTTTCTTTGAAACGTTTTTTTTAGTTGCTATCATTACTTTGCTTTATGCATTTTATATGTTTGGTCAAGTTGTATAAGTTCACAACAAATACAAACAATAACGCTGTCTCTACCGTTTTTTTTGAAAGATAATTTTTGGATTCCATTTGTAAGAGTGGTACGATAATAATTAATTGAAAGCAACGGTAGAAAGGAATATTTATGTTAGAGGCGAAAGTGACTGCTTATATTAATAAAAAACAATTGATTAATCATAATGACACGATTTTGGTTGGTGTTTCCGGTGGGCCGGATTCATTGGCATTGCTTGCTTATTTAAATAGCATAAAAAAATCCTATAATCTAACCCTTGTGGTTGCCCATGTAGATCATATGTTCAGAGGTGAAGAATCATTTGAGGAGTATTTATTTGTAGAAAAAATATGTGAGGAATGGGGAATCCCATTTGAAGGAAGTCGGATAGATGTCCCAAAATATATTAAAGATACAGGTAAAAATCCACAACAGGCATCCAGAGATTGTCGATATGCATTTTATAGGGATATAATGGAAAAGTATGCGGCGCAAAAATTAGCTCTTGCTCATCATAAGGATGATCAAGCGGAGTCAGTCTTAATGAACCTTATTAGAGGGACTTCTGGGATGGCGAGGATTGGAATTCCTCTGAAAAGATTATTCGGGGGTGGATGGATCATACGTCCTTTTCTTGCTGTTACAAGAGAAGATATTCTGGAATATTGTACAGAGATGAATCTCAACCCACGCATAGATCCGAGTAATGAAAAGGATATTTATACCCGAAATCGATTCCGCAAATACATATTACCGATGATAAAAAAGGAAAATAGTAAAGCGCTTGATCATATTCAACGGTTTAGCGAGGATTTGGAGCAAGATGAAGGGTTTTTGATGGTGTTAGCTGAAAAAGAGTATAATTCTCTTGAATTAACTGAAAAGGACGGGATTTTAAAAGTTCCCATATCTTCTCTTGGAAAGGTGCCAAAACCTTTACAAAGGAGGGTGATTCATCTAATATTAAACTATCTTTATCAAGTGAAACCTTATGTATTTTCATACGTACATATAGAGTGTATTCAGTCTTTATTGACAGAATCCAATCCTTCCACCTCCGTGCAATTACCTTCTGGGCTTCAAGTTACGAAAGCATATGATCAGTTGCTTTTCCATTTTGGAAGGCTGCCATCAGTAACTTTATCAAAGGAACTCCGTATACCGGGGAAGACGGCTCTTGCGAATGGCGCCGTTATTGAAACAGTACTGCTGGATCCCTTATCTGAAAAATGGGAGCATGCATCTCGATATACATGTATTTTACCTTTAAGTGAAGAGGACTTACCATTAAGGGTGCGGAATAAGCGGGATGGAGATCGTTATCAGCCTAAAGGCTTCACGGGCCATAAAAAACTGAAAAAGCTGTTTCTTGAACACAAGATACCTGTGCATGAGCGGGAGAGTTGGCCAATTATTGTTAATAAGAATGATCAAATTGTTTGGATACCAGGTCTGCAAAAGATTAATTTAGAAAAGACCCCGATGCCAGCCATCATGATAAAGTATGTTGAATAATGCTCTTCTAGGAGGACTACCGAATGACGATTCATAATGATATTGAGAAAATTTTGATTTCAGAAGAAGAAATCCAAGGCAAAATTAAAGAACTCGGGGCTTTGCTTACAGAGGAATACAAGGATCTTAATCCATTAGTGATAGGTGTGCTGAAAGGTGCAATGCCTTTTATGAACGATTTATTAAAGCATGTAGACAGCTATTTGGAAATGGATTTCATGGATGTTTCCAGCTATGGTACTTCTACGGTTTCAAGCGGTGAAGTTAAAATCATTAAAGATTTAAACACATCTGTAGAAGGCAGAGATTTGCTGATTATTGAAGATATCATAGACAGCGGTCTTACCCTCTCTTATTTAGTGGATTTATTTAAATACAGAAAAGCTAAATCCATCAAGCTTGTCACATTATTGGATAAGCCATCCGGAAGAAAAGCGGATATACATGCGGATTACGCTTGCTTTAATGTACCTGACGAATTTGTTGTCGGATACGGGCTTGACTACATGGAAAAATACAGAAACATTCCATACATTGGCGTGTTAAAAAGGGAAGTTTACGAAACTGCCAAATAGGGATATAGATGATTAATAACCGTTCTATTCACATAATAGACTGTGCTATGATCTTTATATAAAATATATAAGTAACCTGATTGTAGATACGAATACTATATTTAGTTTTTTGGGAGGAGGTTAGGGATGAACCGTATTTTTAGAAATACCATATTCTATTTACTTATTTTTGTGGCGATTATCGGAGTAGTAAGTGTGTTTAACCAAAATTCCGAGCCAACTAAACATATTTCTAATAATGAGTTTATTGAAAGTCTTGAAAAAGGTGAGGTTAAATCCGCTGATTTACAGGTGGAACGCGGAGTATATTCTGTTAAGGGTCAATTAAAGGATGCTAAGGAAAATGAGTATTATTTAACATATATCCTTGCAGAACAGGCTGAAGAGGTTACTGACTTAATTGATGAACAGGGTGTAAAATCTACAGTTGCTCCAGCAAAAGAAACAAGTGTATGGGTAACATTCTTAACTTCAATTATTCCGTTCGTCATTATTTTGCTATTGTTCTTCTTCTTGATGAATAGTGCGCAAGGTGGCGGAAACAAAGTAATGAGCTTTGGTAAAAGTAAAGCTAAGCTTTACAGTGAAGAAAAGAAAAAAGTGCGCTTCAAAGATGTAGCAGGTGCTGATGAGGAAAAGCAAGAACTGGTTGAAGTTGTTGAGTTCTTGAAGGACCCTCGTAAATTTGCTGAATTAGGTGCGAGAATTCCAAAAGGTGTACTTTTAGTAGGACCTCCGGGAACAGGGAAAACCTTGCTTGCAAGAGCAGTAGCTGGTGAAGCAGGTGTACCTTTCTTCTCTATCAGTGGTTCAGACTTTGTTGAGATGTTCGTGGGTGTGGGTGCTTCCCGTGTGCGTGACCTTTTTGAAAATGCGAAGAAGAATGCACCATGTATTATTTTTATCGATGAAATCGATGCAGTTGGACGTCAGCGTGGAGCTGGCCTTGGCGGGGGACACGATGAACGTGAACAAACCCTGAACCAATTGCTTGTTGAAATGGATGGTTTCGGAGCAAATGAAGGTATCATTATCATTGCTGCTACAAACCGACCTGATATTCTTGACCCGGCTCTTTTACGTCCAGGCCGCTTTGACCGACAAATTACGGTTGACCGTCCTGACTTAATTGGAAGGGAAGCTGTACTTCGTGTACATGCACAAAACAAACCGCTTGATGAAAATGTGGATCTTAAAGCAATTGCGATGAGAACCCCAGGTTTCTCCGGTGCTGATTTAGAAAATCTCTTGAATGAAGCTGCTTTGGTAGCTGCAAGACAAGATAAGAAAAAAGTAGATATGAGCGACATTGATGAAGCAACGGATCGTGTGATTGCCGGTCCTGCTAAAAAAAGCCGTGTCATTTCTAAGAAAGAAAGAAATATTGTTGCCTTCCATGAATCCGGACATACGGTTATCGGGTTGGTACTTGACGAAGCAGATATGGTCCATAAGGTAACAATTGTTCCGCGTGGCCAGGCAGGTGGTTATGCTGTAATGCTTCCGCGTGAAGATCGTTACTTTATGACTAAGCCTGAACTGTTCGATAAGATTACCGGATTATTGGGCGGACGTGTTGCTGAAGAAATTGTCTTTGGTGAAGTGAGTACAGGAGCTCATAATGACTTCCAACGTGCTACAAGTATTGCCCGCAAAATGGTAACTGAATATGGAATGAGTGATAAACTCGGACCGATGCAATTTGGCCAGGCTTCAGGAGGCCAAGTATTCTTAGGTCGCGATATTAATAGTGAGCAAAACTATTCTGATAAGATTGCTTATGAAATTGATATCGAAATCCAAAATATCATCAAAACTTGCTATGAACGTGCAAGAAAAATTCTTACTGAAAACCGCAGTAAGTTAGACTTAATTGCTAATACATTACTTGAGATTGAAACGTTAGATGCTGAACAAATTCGCCACTTAGCGGATTATGGTAAGTTGCCTGAGCGTAAGGTAGCGAGCGATGTTACAGTGAATGTATCAGCTAAAAAGGAAATTCTGTCTGAGGATCTATCCAAAGACGATACAATATCCGAGCAAAGAGAAGATGATCAAACTCCTCCTACACCACCGGATATGGAAACAAACGATCCTAATAAATTGTAAGAATTCTGAGTGTCCCATCATATGAATGGGGCACTTTTTTTGAAAAGGGATAGAATGCTAACAGGAAGTTGGTCATGAAGGCGTTGCCACAGGATGTGGCGTACTTAGTCTTTGTTCGTTAAATAAGGGGCTTCAGCTTTTTGATTAATCTAGCTTCAGGGCCTAACCGCTCGAGACATAAGTGTAGCTGCTGCGGGAGAGAAAAAGCGCTCTCCCTCCGCACCTCCTCTTATGCTTGTCGCGGTTGAGCAAGGCCCTTTAGCTTTTTGATGTAATCTAGCTTCGACTCCTAGGAGCTCGAGTCATAAGCAAATACCCTACGGGAGAAGAACCCTCCCTCCGAGTATTCGTCTTATGCTTGTCGCTCCTGACCAGTCGTCTCAGCTTTTTCGATAGGGGGTTTTTGCATGTTATTGGTGATGGATGTGGGGAATACGAATATTTCGATTGGTGTTTATAGGGATGATGATCTTTGTTTTCATTGGAGAATTGGTACGGATCGGGGAAAAACTGAAGATGAATACGGAATGATATTTAATCAGTTGTTGAGTCATGTTGGGTTAACCTTCTATGATGTAAAAGGAATGATTCTTTCCTCTGTTGTGCCTCCCATAATGTCTTCACTTGAAAGAATGTGTACAAAATACTTTCAACTGAGGCCTTTGGTTGTTGGGCCTGGTGTTAAAACGGGATTAAATATAAAATATGATAATCCTAAAGAAGTTGGGGCAGATCGAATCGTGAATGCTGTGGCTGCAATTCATGATTATGGAGCGCCAATCATTATAGTAGACTTTGGTACAGCGACAACGTATTGTTATGTAAATGAGCATAGCCAGTATTTAGGAGGGGTGATTGCCCCGGGAATTGAAATTTCTACAGAGGCGCTCTATTCGAAGGCTGCTAAACTGCCCAGGATAGAGATTGTTCGTCCTGCCAATATCATTGGGAAGAATACAGTAAACGCTATGCAGTCCGGCGTTTTATATGGTTTTATTGGACAGGTAGAAGGAATTGTAACCAGGATAAAAAAACAGAGTAAGCAGAATCCTATGGTTATCGCTACTGGCGGAAGAGCATCTATGATTGCAAATGAAACATCCATAATTGATGTTGTCGATCCGTATTTAACATTAAAAGGTCTGCAAATCATCTATTCAAAGAATATACAACAATAATCCTGTAATGGATTTGGAAGGAGTTTATCATGAACGATTATTTAGTTAAAGCACTAGCATTTGATGGACAAGTAAGGGCGTATGCAGTCTCAAGTACGCAAACTATTGCAGAGGCACAAAGAAGACAGGATTCTTGGCGTACAGCATCTGCTGCGTTGGGAAGAGCAATGACAGCGGCTGTAATGATGGGAGCCATGCAAAAAGGCGAAGCAAAGATTACTATTAAAATTGAGGGTGATGGTCCGATTGGTCCGGTTATCATTGATAGTAATGCAAAGGGTGAGGTTAGGGGATATCTGACAAACCCTCATGTTGATTTTGAGTCTAATGAACATGGAAAACTTGATGTAAGACGTGCTATTGGTACAAATGGTACGTTAACTGTTGTTAAAGATATTGGATTAAGAGATAATTTCTCTGGCCAAGTTCCTTTAATTTCAGGCGAGCTTGGTGAAGACTTTACTTATTATTTTGTTGCCTCTGAGCAAACTCCTTCATCTGTAGGAGTCGGTGTTTTGGTTAATCCGGATGACTCGATTCTTGCTGCGGGTGGATTTATTATTCAGCTAATGCCCGGCACGGAAGAAGAGGTTATAGAAAAAATAGAGAAAGCTCTAGGATCAATTCCGCCTATATCCAAAATGATTCAGGATGGTTTAACTCCGGAAGAAGTACTTAATAAAGTATTGGGAGAAACAAACGTAAAAATATTAGAAAAAATGCCAATATCGTTCCAGTGTCAATGTTCCAAGGATAGGATAGCAAATGCTTTAATCAGTCTTGGAAAAGAAGAATTAGAAGATATGATCGAGACAGATGGTCAGGCTGAAACCCAATGTCATTTCTGTAATGAAAAATATATATTTACCAAAGAGGAGCTTCAGGAGCTAAAAGACACAGCTAAGTAATTTATTGGAGGAGTTACTTTGTCAAGTAAGCAATGTTGGTCCATTATCGCCGGTTTAATTCTATTGAATATTGTGACTGTCCTTTACTTTACGGTGGGGGAAAATTCAATGAAGGAAGATGCAACGGAAATTGTTGCTGCAGTAGGGGATGAAGAGATTAGCCGTCCAGACTGGCTCGCTGAATTGGAAAGGATACATGGCAAAGATGTATTAACTACAATGGTAAATGAAGAAGTTATTCTTCAATTGGCGGCTAAGCATCAGCTGACTGTTTCTGAGGATGAGATGAAAGTGGAGGCTGTTCTTCGGCAAGCGTTATATGGTTTTACTGGAAATTCACCCGCTCATATAAGTGATAAGGAGCACAAAAAGAAACTTGAAGTTTCAATTCTGCTTGAGAAGTTGTTGACAAAGGATGCCGTTATAACAGACAAGGAAGTTGAGTCTTACTATAAAAGTAATGAAAGCTTATTAAAGTTCACTGATCTCTATCGTCTATCCCATATCGTACTTAGTGAAAAGGCAAAAGCAAATGCGATTATTAAGGAATTGAAGGCGGGAACTGATTTTGCTGCAATGGCAATAGAGCGCTCGGAAGATAAATATACGGCCAATAATGGTGGAGAATTAGGGTATATATCTTTAGATTCCGAGTCTGTCCCTGAAGAATATAAAGAAACTGCGGCTTCATTAAAACCAGGGGAATGGAGTCAGCCAATTAAGATCAAGGATGGATATGCGATACTCTATTTGCGTGATCAGATTGGTAAATCCGAACTATCCTTTGGAAAAATAAAATCTAATCTTAAAAGAAAGACTGCAATGGAACAAATGAATATACCTGTATCTGCAGATATGCTTTGGGAACAGTATGATGTGGATTGGATTTATGGAAAATAGAGTCATGTGCTCTATTTTCTTTTATATACTGTAAATGAGCCATAAAGATTATTTCACATGGTTAGATGCGAGAAAATCTGGGAATTTAGAAGTATAATAGTTGACAGAAAGCGTAAAAATAGCTAAATTGTATATAAAACCAATGAAAATACTATGGATTAGGGGTGGATAAGTTGGGTAAAATAGCAAATAATATTTCTGAATTAATAGGTAATACACCTGTTGTTAAATTAAATAAGATTGTAGAAGATGGATCTGCAGAGGTTTATTTGAAATTGGAATATATGAATCCGGGAAGCAGTGTTAAGGATCGTATCGCACTTGCCATGATTGAAGATGCCGAGGAAAAAGGTCTTCTAAAGCCGGGTACAACGATAGTTGAACCAACAAGCGGTAATACAGGCATTGGGTTGGCATGGGTTGCAGCAGCAAAAGGGTATAAAGCTATATTGGTAATGCCGGATACAATGAGTATGGAACGCCGTAACTTATTGAAGGCATATGGAGCCCAACTTATTCTTACTCCTGGTAAAGATGGAATGAAAGGTGCAATTGCTAAGGCGGAGGAACTTGTTAATGAACATGGGTACTTTATGCCGCAGCAGTTTAAAAATGAGGCCAATCCAGAAGTCCATAGAAAAACAACCGGTAAAGAAATTGTAGAACAAATGGGCGATCAATTGGATGCCTTTATATCCGGTATAGGTACAGGCGGAACTATTACGGGTGCTGGAGAAGTGCTGCGTGAGAAATACAAAGATATTAAAATTATTGCAGTTGAACCAGCGGATTCACCGATTCTATCAGGCGGTACTCCAGGGCCTCACAAAATTCAGGGGATTGGTGCAGGCTTTATACCTGATACATTAAATACAAATATTTATGATGAAATTATAAAAGTTGAAAATGAACAAGCCTTTGAACAAGCAAGAAAAGCTGCTAAAGAAGAGGGTATTCTTGGTGGTATTTCTGCAGGGGCAGCTATTTTTGCAGCATTGGAAGTTGCCAAAAAACTTGGTGCCGGCAAAAAAGTTCTAGCAATCATCCCGGATAATGGTGAAAGATATTTAAGTACACCATTATATAACTTTGAAGATTAATCGTATAGAAGAGTAAATAAGCTAAACATATGGAGGAGGCTAAATGCCTCCTTTTGTTTTGGTTTTCTGTGTTTCTTTCTTTTTTACAAATAACATGTGGTATAGTGATTTGCATAGAGTAATTTCGGAGTCTAATTAAAGGAGCAAATTATTATGGAACTACCACAAAAAAAGATGATTCTAGAATGTGGACAATATAGATTGGAACTTGGACAAAGCACTAAGATTATGGGAATTTTAAATATCACTCCGGATTCGTTTTCTGATGGAGGCCAGTTTAACAAAGTAGAACAAGCGGTTTTGCGTGCAAAGGAAATGATAAAAGCTGGAGCAGATATCATTGATATCGGTGGTGAGTCGACGAGACCTGGCCATCAGCGAATTTCGTCAGATGAAGAATTGGAGCGAATCATTCCTGTTATTAAGGAATTAACAAAAGAGATCAATGTACCGATCTCGGTAGATACATATAAAGCGGATGTGGCAAAAGAAGCACTTCATGCAGGGGCAACTATCATAAACGATGTTTGGGGAGCTAAAGGTGATGAGGAAATGGCCCGTGTTGCTGCCGATTCAGGCGCTCCGATCATCCTCATGCATAATCGTAAGCAGGCTTCCTATGATCATTTTTTGCGTGATGTTTTAAATGATTTATATGAAAGTATTCAGATTGTTAAAGATGCTGGAGTTAGTAACGATAAAATTGTGCTGGATCCAGGTATCGGCTTCGCGAAGTCACTGGAGGAGAACTTGCTGATGATGCGAAATTTAGACATATTGACCAGCCTGGGTTACCCCGTCTTATTGGGAACATCACGTAAATCAATGATCGGCAGAACACTTGATCTACCAGTAGAGGAAAGAATGGAAGGTACAGGGGCGACAATATGTTTAGGGATTCAGCAGGGGTGTCAAATCATAAGGGTGCATGATGTGAAAGAGATGTCCCGTATGGCCCGTATGATGGATGCGATGCTTGGAAAGGTGAAAGTAAATGGATAAAATAATTCTTGAAAATATGGAATTTTATGGATACCATGGTGTTTATGAAGAAGAAAATAAGCTTGGACAGCGTTATAGAGTAAGTGCAGAATTGTATTTGGATCTGCAAGTCGCCGGAGAAACAGATGATCTGAATAAATCGGTTAATTATGCTGAAATATACACTTTATGTAAGGCTATTGTGGAAGGAAAGCCATATAATCTAATCGAAGCAGTGGCAGAAAAGATATCAGCAGAAATTTTAGGCACATATTCAATTATTCATTCATGCAAAATCAAGGTTGTGAAACCAGACCCACCGATACCGGGTCACTACGATTTTGTTGCAGTTGAGATTATAAGGGAGCAAGAGCAGCATGATGAATAAAGTTTATATTGGATTAGGTACAAATGTAGGGGATAGAGAATCGAATTTAAAGGATGCCATAAGCGAATTGGCAGCAGTACCTGAAATTGAGATTATATCTTTATCATCTATATATGAGACAAATCCAGTAGGCTATTTAGAACAAGGTAAATTTTTGAATATGGTTGTTTGTATAAACACAACTTTCGATGCACAAACACTATTGGTTACCTGCATGAAGATAGAACAAAATCTTGGCAGAAAAAGGGAAATTAGGTGGGGTCCGCGAACAATAGACCTTGACATTTTGTTATATAATCAAGAAAATATTGTAACGAAAAACCTAATTGTCCCTCATCCGCGGATGCTTGATAGGGCCTTTGTGGTTATCCCGCTCGTGGAGATAGATAAGGACATCATTCTGCCTAATATGGAAAAACCTATAAGGGAAATCATGGATGATATCCCCGAAAAAGAAGGGGTTCGGATATGGAAGCGGAAAAATGGGGAAGGCGTATTAGGGCATTTAGAAAGCTGAAAGGTTTTACTCAAGAGGAATTTGCAAGGGAGTTATCTGTCTCTGTCTCAATGCTTGGCGAGGTAGAAAGAGGCAACCGAATACCCTCTGAGCGCTTTTTGCAGGATATTGCAAATCAGTTGGACATTACAGTGGAGGAACTAAAACCTCTCGTTAAATAGATTTAATGATAAGTGCAAGTAAAGGATAGGGAGGAATTGAATTGTTGAAGATTGGCAATGTCGAAATGAAGAATCCGGTTGTACTTGCACCTATGGCCGGAGTTTGTAACTCAGCATTTCGTTTAACAGTTAAGGAATTTGGGGTAGGGCTTGTTTGTGCAGAAATGGTTAGTGATAAGGGAATAATTTATGGAAATGAAAAAACCCTCAACATGCTCTATATTGATGAACGAGAAAAGCCATTGAGCCTTCAAATTTTTGGTGGAGAAAAAGAATCGCTTGTTCAGGCAGCTCAGTTTGTAGATAAGAACACCAATGCAGATATAATTGATATTAATATGGGCTGTCCTGTTAACAAGATTATTAAATGTGAAGCGGGAGCCAGATGGTTACTAAATCCGGATAAGATTTATGAGATGGTTTCAGCTGTAGTTGATAAAGTAGATAAACCGGTTACGGTTAAAATGAGAATTGGCTGGGATGACAAGCATATATTTGTTGAAGAGAATGCAAGGGCAGTTGAAAGAGCGGGCGGAAGTGCGATATCTGTCCATGGACGTACTCGGGTTCAAATGTATGAAGGAACGGCAAACTGGGATTATATCCGTATGGCAAAAGAAGCTGTCAATATACCGGTTATTGGAAATGGGGATGTACAGACTCCGCAGGATGCCAAGAGGATGCTTGAAGAAACTGGCTGTGATGGAGTCATGATCGGTCGTGCTGCACTCGGGAATCCGTGGATGATGTACCAAACCGTTAAGTATTTAGAAAATGGGATCCTTTTGCCGGAGCCATCTGTTCGTGAAAAAATCGATGTTTGCGTCCTGCATCTTGACCGCCTTATTGCATTGAAGGATGAGTTTATCGCTGTGCGTGAGATGAGAAAACACGCAGCTTGGTATTTGAAAGGTATTAAAGGAAGCGGTAGAATCAGAAATGAGATAAATGAGTGCAACACACGTGAACAATTGGTAGGGCTGCTTTATAATATGGTGGAAGATATTGAACTCCATGAAGCCGTTCGTGCAGTTTGATGATTTGACAGTACCTGATATACTGTATAATAAGTATGTAGAAACTGCCGGTAAAACCGGCAGTTTTTATGATACTTTTAAAAGGATAATGATATTTTTTATATATTAGGTTCTAAGGTTGTGTAAAATAAAGGAACAGTATATACGTGATAGAGATGGAGTGGAAATAAGATGAGCAATTATGAAGAATTAAACGACCAATTAAAAGTCAGACGTGACAAAATGAACCGCATCCAAGAAATGGGCATAGATCCATTTGGCAAAAGATTCGAACGTACACATTTGGCTCAAGAAATTAGCAATGAATATGCAGATGTGGAAAAAGAGGATTTAGAAGCAAAGAATGCGGAAGTATCTATAGCTGGCAGAATTATGACAAAGCGTGGAAAAGGAAAAGCAGGCTTTGCTCATATTAAAGATGTGAGCGGTCAAATTCAAATATATGTGCGTAAGGATGCTATTGGGGAAGAAGCTTATGAGCTATTCACTATGGCTGACCTTGGCGATATTGTAGGTATTAAAGGAACGGTATTTAAAACTAAAGTGGGAGAGCTTTCTATAAAAGTAAGCCAGTTTACATATCTTACTAAGTCCCTTCGTCCTCTTCCGGAAAAATATCATGGATTAAAAGATATTGAAGAGCGCTATCGTAAGAGATATTTAGACTTAATTACAAGTGAAGAAAGCCAAAAAACATTTGTAACACGCAGTCGTATCATTCAGGCAATGAGACGTTACTTTGACGACCAAGGATTCCTTGAGGTTGAAACACCAATGCTTCATTCAATTGCTGGTGGTGCATCTGCACGTCCGTTTATAACGCATCATAATGCGCTTGATATGCCTATGTATATGCGTATTGCCATTGAATTACACTTGAAAAGGCTAATTGTTGGTGGTTTGGAAAAAGTATACGAAATCGGCCGAGTATTTAGAAATGAAGGAGTGTCCACAAGACATAATCCTGAGTTCACAATGCTTGAGCTTTACGAAGCTTATGCTGACTACAATGATGTAATGGACTTGACTGAAAATGTCATTGCTTATATTGCAAAAGAAGTTTTAGGAACAACTGTCATTCCTTACGGTGATTATGAAGTGGATTTAACACCAAAATGGACAAGACTTCATATGGTAGATGCAATTAAAGAATACGTAGGTGTAGATTTCTGGAAAGAAACATCAGTTGAAGAAGCGCGTGCGCTTGCTAAAGAACATGATGTCCAAATTACTGAATCTATGACATACGGTCATATTGTTAACGAATTCTTCGAGCAAAAAATCGAGGAGAAGTTAATACAACCAACCTTCATTTATGGTCATCCGGTAGAAATTTCTCCGTTGGCTAAAAAGAATGAGGATGATCCACGCTTTACTGATCGTTTTGAGTTATTTATCGTGGGACGTGAGCATGCGAACGCCTTCACTGAGCTAAATGATCCAATTGATCAGCGTCAACGCTTTGAAGCGCAATTAAAAGAGCGTGAACAAGGTAATGATGAAGCACATATGATGGACGATGATTATATAGAAGCATTGGAGTATGGTATGCCTCCAACAGGAGGTCTTGGAATTGGTATGGACCGTCTAATTATGCTACTAACTAATTCACCTTCAATTCGTGATGTACTGTTATTCCCGTTAATGAGACATAGATAAGATTTTAAAGAAGAAGCTGCCGATTAAGGGCAGCTTCTTCTTTATTTTCTTTCATTCGTATAATTGATATATGAAGATAAGGATATAAATCTAAGCTTCATAGTATAAGAAAGGATAAAAACAAAAACTTTTATAAAAAAGTATTGCAAAATAAAAAACAAGGTGGTATATTAATAAACGTCGCTGCTGCAGTATTAAATACGAAGCAAGCGATAAAGAAAAAAATAAAAAAAGTTGTTGACATGAGGTTGCTAACTTGGTATGATAGTTAAGTCGCCAAAACGACAACGAAACAGATTGTTCTTTGAAAACTAAACAAAACGAAACGCCAAGCAAGTCTAAAATAAGAGATTTTTAATCTCGTCAATTTGCTTTAAAATTTAGCTAGATCAAACATCTTTCGGAGAGTTTGATCCTGGCTCAGGACGAACGC
>NZ_JBZAJD010000013.1:0-46081 GCF_058216035.1 Pradoshia sp. Z4_20
GCGAAGTGGCTAAACGCGGCGGACTGTAAATCCGCTCCTTCGGGTTCGGCAGTTCGAATCTGCCCCCCTCCACCATTATTTTAATAAGCTTTGAGTAATGGACAAGATATTGTCCCTTTTTTTCTTTTTGGGCTATAGCCAAGCGGTAAGGCAACGGACTTTGACTCCGTCATTCGTAGGTTCGAATCCTGCTAGCCCAGCCATTTAGAGCCATTAGCTCAGTCGGTAGAGCATCTGACTTTTAATCAGAGGGTCGAAGGTTCGAGTCCTTCATGGCTCATTTTGCGGAAGTAGTTCAGTGGTAGAACATCACCTTGCCAAGGTGGGGGTCGCGGGTTCGAATCCCGTCTTCCGCTCCAAAATTTTATACGACTATTTTAAACCTTAAATGCATTGCATTTTAAGGTTTTTTTTATTATAAAAACCATTAAGCCCTGCGATAAGAAGAATTGGCACGCATCAAAAGCAAGAAATTAAACTATTCAGCTACCGTTTTATTGGTACTAAAGAGGCTCTTTACTCTTGAGAAACGATTTGCGAGACTGAACTAAGCTAATAAGGTATGATAGAAGTTAAGTGTGTACTTTTAAAACCATTATATAAGCGATCTATAGATTAAAGAGTATTAGCATAAAGGTTCGGTGAATGACATTGCCTGATCGATAGGGGAAAAGGTGCTCTTTAAGTAATGCCAGTACGTTTGAAGAAGTTAATCTGGTTATGATATATATCAACAAATCCTGTCGATTATATATAGATGTTTTATAAAGAATCTACGGTTTGTTTGAGAGGTAGGTTAATTCAAGAATAAGGCATGGGGTCAAACGTAAAGAAAAACGACATTGAATGATAAATAGTGAAGGGCACAGGAGAAAATTTATATGACTGTCTCCTGGCTGTATACTTAGTACAGTAAAAGTTGACCCTTATCCGGAATGGATGAGGCAATGAATAGGGCCTATTCATTCTGGGTCTAAATATAATGAGTGAAACTAATACCAATTGGGATTTTGTTAGCCGTCAGTGGATACCAGAGATCATCATTCCACAAAGAAAAGCAGCAACCTTTTTAGGATTACTGCTTTACATATCTTGTGTGAGTTTGATAGAGATTGATTAATGAGTCCAGTTCAGTACTTGCTTTGATGACATCAGAGTCAAGCATTGAAGTTGAAGAGGCAAGTAGTATCATTCTTTGGCGGCATTGTTCAATATCCTTCATAAGTATATGTAGTTCCAAGTCTTCACTCCTATCTGCAAGAGGTTTTGTTACCTTTATTACCCATATTTATAAAGATTAAACAGTGTGTCAATGTAAAAAACAAAAATTATTTTTTATTGAAACTTTTCTCAAGGCCAGTGCGTATAAATGCTGAAGGCCGCCAATGCGGAGGATGGACAATTTGGAAGGACTTATTAAAGAAAGAATACAGGAAGTGCTGGGTGGTAAACAACAGGCATATGAAGACATCGTTCAGTTTTATAAAGACAGAGTATTTCAATTGTGCTATCGCATGCTGGGTGACCGCCATGAAGCAGAGGATGTGGCACAGGAAGCTTTTTTACGGGCATATATGAATATACACACTTTCCAGATGAACCGAAAGTTCTCCACCTGGTTATACCGGATTGCTACAAATTTATGTATAGACCGTATACGTAAAAAGAAGCCGGATTATTATCTCGATGCAGAAGTAGCAGGTACAGAGGGGCTTGATATGTATTCACAGATTCCATCGGATACAAAGTTACCTGAGGATGAACTGGAGAGTTTAGAGCTTAAAGAAAAAATGCAAAAGGAAATTCAGAATCTGCCTGAAAAATACCGCTCAGTTATTGTATTAAAATATGTGGATGAGTTATCTCTGAAAGAAATTAGTGAAATCCTTAATTTACCGGTAGGAACCGTGAAAACACGAATTCATAGGGGAAGAGATGCACTGAGAAAATCGATGCGATCTATATAAATGAGGTGGATTAAAATGAAACAATGCCCAGAAAACATCGCAGATTATATGCATGATTATCTCGACGATGACATTAATGAAGAACATTCCAATGTGCTTCTTTCGCATATAGCAGAATGTGATGAGTGTAAGAAAACCTTTCACGAGTTGAGTAAAACAGTTGCCTTTCTTCAAAGTAACCATATTACAGCACCTAGCGGATTTACCGCAAATGTAATGAGAAATCTACCTAAACAATCGAAAAGGCGAAGGTTTGAAAAATGGCTGCAGCGCAATCCAGTGTTAATTGCCGCTTCGCTCTTTATTCTATTGATGGGCAGTAGCTTATTTTCCTATTGGGGAGAGGATGAACAGTTCTCATTCTCTAAAGACCCTAACTTGGTCGTCGAAGGACAAACTGTGATTGTTCCGGAAGGAAAGACGGTCAAAGGGGACCTTGTTGTCAAAAATGGAGATATAAAAGTTGAGGGCAAAGTCAATGGGAACGTAACGGTTATTAATGGAGATAACTATTTAGCAGGAGCTGGTGAAGTGACTGGAAATATAGAAGAGATTGATCAACTGTTTGAATGGATTTGGTTTCATACTAAGGATATAGCATCAAGAGTTTTTTAATCTATAGATAGAAATAGACCTATTTAAGGCAATCCACCGCGGATGGCCTTTTTCTTTTTCTATCAATGAATTTGGGACTGAATTCTTAGAGTTTGTGGAACAGTATGTTATAATAGTGGGGTTATACAACATAGCGGTATATACACCGTTCATGGGAAAGGACATGACTGGAGGAAATGACATGCCGTTTCTAAACAACTTTTCTTTATTAGATTATATTATAAACATAACCGACATCTTTCTCGTTTGGTTTGTTTTTTATAAATTATTGCAAATTATTAAAGGGACAAAAGCCGTACAGCTATTACGTGGAATCCTTTTAATTGTGATTGGACGCTTTGCGAGTGAAATCCTTGGCTTAAATACAATGAGCTATTTAATGGAAAATGTAATGACTTGGGGAGTTTTAGCCATCATTATTATCTTTCAGCCTGAATTACGACGAGCGCTCGAACAGTTGGGGAGAGGCCGTTTATTTTCCAGGACAAATTTTCAGGAAGAGAATGTGCAGGAGCAAACAATTGAAGCTATTATTAAATCGACAACCTATATGGCCAAGCGCCGGATTGGTGCCCTTCTTTCAATTGAAAGAGAGACGGGTCTTAATGATTATATTGAGACAGGTATACGTCTCGATTCCAGAGTGTCATCTGAGTTATTAATTAATATTTTTATACCGAATACACCACTGCACGATGGAGCGGTAATTCTGCAAAATGGCACAGTTGCTGCAGCAGCATGTTATCTTCCTTTATCTGAAAGCCCATTTGTTTCAAAGGAACTGGGAACAAGGCACAGGGCGGCGCTGGGAATAAGTGAAGTTACCGACAGCTTGACAATCGTTGTTTCGGAAGAGACAGGGAATATTTCTTTAACGAAAAACGGAGAGCTTTATCGGAATCTTTCGTTAGATGAACTGCAAAATATGCTTGAAAATGAATTGTCCATAAATAATAAAACGACCTCTTCGAATCTTTGGAATTGGAGGTCGAGAAAAGATGGATAAACTTATTTCTAGCAGTTGGTTTATGAAAATTGGGGCTTTTCTGATTGCACTATTCCTGTTTTTCTCTGTCAATAGTAACCCAATCAATAATTCCAGTAATCCTTATAATACACCTTCAAGCACAGAAACAGCCACAATTAAAAACGTGCCTGTTGAGGTTTATTATGATACCGATAATTTAATTGTCAGCGGGATACCCGAAACTCTGGATATTACGATTGAGGGACCTAAGAGTATAGTTATAACTGCTAAATCTACAATGGACTTTGAGATTTATGTAGACTTATCCGATCCTAAAATTGGTTCTCAAAAGGTACCAATCAAGGTAAAGAATTTATCGGATAAAATTAACTATACACTGACACAGGCCAATGCAACAGCAGTGGTAGAGGAGAAGGTAACAGAGAACTTCAAAGTCGAGGCTGAATTTGATAAAACACTATTAGCAGAAGGATATTCATCAGACCCGCCATATCTAAGTCCAACAGAAGTGGAAATAACGGGTGCCAAGAGCCATGTCGATAAGGTTTCTGTTGTAAAAGCAACTGTTAAAACGGACTCACATGTAACGAATGATATTCTAACTGAAGCAACAGTACAGGCATTTGATAGCAATATGAACTTGTTAGATGTGAATATTGAACCTAGTACAGTTGATATCTCGATAAATGTAAACAGTCCTTCAAAAGAGGTCAGCCTATCTGCTAAAGCTACAGGAGCACCGCCTGAAGGAGTTAAAATTGAAAGTATTAAAATTGATTCGGAGACAGCTACCATCTATGGAGGAGAATCCATTCTTAAAGATATAAAGGAGATAACGGTACCTGTTGATGTCAGCAATATTGATGAGGATACTGTAATTGAAATTCCAGTCAGCTTGCCTGATGGAGTGGTTGGATCTTCTATAGATACGGTTAAAGTGACAATTAAGATAAAGAAGGAAAATACTCAAACAATCTCGAATATACCTATTGAAATAAAGGGACTAGACAATGAGAAATATGAGGCGGAAATTCTTAATCCTTCAAAAGGGATGGTGGACCTGGCCATTGAAGGCGAGGCATCTAAGATTAAATCCCTGAAATCCAGTGATTTTGATATATTTATCGAGGTAAAAGAGTTAAATGTAGGAAACCATACAGTACCCTTAAAGGTGAATGCACCAGATGAGGTACATTGGGAACTGCCTAACAATAGTAAGACAATTACAGTGGAAATCTCAGAAAAAAGTTCAGATGGATAACAACCTACACTCTTTCATAAGACAGTTAGGTATATATAGGCAATAAAATATGAAGTGTATTAGTAGAAGGAGAGATTTTTAATGGGTAAATATTTCGGTACAGATGGTGTGAGGGGTGTAGCAAATAGCGAACTGACACCGGAGCTTGCTTTTAAGCTAGGCCGATTTGGAGGATATGTGTTAACAAAACATAATGAAAACCGTCCAAAAGTAATCATTGGCCGTGATACAAGAATATCCGGCTTCATGCTGGAAAGTGCCCTTGTAGCAGGTCTGCTCTCAATTGGAGCGGAGGTCATGCGCTTGGGAATCGTTTCAACACCTGGAGTTGCTTATTTAACAAAAGCATTAGGCGCAGAAGCAGGTGTAATGATTTCTGCCTCCCATAACCCTGTAGCGGATAATGGTATTAAATTCTTCGGATCTGATGGGTTTAAGCTTTCAGATGATCAGGAAGAAGAGATTGAAGCATTATTAGATATGGAAGAAGATCAACTCCCAAGACCAATCGGAGAAAACATTGGTAGAATCAATGATTACCTCGAAGGTGGGCAAAAATATATTCAATACTTAAAACAAACGGCGGACGAGGATTTCACAAATATCCATGTAGCCCTCGATTGTGCACACGGAGCTACTTCTTCTTTAGCAACACACTTGTTTGCTGATTTAGATGCTGATGTTTCGACTATGGGTGCTTCACCAAATGGTCTTAATATTAATGAAGGAGTCGGATCCACGCATCCAGATAAGCTGGCTGAATTTGTTCTCGAAAAGGGAGCGGATGTTGGTCTGGCTTTTGATGGAGATGGAGATCGATTAATAGCTGTCGATGAGAAAGGTAAAATCGTTGATGGAGATCAAATTATGTTCATTTGTGCAAAATACATGAAAGAACATAACCGCCTTAAGCATAATACAGTTGTTTCAACAGTTATGAGTAATATGGGATTTTATAAAGAATTAGATGTAAACCAAATCTTAAGTGCGCAGACAGCTGTTGGAGATCGGTATGTTGTAGAAGAAATGAAAAAAGGTGGATATAATCTTGGCGGAGAGCAATCAGGGCATATTATTTTCCTTGATTACAATACAACAGGAGACGGATTGCTGACAGGTGTACAGCTCATTAATATTATGAAGCTGACAGGTAAGCCACTTTCAGAACTTGCAGGCGAAATGAAAGTTTATCCACAAAAACTTGTTAATATCCGTGTAACAGATAAGCATCATGTAACGGATAATGATAAAGTGAAGGCAATTATTGATCAAGTGGAAGAGGAAATGAGCGGAAACGGGAGAATTCTTGTTAGACCGTCCGGAACTGAACCACTCGTTCGTGTAATGGCTGAGGCACCTACACAGGAACAATGCGATCAATACGTTGAGAGAATTGCCGATGTTGTAAGGGCAGAGATGGGCTTATAATAATAATCAATAACAATTAATGCATAAGGGGAACAGTTCTTCCTCTTATGCATATTTTATATATGTATAGCTGAATTATGAGATTTAAATGTATATTTTTGTAAATGTTGACGGAATGAGAGCAAATAGTGTATGCTGAAAATTGAGTTCAAAATAGAAGAGGAGGGAAGATGTTATTTAGTTATTAAAGCGCCAGGACTGGAGTAACCCAGTTGACGAGGTGGAGGTTATCGATCTTTCGGCGGATGCCTTCCGGTTGCATGCACAACTGACCCTCTTTTTACTAAATCAGTTTGGTGACAAATTGGACAGAATAAAAAGAGATGCATATATCAACTAAAAATTATTCAGAGATAAGGGGGCAAGTGTGCCCCCCTGGGCATTCTTGTTCCCTTCATCTTTTTTATAGGAGGATAAACAAGTATGTGTGGAATCGTAGGATATATTGGACATCAAGATGCTAAAGAAATTTTACTAAAAGGCTTAGAAAAGCTTGAATATAGAGGATATGATTCAGCTGGTATTGCTGTTATGAATGAGAACGGTGTACATGTGTTCAAAGAAAAAGGAAGAATAGCTGATTTACGTGAAAGCGTAGATTCATCTGTACAATCTTCTAAAGGAATTGGACACACTCGCTGGGCAACTCATGGAGTACCAAGCATAAGAAATGCTCACCCTCACCAAAGTTCGAATGGACGTTTTACGATCGTTCATAACGGTGTAATTGAGAACTATGAATTATTAAAGAGGGAGTACCTTCAAGATACTGATTTAGTGAGTGATACGGATACTGAGGTAATCGTTCAGCTTATCAGCAAATTTGTTGAAGAAGGACTTAACGTAGAAGTAGCTTTTGCAAAGGCTCTGGGTCTATTGCATGGTTCATATGCAATTGGCTTACTGGATGCACAAGATGAAGAAATCATTTATGTAGCTAAAAATAAAAGCCCATTATTAGTAGGTGTAGGTGCTGATTTCAATGTAATCGCTAGTGATGCGATGGCTATGCTGCAAGTAACAGACCAGTTTGTTGAACTTATGGATAAAGAAATTGTTCTTGTTACAAAAGATCAAATCACCATTAAACAATTGGACGGTACAGTAGTTACTCGTGAGCCTTACACAGCACAGCTGGATGCAAGCGATATTGAAAAAGGAACGTATCCGCACTACATGCTAAAAGAAATTGATGAGCAGCCTTTAGTAACTCGTAAAATCATTCAAGCTTATCAGAATGAAGCGGGTGAGCTAAAAATAGACGACGCAATTATTAATGCGATAAATGAAGCGGATCGTCTGTACATTGTTGCTTGTGGAACAAGCTATCATGCTGGCCTTGTTGGAAAACAAATGTTTGAAAAAATGGCGAAAGTACCGGTAGAAGTTCATGTAGCTTCCGAATTTGGCTACAATATGCCTTTACTATCAGAAAAACCATTGTTCATTTTCATTTCCCAAAGCGGAGAAACAGCAGATAGCCGTGCCGTACTTGTGCAAGTAAAAGAGATGGGCTACAAAGCCTTAACGATTACTAATGTACCTGGGTCAACATTGTCTCGTGAAGCTGACTTTACGTTGTTATTACATGCTGGTCCTGAAATTGCGGTTGCATCTACTAAAGCATACACAGCACAAATGGCTGTATTAACAATCCTGGCGGCTGTTGTGGCGAAAGAAAAAAATCAATTAGCAGATTTTGATGTAGTAAAAGAATTGGGAATCGTTGCGAACGCAATGGAGGCTCTATGTGATGACAAAGATAAATTCGAAATGATTGCACGCGAATATCTTGCTGTTACACGTAATTGTTTCTTTATTGGACGTTCTGTCGATTATTTCGTTGGCCTTGAGGGTGCGTTGAAGCTAAAAGAAATTTCCTATATTCAAGCGGAAGGCTTTGCCGGCGGTGAACTAAAACACGGTACAATTGCCTTAATTGAAGAAGGAACACCTGTTATTGCTTTGGCAACACAGGAAGCTGTAAACTTAAGCATCCGTGGTAACGTAAAAGAAGTGGTTGCACGTGGCGCTAACCCTTGCATCATTTCCATGAAGGGACTTGATCAAGAAGGAGACGCATACGTACTTCCAGAAGTTAACCCAATGTTAACACCTCTTATCTCTGTAATACCATTACAACTAATTGCTTACTATGCATCTCTTCACCGTGGCTGTGATGTGGATAAACCTCGTAATCTAGCAAAATCGGTTACGGTTGAGTAAGGAATCAATATAGTATAAACTCAATACCCAGCTACTCTTCGTTTGAAGGGAGCTGGGTTTTTTGAATTTGATAGAGGAAATTTTAGATGTACAATTAGTAAACTCATCCTTACTAGGTTATTTCTAAAGGTTAAGACTAAATGGGCTGTACACAAGAGCAAGTATATCTGGCTTCCCAGTACAGCCTATTTGTATATTCATACTCCCTAATTTACGAAAAATATAGAGGAGAATACAAATATAAGTTTGATAGACTAATGAGTCTGCACATTTTACATATTACTAAGCCGGTAATGATTTAATTTTGTTGAAGAGTTAGTAACTGTTTTCTCAAACAAATCACTCTTATAACGGAATACTATCCTTTAATAAAATTATACAAAACTTATATTTTTTCTATATATTTTGGTTTAAGTATCCGTGATTACGTGAATATAGTAAATGATTACAAAAAACTTACAAAGGGGAAATGAAAATTGAGTATTCTACAGAAAATAGCACTTGTATTAACGATCATTGGAGCTATAAATTGGGGGCTGATAGGTTTGTTTCAATTTGATCTTGTAGCAACTTTATTTGGAGGACAGGATGCCATTCTTTCTCGAATCGTCTATGCGTTAGTAGGTATTGCTGGTTTAACTAATATTGGGTTGCTCTTTGCTCCATCAAAGGAATCACGTATTGCGGCTTAATGATAATTTTAATCTCCCCCCTCTTTAAAGAGGGGGGGTGTTTATGGGAAGATAGATGAGCTGACCAAAGATGAGGTCCTTTTCCTTGGACCTCTATTTGCCTAATGGGTGAACCTCAGGTGAGCTAATGAATTTTTATAGAGAAGAACGTAAGCGGTATATACATATTCTTGTTTAAGTTAGAAAATGGATAAAAAGTTCAAAATTGAGTAAGACACAGATAGCCCCGTGTAGTATCTTTTTATAGCTTCCCTCTTCATCCTCCTTTTAGCATAAATTTAAAAAGGTCGGCATATCGACCAAATTCATAAATGAAAATGATTGACAACATTCTGTAAAATCATGTAATGTATTATGTAACCGGTTACATGTGGTACCGGTACCATATTTTGTTTGGAGATAAAATGGCTACTATAAAAGATGTTGCAAAGTATGCAGGAGTTTCTGTAGCGACTGTATCGAGATATTTAAATCAAGGCTACATAAGCGAAAAGGCACGTATGCAAGTAGAGGATGCAATTAAAGAATTAGGATATCGGCCCAGTATAATTGCTAGATCCTTGAATACAAAGCAGACAAATGCAATTGGGCTCATCATACCAGATATAACAAACCCTTTCTTTCCAGAGCTGGCAAGAGCAGTGGAAGACGCAGCATATGAAAATGGCTACACGGTTATTCTCTGCAATACAGATGAGCAGGCGGAGAAAGAACGCCAATACATTGAAACACTAACGAGAAAGTATATAGCAGGTATTATTTTGGCAACAAACGAGTTGGATAAGGAATATTACAAAAGCCTTAATGTCCCATTAGTGGCGCTTGATCGGTCAATTGGCGAAGGTTTTCCTACAGTAATGACCCAGAATATAGAAGGGGCGAAACTCGGATCTGAATTTTTGCTTAGGCAGCAAATCAATCATCTTGTTTGTTTACGCGGCCCAGATGGACTGAAGCCGGCTGATGATCGATTGAAAGGATTTTTACAAGCTACTGAAACCAGCCAGATTAAAACTACTATACTTGAGTGTCCATTTGATTTTAATGAGGCTGAGCAGATTGTTTTTAAATTATTGAAGGAGGACTCATCGATTGATGCAATTTTTGCCTGCAGTGATGTTTCGGCAATAGGAGCATTAAAAGCAGCCCATTCTCTCAAAATAACAGTGCCCGATCAATTGCAAATTCTCGGATTTGATGGGATTATGCTTGGACAGATGACGACACCTGGGTTATCGACAGTAGCACAAAATATTTATGAGCTTGGTTCTAAAGCAACTAAATTACTGATTAAACAAATTGATGGAGAATTACTCGAACAAATGACTGAATTTGTAGCTCCGCAATTAACCATAAGAGATTCAACAAAGGGGGCAATTCAATGATTACCATAATAGGAAGTATAAATATGGACTTAGTTTGCCAATCAGGGCTATTTCCTCAGCAGGGTGAAACAGTACTGGGAGAGTGGTTTGAAACAATTCCTGGTGGAAAAGGAGCTAATCAAGCAGTTGCTGCAGCCCGCTTAGGCAGCCAGGTTGCGATGATCGGTGCAGTGGGTAACGATAGCTTTGGTGACATGCTGATTGATAACCTTGAAAAAGAAAAAATTGATACAAATGGTGTAAGCAAGGTATCTGAAAGCACTGGTATAGCTAATATCATTGTGCATAATCAGGATAACCGCATTATTGTTGTGCCAGGTGCGAATTTTAAAGTAGATAAGACCTTGATAGACAAACACCGCAGGACAATTGAACGGTCAAAACTGGTCATCATGCAGCTTGAAATTCCGGTGGAAACAGTAGAATACACTTTGGATTTATGTTCCGAATTAAAGGTTCCCGTAATTGTAAATCCTGCTCCAGCCCAAAATTTCCGAGTGGAATGGATGGATAAGATTACGTTTTTAACACCTAATGAAACAGAATGCAATGTAATATGGGGTCTTTCAGCAGAACAAGCAGTTAGAGAGTACCCAAATAAATTAATAGTGACCTTGGGAGATAAAGGAGCTATGTATAGTGATGGTAATGAGATTATCCATGTAGAAGGATACAGAACGACCCCGGTTGATACGACGGGTGCAGGCGACACATTTAATGGCGCTTTTGCTCATGCCTATGTAAACGGAAAATCTCTTAATGATGCAACTCATTTTGCCAATATTGCAGCTTCGTTATCGGTTGAAGGATTTGGCGCTCAAGGCGGAATGCCTGGAATAGATGCGGTTGAGGCAAGGTTAAGGGGGAAGCTTGATGAAGAAAAAGGGAATCATTAATCGTGAATTAGCCGGTATTTTTGCCAAGCTTGGCCATACAGATCAGATTGTGATTGCTGATTGCGGACTTCCAATTCCAGATGGAACTGTATGTATCGACTTAGCCTATAAGCTCGGAGAACCAGGATTCATTCCTGTTTTGGAAGAGGTTTTAAAAGATTTGGAAGTAGAGCAGGTCTTTATAGCAGAGGAAATGAAGGAAACAAATCCTGATATAAACCACTACGTTCATGAATGCTTCAATGATATACAGAAGGTAACGCATGAGCAATTTAAAATACAAACAAAGGCAGCTAAAGTAATCATTCGTACCGGTGAAGCTTCGCCATATGCAAATATTATTTTACAGAGTGGCGTTATTTTTTAACAGAGGGTGGGTGAACGGCAAATGATTCAGATGTCCGGTATTTCAAAAGCATTCAGTGGTAATGTCGTACTCAGGGATGTCCAATTTGAATTGCTTAACGGAGAAATTCATGCGCTTATGGGAGAGAATGGAGCAGGAAAATCTACACTGATGAAAATCATGTCAGGTATTTATACGAAGGACAGCGGAGAGGTAAGAGTCGACGGTCAATTGATGGATTTTAAGTCGGCGAAGGATTCTGAGAACCAGGGTATCCATGTGATTCATCAGGAGTTAAATATTTTACCTGACCTTACCGTGGCCGAAAATCTATTTCTCGGCAAGGAACTAGAGTATGGACTTGGAGTTTTGAAACGTAAAGAAATGGAACAGGAAACAAAAAGGCTATTGAAAAAGCTAGGCCTGGATGTTCATCCACGGACCAGAGCGGGAGACTTATCGGTCGGGAAGCAACAAATTATTGAGATTGCAAAAGCGATTGCTTCTGAAGCCAAATATATTGTTATGGATGAACCTACTGCTGCCTTGACAGACCGTGAAATCCAAACCCTGTTTAAAACAGTTAGAGAGCTGAAAAGCAAGGGAATTTCATTCGTCTATATTTCCCACCGTATGGAAGAGATATTTGCAATTTGTGATCGGATTACGGTATTGCGTGATGGAGAATATGTAGGAGTGAAGGAAATCTCGGAGACAACATTCGATGAAATCGTTGCTATGATGGTTGGACGTCAGTTAGGAGAACGATTCCCTTCCAGAAATGCCAAGATAGGCAACAAGAAGCTGGAGGTGAAGGGTTTAAGTGCGGATAATGCCTTTCAGGATGTGTCATTTACCTTGCATCAAGGGGAGGTATTGGCACTCTCAGGATTGATGGGGGCTGGTAGAACTGAAATAGCAGAAGCTCTATTTGGACATAGGAAATCTACCCAGGGGGAGATTTTTATTGATGGTCAGAAGGTCCAAATTAAAACTCCCATAGAAGCTATGAAGCTTGGAATTGGTTTGGTGACAGAGGATCGAAAATCAAAGGGATTAATATTAGATTTCTCAATTAAAGAGAATATTATGTTGGCAAATTTAGAAAAGGGCTCTAAAGCTAGCGTTATACAGCCAGGCAAGGAGAATGAGTTTGTTCAAAATTACATAAATCAGTTACGAATACGCTCCTCTGGTGCAGAACAAATCGTTAAGTCTCTATCAGGCGGTAATCAACAAAAGGTTGTTATTGCCAAGTGGCTCGGCACTCAACCAAAAATTCTGATTCTGGATGAACCGACACGAGGGGTTGATATTGGCGCTAAGAAGGAAATCTATCACATTATCAATCAATTAGCCGAGGCTGGGGTAGCTATTTTAATGATTTCTTCAGAACTACCGGAAGTCATAGGTATGGCGGATAGAGTGCTAGTGATGCAGGAAGGTAAATTGACAGGGGTAGTAGAGAAGAAAGATATGACACAAGAAAGAATCATGCATTTTGCGACAGGGGGAGAGAAGATTGTCTAAAGTGAACTACAAAAAGTGGCTTTCCAAGCTAGGTCCGCTATTTGGTCTATTGTTATTAATTGTGGTAATTACAATCATGAATCCGAGTTTCTTGACGGTCTCAAATATTTTAAACGTTTTACGACAAGTTACAATTAGCGGGCTGATTGCATTTGGGATGACATTTGTGGTCTTGACTGGGGGAATTGACCTTTCTGTCGGCTCTACATTGGCATTGACCGGTGCAGTGGCAGCAAGCCTTCTTGCCAGTGGTACAGATCCAATCATAGCAATGGGTGCTGCTCTAATACTTGGGTTAATCCTGGGTGCAATTAATGGAGTGATCATTACAAAAGGAAAAGTTGCCCCATTTATTGCTACTTTAGCAACAATGACTATTTATCGCGGATTAACGCTTGTTTATACGGAAGGAAAGCCAGTTTCGGGGCTGGGTGACTCTCTTACTTTCCAAATGTTTGGTAAAGGATATTTATTAGGAATTCCTGTTCCTGTTGTTACAACAATTTTGGCCTTCATTATATTATATTTCATTCTCCATAAGACAACTTTTGGCCGCCGAGTTTATGCTGTAGGTGGAAATGAAGACGCTTCCAAGCTATCTGGAATCAATACGGATCGAGTGAAAATTTGGGTTTACGCAATTACAGGTCTTTTAGCCTCTGTCTCAGCATTAATTTTAACATCACGTCTGAATTCAGCTCAGCCGACTGCTGGAGAATCCTATGAGTTGGATGCGATTGCCGCAGTTGTTTTAGGGGGTACTTCGCTAACTGGAGGACGTGGTTGGATATTCGGTACATTAGTAGGTGTATTGATAATCGGAATACTGAATAATGGAATGAATTTAATTGGGGTTTCATCATTCTTCCAACAGGTTGTGAAGGGTGCAGTTATATTAATGGCAGTTCTTTTAGATCGCAAAAAACAAGCATAAAAGGGAGTGTATTAAATGAAAAAGTATTCATTAATTCTGTTGGCAGCAATGTTATCTGTTGTGTTGGCAGCCTGTTCAATGGAATCAGGAAGCAAATCAGAATCCAAGTCATCCAAGGAAAAAGGAGATATGGTTATCGGGTTCTCAGTATCTACATTAAACAATCCGTTCTTCGTGTCACTAAGCGAAGCTGCTGAAGAAAAAGCGGATAGCCTTGATGCAAAGATAACAGTAGTAGATGCTCAAGATGATGCTTCTAAGCAAGCGTCTGACGTAGAGGATTTAATTCAGCAAAAAGTTGATATGATCATGATTAATCCTGTAGATTCTTCTGCGGTTTCTTCAGCGGTTGAATCAGCTAATAGCGCTGGGATTCCAGTTATTACAGTAGACAGATCATCAGAGGGTGGAGAAGTTATATCTCATATAGCATCCGATAATAAGGCGGGCGGTAAATTAGCAGGCGAATATTTACTTACTTTAGTAGAAAAAGGTGCTCAGGTTGCTGTGTTAGAAGGGATAGCTGGTTCATCAGCTGCTATTGACCGTGGAGAAGGATTTAATGAAGCAGTAAAAGAATCAGTAGAGATTAAAGCTAGCCAAACTGCTAATTTTGATAGATCAGAAGGATTAACAGTTATGGAAAACATTCTTCAGGCTAATCCAGATATTGAAGCAGTATTCGCACAAAATGATGAGATGGCTCTTGGAGCTCTAGAAGCAATTGAAGGAAGCGGTAAAGATATTATCGTTATTGGCTTTGATGCGACAGATGATGCATTGAAAAAGGTTGAATCCGGTGAGATGGCTGCTACCGTTGCTCAACAGCCAGGTTTAATTGGTGAAAAAGCAGTTGAGGCTGCCGTAAATCATTTAGACGGCAAAGAAATCGATAAAGCTATACCTGTAGAGCTTAAGCTTATAAAAAAATAATAGATTTCTGTATATTTGTTAACTGAAAGAATAGATTTAGAGTGTCTTTACAATGGACAGTTGTCGATAGAGTCGGCAGCTGTTTTTTTGTGTGCATATTAATAAAATGGGAACTCTTTTACCCTTCAAAATCATTTGCCAGTAGATAGAAGAAAGACGTACTTTTATTGCTGTATCTTTCATATAAATATAAAACTTGGACAATATGGAGGAATGCAAATGAACTGGGATGAAGAATATGACGTTATAGTAGTAGGCAGTGGTGCGGGAGGATTGGTAGCAGCTATTACATCTGCGTATGGCGGTCTTCGCACAGCTATTATTGAAAAAGGATCTGTATGGGGTGGTTCATCGGCTTTATCTGGCGGAGGTTTGTGGATTCCAAATAATCATGTTTCGAAAAATGCTGGCTTACAGGACAGTGAAGAAGAAGCTCTTACTTATATGCAAGAAATAATAGAGGACACAGGGCCAGCATCTACGTATGAGCGAAAAGAGGCCTATGTGAAAAATGGTCACAGGATGGTAAAGTTTTTAGAGGATTTAGGGATGAAGTGGGTAGCGGGCTCATTGTATCCAGATTATTATCCTGAAAGACCTGGTGGTAAAATAGGTCGCTCCATTGAGGCGGAAATTGTTGATGCTAGGCTTTTAGCAGAGAACGAAGAGACCTTGCGAACGGGTGAGCTTGAGGCTCCGATGCCCATCTATTCCGGCAAAGTAGCCTCTTTACCAAAAGCCTTTACAAATGCAAAAGATTTTAACACGGTTGTCGGTATGTTCCTGAATGGATTTAAGCATAAGATCAAAGGTGAACATGCTATATCGATTGGAGGCGGATTGGTCAGCCGTTTACTCATAATTGCAAAGAAATATCAAGTCCCACTGATGTTATCTACACCCTTAAAGGATTTAATCATGGAGGAAGATAAAATTGTAGGGGTCGAGGCAGAAAAAGAGGGGAAACCATATTTTATCAAGTGTCGGTCAGTGATTTTGGCGGGTGGAGGATTTGAACGAAATCTGGAGCTGCGCAAAAAATATCATCATGTAGGAACAGACTGGACAGCTGCAAGTCCGGATAACACAGGAGATATGCTGTTAATCGCAGAAAAGCATAACTTAGATACTGCTTTATTGGATGATGCCTGGTGGGGACCTACAGCGATTGACGCAAGCGGTGCCCGAAAATTCCTTGTGCATGAACGTTCAATGCCACATTGTATAATAGTGGATCAAACGGGAGAACGTTATTTTAACGAGTCACAATCTTATACAGATGCTGGCCATGCGATTCTTGAAAGGCAAGAAAAGAATGGGAAAGCGATTCACTCATGGCTTATTATGGAGAGCAGACATCGAAATAAGTATTTGTTTGGTAACATGCTCCCAAGAAGAACTCCTAAAAGTGCAATTGAAAGCGGATTCTTAATTAAAGCGAATTCCATTGAAGAATTGGCGGAGAAATGCAAAATTAACATAGAGGGGTTAAAAAATACGGCTAACAGGTTTAATGATTTTTCAAAAAAAGGGTTGGATGAAGATTTTGGGCGTGGAAACTCAGTTTATGATAATTATTACGGCGATCCTACTTATAAAAATCCTAACCTAGGTGCTATTGAAAAACCGCCATTCTATGCCTGTAAAATTTATCCTGGTGATTTAGGGACAAAAGGCGGAATTGTAGCTAATGAACATGGGCAAGCTCTTCGCAATGGATTACCGATAGAAGGGTTATATGCAACTGGAAATTGTTCAGCATCCGTTATGGGACGTGTATATGCTGGTCCAGGTGCCACATTAGGACCATCAACGGTATTTGGCTATATATCCGCTAACCATATTAAAGAGAAACTACTAGTATCAGCTGAATAAGCCTTAGAGCTCGATATTTCACCAACGCACTCTGTATTAAGTATTAAAATCAACTCCGGTTTGAAAGTCTTCCTCTACTTGATAAAGGAAGACTTTTTGAGTTCGCTAAAATTCTTTCTTATTATTAGTTAAAATGATTTTTTCTATTAAATCAGCCATCATACATGCTTGTTTTTTTCCAAGATTTATATAAAGACGGTGCCTCCCTAACAAGATGAAGCTTATAATAGACTCAGGACATATTGTACTTGAAAGTAGGAATGTAATTCATGAGTTCGAATGAAGATAAACCTTTTCGGGAGATGGGGATAAAAGAAAAGATTACAACTGTGGTGATTATCTGCCTAATTGTACTCATTCCTTTGTCGTTTGTGTTGGGTGTTACTTACTTTAGTTTTGCGGGCTTTTTTAGATTGTTTGGGGGAGAGTATGACTCTCGATTTACACTCTTCCTATTTGTTGTGTTTCTCTTTTTGCTTGGTTTGGTGTTGGATTTGTTTTCAATGGTGCTTGTTAAATTATCAAAACTCTATATATCTGGGACCTACCAATTATTCGCTGTGAAGTTTCTGTTTAACTGTATCTTTAGTTGGCTGACTATTTATACAGTAGACGAATTTATGGGTCGCATTACAGTTCCTTTTATAGTGGAAATAATCGTGGTTATTTTTATGTTCTTCCTTGAAGAGGCTTTAGAGCAGAAGGAAACTTGAAAGACTATTAATATTTAAATACATATAATTGGTAAAAAATTTTATTATTAATCTGCTTAATTTTTAATTGGGAGGAGATTGTGATGGAAGAGGTTAATAGTAACGAGGTTTCAGGATATAAAGAAAAGCGAATTCGTTATTCCATTTTCAGTACAAATAAAGATTCACGTAGCCTGGTCATTATGTTTCCTGGGTTGGGATATACGGTTCATGGACCTCTTTTTCATTTTGCCACAGGGTTATATTTAAACAAAGGGATAGATGTATTGCAATTAGAGTACCCATATGGAGATTCTTTTTATGAGGATTTCACCTACAAACAGCTAGTTGAAGCGGTTATCTATGATTCCGGAGCAATGATTGATCATGCTCTGAAGGATAGAGAGTATGAAAATTTCTACCTGATTGGAAAATCACTTGGTACGATCGCGATGAGCAATGAGCTGAAAAAATCTCAATTCAAGGATGCAAAAGCTGTTTGGCTGACACCTTTACTAAAAAGAGATGATGTATGGAGTGCTATGAAAGACAGTTCTGTCAAAGGATTATGCTTTATTGGCGACCATGATCATCAATATATAGAGGATAGATTCAAACAATTGGATTATCATCTAAGTATGAAAACAAGGCTCTACCCAAAGGTGTACCACGGCATGGATTATGAAGGAGATATACTTAAGTCGATAGATGTATTAAAGGATATCATAGGTGAGATTGATCAATTTTAATTTCCATATAGGATGGAAAGTTTAAAAGCTTCATGCTGGGAGAGAAAGAATTTAAATCGTTTATGTGAATGAAATGCATAGGGACTATACCTTTTTTACATAATAAGAAAAATAAACAACTTAGGAGGATTCTTTATGAGAAAAAGAAGTATAGCAGTACTATTGGCATTCCTATGTATGTTCAGTTCACAGGTTCAGGCGGAAATTGGTCCTAAGGAAAAGGACTATTATGATAATTATCGAAGTATTTTGCAGGTTATGAAGGAAAGTATGTCTGAGGCTCCTAAAACAGGGGATCCATCGCTCGATTTTTTGTATGAAATGATTCCGCATCATGAAGCAGCTGTTTCTATGGCAGAAAATTTATTAAAATATGATGGTGCCAATAATCAGCTGAAAAGACTGGCAGATACGATAATTAAGGAACAGTTAAATGGTATAAGACAAATGGAGGAACTGAAAAATAAGCTAAAAAATAATCCTCAAGTGAATAAGCAGGCAGAAGCTGCTTATCTACAGACCTATAATAACATTTATAGCTCAATGATCACTCAATTGGAGGCTGCGAAACCAACGGGAAATGTTAATAGAGACTTCCTGACTGAAATGATTCCACATCATGAGGCTGCTATTGAAATGGGCAAAAATATATTAAGGTATACTCAAAATCCTGAATTAAGGACAATCGTACAAAAGATGATTGTTACACAACAAAGGCAAGTTGCAGAAATGAATAATTTATTAAAAACTATTCGATAAGCATAAAGAAGGTGACGTGAGAGTAAATCACGTCACCTTCTTGCTTTTTTTAGCATTCATATTAATCGTTATTGCGTGCTTCTCCGCCTTTTTTGCCGATCTCGCGGTAGAACTCTTTATCATGGTTATCGGAAGTAGCTTCTCCGCCCTTTTTACCGATTTCTTGGTAAAACTCTTTATCATGATTATCAGAAGTGGATTCTCCACCTTTTTGTCCGATTTCTTGGTAGAATTCTTTATCATGATTTTCGGAAGTAGCCTCTCCGCCTTTTTGTCCAATTTCTTGGTAGAATTCTTTCTCATGGTTTTTCGAAGTAGCTTCTCCGCCTTTTTTGCCAATTTCTTGGTAGAATTCTTTGTCTTGCTTTTTAGATGTAGCTTTTCCGCCTTTGCGTCCTGCTTCTTCTCTAGACATTTTGTCTGCCATAATAAATCGCTCCTTTGGGTTTATTTTAATTGTTTTGTTGTATACTCTGTATATTTCCAACGTGAGTATAGTAAAAACGCTAAATTGAGTCTTTAATTCAAATGTAACGTGTTTGTAAATAGTTGAAAAAAAGAATCCTTTTTGAGGAAATTGAAATGTATTAGTAAGTCTGTAAGCCTAATAGAGTCAACAATTCGGTTCATAAATTTCTATGTTTATACCAATATGCTTTGAACTATTTTATTAATTTAAAAGTGTATTTAAAAGATTGAGAGTTATAGGATATTCGAATTGTATTGAAGAATAAGTAAATCTATTCCTTTTTAAAACAGAATTCGCATTTATATTTGAGAGATATTGATATAATGGATGAGTTGAGACTAGAAAAGAGAGGAATAAAAGGATGCTGGGGAAATTTTTTTCATATTATAAACCGCATAAGCGGCTATTTTTGATTGACTTTACTAGTGCCATTATAGTTGCGTTGCTGGAGTTGGCTTTTCCGCTGGCAGTCCAATGGTTTGTTGATGAATTGCTGCCGACAGGAAATTGGAGCATGGTCGTGACGGTCAGCATTTTATTATTAGCTGTTTATTTACTGAGTACATTCCTGCAATTTATTGTGAACTATTTGGGGCATAAGCTAGGAATAAATATTGAAACAGACATGCGACAGGAGCTCTTTAATCACGTTCAGCGGCAATCATTTCGATTTTTTGACAACACAAAAACCGGCCACATAATGAGCCGAGTGACAAATGATTTATTTGATATTGGTGAATTTGCCCACCATGGACCTGAGGATCTTTTCATCGCAATTATGACATTCTTCGGTGCCTTTGCCATCATGTTTAATATTAATCCTACTTTAGCGATCGTGGCGGTTATTCTAATTCCATTTTTAATATGGCTGGTGACATTCAGCAATATGAAAATGAACGCAGCATGGAAGAATATGTACGGAAGTATTGCTGATGTAAATGCTCGGGTGGAAGACAGTGTAGCAGGTGTGCGCGTTGTTCAATCGTTTACTAATGAAGCGTTTGAAATGGATCGCTTTGAATTGAATAACAGGTTATTCCGTTCTGCCAAGCTTGTTGCATACAAGGTGATGTCGTGGACACATTCTTCTATTTATATGATAACAAGGATGCTGACATTGTTGGTTCTTGTAGTAGGAGCCTGGCTCAGCTTTAATGGAACATTATCTTATGGAGAGTTGATAAGCTTCGTATTATATACGAATGTATTAATTAAGCCTGTTGATAAAATCAGTGCACTGCTTGAGCTATATCCAAAAGGAATGGCAGGCTTCAAGCGTTTTCGCGAGCTTATTGAACAGGAGCCAGATATACAAAATAAAGAAAATGCCATCTCAGTAAGTGGTTTGAAGGGGGATATTTCCTTCAGTCATGTTGATTTCAGCTATGATGAATCCAAACCAGTCTTACACGATGTCAATCTTGATTTAAAGGCAGGAGAAACAACTGCATTTGTTGGTCCATCCGGTGCCGGAAAAACCACGATATGCTCACTTATCCCACGTTTTTATGACGTGGATGCAGGGTCTATTAAAATAGATGGAATGGACATTCGCGATATGACAACTGAGTCACTCCGTAAACATATTGGAATTGTACAGCAGGATGTTTTTTTATTCACAGGAACCATTCGCGAGAATATTGCTTATGGGAAACTGGATGCCTCATTTGAGGAAATTGTAGAAGCGGCCCGAAAAGCTCATTTGGAAAAGATGATTGAACAGCTGCCGGATGGATACTATACGCAGATTGGCGAGCGGGGGTTGAAGTTATCTGGAGGGCAGAAACAGAGGCTTGCAATTGCACGTATGTTTTTAAAAAATCCGCCAATCCTTATTTTAGATGAGGCTACATCTGCCTTAGATACGGAAACGGAAAGAATCATTCAGCAATCGTTAAATGAATTGGCAGCGAACCGTACTACGTTAGTAATCGCACATCGCCTGGCAACCATTCGTAATGCCGACCGTCTGATTGTTGTAACTGAGGATGGGATAGCTGAAGATGGGTCATATGAAGAATTGCTGAATCAAAATGGGATATTTGCAAACCTGCATAGAATTCAATTTGGGAAAGAGACTGTTTGATAAAACATTAAAAAAACAGGTAGAAGATGAACGGCGTCTCCAATTGTTTAACAATCGGGAGCTTTGTTCAGACAGCTACCTGTTTTTTTGTATTATTAGTTGTTTACAATCTGCCTTGGAGTGCCACCATTGTGCGGTGAGTTTGGTTTAGAGTTCGGTTGGGCAGGCTTCTGTTGGTCAAATGATGATCTGTTCTTTTCGTTGTTTAATTGATTAGCTTTTTGTTTTTCTCTCACTTGTTGTTTGGCTTTTTCATTCTCTTTGGCTTGCTGCTCTTTTAACTCTTTTGCAGCCTTCTCTTTTTCTTGTTCCATTCTTTTTTGATCTTCAGCTTTTTTGGCAGCTTCTTCTGCCTTGGTGAGAGCGTCTGTTACTTCTTTCTGTAATTCAGCTATTTTAACTTTAAAGTTATTTTCCCATTTCATATAAGTTGGGTACTTACTTAGATTCTTTTTCTTTAAATCTATGGATTTTTTCTCAAGTGCAGGCAGCTTGTTTAAGTTCTTTTGGGCGTCCGTAAACTTATTTTCCTTCACTTGTCCTTCTATTAAAACGAGTAAGTTATAGCGTTCCACATCATATTTAGTGTCTTCAGCCGTACGTTTTGCTGGTGTAACATATTTCTGTGTAAACAGAGTACGAGCACCTTTGCCATAAAGCGGGGTCACTTTTTTCTGCATTTGCGTAATAGTTTGGTTTAATTTTTTATGTGAATCAGGTAATTTTGAGCTTACTATACCATCATTTATCATTTTGACTACTGCTTTGTCAGCAGTTTGAAGAGTGGATCCATATTTGACCGCATTCATAAAGGTCAATGAACGTGATGTATATGTTTTCATGGCGGTGATATCTGCCTTAATTGATTTCGTATGCTTGCTTGGCAGTTTATTTACTTTAGATTGCAGGGCTTTAATATCCTTTGTCACTGTATTATAGAGCTTCTGGTGAGCGTCTGTTATTTTTAGGTTAGAGGTACTCTTAATGTCAGTATAATAGTATTTTTCGAGTTTCTTAGCCGTTTTTAATTTAGCAGCGGAGTCTTTTTTCAATGTGGCTGCCGACTTTTTATCCCGTGCGTCTTTTAGCTTTATGCTCTCCTGTGCAACGTATAGGCCTACTCCCTGATTTTCTTTCCAAATCTGAGAAAACTGTGACACGGGTAGGTTTGTTTCACCTGCAGGTTTCCCAATCTCAGGTGTAAAGCTAGGCCTTTTTTTAGTACTGATAAACCAATCCGAAAATCCACCGCCTGAAGGGTTTTTGCCTGGATACACCAATGAGTAGCCTGTCATTTTGCCAATCTTCTTAGCGTATACATGATCTCTATTATAATTGGTTTTACTTTGTTTATAATTCCAATACAGAATACGGCCGCTGCTATGATAGGCAACAGTCATTTCTGGATTAATTTGATTAACAAATTTTACAACAGCCTTTACTTCCTTCGCTGATTCAGGTGCTTTCCCTTTATAGTTCTTGTAGCTTGGAGATTTCGGAGAGTTTTTGATTTTACCCCAATCTGCCTTATATTGTCTATTTAAATCAATCCCTTTGGCATTTGCCTTCCATCGTTTAAAGTTTTTGCTTCCATTATTCATTTTGATAATTGCTTTATGAGTGCTCTTAGGAAATGCCTTTAAACCTTGTTGCTGAAGAGTTACTCCATCAGGATTCACCATTGGAACAAACCAAATAGTGGAGGAATTAAGAAGACTTTTTGCGTTGTATCCGCTGATTTTTTTATTGCCCTTATAGGCCGCTGCATATTTTTCAATCATGTACATATTTAAGCTGGTCGTCAGCCATTCACGAGCATGATGGGAACCATTGATAAAAACATTGGTACTTCCCTTTCCAAGACCTACAGCATATATTTTTCTGCCGTATTCAGATGCACCAATTGTCTTTACTTGTACCAAATCCGGGTAAGCTTTCTTTAAGGTTGTAATGTCTTTCCCCATTTGTGTGTATGTATACGTCTTATTCGGATTGACAATCGTTTTCGAAGCAGCTTTCGTTTCCCCGGGTAGCTGAATCAAAAGTGAGAGTACTAGCATCATGACAATTAACTGACTTATTCTTTTCAAATATCCCCAACCCTTTCTAGTTTTGTAATCATTAACCATCTATAAGTATATTATATTTACTTAGTTAGCAGAACTTTAAGATATAGGATTGTCGAAAATTTGGTTATTTTGGAGGGATACCTAGAGTTTGTTGTCTAGCTACTAAATTTTATAGGTCAATATCACTGTTAGAAAGAATAAGACAATGGATACAGTAAATTCCTATTCATTTTTATATAGAGAGGTATAGAGACATTGTTGGGGGGATTTTTTATCCAGTAGATTTATAAACAAGAAGTTTTGCTTCCGCCATTTGCAGGGTAGATATACTCTCATTTATAGTGAATCTTTGGAGGTGCGGATTTGGCTATTCTGTCTATACCAATTTTAACAGCAGTTTCAGTTTATGAACTCCAAAAAACAGCCTGGACGTTTAATCAGTCCAGGCTGTTTCAACTTATTCTATTAAATTGCTTCTTGCTGTGATTCAGCAGGAGGGGAGAATGCTTTTTCTGATTTGGAGATTACCACTGATGCAAGAGCATTACCCAGTACGTTTACAACCGTTCTACCCATATCAAGGATACGGTCAATACCAGCGATG
The DNA here is from genome assembly GCF_058216035.1 of Pradoshia sp. Z4_20. Lineage (NCBI taxonomy): Bacteria > Bacillati > Bacillota > Bacilli > Caryophanales > Bacillaceae > Pradoshia > Pradoshia sp. Z4_20. The sequence goes on from NZ_JBZAJD010000013.1 coordinate 24,505, forward strand.
AACGCTAAACCTTCAACTGGAATACCTACAGTACCTAGGGTAGCTAATAAGACAACGAAGGAGACTCCGGGTACGCCTGCTATACCTTTAGAGGTAATCATTAACACAAGCATTAGAGTTACTTGCTCCATTATGGATAAATCAATATTGTACATTTGTGCAATAAACAGTGCTGCTAAGGCTTGATAAAGAGTAGAACCATCCAGGTTAAAGGAATAACCTGTTGGAATAACAAAGGTAGCAATATGCTTTGGACAGCCCTCTTGTTCCATCTTATCCATGATTCTAGGTAAAACGGCTTCAGAGCTTGCTGTAGAGAAAGCAAGGATTAGTTCGGCTTTTAACACTTTAAACAATCTGAAAATACTGTAGCCGACTGCCTTGGCAATTAATCCTAAAATAATGATCACAAAGAAAATCATCGTTCCATAGACCGTTATAACTAACTTACCTAAGGGGATAAGAGATTCCAATCCAAATTTAGAAATTGTAACACCAATTAATCCAAATACACCAATCGGTGCAAATTTCATAATGAGGTTAGTTATATAAAACATAATCTGGGCCACGCCATCAAAGAAGTTATAAACAGGCTTTGCTTTATCACCTACAGCAGCAACACCAAGTCCAAAAAGGACAGAGAAGAAGATAATAGCAAGCATATCTGTTGTAACAAATGCTTCAAATGGGTTGGCTGGGACAATATGAACGATCATATCAATAATAGATTGATCTTCCTTAGCTTCAGCAGACCCAACATAGCTGGATATATCCGTTTGCTCCAAATTTTCCATGTTTACGCCTTTTCCGGGCTGGAAAATATTTGCGGATACTAGTCCGACAACAATGGCTACCATAGTTACACATACAAAGTAAAGTAACGATTTACCACCAAGTTTCCCGACTGCTTTTATGTCTCCAACGCCAGCTATAGCAACAATAATACTTGAGATAATGATAGGTACGACAATCATTTTAATTAAATTGAGGAAAATATCTCCAAGCGGCTGTAGGTACGTTTGTGCAGTTGTGTTCTCATAAAAAATTGCACCAACAATAATTCCTAATACTAAGCCGATTAAAATTTGAGTAGCTAATGAAAATTTAAGTTTAGATGTTTTCATATAGTTAGCTCCCTTCTTTGGATGTTTTTTAGGATAAAAGCGTTTCGTGTTGAAATTCTTACTTCCTATCTATCATAAAGAGGAATATTAAAAGAGTGCGGATAGAAAGAGAGAGCAAGAAATATGAGTAGTTAGCTATGTAATAAACTAACTAAATCCTTTTAGACAGAATTAACAAAACAATAGAGGTATTACCACGGAGAGGCAAATTTAACAGCTAAGGGTATTAATGGCACAATAAACACATTTTAACACAAATGTTCAGAAAAGAGGAAATTTGAGAAACCGAGCATTTAAGATAGTATATTTAGGACTGGTAAATTAAAAGGTAAGGGTAGACTTCATTACAGAACTGTACAAGAAAATATATACATCAATGTTATTTAATAGTTGTTTTCAGGACTTAGGACACATTTTTAAAAATAATTGTTTATTTTTGGGAATGGATGGTATGGAGATACAAAAGGAGGAAGCGATCTATGTTAAAGAAAAAAGGGATGTTCTTCGTACTGTTCATACTAATTTTATTGGTAGCCTGCAATAAAGACGTAGCCGAGCAAACAACGAATGATACAAAGAATAGTGGCTCGGATAAGGTAGAGAGTAAAGTGATAGATATATACAATAATAAAGAAGAGAATATTGGAACAGCAGAGCTTAGTGAGGTAGCGAAGGGAGTAGTGATAGAACTGAAAGCAGATGGACTGCCGCCAGGACTGCATGGATTCCATTTTCATGAAACAGGAAAGTGTGAGGCACCTAGTTTTGAGACTGCAGGCAGTCATTTTAATCCAACTGATGCGAAGCATGGCATGGAGCACGAGGATGGTCCGCATGCCGGCGATCTTCCTAATTTAGAAGTGGGTGAGGATGGGTCCGTTAATGTGACGGTAAACGCAGAAAATGTGTCACTATCTAAAGGGGCCGATGCTGCTTTAGTAGATTCTGATGGAACCGCCTTGATTATACATGAAAATCCAGATGACGGAAAAACTCAGCCAACAGGCGATGCCGGTGATCGGTTGGCGTGCGGAGTCGTAAAATAAAATGAATCATAGGAAGAGTGTCATAAGGAGAGAAATATCAGGTAGGCTGAATCGTACTGGTTCAGCTTTTCTTTTTAACCAGTAATTTTTTATAAAAAAGAGATTAGACAGGGGTTCTCTCTTGAATTATAGTAAATAATATACATATTAATCCCGTATTGGAGGTATTACATCAATGACAGAACCTCTTTTTTTAAAACCTGTCTTTCAGGAGAGAATTTGGGGTGGAACAGAGCTGAAAACTAAATTTGGCTATGAGATTCCATCTGAACATACAGGTGAATGCTGGGCGATATCCGGTCATAAAAACGGCCCGTCCATTATCGAAAATGGCCCTTATGCAGGCAAGACTTTAATCGAATTGTGGAATGAGGAACGCCATTTATTTGGTGAGATGGAAGGGAATGTGTTCCCTCTGTTAACAAAAATATTAGATGCCAATGCAGATTTATCCGTGCAGGTTCATCCGAATGATGAATATGCAAACATTCATGAAAATGGTGAACTTGGCAAAACAGAATGCTGGTATATCATTGATTGTAAGGATGGCGCTGAAATGATTTACGGGCATACCGCGCAATCCAAGGAAGAGTTTGCTTCCATGATTGAGAAGGGCGAGTGGAATCATTTACTGCGTCGCGTTTCCATAAAGCCAGGAGATTTCTTCTATGTTCCAAGTGGAACGGTCCATGCTTTATGTGAAGGGACGCTTGTACTTGAAACACAGCAGAGCTCAGATACAACCTACCGTGTATATGACTACGACCGCACGGACCAAAACGGACAAAAACGAGAGTTGCATATTGAAAAATCAATTGATGTGAGTATGGTGCCGCATCAGGATGCAGAAGTGCAGGTTTCCAAGACCGTATTGCCAGGGGCAGAATTGACTACGTTTGTGGAAACGGAGTTTTTCTCAGTTTATAAATGGGATATTAGTGGATTATCTTCATTTGACCAGAATCAGCCCTTTATGCTTTTTAGTGTTATTGATGGAGAAGGGGCTCTTAGAATGAATGAGGAGACTTATCCGTTAGAAAAAGGTGCTCACTTTATTCTTCCATCGGGTACAGGTAATTTTGAACTTGAGGGGAATCTTTCCTTGATTGTGTCACATCCATAAAGAGAAGCGTAAGGGGAATATCCTCTTACGCTTTCATTTTTTCTGTGAATCGCTTTGTGATTTGCTGAGGTCTTGTTATTGCACCGCCTACAACAACAGAATGGGCACCAACCTCTAAACAGCGCTTAGCCATTTCAGGAGTTAGAATATTTCCTTCTGCAATGACTGGGATTTTGACGGTTGATACAAGATCCCGCAATAATTTGAAGTCATCATTATAAATGAATTTCCCCTTTGAATAAGGTGTATAACCAACTAGTGTGGTTGATATACAATCAAATCCAATTCGTTCTGCTTCAATTGCTTCGCCCAGAGTGGAGATGTCAGCCATAAGTAATTGATTAGGGAAGTGCAGGCGAAGAGATTGGACAAAAAATTCAAGTTCCACATTAGATGGTCTGGGACGATAAGTTGCATCCATCGCGATCATATCTGCTCCGGCAGATACAATATCGCTTACCTCTCGGAGCGTCGGAGTGATATAGACAGGTGAATCAGGATATTCACGCTTCACAATTCCTATAACAGGTAAGGGGACCTCCTGTTTGATTGCAACGATGTCATCATGTGAGTTGGCGCGTATTCCGCCAGCACCCCCCTGCATGGCAGCAAGCGCCATTTTCCCCATAATCATTGGGCTGTGCAGCGGTTCATCTTCAAGTGCTTGGCATGAAACGACTAAACGTCCTTTGATAGCCTGTAACATATGTAATCAAGACCTCCTGTAATAAATATACGAGTTACTATCCAATTCTATTTTACACAGTTGAGCTAATCATGTTTAGGATAATTAATTAAATATTATCCTGCGTTGTAATCTGTTGAGAGAGGAGTTGATTTTGTATGAAAAATATTTCACTTTATATGAGTGCTACATTAAGAGATATACCAGAAGCTATCTTACCAAGCGGTTTTAATTTTCGACTGTTCAGAGAAGGTGATGAACAATATTGGGCTGAAATCAATACGGCTACAAAGGAGTTTACCAATATGAAATCCGCTCTGAAACGGTTTGAGTCTGAATTTATGCCATATAGGATAGAGGCGAAAAAAAGGGTAATCATTCTTGAGACAGACGAAGGAAAACCGGTGGGAACCGCTGCTGCCTGGTTTGGCGATTTTAACGGTAAACAAACTGGCAGGCTACATTGGGTTGAAATACTGCCTGAATATCAGGGAAGGAAATTAGGTAAACCCCTTGTAATAAAGGCACTCGAAATTCTGAGCTCTTTCCATAATGAAGCCTATCTGAAAACCCAGACAACGAGTCTGACTGCTATCCATATTTATCTTAAACTCGGGTTTAAGCCGGTCATCAGAAACGCTGAGGATCAGGAGGGGTGGAACTTAGTGTTTTCTCATTTTCAATGTAAAAAATAGCGGTCCTGTTGACTGCCTTTTTAGATATGGATAAAAAATATATCAAGAAGATGATAAACATCTTTTTCGAATATTACTTGCAATAAGTGTGCTTGGAACAAATTATCCATACCTACGAGATAAGCTAATGTACATACTATCTAGTGAAACCGCCGTATGGAAAAGATTCCCGTTTCGTGGAAACGGGTGGAATTGAGGGGCATTCTTTTTTGTAAGAATAGTAGTGATAGAATTAATAATAGTGTAAAGGAGGGAACTCGTTGAATCAGGAATTTTTATATATTGTCATCATTATTGCACTCGGTTACCTTCTAAAAAGGACTGGAATTCTAAAGGAATCTGATGGAGAGGTAATTTCGAGAATCATCTTTAACATCACCTTGCCATCCCTAGTCATTGTATCCCTGCAAACCTCCACTATAACGGTATCTTTATTGGGAATCACTCTTATTGTTATTCTTTACGGGATTCTTTCTACAATAGTGGCCTATTTTGTGTTTAGGAATGAGACACGTGAGATTAAAGGAACTTTTATGATGCTTGCCTCAGGATATAATGTCGGACTGTTCGCCTTTCCGCTTGTTGAGGCCTTTTGGGGCACAGAGGGATTACTGTATTTTGGTATGTTTGATGTTGGTAATTCTTTTATTGTATTTGGATTGGCCTATATAGTAGGAAGTTATTTTTCTGAAAATGGAATGAAGCTGGAGGGGCGCGCCATCCTTATGAAATTTGGTAAGTCCATTCCTTTAATGACATACATTGTTATGAGTATCTTGAATTTTGGTCATATCCAGCTTCCATCGGCGCTTTTAGAAGTAGCAACAATCATATCTAAAGCGAATATGCCACTGGCCTTATTGCTGCTCGGAATATATTTGAAATTTTCTTTTGAAAAACAGTATATACGCCCAATTATAAAATACTTATCATTCCGATATGGCTTTGCATTGCTGGTCGGTATTTCATTATATTTTGTTCTTCCAGTTGATGATATGTTTAAATACACGATACTACTCGGTTTAGTCCTGCCAATTGGCCTCGCTGTTATACCGTATGCCCATGAATTTAAATATCGAACGACAATGATGATAGGTACGGTCTCAAATTTATGTATCCTCATCAGCATGATCTTAATGTATTTATTTTCCCTGTTTATTTTATAAGTACAATAGAAAACCCCTTTTTCAGCTATGTGAAAAAGGGGGCCTTTACATCTATATTAATTGATGGGGGTTACCAGTTGGAAGCCATCTTGCTCGATTTTTACCGGATGAGCCTGCTCCTTTGTTTTGTGGATAAGAGAGCGGTCTGCCAGCACGCTTTGAATTCCTCTCAGCATGAGGTTCAGAGAAAACAAGCTAAGTATAAAACCAAGTGATGGGCCAAGGACAATCCATTTATTGTAACGCAGTTCATGATAGGAGAGACCGATCATCCCGGACCATTCATGTGAAAGAGAGGTGGCAACATTATAAGGATCACTCATTGGAGCACTAAGGTCTATTGTTTCATAACCCCCAATCACGCACATAAAAGCGCCTAGCTGAACTAGCAGCACTAATGATTGGGCGATTTGCTGAAGAAAAATGACAATCAACCTTGATCTTAAATGATGCCTAATATGGACCTTTACAATCCACCATTTAGATCCTCCCAACAGACGGGATGCATCGATGAATTCATTTTTTAAGTAATACCGAAGTTCATCTCCTATTACGGAGGTTAAAGGAAGAAAGGTAATCAATGAAAGCATTAAGCATTGCTGAAAAATCACATCTATTCCACTTTCAGATATAAAAAACATCATGGCAATCAATATGGTTGGAATAAAACGGAATGCTCGAGTCAAAGGTTCTATTACCCAGTTGAAACGCTGATGATACAATCCATATAAGATTCCACTTCCCATTCCTAAAAACATCCGCAAAAGTCCAATTAATACAGCAATGAATAATGTATATTTAGCTCCTTCAATTACGTTCCAAAATGTATCCTGACCAAGTCTGTCTACACCGAAGGGATGCGTTAAGCTTGGTGGATAAGCCGGTTGATCAACAAGTTTTCCATCTTCATAAATAAGCTCAGGCGGAGGCTCGAGATGCGGTTTAATCCAAGCGGGATAGAGAAGGCTGGTTACAATAAGGATGAATAAAAATAGAAAACCAATCATAAAAGAAGGATTTTTAAGTAATTTTTTTATCATCCGTGTTCACCGCCCATCACTCGTTTTACAATCGTTTTCCCCCATATATCTAATAAATAGAAGGGGATAAATAAGAAGGTCAATCCTACAGCTATAAACTTGATGTCCAGCCCGTTTATAAAGGAGAATAGTCCATCCATATTTAATAAGCGCTCCAGAATGAGCAGGCTTGAGATGATGAACCACAGTAGATATTGCAGATTTGAAAAAATAGTGATTGTCGTGTTGCGAAGGATATGTTTGAAAAATATCTCTCTTTTGGACAAGCCCTTTGCATAAGCATATTCCACATACATCTTTTGTTGCTCTTCACTGACAGATAAATCAATCATTTGGAATAGCATAAAAATCGGCAAGATAGATAGAGCGATAATAGGTAGAAGGTAGACATGATCTTCTCCTAAAGCAACGGGATCCAGAATGAGCAAGCCTGTTTTTTTGAAAATCCATATTGAAAATAATTGAATCGCGAAGATCATGATGACATCTGGGATAGACTGAATAAAGAAGGCAATTTCACGAAAAAAATTCTGAAGGATTCTTGGTGAAAAGTAATGGAATACTTCAAATAATAGAGCGGCAATAAATGTTGCTAGTAAAGTGCCTCCTAAAATAAGAAGTGAATAAATAAACGGGTCTTTGAGACTGACCCAGAACAGTGAAAATTTCGGTATTCCTTGAGAAAAACTATAGTCTACCATGATTTGAATTTGATCGATAAATAAAAATGCCTCATAAATATCCTTGGCCTGGTTTGAGAAAGCCTTCCACCAGCTAATGGATGGATCTGCATTATTCCATACCCATAAAGAACTAAAAAAAAGAATAATAAGGTTTATAGCCAGAATGGTTAATATAAAATCTAATAAATGGGCAGAAATTTTTTTAAACTGTTTCATATGTATATTCACCTACTCCAACATGCTTTCTATATTGGCAAAATCTGAGACCAACTCCCATGACTTGTGTTGGCTTTTGCCATCTGTTTCTTTATCAAAGGTTGTCAAAATTCCATACATAACAATCCCGTCCACTTTTTTTCCGTCATATGTATAAGACCTGTATCCCAGACTGTCTTCTCTGATATACTCTCCAGATTCTCCATATATCTCTTTTACAGAAGCGGGTTGTTTATCAGGTACAAAGAGGACTTCAAGTTTATACTGCTCTGAAATTTTAGGGCGTTTGAATTCATATTTTATGTAGCCGTCTTCTTTGACTTTTGTTTCACCTTCCCATGCGATTTGGTCACTGCCGTTTTCTTTTAAGGTCACATGGAGAATAGAATTTTCATGAAGTGTACTTGAAAGTGATAAAATAACACTTCTATCACTATATTCCTTTATTGATCCCATAATTAAAACATCCTGTCTCAATTGGCCTCTGCATCCTATTAAACTGCAGAATAGGGAAATTATGAAAACTCCCATAACCCACTTCTTAAGCATCTCAATCTACCCCCCCTTTTTATCCCGGTATGTTGGCACTATAATGTTCATTCTATCCAAAGATTAATCAATATGTAAACAAAATATTCGGAATTTTTAATTAATCGATTGATTAAAAAAATACAGCTTCCATTTGGAAGCTGCATTCCTTTTATCTATTTAAATCGCTTATCCCTGGAGCGTGCTCGTTTGGCATTTCCGGTAGCTGTGGAACAGGGAATCCTTGCGGTGGAGGAGTGACTGACAAGGTTCCACCGTTTCTGCTCGGTGTTTGTCCCTGGAAAACTTCGGCGATTCTAGTTGGATCTAATCGGAAGTTAAACTGAGCATTATGGAAGCCCATATCCACGAACTTTTTGCATTCAGGATATTTATTTATATCATAATTTGGAACAGGGAAAATTTTGCCCCAATCCACACCTAAGGTTTCAAGTGCTTTAGCAAAAGCATTTTGATGAGCATTATCCCGGACAATTAAAAACCCGAGAGTCTCACGAAACGTTTGATTATTACTCATTTCATATATTCTTGTTTTCTGAAGTACACCTGTTGATTCGAGCATCAAATTATTCAGCAGATTAGCAATTAAATTACCATGGTCATAAACCCATGAGCCATTCCATGGATTGCCGCCTGCATCTACTGGAAGAGATGACTGAGCTCCCATAATATAATGGTGTGGATTGGCATGTTTGATTGCTTCATCTAGAGGAGCTCCATCTGAGCCACCATCACCAGGTTGTGAAGAAAGGCCAGAATCATTTAATAGTTGATTAATGGTGTTCTGAACAAGCTCGACATGACTGATTTCTTCTAAAAAGATCCCTCGAAGCAAATCCTTATACTGAGTGTCTTTGCCCCTGAAATTGTTACTCTGAAAGAAAAATTGCATCATTGTGCGCATTTCACCAAATTGACCGCCTAAGGTCTCCTGTAAGACTTTAGCAGCAGCAGGATCTGGCTTATCTGGTTTAATTATATTGATTAGCTCTTCTTTGTAATAATACATGCAGGCTTCTCTTCTTTCTTAATGAATTTATTAGTCAGTTGTCGTTACAACATGAAGAGGAGGCGGAACTAACCAGCCTTTTTCTTTGTTTATTTTTAATAATGCGGCCCCGAATTGTGCCTTTTTCATATGGAATTGTCCAAACATTAAGCCGATGTCTTCACGAATACATTGAGCCATTGCCTGAGCACAGGCAACGAGTCCAGCAGCAATATCAGCCAATACAAGTCCAGAAACCTCTTGATCTGTAAACCGTGCACCAGGAGGAATAGCCTCGATTTGGCTTTCCGGTTTTTCAGGTGGTGCAGGCGGCAGAGCAATACCATTATGTTTTAGTAATTCCTGCAGTTGTTTTACATCTGATCTAGCATTGGCGATCATGTCATCTAATAAATCTTTTAAATCATCATCACCAGTATGGTTTTTAAGGGTTTGAAAGCCAGGAATCATGGCCTGTGCACCCATTAATTGTGACCATACAGCAAATACCTCACCATAATGCATTGGTTCTTTTTGCGGATTTCCACTTAAAATGCCCATTAATCAGTCGACTCCTTATATTTAAATTTGAAGAACTCATCTGTTAATATGAACCAATTAACTACCAATTATACGTAAAAGAGGCAACCGATTGAACGGCTGCCTCTACATTGAATATTTTAATGATGGTGTCCATGTCCGCCTTTATGAGGGTTTGTTATTTCAAAACCTGGTTCAGGTAGATGGAAGTACTTAATCCACACTCCATCCAGGAATTCTTCTCGCTTATCAAGCAAGACATCAATATCCTTATCAGTCTTAACAATTTCGTCATGCTCAGTTGGTGTACTCAATTCAATATCATAGTGAGCATGGTCGCCATGCATATGGGAAATCACTACACGAATCATTTTCCCGTCGGCTTCCTCTGTACTCAATAATTTTTTTAATTCTTTGGCGGCATTCCGATTTATTTTACAATTCATTCTATCTCCTCCAATCTACTAGATCTCTTATAAGTGTAACTTAAAAATTTCCATTATTAAAATAATGAAGTATAATATAACCATAAAACTAGTTTTATGGTTATGTGAAGAGGAGGGGAATGTAAATGTCTTGGGTAATGAAAACAGATCATCGAATGCGCTGTATATGCGAAGAAGGTAAACAACAGCTACCAGCCGTTCATAATGAACAATCATTACTGGAGCTAGCAGAAATGTTTAAGGCACTTGGTGATTCTACTCGCCTGGAGATTCTGTCATTATTATTAATTGAAGATTTATGTAAATGTGAAATTGTTACAGCTCTTTCGCTTCCTAATTCCACGGTCAGCCATCATATTAAAATTATGGAAAAAGGCGGAGTTATTAAAGGAAGAAGAGAGGGGAAATATACAATTTATCGATTATGCGAAGAAAGGCTGGAGTCAATTATCAGCTTTTTACGTAAGCAGTAAAAAAGATAGGGGGAAACAAGATGAAGGGTGCTTATAACTTAACAGAAAATGCAATCTCCTCATCTCTTCTGAAGCTTTCCGTTCCTATAATAGCAACAAATTTTATTCAAACCACATATGGAATGGTCGATATGATTTGGGTTGGCAAGCTTGGCAGCGGTCCAGTTGCTGCCATAGGTACGGCAAGTTTCTTCGTTAATTTGGCGCTGGCACTTGCAACAATGGTCTCGATTGGGAGCGGAGTCAAAATCGCTCATTGTATGGGGGCGAACCAAAAAGAGGAAGCGGCAGAATACATAAAAAACGGGTTTATCATGTCACTGATCCTGGCTATTTTATATACGCTTGTTGTATTTATCTATAAAGATTCATTTATTGGCTTCTTTGAGCTGGGCGATTCTCAGGTGGAGAGAATGGCTGTGCAATTTTTAGTCATCTCTATGATTGGTGTTATATTTTCTATTATAAATTTACTGTACAGTATGATTTTAAATAGTATGGGAAACAGTAAAACGCCATTTCGCGTCTACACTATTGGTTTTCTCGTTAACATGATCTTGGATCCTTTTTTAATTTTTGGGATCGGATTTATACCTGGAATGGGGGTTGTTGGAGCTGCGCTTGCAACATTAACAGCAAACATTATTGTTACGCTCCTTTTCTGGTTTAATTCTAAACGATTCATATCATTAGGGAGCCATACAAATTGGAATGGACGTAAGATGATAGAAGTAATTAAAATGGGGATTCCAATTACAGTCCAAAGAGTAGTATTCATCGGCATATCCATCATTATTGCAAAGATTATTGTGCAATGGGGAGCAGAGGCGATTGCTGTTCAAAAAGTTGGTATCCAAATTGAGTCGATTTCCTACATGACTATTGGGGGGCTGCAGGGTGCGATTGCCGCCTTTATTGGACAAAACTATGGTGCAAACAAAATGGACCGAATCCATGCAGGGTATAAAATAGCATTGGCTATGACCATAGGGTTCGGTTTACTTACGTCACTACTATTTATCCTGTTTCCAGAGCAGCTTTTTTCTATTTTTATCAGTGAGCCTGATAGTATAAAACTCGGAGCAGACTATATGAGAATCCTTGGATACTCGCAGGTATTTATGTGTATGGAGCTTTTAACAGTCGGAGCATTTAATGGGTTGGGGAAAACCTATATTCCGCCTATTTTTAGTATCACCTTTACAGTGCTCAGAATCCCGATGGCCATCCTTCTTTCCGTTCCATTTGGATTAAATGGGGTATGGATGAGTATCGCAATCAGCAGTCTTTTGAAGGGTGTTGTATTGGTAATTTGGTTTATGTTTACATTGCGAAAAATAAAAAATAAGACAGCAAGAATACACGCATAAGAACGGTTGGTAAGGAGAGTACATATATGACAAATATAGACCATAGACTTCTAAAGCTCATGAAAGAAAAACACCTATCGGAAACATTGTTTAGGGGAAATTTTGGCCTTGAAAAAGAAAATAATAGGGTTCATAAAAATGGGACATTAGCTTTAACACCACACCCGTCTTCATTCGGTGACAGAGCAAAGCACCCGTACATTACAACCGACTTTTCTGAGTCTCAGATAGAGATGGTGACTCCGGTGTTCCCGACGATTGATGAGGCGTTTGAATTTCTGGAAAATATACATGATATTGTGAGTTTAGAATTATCTAAGCAAGGAGAATACTTATGGCCAGGCAGTAATCCTCCTATTCTTCCCGATGAATGCTTGATTCCAATCGCCAAGCTGGAAAACGATCAGGAGACCGAGTACCGATATAAACTTGCACAGAAATACGGAAGAAAAAAGCAATTAATAAGCGGTATCCATTACAATTTCTCGTTCTCTGACGAACTATTGCACGTATTGTATGATGAACAATCCAGCCATAAAACATATAAAGAGTTTAAAAATGATATTTATTTAAAAATCAGCCGTAATTTTAACCGCTATCGAGATTTATTGGTTGATGTGACTGGGGCCAGTCCAGTGTTTCATAATACTTATAACCAAGACTGCGTCTTAAGGGCAGAGCAATTAAATCAAGGAAGTTATTATCTCCCTCAAGTTCATTCATTTAGAAACAGCGTATGTGGTTATAAAAATCGAAAGGACTACCAGGTTTCCTATCAATCAGTTGAAGAATATGTTGAGGATATTCACAATTTGATTCAGAAACATGAATTGTTGAGCGCAAAAGAATATTATCATACGCTCCGCTTGAAGGCAGGTGCTGGTGAAGATCCCCTGCAAGGTCTTTTAGATAAAGGGATTCAATATATTGAGATTCGGTTGTTAGATTTGAACCCTCTGTTTAAAATCGGTACAAGTAAAGAGAATCTCTATTTCATTCACTTATTTATTTTGTATATGCTTCTGCTTGAAGAAGAGGAAAAGACCGATTTGAATTATTTATCCATCATAGCTGGAATGAAGGAAATGGCACGAGAATTATCTCTAGCTGATAAATACATCCATATACTGGTCGAAGTTGAAAATATGCTAATTGATCCGGAACTCTCTTATGCAGCAAGAATAAAGGAAGGTATAAAGCAGTCATCCTACGAATTGTTTCATATGAAACATTCTTTTGATTATTTACACGAAAGTGAAAAACATTCATTCACTTTATTGGGATATGAGGATATGGAGCTTTCAACGCAAATTTTAATTAAAGATGCTATTAAAAGAGGAATAGGAATCGAGATTGTTGATCGAGATGAAAACTTTATTGCTTTATCTGATGGGAAGAAAACAGAGTATGTGAAGCAGGCGACCAAAACATCGCTCGATTCATACAGTACTGTTTTGGTTATGGAGAATAAGCTTGTTACGAAGAAGATTCTTCGAAATGCTGGGATGAGAGTTCCGAATGGAGGGGCCTATCAATCTCTAGAGGAAGCAGTTATGGATTATGAGAAATATAAGGCCAAGCAAATTGTAATCAAGCCGAAATCAACAAATTTTGGTTTGGGAATTACGATTTTCAAAGATTCATTTTCAAAAGAGGACTATGAAAAAGCATTAGGGATGGCTTTTCTTCATGATCGTACTGTGTTGGTTGAGGAATTCCTCAGTGGAAAGGAATATCGGTTTCTTGTAATGGGAGATGAAGTGACAGGGATCCTTCATCGTGTCCCAGCCAATGTGAAAGGTGATGGACAATCCAGTATTGCTGAATTGGTTACAGCGAAAAATAAAGATCCTTTACGGGGAAAGGGCTATAAAACACCCTTGGAGAAGATTCAGTTAGGGGAAAGTGAAGCACTTTTCCTAAAGGGACAGGGAAAGGATTTCGATTATATCCCGGCGGAAGGAGAGCTTGTTTATTTAAGAGAGAATTCTAATATCAGCACTGGCGGGGATAGTCTAGATCTTACTGATGCTATATCAGGGAGCTATAAGGAATTGGCCATTCAAGCTGCAAAAGCTGCTGGTGCTACAATCTGTGGAGTCGATATGATGATTGATGATCCGACTGCCAATGTCAGTGAACAAAATTATGGAATTATCGAACTTAATTTTAATCCTGCGATCCATATTCATTGTTATCCTTACAAAGGAGAAAATAGAAGAGCAGGGGAGCGAATTCTTCAATTACTTTTTGGGAAGTAAAAAGCGGCCGCAACAGGTTTAGTAATATCTGTTGCGGCCTTTTGCTAAATATAAGAAAATAAACTCCTGCCATATTGATTTAGGCAGTCATGCTGAGACAAGCATCAGCGCATTTGAAGCAAGCCCCGGCACATTTTTGGCAATGGTCATGATCGTGCTTTTGACATTCCTCGCCGCAAGCTTTACAAATCACTGCACAAAGATTACAGATTTCTTTTGCAAAAGGACTGTTAGATTGCATTGATTTAACCGCCAATGCACAAATGTCCGCGCATTCTCGATCCAGGCGGATGCAATCTGCCATCATCTTCATGTGATCCTCTTCTAAGCAAGCATCGAAACATACATTACAAGCATCTATACATTCAATACAGGCATCTATACAGACTTGGTACATGTCTTTATTCATAAAAAAACCTCCTCATTAAAAATGGTTATATCCCTATCTATTCACATTCCCTTGCTGGAAGGGAATAAACTCAATATGGATGTTGACGTTCGCTAATCTCATTAAAATATCTAAAATGCTTTGACTCTAACGTTACGTCATCATTTACGATATAGGAAGGGAGGGGTGAGAGAGGTGTATAAGATAAAGGAAGTCTCCGAGCTTGCTGGAGTCAGTGTTAGAACTTTACATTATTATGATGAAATTGATCTGTTAAAACCAGCTCATATTGAGGAGAATGGATATCGTTTATATAATGAGGGAAATTTA
Source organism: Pradoshia sp. Z4_20 (assembly GCF_058216035.1). Lineage (NCBI taxonomy): Bacteria > Bacillati > Bacillota > Bacilli > Caryophanales > Bacillaceae > Pradoshia > Pradoshia sp. Z4_20. The sequence continues at coordinate 39,628 of NZ_JBZAJD010000013.1, forward strand.
GCACGCCTTCAGCAAATATTATTTTTTAAAGAAATGGACTTACCGCTAAATAAGATCAAAGCTATTCTGGATGATCCCCAATTTGACCACTTGGATTCCTTGATGAAACATAAAAAGGTTCTGGAGGAAAAGCAGAAGCGGCTGGAGAAAATTATTCAATCCATAGATCAGACCGCCCAGGCAATTAAAGGAGGAAGGAAAATGTCAAGGCAGGATATGTTCGAGCCATTTGATATGAGTAGAGTTGAAGCACATATAAAAAAGTATGAAAAAGAAGTTAAGGAAAAGTATGCAGACACGGAGGCATTTCGCCAATCCCAGCAAAAAACAAATGGCTATCAAGCAGATGATTGGAAGGCAATTGAAATAGAAAGACAACAAATTTATCAGTCTTTAGCTGAATTAATGGACCGGGATCCTGCGGATAGTGAGGTTCAACAAATCGTCCAAGAATGGCGAATGCATATTTGTAAACATTTTTATAATTGCACACCGGAAATATTTAAAGGGCTTGGCGAGATGTATATTTCTGACAAACGTTTTACTGATAATATCGATAGTACAAAGCCGGGGCTTGCCCGATATTTACATGATGCTATTCAAATCTATTGCCGCTAATTAAATAGAATGACGTATAGGTGCCTGAAAAGATAGGCACCTATTTTTTATAAAATTTAAAAATCTTATTTTGCTATATATTTTTGTTGATGTTTCCTAAAAATGTTGTATAATAATCTGAGTTTGGTAGTAAACATTAAGTTTGATAATAATAAACTTTCTCTAGTTAGAGTTTACTTATAATAAACGAAATTGAGGTCATACCATGTTAATGGAAATCGGAAGCAAAATTAAAAATTTAAGATTAAAAAAAGGTCTGACTCAAGAAGAACTTGGTGAAAGAACAGATTTAAGTAAAGGGTATATTTCACAACTTGAAAGAGGTCTCAGTTCACCATCTATCGAAACATTCTTCGATATACTCGAGGTTCTCGGCTGTACCCCAAAGCAATTTTTTGATGAGGAAGAACGTGAACAAAAAGTAGTATACGGAAAAAATGATACGACAGATTTTATAGATGAAGATCGGGGTTATCAAATCCAATGGCTTGTTCCAGAATCAAATGAAAAAGAAATGGAACCCATATTGCTTACATTGCAGGAAAAGGGAGAGTTCAAAAAATTTGAGCCCTCACTTTCAGAGACATTTGGCTATGTATTAAAAGGGAGAATCATGATAACACTCGGCAGAAGGACATACTTTGCCAAGGCAGGAGAAGCAATTTATTTTAACGCAACCGAAGAACATCAGATAATTAATGATTTCAACGGGATTTCAGAATTATTGCTTGTAGCGACGGATTCTTATCTATAATTAATATCCACAAGAAGGAGTAATGAACATGAATGATCATACAATTATTCGTTTTGAGAACGTCACGAAGCAATATGATGACGATCCAGCGGTATTAAATGATGTTAGCTTTGAAATTGAAAGAGGGAAATTCTATACACTCTTAGGACCATCAGGTTGCGGAAAAACGACGATTCTCCGCTTAATTGCCGGATTTATGCAGCCCTCTGAAGGAAAGATTTACTTTAACGGTAAATTAATAAATAATGTCCCGGCCAATGAGCGCCAGGTAAATACAGTATTCCAGGATTACGCCCTATTTCCACATCTAAATGTATTTGAAAATGTTGCATTTGGTTTACGCATTAAAAAAATGAAAAATGCAGACATTGCCAAGAAAGTGACAGAAGCATTACGCTTTGTTAACCTGGCTGGTTATGAAAACCGTGAAATTAAAGAAATGTCCGGTGGACAGCGTCAACGTGTAGCCATTGCCCGTGCGATTGTAAACGAACCGGAAGTAATCTTACTTGATGAACCTTTATCGGCGCTCGATTTAAAGCTTCGTACTGAAATGCAATATGAATTGCGTGAGCTTCAACGCCGCCTTGGTATTACCTTCATCTTTGTTACGCATGACCAAGAAGAAGCATTGGCGATGAGTGATGAGATTTTTGTTTTGAACAAAGGCAGAATTCAGCAAAGCGGTACGCCAACTGATATCTATGATGAGCCTGTTAACCGATTCGTCGCAGACTTTATCGGAGAATCCAATATTGTTCCCGGTAGAATGATTGCCGACTATATAGTAGAATTTGCAGATAAACGTTTTGACTGCGTAGACGGCGGTTTCAGAGAAAATGAGTCTGTAGAAGTGGTAATCCGTCCTGAGGATTTAGAGATTACTACACTCGAACAAGGAAAAATGCAGGTACGCGTTGATTCCCAATTATTCCGTGGTGTTCACTATGAAATTTGCTGTTTTGATGAAGCAGGTAATGAGTGGCTAGTACACTCTACGAAAAAAGCGGTTGTTGGGGAAGAAATTGGGTTGAGTTTTGATGAAGAAGCCATTCATGTCATGCTGCCGGGGGAAACGGAAGAAGAATTCGATAAACGCTTAGAAGCATATAATGAGGCCGGCCATGAAGAATAAAGCGAAAACTCTCTATCTGATTCCATACTCTATTTGGATTGCATTGTTTGTTGTATTCCCGATTATCCTGGTTGTCTATTACTCCTTTATTGGGATTGACGGCCAATTCACGTTGGATAATTACAGCAACTTCTTTACACCAGTCTATTTGAAAATGACATTAAGTTCTTTTTGGTATGCTTTCTTAGTTACAGTTATTTCTTTATTAATTGCATACCCAACGGCATTTTTATTAACGAAAACAAAGCATAAGCAATTATGGCTCTTATTAATTATCTTACCAACCTGGATTAATCTACTTTTAAAAGCATATGCCTTTATTGGTATTTTTGGCACATATGGTGCTGCCAACGCCTTTTTAGAGGTTTTTGGAATAGGAACAAAGCAAATTCTATTTACTGATTTTAGTTTCATCTTTGTTTCTACCTATATATTTATACCGTTTATGCTATTGCCAATTTACAATGCGCTAGAGGAAATGAACCAATCCTATGTAGATGCAGCCAGTGATCTTGGAGCATCCAAATGGATGACTTTCCGCCGTGTCATTTTCCCTCTGACACTCGACGGAGTGAAATCAGGTGCACAGGCTGTCTTTATCCCAGCCCTGTCATTGTTTATGATTACTCGTTTGATTGCAGGTAACCGAGTGATTACATTGGGAACAGCAATTGAACAGCATTTTCTCGTTACGCAAGATTGGGGAATGGGAGCTACGATAGCGGTATTCCTAATTATCGCAATGGCATTAATCATGATTCTGACAGGCAGAAGAAAGTGAGGGATGGACAATGAAAAAGAAATTTAAGCTATCAAATCTATATCTAATCTTAGTGTTTGCCATCCTTTATGCACCAATTTTCTATCTGATGTTCTATTCATTTAACAGCGGCGGAAAAATGCATGGCTTTGATGGTTTTACGCTGCAATGGTATAAAGAAGTATTCGCCGATACGCGATTGCTTATTATTGTGTTGAATACACTGGTTATTGCTCTGCTTTCAGCTACAATTTCTACAGTGATTGGTGTTTTTGGAGCACTGGCCATACATGAGGTACGCAAGAGAAGGACGAAAAATACATTACTTTCCTTGAACAATGTTTTGATTGTAAGCCCTGATGTCATTATTGGTGCTTCCTTCTTAATTATGTTCACCATTATTGGGATTAAACTTGGCTTTATGTCCGTTCTTTTATCCCATATTGCTTTCAGTGTTCCGATTGTTGTAATTATGGTATTGCCTAAACTTCAGGAAATGAGCCCGACATTGATCGATGCGGCTCGTGACTTGGGGGCGAGCCAGTGGAATGTGCTGACAAAGGTTATTCTGCCTTACATCACATCCGGTATTTTTGCTGGTTTCTTTATGGCATTGACCTATTCACTGGATGATTTTGCCGTAACCTTCTTCGTGACAGGGAATGGATTCTCCACACTATCCGTAGAAATCTACTCCATGGCTCGTCAAGGTATATCGTTAACGATTAATGCATTATCAACCTTGCTATTCTTATTTACAATTTTATTGGTTATTGGATATTACTTTATTACACAAAGAAGCACCAAGCCGCGAATGGGGGTTAAGGAATGAGCAAGCTAACCCGTACCCTGATTCTGATTTTGGTTGTATCATTCGGCCTTTTATATTTGATCAATCGATTAAATGCACATGAAGGATATGCCGGAGATAATACCTTAACGGTTTACAACTGGGGAGATTATATCGATACGGATTTAATTGAAAAATTTGAAGAGGAAACAGGCATTAAAGTCATATACCAAACCTTCGATTCAAACGAAGCGATGATGACGAAAATCGAGCAGGGCGGTACGTCCTATGATGTAGCCGTTCCTTCAGAATATGCAATCAGCAAAATGAAGGAAGAAGACCTGTTGATTGAAATTGATCATGGTAAAATACCAAATTTAAAGCACATTGATTCTCGCTTCCTCGACCTTTCCTTTGATAAGGGAAATAAGTATTCCATTCCATATTTTTGGGGAACAGTCGGAATTGCTTATAATACAAAGCTCCTTCCGAATAAAGAATTCAAAAGCTGGAATGATTTATGGGACGAAGAATTAGAAAATAAAATCTTGCTTGTTGATGGTGCTCGTGAAGTTATTGGAATGGGATTGAATAGCCTTCATTATTCATTAAATGACACAAATGAAGAGCATTTGCAGGAAGCTAAGGATAAATTAGATACATTAACTCCGAACATTAAAGCAATCGTGGGTGATGAGATCAAAATGCTTCTCGCTCAGGAGGAGGCAGCAGTCGGGCTGGTTTGGTCCGGTGATGCAGCTGATATTATGTGGGATAATGAAAACATTGATTATGTAGTGCCGGAAGAAGGCTCTAATCTCTGGTTTGATAATATGGTTATTCCGAAAACATCCAAAAATGTGGACGGAGCACACCAATTCATTAACTTCATGCTGGATCCTGAAAATGCTGCTCAAAACGCAGACTATGTAGGCTATTCCACACCAAATAATGCAGCGTTAGAAATTTTAGGAGAAGAAGTTTCAGGGGATGAACGCTTCTATCCACCTGCTGAGCTAACAGACCGACTTGAGGTCTACGATAATCTCGGCAAAAAGATGCTCGCGCATTATAATGAACTTTTCCTTGAATTTAAAATGCATAAAAAATGACACTTTGAAAACCGATTTCACCTGGGGGTGGGGTCGGTTTTTCTGTTTATCTAAAGAAATGATTTTCTTGAAGTAGCCAGCAAACCAGAATGTAAAAGAGGGACGTAAAATTATGTTATATTTTTCACAATCCAAAAGGAATTTTGCCAGCCATGAACGAAAGAGTAATGTATTAACTTATTAAGGAGGAAAAATACTTGTCCAACACTCTGAATCAATTTGAAATAACTTCAATTTATCACATTACCAATAGAGGGGTTAGAAAGGAGCCAATATTCCATAATATGATCGATAAGCATAGATTCATGATTATTCTTGCTGAAGCCCATAGTAAATATGATTTTAAACTCCATGCGTACTGCCTTATGAACAACCACTTTCACCTTCTCTTAGAAACCTCCAATTCTCCTTTAAGCAAAATCATGCAAACCATTCAACAAAGATATGCCATGTATTTTAACCATACCTACAAATCTCAGGGGCATGTATTTCAAGCAAGTTACTATTTCAGAATCGTTGATAGCTCAAATGATTTTTTAAATGTCAGTAAATATATCCATATAAATCCTGTTGTGGCAGGATTGGTTACAAACCCTCAGGATTATCAGTGGAGCAGCTATGCCACATTCTCCAATCACTCACCTCGCAATCATCCACTAATCGAAACGGATACTACCTATTCTTTTTATCCAAATAATTCAAAAGAATTATATAAAAAATTCATTGAAAAACAATCATAATGGTTGTCATAGACTAAAAGGTGCTCATTCATTGAGCACTTTTTTTGTGGAAGAGCATATGAGCATTTCTGGTCCACCTTTATGCAGTCATAAAAAGTTCCCTATATTATGTGGAAGGTGGGTGAAAGGCAGGTGAAGTCCGGGGGAAAGCTGAGCTCTAGCCGAGCTATGAGGCACCTATGGACCGGCTATACCGGGGTAAAGGTGGGTGAAAGGTGGGTGAAGTCCGGAGGAAAGGACCTATTCCCGAGCTATGAGGCACCTATGAACCAGCTATACCGGGGTAAAGGAGGGTGAAAGGCGGTTGAAGTCCAGAGGGAAGCACCTATCCCCGAGCTATGAGGCACCTATGAACCAGCTATACCGGGGTAAAGGAGGGTGAAAGGCGGTTGAAGTCCGGAGGGAAGCACCTATCCCCGAGCTATGAGGCACCTATGGACCAGCTATACCGGGGTAAAGGCGGGTGATAGGCGGTTGAAGTCCAGAGGGAAGCACCTATCCCCGAGCTATGAGGCACCTATGGACCAGCTATACCGGGGTAAAGG
>NZ_JBZAJD010000014.1:0-43432 GCF_058216035.1 Pradoshia sp. Z4_20
ACGCGAGTCCCTGTGAGAGTAGGACGTTGCCGGGCAATTTAAGAAACCAGTTCAGTTGATGAGCTGGTTTTTTTGTGCTTTTTTGGGGATTGAGGTTGAGTTATCAGCATGATTAGTAGGCTGGAAAGAAGACATAAGTTGAAAAAATGGGACAAAGATGAGTAAAATCTGAGGGAAAGCCAAGCTTTTTAAAATTGTTATATCTACCCATGACAATTCATATTAAGCACATTTCAGCTCAAATTCTGACATCACTTATATACGTCTTACCGTACATACTTTGATGTGTTTTTGCTGGAGAATAGGTGTGAGACGGCACAGTGTTAAACTGAAATTCCTATCCATAAAGAAGAAAACTTTTGCCAGTCCACGCTTACACCAGTCACATAAAATTCTGTAACAAAACTTCCGAAAAGAGTACTAAATGGGATACACTACTAGTAGAGTAAGTAACAGAAAGGACGAGGGTCGATTGGCTAAGCCAAAGAAACAAAAGTTTGAATTGCAGGAGAATGAAAGCATTGATGAATGCTTGGAGCGTATGAAAAAGGAAGGATACTTTCCCGTAAGACGTATGGAGAAACCAATTTTTAAGGAAGTGAAGAATGGCGATCAGATAGAATATATTCCGGTTGCACGCCAGATTATTTTTGAAGGCAAATCATTTGATTGAAAACCGAACGATATTGCATTAAATAACAGAAGTGTTCGGTTTTTAGTTGACATACAATTAGCCCTATTGGTAAGATAGGTACGAACAATAAGCATTAAAATAAATAATTCTCTCATATAATAGCGGGGATATGGCCTGCAAGTTTCTACCCAAAGACCGAATAAATTTTTGGACTATGAGAGAAAGCGGACCTCACCTTATATGTGAGGGCATAGTACTTGTCCTAAGTGCTCGGTTTGGCATAGCATATAAGCTGTGTGGACTGCTTTCTCTTTTTTGAAAGTGTGTTCATGCAGCTTTTTTATTTGGAGGCGAAAATGATGAATGACCTTAAGGTTGGAGTAATCATGGGAAGCATATCAGACTGGGAAACGATGAAGCATGTATGTACTATTCTGGATGATTTTAAGGTGGCTTATGAGAAAAAAGTAATTTCAGCTCATAGAACGCCTGATTTAATGTTTGAATATGCCCAAAGCGCGCGAAGTCGTGGACTAAAAGTGATTATAGCCGGTGCAGGCGGAGCAGCCCATTTACCTGGGATGGTAGCAGCCAAAACCACTTTGCCTGTAATTGGTGTGCCTGTGCAATCCCACGCTCTAAACGGTTTGGATTCTTTGCTGTCTATTGTTCAAATGCCGGGTGGTGTTCCTGTAGCAACGATGGCGATTGGCAAAGCCGGTGCAAAAAATGCAGGTCTTTTAGCAGTACAGATATTAGGGACCTTCGAGCAAGAATTGGCTGAAGAACTTGAACAATATAGATTAAAAATTCAAAGACAATCAATTGAAAGTTGTGATGAACTTGAGTAAGCAGGCACCAGTTATTTTACCTGGCCAGACGATTGGGATAATAGGTGGCGGTCAGTTGGGGCGAATGCTGGCATTGGCAGCCAGAAATTTAGGTTTTAAGATAGCTGTGCTTGATCCAACGCCCAACAGTCCTTGCGGCCAAATTGTGGATATGGAAATCACGGCCCCATTTAATGATGTAGAGGCTCTGCAGCGCTTGGCAAAGATAAGTGATGTACTCACATTTGAATTTGAAAATATTGATGCTGATGCGTTAGATCAACTAACGGGTAATCCATATATTCCGCAGGGTACGGATATATTAAGAATTACGCAGGATCGGGTTCTTGAAAAACAGGCGATTGAGAAATCAGGTGTCAAAGTTGTCCCGTTCGAGGTCATTGCAAGTTTTGAGGATCTTCGTCAAGCTATTTCTAAACTTGGCTATCCTTCTGTCTTGAAAACAGCGCGAGGTGGTTATGATGGAAAAGGACAGCTTGTTATACGGGATAAAGGAGATTTAGCCAAAGGCTCTGAATTGCTGAGCCATGGAGTTTGTGTTTTGGAGAGTTTTATACCGTTTCAAAAGGAAATTTCAGTGATAGTAACTCGAAAATTGGATGGTTCCATACGGGTGTTTCCTGTTGCAGAGAATATTCACGTCAATAATATTTTGCATCAATCGATTGTCCCGGCGAGAATCAATGAAAACACCCAAATCCATGCAATCGGATCGGCTGTACAATTGGCAGAATCATTACAGGTGGTTGGTACATTAGCCGTTGAAATGTTCCTGCTCGACCAGGATGATATTTTGGTGAATGAATTAGCGCCGAGACCTCATAATTCCGGACATTTTTCGATTGAGGCTTGTGAAACCTCTCAATTTGAGCAACATATAAGAGCGGTGTGTAATTGGCCGCTTGGTCATACTGAATTACATTCCAGTGCGGTAATGGTCAATGTTTTGGGTCAGCATTTAGAACCGGTTATAAAGGCTTTAGGGAATGAGCCTGATTGGAAAGTACATATTTATGGGAAGCGTGAAGCGAAGAAAGATAGAAAAATGGGGCATATTACAGTCTTAGGAGAGCATCCGATGGAAATATTAGAGATGCTTAATCAATCAAATATATGGACTGAACAAACAGGAGACAAAAAAGAAAAGGTGGATATGAAATAATGATTGAACGTTATACAAGACCGGAAATGGGAAAGATTTGGACAGAGGAGAATCGTTTTCAAGCATGGCTCGAAGTAGAAATTTTGGCTTGTGAAGCCTGGGCAGAGCTTGGTGCAATCCCTAAAGAGGATGTAAAAGTAATGAGAGAGCGTGCTTCCTTTGATGTGAATCGTATCAAAGAAATTGAAGAAGAAACCAGACATGATGTGGTTGCCTTTACGCGTGCCGTTTCAGAATCGCTGGGAGAAGAACGGAAATGGGTTCATTATGGTCTGACTTCTACAGATGTAGTCGATACGGCTTTATCTTATTTGCTGAAGCAGGCCAATGATATTTTAATCGCTGATGTGGAGCGGTTTATTACAATTTTGGCAGAAAAAGCGAAGGAGCATAAATATACGGTTATGATGGGACGTACTCATGGCGTCCATGCTGAACCAACGACATTTGGTTTGAAAATGGCATTATGGTATGAAGAAATGAAGCGGAATCTAAAAAGACTAAAAGAAGCTGCAGATACAGTAGAGTATGGTAAAATCTCCGGTGCTGTTGGAACATATGCGAACATTGATCCATTTGTAGAAAAGTTTGTGTGTGAAAATCTTGGGATCAAACCTTCTCCAATCTCTACCCAAACCCTACAGCGCGACCGACATGCACAATACATGTCTACATTAGCATTGATTGCGACTTCTATTGAAAAATTTGCAACTGAAATTCGTGGTTTGCAAAAGAGTGAGACACGTGAAGTAGAGGAATTTTTTGCGAAGGGGCAGAAGGGTTCTTCCGCTATGCCGCATAAACGCAATCCAATCGGTTCGGAGAATATGACTGGGTTGGCCCGTGTGATTCGCGGCCACATGATGACGGCCTATGAAAATGTTTCACTTTGGCATGAACGGGACATTTCACATTCTTCTGCTGAAAGAATTATCCTCCCGGATGCGACCATTTTATTGAACTATATGTTAAACCGCTTCGGTAATATCGTGAAAAACTTAACGGTGTTCCCTGATAATATGAAGCGTAATATGGACCGCACTTATGGTCTGATTTATTCACAGCGTGTATTGCTTGCTTTAATTGATAAAGGATTGTCTCGTGAAAAAGCGTATGATACCGTTCAGCCTAAGGCGATGGAGGCATGGGAAACACAGATTCAATTCCGTGAATTGCTAGAAGCGGATGAAACAATTACGGCCTACCTGTCTACTGAAGAATTGGATGATTGCTTCGATTACCATTATCATTTGAAAAATGTAGATTTCATTTTTGAACGTATGGGGCTGTAATTTTAACGAGGGGCACTACTTAATAAAGGTTGAGGGGTGCCCCTTTTACATTAATTCCATCCGTGTTTGGCTTATCAGGATTATTACCATATAGGAGGATATCCAATTGGCGAAGAATGAACTTCTTTACGAAGGCAAGGCAAAGCAAATTTATGCAACTGATAATCCGGAAATCGTCCTAATCCGATACAAGGACTCAGCAACTGCATTTAATGGGGAAAAGAAAGCAATGATTGAGGGGAAGGGACATCTGAATAACCAAATCACGAGCCTGCTATTCGAATGGCTTCACCTTAAGGGTATTGAATCGCATTTTATTAAAAAAATATCAGAAACAGAACAGCTCGTTAAACGAGTCACCATTATTCCTTTAGAAGTAGTAGTCCGCAATGTTGCTGCCGGCAGTTTTTCTAAAAGATTGGGTGTAGAGGAAGGAACACCTCTTAAAAGGCCGATTGTGGAATTTTATTATAAAGACGATAAGCTTGGTGATCCGCTATTAACAGAAGATCATATTAACGTCCTGGACCTTGCTACAGCTGGAGAAGTCGAAATATTAAAAAAACAGTCTATGCAAATCAATGAAATGTTGCGAAGCTTATTTGCTTCTATGGACATCAGATTAATAGATTTTAAGCTTGAGTTTGGCAAAGATGAGAAGGACCATGTCCTGCTTGCGGATGAAATTTCACCGGATACTTGCCGTCTTTGGGATTCGCATACAAATGAAAAGTTGGATAAGGATATATTCCGCCGGAATCTCGGCAGTTTAACAGATGCCTATAAAAAAATTCTTGCTAAGCTGGAGGACGTTCAACATGTATAAAGTAAAGGTTTATGTCACTCTTCGTGAAAGTGTATTGGATCCGCAGGGAACTGCTGTACAAAAGTCATTGAATGCCATGAATTTCCCGGAGGTTCGGGATGTGCGAATTGGCAAGTATATGGAGTTGGAACTCTCTGAATCTACTGCTGATGTTGATGAGGCGGTCCGCAATATGTGCGAAAAATTGTTAGTCAATACGGTCATTGAAGATTATCGATACAGCATAGAGGAGGTTATCGGACAGTGAAATTCGCCGTAATCGTCTTTCCGGGATCCAATTGTGATATTGATATGTATCATGCCGTTCGTGATGAGGTTGGAGAAGATGCGGAATATGTTTGGCATACGGAAACGAGTCTCGAAGGCTTTGATGCTATCCTGCTGCCTGGAGGGTTTTCGTATGGTGACTATTTACGGTGCGGTGCAATTGCCCAATTTTCACCCATTATGGAGGCTGTGAAAAGAGCGGCATTGGATGGTATTCCGATCCTCGGTGTGTGTAATGGATTCCAGGTATTACTGGAGGCGGGATTGCTGCCGGGAGCTATGCGGCGTAATGCTGATTTGAAGTTTATTTGCAGACCGCAAAAGTTGAATGTTGTGAACAACGAAACTCCTTTTACGAGCTCCTATACCAAAAATGAACAAATCACTATCCCGATTGCTCATGGCGAGGGAAATTACTATTGTGATGAGGAGACGCTGGAACAGTTAAAGACACAAAATCGAATTCTGTTTACGTATGATAGAAATCCAAATGGCAGTCATCAGGATATCGCGGGAATTATGAATAAGCAAGGCAATGTTCTTGGGATGATGCCCCATCCGGAAAGGGCTGTTTCCTCCTTACTTGGCAGTGCCGATGGAATCAAGTTATTCAAATCGATTGTTCAATACTGGAGGGAAACAAATGTCGTTAATGCTTGAGCCAAGTCCAACCATGATTAAAGAAGAACGAATTTATGCCACAATGGGATTGACGGATGATGAGTTTGCCAAGATAGAAAAAATTCTTGGGCACTTGCCAAACTATACAGAAACTGGTTTGTTTTCAGTTATGTGGTCTGAGCATTGCAGCTATAAAAACTCAAAGCCTGTATTAAGGAAGTTCCCAACAACAGGTAAACGTGTACTGCAAGGGCCCGGAGAAGGTGCGGGTATTGTGGATATTGGTGACGGGCAAGCGGTTGTTTTTAAAATTGAAAGCCATAACCATCCCTCCGCAATCGAACCATATCAAGGTGCAGCCACAGGCGTGGGTGGAATCATCCGCGATGTCTTTTCCATGGGGGCTAGACCGATTGCCATGCTGAACTCCTTGCGTTTTGGAGAATTAACAACTCCACGGATGAAGTATTTGTTTGAGGAAATTGTAGCTGGGATTGCCGGATATGGAAACTGTATCGGAATACCAACTGTTGGTGGTGAGATTCAGTTTGATCCTTCCTATGAGGGGAATCCTCTTGTAAATGCGATGTGTGTCGGCTTAATCAATCATGAGGATATTAAGAAGGGTCAGGCGCATGGAGTTGGAAATACAGTTATGTATGTCGGGGCAAAAACAGGTCGTGATGGCATTCATGGAGCAACCTTCGCCTCGGAGGAATTAACAGATGATTCTGATTCCAAACGGCCAGCCGTACAAGTAGGGGACCCATTCATGGAAAAGCTTTTACTTGAAGCATGCCTGGAGCTTGTAAAATCGGATGCACTTGTAGGAATACAGGATATGGGCGCAGCTGGATTAATCAGTTCCTCTGCTGAAATGGCCTCCAAAGCGGGATCCGGAATTGAAATGAATTTAGATAGGATTCCTCAGCGAGAAACAGGAATGACACCTTATGAAATGATGTTATCTGAATCACAGGAGAGAATGCTGATTGTAACCAAAAAAGGACGGGAGCAAGAAATCGAAGAGCTGTTTGGAAAGTATGGCCTTGAAGCGGTCGATGTGGGCACTGTAACGGAAGATAAAATGATTCGCTTAACATATAGAGGCGAAGTGGTGGCAAATGTACCAGCAGATGCACTAGCTGAGGAGGCGCCAGTTTACTATAAACCGTCCAAAGAGCCTAATTATTTTCAAGAGTTTCAAGCGATGGAAGATGAAGTACCTGTCATCAACAACTATACAGAAACTCTGCTATCGTTATTGGCACAACCGACTATAGCGAGTAAGGAATGGGTTTATGACCAGTATGATTATATGGTACGCACGAATACGGTTGTAGGGCCAGGTTCTGATGCAGCCGTCGTTCGTATTCGCGGCACGGAAAAAGCGTTGGCGATGACAACAGACTGCAATTCCCGCTATCTCTATTTAGACCCGGAAACAGGCGGTCAAATTGCGGTGGCTGAAGCAGCACGTAATATTATTTGTTCAGGCGGTGAACCGTTGGCGATTACAGACTGTTTGAACTTCGGGAATCCGGAGAAGCCTGAAATTTTCTGGCAGCTCGAAAAAGCGGCAGATGGATTAAGTGGAGCATGTCGTGTACTAGGGACACCGGTGATTGGTGGGAATGTTTCCTTGTATAACGAAACAAATGGAGAAGCGATCTACCCGACACCGGTCGTTGGCATGGTTGGACTTGTTCATAATCTCAAGCATATCACCACTCAATCCTTCAAAGAAAAGGGAGATTTAATCTACTTAATAGGAGAAACATATGCTGAATTCGGCGGTAGTGAGCTGCAAAAATTCATGAATGATGGACGGATTTTTGGTAAAGCGCCCCATCTGAATCTTCAGGTTGAAAAAGACCGGCAGGAAAAGCTGTTGAAAGCGATTCAGGCGGGTGTAATAAAGTCAGCTCATGACCTGGCAGAAGGAGGATTATCCATAGCACTTGCAGAAGGATTGTTTGGCGCAGAAAACCTTGGTTTTGAAGTGAATTTAGAGGGGGATTTGGCCACCCGGTTGTTTGCAGAATCACAATCCCGTTTCCTTGTGACTGTATCGCCTGAACAAGTCGGACCTTTCAAAGAAATTATTCCGGAAGCGGTTCAAATAGGTATTGTAACAGATACAGAAAAATACGTTATTCATGCCGGCCAGGAAGAGACAGTTATTGATATTGAAGCAAAACAACTACTGATAGCCTGGAAGGGAGCCATACCATGCTTGCTGAAATCCGTGGACTAAATGAAGAATGTGGATTGTTTGGAATCTGGGGACATACTGAAGCATCTCAACTAACCTATTATGGTTTACACAGTCTGCAGCACCGTGGACAGGAAGGAGCGGGAATGGTCGTTACAGATGGCCAAGTATTGAAATCGCATAAAGCAGAAGGACTTGTGAATGAAGTTTTCAATCAAAAGATCATTGAGGATATGAAGGGACGGAGCGCAATCGGCCATGTTCGCTATGCGACAGCAGGAGGAGGCGGAGTGGCAAATGTTCAGCCATTTTTGTTTAATTCTCAGACTGTCGGTAGTTTTGCTCTCGCTCATAATGGAAATTTGGTAAACGCAACCCAATTAAAAAATCAGCTTGAAATAGATGGGAGCATTTTTCATACAACCTCGGATACAGAGGTCCTGGCCCACTTAATTAGGCGCTCTGGTTCAGCTTGTTTTAAGAAGCGAATAAAGCAGGCTTTATCGTTCGTCCAAGGGGCCTATGCATTTCTGGTCATGACAGAAACAGAAATGATGATTGCTGTGGACCCACATGGATTGCGTCCTGTCTCCATCGGACGAATCGGTGAAGGATATGTAGCTGCATCTGAGACATGTGCCTTCGATTTAATAGGTGCTGATTATATTCGGGATGTTCGGCCCGGAGAGCTGGTGACGATTAATGATGACGGCATCCAATCAGAGTATTTTGCTGAATCACAGGGCAAAGCCATGTGCAGTATGGAGTATATTTATTTTTCAAGACCCGATAGCAATATAGATGGTATTAACGTTCATACGGCCAGGAAGAACCTGGGGAAACAACTGGCTATTGAAGCGCAAATTGAAGCGGATGTTGTCACAGGTGTACCGGATTCAAGTATATCGGCAGCTATCGGTTATGCCGAAGTAAGCGGGATTCCATATGAGATGGGGTTAATTAAAAATCGATATGTGGGACGGACCTTTATACAGCCATCCCAATCTCTACGTGAGCAAGGGGTGAAAATGAAGCTGGCCCCAGTGCGCGGTGTGGTCGAGGGCAAAAGGGTCATCATGGTGGATGATTCGATTGTAAGGGGAACGACCAGCAGGAGGATTGTGACGATGCTTAAAGAAGCCGGCGCAAAAGAGGTACATGTGTGCATTAGCTCTCCTCCAATCAAAAATCCCTGTTTTTATGGAATTGATACATCGTCCAAAGAAGAGCTGATTGCCGGGTTTAACTCGGTTGAGGAAATCAGGGAGATGATCGGAGCAGATTCTCTGACCTTTTTAAGTGTGGAGGGGACGGTTGAGGCAATTGGCAGGCCTTTTGGTGGCGAGTATCGAGGTCAATGCATGGCATGCTTTACGGGGAACTATCCAACTGAAATTTATGCCACCGATGATCAGGCATATGAAAAAATAAAGTAACGGCAATAGATTATTGACAGGAAGTATGAAAGGATGGTCACTTTGGCGAACGCATATAAACGTGCAGGAGTGGATATTGAAGCAGGCTATGAATCCGTCTCACGTATGAAAAAGCATGTAAGCCGTACACAAAGACCAGAGGTACTCGGTGCTTTGGGCGGGTTCGGAGGTATGTTTGATTTGTCGGCATTGTCCCTTAAGGAGCCTGTACTCGTTTCGGGAACAGATGGAGTCGGGACTAAATTGTTGCTCGCTATGATGATGGATAAGCACGATACAATTGGTGTTGACTGCGTTGCCATGTGTGTAAATGATATTATTGCCCAAGGTGCAGAACCATTATATTTTCTTGACTATATTGCTTGCGGAAAAGCAGAACCGATAAAAATTGAGGCAATCGTAAAAGGAATAGCGGATGGATGTGAGCAGGCAGGCTGTGCCTTAATTGGCGGTGAAACGGCTGAAATGCCTGGAATGTATTCTGTAGATGAATATGATCTGGCTGGTTTTACGGTTGGTGCGGCAGAAAAAAGGAAGCTGATTGATGGAAGCCTTGTACGAGATGGCGATGTATTAATTGGGCTGCCTTCAAGTGGGATTCATAGCAATGGGTTTTCGCTAGTGAGAAAGGTATTACTTGATGAATCGTCAATGAAATTGGATCAATTTATCAAAGAGTTGGATTGTATGCTTGGAGAAGAATTACTGCGTCCAACTAAGATTTATGTAAAACCCATCCTTGAAGTTTTGAAGTCCGGCTCAGTTCATGGAATCGCCCACATTACCGGAGGAGGATTTATCGAAAATATACCGCGCATGCTTCCGGATGGATTTGGGGCGGAAATTAAAAAAGGAACATGGGAAATTAATCCGATTTTCAACCTTATAAAGGATAAAGGATCACTTGAAGAGGATGACATGTATTCGATTTTTAATATGGGGATTGGCATGGTTCTAGCTGTACAGGCTGAAAAAGCGAGTGAGCTAATTGGTACCCTGAATCAATTGGGGGAAGACGCAAAAAGAATCGGTCGGGTGATTCAAAAAGAAGGCGTGCATTTCCGTTGATTTACAAAAAGGCAAAGACAATTTAGTAGCTTATTAAGTTGAAATCATATAAGACTAAGGGAGAAGCTATGAAAAAAATTGCTATATTTGCATCAGGTAATGGCAGTAACTTTCAAGCGATAGCAGAAGCGGTGGAAAAAGGAAAATTGTATGCCTCGATAGAATTGCTGATTTGTGATCATCCAGGTGCTTACTGTATAGATAGGGCGGAAAAGTTAAATATTCCGGTATTATCCTTTTCTCCAAAGGATTTTCCTTTGAAAGAGGATTATGAACAGCAAATTTTACAGGAGTTGCAGGCGAAAGAAGTCGAGATGATTATTTTGGCAGGCTATATGCGATTAATTGGCTCAGTGCTGTTAAGGGCCTATCCTAATCACATTATTAATATTCATCCTTCTTTATTGCCAGCCTTTCCAGGAAAAAATGCCGTTTTGCAGGCGATAGAAGCAGGCGTCGAAGTGACGGGGGTTACGGTTCATTATGTAGATGAAGGCATGGATACGGGACCGATTATTGCACAGAGAGCCGTCTCGATACATAAAGGGGAGAGCGTGGAGGAGATCCACAGGAAAATTCAGCAGGTAGAGCATAACCTATATCCACGCATTATAGAGCAGTTAAGCAACGAACAGGAGGAGAAAGTATGAAAAAGCGGGCATTGATCAGTGTATCAAACAAAGAGGGGATTGTAGAATTCGCCAAAGGAGTTACGGAGCTGGGCTTTGAGATTATTTCCACAGGTGGAACCAAAAAAACATTGTCGGATCATGGTATTCCAGTTATCAGCGTCAGTGACGTGACAGGTTTTCCGGAAATAATGGATGGGCGCGTAAAAACTTTACATCCCTATATTCATGGGGGTCTCCTTGGAAAACAAAACGATGAATCCCATATGGCTCAGCTTGAAGAACAAGGGATTGCTCCTATTCAGCTGGTTTGTGTGAACCTTTATCCATTCCAAGAAACGATTGCTAAACCAGGCGTGACAGTTGAAGAGGCAATCGAGAATATTGATATTGGCGGTCCTGCAATGCTGAGGGCCTCTGCTAAAAACCATGAGTCTGTAGCAGTTGTGGTGGATCCTGCTGACTATGGAAAAGTACTTAATGGTTTCCGTAATGGAGAACTTTCCTTATTGGATAGAAGAAAGCTGGCGGCAAAGGTTTTTCGCCATACAGCGGCTT
Source organism: Pradoshia sp. Z4_20 (assembly GCF_058216035.1). NCBI lineage: Bacteria > Bacillati > Bacillota > Bacilli > Caryophanales > Bacillaceae > Pradoshia > Pradoshia sp. Z4_20. Next base: position 11,560 of record NZ_JBZAJD010000014.1, read on the forward strand.
ATGATGCCCTGATTGCTGAATACATGACAAATTTGGCAGAAGAGGATCAGCCTGAAAACTATACTGTTACATACACGTTAAAGCAACCACTTCGCTACGGTGAAAACCCTCATCAAAAAGCTGCGTTTTATGCAAAACCACTTGGCTCTACTTTTTCAATTGCAGCAGCCAGGCAGCTGCATGGTAAGGAATTATCCTATAACAATATCAATGATGCAGATGCTGCCCTGCAAATCGTGAAGGAATTTGAACAGCCGGCTGCTGTTGCTGTGAAGCATATGAATCCTTGCGGCGCAGGAACTGGAGACACTATTTATGAAGCATTCCAAAAGGCATATGAAGCGGATCCTACATCTATCTTTGGCGGTATTGTTGCGTTAAATCGGGAAGTAGATGCTGAAACGGCGAAACTGCTTCATGAAATTTTCTTGGAAATTGTGATTGCCCCATCATTTACTGACGAGGCATTAGAGGTCTTAACATCTAAGAAAAATATTCGCTTACTTACTATTCAATTTGAGGGAAGAGAGAAAAGGGAGAAAAAACTATCTTCCATTACAGGCGGTTTACTTGTCCAAGAGTCAGATGAGGCAACTATACAGGATGCAGAGCTTCAGGTTGTTACAAAAAGAGAACCTACTGAAGCTGAATGGAAAGCTCTTCAATTTGGATGGAAACTCGTAAAGCATGTTAAATCAAATGCAATCATCGTAACAGATGAGCAAATGACACTGGGAGTAGGTGCTGGTCAAATGAATCGTATCGGCGCTGCGAAGATTGCCTTAGAACAGGCTGGTGAAAAAGCGAGAGGCGCCATTATCGCATCAGATGCATTCTTTCCAATGGATGACACAGTGGAAGCCGCGGCCAGAGCCGGGATTACCGCTATCATTCAGCCAGGCGGATCAAAGCGAGATGAGGACTCTATAAAAAAAGCAGATGAGTATGGTATTGCGATGGTTACTACCGGAGTACGGCATTTCAAACATTAAGAGGGAGAGACACGAGATGATGAAAGTACTTGTTATAGGGCGTGGAGGTCGCGAACATGCATTGGCCAGAAAATTTGCTGAGAGCAAGCGCGTTACAAAAGTATTTGTAGCACCAGGCAATCCCGGAATGGCAGATGTTGCTGAGATTGTGGATATCCAGGAGATAGATCATACCAGATTAGTTGATTTTGCGAAAGAAAATGAAATAGAACTAACATTTATAGGTCCGGAAACTCCTTTAGTGAACGGAATTGTAGATGAATTTCTGGACCATGACCTAATCGTATTCGGACCCACCAAAGCTGCCGCCATAATAGAAGGAAGTAAGTCTTTTACGAAGGATTTACTGAAAAAATATGATATTCCTACAGCAGAATATGAAACATTTACGGATTATGAAAAGGCAGTCCAATATGTAAAGAAAAAGGGTGCACCAATTGTTATTAAGGCGGATGGTCTTGCAGCAGGCAAGGGTGTAGTCGTCGCAATGACGGAAGGGGATGCGCTCAGTGCCTTGAAAGAAATGCTGCTCAATCAAAGGTTTGGAGAGTCTTCTAAAAAAGTTGTGATTGAGGAATTTTTGATTGGGGAGGAGTTCTCCTTTATGGCTTTTGTAAATGGGGAAAAGGTCTATCCGATGGAAATTGCTCAGGATCATAAACGTGCTTTTGATGGTGATAAAGGTCCGAACACAGGTGGAATGGGAGCTTACTCTCCTGTTCCGCACATCAGTCAAGACATGGTTAGCCAGGCGTTAGCGAAAATTCTGATACCGACAGCAAAGGCAATGGTGAAAGAGGGTAAATCATTCACCGGGGTCCTTTATGCCGGATTAATCGCTACTGCTGAGGGTCCAAAGGTGATTGAGTTTAATGCCCGATTTGGTGACCCGGAAACACAGGTCATCCTACCAAGGTTAAAGTCAGATTTTATGGATGTGGTTGAAAACGTTCTGAATTCTGTCGATATGGATTTGGAATGGTCTGAAGAAAGCGCCCTTGGAGTCGTCATGGCAGCTAATGGCTACCCAGGTGAGTATGAAAATGGCAGTATTATAAAAGGCTTAAAGTATGTTGATATCGATACACATATTTATCACGCAGGGACAAATAAAAATGAACTGGGTGAGTTTTTGACAAATGGAGGAAGAGTCCTCTTACTAACTGCACTCGGTAAAACACTGGAGATTGCCCAGAAAAAGGCTTATCGGGAGCTAGAGGGAATTCAATGTAATGGTCTCTATTATCGCCATGATATTGGAGAGCGTGCTATTGAAAAATATAACGGTTAGAGGCTGTTTATTAGCTAGTTAGTAATGCAAGGAACATTAAATTGGCTACTGGTCGACCTGAAGAGGTCGGCCTTTTTCATATGCCAAAAAGGTATGCAGAGGAGCATGGTTAACGTTGGCAAAAAGTGATCCAATCACTTTATGTTTAGTAATAAGATAAATTTTAAATCGCTTCAAACAAACTTCAACAAATCAGAAGGGAATTCGCGTAAAATCTATTAATATCGCTCAATCACAGTATAATTCGCTCTATTCTATGAAATTCGCTCATAAATCCTCTAAAATCGCTCAATAATCTTTGTTTTCGCTCATTTATTTTTAAAATCGCTCAATAGTTTAATAAATTCGCTCATATACCTTTAAAAAACAATAATATTCTTAAATATTAGACTAGAAAAATCATTAACTTGTTTTTTGCGACAAAAATTACTAAAAAGATATCATTTTTTAAAGAGAAATGATGTTTTTTGAAGAAGTATAGGATACTTCCTATCCATATACATTTTTGTATCCCTGCATCTTGAGAGCGATAAAATAAATAATGCGGCTTTACAGGTTTAGTTTAAAGGGGCAAGGGAAGAGTCTATTTGGGGGTTGTCTAATCTTTTTCCTTTATTAAAGGGAACTTTTTAATGTGATTATACGTAAAAGTCATATATCCAAAAATACTTATAGTTATTTAATAATGCTGAAATGTAAAGAATTACAAATTAATTTCATTCTTTAATGCTCTAAATAATAAAAATATGTTAGTATATTGAAAAGGCTTACATTTTAATTTTAAAAATGGAAGGGCGATGCTTCCGTTTTTTTAAATATAAGAAATGATGTTTTGCGAAGGGGGTATTTTTATGCTTGGACAACGATATAGATGGAAAAATAAACAACTGCGCGAGCATGTTCATGTGATAGATGGTAAAGTAGCGCCAACTCTTGTTTTAACGAATGCCGTGTATTTGAATCAGGTGTTTAAAAAGTGGATGAAGGCGAATATATGGATCTATGAAGATCGTATTGTATATGTCGGGGATAACATGCCTGTTATACAGGACGGGTATGAGATTGTAGACTGTACGGATCAATACCTGGTACCAGGTTATATTGAACCGCATGCCCATCCATATCAATTATATAATCCGGCTACTCTTGGCATGCATGCTGCTCAATATGGAACAACCACCTTAATCAATGATAACATGCTTTTGTTTACTCTTTTGGACAATAGACAAGCGTTTGCACTGCTGAAGGAATTACGTCATCTTCCAATCAGCATGTATTGGTGGGCCAGATTGGATTCTCAAACTGAGCTGAGAAATGAAGAGATGGTATTCTCGCATTCTAATGTAAAGAGCTGGCTTGAGCACGATGGAGTCCTGCAGGCTGGAGAGCTAACAGGATGGCCGCGTCTTCTTGATGGAGATGACATGATGCTTCACTGGATACAGGAAGCAAAAAGAATGAGAAAGAAAATTGAAGGACATTTCCCGGGCGCTTCTGAAAAAACATTATCTAAATTAATGCTGCTTGGTGCGGATTGTGATCATGAGGCTATGACAGGAGAAGAAGTCATTCGCAGACTGATGCAGGGATATGATGTGTCCTTGAGGCATTCGTCCATTCGTCCGGATTTACCCCGTATTTTGGATGATTTAAAAGAATACGAATTGAACTCCTATGATCGATTATTTTTTAATACAGATGGTTCAACACCTGGATTTTATAAAGATGGATTTACGGATCAATTAATCTCGATAGCAATTGAAAAAGGTGTGCCTATTATTGATGCGTATAATATGGCTTCCTTAAATATAGCCCGCTATTATAATATCGATTATTTACACGGAAATATTGCGACAGGACGAGTAGCCAATATTAACTTCCTGTCTGCCAAGGATCAGCCTACTCCTCACTCTGTTTTATCAAAAGGGCAGTGGGTGAAAAGGGATGGAAGACAGGTTGAAACGAATCGAACATCGATCGCCTGGAAAGACTTTGGCCTTAGCCCTCTGGAGCTTGATTGGGAGCTTACAGATTACGACTTCCAATACTCAATGCCATTTGGCATCAATATGGAAAATAGCGTCATCACTAAGCCATATTCGATTCATATTGATATTTCAAGAGAAGTTTTGGATGAAGACCATGATGAGAGCTTTTTTACGTACCTAACAAGAGATGGTAAATTCAGAATCAATACGATATTAAAGGGGTTTGCCAACCGTTTGTATGGATTTGCTTCATCCTTTTCTAACTCTGGGGATATATTGTTGATTGGAAAAAGTAAGAAAGATATGAGACTGGCTTTTAACCGAATGAAAGAAATCGGTGGGGGAATTGTGATTGCAGAGAAAGGTGAAATATTGTTCGAAATGCCTCTGGAGCTGCAAGGAATGATGTCTAATCAAGAACTTCCGATTTTAATAGAAGAAGAAACTAGATTGCGAGAAATATTGACTGAAAAGGGATACCCATTCGAGGATCCGATTTATTCTTTACTGTTCTTTTCCTCTACTCATTTACCTTATATAAGGGTAACACAGGCAGGATTATATGACGTTATGAATAAATCTGTACTCTTTCCGACTATAATGCGTTAAAATAATAAAGAATAGAGAAAAATAAAAGGTAGATCATGGTGGGTTAATTTCACTTTAAGGGGTGTAGGGCATGTTGAGGAAAGCTGGGTTCATGGTGGCTTTAGTTTTTGTCCTTCTGGCAGGGTGTTCAGGGAATAAGGAAGAAACCATTATTGATAAACCTCAAACTGATAAAGAAGAGGTAGCTGCTAAGCCGGTGAATACGTATCCGTTAACGGGTGTGGGAACGGACGAAGAGGTCAACCACAGGGCTGTATCGGTTATGGTCAATAATCATCCCAAAGCAAGACCACAGTCTGGCCTATCTAAAGCAGATGTCGTATATGAGGTTTTAGCTGAAAGTAATATAACTAGGTTTTTGGCTATCTACCAAAGCGAATTTCCCGAAAACATTGGGCCAATTAGAAGTGCGAGAGATTATTATATAGAGCTTGCCAAAGGATATGAAAGCCTGTATATTTTTCATGGCTGGAGTCCTGATGCGAAAAAGCTGATTCAATCTGATTATATAGACCACTTGAACGGACTTAACCATGACGGGACACTCTTCAAACGATCTTCTGATCGAAAAGCGCCGCATAATTCCTATATCACCTATGAAAATATCTTAGAGGGTGCACAAAAAGAAGGTTATTCAATGGAAGAGAATACCCCGCCGTATAGCTTTTTTTCCGACGATGAAACAGGATTAATTTCCGGTGATGACTATAAAGTTGCTGCTCTATCTTATGGATCTCTAGATTATGATGTGACCTATAAGTATGATTCGGCGAGTGAAAAGTATACACGCCATACAGCGGGAGTACGCACGGAAGATCAAGATACGAAAGATCCCGTTCTACTGGATAATATCCTTATTGTGGAAGCTATTCATAAGGTGATTGATGATAAAGGCCGCAGGAGTATTGATTTAACTGCGGGCGGAGATGCATACTTACTGCAAAAAGGTAAACGCCTGGAGATTCAATGGGTAAGTAAAGATGGTCGAATTGTACCTGTATCCGGTGAAACGGAAGTAAAATTGGTGCAGGGAAAAACATGGATTAATATTATTCCGGATCAACCGGGCTTAAATAATAGTGTCAAACTCTCAAATGATTAGGAGGAACCTGGATATATGCAAATTAACAAACTAAAAGGGAAAGAGTTGGATCAATTATTCAACGCGATATTATCCTTGAAAGATCTCGATGAATGTTATCGTTTCTTTGATGATTTATGTACGGTGAATGAAATACAATCTCTTGCCCAACGCCTCGAGGTTGCCCGAATGCTTGAAGAAGGTAAAACGTATCATATGATTGAAACTGAAACCGGAGCAAGCACTGCAACTATTTCAAGGGTTAAACGTTGTTTGAATTACGGGAATGATGCGTACTCAATGGCACTTGGAAGATTAAAGGAAGATAATGCCTGAAATAAATAAAAGCAAGCAGACCGCGTGGAATATGCACATCGGTTGCTTGCTTTTTTATATGTACACCTTTGTCTATGAACGTATCCTCTAATTTTCAATTAAGTAGGCGCGCACCAGAGTAGAACACATATTTATAACCAGTTAGATAACAGTTGTGCATATGAATTTTCTAACTCTTTGGGAACTCTAAAAGGAATGCTATAATGGTTAAATGGAAATTAGAATGGGGGCTGTTTTGCATGTACGATTTTCGCGAGTGGAAACATGTGTTTAAACTCGATCCTAATAAGGAAATTTCAGATGAAGCACTCGAAAAGGTTTGTGAATCGGGTACGGATGCTATTATTGTCGGAGGAACAGATGGTGTTACACTAGAAAATGTTCTGGACTTAATGGCCCGCGTTAGGCGTTATACATTGCCTTGTGTGCTTGAAGTATCAAATATAGAATCCATAACCCCGGGATTTGATTTGTATTTTATACCATCTGTTTTAAATAGCAGGAATCCGGATTGGATTCTTGGTTTGCATAAAGAAGCAATTAAAGAATTTGGCCACATGATTAATTGGGACGAAATGCATGTGGAAGGATATTGCATCATGAATGCTGATTGTAAGGCAGCAGATTTAACGGATGCCAATACCGATTTGACGGAAGAAGATGCGGCAGCCTATGCTCTTGTGGCAGAAAAAGTATTAAATTTGCCTATTTTTTATTTGGAATACAGCGGAAAGTATGGGGATCCAGCACTTGTCAAGACCGTTAAAAATACATTGATGAATACAACGCTATTCTACGGCGGAGGGATTACAAGCATCGAAAAAGCTGAGGAAATGTCCAGCTTGTCAGATGTAATTGTAGTCGGAAACCTCGTCTATGAGGATTTAAAAACGGCTCTCTTGACAGTAGATTCTGCCAAAAAGAATAAATAAAATTGTCGTTAAAGCCATTGGATGAAGTATAATAAGAACAAATGTTCGTTAGGGTGGTGTCATAATGCAATTCTTAACAGATCGACTGTTAACGGGATTAAATAATAAACAAAAAGAGGCTGTACAAGCTACGGATGGACCTTTGCTAATTATGGCCGGAGCGGGCAGTGGGAAGACAAAGGTACTTACCCACCGCATTGCCTTTCTAATTGTAGAAAAAGAAGTAGCACCGTGGAATATTCTTGCCATTACGTTTACCAATAAGGCAGCAAGAGAAATGAAGGAAAGAATTCAGGGAATCCTAGGCGGCGCTGCAGAGGATATTTGGATTTCTACTTTCCACTCAATGTGCGTGCGAATCCTGCGCCGTGATATTGACCGAATTGGTATGAATCGCAATTTCTCAATTCTTGACCCAGGTGATCAGCAAACGGTTATTAAGCAAATAATGAAAGAGAAGAATATTGATACGAAGAAATTCGATCCTAAGACGATTCTTGGGTCCATTTCCTCTGCCAAAAATGAATTGATCAACTATGAGGAATTTGCGAACAGTGCAGGCAATTACTATGAGCAAACAGTAGCTGATCTTTATACAGAGTATCAGAAGCGACTCCGTAAAAATCAGGCATTGGACTTTGATGATTTGATTATGAAGACATTTGAACTTTTTGATAAGGTTCCGGAAGTACTGGAATTCTATCAAAGAAAGTTTCAATATATTCACGTGGATGAGTATCAGGATACGAACCGTGCACAATATATGCTTGTAAAGAAATTGGCACAGCGTTTTAAAAACCTATGTGTAGTTGGTGATTCCGATCAGTCCATCTATCGCTGGCGTGGTGCTGATATTGCCAACATTCTCTCCTTTGAAAAGGATTATCCTGATGCCAATGTTATTTTGCTTGAGCAGAATTATCGCTCTTCAAAACGGATTTTAGCGGCTGCCAATGGAGTAATTAACAACAACCTGAATCGTAAGGAAAAGAATTTGTGGACAGAAAACCTGGAAGGGAATAAGTTGGCATATTACCGTGCGGACAGTGAACAGGGTGAAGCACAGTTCGTTGCTGGAAAGATTAAAGAGCTGACAGAACAGCAAGGGAAGAAGCTATCTGATATTGCCATTTTGTACCGTACGAATGCTCAGTCAAGGGTAATGGAGGAAGTTCTGCTTAAATCCAATATTCCATATACGATTGTTGGCGGTATTAAGTTCTATGATCGTAAAGAGATTAAAGATATTCTTGCTTATCTGCGACTCATTGCCAATCCGGACGATGATATTAGCTTGCGCAGGGTCATCAATGTTCCAAAGCGTGGAGTTGGAGCAAGCTCAGTTGATAAAATTGCTAATTATGCTGCCGATCATGATATTTCTATGTATCAGGCTATGATGGAGCTTGAATTTATTGGACTTAGCGGTAAAGCTTATAATGGGGCTGCTGAATTCAGGGACCTAATTAAAAACTATACGCAAATGCAGGAATTCCTGTCTGTTACAGAATTAATAGAAGAAGTCATTGAAAAATCAGGGTATCGAAAGTCGTTGGAAATTGAGAAGACGATTGAAGCAGAAACACGCCTAGAGAATATTGATGAGTTCTTATCTGTTACGAAAAACTTTGAAAAGGGCAGTGATGATAAGAGCCTGGTTGCCTTCTTAACAGACCTTGCTCTTGTTGCGGACATTGACCGTATGGATGAGGATGAAGCCGTGACAGATGGCGTTGTATTAATGACACTTCACTCGGCAAAAGGGCTGGAATTCCCTGCTGTATTCCTGATTGGACTTGAAGAAGGTGTCTTCCCGCATAGCCGTGCCTTAATGGAAGAAGCGGAAATGGAAGAAGAACGACGGCTTGCTTATGTTGGGATCACACGGGCTGAACGTGAATTATTTATTACGAATGCACAGATGCGTACATTATATGGACGTACTAATCTGAACCCTGTATCTCGCTTTATTAAAGAAATTCCACAGGATTTAATTGAACTGTTAAATCCGCCTGAAGAGCAAAGGCAGTCAAGACCTTCCTTTATGCAGTCAGGTTCAGGTACAAGAACTAGAACGGGTATAAATGGTGCCGGTCTTAACAATTCAGGAATCAATGGTGCAGCAAGACCTAAAACTGTCGGAAGATCGATGATGAATGAGTCCGGCGGAGAAAAACTCGACTGGCAGGTTGGCGATAAAGCGGCCCATGGTAAATGGGGCGTAGGTACAGTTGTCAGCGTAAAAGGAAGCGGAGACGGTCTGGAGCTGGATATTGCATTCCCATCTATGGGTATCAAACGACTCCTTGCCAAATTTGCACCAATCACAAAACAATAGTCCGCAAGAGAAACATTGAGTAGAGAGGGCTGGAAATATGGATATAAAAGAAGCGCAAAAACGAGTGGCTGAGCTTCAATCACTATTAAACCAATATGGATATGAATACTATGTTCTCGACCAGCCATCAGTTCCTGATTCTGTATATGATCAGACGTATAAAGAGTTGGTGGAATTGGAGAGTCAATATCCGGAGCTGCAAACCCCAGATTCACCTACTCAAAGAGTTGGTGGACAAGTGCTTGATACGTTTGCAAAAGTAGAACATATTACACCGATGCTAAGTCTTGGTAACGCCTTTAACGAAAGTGATTTGCGCGATTTTGACCGCCGAGTAAATTCAGGGCTTGGTACAGACCGATATTCTTATATATGTGAATTGAAAATAGATGGACTGGCAGTTTCCCTGCGTTATGAAGAAGGGCTATTTGTTAAAGGGGCTACAAGAGGAAATGGAACAATTGGTGAGGATATTACTGCTAATCTTAAAACCATTCGTTCCATCCCACTCCGATTGAATGAACCAGTTACATTTGAGGTACGCGGTGAGGCATATATGCCAAAGAAATCGTTTGTTTCCTTAAATGCAAAGAAGGAAGAAAATGGGGAAGAGCCATTTGCCAATCCACGAAATGCAGCAGCAGGATCCTTGCGTCAGCTTGATCCACGCATAGCTGCTTCGCGGAATTTGGATATTTTCCTTTATGGGATTGGTGAAACAGGAGAAACAGGTGTTGAATCCCATGGTGAAGGACTTGACTTTCTTCAAAAATTAGGATTGAAAACCAATCCGCATCGCAGAAGATGTGCTACGATTGAAGATGTATTAGAGTATATTGGGGAATGGTCAGCCAAAAGGCCTGAGCTTGATTATGATATTGATGGAATCGTCATCAAAGTCGATTCACTTTCTCAACAAGAGGAATTAGGATATACTGCAAAAAGTCCAAGATGGGCGATTGCATATAAATTCCCTGCAGAGGAAGTCATCACTATTCTTCGCGATATTGAATTGACTGTCGGTCGTACAGGCGTTATTACGCCAACCGCCTTATTGGACCCGGTAAGAGTAGCAGGTACAACAGTTAAACGGGCTTCCCTTCATAATGAGGACCTAATCCGTGAAAAAGATATTCGGCTTGGAGACCATGTTGTCGTCAAAAAAGCCGGTGATATTATTCCGGAGGTTGTCAATGTTCTGTTTGATAAGCGGACAGGGGAAGAAAAGGAATTCCATATGCCAACGCATTGCCCTGACTGCGATAGTGAGCTTGTTCGTTTGGAAGGAGAGGTAGCTTTGCGCTGCATCAATCCAAAGTGTCCAGCTCAGATTAAAGAGGGGATGATTCACTTTGTTTCACGAAATGCCATGAATATTGATGGTCTGGGTGAAAAAGTCATCATTCAATTATTCGATGAATCGTTAATTAAGGATGTAGCGGATATTTATAAATTGACATATGACCAGCTGATTAATTTGGAGCGTATGGGGGATAAATCAGCGAACAATCTTTTGAACGCTATTGAAGCATCTAAGAGCAACTCATTGGAGCGCCTTTTATTTGGACTGGGAATCCGCCATGTTGGTGCTAAGGCTGCAAGAATCCTCGCGGAAGAATTTGAAGACATGGATCGTCTAATGTCGGCAAATGTAGCTGAATTGACAGCTATTAATGAAATTGGGGACAAAATGGCTGATGCGGTTGTGACTTATTTTAATCAGGAAGAATGCCAGCAATTGATCGATGAATTAAAAAATGCTGGGGTTAATATGCTCTATAAAGGTAAAAAGAAAAATATCGCTGAAGCTACAGATAGTTATTTTTCTGGAAAAACCATTGTACTTACAGGAAAGATGGAAAAGTACGGACGAACTGAAGCAAAAGAGTTGATTGAAGCTTTAGGTGGAACTGTAACGGGTAGCGTAAGTAAAAAGACAGATTTAGTAATAGCCGGAGAAGATGCCGGATCAAAATTAAAAAAAGCCCAGGATTTAGGAATTGAAATATGGGATGAAAGCAATTTACTGGAAGAACTGGGCAAGCAGGGATAGAGGTGTAGGGATGAAGCGTTTGATAGCAATAACCATGGTACTGGCACTTATGCTTGTAGGCTGCGCACCACAATTTGATAAGGATGAGGTAGTAGAGGATAATACCGAGAAAGATTCCAAGAAAGAGTCTTCCATTATTCCCGAATATCAAATCTCCGACAATTATTATCAAACGATGCTGCCTTATCAGATAAGCAGTTCCAGAGGTCTTGTGGTTTCAAACATTAATACGCGACTTGATTTGGAAGAGTTTGAAACAGGGCTGATGAGATTGTCTCATGACCCATTCTCAACGGAGGAATATATTTTTAGAGAAGGTCAGTTATTGGACACGAAAACGATTAAAAGCTGGCTGAATCGTAAATATACAAAAGGGCAGTTGAAAGAGAACAAACTGACTGCTGAGGACAACGTCGGCTTAAACCCTTTAGATGATGGGAAGGGTGATATTGAGGAAAGATATGAGAAAAATCCAGAATATCTTGCCCATATTTTAGAGCATGATTATCTGATCAAAACAGATGATAATAAAGTTGAGTTGGGCGGCATTTCGATAGGGCTTGCCTTGAATTCAGTATTTTATTATCAAAAGGAAAAGTATGGGGAAACGTACGAAATAAAAATTGAAGAAGATAAACTGCTTGAAGAAGGTCAAAAAATTGCAGCTGAAGTTGTGAAACGAATTAGAACAATGGAAGGCGGAGAAACCGTTCCGATTATGGTTGCTTTATTTGAACAAGGAAGCAAGGATGCGGTTGTGCCTGGGAATTTTATTTCTTATACAAAAGTAGGAGAGAAAAGTAATAAGATTTCCAAATGGACAAACGTACAAGAAGAGTATTATTTGTTCCCATCCAATAAAGCAACAAAGGATTTCCGTGATGATGCAACGACCTTTGCTAATTTTAAGCAGGATGTTGAAGAATACTTCCCTAATTTTAATGGAGTAATTGGAAAAGCCTTTTATGTGAATAAAGAATTGCAAAAGCTGACCATCTCCATAGATATGCAGTTTTACGGAAAAACAGAGGTTATTGGATTTACACAATATGTGGCTGGATTGGTGAAATCGAGTTTCCCTGAATATTTATCGGTGGAGACAAAAATAGCATCTTCCAATGGACAGGAATCACTCATTGTGAAAAAGGCAAATTCCAAAGAACCAGATGTGTATATATATAATGAATAAACAGAGCTACCCATTGTGGTAGCTTTTTTTGTGGATATAGATATGTAGTTAGTTTCTTGTGAAGATTTTGAATATAAACTATATTAGATGACTTACAAGCTTCCAATAGAGTAGAATAAAAAGGGGTTACTACAGAAATATAGGGAGGGAATCAAATGGTACAAGCATATAAGCACGAACCACTTACTGATTTTTCTGTAAGCGAAAACAAAAAAGCGTTTGAGGATGCTTTGGGATTAGTAGATAGCTATCTTGGCAAGGACTATGATTTGATTATCGGTGGAGAAAGAGTATCTACAGATGATAAAATTGTTTCCATTAGCCCATCAGATAAAAAAGTAGTAGTAGGCCGCGTTTCCAAGGCAAATAAAGATTTAGCAGAAAAGGCAATGCAGGAGGCACTAAAAGCTTACAAGACTTGGAGTAAAACGAAACCTGAAGTGCGTGCAGATGTTTTATTTAAAGCAGCTGCCATTATTCGCCGCAGAAAGCATGAATTTTCTGCCATTATGGTAAGAGAAGCGGGAAAACCATGGGTTGAAGCGGATGCGGATACAGCTGAAGCAATTGATTTCCTTGAGTACTATGCTAGACAAATGTTGAAATTAAAGAATGGGCAGCCGGTACAAAGCCGTCCTAATGAATATAATAGATATGACTACATACCACTGGGAGTGGGAATTATTATTTCCCCATGGAACTTCCCATTTGCGATTATGGCCGGTACATGCGTAGCAGCTGTTGTTACGGGTAATACAGTATTGCTAAAACCAGCTTCCACAACACCGGTCGTGGCTGCTAAGTTCGTAGAGGTTATGGAAGAGGCCGGTCTTCCTGCAGGCGTTATTAACTTTGTACCTGGAAATGGAAGTGAAGTGGGAGACTATCTTGTTGATCATCCGCAAACTCGTTTTGTCAGCTTCACAGGTTCCCGTGAAGTTGGAACCAGGATTTACGAGAGGGCTTCTAAGGTACAGGAAGGCCAAATTTGGCTGAAGCGTGTTATCGCTGAAATGGGCGGTAAAGATACAATTGTCGTAGATTCAGATGCTGATCTTGAATTGGCTGCCAAGTCAATCGTTGCGTCAGCGTTTGGATTTGCCGGACAAAAATGCTCTGCTTGTTCAAGAGCTGTTATTGTAGAAGATGTGTATGATAGAGTACTGGACAGAGCGATTGAATTGACAAAAGAATTGACTGTAGGAGATCCGACCGATTCTGCTACATTTATGGGACCAGTCGTGGATGCTTCTGCATTCAAGAAAATAACCGAGTACATTGAGATTGGCAAAAATGAGGGTCGCCTCATGACAGGCGGAGAATCGGATGATTCCAAAGGATTCTTTGTTCAACCGACCATTATAGCCGATTTGGCATCTGATGCTCGAATTATGAAAGAAGAAATCTTCGGTCCTGTTGTAGCATTCAGCAAAGCCCGTAACTTTGATGAAGCAATTGAAATAGCTAATAATACAGATTACGGATTGACAGGCGCTGTAATTACTAGAAATCGTGCACACCAAGAAAAAGCCCGTGAAGATTTCCATGTTGGAAACCTATACTTTAATAGAGGCTGTACAGGTGCGATAGTCGGCTACCAACCATTTGGCGGCTTCAATATGTCCGGTACAGATTCAAAAGCAGGCGGTCCTGACTACTTAACATTGCATATGCAAGCTAAAACTACATCTGAAACCTATTAATATATATGGCTATATTAAAGCTCCTCTCCGATTGTTTTCGGTGGGGAGCTTTTTTATTAACAGGGGGAATAAGAGTCTATTAACATAAAAAATTTGATTGAGGGGGAAATCAAATTTTTTAAGCAAACTATCAAAAATAATAAGCTTTTGAGTTTCTTGGGTAAGAAAACTAAGACTTTTAATGGAGAAATGAGCGAAAGAGCACTTTATTGGGCGGATTTTGGTAGGAATTGAGCGGAAACAGAAATTTATGAGCGAATAGGTTTTTATTGAGCGGAAATAGATCCTAATGAGTGATAATCATAGTTTTTTAGCGATTGTTACTTTGATTGAGCGAGATTATCAATCAGTCGTCTTGTGTTCAAGATAAAGTTAAGAATATCAAAATGGTTATTGTCTATGAAATTCATACTATACCTGTAATCTCTAAATATTACATTTCTCCTTAGTTTGTGAGATGTTTTACCCTATTTTATAAAATATGCAAAATTTTACTGCAAAATAGTTTGCAAAAACCACAAACTGTTATATAATACAAAATATAATAATTTTTCTGTTTTATAACAAAACATACAGGTAAAGGAAGTGAATGTCTTACATGGCAGTACAAACGAATGGAATCAATATTCTTGGAAAAATGGAGAATGGTTTTGATGAGATATTGACTCCGGAAGCTCTTGAATTCATTGAGAATCTGGAAAGGCACTTTGGATCAAGGCGAAAGGAATTGCTTGAGCAGCGTACCAAGCGCCAAGAAGAAATTGATAATGGTAAACTTCCAGACTTTTTGCCGGAGACAAAAAGTGTTCGTGAAGGTGATTGGACAATTGCACCTTTACCACAGGACCTGCAGGATAGAAGAGTTGAAATTACAGGACCTGTAGATCGGAAAATGGTGATTAATGCTTTAAATTCAGGCGCTAAATGCTTTATGGCTGATTTTGAAGACGCCAACTCCCCAACATGGAAAAACAATATTGAAGGCCATATTAATCTCCGCGATGCTGTAAACCGTACAATTACTTTTGAAAATCCAAACGGTAAAAAATATAAATTAAATGAAGAAACTGCTGTTCCCATCATTCGACCAAGAGGTTTTCATTTGGAAGAAAAAAATGTCACGTTGGAAGGACAGCCGATCTCCGGTGGACTTTTTGACTTTGGACTTTACTTCTTCCATAATGCAAAGACCTTACTCGAAAATGGAAGCGGTCCCTACTTTTACTTGCCTAAAATAGAGAGTCATCTGGAAGCACGCTTATGGAATGACGTCTTCGTTTATGCACAAAATCACCTAGGTATTCCACAAGGTTCCATTAAAGCAACTGTCCTCATTGAAACCATCCTTGCAGCATTTGAAATGGATGAAATTCTGTATGAATTGAAGGATCATTCAGCCGGTTTAAACTGTGGAAGATGGGATTATATTTTCAGCTATCTGAAGAAATTCAGAAACCATGATTCTATCATTCTACCGGATCGATCTGTTGTCACAATGGCTGTGCCATTCATGTCTGCCTATTCCCAGTTGGCCATTAAAACCTGCCATAAACGGAATGCACCAGCTATTGGCGGCATGGCTGCACAAATCCCGGTTAAAAATGATGAAAAAGCAAATGAAGAGGCCTTTGCCAAGGTAAAGGCTGATAAGGAACGCGAAGCGAAAAATGGCCATGATGGAACATGGGTCGCCCATCCTGCTCTTGTACCAGTGGCAAAGGAAGTATTTGACCACTATATGCCGAAGCCGAATCAAATCGATAAAAAGCGTGACGATGTTCAGGTTACAGCAACTGATCTCCTCGAGGTGCCAGAGGGCTCCATCACAGAGCAAGGTGTTCGGACTAATATTAATGTTGGAATTCAATATATAGAATCCTGGCTTAATGGAAGAGGTGCAGCACCGATTAATAATCTGATGGAGGATGCAGCTACTGCTGAAATCTCCCGAGCTCAAGTGTGGCAATGGTTACGTCATCCTAAAGGTGTATTGGATGATGGACGCAAGATTGATATGGAGATGTACAAAACATTAAAAGAAGAAGAGCTGCAAAAGATTAAACAGGATCTTGGTGAAGAACGTTTTGAGAATGGGCGTTTCACCGAAGCAGCAGAGCTTTTTGATAAATTGATTATCAGTGATGAGTATTATGACTTCTTGACTTTACCTGCCTACGAAATTCTATAAAACAAATCATTAGGTTTCATATAAAAGGAGGAAGTACAAAAGATGAGAGAAGAACTGATTAAACAAATAGAGGCTGAGTGGAAAGATGAAAGATGGGAAGGAATTGAACGTTCTTATACAGCAGAAGATGTATTAAAACTGCGTGGTTCCATGCAAATTGAACACACTTTAGCAAGAAGAGGTTCCGAAAAGCTTTGGAATTACCTTAAAACAGAGGATTATATTAATGCGCTAGGTGCATTAACAGGTAATCAGGCTGTCCAACAGGTAAAAGCAGGATTAAAAGCGATTTACTTAAGCGGATGGCAAGTTGCTGCAGATGCGAACCTTTCCGGAAATATGTATCCTGACCAATCTTTATACCCAGCCAATAGCGTACCGGCTGTCGTAAAACGTATAAACCAGGCGCTTCAACGTGCGGATCAAATCCACTACTCAGAAGGTAAAGAAGATATCGATTGGTTCCAACCGATTGTTGCTGATGCTGAAGCAGGCTTTGGCGGTCAGTTGAATTGTTTTGAACTGATGAAAGGCATGATTGAAGCAGGTGCAGCAGGTGTTCACTTTGAAGATCAGCTATCTTCTGAAAAGAAATGCGGCCATTTGGGCGGTAAAGTACTTCTTCCAACACAAACAGCAGTGAAAAACCTAATTGCAGCTCGTCTTGCTGCAGATGTAATGGGCGTTCCAACTATTCTGATTGCCCGTACGGATGCGGATGCAGCTGACTTAATCACAAGTGATATTGATCCTACTGATAAGGAATTTATCACGGGTGAAAGAACTCCTGAAGGATTCTATCGTACGAAAGCAGGCATTGATCAAGCAATCGCACGGGGACTTTCTTATGCACCATATGCAGATTTAATCTGGTGTGAAACATCTGAGCCTAATCTTGAGGATGCGAAGAAATTTGCCGATGCCATCCATGAGAAATATCCAAATAAAATGTTAGCCTATAACTGTTCACCATCCTTCAACTGGAAGAAAAAATTGGATGATGATACCATTGCAAACTTCCAAAAGGAAATCGCGAAAATGGGCTACAAATTCCAATTCGTTACACTTGCCGGATTCCATGCCTTGAATCATAGCATGTTTGAATTAGCAAGAGGATACAAAGAGCGCGGAATGGCTGCCTATTCTGAGCTGCAACAGAATGAATTTGCAAGCGAACAATATGGCTACACAGCAACAAGACACCAACGTGAAGTAGGAACTGGCTATTTTGATGAAGTGGCACAGGTTATTACTGGCGGAACTTCTTCTACAACAGCCCTAAAAGGCTCTACGGAAGAAGAGCAATTCCAGAAAGCCTAATATACAAATAAACAATGGAAAAAAGGAATCTGAAACTTATTCAGATTCCTTTTTTAGTTTATCTGGAGAATGAAACTTCGTATTATTTTCGGGATATTCTGCTGAAAAAAACAGACCATAGGTGAAAAAAGGTTAAGTTATATTTCGGACCTTTGAAAGAAAATGTATAAGTTGCTGGTCAAAGAAGGTAGATTGATTCATAAAAAGGGTTGTATGTCGTATTTTATCAACATTTGAGATTAATGGATTTTTCAAATCACGACAAACTTTTCCCGGGCAATAATTCGGTGTTCAGGGGAATAATTCCATCTTTCTTTATTTAATTGACTATATGCTGATTTCTGCGGTTAATTCCGATTGCTTTAACGCGCGAAAGTTTGGTATTATCATAATAATTGTATTTGGAGCACGTAGCAAAATGGAGGTGTATGAAATGACTCGCATTTCAAAAGAAGAAGTAAAGCATGTTGCTAATTTGGCAAGATTAGCTATTACAGAAGAAGAAACTGAAAAGTTACAAAAACAGTTGGATTCAATTATTACGTTTGCTGAAAAATTGAATGAGTTAGATACTGAAAATATCGAACCTACTACACATGTTTTACATATGAAGAATGTCTTGAGAGAAGACAAGGCGTCTAAAGGATTGCCTAGGGAAGAAGTACTGAAAAATGCTCCTGACCATCAAGATGGACAAATACGTGTACCGGGAATAATGGAGTAGTCAGGGAGGGGAAATCATGTCTTTATTTGATCGTAAAATAGCGGACTTGCATGAGTCGCTTCGTAAAAAGGAATTATCAGTAACAGATTTAGTTTCAGAATCCTTTTCTAAAATTAAAAAAGTTGAAGACAATGTTAATGCATTTCTAACATTAAATGAGGAAAATGCCTATAAAGAAGCTGGAAAACTGGATGAACAGCTAGTTTCTGGAGAAATCGGCGGTCCTTTATTTGGAATGCCAATTGGGATTAAAGATAATATTGTGACTAAGAATCTGCGCACGACCTGTGCCAGCAAAATCTTAGACAACTTTAACCCAATTTATGATGCAACAGTTGTGGAAAAGTTAAAACAAGAGCAAACCATCACAATTGGTAAGTTGAACATGGATGAATTCGCAATGGGTTCTTCCACAGAAAATTCAGGTTACAAAAAAACAGTTAATCCATGGGATTTAGAACGAGTACCTGGAGGTTCTTCAGGTGGATCAGCGGCTGCGGTTGCGGCTGGTGAAGTCCCATTTAGCTTGGGATCAGATACAGGCGGTTCCATCCGTCAACCAGCTTCTTTCTGTGGGGTTGTAGGGATGAAGCCGACATACGGACGTGTATCCCGTTATGGTTTAGTGGCATTTGCTTCTTCATTGGACCAAATTGGGCCAATCACGCGTAATGTAGAGGATAATGCATATTTATTGAATGCCATAGCTGGACTGGATCCAATGGACGGAACTTCAGCGCATATTGAGGTGCCAGATTTTACAAAGGCATTAACTGGTGATGTAAAGGGGCTTAGGATTGCTGTACCGAAAGAATATCTTGGCGAAGGCGTGACTGAGGAAGTGCGTCAGTCAGTCCTCAATTCATTGGCGGTTCTGGAGAAATTGGGCGCTACATATGAAGAGGTATCTCTGCCGCATTCTAAATATGCTCTATCAGCGTATTATTTATTGTCTTCTTCTGAAGCATCTGCAAACCTTTCTCGTTTTGACGGTGTTCGTTATGGACACAGAACGGAAAACCCACAGAACTTACTCGAAATGTATAAGCAATCGAGAGCTGAGGGCTTTGGGGATGAAGTGAAAAGACGGATTATGCTTGGTACCTTTGCATTAAGCTCCGGTTACTATGATGCATACTACAAAAAAGCACAAAAAGTCCGTACATTAATTAAACAGGATTTCGAAAACGTATTTGATCAGTATGATGTCATTGTAGGACCTACTACACCAACTCCTGCATTTAAATTGGGTGAAAACACAAGTGATCCGATGACAATGTACATGAATGATATTTTAACCATTCCTGTTAATCTTGCCGGAGTGCCGGGAATTTCTGTTCCTAATGGATTCAGTAAAGGTCTACCGCTTGGTTTACAAATTATTGGGAAGCATTTTGACGAAAGCACGGTTTATAAAGTTGCTCATGCTTTTGAACAGGCGACAGATTTTCATAAACAAAAACCGTCTCTACAGGGGGTGGAGTAATTGAAATACGAAACAGTCATTGGACTTGAGGTCCATGTTGAATTAAAAACAGAGTCCAAAATATTCTCATCCTCTCCGAACCAATTTGGAGCGGAACCTAATACGAATACATCTGTCATTGATCTTGGATACCCAGGTGTATTGCCTGTATTAAACAAAAAAGCAGTCGAATTTGCGATGAAAGCAGCAATGGCACTGAACTGTGAAGTGGCGACTGATACAAAATTTGACCGTAAAAACTATTTCTATCCGGATAATCCGAAAGCTTATCAAATTTCGCAGTTTGATAAACCGATTGGAGAGAATGGCTGGATTGAAATTGAGGTAAATGGTGAGAAGAAAAGAATCGGAATCACACGTCTTCATTTAGAAGAAGATGCAGGGAAATTGACACATACTGCTGATGGCTATTCCTTGTGTGATTATAACAGGCAGGGAACACCGCTTATCGAGATTGTTTCTGAGCCGGATATCCGTACACCGGAGGAAGCATATGCATACCTTGATAAACTAAAAACGATTATTCAGTACACAGGTGTGTCCGATTGTAAGATGGAAGAAGGAAGCTTACGCTGTGATGCAAATATTTCCTTACGCCCATATGGTCAGGAAGAGTTCGGTACGAAGACGGAATTGAAGAACTTAAACTCCTTCAACTTTGTTCGTAAAGGACTTGAGTTTGAACAACAAAGACAAGCCGAAGTATTGAATGAAGGCGGGGAAATTCAGCAGGAAACTCGCAGATTTGATGAAGCAACTGGGGCAACTCTTTTAATGCGTGTTAAAGAAGGTTCTGATGATTATCGTTATTTCCCTGAACCGGATTTAGTCGAATTATATATCGATGATGAGTGGAAAAAACGAGTGCGTGCAGAAATTCCTGAATTGCCGGATGCACGAATCAAGCGTTATACAGAAGAATTCGGACTGCCGGCCTATGATGCGGGTGTGCTAACTGTAACAAGAGAAACAGCCGATTTCTTTGAAGCAACCACAGCTGCTGGGGCAGAACCTAAGCAGGCTTCCAACTGGATTATGGGTGAGCTTTCAGCTTACTTAAAAACGTCTCAAAAAGAACTGCATGACACGGCTCTTACTCCAGAAGGATTAGCTGGCTTAATCAAATTGATTACGGACGGTACAATCTCTTCGAAAATTGCTAAAACTGTATTTAAAGAATTAGTGGAGCATGGTGGAAATCCTGAAACGATTGTAAAGGAAAAAGGTCTTGTACAGATTTCTGATGAGGGAGCCTTACGTACAATCGTCACAGAAATATTGGATAAGAATCCTCAATCAATTGAGGACTTTAAAAATGGTAAGCAAAAAGCGGTTGGATTCCTTGTTGGGCAAATGATGAAAGCAACAAAAGGGCAAGCCAATCCGCAAATGGTCAATAAATTGATCATGGAAGAGCTTCAAAAAAGATAAATGGTAACTGACAGCCTCCCTATATGTATGGGAGGCTTTTTAAGTATCGCTGGAAAGCCAACAGTCTTTGTCTGCTTTTTTTAGGTTCCTCTCTGTCGGAAAGTTTGTTATGGTAGATATATAAATATTTTCAGATTAGTCAGTTATATAGGTATTGACAACTTTGGTAAGGGGAGGTTTTTTTGATGAGTAGAAAGAATATACGTGATAGTGAAAAGGGGTGAAAGGATTGAAGCATGAAAAGATGACGAAAACAAGTTACCTGATTGGGCTGCTCTTTGGGTTGAGCGCGATCATTTATTTTTTTGCGGCCAACTGGGGAGGAATGGACCGCTATGTGAAAATAGCATTAATCGTAATTTTAATGCTTTTATTTTACGGAGTAAGCTATGGCTTTTCAAAATGGAAGCAGCATCAGCAGGACGTGGGAGCCTGGATATTTTGGGGAGGATCAATCGCATTTGGAGTAGCGGTAGCACTTTTGGGGCAGGTATATAATTCACACGCTGATAGCTATACATTATTTTTAGTGTGGCTGATTCCCTCTGTCCTGTTAGCTGTGTTTACCCAATATCCGATATTTTTTGTTCAATCCTACATACTTTTGAATATAACGGTATACACGTATTTCTTTCCTTTAAATAGCTGGATTGATAGAAGTGATACAGAGCACACAATAATTCTTCTGGGAGTCATTATGTTAAACATTGCTTGTCTGTATGGCTTCTCAAAAAGAGGACCAAGGCTTATTTCTTATTTATCCAGCGCCTGGATTCAGTTATTATCTATTGAACTGACTATCCGGTGGACATCTATCTATTTATTTAATGAGGAGCATGCTTTTTCTTATATCGGGATCTTTGTCTATCTGGCAGTTGCCCTCATTTCGGGCTGGATTTTCTATGACTATATGAATAACAGACAGAATAAAGTAGTTATTGTCATTGTTTCTTTAGGAATTTCAATTAATCTCATAGCGCAGTTTATCATGGTTTCATCATGGATAAATGGATTCTTAGCATATTTTGTTGGGTTACTTATTGCAATCACCCTCATTATTTTGGGCTCTAAATGGCTGGCTAAATTCACTGCTTCCAAAACAAATGATGAAAATAACTTTCTCCCAACACTTATTAAGCTAGTCTTTGTTTTCCTGGCAGTTTTACTTTTATCCTCCTCTTTAATCGGTATGCTTTATTTGATTGGATTAGGTGAGGATATCGCATGGTTAATGGTGAGTATGGTCATTCTCGTTCCAATTGGCAGTCATATTGGCAGGGAGCATTCCATTCTTCGATACACAGTGATGTTGACGGGCTGGCTTATTTCATCTTCGATTCTGTGGTATCACTCAAGCGTTGTTCTAATCATCTATTTACTCCTGATTGGCTATACAACCTGGCGTGAAAGAGAGAGAATCATATACCCATTGGGTTTAGGTGGGACGATTTATGCAGTGGTACTTCTGCTCTATGAATTATTCTCAGGAATATCAGGTGAGTTGGTCGTCATACTACTGATTGCATTAGCCTTTGGACTTTACTTTTGGCTAAAAAATCCATATACAAAAGGATGGAACCTGGTTGCGATTCTGACACTTTGGCTCATTCTTACATTTTTCTCGGAAAACAGTGTGCTTTACTACCTTTACAATTTCAGTTATCTTTTCTTCCTGGTTTATTTTACATACCGTGTTGTACATAAAAGAAATCACTGGTTAGAGTATGCTGCTATTCTTTATCTGATCGGATACCTCGGTTATAAATACTATGATTTATTTTGGACACTGCTCCATAAGTCGATTACCTTTGCGATTGTAGGAGCAATATTCTTCTCTATAGCAATTTATCTGGATAAGAAAACAGAAAGAAACAATAGCACGGGGCGATTCGAATTTGTCCTGAGGAGTGTGCGTAAATGGGCACCAATCGTATTCGTTCAGCTAATTATCCTGTTCGTGATAATTTTTCAGAAGGAAACGATCTTACGGAATGGGACAGATATTATCCTAAAAGTAGAGCCGGTTGACCCGCGTTCTATTTTACAGGGGGATTATGTTCAATTATCCTATAATATTAGCCAGATAGATTCCGATGAGCATTATGATCGTGTATATGTGCTTGTGGAAAAGGATTCAAAAGGGATTTATCAAATGAAAGGGATATATGATACTATAGAAGAAGCGAAAAAAGAAAGAACAGATGACCATCAAGTGATTGTTACAGGAAAAGCAAATGGAAATACGATTACCTATGGCATTGAGAATTTTTTCATTGAAGAAGGCACGGGGATAGAAGTAGAACAGAATGCTAAATATGCAAATATAAAAGTCGGCAGTAATGGGGATGCCATTTTGATCAGTGTGTCATCAAATCTGCCCGAAGATAAGTAAAATTAGCAATTGTTTTATCACGGATGTATAATAGTAGAGGTATTTTTTTAACAGATATATTAACTCCGAATTTGTAATATAGGATGATGATTAATTATGAAAAAGGCAAGGATAATATACAATCCTACCTCCGGGAAAGAAGCATTTAAAAGACAGTTACCTGAGGTTTTGGAAATTTTAGAGAAGGCTGGATATGAAGCTTCCTGTCATGCAACTATTGGAGCGGGCGATGCGACAAGAGCGGCACAAATTGCTGTGGAAAGGCGCTATGACGTGGTTATTGCAGCGGGTGGAGATGGAACGATATACGAAGTGGTAAATGGGTTGGCCGAACAGGAATACCGACCTAAATTGGGAATTATCCCAGTAGGGACCACAAATGATTTTGCTCGCGCCTTACGTATATCAACGAAATCGATACTTGAAGCTGCTGAAACTATCGCAGAAGGGCTTACGATTCCAATTGATATTGGAAAAATGGATAATCGTTATTTCATCAATATAGCAGCTGGTGGCCGCTTAACCGAGCTTTCATATGAAGTCCCAAGCAAGCTGAAAACCAGACTGGGACAGCTGGCATATTATATGAAAGGATTGGAAATGTTGCTGCCGTCTCTTAAGGCGACTCCGGTGTCAATAGAATATGACGGTAAACTGTTTGAAGGTGATGCAATGCTTTTCCTTGTTGCTAACACGAACTCAGTTGCTGGTTTTGAACGCTTAGCACCAGATGCTTCCCTCAATGATGGTATGTTTACACTTTTAATTCTCAAGAAAATTAACCTGCCAGATTTTGTACGGATCGCAGCGTTAGCTTTACGCGGAGAGCATATTCATGATCCGTCTGTGATATATGTGAAGGCGAACCGCATTAAAGTACATTCATCCGAAAAGCTGCAGTTAAATTTAGATGGAGAGTTTGGCGGTTTGGCACCTGCTGAATTTGTTAACCTCTATCGTCATTTGGATGTATTCGTGCCGGAAAGCGTACACGAAAAGCAGAAAATAACAGATCGGCATATACTTGTTTCAGACGATGCCGTATTTGAGAAGCCAGATTTAGACCAACTTCTTTAAGAGGTTGGTTTTTTTATCCCGTTCAAACTGGCATAGACACCTCTATATTAAACGTAAGCAGAAGTTAAATTGGAAGATAAGCGCCAGCAGAACCCGAGTAGTCAATTACTCCTCAATGGGAGATGAATGAAAACCCGTTTGAGCAAAGTTTCACTTTATGGTAAAATCCATGGATTATCTGTCTGTCCTGTTTTATGATACAATCATGAGTACTCAATAAAAAATCGAGGTTAGCAAAGAATGACTGAAAAGAAAAAAGCGCCAATTCAAAAAAATGATTATATAGATGTTGTATTTGAAGATCTGACTCATGAAGGCTCCGGAGTTGCAAAAGTGGAAGGGTATCCTATTTTTGTTCCGTTTGGTTTACCGGGAGAAAAAGCCCGCATTAAAGTGACCAAAATTAATAAAGGCTATGCCTTTGGCCGCTTGATGGAGCTATTGGAAGAAAGTCCTGATCGAGTAGAGCCTCCCTGTCCAATTTATCGTCAGTGCGGAGGCTGCCAGCTTCAGCATTTATCCTATGAAGGCCAGCTGAAAGCAAAGGAAAAAATGGTTCGGGAAATTATGGCGAGAATCGGAAAACTGCCTGATGTACCGGTCCATCCAGTACTTGGTATGGAACAGCCATGGAACTATCGTAATAAAGCCCAGGTACCTGTTGGAGAAATGGAAGGCGGCTTAGTTGCCGGCTTTTATGCTAAACGTTCACATGAAATTATTAATATGGATGAATGTCTGATTCAGGTTTCAGAAAACGACGATACGATCCGCACAGTGAAGAATATTTGCGAAAAGTACCGTGTCCGTGCCTATGATGAACGGAATCATAAAGGATTGCTTCGTCATATTATGGTACGTCATGGACAAGTGACTGGTGAAATTATGGTTGTCCTTGTAACAAGAACACCTGAGCTCCCGCATGCGAGAGAAATCATCAAAGAGATTATTGATGCAGTTCCTGGGGTTAAATCCATTATTCAGAATGTGAATTCCTTGAAGACAAATGTTATTCTTGGGTCGAAAACAACAGTATTATGGGGAGCAGAAGTGATCTATGATTATATCGGTGATGTTAAATTTGCCATCTCTCCGCGTTCCTTCTATCAAGTGAATCCTACTCAGACGAAGGTTCTCTATGATAAGACGCTGGAGTATGCGAATCTATCAGGTAACGAAACGGTTATTGATGCTTATTGCGGAATCGGTACAATTTCCTTATTTTTAGCACAAAAAGCCAAAAAGGTATATGGAGTCGAAATCGTCCCAGAAGCAATCGAAGACGCCAAAAAGAACGCAGAACTAAACGGCATCACCAATGTCGACTTTTCGGTAGGCAGTGCTGAAACCGTCATCCCGGCCTGGTACGAAGAAGGAATCACAGCAGACGTATTAGTTGTCGATCCACCACGTAAAGGCTGTGACGAAAATCTCTTAAACACCATCGCAGAAATGAAGCCGAAAAAAGTCGTCTATGTTTCCTGCAACCCAGCAACATTAGCGCGTGACTTAATGTATTTGGAGGAGCATGGATATCAAACGGTGGAAGTGCAGCCTGTGGATATGTTCCCACAGACGATGCACGTGGAGTGTGTAGCAAAATTAGTATTGAAATAAGGCAGTGCCCCACAGGGCACTGCCTTATTATCCTTATTTTCATTCAGTTTTTTATCCAGATTCTTGTTAATGATTTAAAGATCTTCTAGTTCTTTGTTAACTAAATCTAGCTCTTCTTCCGATTCTTCGAACTTGATATCTCTGATAGGAACTTTGATTGTTTCATTTTCAATTAATTTGTTTATTTCGTCTTTTAAATGACCTTGCACTTTTTCTCTACCTGTTTGAATATTATCTCTAATTGTCTGCTCGATAACTGTGTTAGCTTGTTCATCATATATTTTTGCTTCATCATAGGAAGTCGGAGAGAGTATGGATTGTACCCAGCCTAAATTTTCATCAGATTCAACTAATTCTTTTGCGTAAAATGCAGTTAGTTGAGGCTCTTTAATTGTTAGTATCTTCTCTTTCTCATTGTATTCTACTGTTTTTTCATCAAACTCACCTTTATACCCCCATCTAACTATGGCCTTATATTTCAATTCAACTACCTTTTGCATTCCCATAACCTCGTTATAGAAAAAGTTCCCTTGTTTATCAACAGGTTTAATAGTAGTTGTCACTGGGTTACCTGCTATGTAAGTCTCTTTAACGATATCTTGTATAGCTCCAACCTCTAATTCAGTAATTTTATAGATGTCTTTCCCTAGTGGGGCTATAATCGTTTCTTTTGCTTCAGAGTCTCCGAAAAACACTAAAAATAATCCTACAAGAATTGCTGTAGAAGCTGCTCCAATAATAAATAATTTAACTTTAGGCACGATGTTCTTCCTTTCATAGATGTTTTTAAATTATAGTGAGCGGTGTTATTTTGTTGTGAAATATTTATTCTTAAAGGGAAGAAAATAAATAACAATGAAAAAAAGAAATGAAAGCTAGAATAAAAAGGGAAATATTTCCTATCTACTTAAGTAGTAGATTCAAACTGTAGGGATTTCTATATATTACTTGTAAGGTTCCTGCTAATGGCCATTCTGATTAAATGGATATGTTTGAACAAAAGAAGAGCTAGTAACTTTATTAAAGTGATAGTAGGAAGTATTGAGAACAACAAAAGAAAAAACCTAATCACCTTTACTATATTAGAATAATATAATTTCAAGCTTATGTGAATAAATAGATAAAAATATTTTTATATTTAATATATTTCGTTAATTATATTTAAATTCTTCTGTAACGATTGTTATTGTACCTTTCCTTACTCAACTATAAGTGCAGATCTCTGTAATTTAATTTTTAACTATTAATGTCTGCAGAGAGAAGCTGTTGAACATAAACCCACCAACATCCCATTGTGTTGCCACATACATTCCACACACGTAGAGTGTGTCTCGCAACTTATTTTAAAATAAGGCAGTAAGCCCTCTAAATAGGGGGCACTGCCTTTTTTCGTTTCTTACAAAGGAATTACGAAGTGATACATAATCCTAATTTCCTCACTAGATTTACAAGTAATTTTTTCTACAAAAATTTGTAGTACCTGTGGAGTTAAGTAATAGAAATGTCCTCGTGGTTTTTAAATAAAACCTTATAAATCTTATCTTTTATAAAAAAAGTTTCATAAGAAATCATTTAATAAAATTGGAGTATTACTTCCTTTCTATTTGTCTATACTGATAAAAATAGATTAGGAGAGTAATAGGATGATACTATCTGAAGCGTGGGATTTATATAAAGCTGATAAACAGATCCAAGGATATTCATTTCATACTTTAAAAGCCTAATGTCCAATTAAACTTGTTAATCCGGAATCTCGGTGATCGATCCCTTGATGAAATAACCACCGATTCATTAAAGCTTTATCTTGGAAATGTTGCTGATCAATTAAAGGCTGCTAGCCTGAGTCATAGGATACGTTTTATAAAGTCGTTGTTTAGATGGGCTCAAGATGAAAATGTCCTGAATGGTAATCCAGCCGCGAAAATTAAGGAACCGAAATTAGATGTCCGCATACCAAAGTTTTTAACTGAAGTAGAAATTGAGCATTTAAGAGAAGCTTGTGATACAACATTAGAAAATGCATTGTTCGAGTTTATGTATTCAACCGGTTGTCGAATTGGGGAAGCCGTTAATTTGAATCGACAATCTATTAATTTTTCTAACCAGTCCGTAATTGTCTTAGGTAAGGGAAATAAAGAAAGAGAAGTTTACTTTAATACTAGGTGTGATATCTGATTGAAGAGGTACCTGGATGAGAGAACAGATGATCAAGAAGCTTTATTTGTAACCGTACGTGCTCCTCATCGTATGAGCATAGCTCAAATGAGATATATCATAAAACAGATATCGAAAAGATTTGGCATCAATAAAAGTATTCACCCCCATCAGTTGAGACATAGTTATGCCACTACTTTATTGAATAATGGGGCACCTTTAGAAGTCATTCAAAATTTGATGGGACACGAAAAGAGCGAAACGACTAAAATTTACGCTTATTTAAGTGGGGCATTGCGAAGGGGTTATATAAAAAGTTTTTCTGATACGATCAAGGGCATTGCTCCAGGAAGGATTAATGCTCTTTTTTGTTGAATTCTTTATTGTAGAAACGGGGCAGGTTAGTTCTATAAGCCTTATTAGTTGAATATCGATATATTCCGAATGTTTTTTCATATAGAGGAGTAAGAAAAGAGGAAGGAGATAGTGTATGGAAGTGGTTATATTAACTAAATTTCAAGCTTTATTTGTGAAAATTGTACTAAATCAAACGGGGCTGATCTTAAAGGATTAATCCCTTTTTGTAATGCGTACCGAGAAGGTGTGCTTATTTTTATATTTTGTGCTTACCTTTAAGTCATATTCATCTAATTATGTTCCCACACATATTTAGTCTCATCTGTCCACCCGTATAGAAATTTTATGTAATTCGTTAACATTATAGCTGTCAATTTCATTGTACTTCGGTGTTTCCTTCAATAATTTTTCATTTTAGATTTAATCGAAGCTCTTTTCTATATAAAGTCTAATTATTCTAAATATATTTTTTCCCTTAATTCCGTAGATTTGTCAACTCAACTGTTGAAATTTAAAAGAATTACGTAACGCTGATTTTTATAGCCCCAATAAACCTTGATATAATCGCATTTTAACTGGACTTATAGGTAGGGAATTTAGATAGATTAATAAAAGAGAACGTTTACATATTAGTTGAAATATAAAATCATATCTTTCAATCCACCTTTCACTGGGTTTATTTTGAAAAAATGTGTCTAAAATGTGACTTTCGTTGGTTGTATCAGAAACATTAGAATTGAATTTTTCAAAAAAATTTTGCTATAGTTGTAACTAGACTAAACGGTTTTATCGAAAGTACCGTAATTATTGGTATTATATCTACCTGATTTTTATGTATTTTTACAAAGTCATTACGTCAAAACTATATAGAATAGGGAGTTTTTTTTTTATGGAATCACATTTACAAGTGAAAAATCCGAAATTGATGGCTGCTGTTTTAATGATTGGTTCTTTCATCGGTTTATTTGGTGAAACAGCATTAAATATGGCATTGACAAATATTATGGAAGATTTCTCGATTAGTGCAGGTACAGCACAGTGGCTTACTACAGGTTATTTATTAGTTTTAGCAATTTTGGTACCGTTATCGGCGTATTTAGTACGTTGGTTTACAACACGTCAACTAATTGTAGGGGCATTAATTATTTCTACAATGGGTGCTTTGCTTGCAGCGATTGCCCAAAGTTTTTCAATTTTATTAATCGGTCGTTTAATTCAAGCAATGGGGACAGGGATTTTCCTGCCATTAATGTTTAGCGTTGTGCTAATAATTTTCCCAATTCAAAAACGAGGAGCAGTGATGGGAATCGTTGGTTTAGTAATTACAGCAGGACCAGCATTAGGACCAACACTAAGTGGTTTAATTATTAGTGCTGCTAGCTGGAATTATATCTTCTGGATTATGATGACGTTAAATATCATTTTATTAGTAATAGTGGCACCAAGGATGGAGAACGTTTCAGATATTTCTAAGCCGAAAATTGATATACTATCGTTATTATTATCTACAATCGCCTTTGGAGGTATCGTGTATGCATTAGCAACACTAGCAGAATTACCATTATCGGACGTGAAAGTATGGGCACCATTAGTAGCAGGTGTGTTGGCATTGATTTTATTTACAGTTCGCCAATTTAAAATGGAAGAGCCAATGATTAATTTACGTGTATTTAAATATCCAATGTTCGCATTAGGTTCAGTATTAATGTTCACGACATTATTCGTAATTTTATCGGTTGCGATCTTAATTCCACTTTACTTAAAGAGTGTATTAGCTTATACAGCTATTGCTGCTGGGTTATTAATGTTACCTGCTAACGTTTTAAATATTATTATGGCACCTATCGTTGGATCAAATTTCGATAAAGTTGGTGCTCGTGTTTTCACACGTATTGGATTTACACTGATTACAATTGGTGCAATTATGTTTATTGTAATTCTTTCAGCAACGACACCAGTATGGCAAGTGATTGCTGCACTATGTATTCTTTTCTTAGGTATTTCAATGACAATTATGCCAGCACAAACAAATGCGATGAATCAGCTACCAAAACATTTATATGCAGATGGTTCAGCTGCAATGAATACATTAACTCAAGTTGCAGGTGCTGCTGGTACAGCTCTTGCCATTACATTATTTACTGCTGGTCAGAATAACTATATTGCAGAATTTGGTGCAGCTAATCCTGCGGAATTTTTAGCAAATGGTATTAACTATGCATTTTACGCTGTATTAGTGACTGGTTTGATTGGCTTAATCGGATCACTATTTATTAAAAATAGCCGACCAACAAATTAAATAATAAACAACAGAAAAAACGTTCGTAAAGGTATCCAATCACTTTATGAACGTTTTTGATTTCTTATTACATTTTAGAACGAACAAATCTTTGATTTATACATTGTTTCATATACAGTTAGATATAACTCATAAATAATTATCTTTGTGAAAAAATACACTTAAACTATATGGGGCGTTGATCTTAAAAGGATTAATGCCTTTTTGTGTTGAATTTCTTATTGTACAAAAGGGGCAGGTTCGTATTATATAGTTCAGCCAGAACTTTCTGGTTGAACTTTTTTCATATGAATTTAATCTATCAGTAGCCAGGGTA
>NZ_JBZAJD010000015.1:0-41806 GCF_058216035.1 Pradoshia sp. Z4_20
AAGAGATTTCTCGTACTTTGGTGCTTTAGGTAAAAAAGGGTATGGTTACAATGTTAATTATCTATTATCCTTCTTTAGAAAAACTCTCGATCAAGATGAGATTACAAAGGTAGCTCTAATTGGAGTCGGGAATCTAGGTACAGCTTTCTTAAATTATAATTTTATGAAAAATAATAATACAAAGATTGAAATGGCGTTTGATGTTTCTCCTGATAAAGTAGGAACCCTTATAGGGGATGTTCCGCTCTATCATATGGATGAACTGGAGAAAAAACTTGAAAAGCAAGATATTAGTGTAGCTATTTTAACAGTTCCATCACAGGTTGCCCAATCTATTACAGATCGTTTAGTGGCTGCGAACATTAAGGCTATTTTAAACTTTACACCGGCACGTCTGAATGTGCCAGACAGC
Source organism: Pradoshia sp. Z4_20 (assembly GCF_058216035.1). Taxonomy (NCBI): domain Bacteria; kingdom Bacillati; phylum Bacillota; class Bacilli; order Caryophanales; family Bacillaceae; genus Pradoshia; species Pradoshia sp. Z4_20. Next base: position 413 of record NZ_JBZAJD010000015.1, read on the forward strand.
ATTCGTGTCCATCATATTGACCTTGCAGTCGAATTGCAATCATTAGTATATTTTCTTAAACATTATCCATCCGGAAATACGGAAGATACAGAATAAAAAATCTCGAAGGTTTTCCCTCCGAGATTTTTTTTGTTATTCTTTTGGTTTTTCACTTTTCATTTTCTTTATTTGCTTATGAATCATCACCAAGCGGATTCCTGAACCAACATCAAGTGTAGCCAGTATGATCAGGAAATAGGTAAAGAAATCCCAACCGCTGCGTGATACATTTTGAACAGCAAAAAATATAAAAATAGCACCTAAAATTAAGTAAGTCGTTGCCATATACAACGGTGAACGTCTCATAACAAACCTCCGATAAAGCTTTGAACTTTATTAAGCTCTTCCATATTTTTTAATATATCATCTTTGTAAAGTGATTGTACGATTACAACTAATGTATTCATAGTAATGTGGGCAAAAATAGGAACAAGGATTCTCTTTGTTTTAACATATAAATAAGCAAATGTGAATCCCATTGCTGTATAAAGCAGGATATGTACAAATTCCATGTGAGCAACGGCAAAGATCAGTGAACTGATTAACGCGCTCAGGAAGAAATTCAATCGCTTGTGTAATGTGCCAAAGATAATTTTCCTAAAGACAATCTCTTCTAAAAATGGCCCAAGTACAGAACTGACTACCATAACAAGCGGTACTGCCTCAATGAGACCGAGTATATTCTGTGTATTTTCAGACCCGGTAGGAATACCAATAATTCGTTCGATATTACCAGCTATAGATTGTGAAAACAAAGCAAGAAATACTCCGCCAATTGCCCAGCCGATCGAAGCTCCCACACTTGCCTGATCGCCTAAGCTTCTATTATTTTTTTCATATCTCAGTAGGACTAGAGTAATGATAGAAGCCAGAATAAAGCTTATAACAATCCAATACCCTGCAGCCAATACTTCTATCCGTTCCGCGGGGATATTCGTGTTCGATAAGAAAACCAGCATAATTGGGATACCAAGAATAGAAGAAAATTGCATGGCAATATAGGTAATGAGAATTGACCAGTAATATTTTTTCAAATAGAAAAACTCCCTTAATCTTTTATATAGATATTAGATTGCGCATATCTTTAATTTTAACCGTTTTTACCTCATAGTTACAATTGCGAAACATTTTCCTTCTCTTCATCTACCAAACTGAAATAAAAAGGATATTTAGACCTTATTTGGGTAAGATAAATAAATGGTGATAAAATTTAAAAATTTTAACTAATATTACTTGCAAATCATTGGTTCTTTATTTAAACTATAAATTGTGTTAGCACTCAACGATGATGAGTGCTAATAAAAATGGAGATAACTTTAAGGAGGTAGTTTTACTTGTTAAAGCCACTAGGAGATCGCGTTGTGATTGAACTTGTCGCACAAGAGGAAAAAACTGCAAGCGGCATCGTGTTACCAGACACTGCCAAAGAAAAACCATCTGAAGGCAAAATTGTAGCGGTAGGAACAGGCCGTGTCCTTGAGAATGGTGAGCGAGTAGGATTGGAAGTATCTGAAGGCGATCATATTATCTTCTCTAAATATTCAGGTACAGAAATTAAATACGAAGGTAAAGAATACTTAATTTTACGTGAAAGCGACATTTTGGCCGTTATTGCTTAACGAAAATGTCGATTAAAAAATAAGACATAACAAAAAAATCGAGGAGGTAATTTACGTATGGCAAAAGATATTAAATTTAGTGAAGAAGCTCGCCGCGCTATGTTACGTGGGGTAGATGCATTAGCTGATACAGTAAAAGTTACACTTGGACCAAAAGGACGTAACGTTGTTCTTGAAAAGAAATTCGGTTCCCCACTTATCACAAATGATGGTGTAACAATCGCAAAAGAAATCGAGCTTGAAGACGCGTTTGAAAACATGGGTGCTAAATTGGTTGCAGAAGTAGCAAGCAAAACAAATGAAATTGCTGGTGACGGTACAACTACTGCAACAGTTCTTGCCCAAGCTATGATTCGTGAAGGATTGAAAAACGTAACAGCTGGCGCTAACCCAATGGGCGTTCGTAAAGGGATTGAAAAAGCTGTTTCTGTTGCAATTGAAGAATTACAAGCAATCTCCAAACCAATCGAAGGCAAAGAATCCATTGCACAAGTTGCTGCGATTTCTTCTGCTGACGAAGAAGTTGGCGCTCTAATTGCTGAAGCAATGGAACGCGTTGGTAACGACGGAGTTATCACAATCGAAGAATCCAAAGGATTTACAACTGAACTAGATGTAGTAGAAGGTATGCAATTCGACCGTGGATATTCTTCTCCATACATGGTAACAGATTCCGATAAAATGGAAGCTGTACTAGAAAATCCATACATCTTGATCACAGATAAGAAAATCTCTAACATCCAGGAAGTACTTCCTGTCCTTGAACAAGTTGTTCAACAAGGTAAACCTTTATTGCTAATCGCTGAGGATGTTGAAGGTGAAGCACAAGCAACTCTAGTTGTGAACAAACTTCGCGGAACATTCAATGCAGTAGCTGTTAAAGCTCCTGGATTCGGTGACCGTCGTAAAGCTATGCTTGAAGACATCGCTGCATTAACTGGCGGTGAAGTAATCACTGAAGAACTAGGCCGTGACCTTAAATCTGCTACATTAACTTCTCTTGGACGCGCTGCGAAAGTTGTTGTTACAAAAGAAACAACTACAATCGTTGAAGGTGCTGGAGAAACTAGCGAAATCGGTGCACGTATCAATCAAATTCGTTCCCAATTAGAAGAAACTACTTCTGAATTTGATAAAGAAAAATTACAAGAGCGTCTTGCTAAACTTGCTGGCGGCGTAGCCGTTATCAAAGTAGGTGCAGCAACTGAAACAGAATTGAAAGAGCGCAAACTTCGCATTGAAGATGCTCTAAACTCCACTCGTGCTGCTGTTGAAGAAGGTATCGTAGCCGGTGGTGGTACTGCACTTGTAAGTGTGTACAATAAAGTGGCTGCTGTGGAACTTGAAGGCGATGCACAAACTGGTGTTAACATCGTACTTCGTGCTCTTGAAGAGCCAGTTCGCCAAATCGCTCACAACGCAGGCCTTGAAGGTTCTGTAGTTGTAGAACGTCTTAAAAAAGAAGAAATCGGCATTGGCTTCAATGCAGCTAATGGCCAATGGGTAAACATGATCGAATCCGGTATCGTGGATCCTACTAAAGTAACTCGTTCTGCACTTCAAAACGCAGCTTCTGTTGCAGCTATGTTCTTAACAACTGAAGCAGTTGTTGCTGACAAGCCAGAGCCAGCTGGTGCAGGCGGCGGAATGCCTGACATGGGTGGTATGGGCGGAATGGGCGGCATGATGTAATCTGCTTCCCCCATTTAAAGAAGTATCCTACAAGTTGAAAAACTTGCGGGATGCTTCTTTTTTTGGTTTTTAATGGTGAAAAAAGGATGTACAGACACCATTTAAAAATACATAAGTTAACCTGCACTATAGCAAACAGCATTAGCGATAGCTTAGAAAACTAACAATGAATATTAGTCCCTTTTTTAAAAGGGTGAATTGACCAAGACCTTACCACTAACTATTAATCATTGAATTTTCTCCACATAGGCACCAATAGGCATATAAAAAAATAAAATGGAGTTGGGTATACAATTTCAACATATTCTATGCGAAAAGGAGATATCAACTTGGAAAAGAAGTCAAGCACAACAAAGATGGTTATCGTGATGAGAAAAGATTTACAAATGACAAAAGGGAAATATGTAGCCCAAGGAAGCCATGCTTCTTTAGGGGTTGTAAAGTGGATTGAATATAATGGAAATGAAAACCACAAAGAAATACTAAACAAATGGTTTGATGAGACATTTGTAAAAGTAACTGTTTATGTAGAAAGTTTGGATGAATTATATACGATTTATCATCTTGCGAAAGAAAAAGAATTACCTGTAAGACTTATCACCGATAACGGATTGACCATGTTCAACGGTGTTAAAACAGATACGTGTCTTGCTATACTTGGCGAAAGAGAGAAAGTGGATGAAGTAACTGGTCATTTAAAATTATTATAAATCTTGTATTGATATAGTTTTTACTAACGCAACCCATTGTAAATCACAGTTAAAGTGTTGTACCTCAGATATGGCGAAACCTCGATAGGAAGGTACTTCGTTAAAGATTTACACACTTTCATCCTTAGGGTGGCATTAGTATGTTTAGAATTGGACGTTCGTTAAATAGCAGAATAGGATAATATAAAAAAGAAGCGTTCCTAGTGTAGCGATGCAGTCCTAACTTACGGATCCAATACACTAGGTACGCTTTTTTTTCTTTATATACATTACGTATATTAAAAATATTAAGAACATTGATGTTGATTTAAATGGCCTTCTAAGAGTTGTTTATAATGCTTTGCTTTCTTATATTGAGTAACTTTGTATAGATATTCAGCTGGATGTTTAGCACTGCTAACAGCGTAAACAGCGTTCATATATTCTATGTTAAGTTGTGATTTAGTTTTATTGTCAATTGTGATTGTATTCATGGTAACACCTCATAAATTATTGATTAACTATAACGGAGTATACACCAAATTTTTATTGATTTTTTATAACTAACAGCCTTGTTAGGATGCAAAAAGTCTTTGTTATTTTCCAGAGTAGTAGTTGTTTTTAGAATTTTTAATTATATAAAAAGATGCGGTACAGGCACTTCTTAATAGTTTAGATAAAAGCATATCCGAATAGCCTCTTTAATTTAGAGATGACTATTAGGTTCAAGATGTATTACCTAATAAGTTGAAACAGTCCTCTTGGATACCCCCTCAATATTTCTATATTTTACATACGCCCAGCTCAGCAGTTTCCTGTTACCCTAAGATAATGTGGATTATTTTCGTTAACAAAACTAATGATGACGTAATTGAATTTTTTTTAATTTAATCCTAATAATCCATGTAATCATTAGGAAGATAGGAAGATGTCAATGGAACAAAAATATTTAAAAAAGGGCGGGCTTATTGCTTTCATCGCACTATTATCGATGACGCCTCCTCTGGCAACAGACTTATATATGCCTTCGTTGCCTGAGATGACAAACTATTATCAAACAACCTCGTCAGTAACGAGCTATACAATGACGATATTCTTTATTTTTATGGCAATTGGTATCCTCATTCTTGGCCCAATGAGTGATAAGTACGGACGAAAGCCAGTCCTGTTGGGCAGTATCCTTGTCGCACTAACTTTTAGCATCATTTGTGCAATTTCGCCATCGATTTGGATCATGATTGCAGCACGGGCAATTCAGGCATTTGGTGCAGGAGGGATGGTTGCCATCTCTACAGCTTTGATTAAAGACAGCTTCGAAGGAAAAGAGATGTCTAATGTTTTGTCAATCACGCAGGCGATCGTTCTGCTTGCTCCAATGCTAGCGCCTATTTTGGGAGCGGTTATTTTAGCCTTTTTCAGCTGGAAGATGACATTTGTTGCTCTAGCTGCTCTATTCCTAGTATCACTTATAGGAGGATTTCTTTTAGAAGAAACTTTGCCGCAGGAAAAGCGAGTATCTGGCAGTATATTTAAATCTATCTTAGGGCTTACAAGTATTGTGAAGGATAAGAAGTTTACCAGCCTATTGCTTGTTGTTGCTCTCTTAATGGCACCGTTTATGGCATATCTAACACTCGCTTCATATATTTATATAGATGGATTTGGCATCTCAGAATCTGCCTTCAGCCTTTACTTTGCCGGTGCAGCTTGTATAGGTTTGATTGGACCATTTCTTTATATGCGTGTTGGTGGCGGTTCGATAAAAAAATCGATCAATATCGCATTTGTAATTGTCACAATATCTATCTGCCTGCTCTTCTTAGTAGGTTCCATCAGCCCATTTGTATTTCTTGTATGCTATGTGCCCTTCACGGTTATCACGACATATCTCAGACCGATGGTGTCAAATACGCTATTATCTATGCAAAAGTCAAATGTCGGAGCAGCTTCAAGTCTAATGAACTTTGGCTTTACAGTGATCGGCAGTGTAGGGATGATGGTTGGGTCACTCCAGTGGGGAGATTATATTAATGGCTTGAGCATGACAATGCTGATTTTCCTCGTTTTATCCTTGTTATTATGGATCTATTGTTTGCAAAAAAAAATTATTACGGATTAAAGGCTTGATTTTAATAAAAGAGTTGCCACAGGATGATGTCTTGTCGGCAACTTTTTTTTATTTGGATTATTGCCCATCTCAAAAACCTAATTTATTTTCCGCTGTTCTTAGTCTTTGGATAATTTAAATTGGGTCAAGGTGAAGATTTCCGGGCTTCTTCTGCTGTCTTTTTTGCATAAATCCATATTTCTGTAAAAGACTAATTCTGATAAGAAAGGGGAGAAGATTGAATGCATTATGGATATATTGGTCCTGGCACAAATCCAGGCCAGCTTGTACAAAAAAAGGGACGCTATGTAACAGGTTTTTCTGTTGGGATTTTGTACTTGGATGAGAATTCCTATCCTGTCATTCCCGGCAATGTCGCAAATTATTCAACCTTTCCGTTTCCTGTTCATTATAAATTGGTTCCCGGCTGTACGGGTCAGCGTCTTTTAAATAATGATAGAACTCTGGAAAAAGGGATTATTGAAGCAGCAAAGCAGCTTCAAAGTGAAGGGGCAAAAGTAATTTCCAGTGCCTGTGGATTCTTTGGAAACTTTCATAAGCAAATAGCAAATGCATTAGAAATTCCTGTTTATCTGTCTAGCCTAGTTCAAATGCCGATGATTCAGGTTGGATTAAAGCCAGGGCAAAAGATCGGTATATTAACAGCCTATGAAAAAGGATTGACTGATTCTCTTTTAAAAACTTGCGGTGTTACAGACAGGTCTAATTTAGTCATTGGTGATTTAAGTCAGGGAGAAGAGTTTTCATCTATTTCTAATGGAACTGGTACGTTTAATAATGAAAAGCTGAGGGATGAGGTTGTAAAAAAGGCAATTGAGATAAAGGAAAAGCATCCTGAAATCGGAGCCATCTTATTAGAATGCAGTGACCTTCCTCCCTATGCATTTGATATCCAGCAAGCAGTGCAGCTACCTGTGTATGATTTTATTACACTCATTAACTGGGCACATTATGCAAATAGCCAAAGCCCATATTATGGATTTATTTAATAAAGTGAATGAGTGAAGACAAACACAAGTCCAAAGAGCTTGTGTTTTTTAATATTTATCTTTGCTGGCCTTATAAAATTATTATTTTTCTGTATCTTTTGGCAAACAAGAGAGAGCAATATGAGTCAAAAAAATGGAAGTAGAAAGCACTTTGACGGTAACTCTTTTTATATTTGATGAGTTTTCCAACATGCTTAGATTATACAAACAAATCTATGTTTCAATGTCTAACCTCTAACGGGATTGTGAAAAACAAACATTTACTATATCAATATAATTTTAGATTTCAATACGTATTAGCAAAATAAATCAAAAAACATAAAAAAGTAAGCACTTTCATGTAATGAATTTTATTTATTGATATACTAGTATAATAAGTAGGTGTTCTAAAGAATGCCCTTTAAGAACGCTGACTTCCGGGAGTGTGAAAAGTAGTGAATAAATGGGCAAAGGATATTTATCAACCTAAAGTTTTAGATGGATCTATTTTGGCTTCTTATCGTCTTCAAGGATTAAATACAGATGTGACTGGATTTAATCAATTTGAAACACACGGTACATATGAGATTTATGTCTTTGAAGAGGGGCAGTGTAATTATTTTATTCATAATAAAATGTATGACTTACAACCAGGAGATATCATTCTTTTGGACAGATTTACTTTACATAAGACAAATACTGTTTCTCCTGATACCTATGTAAGGAGTACCATTCATTTTTCACCAGCTTGGTTAGGGAGGTTATTTCCTGTTTTGGGCATGCCAAATCTTTTGGACCCTTTTCAAAAGCTGAATAACTGTATTTTGCGAACTGGATTTGATGCTTCGGGTAAATATGTTGCAGAGAAAATTAAATGGTTCGCAAAGCAACTGGAGATAATCGATCAGGAGTTTCAATCTACAGGTAAAATAAATTCGATATTAGAAACAGAACTGAAAATAGAATTTCTCCAACTATTGATGAAGATTTATAAAATGAGCCAATGTTCACAGCTGCACGTCGAACAAAAGAAGACAGAAAAGAAACAGCATGCTGAGAATATTCTCTCATGGATTAATCAGCACTATTGCGAAAAAATCAGCTTAGAACGTATTGCAAAAGAGTTTAATCTAAATAAATACTATGTATCCCATGTCTTTAAAGAGGTTACTGGCTATACGGTCATGGAATATGTAATGGAATGCAGACTGATTCAGGTAAAGTATTTATTGGAAATGAAGCTTGATCAATCACTGGAAGACATATTCCGCTCGACGGGTTTTGGAAGTGCCGCCCACTTCAGTCGCTTTTTTAAAGAGAGAATTGGGATGACACCAACTAGTTATCGGAAAATGAAAGGAAGACAAACTTTTGGTTAATTATGCTCAGTACTGAGCAATCTAAATTTTCTATATCAAAAAGTTAGAAAACAACACTCATACCAATTTATAAGTAACTTTGATTGAATATGCTCAATATTGAGCAATATCTCGATTTATGTAACAAAGAAAGAAGAACACAATATACATACCAAATTATAAATAAAACTTTAATAAATTATGCTCAATATTGAGCAAATGTAAGGCTGTTCCGTTCATAAGAGTAAACACCCTTCTATCTTAAGAAAAAGAAGGTATATGTTTAGTTAATTATGCTCAATACTGAGCAAATTATATTTGTTGGATAGATTAAGGAGGATAACTAAATGAGCATGAGAGAACCAGTACTCCAGCAGGAGGAACAACTTAACTCTAGTACGGTAAGACCATTCGGCTTACGAGATAAAGTAGGCTATTTACTAGGTGACTTTGGAAACGATTTCTTTTTCTTATTAACTAGTACATTTTTAATGGTATTTTATACAGATATTTTCCATATTAGTGCTGCAACAGTAGGGGTATTATTTATGGTCGCTCGACTATGGGACGCATTTGCTGATGTAGCTTGGGGACGTTTTATTGATACACGACCAACAACAAAAAATGGAAAGTTTAAGCCTTGGATATTGCGTATGTCATTCCCATTAGTATTTACAGGTGTTTTAATGTTCACAACCATTCCTGGAATGTCAGATGGATTCTATCTAGCATGGGCATTTGTGACATATATTGTTTGGGGTACATTATACAGTACAGTTAATATTCCTTATGGATCAATGGCTTCTGTTATTACAGCTGATCCAGTTGAAAGAACAACATTGTCTACATGGCGTACAGTAGGTGCTAGCTTAGCAGGTCTTATTATTAATGTTCTTGGACCAATGATTGTATTTATTGATAACAAAATTAGTGCAGATCGCATGTTCATGACAGCTTGTATCTTCGGTGTGTTAGCAATTGCTTGTTATATTGGTTGCTACAAACTTTCAACAGAACGTATTGAGGCACCAGCAAAAGAAGTGAAGAAGGGTGATTTCCTGCGTTCTTTGAAAAGCTTAGTGAAAAATAAACCATTCCTATGGGTACTAACAGCATCACTCATGACTATGTTAACATCTTTTATTGTTATGGCAGTTAATACGTACTTGTTCAAAGATTATTTCGGTAATGCAGCAGCGCTAAGTATAATTGGACTTGTTCAAATGGCGTCAATGTTCATTACAGTTCCATTAGTTAAGCCACTAGTTGCAAAGTTTGGTAAAAAGGAAATCTCAATTGTCGGAATGGCATTTGCAAGTGTTATATACATTGCGCTATTCTTCTTAAAAGGTATTGAAACAATGCCGTTTATCGCTATTGTAGCACTAGCTATGATGGGCATGAGTTTCTATAGTTTTATTACTTATGCATTCATTTCAGATGTTATTGACTATCATGAATACCTAACATCATTACGAGAAGATGCAACGGTTTATTCTATTGTTTCTATGTCTAGAAAAATAGGACAAGCAGTAGCTGGTGGTATCGGTGGGGTGGCAATCGCCGCTGTTGGTTATAATGCTACATTAGGTACGCAACCACAAGAAGTATTAGATGGTATTTACATGCTAGGTACATTAGTGCCGGGTGTATTATACGGAATCATTGCAGTTGTTTTATTCATGTATCCTTTAAACAAGCAAAAAACAATTGAATTAAGTAAAGAATTAGAAGCAAAACGTAATGCAAATAGTTAATGAATTGAAGATTAAGGATGAATTATTGGCTCTAATTGGTATGAATAATCATTAGAGCCAATTCTAGATATTTTACGGTGGAGGATTTAGTTAATGATCGACTTAAAGGAAAAAACAATGATGGTAGATTTAAAAGCAAAACCGTTTAATTTAACAGATAAAGATATTAAATGGGTAGAAGATACAATTGCAGAGATGACAATCGAGGAAAAAATCGGTCAGTTATTCGTAAACATGGGAGCCAGCCGCGATGAAGAGTACTTAAAAGGAATGTTAGCTACTTATCATATCGGTGCCGTTCGTTACAATCCAGCTACAGCTGAACAAGTATATGACCAAAATAAAATCTTACAAGAAAATAGTAAGGTTCCTCTATTAATAGCTGCAAATACAGAGTGCGGTGGAAATGGTGCTTGTATAGATGGTACATATGTAGGTCATCAAGTAAAAATAGGTGCTACAAATGATCCTAAGTATGCTTATGAATTGGGGAGAGTATCCGGAGAGGAAGCTGCTGCTATCGGGTGTAACTGGAGCTTTGCACCAGTTGTTGATATCGATATGAACTGGAGAAACCCAGTAATATCTACTCGTTGCTACTCCAATAAAGCAGAGCAAGTTTTAGAATACTCTTTAGAATATATGAGAGGAATAATGGAAAGTGGTATAGCTCCAGCTGCTAAGCACTTCCCTGGAGATGGCGTAGATGAAAGGGATCATCACTTATCATTTGCTCCAAACACGTTAACAGTAGAAGAGTGGGATAATACATTCGGAAAAGTATATGGAGGATTAATAGAAGCGGGATTACCTTCTATCATGTCAGGACACATCGCTTTACCGGAATATGTACGTCACTTTAAACCAGATGCAACGATTGAAGAGTTAGCAACGCCATCAAGTTTAAGTAATATCGTCTTACAAAATCTATTAAGAGATAAATTGAACTTTAATGGTGTAATCGTAACGGATGCTTCTCACATGGTAGCGATGACATCTGCTATGAAGCGCAGTGAGATGTTACCTACAGCTATAGCTGCTGGCTGTGACTTATTCTTATTCTTCAATGACCCGGAGGAAGACTTCAACTGGATGATGGAAGGCTATAAAAAAGGAATCATCACTGAAGAAAGACTTGAAGAGGCATTAACTCGTATATTAGGATTGAAAGCATCTTTAGGATTACACACAAAAGCTAAAACTGAAATTTTACAGCCAAAAGAAGAAGCCATGGCTAAAATCGGAACAGAAGCAAATAAGGCTGTTGCACCAGAAATATCAGATAAAGCGATTACATTAGTGAAGAATAAGCAGGAATTATTACCAATCAATCCAGAAAAGAATAAGAGGGTTTTACTTGTTGATGTAAAAGGACCAGAATCTGCTTATGGTAAAATCATGGCTGCTATGTCGGTTGGTAAGAAAAAGCCAATCGAATTAATGAAGGAATTACTTGAAAAAGCAGGTTTTGAAGTTGAAATATATGAATCTGCAATAGATAAGATATTAAAACTTCCACCACAAGAAATGTTAGGTGCAGTCATGAACGTATATGCTCAAAAACGTCCAATATCTGATTTAACAAGTAAGTATGATTTAATCATAAACATAGCAGACGTACCACCAAGCACAGATCAGCGTATTCAATGGAATCCTTCAAAGGGAACTCCAGATATACCGTTCTATGTAAATGAAGTACCGACAATATTTATATCTTTACAATGTCCATTCCATTTAGCAGATGTACCGCAAGTTAAGACATACATAAATGCCTATGATAGTCATGAACATACATTATCTGCAATAGTTGATAAATTGTTAGGACGTTCAGAATTTAAAGGTGTAAGCCCTGTCGATGCATTTTGTGGATTTATCGATACAAGAATTTAATGAAGTGTTTATATAAATAATAGGTTTTTAGATTATGTAATTTAAAACATCATTTCATTTCTGCCGTAGGTAAGAAGATAGTTAGACGGAATTTAACTATCTTCTTTACTTATATAAAGCTTTGAACAGAGACTAGCAGTGTTTTCTCTAATAGGAGTGAGACTAAGTATGGTGAAAATGTTATCAAGGTTACCAGGTGAGAATAATAATAACTACTCGTATAGAGCAATTAAAGAAGGGATATTATCATTAGAATTACTGCCTGGACAGTTATTGAGTGTTGGAGAACTGACTGAGGCATTAAAAGTATCAAGTACGCCTATAAAAAGTGCGTTATGGAAACTACATCAAGAGCATCTTGTAGATGTTATTCCACAAGTTGGGTCATATGTTTCAAGAATAAATTTGGAATTGGTTGAAGAAGCGTCGTTTATGTGGTTTGACTTAGAAAAGAAATATTTAAAATCAGCATGTAATTATTTTTCTGAAGAGAATGTTGATCAGTTAAGGAGAAATCTTGATCTTCAAGAAATACTGTTGATTCAACAAAACACACTGAGTCCAAAAAAGATGACTAGACAATTTAATGAATTAGATGATGGCTTTCATTCGATTATCTTCCGAGGCCATCATAGGGATAATACTTGGAAAGCAATTTCACGTATGAATATGGATTATCACCGAATGATTAACTTTAGCCAACATCATTTTGAACAGATGATTGCTGAACATAGAAATATACTTTCTATAATTGAGAATAAAGAGATGGAACGAGTGGAAGATACTCTTAAAAAACATATATTCAAACCACTAGATTATTGGAGAAGGTATAAAGAAGAAATCTGCGAGAAGAATGAGCGCAAAATATTCATGGCTACAACATGATCTTACGTTAACGTAATAAAAATTACAAAGAAGCCTCTCAAAAGCTACGCACTTTTAAGGGACTTCTTTTTAAGTTATTAACATAAAAATGTCGATTGTAATTTTTATAATATTAAAGAGTCTTTAGTGTCTTTAATGCACGATGAATTATTAATCAGTAAGATCTACAACAACTTTAATCGTTTCATTGGCAGCGATAGCTGTGTCAAAAGCCTTTGAAAGGTCGTCTAATTTATAGACTTGCGTTACCATTGTTGCGATTGGTGTTTTTTTCTTCTCAATATGATCAACAACACGTACGATATCTTCATGTGTATATCCGCTTGCACCAATAATTTTCAGCTCTTTTCCCATCATAGCTCCAAAACTTATTGGTACTTCTTGCTTGTACACAGCCACTATGGCAAAACGAGCATCAGGTTTAGCCAAATTGAATACTTGTTCAAATAAAGGGGCGGCACCAGCAGCATCAACAAAAGCATCCACATTTGGAATTGAATGACCATAGTAATCAACTGTTCCGAAATACTCCACAAGTGCTGTAGCTAAGTCTTGTTTACTTGTATTGATTGTTTTCGCACCTAATTCTTGAGCTTTAGCTAAACGCCAATCATTGATATCTACTACAACTACATCTTTAATACCCTCACCAATCAAGCCAGCAGCAGCTGATAATCCGATCGGACCGGCACCAAGTACTACGATATGTTCACCTGGTTTAGGGTTAGTTGAGAAAGCACCATGAAAACCAACGCTCATAGGCTCCATTAATGCCGCTTCTTCAGGTGTTACTTCATCTGAAAAAGTGTATAAGTTATAATTTAATGCCGCATCTTCGATGACCACAAATTGAGAAAAGCCGCCGGCTTCACAGGAAAGTGCTTTTCCAACTCGTTTAGCGGTAATTGGGTTCACCCCGACGCGCATTCCTACGTGAATGTCCTTTACCTCTGAGCCTACTTCTGCTACTTCACCGAAAAATTCATGACCGAATTCTTTTTCAAACCGGATGCCCATATTTCCGGCACCAGCTTTAACTATATTAATATCTGTACCGCAAATACCACAACGCAATGTACGCAATAATACATCCTTCGGTCCGATTGTTGGCATTGGTAACTCTTCAACTCGTACATCATTTAAGCCATGATAAACTCCTGCTTTCATCTCATTCACCCCAATTTTTATAAGTATACTTAATTTTATGACAATTAATATACCAGAGCAATTTGGAAATATTTAAATGAGAAATAAAAATGTTACTAATCTACTAAAGAAAGTTATTGTTGGTGGTAATATATGTATATGTTGTTTTGAATCTATATATCGGTAATTTTAATTTCTATTTTAAACAAGTAATCAATATTTCTATGCGTATTGTTTGTACACGGGATTATCTCCATGAGACCGACTGATTATCCGAATGTGATCAAGCCTGAATAAACAAATGAACTTTATTTTAAAAAAACTAAAACCGGAAACGGAATAGCCTCGTCAATATTTAGGAAGGGGGAGAAATAGTGGATGAAATAACAATGGAACGCCTCGTTATTGAGGAAAAGGAGATCATCATCGACGAACTGATGGACCAATATGGGCAAGAAATTTTACAACTCTCCTATTCTTATGTGAAGAATCGTGAACTTGCTGAGGACCTTACCCAAGATATCTTTGTAAAATGCTATCAATCCCTTCATACATATAAGGGGAAATCAAAAATTAGGACATGGTTGTGGAGAATAGCTATTAATCATTGCAAGGATTATTTGAAAAGCTGGTACAAAAACCATGTCTTCCTCTCAAGTGATGAATACATTTATTCTGGTGAAAGTGGGCATAGCACTGAACAAGCGGTTATTCGGCAAGATGAAGAAGAACGTCTGGCGCATTCTGTTATGCATCTGCCGATTAAATATCGGGAAGTCATCTATCTTCATTATTTTGAGGGGATGCCCATTCGTGAAATGGCGCAGGTACTATCTATTAATAACAATACAGTGAAAACGAGACTCCGCAGAGCGAAGGCACTTTTAAAGGATAGTTGGGAGGGATATAGCGAATGGAAGAACGGTTGAAGGGTCTTAAAAAGGCTATGAAGGAAACTTGCATGCGGGAGCTAGATTTCTCAGAAACTATGAAAAAGCGCATTCATAAGTCCATCGCAAAAGAATCATTCAGCGAGCAGGATATGTTCATTAACCTCCTCCAGCTTCTTTTAAAGGAAAGGACAGGCTTTGAATTAACAAGGCTTCTTGCAGTAAGAGGCATAAGAAAGTATGAGGACGAGGAAGGTTCTATATATGCGTTTTTGCATGAACAGGAGCTAGCGGGAATCATTACGGCTTCATGGGGATCATCAGGAGAAAAAAAGTATCAGCTGACCGACAAGGGGAGACGTGCGCTTGAAAAGTCTGATGAACGAGTATGGCTAGCTAGTCTTACCTTGAGAGGACAGGCGGAGAGGTGATCAGAATGGTCAATGATAGAGAACGCTTTTTGGGAGAAGTTATCGGGCAAATTCGCTCAAAGGAAGCGAAGGTAAGTGTTGAAAAAGAATTGAATTATCATCTTAAGGAAGCAAAGGAATATTGGCTGGGGAAAGGGCTGTCGGCTACGGAGGCACAGGAGAAGGCGATTAAGCAAATGGGAGATCCGTATAAGCTTGGTGAGAAGATGAACAAGCTATACCGACCGAAAGTGGATTGGCTGCTTCTTTCCCTTTTAGCAGCAGTGATGATGCTTGGATTTCTCCCGATTTTATCAATGGATTCGTCACAAGTGGAAATACAGGATTCATTTATGCGGAATAGAGTGATTTTTGGTCTGCTAGGCATAGCGCTGGCAATTGGGATTATGTACTTTGACTATCGGAAGCTGCAAAGATGGGGTTGGGCCTTTTATCTGGTTGGTGTAGCTATACTCTATGGGTTACGGCTAATTCCGTCTTATACAATCAATGGGGAACCTTATTTTGGTATACCAATGCTTGGTTCATTCAATTGTTGGATTGCATTGCCGTTCTTTTTCCTGGCTTGGGCTCAATTTTTTCAGAATAAGAAATTGAAAGTTTGGCAGCTTTTTCTTTTGTTTATCTACTCCTTTTATCTTTTCTTAATGGTTCCAGACCTAGCAATCTCATTTATCTATGGAATGACAGTTTTGATTATGTTATGGTGGAGCCATTTAAGTAAGAAAACTGCATTATTTATAACCGCAAGTACGATTACAGCATTCATAATTGGGTTGGTAGCCGTTTTGCCTTCTTTAAAAGGTTATCAGAATGAGCGGATAGCAGCCTATATAAATCCCGAGAAGTATGCAGATGGTTCAGGGTATATGTATGTGCAACTAAGGGAGCTGATGACCGAAGCAAAATGGTATGGAAGCTCTGCTGGCCTGGGTAATGTTCTTCCAGGAACATATTCCGATTATGCATTGGCGGGTCTGACCTCTCATTTCGGGTATGTTGTCACCGTGGCAGTTCTGATTATTCTCCTATTATTTGTGATTCGAATGGGGTATATTGCGATAGGAGCACGCAATAGATATGGAAAGTTACTTGTTATCGGAGCTCTGGCCCTGTTTTCTTTACAATTTTTCTATAATATTGCGATGATATTCGGGTTTGTCCCGATTATGACAATCTACTTACCGTTTATCAGCTATGGCTGGATGTCGACGATTTTGAATGCGTTTTTAATAGGAATTGTACTTAGTGTTTACAGGCGTAAGCATTATGGTGTAATGACAGTAAGAGAGTGCGAGGTCAATTAGGCCTAGCATCCTTTTTAAGCGAGGTTCGGACCAAACCAATTAACATCATCTTCCATAGGCAGAAAATAAGAGTGGGAAATCACGAAAAGGATTTCAGGCTATATTAACGGACAAATCATCGCGGTTAATGGCGGACGTAATATGCTTAGAGGATAATGATATAATCCCATCTGTTAAACACAGGTGGGGTTTTTATGTTAATGTTAAACTTATCATATATTATAGTGGGATTTTGGAGTAATGAATCAATAGGAGTGTTCTAATCATGCAACAATTGCAGTTCGAAAAATCGTGGGATAAAGCGTTATCTGCCCAGGACCGAAGCTATATAGAAAAAGTATTTGTAGAGACAAAGCATCTAAACGGCACAGGTGTAATTTTCTCTCCTATCCGGGAAGCCATCAACCACAAAGAGGCACTGCTTGTGACCGTATTAGTCCATAATTTCACGGATCAGCCGCTTACATTTAATAACACAAGATTACGATACAAAATTCAGGGAGAGGTTATTGCGGAAAATGAATTTACCTTACCTAAGCTTGTGATTCCAAATGAAGTGAGTATGCCATGGACATTTATATTTCCAAAAGAAAGCTACAAAACACAGCTATCTATTAAGAATGGACGATTAGAGGCAGTTTGAATTTCAACAGGCAAAAAGACCAAAATCAGTTGAATAAAATTATATCGAAAATAGTAAAAAGTTTTTAATATAAATAAAGTTTCTGAGAGATCTAAACTTCCTAAGGTAATATAAAACGGCTTGATTCAAGTAGGAATCATCAAGCCGTTTTTATTATCAGGAAGATTTAGCATGAAGTATGACGAGGAATTTTCCATCCTGGACTTCATTAGAGTAACGTTGAGCGTCCTCTTCAGAAAGTCCGATATTCATCAGAGAGTTTAATAATCCTCCTTCACTGGATCGGGCTCCAACTAGCGCACCGCCGAGCATAGTTAAAACAGGACCTGCAGCCAAAATTGCCCCTAAACCTGGGACCAATACAGCCGGTAATCCTGCGAGTGCGCCGGCAATGCCGAGTGCCCCTCCGGTAGCAGCTCCTGCAATAGCTCCATCCATAGTAGATATTTTTACTTCCTGTGACATCTTGGATAAATCATTTGCCTGGTTAGCAATCACGGAAATTTCATCAGTCGTATAGCCTTCCTTTTTAAACTCCTCAATAGCATCTGCTGCTTGTTGCTCGTTTTCATATACGTTAATCACATAATCTCCCATTCTATACCTCCCAATTTTCTTTAATATGACTTATTTACCCGTTTTAATATCTTTAGACACTTTTTCCTGGGTGTACTGGATAGATCGTTATTTTTTATTAAATTAAAGTATTCGATTTATAATAAAATGGGTTCGGGCCAGACAACGAGTCATAAGGAAACACCTTTTTATCTTGTTAAAATCAAGAAAAATAAAATTTAATTCTAAATAAAACAGTGAATAACTGAGTAATTTAAAGATTTCATATCATTTGGCTATCAAAGTGGTTATATTTAACTGTTTTTCTGTATTTTAGGATGAATATGAGCTACTCATACTCTTTACAACTGGAAAATACCGGAGTAGTATTACTCTCATAATTAAATCATTCTTAATCGCTGAATCTTTAAAGAGCGGGGGAACCACTTTTGTGACTCTTGTCACTTGGGGTGAATCCTTAATCAAGGTAGGGCTACTCTTTTGGCCCGAATCCGACAGCTAACCTCGTAAGTGTTAAGGGAGAGGATGGTGTAACTGGGGAGTCGAAGAAGTTATTTCGACCACAGGGTAGACCTCTGTGGTCTTTTTTGAATTTTAACAATTTAATACGTTAATATCTTAAATCGCTGAGTCTTTTTAAAGAGCGGGGGAACCACTTTTGTGACAATGTCACTTGGGGTGAATCCTTAACAAGGTAGGGCTACTCTTTTGGCCCGAATCCGACAGCTAACCTCGTAAGCGTTAAGAGAGAAGGTATTACCTTTGGTTTAAAGCCCACTGTGTAATACAGAGGGCTTTTTTGTGCTTTTTGAATGGTAAATTTTAACAAAAATAAGGAGGAACCAACCAAATGTTTCGTATGAGTTATCTGGATATCAAGCTGCTCGAGGAAAAAGCAAAAATAGAGGATGAGAATGCAAGAAGAGCTAGTTCAATCGTTTACCAGAATAACCAGATGAATATTTCATATTATCCGAATGGTTTCTCTAAAGTTAGATAAAAGGACAATAAGGGGTGTCCTTTCTATCATTCGATCAACATATATGGGATATAGAAAGGGCAGCTTTATCCTTCTATGAGATTAAGGGGGATTTAAAAGTGGGAAACGTGCTGATTATCGGCAAAGGCAATCTTTATACGTCAGTGATTTCTAGTAATAGCTTCAGAACAAGGGCATTTGATGTATTGCCTTATAAGCAATATTTTAAATCTCTTTACAACACGGAAAATGGAAACAGGAGAATAGATAACCAAATTGAAATGGAAAAGGAATTTTTGGTATATAACAAGGTTTATATTATTTCAGATTCCATCAATGAAGGGTTTGAATTGACTACCTTCTTTTCTAAATTGGGTACGAGAAAAATCATTGTTGCGACACAATGCAGCAGGGATTATCAGCTTTACAAGAAGCTCGGCGCCAAACTTGTTTATATAAGTAAACCTGGAAGCAGCTCATATAGTTGGTTAACCAATCACCTTTAACCTTTAGCTGTGGATTAAAAAATTAATTTTATGAAAGGAAGGTTCTTGTGGATTTTATTTCAATTGGATTAGCAGTAGGTTCATTTCTAATATTTTGGGGATTTATCAAATTTTGTGACAATGTGATTGAGGAACGAGGGGTAGAAAAATGATCTTTATAGGAATTGTTGTAGGTGGACTTGCGATTTACTTGGTTGATGCCTTAATTCATCCAGAGAGATATTAATTTATTAAAACACTATGGGGGAAAGAATAATGGATTTTATACAAATAGCATTGGTATTAGCAGTTCTTTTATTGCTTGCTATACCTATGGGGCGCTACATAGCCCGTGCTTTCTCTTTGGAAGAGACAAAGCTTGATCGAGCATTTGGCGGAATAGAGAAAATAATTTATAAGCTGTCAGGAATTTCGCAAGGGAATATGAAATGGAAGCAATACGCAAAGGCTTTATTGGTTAGTAATATAGCAATGTTTGCTATATGTTATATAATCGTTCGTCTACAAGGTGTTTTACCGGGAAATCCAAGTGGGATTGCTTCAATGGATCCGTTCTTATCTTTTAATACAGTAGCGAGTTTTTTAACCAATACTAATTTACAACACTATAGCGGAGAATCAGGATTATCTTATTTATCACAAATGATGGTTATTATCTTTCTGATGTTTACAACACCAGCGACAGGAATTGCTTTATGTATCGCCTTTATGAGAGGCCTGACAGGGCAAAAAAGCATAGGTAACTTTTATGTGGATTTAATCCGTGCCCATACACGTATTCTGATCCCGCTTTCCATCCTGGTTGGAATCGTGCTAGTAGGTCAGGGAGTTCCGCAAACAATAGGGCCGACGATTACAGCTACGACCCTGGAGGGTGCCGAACAGCAGATTGCGCGTGGACCTGTTGCAGCTTTGGAATCTATTAAGCATTTAGGGACTAATGGCGGGGGATTTTTCGGTGTAAACTCTGCACATCCATTTGAGAATCCAACACCACTCACGAACGTTATTGAAATCTTATCCATGTTTTTACTACCAGCTTCACTGCCAATCGCTTTTGGACATATGGCTAGAAGCCGTAAGCAAGGTTGGATTTTATTCAGTGCGATGGGAATTATGTTTCTTGCGTTCTTATCATTAGCCTATTTTAGTGAAGCAAATGGAAATCCTGCGCTTCGAGAAATCGGCCTTTCTCAATCAGATGGAAGTATGGAAGGGAAGGAAGTGCGGTTTGGAATTGCCCAAAGTGCCCTATTTACAACAGTTACAACAGCTGCAACCACAGGCACAGTAAACAATATGCATGACACGTTAACCCCGCTTGGAGGGTTGGTTCCATTGGGGGAAATGATGTTGAATTGTGTATTTGGTGGGGACGGTGTTGGAACCGTAAATATTTTAATGTATGCCATTCTAGCTGTTTTCTTAGCAGGATTAATGGTTGGGCGAACACCTGAATTTTTAGGGCGTAAAATCGAAGCGAAAGAAATGAAGTTAATCGCCATTACCATTTTAATACATCCGCTAATTATTCTGGCTCCATCGGCCATTGCGCTGGCAACAGAAATGGGGTCATCAGCGATTTCGAATTCAGGGTTCCATGGAATTACTCAAGTCGTCTATGAATTTACTTCATCTGCGGCGAACAATGGATCAGGATTTGAAGGCTTAGGTGATAATACACCATTTTGGAATATATCAACAGGGTTAGTGATGTTATTTGGCCGCTATTTCTCCATGATTGCCATGCTTGCAGTAGCTGGATCGTTACTAAATAAAAAACCTGTTCCGGAAACGATTGGTACGTTTAAATCAGATAACATCACATTCATCGTTCTTCTGGTGACTACGGTTTTAATCGTAGGGGCATTAACATTCTTCCCAGTTATCACGCTCGGACCAATTGCGGAGTATTTATCGATTCGCTAATAAAGAAAAAAGAAGGTAAAGGAGTATTCTAATGAACACAAAGCGTAAAGCGGCGATTAATAACGCTATAGTCAAGCGTGCTTTAATAGATGCTTTTAAAAAGCTGGACCCGCGTCTGATGGCTAAAAATCCAGTCATGTTTGTAGTAGAGGTTGGGTTTGTTATCACCCTAATCCTGACCATTTTCCCCACCCTATTTGGAGGGGGAGCGAGTTCAATTTACAACGGGAGTGTAAGTGCAATCTTACTTCTTACCATTCTATTCGCTAACTTTGCGGAATCTTTAGCAGAAGGAAGAGGTAAGGCACAAGCTGAAAGCTTGAAAAAGACAAAACAAGATACAAGTGCCAGATTGCTTTTGAAAGATGGATCAACCAAAATGGTCCAATCAACTGAATTGAGAAAAGGGGATATAGTTGTTGTCAAAGCAACTGAATTGATTCCTGGCGATGGGGAAATTGTAGAAGGGGTAGCCTCTGTTGATGAATCAGCAATAACAGGTGAATCTGCACCGGTTATTAAAGAATCTGGTGGAGATTTCAGCTCAGTCACCGGCGGTACACGAGTAATTAGTGACAGGCTAAAGATTCGAGTGACGACGGATCCAGGTGAATCCTTCCTTGATCGTATGATTCATTTGGTTGAAGGAGCTAAGCGCCAAAAAACACCGAATGAAATTGCATTAAATACATTGCTCGTCAGCTTAACGTTGATATTCTTAATTGTTTGTACGACCCTGGTTCCAATCGCCTCCTATGTTGGAGTGACTATACCAATCGCAACTTTGGTAGCCTTACTTGTTTGTTTGATTCCTACGACGATTGGGGGACTGCTTTCAGCGATTGGAGTCGCCGGGATGGACCGAGTTACTCAATTTAATGTAATTGCTATGTCAGGTAAAGCAGTGGAGGCGGCTGGGGATATTAATACGATAATTCTCGATAAAACAGGAACGATAACCTATGGGAACCGGATGGCTACAGCATTTGTGTCCGTTGGAAAAGCAGATCAAATAGAGCTGAATAAAGCCGCACAAGCTAGCTCTCTTCATGATGAGACTCCTGAGGGACGCTCGATTATTGAGCTGGCAAAAAAATCAGGTGTTTTAGAAACTGTGGGACATGAAATTGATTCCGAAGGCGTTGAATTTAAAGCGGAAACACGGATGAGCGGAACGGACTTTGCGGATGGAGGGAGAATTAGAAAAGGGGCCGTAGATGCTATTAAAGAGTACGTGACCGCTCAGGGAGGGACTGTACCAAAGGATCTTGATAGTAAAACAAAAACAATCGCAATGGAAGGTGGCACACCGCTTGCAGTAGCAGAAGGTAATAAAATTCTAGGCTTAATATATTTAAAAGATACCGTCAAACCGGGAATGAAAGAACGATTTGACGAATTACGAAAAATGGGGATAAAAACGGTCATGTGTACAGGGGATAACCCACTGACCGCCGCAACGATCGCTCGTGAGGCGGGGGTGGATGATTTTATCTCTGAGGCAAAACCCGAAGATAAGATTTCCGTTATTAAAAAGGAACAAGCCGAAGGAAAGCTGGTAGCGATGACAGGAGACGGAACGAATGATGCACCGGCACTCGCGCAGGCTGATGTTGGCCTTGCGATGAATAGCGGAACGATTGCGGCAAAAGAGGCGGCGAACATGGTTGACTTAGATTCTGACCCAACGAAGATCATTGAAGTAGTAGCCATCGGTAAGCAACTGTTAATGACAAGAGGTGCTTTGACTACGTTCAGTATTGCTAATGATGTTGCGAAATACTTTGCGATTATCCCAGCTATGTTTATGGTAGCAATCCCGCAAATAGGGGCACTAAATATTATGAATCTAAATACACCACAAAGCGCGATTCTATCCGCTCTCATCTTTAACGCAATTATCATCCCATTGCTTATACCACTGGCAATGAAGGGTGTTAAATATGTGCCGATGAGTTCTACAAAACTATTAAATCGTAACCTCACGATTTTTGGATTCGGGGGAGTCATTGTTCCGTTTATCGGTATTAAGGTAATCGATTCTCTGCTTATGGTCATGAATTTTGTTTAAAAATAACTAATAAAGTAAAGGTGACGTATACATGTTGAAAAATTTGAGGGTAAGTCTGGTACTACTTCTTATATGCGGGATCATGTATCCTTTGGCGATGACAGGGGTATCACAGCTGATTTTCCCAGCTAAAGCCGATGGCAGTGTGATCGAAGCTAAAGACGGGGATGTGGTAGGTTCTGAATTGATTGGGCAGAGTTTTAAGGATGCGAAATACTTCATGAGCCGTGTATCTTCTATTGAATATAATGCTTCTGGATCAGGGTCAGGAAATTATGCACCATCTAATGAGGATATGATTGAGCGGACTAAAAACGATATAAAGGCATTTTTAGAAAATAACCCTGATGTGCAAAAAGAAGATATTCCGGCAGATCTTTTAACAAATTCAGGTTCAGGTTTGGATCCGCATATTTCACCGATGGCAGCGAAGATTCAAGTACCGAGAATTGCTGATGTCAGGGACATGGATGAAGAGCAATTAGAGTCCCTTATTATAAAAAATACGGATGGAAGGCAATATGGGATATTAGGAGAACCGCGGGTAAATGTATTACAGCTAAATATGGAGCTTGATAGATTGAAATAAGGAAGAAGGAGAAAGGGAGAGTATCGTATACCAGCTCTCCTTTTCTTGTCTGTAGAAAGATAGGGGTGAAAGCATGGTCGAATTTCGCAGAAAAACTCCCGAAGAATTTTTACAATCGATTTATGAAGTGAAACGAGGAAGGCTGAAAATTATTCTCGGGGCGGTTTCTGGATCGGGAAAGACCTATCATATGTTATTGGATGGGAATGTATTGAAGAAGAGATCGATTGATGTTGTGATTGGAATAATCAGTCCATCCAATCGTCCTAAAACAAATGAACAAATCGGGGATTTGGAGACGATTCGACCAATTGAATGGGTGGAGAACGGAATAGTTAAACAGGATTTAGATATTGAAGCCATTAAAGAAAGGAATCCAGAAGTTGTTCTTGTTGATATCTTGTCACATCGCAATCGCTTAGATGCACCGCATAAGACAAGACTTGAAGATGTAATAGAGCTAATGAACCACAATATTAGTGTAATTACAACGATGAACATTTACGAATTAAATGGAGTTAGAGAGATTGTTGAAAAACTGTTAGGCATTAAAGTACAGGTGGATCATTGTGTACCGAATGACACCCTTGCGATGGCAGATGAGGTTAAGCTTTTGGATGTAACACCTGACCAAATTCTTAATCGTTTACAGGATGGCAACATAGACCGGGTATTAGAAGAGAAATTGTTTAAACGAGCAAATTTGGCAGTATTACGCGAGCTTGCCTTACGCCATTTAGCAGGTGAAGTAAATGACGAACTGGATGAATATCGAGAACAGCAAGGGCTGATAGGACCATCCGGAGCATCGGAGAGAATTCTTGTTACCGTTCAATATCACTGGAATGGCTCAATTTTAGTACGTAGAGGACAACAAGTTGCAAAACGTTTGGGTGGTGAGCTATTAGTCGTATGTTTCCTTTCACCGGATAGAAAGCTTTCAAAGGAAGAGCAAACTTTTAGAAGGTCCATTAAAAAGTTAGTTCATAAAGTTGGAGGTAAATTTGAAGAATTTTCTATTACTCGAACGGATGCAGCCGAGGAAATCGTCACCTATGCAACTGACAAGAAAATCACCAAAATTGTAATAGGCCATTCTAAAAGAAGCCGCCTGGAAGAAATCATAAACGGCTCGGTCATTAATAAAATTCTGCGAAGTACGCAAAACATAGATATCTTGGTTGTAGCTGACCGAACAGATAAAAGTGGAAAAAGAGTAATACCTGCTAAGTTGGGAGACGACAATAAAATCAATCCATACCGTCGCTTATCAAATCGAGAAGTGGAAGAGCGGATTGGAAAAATGAAGCGTGGACAATTAAAGGTTTATATTGGGGCAGCTCCAGGTGTCGGGAAGACGTATACGATGCTGCGTGAGGCTAACGAGTTGAAGAAAAACGGAATAGATGTCGTAATTGGTTTGCTTGAAACACATGGTAGGAAAGAAACACTTGATCAAGTCGGAAGCTTGGAAATGATGCCACGAATGAAAATTAACTATAAAAATGTTGTGATTGAAGAAATGGATGTAGATGCCATTATAAAGAGAAATCCCGAGGTGGTACTAGTTGATGAATTGGCTCATACCAACGTACCAGGCAGCAATCATAAAAAACGTTATGAAGATGTTGAAGAGATTATAAAATCAGGGATTTCGGTCATCTCAACCATGAACATTCAGCATTTAGAAAGTTTAAATGACAGTATTGAACAAATTACAGGAGTGCGGGTACGGGAAACAGTACCCGATCAAGTTCTCCGAATGGCAGATGAGATTGAGCTTATTGATATTTCTCCAAAGGAGTTGCAGCAACGTATGCTGGAGGGGAATATATACGCAAAGGAAAAAGTAGAACAGGCACTGAATCATTTTTTTAAAACGTATAATTTAATCGCATTAAGAGAACTCGCCCTTCGTGAAGTCGCTGATGATGTTGATGAGAGACTAGAATTATTGGAACGTAACCGTACTTTAAGAGGACCGTGGCGAAAACAAGAGGTCATCTTTGTTTGTGTAAATTTACGCGGGAACAGTGAGCGTTTAATTCGACGTGGTTTTCGAACTGCTTATCGGTTGAAGGCTAACTGGTATGTGGGTTATGTAAGGGAGCATTCTGTTCTAACAGACGAAGAACAGTCCAAAATGAAGAACTTGCAGTTTTTAACCGAAAGACTGGGTGGGATTTTTGAAATATACGAAACATCCCACCGAAGAAAAGTTGTTGAAGAATTGGGAGAACGATTAAATGACAAAGAGGCAACCCAAGTGTTTATCGGACAATCGACACGGACACGATTGGAAGAGATCATAAGAGGTTCGGTTGTCCAAAAGCTATTGCGTTTAGTCCGTCATTTAGATGTATTAATTATTGCAGATCAAAAACCTGATAAAAAGAAGGGACTAAGTTAACCGCTAAATTTAGAACAGCATATAAACTAATCAGTCGGGCATTCTAAAGCAGAGCAGGAAGTATATGATGAATAACTGATGAGGGGGTAAGCGGTGAATATAGCCTTTTTTCTAATCCCAAAAAGAGAAGTAGCCTTCGTTAAATATGAGTCCACGATGAGACAAGCGTTGGAAAAAATGGAGTTTCACAAGTACTCTGCAGTTCCCATTATCGATAACCATGGAAGATATGTTGGCACCTTAACAGAGGGGGACTTACTCTGGAAAATGAAAAACACCCCTGACTTATCATTCGAAAACACCCATAAAACGAAACTGAAAGACATAAAACCAAAGCGTTATAATGAACCGATTCATATTGATGCTGATATGGAAAGTATTCTTTTAAGGGCAATGGAGCAGAATTTTGTCCCTGTTATTGATGACGCGGGCATTTTTATTGGAATTATTAGAAGAAGAGAAATCATAGAATACTGTGCTAAGGGGATTTTCGAGAAAAAAGCATAAAATTAATAGTAATAGTGTACTGTTTAACTTTTATTACCTTTCGCAAGGAATTATTTTATTACCATACAATAAGAGAGTCAAAAGTTAATGTTCAGTATAATCAGCAGTCACATAAGCTTTCTAACACGACTGCCTTGATTATAAGGTAATCTTTTAGAATTGACGGTTTAACAGCCCTATATTCTATAAAAAGTTCATACATACATAAAAAGGTGAATTTAAAAGATTGTTTCCTGTAAAAAAGGGAGCAGTCTTTTTTTATCAATAAGATGTAGTCGGTGTTTCTCGAGGTAAATAATAATTCGGTAATTTCTGAAAAAATAGATTGACAAAAGTAGGAAAAGAAATTATATTTAACTACGTATTGATAATCATTATCAATTAAGTTGGGCTATATATCCTTTTAAGGAGGTTTACTATGAATCGCCTCTATACAGATCGTTTGAACATTGGGTACGGGGAAGAATTAATTGTAAAGGATCTCAGTGTAGAAATACCTGACCGGAAAATAACGACAATCATTGGCTCTAATGGGTGTGGGAAATCAACTTTATTGAAAGCCATTACACGCATTATATCTCATCAATCAGGCGACGTCGTTTTGGATGGGAAAAGTATCTTAAGTAATAATACAAAGATTCTTGCACAAAAAATGGCCATCCTTCCTCAGTCACCAGAAAGTGCAAGCGGACTTACAGTAGGTGAACTAGTTTCCTATGGAAGGTTTCCTTATCAAAAGGGATTTGGTCGTTTAACTAAAAAAGATTATGAGGTAATTGACTGGGCACTTGAGGTTACTGGAACGATAGATTACAAGTTTCGTCCGGTAGATGCCCTATCAGGCGGTCAGCGCCAACGTGTTTGGATTGCCATGGCACTAGCCCAGGAGACAGAAATCATCTTTCTCGACGAGCCAACCACCTATTTAGACATGGCTCATCAGTTAGAGGTCTTAGAGCTTTTACAAAAACTGAATCAAGAACAAGCACGTACCATTGTGATGGTCTTGCATGATTTAAACCAGGCAGCACGTTTTGCTGATTATATGATTGCCTTAAAAGATGGCCGAGTTGTAAAAGCCGGGTCCTGCGAGGAAGTGATTACTCCCGCTGTACTCAGAAAAGTATTCCATATTGATGCCCAAATAGGGAGAGATCCACGAACAAATAAACCAATGTGCCTTACTTATAACTTATTAAAAGGAGAACCCAAACATGAAAAAATGGATATTCCCGTTTATGCTGCTCTCAGTGTTAATTATTAGTGCATGCAGCAATAGTTCATCTACAGAGAAGGAAAATGATACAAAAAAAGAAGAAGCGCCAAAAACATTTACATATGAATCAGAAACAGGGCCAGTCGAAGTACCAACAGATCCGCAGCGTGTTGTCATGCTATCAGGATTCACTGGGAACGTGATTGAACTGGATGTGAATTTAGTTGGTGTTGACGTTTGGTCTAAAACAAACCCTACCTTTGAAAAGGAATTAAAGGATGTTGCCGAAGTTTCAGAGGATAATCTAGAAAAAATCATTGAATTGAATCCTGATCTCATTATTGCGTTATCTACTGTTAAAAACGTTGATAAATTAAAGGAGATTGCTCCTACTGTAACCTATACTTGGGGCAAATTGGATTACTTAGCTCAGCATGTGGAAATTGGAAAACTATTAGGTAAAGAGAAAGAAGCAGAGGACTGGGTTGATGACTTCCAAACACGTGCTGCGGAAGCCGGAGAAGAGATTCGCGCCAAAATCGGTGAGGATGCAACAGTATCTGTAATAGAAGCTTTTGATAAAAATTTATATGTATACGGTGATAATTGGGCACGCGGAACAGAAATCCTTTACCAAGCTATGAAATTGAAAATGCCTGATAAAGTAAAAGAGATGACATCTAAGGATGGATACTATACTCTTTCTACGGAAGTACTCTCTGAATACGCAGGAGATTATGTGATTTTAAGTAAATACGCAGCTGCTGATGTATCATTCCAGGAAACTGAAACCTATAAAAATATACCTGCCGTTAAAAATGGACATGTATATGAAATGGAAGGAGACGGTGCTTCCTTTAGTGACCCAGTTACATTAGAGAAGCATTTAGCTTTTTTCAAGAAATCATTTCTTGGTGAATAATTTTCGGGTGGAGGGATTCTAATTGGAATCCCTTTTCCCCTATTCTGACGAAAGAGAAGATGAGTAACTGATGACAAAAGAAATGAAACGTTCTGTCCCCTTTGTCTATAAAATGATTGCCAGTTTGCTTGTTCTTGCTGGGATGTTTGTGGCGGCCATGGTTTTTGGTGCTGCAGATACGACTGTCAAAGATGTATGGCTCGCTCTTACCTCTAACGTGAAAACGGATGAAACTCTTGTTCTGCGAGAGATTCGTTTTCCAAGAGAAGTTGCAGCCATTTTTGTAGGAGCAGCTTTAGCTGTTGCCGGCGCTATTATGCAAGGGTTGACGAGAAATCCGCTTGCTGATCCAGGTTTACTAGGATTGACTGCCGGCGCAAATGCGGCGCTGGCAATTACGCTGGTTGTTTTCCCATCTATTAATTATTTTGGGTTGATGATTGGCTGTTTTATTGGAGCAGCTGTTGGTACAATCATGGTATTTAGTATGGGGTTTATGAAAAAAGGAGGGTTTTCTCCGCTTCGAATCGTATTAGCAGGTGCTGCTGTATCTGCTTTCCTTTATGCGGTTGCGGATGGGGTAAGTATTTACTTTAAGGTATCTAAAAATGTTTCAGCATGGACTTCAGGAGGGTTAGTTGGAACTAGTTGGGACCAGCTCCAGATCATTGTTCCTTTTATTATAGTTGGCATTCTAGTGGCGCTCATTTTAGCAAGACAGCTGACGATTCTTAGTTTAAATGAAGAAGTTGCTGTTGGCTTGGGGCAAAACACGGCACAAGTAAAATTCATCCTTTATGTTGTCATTATCCTTCTGGCGGGTGCATCTGTTGCCCTTGTCGGGAATATGACCTTTATTGGCTTAATGATCCCGCATATTGTACGGGCCATCGTCGGAACGGATTACCGATTTATTATCCCAATGTCTGCCATTGCAGGAGCTGTTTTTATGCTTTTCGCGGATACGCTTGGACGGACCATAAATGCACCATTTGAAACTCCGGTAGCAGCTATTGTAGCTACAATAGGGTTGCCATTTTTCTTGATAATTGTTCGTAAAGGAGGGAAAGCATTCTCATGATTCATCCTTCTTTACTAAAAAAACAACGACTATTTCTTGTTGTTTTATTGACTCTCATTATTGCTACAGCGGTTGTCAGCATGGGGATGGGAGCAGCTGCTTTATCTTATGACCGGCTCATTCCAACACTACTTGGAGAGGGCACGTTTAAAGAAGAGTTTGTTTTATTTTCGATTCGTTTACCAAGAATACTGATTACAGTGTTGGCTGGAATGGCGCTTGCATTATCGGGTGCTATTTTACAAGGTATTACACGGAATGATTTAGCGGATCCTGGCATTATTGGGATTAATTCTGGAGCGGGTGTGGCTGTAGCTATCTTCTTTCTATTTTTTCCGATTGAACCAGGTTCATTTGTTTATATGCTGCCTCTTGTCGCGTTTTTCGGTGCGATCCTCACCGTATGTTTCATCTATTTATTTTCATATACGAAAAACTCAGGGTTGGAGCCGGTAAGGCTCGTGTTAGTAGGCATAGGTTTTTCGATGGCCCTCTCCGGTGCCATGATTGTCCTTATTTCATCGGCAGAACGAGAAAAAGTAGATTTTATTGCTCAATGGTTAGCAGGGAATATATGGGGAACAGATTGGCCTTTTATTTGGGCGTTGCTCCCTTGGTTAGTCATCCTTATTCCGTTTACTTTATTCAAAGCCAATCGTTTAAACCTTCTCGGGATTAGTGAACCTGCAGCTATTAGTGTAGGTGTGTCGATTGAGAAGGAAAGAATCATTTTACTGATCACAGCTGTTGCCTTGGCTGCTTCCGCTGTCTCGGTTACAGGGGGGATCTCCTTCATCGGTTTAATGGCACCGCATATAGCCAAAACTCTAGTAGGACCACGAAACCAATTATTTATCCCACTTGCCATTTTGATTGGGGGATGGTTATTATTATTCGCTGATACAATCGGCCGAAATCTAATTGAGCCTAACGGACTCCCGGCAGGTATTATGGTTGCCCTTATCGGTGCCCCTTATTTTATGTATTTATTATTGAAAAAATAAGCGAATATCCCTTGGGAATCTGCTTATTATCAAAGGTTTCTACTGTTTTGTTATCGGGATGGAAATGATAGCGTTCATTAACTGTGTGTAAATATTAATTCAGAAAATAAAGCTACTGTTCCCTGTAGCAAAAAGAATCAAGAATGCTAATTAACGGCATTCTTGCTTCTTTTTATTTGGTTATTCCAAATGCCCTTTTCCTCTACTAACTGGATGTTTAACTCGTCAGAAGAACTGGTAGGATGTAAAGCAAATGAACATTTACTCTCATTACTGTTTTGATTACGGAAGTTGATTCAGAAACGATCATTATGATGTCTAAAAATAGATGTGTTGTTGTGCCTTTAGTGAATATATGTAAAATTGATACAATGATTTAGTTTTAAAAAAGGGATGGCTATTGTCATCCTCATTTTAGGTGGGGATATTGATAAAAGTCTAAATAAAGCCGATAAAATTACGTATTTACCAGCTTTATGTATGGTTAAATGTTAAATTCCAGAATAGATTCTGTATTAAATTCCAAGCTCTTCTTTTAATAATAATTCGTTCCGTTCTTTGAATACTTCATTATGTGATGAGACCATTGCAGTATCGTATGCTGAAGGTTCAATAAAAACTTTGGCACTGTTGACAGCATTGAGAGCATCCTGGAAGGCACCGACCAATAAATTTACTTTTCCTTCGTAAGATATAATATCCCCGGCTGCAAAGATTCCTTCTGTGGAAAGAACGCCTTTGGGTGTACCGATATAATAGTAATCATCCTTCATCTCCGGCTGCAAGCCATCTTCAAATTCGAGAGAAGCTTCGCGATTATAGCCATGATTAATTAAAACTTCATCAACAGCAATCGCTCTATTATCACCATTAATCTCTAAAATCACTTGATCAATCGCATGGTTTTCCTTATTTGCTACTAAAGAAGTAATGGTAGCATTGAGGATGATTTCTACATGGTTCTCCTGCAAGTTTTTGATTTGAGCCTCGTGTGCAGTCAGTTCATCTTTACGGTAAATAACCGTCACACTCTCTGCGACATGCAGTAATTCTGCAGCCCAATCAATAGCAGCATTTCCTCCACCGGAAATTAAGACATGCTTATCCTTAAAACGCTCTATTCGCTGAACGGTGTAGTGTAAATTAGTAAGCTCGTACTTTGATGCACCTTCTATATCCAGCTTTTGTGGAGAGATAATTCCTCCGCCATTTGCCATAATAACGGTTTTTGATATATGCTTCTCGCCATTATCTGTTATAAGAGTAAATAATCCATTTTCTTTAGTAATATATTCAACTTTAGTATTCAAACATACGGTAGGTTCAAAGGTTAATCCTTGTGATATCAAATCCTTAACGAATTCCTCCCCACGCATAGGACGCAATCCCCCGACATCCCAAATCATCTTTTCAGGATAGATATTAACTTTTCCTCCCAGCATTGTCTGAGATTCAATAATCTTTGTTTTCATGGTTCGTAAACCGCTGTAAAACGCACTGTACAAACCCGCTGGTCCTCCGCCAACAATCGTTACATCATAAATATCTGGCATTAAAAACCCTCCTTTATTACAAAAGATGGAACTAGTAGTTAAGTACATTATATTGACAATAATTCTCATTATCAATGAGAATTTATAATTTGATCAAGCCATAGATGTACGACAGGGAAGTTAGAGGAGTAGGAAAGCAGCTATTCAATGGCTGTCCTACACCTATGCCAGAAGATAGAATCCTAAAATTAATAAACATTTTTCCTCACATGTAAATCACATAATGAATAATGATTCATTATGTGATAATATTTAACGAATAATCGCGGTAAGGAGGAGTGGGATGATAGCTAAAAAGAGCTTTACAACAGAGATGGTAAATGGAATGCAGACGGGGAATGGAACCATTTCGTTACTTAATGTACATATGAATGTGTATGTTTTTTGTGTGGATGGAGTTTTAATTGATACGGGTGCTCAATCAATTGAAAAGGAATTTTGGCCATTTTTTAATGATTTGGAGATAGATCAGGTTGTTGTAACACATTATCATGAAGACCATACAGGTTGTGCAGCTTTTTTACAGCAGAAGTATCAAGTACCCATTCTTATGAATAAGATGATGATTGATTATTGCCGCAAAAAAGCAGATTATCCATTGTATCGCAAACTTTTTTGGGGTAGACGAAAACCATTTGAGGGTACGGAAATCGGTAAAACATTTGCCTCTCGTCATGCTATATGGGACGTGATTGAGACTCCAGGCCATTCAAAGGATCACCTATCTTTTTTAAATCGGCAAACCGGACAGTTGTTTACAGGGGATTTATATTGTCAGCCTCGGACAAAGGTTGTGTTACGGGAGGAAAGTGTACCGGCTATCATTCATTCATTAAAGCATGTCTTAACCTATGATTTTGAAGAGGTGTATTGCTGTCACTCAGGCTTTTTAAAGAAAGGGCGTATCGCATTACAAAGAAAACTGGATTATTTGTTGGAGATTCAGGAAAAAGTGATTACACAGTATAAAGAGGGGAAAACACCATATCAAATCAAAGAATCCCTGTTCCCAAGAAACTATCCTATTACGAAATTTTCACAAGGAGAATGGGATTCCATTCATATTATAAATTCGGTTCTTTTAAAGTATGATGAAGAAAATATCGCTTTAAAATAAAGTAATTTAACATAGATAAATCTGGGGTCTTGAGCATAGTTCCACAGATTCGGATTTTTTAATGTAAGTCCTCTATAGGATATGATGTATTGCCCTGCCATCAACTATTTGAAACCCAGAGTCATTAATAGGTGGTAAATTACAGGTTAAATACCAATATCACGATTAAAAGGTTAGTGGAAGGGTAAAATACCTATAAAATCCAAAGAGGTGATTTCATGTCAAATGTTCAAAATGAGAACAAACAAGAGTTGGAGAAATTAAGAGAGTTAATTAAAGATGTAGATACTGCAATGCTCACCACACAGACTAGTGAAGGATTGATTTCTCGTCCAATGAAAACTCAGGAAGTCGAATTTGATGGGGATCTATGGTTTTTTACAAAGAAAGAAACAGATAAATATAAAGAGGTGCTGGAACGTCCGGAAGTCAATGTAGCGTATGCCGGTAGATCCTATGTTTCTATTCGAGGTAAAGCTGAAATTGTAAATGACATTAACAAGAAAAAAGAACTCTGGAATGCAGCCTATGAAAAGCTACTGGAAACAAGTGTGGATGACCCAAATATCATTTTAATTAAGGTAGAAGCAGAAGCAGCAGAATATTGGGAAACCGGAAATCTCACTAAAAACATTGTTAATTTATATAAGAAGCTAACAAAGAATGAATCAGATACAGAGAATATAAATGAAACAATTGAATTAAAATAGAAAATACTAAATATTGCATAGAAAAAGGGCATGCCTAAAGTAGGTATGCCCTTTTTCTATACCTTTTTTCTTGGATAATTGTAAAGGAATCTTAAAGGCGATGTTCGTTATTTTATTAGATTGCTGTTCAACAATATGCACTTTAATTCAGGTACTTTCACTCATTAATAGCTCATCTTATATCATTCAGAGTGAACATTCTGTGAATTTAGTAGTATAGAAATTTCATAAAATTTATTCATTTTTTATCAAATGACTAGACATTTAAATCTAACTGTCTATAATAGTAAATGTAAGCGGTTTTACCATATTACTATAAAGGGAGTTTTAAATATGAGAAAAATTTTATTAGCTTGCAGTTCAGGTATGTCAACTAGTTTACTGGTTACTAAAATGGAGCAGCATGCCAAATCAATTGGTGAGGATGCAAAAATTTGGGCAGTAGGTCAGGATAAGGCAAAAGCTGAAATGGCAGATGCAGACGTCGTATTAATTGGCCCTCAAATGAGTTTCCTTAAAGCTGACCTGCAAAAAGAAGCAGACAAACATGGCATTAGAGTGGATGTAATCGATATGATGGCGTATGGAATGGCAGATGGTAAAAAAGCATATGAACAAGCGATTTCCCTTATAGGTGATAAGTAATGGAAAAATTGCAAATTGAACAACTAACAGAAGAACAGGTTAGCTTTCAGCTTATCTTACACAGCGGTAATGCAAGGAGTAAGATTATTCAGTCGTTAAGGGTTTACCGGGAAGGTAATGTTGAAGAAGCGGATGACTTATTAAAGCAGGCTGAGGCAGATCTTAGTATCTCTCATGATATTCATTTCCAAATGGTCCAAAAGGAAGCATCAGGAGAAAAAACGAAATTCTCTATGCTGTTAATGCATGCGGAAGATCATTTGATGTCTACTTTAACGATGAAAGAGTTAGTAAAAGAAATACTGGAAATTTTTAAGGCTAAAGGCTAAAAAGTTTTAGGTTATTACTATTATTCCTAAATTGAGGGGGAAGACCCGTGTTTGAAAAAATTAGTCAATTTCTTATGCCAATCGCAGGTAAACTGAATAACAACCGGTACTTAGGTGTCCTACGTGACGCTTTTATGTTAGCGTTTCCACTGACCGTGTTCGGTTCCATCGTAGTCGTTCTATTAAACCTACCATTCTTGGATTCATTTTTAAGTGACGGCACGATTACAACACTCCGCGATACTTTTGGTGTGGCAAGCAGTGCAACCATGAATATTATGTCTGTGTTTGTTGTATTCGGTATCGGATATTATCTATCAAAAAGCTATGATGTTGAGGCTGTATTTGGAGGAGTAGTTGCTCTTGCATCCTTTTTATTCCTGACTCCGTTTGTGGTTGAAACACAAGGGGGAGAAACAATTACAGGCGTTCTCTCACTAGATCGTCTTGGAGCAAAAGGAATGTTCCTTGGTATGATTTCTGCTTTTGTAGCAGGTGAAATTTACCGAAAAGCTGTTCAAAAAGATATTACGATTAAAATGCCAGCAGGTGTACCACCGGCAGTAGCCAAATCTTTTGCGGCATTGATTCCAGCACTTATTACATTAACTTTCTTCCTAGCGATACAAGGAATCGTAACTTTAGCATTTAATACAAATCTTCATGATGTTATTTATAAGATTATTCAAGAACCACTTACTGGCTTAGGCAGTGGCATTATTCCAACCCTAGTTGTTGTATTCTTTATTCAAATCCTTTGGTTCTTTGGGCTCCACGGTCAAATTATCATGAACTCCGTCATGGATCCTATCTGGAATACATTGGCTTTAGAGAATGTAGCTGCATTTAATGCAGGTAAAGAGTTACCGCATATTATTTCGAAGCCATTTATGGATACGTTTACAGTAGGGATGGGCGGAACAGGTATGACCTTGGCAGTAGTATTGGCCATTCTCGTCTTTGTTAAATCCAAACAAATGAAACAGGTAGCTAAATTAGGCGGTTTGCCTGGTGTATTCAATGTCAATGAACCAATTATCTTCGGTCTTCCAATTGTTATGAATCCATTGATCTTAATCCCTTGGGTTCTTGCACCAATGATTGTGACAGCTGTTACCTATTTTGCCATGAGTACTGGTCTTGTACCACCGCCGACAGGCGTAACGGTTCCATGGACTGTACCA
Organism: Pradoshia sp. Z4_20; assembly: GCF_058216035.1. NCBI lineage: Bacteria > Bacillati > Bacillota > Bacilli > Caryophanales > Bacillaceae > Pradoshia > Pradoshia sp. Z4_20. The sequence goes on from NZ_JBZAJD010000015.1 coordinate 37,183, forward strand.
ATTGGATTCAGCGGATATTTAGCAACTAACTCGATTGCGGGTTCTATTTTACAGCTAGTAAACTTCGCTATTGTATTTGCGATATGGCTTCCATTCCTGAAAGTCATTGACCGCGTTAACGTGAAAAAAGAACAAGAGGCAGAAGCGGAAGCGGCAGCATCTGCACAAAAATAAAAAATATCATTGAATAGAAGACTAGTAGTGAAGGGAGATATCTTTTACTGCTAGTCTCCTTACTCATTAAGCTACACAGACGAATCAACTTTGAGACGAGAGGATGGATTTTTTTGAAAACTACTAACGATCAAATAGACTATCAATTTCCTGAAGGATTCTGGTGGGGGTCAGCTGCTTCTGCTACTCAAACTGAAGGTGCGGCTGATGTAGATGGAAAAGGTAAAAATATTTGGGACCATTGGTATGAAGTTGAGCCAAATCGCTTCTTTAATGGAGTTGGACCTGAAAAGACATCCCAATTTTATTATAAATATAAGGAAGATATCGCATTAATGAAAGAAATTGGGCACAACTCCTTCCGGATGTCTATTTCCTGGTCACGAATGTTTCCGAATGGGACAGGCCAAGTAAATGAAAAAGCAGTAGAATTTTATAACAATGTTATTAATGAACTGATTGCAAATGATATTGAGCCATTTGTTGGGCTATTCCATTTTGATATGCCAATGGCTATGCAGGAGATTGGCGGATGGACAAATCGGAAAGTAGTTGATGCTTATGAACAATATGCAATTACTTGTTTCGAAACATTTGGTGATCGCGTTAAGAAATGGTTTACGCATAACGAGCCGATCGTACCTGTAGAAGGCGGATACCTGTATGATTTCCACTATCCTAATGAAGTGAATTTTCGAAATGCTGTACAAGTCGCATATCATACCATTCTTTCAAATGCCAAAGCAATTGCAGCCTATAAGAAGCTTGGTCTGGATGGAAAAGTTGGGATCGTTTTGAATTTGACCCCATCCTATCCGAGAAGTCAGCATCCAGCAGATGTAAAAGCTTCTGTTATTTGTGACGCATTCTTTAACCGGTCATTCCTTGATCCAACAGTTAAAGGTGAATTCCCTGCAGAGTTGGTTGAAATTCTGAAGGAAAAAGATTTCATGCCAGTCATTGAAGAAGGGGATTTGGAGTTAATTAAGAATAATACAGTATCCTTGCTTGGAGTCAATTACTATCAGCCGCGCCGTGTGAAGGCAAAAGAACATATGCCGAATCCTGATGGTCCATTTATGCCGGATCACTATTTTGATAATTATGTTATGCCTGGACGTAAAATGAATCCTCATCGTGGATGGGAAATCTATGAAAAAGGAATATACGATATTCTAATTAATTTGAAAGATAACTACGGTAATATCGAATGCTTCATTTCTGAAAATGGAATGGGTGTAGAGGGAGAAGAAAAATTCCGTAATGCTGACGGAATGATTGAGGATGATTACCGAATTGATTTTATCAAGGGCCATCTTCAATGGGTTCATGCTGCAATCCAGGAAGGCTCCAATGTAAAAGGATATCATTTATGGACGTTCATGGATAACTGGTCCTGGTCAAATGCCTATAAAAATCGTTATGGTTTTGTTTCCGTAAACTTAGATAAAGATGGTGAAAGAACCATTAAGAAAAGTGGATATTGGTATAAAGAGGTAGCTAAAAATAATGGTTTTTAAGTAAGATAGTTGAAGATAGTCTTGTTTGGCTATCTTCTTCTTTTTATAATGAAAGAGAGAATGTTATAAAAAGACAAGTTTAGAAAAAGAAGGGTGTAGCATGTCCAAGTATATTACTATATCAGATGAAATTAGAGAGCGAATTAAAAGTGGATATTATCCGGTTGATAAAATGATGCCGGATGAGCATAGTTTATGCCGCGAATTTAATTGCAGCAGAATGACAATGAAAAGAGCATTAGATATCTTGGCACAGGGAGGGATGATTTATCGGAAACGTGGCCACGGTACATTTATCATCCAATCTTCTATGCAGAATCACAATGTAAATGTCCTCAGTGATGAGACTGTTGGGTTATCCAATTTAATGAAGGATCGAAAAATAGTCAGCAAAGTAATTGAGTTTAATATCCAGTTCCCCTCTGAAGAAATCGCCAAAAACCTTTCAGTCAGCATGAATACACCTGTTTATCATATTATCCGTTTACGAATAGTGGAGGATGAGCCGTATGTGCTTGAAGAAACGTATATGCCCTCCAACTTGATTCCTGATATCAATGAAGAAGTACTGCATGATTCTATTTATCATCACATTGAAAATAAGTTGAATTTAAAGATAGGTGGAGCTCACAGGAAGATAAGAGCCTCTAAATCTAATGAGTTGGATCAAAAATATCTCCATTGTGGTGAACATGATCCAATACTAGAAGTAGAACAAATTGGTCATCTAGATATTGGTATTCCATTCGAGTATTCGTTTTCCAGGCATCGCTATGACCGTTTTACATTCATATCAGTAGCAGTAAGATAATTATGGGAGGTGCTCACATGTTATTAGGTGGGATTGAAGCGGGTGGTACAAAATTTGTTTGTGCAGTAGGAGACTCGGCAGGAACTATTCTGGAACGTATAACGATTCCTACCACTACACCTGAGGAAACAATGCCTCGGGTATTCGCTTTTTTTGAAAAGTATGAGCTAAATGCAATTGGTGTAGGTTCTTTTGGTCCAATTGATGTAAATATCGATAGTCCTACATACGGCTCCATTACCGCAACACCGAAACTTGCCTGGAGAGATTATCCGATTGTTAAGGAATTAAGGCAGCGGTTATCTGTTCCAATTGGTTTTAATACGGATGTAAATGCTGCTGCACTGGCGGAGGCCACCTTAGGTGCTGCCAAAGGACTGGACAGCTGTTTGTATATTACGGTGGGTACCGGAATTGGTGCAGGAGCAGTTGTGCACGGAAAGTTACTACAGGGGTTATCTCATCCGGAGATGGGGCATATCCTAGTTCGACGCCATGAAATGGACACCTACGAAGGGAAATGTCCATACCATCAAGACTGCCTTGAAGGATTAGCAGCGGGACCCGCGATTGAAGCACGCTGGGGCCAAAAAGCGGTTAACCTGGAAGGGCGGGAAGAAGTTTGGGAGATGGAAGGGTTTTATATCGCTCAAGCCCTTATGCAATATATTTTAATCCTATCTCCAAAGAAGATTATTTTAGGCGGCGGGGTTATGAAGCAAAAGCATGTATTCCCGATTATCTATATCCATTTAAAAAAATTACTTAATCAATATGTTGTATTACCTGAACTGGATACAGCCATCGATTCTTATATCGTTTCTCCCGGATTGGGTGACAATGCAGGCGTAGTTGGCTCACTCCTTCTTGCTGATCAAGCTATTCAAGGTAAATAAAGGAAGATGTGTCCAGGTTGGACACGTCTTTTTTTTGATTCTTCTATAGTCCTGGCTGAAAATAAGTTTGAGTTAAAATTATTGAGTCAACATATCTAGTTTTATTTTTCGAATATAAAAATTAAAGGGTAAAATTGTTTATTTTTATTAGTAAACGACCTTTATATCTCTGCTCTCCTCTTCAAGTGATTGCTATTAAATCCCCAATATATTTACAATTCAATCCCTAATTTTTTAGACTTTAATAACTATAAAAAACAAATGCTATTTTTAATAAATAGTAAAAATGCACTAGTTTATCCAATTAATGTAAGGGTATTTAAAAATATCTTAACGAAAAATGTCACAAAATTATCAAATTTAGGTTTAAAAATATGAAAGAGGGGGTCATATATTACTTTTTTACCAATTAACATCTTATTCTATTAAATTATTTGCAATTTATGTAAAAAGTTATAATAATTTCTATTAAAGTGAATATTTGTGATTTTATGTAAAGGAAAGAGGGGTTGAGGGGAACCGATGTTAGAGTCAAAAAGGAAAGCTATTATATTCATGCTATTATCTTTATTTTTAGCTATTTTGGCCGGATTCTTTGTATTGCAGAAGGTAAAGGCTTTAAACAATGATTTAGGGACAGTTGTATCCGTTTATGCAGCTAATGAAGATATTTCTTCAAGACAGGAATTAAAGCCTACTATGATTACGACAAAAGATATTCCAAAGAAGTATTTGGAGGAATACCATATTACAAATGTCAGTGATTTAGAAAATAAGGTATTAGTCGTTCCGCTAAGTAAAGGGGACGTCATCTCTAAGAATATTCTTAAACAAGCCTCTGTAGTATTAGAAGAAAATAATCGATTGATTTCGATGATGTCGGATGAAAGAGTCCTATTCGATGAGGCATTGGAAGCATTGGATCGTGTAGATATTATCGTTTCAGATAAATTGGAAGGGAATAAGGCTCAAACTAAAATATTTATGAAAGACGTAAAAGTAGCCCGTATAGCCAAAAAAGATAATAAGTTTCATGGTGTTCAACTGGAGATTCCATTGGACAAGGCTCCGGAATTAATACATATGCAGAATTACGCAGACAGTGTCCGGATTATTAAATCAAATGTAGGTCAGGCTACGGAGACTCCTGAAGCCGCAAAGAAAAATGAACCGGTGGTAACAGAAGAGGCAGTAGTTGAGCAAAAACCGGTAGAAAAGAAGGA
>NZ_JBZAJD010000016.1:0-35741 GCF_058216035.1 Pradoshia sp. Z4_20
AGGCGGTTGAAGTCCAGAGGGAAGCACCTATCCCCGAGCTATGAGGCACCTATGGACCAGCTATACCGGGGTAAAGGCGGGTGATAGGTAGTTGAAGTCCATGACGAAGCTAAAATACGTAAAAAAACCCTCCCATTGATGGAGGGTTCAACATAGTTAGGGATATTATAACTGACTTCCAAAGAACTCTCGTGTCCGTTCTTCTTTAGGATTTTCAAATATTTGCTCAGGAGTGCCTTTTTCCAGGATGTTTCCTTCGTGCATAAAGAGGATTTGGTCAGCAACTTCGCGTGCAAAGCCCATTTCGTGAGTGACAATAACCATCGTCATTCCATCCTGGGCGAGTTCCTTCATGGTGGTCAATACTTCACCAACCAGCTCTGGATCCAGGGCAGAGGTTGGTTCATCGAATAGCATGATATCAGGTTTCATCGCCAGGGCACGGGCGATGGCTACACGTTGCTTTTGTCCACCGGATAGTTTATTTGGGTAAACATCTGCCTTGTCATCAAGGCCAACCTTTTTTAATAGCTCTAATGCTTCTTGTTTAGCTGTATCTTTGGCTATTTTCTTTACCATAATAGGTGCTTCAATTATATTTTCCAGTACAGTCTTATGAGGAAAGAGGTTAAAGTGCTGAAAGACCATCCCGATTTTTTGGCGTACTTCATTAATATTATGGGTTGTTGTTTCGATTTGTTCACCTTCAATAATGATGGAGCCGCTATCCTTTTTTTCAAGATAATTTAAGCAGCGCAGCAATGTACTTTTACCAGATCCGCTTGAACCAAGTAAACAGACAACATCGCTTTCATAGACAGTCAAACTAATATCTTTTAATACATGCAGATCTCCAAAGGATTTATTCAGATTTTCGACTTTTATCATTTCTCGTAATTCATTCATTTTTGTTTCCCCCTCTTACTAATCGCTAATTGCCATTCTTTTTTCAAGTGCTCGAAGACCCAGTGTTAACACAGCAACCAATATTAGATAGTAGACAGCAACAATGAGTAAATAGGTCATCTCGTCAAAATTATTGGATCCGAGAGTGGTCGCCACATTAAACAGCTCATTCAATGAGATGAAAGCAGCGAGAGAAGAATCCTTTAGACCGATAATAAATTGGTTACCGAGTGGCGGGAGGGCTCTTCGTAAGGCTTGAGGGAAAATGATTCGGCGCATGGCGAGTCCGCGTGTCATACCAAGCGAGCGGCCAGCCTCCATTTGTCCTTTATCAATGGATTGAATTGTTCCCCGGAAAATCTCAGCAATATAGGCCCCGTTATGAAAGGCGAGAGCCAATGATGCTGCCCAGAAATCCGGTATAAGAAAGATGCCGCTGAACCCAAAATAAAGAATGAAAATTTGGACAATTAACGGGGTTCCGCGAACAAGATATATATAAGCATCGGAAATGTAACCGAGCAATTTAATTTTCGAGATTTTAAGTAAAGCTACAAATAGTCCTATTATAATTCCGATTATGATGGAGACGACAGTCAATTCAAGAGTTAACAGAAGTGCATCGAAGAATACCCCGCGGGTATCAACTAATGTTTGAAAAAAGTGTGATAAATCTTGCAATCGTAACAGCTCCCTTTCATTCTTTATTATCTGGTTTTTGAGTAATATCTTCGCCAAAGTATTTCATACTAATTTTTGATAGAGTACCGTTTTTGCGCAGTTCCTCAAGTGCTTTATTAACCTCTTCAAGAAGTTTTGGATTATCCTGTGGAAGCACTATAGCTTGCTCACTTCGTTCAATCAGCTGTTGTCCAACAATTTTGAAGCCTTCTTTGGCAGCGGTTTTCCCAGTGACAAAATCGGTAATGACAGCATCATGTCGGCCATTGCTTAATGCCTTGAGTGCAGTCACATCACTATCGTATGTTTTAATATCAGATGTATATCTGCTCGCAGTGTCTGCATATGTAGATCCTTTGGCGGCTGCAACTTCTTTCCCTTTTAAATCTTCAACTGTCTTGATATCACTGTCTGGACGGGTGAAAATTTGTGGTCCTGAATAGTAGTAGGGAGTGGAAAAGAGGACGAATTTTGAACGTGCCTCATTAATGGTATGGCTGGCCACTGCGGCATCAGCTCTCCCAGTTTTTACACCTTCAACAATTCCCTTGAATTTCATTTGTTTTTGGACAGGCTCAAGCCCCAATTGTTTAGCGATGGCTTCCCCAACTTCAATATCAAAGCCAGTCATTGTCATATCATCGTTCATATAGCTGAAGGGCTTAAATTCCCCGGAAGCGGTGAAAACGAATTGATCGTTATTAATCAATTCTGCCCCGCTTGCCATTTGCTCCTTTTCTGCACAGGCAGTCAAGGAACCTAGCAGAAGGAGTAGAAAGATAAACGGAAGAATATTTTTTTTCATTCCAGTTGAATCTCCTTTCAGTGTCAATAGAGCTTGCTTTCTAACTAAATACCCATTAATGCCAGTAATTAACCAAAATACTAAAAAACAACTTTATTGGAATAGCAAATAGTAAGAAGAAGGACCTGTATGTCATCATAGAATACGCTGAGATTTTCAGGTATACTGATACTAATTAATAGGGAATAAATAGTATAAAGAAGAAGCTGAAAGATGAATTTATCGCTGATATAGATTTGAATAACTTAAGGAGTGATTTTCAGATGGAATATGATGATAAAGTCAAAAACCGTATTAAGAGGATGGAAGGTCAATTACGCGGGATACTTAAAATGATGGAGGATGGAAAAGATTGCAAAGAAGTCGTGACTCAGTTATCTGCGGTAAGGTCTGCAGTAGACAAGACAATTGGAGTCATTGTCAGCAGTAACCTTATTGAGTGCGTGGAAAATGCGGAAGATGTAGAGAAGGAAAAGTTAGTGAATGAAGCAGTGCATCTGTTGGTCAAAAGTCGCTGAGAGTTTCGGTTGGCTTTTTTTAATAAAATTTGATATACCTATAGGGGTAATGTTACGTTGAAATCTTAAAGGAGGCGGAATCAGTACGATGAAAACAATTGAGCCACAAGAAGTGGAAGCAAAACTAGCTGAAGGGCAGTCCTTAAATATTATTGATGTTCGTGAAGTAGATGAAGTACGTAACGGGAAAATTCCAACAGCGGTTAATATTCCATTAGGCCTGCTTGAATTTCGGATGAATGAGTTAGATAAATCAAAAGAATATATAGTTGTTTGCCATGCAGGAGGAAGAAGCGCCAGAGCTGTTCAGTTCCTTGAATCTGAAGGATACGTTGTGACCAATATGAATGGTGGCATGCTAGAGTGGGAAGGGAAAACTGAATAATAAGAAAAGACGAGAACTTGGGGTCTATCCCATTCTCGTCTTTTTTTGCAATCATTTTTTTGAAATTAATTGAGTTCAGGTGAATTAATAGAATCCTAATGTTTTTTATTGATGTCCATATCAGTTTACTGGATCCAATTAAATTCTTTGCTCCTACATAATAGGAAAATCCAAATGTAATCAACAAAATCTTAATAAAAATGGGTTCATAATACTAACTTACTATTCTAGCAATAAGCATACAACCATTCAGTGTGTATGCTCCTTTTATTATTTACTCGGATGCTTTTTTCACTTCAATATATAAAAGATGGTGATCTTCAGCATCCTCTACAGTAAAGATGAATCCATCCTCTTCCAATGTATCCCCAATGGCTGCATCGATTTTATGAGTTAAAAACCAACCGCCTAATGTATCTACATCCGGATAGTCCATTTGTATTCCAAGCAAATCCTCAATCTCAGACAATAGCATTTTTGCATCTAGAATATAATGATAGTCACCTATTCTACGAATCTCTGGTAGCTCATCTGTATCGAACTCATCGCGGATTTCCCCAACGATTTCTTCAAGAATATCCTCAACCGTAACAATACCGGAAGTACCGCCGTACTCATCAAGTAACACGGCTATGTGTATGCGTTCCTTCTGCATTTTCACAAGTAAATCGTGAATAGGAATCGTTTCAATTACCGTGATAAGTGGTTTAACATAATCACGGATTGGCATATCTGTTTTCAAACCGCTTCTAAGACTGGCTGTTAGTAATTCTTTAACATTCACAAATCCAATAATCGTATCTTTATCTCCATCTGTAACGGGATAGCGCGTATATTGTTCATTATTTAAAGAAGCAACAATATCTTCTAAAATATCATCCTTTTGAAACGTTTGAATTTCTGTTCGAGGCACCATGATTTCTCTGGCAATCCGATCATCAAATTCAAAGATATTGTTTACATATTTAAATTCAGATTGATTGATTTCTCCCTTTTTATAACTGTCAGTCAGAATCATCCGCAACTCTTCTTCAGAATGGGCAATGTCTCCTTCGCTAGCCGGTTTAATGCCAAATAGGCTTGTGATAAATCGGGCAGAATGGTTCAATGCCCATATAATCGGAAACATCACTCTATAAAACATAATAAGCGGCCGTGCGAAATTCATTGTAATCGTTTCTGCTTTTTGAATCGCAACGGATTTTGGCGCCAATTCTCCCACTACAACATGTAAAAAGGTAATAATAGAAAATGCAATCACAAAGGAAATAATACTTGCTACAGAATCCTGGATGTGCAATTTTTCAAATAGGGGATCAATGAGATGTTTAACGGTGGGCTCCCCAAGCCAACCGATCCCTAATGATGTAATCGTAATCCCAAGTTGTGTCGCTGACAAATATTCATCTAAATGTGTTACGACCCTCTTGGCTGCCATTGCTTTTCGATTTCCTTCTGCAACAAGCTGATCTATTCTGGTCGCACGGACCTTAACAATGGCAAACTCTGATGCCACAAAGAACATCGTACTCACCAATAAAAATAAAAGTAAAACTATATTAACTATGTCCATCGTCTCCATTCAATCTCTTTACCCGTCCGGAGTAAAGATTCACCTCCTGACAAATATCCCTTTGTATATTTCTTCACCATCAGGAACGGGTTTAAACTTTTTTGCGACATATGGGAAAAAATACACATATAAACAGGATACTCCTGTAAGTGACTTTGCTCAATCTTTATGTTACTCTTTAAATAGAAAGAATCATGAATGGTGGGCATTCATGATTCTGCAAAAGCCACTCCTTAACGGAGACGAGTATTGATTTTTTTAGGCCTCACTATCTTTTTAGAGCAGTGAGGTCTATTTTTTATTATTTATCGTGATTACTGTTAGAAGTAAGGTGGCAAAGCTGAATGTTACCATAAATGTCTCAAAGATTGACATGGGACATCACTCCATTTCGGATGGTTGGTGTCTGCTTAATGGAAGTGACTTTTGCTAGTTCATTATAGCATACATTTAGTAACAATAAGAACAAGTGTTCGTTTTAAGTGGAAATAATGACTTTCGACTCATCAAAAAAGCCGAGATATATTTATCCCGACTTGGATTCCAATGGTTTTTCTGAAATAATAATCCCATCATCATCAGCATACACAAATTGTCCAGGAGTCCATTCTACGTTTCCGAATGATAGTGTTCCGCCTTTTGTACCTTCGCCTCTCTTTTTACTTTTAAATGGGCATGTTCCAATCGCTTTTATTCCAACTTCTATATGGGCCAAGTCAGCTGAATCCCGGACACAGCCATTAATAATGATTCCGTTTATTTTTCTCTCAGCTGCAATGGCTGCCAACTGGTCACCCAATAATGCACAATTTAGAGAGCCCCCACCATCTACAACTAAAATAGTTCCAGGCTCAATCGTTTCCAAGCTTTCTTTTACCATTGAATTGTCTTCATATACCTCAACGGTTCGTATTTCGCCCTGAAATTCCTTTTTCTTACCATAAGAATAGAAAGGGGTTTTACATAGACTTAACCTGTCAGCGTACTCATCACATAAATCAGCCGTTTTCATGGAAACATCCTTTCAAAATTTAGTTGCAAGTTAATTATATTGAATTTTCTGTAAATTTTCCATTTATTAAGAGATGAATGTTTCTAAATACCGGCTTCATGGGAATATAAGAGATACAAGTTTTCTGAAGATAAGGAGAAAAAATAATGAGTATGTTTAATAAGGTACTATTTATTTACAATGGTTCTGCCGGTCAGACAGAAACAGATCGGGCACTTGCCGCCGTACTCCCTGTAATTAGTACTGAAACGAAAGAATTAAAAGTGGTGCAAACGGAAGAGGCAGGTGAAACCAAAAAAATCTGTCTTAAGCTTGGGGAAGAATATGACCTTGTTATTATCCTTGGTGGAGATGGAACGGTACATGAAGCTGTCAATGGGCTTGCTGCTCTGGATAAGAGGCCTGTTTTAGCTATTTTGCCGGGTGGTACATGTAATGATTTCAGCAGAATGCTTAATATCCCGCAAAATCTAAAAAAAGCGGCAGAGACAATCATGAGTGGCCAACAAGTTTCGGTAGATGTAGGAAAAGTTAATGATGACCACTACTTTCTTAATTTTTGGGGGATCGGGCTAATCACCCATACATCAAGCAATATTGATGAAAACCAAAAGAGATTAATGGGGAAAATGAGTTACTTTATTAGTGCATTACGAACGGTGAAAGAGGCAGAGACATTTCATTATAAAATGAAGACTGATCAAGGTGAGTATGAAGATGAGGCAGTCATGATCATGGTGCTGAATGGGAAATTCATTGGATCTAATCAAATCCCTCTGCCATCCATTAATATGGATGATGGATTATTTGATGTATTAGTAGTGAAAGAATCATCATTTGGTGCGTTTCTTGATTTATTTTCACTTAATTCTCCTGATATAAACCTAAATGATGCTGAAACGAGGCTGTTTCATTTGCAGACCAAATCATTGTCAATTGAAACAGAAGAAGTGCTGGACGCGGACACAGATGGCGAAATTTATTTGGAAACTCCAGCAACTTTGGAAATCCTAAAGCATCATATACACATGATTAAGGGTTATTAGTACCTTGGGGTTACAAAGTACTTCTTTTCCTTTAAAATGATAGAAAAGCCAGAATCGGAAGTGAGTCTATGTCTAAGTTGATAGAAAATACACCATTTCCCCGTACAAGAGAGGTGCTACGTACTGACATGCGCGAATTGGGGTTAAAAAGAGGTATGAATGTCCTTGTTCATTCCTCGCTATCATCAGTTGGATGGGTGAATGGAGGGGCTGTTGCCATTATTCAGGCATTGATGGATACTGTTACAGAAGAAGGAGCCATTATCATGCCGGCTCAATCTGCGGATTTGTCGGATCCGGCTGAATGGTTGAACCCACCAATCCCTTGGGAGTGGTGGGAAACCGTGAGAAATACAATGCCAGCTTTTGAACCTGCTATTACACCTACATATGGCATGGGGAAAATTGCAGAGCTATTTCGTACATATCCAGGTGTTTTAAGAAGCAACCATCCAAATGTTTCGTTTACTGCATGGGGTAAGCGTAATGGTGAAGTCCTTGCCAATCATCAATTGGAAAATGGATTGGGTGAAGGATCTCCACTAAGAAAACTCTATGATTTAGATGCTCATGTCCTGTTTATCGGAACGAGCTATGAAACGAACACCTGCTTTCATCTGGCAGAGTATCGATCTGGTACCAGGGAAGTAATCCAAAAAGGTACTCCCATTTTTGTAGATGGAGAGCGGAAATGGGTGGAGTATACGGATATTGAATATGATGATACTGAATTTGATACAATCGGAAATGCTTTCGAACAACAGTACTCTGTTAGGAAAGGTAAAATCGGCAGTGCTGATTCCAAGTTATTTTCCTTTTGCGAGGCAGTTGATTATGCAGTAGAATTTTTTAAAAATGAAGCGAAGGCGAAGGTTTAGCTTTATAGTTGATTACCCAAGAATGAGAGTCTTTTATTTGCCATGTCTTTTTTACTTGGTGGCTGTCTCCGGCTTGATTAAACTTCCTCACTGATCTCCACATCTATCCTGTACAAAAAGAGGCTTTCCCAATAACTTGACTATGGGAAAGCCTCTTGGATTATTTATTCTACGTGCTGCATATCATTTTCGAATAAAAGTTCCATTTTACCATCATGAAATTCAAGCTTCGTTAAACTTGTATTCCCTGGCGGTGTCGCTTTAAAGACATCTGAAAGTGGTGTGTTTTTAATATGCGTAAGCAGAACACGCAGGAAAATAGAATGGGTCACAATAAGGATGGTACCGGAAGGGTTTTCGTTTATAATTCTTTCGAACACATCGACAGCTCTTTTCTTGAGCTGATTAAAGGTTTCACCTGTTTCTGTCTCAAATAAATGTGGCGTTTCCCAAAAGATTTTAAATTCCTCAGGAAATTCTGCCTCAATCTCATCTCTAATGCGCCCGTCCCAATCTCCAAAATGCATTTCACGTAAGTCATCTTCCTTAATCAGGCTAATCTCACGATCACCGATGATATATTGAGCTGTTTCATAAGCACGTTTTGATGTACTGCTGTACACTTTATCAAGTTTTACATCAGCAAGCCTCTTTCCAAGAGCTTTTGCATCATTAATACCTTTTTCGGTCAGTTCGCCATTTCCCCAGCCTTGCATAATACGATTGACATTCCATTCTGTAAGTCCATGTCTAGTTAAGTAGATTGTTAGCAACGTACATGTCTCCTTTGCAATTTGTGAATAATCATAAGTATAACGCAATCAAGGTTGGATAGAAAAACAATGGATTGTCAGTCTAATTTTAAAAAGATCGATCATAAGTGATAAACGTTGAAGAATATACTATAGGGGGGTATAGTATATTTAATAATAGAAAAACGGGAGGGAGGTCACTATGAGCGAGATAGAGATTACTGAAGATATGGGTAATCATTGCCATCATGACCAAGAACGAAAAAGCCATCATTCTGATAACGTAAAAAAAAATTTGATCAGTCGTTTAAATAGGGTTGAAGGGCAGATTAGAGGGATTAAAGGCATGATTGAAAAGGATGTATATTGCGATGATATTATAACCCAGATTGCAGCTACACAATCAGCCCTGAATGCTGTTGGAAAGTTGATGCTTGAAGGCCATATGAAATCATGTGTGGCAGAAAGAATTCAACAGGGTGATATGGAAGTACTCGATGAAGTATTAATTACCATACAAAAATTAATGAAAAAATAGGAGGAATTTAAAATGGAAACAACGATCTTAAATGTAAAAGGTATGTCCTGCGAGCATTGTGTGAAAGCAGTCGAAGGCAGTGTAAGTGAGTTAAACGGAGTTAGTTCTGTGAAGGTTACATTGGATACGGGAAAAGTGGAAGTCCAATATGACCCGGCAATGGTTAATCTAGAAACAATTAAAGAATCTATTGATGAACAAGGATATGATGTCGATTAATATATGATTCGAATTAATAGGCTAAGCCACGCCCTATTTAAATAATGCAAGTTCAACAATAAGGTGGTGAGTTTATGAAGCATGTCCATTTGCAGATTACGGGAATGACCTGTGCCGCCTGTTCAGCAAGGATTGAAAAGGTACTGGGGAAAATGGAGGGAGTTAAAGAGGTAAATGTGAACTTAGCCACTGAAGCATCTGCTATTCTTTATGATCCTACTCTCTTATCAGCGAACGATTTAAGAGGAAAAATAGAAAAGCTAGGGTACGGGGTTACGACTAGAGTATCGGAACTAATGATTACCGGAATGACCTGCGCCGCCTGTTCAGCAAGAATTGAAAAGGTATTGAACAAGACGGAGGGTGTCTTAATTGCCAATATAAATCTGGCCTTGGAATCAGGCACGATTGAATATTCTAGCAGTGAGTTATCTGAGGAAGATCTCATTGCCAAAATAGAAAAACTAGGCTATGGTGCTTCACCAAAGGAACAGCATAAACAGGAAAGTGAAGACCCGAGGCAATCGGCTATAAAAAAACAACAGCTTAGGTTTATAGCAGCTGCTTTCCTTTCATTGCCACTATTATGGACGATGGTAGCCCATTTTTCTTTTACCTCCTGGATGTATATACCGGATATTTTACTGAATCCGTGGGTTCAGTTGGCTTTAGCGACACCTGTTCAATTCATTATTGGTTGGCAATTTTATAAAGGGGCCTATAAGGCTCTGCGAAATGGCAGTGCCAACATGGATGTATTAGTGGTGCTTGGTACATCTGCTGCCTATTTTTATAGTTTATATGAATCTATAGTAAAAAGTGGGCATCATCATGCTGAGATGCCGCATCTTTATTTTGAAACAAGTGCCATTTTAATAACTTTAATTTTACTGGGTAAATTATTTGAGGCTAAGGCAAAAGGCCGTACATCAGATGCGATTAAGAAGATGATTGGCTTGCAGCCTAAAACGGCGATTGTCATTCGTGATCAAAAAGAAGTGAAAGTTCCGCTTGCCGATGTAGTAGTAGGGGACTTAATCTATGTGAAACCCGGAGAGAGAATTCCAGTAGATGGTGAAGTGCTCGATGGCAGCTCAGCTGTGGATGAATCCATGTTAACGGGTGAAAGTGTTCCGGTTGATAAAAATCCAGGGGACCAAGTCTTCGGAGCCACCATTAATAAAAATGGTGCATTAAAGATGAAAGCCATTAAAGTGGGTAAAGATACAGCCCTATCCCAAATTATTAGAGTGGTTGAACAGGCACAGGGTTCGAAAGCTCCAATTCAGCGGTTAGCGGATAAAATATCAGGTATCTTTGTTCCGATTGTAGTGGGAATAGCCGTTTTGACATTTATAGCATGGTATTTTATCGTGGATCGTGGAAATTTCACTACGGCACTAGAAAATATGATTGCTGTTCTTGTAATAGCCTGTCCATGTGCGTTAGGGTTGGCTACGCCGACATCCATAATGTCTGGGTCTGGCCGGGCAGCTGAATTTGGTATTTTATTTAAAGGCGGAGAGCATTTAGAGACCGCTCATCAGATTAATACCGTACTGTTGGATAAGACAGGGACAATAACGAATGGTAAACCGATTTTAACGGATATTATACCAATCGGAAATTGGGAGCAGGAAAAACTGTTAAAACTCATAGCGGCAGCAGAGAAACCATCCGAGCATCCTCTAGCACAGGCAATAGTCGAAGCAGCCCATGAACATAATCTGGAGCTTACAGAGGCAGTAGATTTTCAAAGTACTCCTGGATTTGGAATTCGCGCTTCTGTTGGGCAGGATAAAGTCCTGGTAGGAACGAGAAAATGGATGACGGCTAATCAGCTTGATATCACCTCAACTCAGCCTTTTATGGAGGATCTTGAGAAAGAAGGGAAAACGGCGATGATTGCCGCGGTGAATGGAAATGTGGCTGGTATCATTGCTGTTGCTGATACGATTAAAGAGACATCCGGACAGGCGGTGCAACGTCTAAGGGATATGGGCATCGAGGTGTGGATGATTACAGGAGATAATCAGAGCACCGCGGAGACAATCGCAAAGCAGGCGGGTATTCAACATGTGATTGCTGAAGTTCTTCCAGAAGGAAAGGCGAATCAGATTAAAAGATTCCAATCTGAAGGAAGAAAAGTAGCGATGGTCGGCGACGGAATTAATGATGCTCCGGCCCTAGCGTTGGCCGATATCGGTATTGCTATCGGAACAGGTACAGATATTGCAATAGAAGCAGCGGACATTACCTTGATGAAGGGCGACTTAAATGGAATTGCAGATGCGTTTTATTTAAGTAAGCAGACGATGCGTAATATTAAACAAAATCTATTTTGGGCTTTTGGCTATAATACCCTTGGAATTCCAGTGGCGTTTATGGGACTGCTCGCCCCTTGGTTGGCAGGTGGTGCTATGGCATTCAGTTCGGTGAGTGTTGTCTTAAATGCCCTGCGCCTTCAACGAATTAAGCTAAAGTAAATAGAGTGAGGAAATGCCGACATGGTATGTGTCGGCATTTTTTTGCGTTGTATAACAAGTATAAGCAGCTGAGGCAATGGTTTAAAACAAATAAAGGAAACTCTCATCTTTTATAGAATGTAAAAAGCATGAGAGGTGGGATATTATGGAAATGAAGATTCCAAGGAAACGGGTGTCAAAGGGGAAGAAAATTAGTTTATGGGTAATTGCTATTTTAGTAGTCATTCTTATAATTGGTTCACTGGGAGCGGTTTATTTTGTTAAACGGCCTTTACCGCAAATGGAAGGTGAACTTGAACTTTTGGGTTTACATAATGAGGTAGAGGTTTTGCGTGATCAAGAAGGAGTTCCGCATATAAAGGCCGATGATACACAGGATTTATTTTTTGCCCAAGGTTATGTACAGGCTCAGGATAGGATGTTTCAAATGGATTTATCAAGAAGGCAGGCATCAGGCAGATTAAGTGAAGTAATAGGGGAAGCCATGCTTAAAAACGATAAATATTTCCGAACGCTAGGTTTGAGGAGAGCTGCTGAAGATTCTTATGAATCCTATTCACCGGAGGCAAGAGAAATACTTCAGTCATTTGCTGAGGGTGTAAATGCCTACATAAAAGAAAAAAAGGCCAAAGGGAAATGGCCGATAGAATTTACCTTTCTTGGGTATGAGCCAGAGGAGTGGACTCCGATTGATTCACTGACGATTGGTAAGTATATGGCTTTTGATTTGGGAGGAAACTGGAACAGTCAGGCTTTTCGTCACTATTTGCTGCAAAGTTTCCCGAAGGAAAAAGCATATGAACTATTCCCAAGCTACCCTGCAGGAGCACCAGTGAATATAACCAAGGATGAACTCGACATAGAAGGCAGTTTATCTTCTTCTGTTGTCCCGAATGAATATAACGGAAGCAATAATTGGGTAGTCTCAGGTGAGAAGACCCAATCTGGAGAACCATTATTGGCGAATGATCCACATTTATCTTTGGCCACCCCCTCTGTTTGGTATCAAAATCATTTGGAAGGGCCTGGCTATAATGTTAGCGGTGTCATATTTGCCGGTATTCCTGGAATCATTTTAGGTCATAACCTAACTATTGCATGGGGAGTTACGAATGTGGGTCCTGATGTACAGGATTTATATATTGAGAAGAGAAACCCTGAACAGGAAGATGAATTTCTTTACAAAAAAGAATGGGAAAAAGCTCAGGTTATTCATGAGAAGATAAAGATAAAAGGACAGAAATCGGAGGATTTTAAAATAACCATTACACGTCATGGGCCTGTCATCTCAGAATTTTTAGGAAGTGTTGGCAAGGAGCATGTTTTGGCTTTAAAGTGGACCGCTTTGCAACCCTCAAATGAGCTGGAAGCCGTGCTTAATATGGGTAAATCAAAAGATTGGACCGAATTCGAAAAAGCGCTGGAGGATTTTGAATCGCCGGCACAAAATTTTGTCTTTGCCTCAAAGGAAGGAACAATTGCTTATAAGGCTAATGGGAAGATTCCTATTCGAAAAGATAAGCAGGATGCTCTTTTACCGGTAGAAGGCTGGACGGGAGAAAATGAGTGGGTTGGATATATTCCATACAACGAATTACCGCGTACGATTAATGCTGAAAAAGGATACATATCAACGGCTAACAATAAAGTAACAGATGAACACTATCCGTATCATATAAGCCATGATTGGGCCCAGCCCTATCGCCAAATGAGGATTGATGAAGTTCTTTCAGGCAATGATAAATTAACGATTGAAGAGATGAAGAATTTGCAAATGGATCAGCGAAATCTGCAGGCGGAGGAGTTCCTGCCGAAGTTTATAGAAGAACTATCAGAGACTAAAGAAACAGAGGCCATTGATGTTTTAGAGGACTGGAATTACATGGATGACAAAGAAATGGCAGCTCCGTTACTCTTCCAACTATGGATGGCAGAAATCTCGGACACCTTATTCGCAGATGATATATCTGAAGAAATGCTCACCCTTTTCAGAGGCAGAAAGCAAGCTGTTGATCAGCTTCTTAGAAAAGCGTTAAATGGTGAAAAGAGTATTTGGATTGAAGACAAGGGTGGCTTAAAGACGGTGCTGGAAACCAGCTTGAAGAAAGCTGTTACAAAAGGGAAAGAGATACAGGGAGGGGTTCTTTCTAATTGGAGATGGGGGGATTATCACCAAATTCAATTTAAGCATCCGCTATCCTCAGTCAGTCCTCTTCAATATGTGTTTAATTATAAGGGGGAACTAGAGAGTGGGGGAAGTGCGGTTACGGTTCAGGCAGCTGGTTACGATACGAAGGGAACTATTAATCATGGAGGATCATGGAGGTTTATTGCGGATCTCTCTGATTTATCCAAGGCCTCACATATAGTCGGACCAGGACAGTCCGGGCAATTGGGAAGCGAATGGTACCAAAACCAAATGGAAGATTGGGTTACAGGGACATATCATCTAACGAAACTAAATGAAAAGAATGGAGTCAAGCTCCGGTTAATACCAAAAATAAAAAGGTAGTATTTTCCGAATAAGTAAAATAATTTAAAACGGTGCGTAAGTTTAGTAATGTTGGGAAAAAAGTCTTATAATTTTATACGAGAAAGTTTGAATCTTTTAAAACAGTGGGATTATATAATTTTAATCTTTATTTAAAAAATAAGGCTGGTGCCTACTCACTTTTTGCTACAGGTCAGATTAAAGGATTACCAATGTTACAACAACTTTACAATATAATTTTTTTACGGTTTTTTGAATCTTTTTTGGTTTAATATCGTCTAGAATAAAGGAGAAACTATTTACACCGATAGGATAAGCAGGGGATAGGTAATTAGATGTAGGCTTGACTAATCAAAATAGTCTAATAGCCACCTAACATCGTATTGATGAAGACATGCCGGAGGGGTTTGTATTGAAACATGGTAAAAGAGATTTTATATACCTTCATAAACAAGAAGCTGAGCATTTTGTAGCTTCATTTGGCATAGACTTTTTTAGTTTTATGCAATCGTTGAAAGAGCCGCCGCCAAATGTTTTATTATTGGATCATCCTTTTATGGATGTTGAATATGATATGCATACACAGTTTAATTATGTTTCCTTTCCCTCATATAAGAAATATTATAAAGAAAGTGGGAAGGAGTATGGGCATATAAGCTGGATTGATTTTGAGGATATTGAGGGGCTGGAAGAATTAGCTCCATGGGAAATCGCTGAAATCCTGTATATCAGACATACATTTAACCATCTAAGATCTCCCTTTTATCCAAAATTAAATAATCGGTTTGTCTATTTAACATTAGAGGATGGCTTTTATAATAAAGTTTATTACCGGTATTGGAATGATTTTTACCAGTTAATTTCCAAGCTAATTCCTGAGCATGTGGAGATAAATAAGCCGGATCGATTATGGCTGGGCGGTAGAAAAAAAACAGAGAACGCAATAATCCCTACAGAGATTCTGAAACAGTTATCCCCTTTGTTTAATGAGGGCGTAATCATCAGCTTTCATAAGTCAATTCAAACAAGACAAACTATCGAGATTCCAGTGTGGGTTGTTGGAGATTATCGGCATGAAGATGAGCTGAGAGATGAATTAAGGACGATATACCAAAAACGGCAAACTGTTAATCTCGTTTATCAGAAGAAAATGAAGGAATGGGTCATAGATGGAAAATAAACCTCCTGTAAAATTAAGGAGGTTTTCCTAATTTATTATACAGATATTCAGGTTCACAAATTATGTTCGAATATGCATATAATAAGAAGAATGTAAGTTTTGCCTATAAGGGGAACGTGTCACATATTAATTTAATGTTCTGAAAAGGAAATGATACAATATATTATGTATCAACTAACGGAGGGTAAATTCAATGAAAATTAAACTAGGATTATTATATGGTGGGAAATCTGCTGAACATAAAGTATCCATGCAAACTGCTATGGCAGTCATCAAAGCATTGGATTCATCTAAATATGAGATACATCCGATTTACATAAATGAAGAGGGGGAATGGATTAAAGGACCGCAATTACAAGGACCAGTTGAATCTGTTAAAGAGCTGGAATTTGACCACAGAAGTCAGGCTGTTCAAACAACTGGTTTTAACAGTATTATCGCTCACGGATCTGATGATGCATTCGATGTTATTTTCCCATTATTACATGGCCCTAATGGCGAAGATGGTACAGTGCAGGGGTTGCTCGAGCTGCTTAATATTCCGTATGTAGGAAATGGTGTTCTTGCTTCTTCAGCAGGTATGGATAAAGTAATCATGAAGAATATATTTGCCCAGGCTGGGTTAGGGCAGGTTGGTTATGTTTCTTATTTACGTTCAGAATGGAGCGGAAATGAAGAAAAGGTATGCCAAGAGGTAGAAAAAGCATTGGGATATCCATGTTTTGTTAAACCGGCTAACTTAGGTTCCAGTGTTGGGATTAGTAAATGTGAAAATGCTGAAGAGCTGCATAAAGCATTTGAAGAGGCATTCCAATTCGACCGAAAAGTAATCATTGAAGAAGGTGTTACTGCAAGAGAGGTTGAGATTGGCGTTATTGGAAATGATTATCCTGAGTGTTCTGTTGCAGGGGAAATTATTCCAAAAAAAGCGTTTTATGACTATAAAGCTAAATACGAAGATGGCGATACAGCATTGGTAATACCTGCAGAGATTTCTCAGGAAGAATATCAAATGCTGCATGACATGGCAATTAAGGCATACAAAGCATTGGATTGTTCCGGGCTTGTAAGGGCAGATTTCTTCCTTACACATGACGGAAAAGCTTATATTAATGAAGTAAATACAATGCCAGGATTTACGCCATTCAGTATGTTCCCATTACTTTGGAGCCACACTGGAGTGGAATATCCGCAATTAATTGAAAAACTGATTAATTTAGCTATTGAAAGACATGCTGAAAAGCAAAAAATTAAATATACTATTTAATATAATGTAGCCTGGCTGTATAAATGAGAAATGTAAGAATCTGCGCATTAGATATTCTCGATGGGTTGATTTACGAACATCATTTCCGGCTTATTACTATTGATAGGGTTATGCATACTCAATTAAACGGCAGAGGAATGCTGTACAGCCGATTATTTAATTGGCTGTATCTGTTTTTTTTTCAGGGATGATAAAGGGTAATGGAGGATTAATATGATCAAACGTACATTGGCTGAAATTGCAGCTATGGTAGATGGCAGCATAAATGAAGGTTTCAAAGATATACTTGTTTCAGGAGTAACAAATGATACAAGAAAAATCGAGGAAGGCAATCTATTTGTTCCTTTGCAGGGTGAAAATAGCAATGGACATAATCATGTAGAAGCAGCATTCGCTCAGGGAGCAGCTGCTTCATTTTGGGAATCAGATACACCGAATCCTCCTGAAAACAGAGCACTGATTTTTGTTAAGGATAGTTTAAAGGCATTACAACAGTTATCTAAAGCATATTTACATGAATTGGATACGAAAGTGATCGGAATTACAGGCAGTAATGGGAAAACGACTACTAAAGATATGACCGCCTCGATCATGAAAACAAAATATCGGGTACATAAAACAAGTGGAAATTATAACAACCACATTGGATTGCCACTTACGATTCTGTCTGCTCCGGAAGATACAGAAATCCTGATTCTAGAAATGGGAATGAGCAGCAGTGGGGAGATTTCACTCCTTTCACAGATTGGACAACCTGATGTAGCGATTATTACTAATATTGGTGAGGCGCATTTACTTGACCTTGGTTCTCGCGAAGGAATTGCAGACGCCAAAATGGAAATTATCGAGGGTTTAAAGAAGGGTGGAACACTCATTTTTAATGGGGATGAACCTCTTCTGCTAAGCAGGGTATCCAAGCATGCCTATAAACAGATTACCTTTGGCAGCAGCATAACAAATGACTATTATCCTGTTCAAAGCAAAGCAGGAGAGAATGAAATGGAATTTACAATTGATGTAGATGGTCATCATCCTTTCGTATTGCCGCTCTTAGGCAATCATAATGTGCTGAATGCATTGGCGGCGATAGCTGCTGGCAGAACGATGGGAGTCTCCTGGGAACAAATCACGACAGGCCTTGCTGAAGTAAAACTATCTAATATGCGGATGGAAGTATCCTTTGGAGCGAGAGGCGAAAAAATCATAAACGATGCTTATAATGCCAGCCCGACTTCAGTTAAAGCAGCTATTGAATTAGTGAAAGGGATGACAGGTACGGGCAAGAAGATTCTTGTACTAGGCGATATGCTTGAATTGGGACCAGAGGAAGAGATGTATCACTCCAAAATGGGTGAATTAATCACAGAGGAGATTGATTATGTCTTTACGTATGGTAAATTGGCTGAAAAGATTGCCGAAGGTGCTGCAGAAAATTTGAATAAAGAACGCATTTATCATTTCAGTGATAAGGATCAATTATCATTGAAGTTAAAAGAAGTCATTGATGAACATTCTATTGTGTTGGTCAAAGCTTCGAGAGGGATGAGACTTGAAGAAGTCGTTCGTAGCCTTCAAGACTAAACCTTAAAGATATACTATCCCACGATGTCATTCATTCTTTAAGGATGAATGACATTTTTAAAAATTTCATACATATCTGCATGATTTGAATGAAATCTGGGTAATATATAACTGTATGTAAATAGAGGTTATTTATTAGTTAATTGGCGTTTTTATGCTGCACACTAAACTAGGTTAGTTAATCAATCGATTGATTAGTAGGTAAATGTAATATTTTATTTAATTTTGATACCAAGATCCGATTGCTTTGTATAAATCGAGTCCTGGCATAAATCATCTATGTGTACTACAAACAAAATTCTGTAAATATGTTTATAAACCTCTATTTTATTTAAAACAAATCGTGACTATAACGGCTTATCGTGTACAAGATTAGTGTGCAGCGCCTATTCTTCACCCATCAACGGCTTTAAAAAGGGAGAATACAGTTCTTAAATTAGCTAATTTAGAACCACAAAAGTATCTGTTAATAGCTTGAAGATTTGAAGCAGGAAAAATAGCATAATAGAATATTGCAAGTGCGATTATTTGCAATCCCGGTCTGTTTTTGTTAACATAAGTTAAATACATGCGTTTCATGAAAATTTTCCAAATGAATTGGACTTATGAACTCATGCTGCCGGGATACTGACGGCCGCTTTTTTTTGTGAGATCGAACCCTGTGCAACAGGCATGATTAAATTGACCGTAATCCTGTTTTACAGGAATGAAAAATATATTGAAGCAATTGTTAAAATAACACCTATCTTGGGGGTAGAAAAATTAATGACATTATTTAGTGAATTAGGAATTAGCAGCGACACATTAAGAGCAGTAGAAGGCATGGGGTTTGAAGAAGCAACTCCAATCCAATCTGAAACGATTCCACTTGCATTGCAGGGTGGGGATTTAATCGGACAAGCTCAAACAGGTACTGGTAAAACTGCTGCGTTTGGAATTCCGATGATTGAAAAAATCGATGTAAAAAGAGACGAAATTCAGGGATTAATCATTGCACCGACACGTGAACTTGCTATTCAGGTTTCTGAAGAGCTTTACAAAATCGGAGCAGGCAACCGTTCCCGCGTTCTGGCAGTATATGGCGGTCAGGATATAACTCGTCAAATCCGTGCGTTAAAAAAACGTCCGCATATCATCGTGGGTACACCAGGCAGACTGTTGGATCATATTAACAGAAAAACAATTCGTTTGAACAATGTTCATACTGTAGTTCTTGATGAAGCAGATGAAATGTTGAACATGGGATTCATTGAAGATATTGAATCTATTCTATCTTCTGTTCCAGATAATCACCAAACTCTATTGTTCTCTGCAACTATGCCTGATCCAATTCGTCGTATAGCCGAAAGATTCATGCATGAACCAAAAACAGTTCGTGTAAAAGCGAGAGAAATGACTGTACCGGCAATCAGCCAATATTATGTACGTGTTCCGGAAAGAGAAAAATTCGATGCATTAACTCGTCTAATTGATATCCATACGCCGGAATTAGCTATTATATTTGGCCGTACTAAACGTCGTGTTGATGAATTAGCAGAAGCATTAACAGTACGTGGTTATACAGCTGAAGGAATCCATGGTGATTTGACACAAGCACGTCGTATGTCAGTCTTACGCAAGTTTAAAGAGGGAGCAGTCGATATATTGGTAGCTACGGATGTGGCTGCACGTGGTCTTGATATTTCCGGTGTTACTCATGTTTATAACTTTGATATTCCTCAGGATCCTGAAAGTTATGTTCACCGTATTGGACGTACAGGAAGAGCGGGTAAAGAAGGTATGGCAGTTACATTCGTAACTCCACGTGAAATGTCTTATCTTGAAGTGGTTGAACGCACCACTAAAAAGAAAATGGAGCGTATAAAAGCTCCAACTGTTACAGATGCGCTTGAAGGACAGCAAAGAACTGTAAAAGAAAAATTGTACAATGTTGTTTCTTCTGAGGACTTAACGGCATATCTTCCGTTGGCTAAAGAAATGATAGAAGATCATACTGCAGAGGAATTAGTTGCTGCAGCATTGAAATTGTTCATTAGAGAGCCGGATGAAAAGCCTGTAACCATCTCAGAAGAGAGACCACTTCCATTCCGCAAAGATGGCTATAAAGGCGGAAAAGGTGGCGGAAGCAAACGTCCATATAACAGAGGCGGAGACAGAGATAGCCGTGGTGGCGGAGACAGAAGACGCAGCAGCAGCACCAATCAAGGTGGACGCAGAAAGTCTTACTCAAACTCTAAACCAAAAAACACAAGTAAATAAGATTTAAATAAAGGCCAATCCTACACATTAGGATTGGCCTTTTTGTAATGAATTACCTTCCATTGTTCATAATAAGCATAGGAGGTGAGTAAATCTTATGACTATTATTCGCTTAGGTTATGTAGCTATGAGTATGGAATTGAAAAATGCATCCCCCTCAAAAACAATGACATATGCGCAATTCAGCAAGCTGGCAAATAGAGAAGCCGCTATAAAAAGACTGGAGAAAATTGCAAAAACCAATCTTAAAAACTGCCTTCGTTTATTAATTCATAATGAAGTAAATGGTATCCAATTCTTTCGATTTTCCTCAAAATTAATACCACTTGCCAACCATCCGGATTTAGAAGATTGGAACTATATGGCCGGTATAAAAGAGGAAACAAGTGCGATTAAAGAATATCTAAAAAAGCATTCTCATATGAGAATTGATTTTCATCCGGATCACTTCGTTGTTTTAAATAGTGAAGATAAGAATATCTTGAAAACATCAATTAAGACATTAAGGATGCATTTTCGATTACTAAAAGCTTTTGGATTATCGCCAAAACATCGTTGTGTATTACATATTGGTGGTTTATATCAAGATAAGGAACAAGCTCTTGAACAATTTATTCATAATTGGGGATATGTGCCTGTGGATATTCAGGAAATGATTATATTGGAAAATGATGATACGCTATTTGGCATACAGGATACCCTTTACCTATGTGAAAAACTATCCATTCCAATGGTATTTGATTTACACCATCATAAACAAAACTGTCAGGGAGATTGGAAAGATCACTGGCCAAGGATTGTGCAAACCTGGAGTAATTCAAGCTTGCCTGTTAAAGTCCATCTTTCATCCCCGAAGAATGAAAAAAATAAAAAAGCACATGCTGATCATGTGCAAAAAGAAGAAATGATGGAATTAGTGCAGGGGAATAATAATTTGACAAGCCAAGTTGATTGTATGCTGGAGGCTAAGCATAAAGATTTTGCTGTTTTCAAGTTGATTGAGCAATTAAAATTGCTAGATGGCTTTAAAATAATGGATGGTGCTATATTTTCGTATGAGCCTGTGACAAATGAAAGTCGATAAGCTTGGCATAATAGTAATTACGGCTATGTATGAAAAGGTTCTGTGCCTCTCGTAATTCATGAGGACCTTTACCAATAGCTAAATAAAAGTGTTCAAAAAGGGTGAGTGATCCTTTTTCTGTTTGCAAAGTCTCTAATATCTTGCTTCCTAGATGTGTTTGGCCAGTTACCATATAACGATAGGCTTTTTCAGATGGGGATGTCGGTTGTATATCCAATTCTCTGCGCCATAAGCTCCTGAATATATCCAAAGAACAATTAAGTGAAGCCTCCAAATAAGGTCTGCGTTGCATATGGACATTTTTCAGCAGAGCTAATCCCTTCGTAACCCATTCTTTTGCTATAGGGAAGCTATCGAACATATAAGAATGAGCTATGATGTGAGACAGGCTGATTTCCAGAGTAGGGAATTGTTGCAATAAATCTTTATTGTTAAAGTATTGTTGGCAGGCGTTTCGAACGTTCTCTGGATTTGTGCTGCTGCATAACATAGAGACTAAATACATTTCTCCAAGCTGTATTTTAAAGATAGACAGCAAATCCTCCTCTTTACATAGTAAAAGCATGGGTTCGACAGCCTTTATTAATTTATTGAGTGGCTCTTGCAATCTTAACTGACTAATCCCATACATATGTGAAATGATAGAAGCAATATTAATTTCTAAACAGCTTGAAGACAGATTAAATGCTTGATCAATAAGCTCTGAGTTATCGATCTGAGCCTCTGCCTGAGCAATATAAATAGAAAATACATTTCTTAATTCATTATTTTCTGGGTTGGAGGAATCTTCGAGTATTAATGTTTTAATCCAATCCATGCATCCTAAACGGAATAAATATTCCAGGACAAAGAGTTTCTGAACTACTCCAGATGTACATTTGCAGTAATATGATTTTACAATTTTGAAGGCTTCCTTTTCATTTGCTAGTGATACAGAAGCCATTGCCTGCATGACATAGATTGGATGATACTGTTCATATGTATGAATAGAGAAGGTGTCAGATAAATTCATCCATTCAGGGATAGAAAATGTAAGGCATTCTTGGCCATTTCCTTTTATGGGTTGAGGAATCAAAAATTCACTGAATGATAAATCCATAGCTTCTACCTTCTCTCTCTAATTTAAAGATGCTATTTCTATTATAGTTAATTTTTCCTAGAGAGGAAATAGATTCATCTAATTATCGATTAACTAAAAATAGACGGGAGAGTGCAAAGCCCATTATAAGGCCGCCAATATGCCCTGTGATATTAATGGATGATTGGAAAAAAGACATGACTACCCCGATAATAATTAAAGCTAGTATAACCTGTGAATTTTGCTGCGAAATTAAATCTTTTCTAAAAAAGATGATATAGGCAAAACATCCAAATAGCCCATAAATGGAACCGCTGGCTCCCACATGAGCATACATTAAAGGTTCTGCAAAGAATGTAAGAACATTTGCAAGGGTACCGGACAGTATAAAAAGGAGACTGAATCTAAATGTACCTAATATATTTTCCAGTCCAGGACCAATAATAATTAAGGAGAAACTATTGAATAATAGATGGGAAAAGCCAATGTGAAGAAAGATTGGTGTGACCAATCTCCAATATTCACCCTCTGCAATGAATAAGTTAACTCCGCTTAATAAGGTGTAAAGATCTCTTCCAAGAGAGATTGGTAAAGAAGTGATAATAAAAAGAACTATACACACAGCTGTTAAAAGACTGACTCCCGGGTAAAAACGGATAAATTGCCCGAAACTTTCGGTACGAGTGAACAAAAGACATCATCCTAACATAATAAGATTTGGTAAATCATTTATAATGAGGTAATGTTTAAACTAAAATAGCTATATAAATTGTGAGGGTGTGAACCAATGATTGTTGGAATTGGTATCGATATTATTGAGCTTGAGAGAGTGAGAGATATTCTTAAACGGCAGCCGAAATTTGTTGATCGTATACTAACTGAAGATGAAAAGGAATACTATCTGTCACTTGGTGAAAATCGAAAAATCGAGTGGCTTGCCGGACGATTTTCTGCTAAAGAGGCATTTTCAAAAGCAAATGGTACAGGTATCGGCGGTAAACTATCGTTCCATGATATTAGCATTATTCCTGACAAGAATGGTAAACCGATTATCAAACATCCTTTAGAGGTAAAGGCACACTTAAGTATTACCCATACTAAACAATATGCGGCTGCCCAGGTTCTACTTGAAAAACGATAAAAATAAATTGTTTGTCCCCCGCAAGCACATATTCAGAAGGATTGTCTCATATATTCAATTAACGAATTGGAGAGACAAGGCCTTGTTTTGGACATTTACTACCCATATGTATTTAAGATAAAACACTCTTTGCGGGCTTTCAACAGCGTTATTGAATTAACATAAGAATAGCAGAAATAAAGAATGTTTTGAAAGGATGTATCTTAAAAATGTACTGGAATGTAAATGAACAAACCGGATCGGGCTTTCCTCTCCCTTTTACTTACTACTGTTAAAAGGGGATGAGATCTTGAGGAGGTTAATGATGCTGACGCTGACATTGGGATTTATGTTGGTCTTAGCAGGCTGCGGGGAAAAATCGCAAACTGAAGTTGTGGATGCGTTAACGGAAAAGATGAATGAATTAAAGGGATACAAAGCAGATGCGAAAATGACTTTAAAAATGGGTACAGAACCACAAGTATATGATGTGGAAGTATGGTATCAATCTCCATCAAATTACCGGGTAAACTTGAAAAATGCTCAAAAGGATCAAAGTCAAATCATCCTGCGGAATGAAGAAGGGGTATTTGTATTAACTCCAGCGCTTAATAAAAGTTTTAAGTTTCAAAGTGAGTGGCCAAAAAACAGCTCGCAGGCCTATCTGTATGAGTCTTTAATTACAGATGTAACTGTTGATAAGGATGCAACCTTTAAGGCAACAGATGATAGTTATGTGTTTGAGACAAAAACAAGATATCAGAACAATAAGATGCTTCCATTGCAGGTCGTGAAATTTGACCGCAAAACACTAGAGCCTGTAAGTGTAGATGTAATGGATTCTGATCGTAATGCATTAGTTCAGGTTGAATTTGAAAAAACGAAGTTCAATCCGAATTACAGTAATAGTGATTTTGATGTGAAAAAGAATATGACAGGAGCGCAATTGGAAGTGCCGGTAATGTCTTCTGAAGAAGATATTGATTTTGAAGCTCAATATCCAACAGCCGAGATACAGGGTGTGGAGCCTGCAGGAGAGAAAATGATCAAAACAGAGGAAGGAAAACGAGCCGTTCTGACATTTGCGGGTGATGAAAAACAATACACGTTAATTGAAACTAAATCAAAGATTGTCAAAGAAGCTGCGGTCACCATAGCAGAAGGTGAGCCGGTTGATTTAGGATTCACAATTGGCAATATGACAGAAAACTCAATATCCTGGTCTTATGAAGGGATAGATTTCATGCTCGCTGCAAAAAATCTCACATCAGACGAGATGATCATGGTTGCGAAATCAGTGCAGGAAACTGCAGAAAAATAGAAGTGGATGGACCTGTTAATAAAGGCAGGTCTATTTCTTTTTAGTTTCTGAGGAATGAATTGACTATCCTTTCATTAAGGGGAATAATCAAATTATAATCATCTAAAGGTAGGTAAACCTCTTATGAAAAATAGTCAATTATCCTATAGAGATACATGGGCAGAAATCAATTTAGATCATATAAAGCATAACGTTGAACAGATTAGGCATCTGTTGCCTCAAACTACTGACATCATGGCGGTTGTAAAGGCAAATGCATATGGACATGGAGATCGGCAAGTGGCTGAAGTGGCATTAGGTGCCGGAGCAACCAGTTTGGCCGTAGCTTTCTTGGATGAGGCGATCAGGCTTCGTCAGGCAGGTATAAAAGTGCCGATCTTAGTACTAGGTTCCACTAGGGCGGAAGACTCCAAGGTAGCCGTGCAGTACAATATCTCTTTAAATGTACATGACATTGATTGGATAGGGAAAGCTATAGCATATTTACAGGAAGAAAATATACAGCAACCGCTAAATATACACATAAAAATTGATACAGGCATGGGCAGACTTGGGATAAGGAATATACAAGAGATGAAAGAAATAGAATATATGCTTAAGAATCAAGATTATATTCATCTTGAAGGTATATTCACTCATTTTTCCAGTGCAGATGAGCTGGACTTGGACAAAACTCAAAACCAATTGTTGAAATTCAAGGAGATTCTTGATAATATGGAATACTTGCCGCCTTACATTCATACTAGTAATAGTGCGGCAGCTATGAGATATCCTGATGCCTATTTCAATACAGTAAGGCTTGGTATTTCCATGTATGGCTTAAGTCCATCACCGGAAATATCAAAAGACCTCCCAGTAACGTTGAAGCCTGCCTTATCTCTTTATACAAAGATAAAGCAAATCAAGAAGATTTCAATGGGTGATACAGTTGGGTACGGTGCAACGTATACAGCGAGTGAGCCTGAATGGATAGCCACTTTGCCTATTGGATATGCGGATGGATGGATCAGAAAACTATCTGGGCAATCTGTACTGGTTAAAGGACATAGAGCACCTATTGTCGGACGCATTTGTATGGATCAGTGCATGGTTAAATTAGATCAGTCTGTTCCTGAGGATACAGTGGTTACTCTTATCGGGAACGATGGTGATGAGACAATTACAGTTGATGAGATCGCCGAGAAATTAGAAACGATTAATTACGAGGTTATTTGTCAACTATCAAGCAGAGTCCCTCGAGTGTATAAGCAGGATGGTTTAATTGTTGAAACTGTAAATCAGTTATTTCATTATTAATTATTTAACACATATGTGCATGAATAATGAATAAAGGACAACTATTTAGCCTCATAATAAGAAAGAAATGTACTAGACACCTTTGCATGCAGAAGTAATAATGGTAAGATATAATAGTAAAGAACTATGTGGTTTGTAGTGATGGTGGAGGTGTTTGCCTGTGTCTGAGTCCAGTGCAACTACGGAAATTCTAATACGCTTGCCCCAAAATTTGCTAAGTGAGTTGGATGGATACGTGAGAGAAGAAAATGTGAATCGAAGCGAATTTATTTATCAAGCAACTAAAATGTATTTGCAAGAACGCAAAAAGAAAGAGTTTCGCGAATCCATGCGCCGTGGATATATGGAGATGGCCAATATTAATTTAACTATGGCTGCAGAAGCTTTCCAGGCAGAATATGAAGCTGAACATGCTGTGGAGCGTTTAGTTAGCGGTGAATAAGGGTTTAAATGTTAAACGTGGTGATGTGTATTTCGCTGATTTGTCTCCAGTGGTTGGATCTGAGCAAGGAGGGGTAAGACCTGTACTTGTTATTCAGAATGATATCGGAAATCGATTTAGCCCTACCGTAATTATTGCGGCAATTACGGCTCAAATACAAAAAGCGAAACTGCCGACCCATGTAGAAATTGACGCCCAAAAATATGGATTCGAACGCGATTCTGTTATTTTACTTGAACAAATTCGAACAATTGATAAGCAGAGATTGACAGATAAAATAACACAGCTGGATGATGAAATGATGCGTAAGGTTGATAATGCGCTCCAAATCAGTCTGGGACTCGTGGAATTGTAATAGTAAAAAGATTATAAATAATAAATATACTTCTGTGTTGAAGGTTAGGCTGCCAAGAATCCGAATTCTTGGCAGTTTTTTTTTTGCACTTTTTAACTTAGAAAAACTTATTTTTGGTTTAAGTTAGTGACAAAAAGGGAATGAAGTACAGGTTATAGAAATTACAAATACGTTGTTGCTGTATTACGGCAATATTACGAAGGAATTTAAGATTTCCTATTTCCTTTTTAAGTGTTTATAATAGTTTGTGAATATGGTTTTTTTGAAATTATTAAATAAATTAAAGTACATGTATCCATATAAAAGAATCTAACAGAAAACTTGATGGAGGAGGAACTAATGAATAAACTTGTGCAAAACTATATCCAGGGTCATAAAGACATCATTTTGCAGCAGTGGATTGAACGTGTAAAGGATAAAGCGGATGATCGAGTCGTGAAGATTGTTTCAGATCAAATGTTTATTCACACCAGTAATGAATTTATTGAAGTGCTGATTTCTAATATTAAAGATTCTGATGAAGAATTTAAAGTGAAACTTAGTGATTTTGCAGCTAAAATTATTCGTTTAGGCTGGCCGTTAACATTTGTGAATGAGGGATTGAAAGCATTTAATGTAGTTGTTACAGACGGTATGGTAAATGAAGGGGTAATGACAAAGGAAAATCAGCTTGAGATTGTGCTGGATTTTGACGAGTGGATTACCCCTTTAAATAATGAAATTCTGAATGTTTATACATCTACGTGGGAACGAACCGTTTCTTTGCAAAAAATTGCACTCCAGGAATTATCAGCACCTCTTATTCCTGTGTTTGAAGGGATTACTGTAATGCCTCTTATAGGTACAATAGATACAGAACGCGCGAGACAAATTATGGAAAATCTTTTGGATGGCGTAGTAAAGCATCGTTCTGAGGTAGTGTTGATTGATATTACTGGAGTGCCTGTTGTTGACACTATGGTGGCTCATCATATTATTCAGGCAGCAGAGGCTGTTCGTTTGGTTGGTGCCCGTTGTATGTTGGTGGGAATACGTCCGGAGATTGCTCAAACAATTGTCAACCTCGGCATTAACTTAGATGAAATCATAACTAAAAATACATTGAAAAAGGGTGTAGAGGCTGCCCTGGAAATTACAAATAGAAAAATTATCGTAACCCCGGAGGAATTAGTATGAGGATTCCGATATTAAAGTTGCATGATTGTCTCCTGATTTCTATTCAATGGGAATTGGATGATGCAACAGCGCTGCAATTTCAGGAGGATTTACTGCATAAGATACATGAAACAAATGCAAATGGAGTGGTGATTGATCTAACTTCAGTAGATATCATTGATTCTTTTATAGCTAAAGTCCTTGGCGATGTCATTGACATGTCAAAATTAATGGGAGCAAAAGTAGTGATTACAGGGATACAGCCTGCAGTTGCCATCACATTAATTGAATTGGGCATTACATTATCCGATGTGATGACAGCTTTGGATCTTGAAAAGGGTTTGGAGAAATTACAAAAGGAACTGGGGGACTAGCATGATGAGCACCCAATCCTACGTAAAAATTCTTAATGAGTGGGATATTGTTGCAGCCCGACAAGTGGGCAGAAATGTGGCCAAAGAGTTGGGGTTTGGCACCGTGGATCAGGCAAGAATAACCACAACCATAAGTGAATTAGCAAGGAATATCTATCTCTATGCAGGGCAGGGCCAAATATGCATTGAAAAAGTCTATGACAATGGGAGAACGGGTCTCAGAGTCATAGCAGAGGATAATGGTCCGGGAATAAGTGATATAAGAAGAGTAATGGAAGATGGATATACAACATCGGGAGGTCTGGGAGCTGGTTTGCCGGGAGTCAAGAGATTGATGGATGACTTTGATATTGACTCTGATGTTGGAAAGGGTACGCGAATAATGTCTACTAAATGGCTCCGATAGGGGGAAGGTATGTGGAAAATAGAGAGTGCATGGAGGAAAGATACCGTGAAGCTCTCTCGAATTACTTGAAAGAGCATACGGAAAAAGCGTTATATCTCGGACATAAAATCAGCAAAGAAGCTATAGAACAGATGGTATCACCTGAAGAGATAATAAGTTTGCATAAAAATACGCTAAAAGAAATACTTCCTGATATTTCGGAAGAAGTCAGCCACTCTTTTGATTTTTTGTTGGAAATTATGATGGAGTATGGTGTAGCCTTTCGTGAATTACAGAGTCTCCGCCATCAACAAAGAGAACTGAAGAGTGAGATGGAGATAGCGGCTAATGTTCAGCAGACTTTATTGGAAACGCGAGTTCCTGTACTAAAAAATCTTGAAATTGGAGCCATAAGTGTTCCGGCTAAGCACATGAGCGGAGATTATTTTCATTTTGTTCAGGATGAGCATAATCGAGTGGCTGTAGCGATTGCTGATATTATTGGCAAAGGGATACCGGCGGCGTTATGTATGTCCATGATTAAGTACGCGATGGATTCTTTGCCGGAGCATCGCACATCCCCAGCGAGTGTTCTGGAAAGTATTAACCGTGTTGTGGAGCAAAATGTTGGACCGAGTATGTTCATAACGATGTTTTATGGTCTATATGATCCCTCAAATCATATTTTTACATATGCTTCAGCAGGCCATGAACCGGGATTTTTCTATAATTACGAAAAAAATGAATTTACCGAGTTAACTGCTAAGGGTCTGTTGCTTGGTGTAGATAAAAAAACAGTATACAGGCAATATGAAAGAAAGATTGAAATAGGCGATATGATTATCCTTCTATCTGATGGGGTAACAGAGTGCAGGACAAATGAGGGATTTATAGAAAGAGATACGTTGGTTCAATTTATTCGGGAATCTATTCATTTAGATGCCCAAACCATTGTAAACAATCTCTATAAAAAGTTGGAAAAGATGCAACATTTTCAATTAAGAGATGATTTTACCTTGATAATTATGAGACGGAAGTTTTAAGTGGATAATTTCGGGTAAAGAAGGATAGCGGAACATGACTTTTTGAGGAGAGGTACAAATTCATGAATATTTCTATTGATGTACAGAATGTAAATTCTGAAATACATGTAAATGTTAAAGGCGAGATAGATGCATACACAGCACCGAAGTTAAGAGAGGCACTATTTCCTTTGTCGGATCAAGATAAAGTAGTCATGATTATTGATTTAACCGATGTTTCTTATATGGACAGCACAGGTCTTGGGGTATTTGTAGGATTATTTAAAAATGTTCGAGCGCACAATGGGGATTTTAGAATCATCGGACTATCAGAGAGATTACATCGTCTTTTTGAAATCACTGGTTTAGCGGATATAATCCATATAAAAAGCCATGCAGAGGGTGGAACGCAATGAGTGAAACATACGAATATATTGAAATGAAGATACCTGCAAAACCTGAATTTATCGGGGTAATGAGATTAACTTTATCAGGAATAGCCAGCCGTATGGGGTTTTCATATGATAGTATAGAAGATTTGAAAATTGCTACGAGCGAGGCTTGTACAAATGCAGTTCAGCATGCGTACAAGGGCGAGCGAGATGGGGAAGTTATCATAGGCTTTGGATTATATGAAGACCGTCTTGAAGTAATGGTAGTCGATAATGGCGAAAGCTGTGATTTTGAAGAGGTGCGACAAGGCTTGGGGCCTTATGAGAGAGACCAATCAGTGGAATTCTTAAGAGAAGGAGGATTAGGTCTATATCTGATTGAAACGCTCATGGATGAAGTGAAAATACACCATAATGAAGGTGTGACAGTATTCATGACGAAGTTTCTTGAGGGAGAGCAGGTGGAGAGTGATGCAGAAACAATCTCAAACTAGTGATGAGAAAAAGGCACAAATGAGAGACCAAGTCACGGAATGGATTAAAGCCTATCAACTCCATGGAGATGAAGAAGCACAGGCTCAACTTGTTCAGCACTATACCGGGCTAGTTGAAACGATTGCGAGAAAGTATTCAAAGGGAAAATCATATCATGAGGATATTGCCCAGGTTGGCATGATTGGATTGCTGGGTGCGATTCGCAGGTATGATGATTCCTTCGGAAAAAGCTTCGAGGCTTTTGCTGTCCCGACGATAATTGGAGAGATTAAACGCTTTTTACGTGATAAAACATGGAGTGTTCACGTTCCTCGCAGAATTAAAGAGCTTGGTCCAAAAATCAAGTCGACTGTTGAAGAACTTACCTCAGAATTGCATCGTTCTCCTAAGATTGAAGAAATTGCTCAGTACTTAGAAGTTTCTGAGGAAGAAGTTTTAGAAGCGATGGAAATGAGTAAAAGTTATCAGGCGCTATCAGTGGATCACTCAATCGAGGCGGATTCAGACGGCGGAACAGTCACTTTGTTAGATATCTTCGGAAATGTGGATGAAGGATATGAAAAGGTGAATCAGCGGTTGGTTTTGGAGAAAGTTCTCCATGTATTGTCAGATCGCGAAAAGAAAATCATACAATACACCTATCTAGAAAATCTAAGTCAAAAGGAAGCGGGAGATCGATTAGGTATATCTCAAATGCATGTATCCCGTCTTCAACGCCGTGCTATAAAAAAACTGCAGGAAGCCATTAATGCTGAGAATTCGGAGTATATACGGTGAATCAAGAAGTGCTAAGGGATAGTAGAGTGCAATTAATTGTGTCTCAATCACCTAAACAAGGAAAGCTGTTATGTGGTGATGACTATTTTTATGAAGTGACGGATGATTACTTTATTTGTGTCATCGCAGATGGATTAGGATCAGGGGAGTTTGCTCATGAATCCTCTCGGGCAGTTACTAATGTAGTTCGGGAGTATCAGAGCGAGGATGTTGGAGATATTATGGAACGATGTAATCAGGCCCTGCTAAGAAAGCGAGGCGCCGCTGTCGCTATTTTAAAAGTGGACTTCAAAAAGAAAGAATTTCAGTACAGCTGTGTTGGTAATATCCGTTTCTATCTATATCCTCCAAATGATAAAATGATCTATCCCCTACCTGTAACCGGATATTTATCTGGAAGAAAGCAGAAATTCCATACTCAACAGTTTACATATACTCCGTCCACTAAATTTTTCATTCACTCCGATGGATTTGAAATGAAGGGGACGAAAAATTTCCTGCGAAATGCTAGTTCTCTTGAAGAAACTGCGAAAAAATTAGAAAGTCAAAATAGTGCCTTGAACGATGATATTACATTCATTTTTGGGAGTCTTTTATAATTATAAGAGACTTCTTTTTTGTGTTATTTATGAGAGTCCAGTATTTGTAGCAGAAAAGGTTATGATACTATAAAGGTAATTATTTGCAGAGGGAAGGTTTGTTAATGAAGTCGAAGAGTGAATTGGTTCAATATATAGCGTCAGAGCTTTCAGTGAAGGGGAGTCAAGTATCCAATGTATTGGCGCTTTTAGAGGATGGTAATACGATTCCATTTATAGCGCGTTATCGAAAAGAAATGACCGGCTCATTGGATGAGGTTGAAATTAGAACAATTTCTGAGCGGTGGACCTATCTCGATAATTTGGAAAAAAGAAAGGAAGAAGTCCTGCGTATTATTGAGGAGCAAGGGAAACTCACAGAGGAGTTATCACGTGAAATCATCAAGGCAGTAAAACTGCAAACTATTGAAGATCTGTATCGTCCTTTTAAGCAAAAGCGTCGCACAAAAGCAACGGTTGCAAAAGAAAAGGGATTAGAACCGTTGGCGAAATGGATCATGGAAGCCCATCAAACGGTAAACCCACTTGAAAAAGCTGCTCAATTTGTTGATGTGGAGTTGGGAGTGACAACGCCAGAAGAAGCTTTAGATGGTGCGAAAGATATTATAGCAGAGAATATCTCTGATAATGCCTCTTTCAGAAAATGGATTCGGGATGAGACATTTAAGTATGGCTCAATTAAAGCTGTTAGTAAAGATGAGGAGAAAGATGAGAAAAAGGTATTTGAGATGTACTACGACTATGATGAAGCAATAGGAAAAATAGTTCCTCATCGCATCTTGGCACTTAATCGTGGTGAAAAAGAGGGAGTGCTTCGAGTTTCCATCAAAACCGATACACAGAAAATACTGGATTATCTCGCCAGAAAAATGAATTTGAATACAGCCAATCCGAGTGCGGCAATTATGAAGGAAGCAATAGAAGATAGCTATAAGCGATTGATTCAGCCTTCTATTGAAAGGGAGATTCGTAATGAATTGACGGAAAAGGCTGAAGACCAAGCTATCTATATTTTTTCTGAGAATCTCAGAAATTTACTGCTTCAGCCGCCTTTAAAGGGAAAAATGGTATTGGGTGTAGATCCGGCTTATCGTACAGGCTGTAAATATGCAGTAGTCGATCCTACAGGAAAAATGCTTGAGGTAGGAGTGATTTATCCGCATCCGCCAGTAGCTAAAAAGAAAGAGGCAACGGAGGCTATTCTGTCTATACTCAAAAGATATAACATAGAAATCATCACAATCGGGAACGGAACAGCATCTCGAGAAACAGAACAATTCATTGCAGATACGTTGAAGAAGCAAAGTGAAAAAATCTATTACGTAATTGTAAATGAGGCCGGTGCAAGTGTTTATTCGGCATCGGATATCGCAAGAGAAGAGTTTCCAGATTTACAGGTGGAGCAGCGAAGTGCGGTCTCGATTGCAAGAAGACTACAGGATCCCTTGGCAGAATTGGTGAAGATAGATCCTAAATCAGTAGGTGTTGGGCAATATCAACATGATGTTTCAGAAAAAAAACTGAATGAGTCACTTGGTTTTGTGGTTGAAACGGCAGTAAACCGAGTGGGGGTTAATGTGAACACAGCCTCTCCTTCCCTATTGCAATATGTGGCGGGTCTTTCCAAGTCTGTAGCCCAAAATATCGTAAAAAAGAGAGAGGAAGAAGGAGCTTTCCGAAATCGAGCTTCTTTAAAAAAGATTCCAAGGCTTGGTGCGAAAACCTATGAACAAGCCATTGGATTTTTAAGAGTAATTGGTGGGGAAGAGCCGCTTGATCGGACATCCATACATCCTGAAAACTATCAGTCCGTTCGTTCTTTGTTGAAAATGCTCGGTTTCACAACGGATGATTTAGGAAGTGAACGATTAAG
This sequence comes from Pradoshia sp. Z4_20, assembly GCF_058216035.1. Taxonomy (NCBI): domain Bacteria; kingdom Bacillati; phylum Bacillota; class Bacilli; order Caryophanales; family Bacillaceae; genus Pradoshia; species Pradoshia sp. Z4_20. The sequence goes on from NZ_JBZAJD010000016.1 coordinate 34,346, forward strand.
AGAAGCTCTAACCACGGTGAAGAAAAGTGAAATGGCGGAGAAATTGAATATTGGCGAAATCACATTGGGAGATATTCTGGATGCCTTGATGAGACCAGAAAGAGATCCGCGTGACGAATTGGCTGCACCTCTATTAAAATCCGATGTGCTGAAGATGGAGGATCTTAAGCAAGGGATGGAGCTTCAAGGTGTTGTTCGTAATGTCGTTGATTTTGGCGCATTTATTGACATCGGCGTAAAGCAGGCTGGTCTAGTTCATATCTCAAAATTGAGCAATCGATATGTAAAGCACCCAATGGATGTTGTATCAGTTGGGGATGTGGTTACTGTCTGGGTTGATCAAGTTGATATACCTAAAGAACGAATTGCCCTTACAATGATAAATCCGGCCGGCTAATATGAACGTAAAGCATTGCCTTAATCGTATTGGGCAATGCTTTTTTTATAAAAAAACCAACATTGATTCAATAGTTGCACTTGCTTGCTGTTTTTTTCAAGAAAGGCTCTTTGGATTTGGTTTTGCAACCAAGCAGGCATATTTAGACCTCCTTTCATAAATGATGTACTATGAATAGGTGATAAGCCCATGGTTAGTTTATTGTATGTAACAGCCGCCGGGTTTGTTACTTTAAAAGTGTGGAGGTTTAACTTATGACGGACCGGGAATTACAGAAATTAGTTGAAAAAATATCCATAGAGGATTTTGGGATACCATTCACTCATAAGGCAATCTTTAATAACAGATTAAGGACAACAGGCGGACGGTATTTATTAGTGAGCCATAATATTGAGATTAATCGAAGATACTTAGATGAACTAGGAATGGAAGAGATAAAGGGAATTATTAAACATGAATTATGCCATTATCACCTGCACCTGCAAGGGAAGGGATACAGGCATGGAGATTGGGACTTTAAACAATTGATGGCAAAGACCAACTCACCTCGTTTTTGCTCAGCCCTGGAAAGCAATATCCGTGCTGTACGGCCTGTGAAATGGCTATACGAATGCCGATCTTGCGGTCTGGAATATCGACGAAAAAGAAAGCTTGATACAAAGAAATATGTATGTGGAAAATGTCGTGGAAAAATTATTTTAAAAAAATCGTTGACATAGACCTTGCTAACATGGTAACTTATTTGAGCGGCCTTATTAAAGCCGAAAGCAAAAATGACATCAAACTTTAACGAAAAAAACTTTTAAAAAAAGTGTTGACATGTTAAAAGAGATTCATTATAATAGATAAAGTCGACTGGGGCGCTTGAAGTTCTCGCAAAGAGATGAGAAAGTGCTTGAGAGACTGAAAGTTAGTAATGAACGGCCCCTTGGTCAAGCGGTTAAGACACCGCCCTTTCACGGCGGTAACACGGGTTCGAATCCCGTAGGGGTCACCAAT
>NZ_JBZAJD010000017.1:0-30667 GCF_058216035.1 Pradoshia sp. Z4_20
CCTGAAGCCGCAAAGAAAAATGAACCGGTGGTAACAGAAGAGGCAGTAGTTGAGCAAAAACCGGTAGAAAAGAAGGAGCCAAAGGTAAAAAAGACTGAAGCAGATGAAAAAAATAAGGAAGCAGATCCTGGAAAAGATACATCTAAGGATAAAGAGAAAGAATAAAAAACAAATTAGTTTGTACCTATTTTCTAGAGATGGCGGGGGAAGGTTTTATGAATGAAGAATTATCATTGCTGGTAATAGGAGATGAAGATAATAGTATTTATACAGCTATAAAGGATATTTTGTCTGAGTATCCCAAATTTACACTGGTATCAACCAGCCGTGTTATCCAGCAGTTAGAAGATGGCGAGCACATAGGTATTGCTTTAGTTCTCAATCGACAGGAAGCGCCAGTAATAGAGGTCATACAAAAGATTAAAAGGACAAGTCCTGAAACGCTGGTTATGTTTTTGAATTCCATTCAGGATTTTCAATTAGTGAGAGAAGTTTTGCGTGCGGGCGCATTGGATTATTTAGTTATCCCCGATGAAATTAATTTATTATCAGAAAGGCTTCAAACGTTAAAAGAAATGACCAAAACTAACAAAGCGAGCGGGGCTGTAAATTCGTCTATCTTTTCAAGGGGACGAGGAGAAGTTTTGGCATTTTATAGTGGAAAAGGGGGAAGCGGTACGACCTTCATTAGTTCCGCCTTTGCTCAAACCTTGAAGCTCGATTCAACTGCGGAAGTAATCTTACTGGATTTAAATTTGCAGTACGGAGGAATTGAAACTTATCTTGGGATTGAAACGAACCGTTCACTTGCCGATTTGAAACCTGTCATACAAGAGATTAATGACAGCCATATTCGAAACGTGACGGAGAAAGAGAAGTTTTCGAGACTTGAAGTCTTATTGAGTCCAAGAGACACAGAAGTTGCAGAGTCCATAGATGAAGACTATGTTCAACGTCTAATCAGAGCTTGCAAGAGAAGTTTTGATTTTGTCATTATTGACATACCTAGCTACATTGATATTGCCTCATTTGCTGCAATTGAAGAAGCAGATAAAATCTTCTATGTTATTACACCTGATACTCCTTCCATACGTGTGTTTAAAAGTGTAGAGGAACTCTTCAAACGCCTGGGAATTCATTTAGATGAACGTATGGAAATCATTATCAATAAAACAGGAAAAGATAGCGAATTAAATGGCAAAGATTTAAGTAGATTCATTCAATATCCGATTGCCGCAGAAATTAAAAAGGATATAAAGGGTGTTCTTCATTCCATTAATAAAGGTGAACCTATTCGAAAAGAAGCTAAGGAAAAGCGGCTCCCTGCAGTAGCGAAGGATGTTCAAAAATGGGTTGCCGGCTTATTGAAATAATCGAATGGCGATTTGGAAGGAGAGCAGATTATGGCACTTTTTAATAAAAAAAGGGACGTAACAATTGAAAAAGAGGTTACGTATAATTCCTTGCAATCAAATCCCTATATCGATGAATTGGTTGAACATTACAAAACCAGACTTCTAACTGAAACCAATTTAGATACGCTAACAGCATTATCTGAAGGCGAAAAGCGGCTCACAATCGAACGCTTAATCAGCGCATTTATGTCTGAAGAAAAAGTTGTGATCCCGCGGTACGATAAAGAGACGATGTTAGCTAGGCTTATCGACGAATCAGTGGGTTTTGGTCCATTAGAGCCGTTGCTCAATGATGATTCAATTACAGAAATACTCATTAATGGCCCCGCTGAAGTTTTTATTGAAAAACAGGGAAGATTGCAACGATCAGATGTCAATTTTAGAGACGAAGCCCATGTTAGACATATTATTGACCGAGTGGTTGCTCCTCTTGGGAGAAGGATAGATGAAAGTTCTCCAATGGTCGATGCTCGTCTTCCGGATGGCAGCCGTGTAAACGCTGTTATCCCGCCAATCAGTTTAAACGGGACATTGGTTTCTATCCGTAAATTTCGTAAAACACCATTTGAGATGCAGGATTTATTGAATTTTGATTCTCTAGATGAAACTATGGCGACCTTCCTTCAGGCCATAGTTGAAGCAAAAATGAATGTGCTGATTTCTGGAGGAACAGGAAGTGGGAAAACTACTTTTCTGAATGCTGTTGCAAAGTCCATACCGATTCATGAACGAGTTATTACAATAGAAGATTCAGCTGAACTACGATTAAATCGGGGATCTGTAGTCGGACTGGAGGCAAGACCTGCAAATGTTGAGGGACGTGGGGAAATTACGATCCGACAATTAGTAAAAAATGCCCTACGGATGCGTCCTGACAGGATTATTGTCGGAGAGGTACGGGGATCGGAAGCATTTGATATGCTGCAGGCTATGAATACCGGTCATGAAGGATCGTTGACGACTGTGCATGCCAATTCCCCATCAGATGCACTGAGCAGGGTTGAAGGAATGGTAATTATGGCGGGAATGGATTTACCGTCACATATTGTAAGGGAGTATATTGTAGGGGCTTTGGATTATATCATTCAAGCTGAGCGTTTATCAGATGGGAAAAGGAAAATCACCCATATATCTGAAGTAAGCGTTGATGAACAAAATAAAGTTCAAATCAGAGATATCTTTCATTTTAAACGTACAGGTATGGGAGCGAATGGAGAGGTATTGGGATACCATACTGCAACAGGCTTAGTTCCTAAAGCACTCGAGAGACTTCGTATATTCGGTATTCACTTGGATGAAGTAATCTTTAGGCCAAAGGAGGAGGAATTGGTGTATGAATGAAATGCTTTACATCCCTCTCACTGCTGGTGTGGCTATGTTGGCTTTTATAGTTGGCATTTATTTTTATCTTGGCTACCGTGCCCAAAAACGTGAATGGAAACAGAAGCTGGCAACCTGGTATCCAGAAGAAAAACGTAAAAGCTTTATTGTCGGTTTGGGTGATAAATACGACAAAACAGATCGGGCTAAAGTTTTAGCAGAGAAATTACATAATGCAAATCTTATATTAACCCCATCTGAATATCTTGGCTTTCATCTGCTTGGATTCCTGGGACTAGTTTTGGTCTTTACAAATATGTTTAAAATCCCCTTCCCTCTTAGTGTAATCATACCTATATTGATTTTACTAGGTGCCCATTCCGGTTTATTCATGGTCCGGAAAAATAAATATGAAGAACGCTTTAATGACCAACTGGCAGATATCTGTCGTTTGCTCGGAAATGCGGCCAGATCGGGTATGACACTAACTCAGGGAATCGATTTGGTGGCGAAAGAAACACCCGCACCGGCAGGAAAAGAATTTAAAAGAATTTCGCAGGAGTTGAAATTGGGGGTCCCATTGGAATACGCCCTGCGTTCTATTCAAAAACAAAATAAATCACGGGATTTCCAACTGTTTATAGCGACGTTGCTCATTCAGAAGAAAACTGGTGGTAACTTGGCAGCGATCCTAGAATCCATGTCCAACACACTTGAGGATCGCAAAATCCTTAATCAATCTATTAAAACCATGACAGCCGAGCAAAAATATATTTCATTTATTGTTCCGGCAATGCCTGTGTTTCTCGTCTTGATTATGAACGCTTCAGTGGATGGCTTTGTAGATCCGCTATGGACTGGACCGGGAATTGTATTACTTGTTTTGTTTGCAGCGGGTGTTGTACTTTCGTTTTTCTTGATTCGAAAAATCACGAATATAAAGGTGTAAATTATGGATGCTCTAATTATTTTATGTGTGCTGTTATTTTGGTTGTTTTTTACATTAACGATCCGTCATTATTCCCGCTATTTAAATGAGAAAAGGGGACTCATTGGCCATATTGCAGAAACGGTCCATGAAGGGTATTTGGGTGTTCCTAAAAAGAAGAAAAAGAACTCAAAACTTACTGATAAACTTCTCAGTTATTCGGATGATTTTGCTGAACTAGGGAAACGGATAAACTTCTTTAGTGAAAATAAAGATATTGAAGACTTGCTCAGAAAATCAGGACGTCCCTATAATTTAACACTGGACAGATTCCAGGGTCTGAAAATTTGGTTGGCTGTTACGCTTTTCTTTGGTTCTTTGATCTTTTTAATTCTAGGATTTCCGTTGGCTCAATTTGGTCCGATCTTTATGCCGCTAATTGGGTATATGGCTCCTATTATTCTGTTGAAGCAGGCAGCTAGAAAACGTCAGGAAGCATTAAGACATGATTTACCTGACTTCCTAGATACAGTGAGTACCAGTTTGCAGGCTGGTGTCAGTCTGGATCAAACCTTACGTGAGGTTATCCGTTATTTTGAAGGACCGCTACACGAGGAATTCTCCCGTTTTAACCATGAGATTGATTTAGGTGTTCCTCGTGAGATGGCATACAGAGGTCTGTTGGAGAGAAATGATAATAAGGAATTCCAGGGATTAATAAAATCTCTGATACAAGGATTAAAGCTGGGAGTGCCAATCGCAACGACATTTAAAGTACAAGCCGAGGACATGAGGCAATTCCGCGAAGAGAAAATTAAAGAACTCGCAGCCAAGGCTTCTCCAAAAGTAACAATGGTAACCACCTTTGTAGTAGCACCTGTATCACTTATGATCATTGCAGGATTAATGGTCTTAAATATGATTTATGGTGAAAACAGCATTGGAAGTTTATTTAAGTAACCCCCTCCCAAAGGGAGTTTAAAATAATAAAAATTATAAGAATAATAGGAGGAATGGAAATGAATTATTTAACAGGAATGTACGTAAAGGCAACAACTAAGCTAGGTGGATTGGTGAAAAACGAAAGAGGATCTCAGACTTTGGAATGGATTGGGATTGCAGCGGTTATTGTTATTTTGGTTGGGGTTATTTCGACAGCGTTTGCTGGGGGAGACCTTGGTGAAACTGTTAAAACTAAGTTTACTAGCCTTCTAGATAAAATGGTTGCTGATTGATAATTATACAACAAAAACTAGGAGGTATGGGGTCTTGAAAAAATGGGTGCTAATAGCAGTTGCTGCTTTGTTTATATCAGGATGCACTGATCAAGAAAAAGAAACAGAAGTAAATGAGAAGCCTAAAGAAAATAGTACTGAAGAAGTGAACAGTGTAGAAGAAACAGATCCGGAGAATGCTATACCAAAAGAAAATGTCTCAGTTGAAGAAACTTCATGGATTGAAAAATTTGAAGCTGCTCCAGAAGTAAAGATGAGTCCGGAATATTTAGCTAACCAACCTCAAGGACCTTATGCAGATATCAGCTACGATTCGAATCCAGAATCCTATCAAGAATTTTTGAAGGTGATGGAAGGTATTCCAGAGAATGCTACGGAAGAGGAATTAGACAAAGTGTTTAACTATATAGTAAGTCAGGTTTCTGTAGATGTTACAGACCCACAAACGGTTATAGATAGTTGGAAGGTGAGTTCCTTTGGTGATCCTGAAATAGAAGATAGTCGATATCAATTTAAGGAAAATTACAATATTGAGGTTATCTTAGATTCTAGTGGGAGTATGGCTAATATAACTAATGGTAAAACAAGAATGGTTGTAGCGAAGGAAGCGATTCAGCAATTCTTAATGAGTGCGCCTGAAAAAGCCAATGTTGCCCTTCGAGTATATGGTCATAAAGGAACAAGTAAGGACAGTGATAAAAAATTATCTTGTGATAGCAGTGAGTTAGTTTATAAGTTTGGATCCTACAAGGAAAAAGAGTTTAACCAAGCATTGAGTTCCTTTGAACCTGCTGGTTGGACTCCTTTGGCTCAGTCGTTGATGGATGCTCAGAATGATTTAAAAGAGTTTAAGAGTGATAAAAATACGAACATGATATACGTGGTTAGTGATGGAATTGAAACCTGTGATGGGAACCCTGTAGAAGCTGCTAAAAAACTTGGAGAGTCTGATTTGCAACCTGTCATTAATATTATTGGTTTTGGTGTCGATTCAGAAGGACAGAAACAATTGAAAGAAATGGCAACTGCATCGAATGGAACTTATACGAATGTTCATAACAGTAATCAACTAAAGTCGGAATTTGATAAGGCTAAAAATGCTTTAGAGAAATGGAAACAATGGAAGGAAAATGCTAATTATGATGCCAAGGTAGACCGTAATAAAAGATATTTGGATACTAACAGTTTGAATAATGAGTATTCTAATAATATCCAAAAGCAACAGAATAATATGGTTTTTATTATTAATGGATTGAGAAACAAAGACCTTATAACATCTGAACAGAAAGAATACTTAACTTCAAGAAAATCCGAATTAGCAAAAGAAATGGATGAAGCCAGAAAGACAATAAGAGAAGATCTCGAGAATTTAAATGCGAAAACTCTCGAAGATACCAAAAAACAAATCGAAGAGAAATACAATCAAAATACGCAATAATAGGAAAAGTCATACACCTTGATTAAACACTACTTCCTGATATGAGTAAGGAGGTTAAGGTGAAGCGAAATAGGTTGGTAAGAAAGCTCCTTGTCATGTTTGCCATATTATTTGTCCTGTTCCATTCCATCTCTATTCCTCTTGCGGCGGCCAGCTGGACCGGGGATGCCTGGAAGGGTGATGCTTGGAATGGCTCCGATTTGAAGTGGAAAGGGGATTCTTGGAAGCAAAAAGGCTGGGTGCAGGATGGCTGGGAGCGAGATGGTTGGACCCAAGAGGGATGGAATCAGGATAAGTGGAGTCAAGATGGTTGGGCTGGTGATGGCGTCAGCCCGATAGACCCTGCGACAGGAGAACCATGGACGGGGGATAAAATCAGCGAAATTAATCCGGCCACCGGAAAACCATGGACCGGTGATGAGATCAACGGAATCAATCCAGCTACCGGAAAGCCGTGGATTGGCGATGAGATCAACGGAATTAATCCAGCTACCGGAAAGCCGTGGACCGGCGATGAGATTAACGGAATTATTCCGGCTACGGGAAAACCATGGACTGGTGATGAGATTAACGGAATTAATCCGGCTACCGGAAAGCCATGGAGTAGCGATGATATCAGTGGAATCAATCCGGCAACAGGAAAGCCTTGGTCATCGGATGCTTCCAATGGCGCTAACTCAATCACAGGTGGAAATAATGGTTTTATAAATCCACAGACCGGATTTCCTTATTTATACGCTCCAGGACGTATTTCAGTTGATGAGGTAAATGGTACAGATTCAGAAGGTAACATTGACCTTTATGGTCTTACTAAATATATTGCTAAAGATGTAATTGCGGGGCAAGTCAAATTTGTAAATGTAATTGAAAATGGGAAGTTTAGTTTGACTAAGCCAAATAGTATATATGGACTTATGATGAATGGATTCAGGCTGGGGCTTGGTGAATCGAACTCTTCCTTTAATATGGCATATGAATCATATTTATGGGCTGATAATATAAACAGCGTTAACGATGCAATTACTACGCTGAGAACCTATTCTCCCATTCAGAATGCTGCTAATTCCGGGTTGGGGGGACTTACCTCAGCCTACAGGAATGCCTCTCTTGCGAATTCAGCTGCAAAATTTGGTACATTGGCAAAATTTAATGCAGCGGCAGGAGTAGTAGGAACAGTTTTTTCAACGATTGATACTGCTAAAAATACTTCGAAAGCAATCAATGTATTAAAAAGTTCAGCATCAGGAACAGAGAAAACAACTGCAGTAGCCAGTGCAACAGAAAGCTTTGGTTCTTTGTTAATGTCTAGTGGTGCTGTGGCGAGTGCTCTTCCAGGTGTACAAGCAGTTGGAGCAACAATGGTCCTTGTTGGGGCAGGCATTTGGGGCGTTTCAAAAGGTGTTAAATATGCTGCAAAGCATTGGAATTCTATAAAAAGCGGGGTTAATAATGCTAAGAAGAAAGTCGGAGGTTGGTTTAAATCATTAAGGGGTGCGTTTTCATAAACCATCTTCAAAATGGGAGGAAAACTTTTACCCCTCCTCCCATTCTTTTTTAGACATAATATGAAAATAGCTAAGAGAGAGGTTCCAAGTATGGAAAGAACCACAGTGGAGAAATACGCCAAAAAGTATAAAAAGCTTCTTGAGAAAGTTACCATTATTCATTTTGTTCTTTCTTATAATAAAAGAAAGTGGTGGTTAGCGGAGTATAGCTTTAATAATACCCCTAAAGGATATGCAGTGTTTACAGAAGGCGATTCAAGTGTCAACGAAAAGGAAATTGCCCTTGATCATATCGGTTCTTTTATCCGTACTTGTATAGGAATACAATCCATCGTTCATCCTCGAATTGCAGTGACAGAGGAGATAAATAATACGCTTAATAAAATGAACGATATCTTAAATTTGTGGGTGAAGAGTGAAGAAGAAATTAAGTTGAAAGATCAGTTTAATGAGTTTACTGATTTTATATTATGGTGCCAAGAAAAGACCAATGAATATAACAATGAATTTTCCAAAATAGCAAAAAAAATTGATGAAAATCATCTGTTTACAGTTGAACAAAGGGAGCAATTAGTTCTAATAGGAAGTAAGCTGGACTTAATTATTTATCTGCAAGTTAAGTCTCAATATGATCAACTGCATAAGAATCGGGAATTGTTGAGCCATTTGAAAAATCATAGAAATAATCTTGATAAAAAAGATTACTATTATATTGTTACCAATTTAAAAAAATATTGTGATTCAAATGCACAAAAAGACTTTGAAAAGTCCTTGTTTAATGAAGATGAGCTGATTTGGAAAGATGTAATAGCTACCATAGACAGTTTTGAAAGATTGAAGGAATCATCACATCAAAAATATAAAAATATTGATAAGCGTAAGTTGCAAGAAATGGTGCGTTTATTAAGGAATTAGTTATGATTGAAAATTTTAATAGATAAGAATTTCTATTATGGAATTATAAATAATGAATATGATGGGATGGAGATTAATGGACAAGCCTTTTCGTGAAGCATTTGCTCTTTTCACCAGCAGATTTGAACATATACTCTTGTTGGGAGTAACAATTATACTTCCCCTGCTACTAGGCCACGCTTTGTTATCAAACTATATATATGCGGTTACACCGACTGTGTTGGGAACGACAATAATATCTGATATTTACTACACATTTCTAACTGTTCTCTTAATGCTCTTCGCTCAAGTTCCGTTAATAAGATATATGTTTAATGAATACCAGGGACATGAAGGAAGCTTGAAAAATGCTTATTTTGTTTTTTTTGCTAATGGATTTCAATTTTTTGTTTTTGCTATTCTTGCTAGTTTTTTAACGACCGTTGGAATTATACTATTTCTTTTACCGGGGTTGATTATTTTAACTCTTTTATATCCGATTCCTTTTGTAGCTGCAATGGATAATAAAAGTATATGGAAGAGTTGGAAATCAGGAATTAGGCTAGGTAAAAAGCATTTCTTTAAACTTTTTCTCTTAATTCTAGGGATGTCTTTAATTGAATTGATGATTTCTGGAGGAATTACACTATTAATTCTCTCATTAACTACTTCTTTTGCTGCACAAATTCTTTCTCATATTCTATTAAATTTGGTCTTCTTCCCAATCATCACACTTATCATCACAGGTTTTATTATCAAATGGAGAGAAGAAATCTATACATTGGAGGCAAATCGATCAGCTAAGGAGGAGTGGGCTTAATGAAATGGAAGGCTCTAATCCAGCGTGAGAATGGTTCTGCTACTCTCGAATTTTTGGGTATGGTACCTCTTGTTTTTATGCTAATGCTGATTATTTGGCAATTCGTTGTCGGAGTCCATGGAGTCATTGTCACACAGTCAGCTGTCAATGAGGCTGCTAAGGTATACTCCATAACAGGTGAATGGGATCAGGCAAGAGCTGCAGCGGAGAAAACAGTCCAGACGGGGGCTAAATATCTTACCTTTAATAGTGCGCAAACATCAGTGACAAGTTCAGATACATTTACAGCTAAAGTTTCAGTAAATATAGAACTAATCTTCTTCCCGGATAAATTATTTCCAAATGGCGCTCCTTCCCTGGCATTCTCCAGTGAAGCGAGCGGTAAGGTGATTGAATGAGGAAACGATTGAATGAGGATGGAAGTACGACACTTTTTATTCTCGGTATGTTAAGCGTAATGATGATTATGTTCATTGTTCTGTATAACTATGCCAAAGTTTATGCTGTCAAAGAACAAGCGTTTACAAGTTCACAACAGGCAAGTTTGGCGGCAACAGCAGAGTTTTACGATAGAGTGTGGAATCTTGTGGCAGAGTTTGATGGAACTGATGAAGAAAATCTTCCGCAGCCTGACTCGGATTCGGAAGATGCTCTTGAGGTAAATCCGATTACTAAACTAAAGATCAAAGAGATGGTTGAACGAAAAAAAACTGAACTGGCTAACAGCTATCCAGAAAAAAGCACAAATGAAGTTCATATAATGGCGATTGATGAAGTTCTGAGCGAAGAGCTTAGTAGTGGCTTGGGCAAAAAAAGGCTGAAAGAGATACTAATTGATAACTATGAACACTCCATAAAGGCCGGTACAGTAGCAAAGGCTAAGGAAGTTATTCTCGCTAATGATGGGAAATTGGAAAAGGCACAAATACGGCTTTTTAAAGATAATCGTATTTATGTCAGAGCGGCAAATGAATTTGAAGGACAAGGGAAGTTGTTTGATGGCTTTAAAGAAAAGCTATTTCAAACCGGAGCAGGTCCGGAAATCGGTTTTTTATCCTACCTTGATGGGATAAATGATGAAACGATCCAGCTATCGAATGAAGTCGATAATGGAGTGATATGGGGTCAGTGACAGTGGTTGTACAGTTCTTAACTCCCTTCAGATGGGGGAAACAGCTTGCAATAAGGAAACTTTTGAGGTTTTTAAGAAGTAGAGACTAGAAAAATACAATCAAAATACACAGTAATAGGAAAAGAACAGTCACCTTGCGTAAACAAACAACACTTCCTGATTGAATGAGGGGGATAAGGTGATGCGGAATAAGTTAGTAAAAAAGCTCTTTGTTGTATTTGCTATATTTTTTGTCCTGCTCCAATCAATTTCTATTCCGTTAGCAGCAGCCAGTTGGACAGGTGATGCATGGAAGGGTGATGCTTGGAAAGGCGACGCATGGAATGGCAACGATTTGCAATGGGAAGGAGAAACTTGGAAAGGAGATTCATGGAAGCAAAAAGGCTGGGTGCAGGATGGCTGGGAGCGTGATGGATGGACTCAAGAGGGCTGGGATCAGGATAATTGGAACCAGGATGGATGGACAGGTGATGGTGTCAGTCCGATAGACCCGGCGACGGGCAAGCCGTGGACCGGTGATAAGATAAACGGAATAAATCCAGCCACAGGCAAACCGTGGACTGGTGACGACATCAGTGGAATTAATCCGGCAACGGGAAAGCCATGGACCGGTGATGATATTAGTGGAATCAACCCTGCGACAGGTAAGCCATGGACTGGTGACGATATTAGTGGAATTAATCCAGCGACGGGCAAGCCATGGACTGGTGATGATATTAGTGGAATCAATCCGGCGACAGGCAAGCCATGGACTAATGGTGAAACCAATGGAATTAACCCAGAAACGGGCAAGCCTTGGTCGAATGAAGGAATTCAAGGGAGTTCACCTGCGATTGAAGGGAATGGACAGGATAAAATTGACATAGACCCCTATGAAGCGACAAAATTTATAATGAATGATGTTATTGGTGGTCAAGTAAAAGGAGCATATGAAATAGAAAGCGGTAAGTTTAGTTTATTGAAACCCAATAGTTTTGCTGGCATTTTGCTCAATGGCATAAAATTAGGGGTTGGAGATTCATCGGGTTACAATTATTTACATGGTGGATATGAGATCGCTGATAAAGTGTATACGGGCATAGATGGTATTACAGATGCAAGGAAATATAGGAACTTAATTCAAAGCGGGCAAGATTTGTCTACATTTGATTCTATATTTGGTTCTTCTACTAACCCACCACCATCCGCGTCTTTTGGAATGTTGTCTAAACTTAATGTTGGTGCTGCAGGAATAAGTACAGTCTTTTCCACGATAGACACCGTTAAAAATGGTATTAGTACCTATGATTCAGTAAAGGAAAATGGTTGGCGTTCTGCTAAAACGGTGGCTGCTGGAGCAGATACTACGGCATCAATTGGAGAAGTATTAATGAACTCTGGCGTCGTGGCAGGTGCTATCCCCGGGGGGCAGTTAGTAGGAGCATATATGGTTGCAGGTGGTGCAGTATTATGGGGAGCATCGAAGCTGGTTAAAGGTATAGCAGATGGCTCAATTAAAAAAGGAGTTAAGAAGGTCGGGGAAAAAATAGGATCAATGTTTAATTCCATTAAAGGTGCATTTTCTTAGATAGAATTTGCTCTATATACTCATCGCTTTTTGTATACAAATTAGGGGGATCCAAATGATTAAATCAGAAGCTGAAGAGATCGCAAAAAAACATAAAAAGTTATTAGAGAAATGTACCGTTATTAATTATTGTTTTAATTATCAATCTAAAAATTGGTGGCTTGCAGAATACAAAAAATTCCCGGGTAAAAAAAGAAGTGGCTACGTCATTATATCAAGCGTGGAAAGTTCCTATGATGAGAAGGTGTTTGTGCTTGATCATTACCTGTCCTTTATTGGAGGAGTTTTAAAAATCCAAGATATTGTTAGGCCGAGGATTAATGCGACAGACGCCATTCATAATACATTGGAACAAATGAACAATGTATTGGAAATTTGGGCAGAAAATGAAGAGGAAAAGAAACTATTAACCAGTTTTAAGGGGTTTTCTGAATACATTCTGTGGTGCCAGGAGATGAAGAACAACTTTTATGAGACATTTACTGATCTTGGTAAGAGAGTTGATAAGGAACGTTCATTTACAGTAGAGGATCGAGTTCAGCTATTAGACCTGTTGCCTAAAATGGATTTGATTATGTATCTGCAAGTAAAACGTCAGTATGAACAATTAGAAGCCAACAGACATTTATTAAAAACGGTTAAACAAACAAAATCAAGATTTAAATCAAAGGATTATTTATATATAAAAGAAAAACTTTATAAATATTGTGGGCCTGATGCTGAAAAAGACTTTCAATCAATCTTTGATGAAGGTGAATTAAATTGGAGTCAATATCCAGCAACTAAAGAAACATTTTACAATCTTCTTGATTCCTCCATTCAAAGGTACAAAAACCATGAAATGAAAGAGTTAGAGGAACGTAAAGTTTTAATCAGGAGCTAATGAATTTCTATTCCATCTTTATCTATATCTTAGGGAACTACTGATTTATCAAATAAAAGTATGGGAGATGATTATAGGTGAGTAAGAAGGAAAAACGATGGAGTAAATTTTATAAATATTTTATGATTTTCTTTTATGTCCTTCTTGTACCTATTGCGATTTTTGACTTCTTTGCTGGTGGAGGTTTCCCTTATGAGATCCTAATTGTTGGACTTGCTCTTCCAGCGATGAGGACAAATCACCTAAATATTATTAGAGCAAAGGGTGGATAATCCTTACATCAAATATTCAACTAGACTTGTAACCTCCGCTTTTGCATCAAGTGGAGGTTTTATTTATAACTGAAATAATGGGAATGTGTATACATCAAGGACTTATCAGCTTCCTCATAACTAGGAGGTTTATCATTGAATAAGTCATTATTTATTCAAAAGGTATTCATATTGATGGCGATTGCTTTTATACTCTTTCAATCTTTCATTATCCCATTCAGTTCAGCAGCATGGTCCGGAACACCATGGAGAGGGGAACCATGGGAGGGGGAATCTTGGGAGAATAAATCTTGGCATGGAGATATAGGAACGGGTGGAGAGCCGCAGTCCGGCTCTCCTAATGGCCAATCGGGAAATATCCCAGATATGGAAAACGGCCTGCCAGGAATAGGCCCTGTCCAACCGCCTTATAAAGTACCGGATTATTTACCTGGCCATAATCATAATAGAACAGATGGAAATGGCAATCCTACCTATCCAGGCGTAATATTACCTGGCAGTAAGATAGGTGGTGACTCCAATTCAACTCATCCGGGTGGACTATTACCAGGCTCTTCGCTTTCTCCTGGTCCAATAAACAGCAATGCTCCTAGTGGTGGGAGTGAAGGAATAGAGGGTAATGAACCAGATACGTGGAAAACCATTGACTTTGTAGGGAATACTATAATAAATGGGCAAGTCAGTTTTACAGTAGATGTACTGCAGCAAGGTGATCAATTTAAACCAAGCAGTGTATTTGGGAGACCAAACTATCTAACAAACATCCTGGTAAATGGAATTAAATTAGGAGTTGGAGATGGCACTTGGTTTGATTATGTTGAAGATATGAATACTGCTGTTGATATGGGATTTGGGATTTATGATACTGCTGAGGCATACACATTAGCTACCAGAGCAACCTCAGCTGCTGATGCAGCTACCGATATTATTCCAACCGTTCTTAATACGGGCAGTACTGGTGCATCAACATTGGGGATATTATCAAAGTTGAATATCGCGACAGCCGGGATAAGTACAGCTTTTTCAGCGGTTAATGCAGTAGATTCTCTAATTGAGACAGCTGATACATTTAATAGTAATGCAGAGACAAGTGTGAAAGTTTCAGCAGGAGCTGATACCTTTTCCAAAATTGGTGAAACGGTTTTTAATGCTGGACTGTTTGCCTCCGCCATACCGGGGGGACAGAATCAACGATAAAGAAAGTATGTACTCTATTGGAGCTATGATGGATTTACTCCTATTTCTTCAAATCAAAAACCAATTGGATGAATTTAATAATAATAAGGTTCTATTAGACAAATTGAAGAAATCTCGTAATAAGCTATCGTTCTTTAAATATAGGAAAATAAAAAAGATCCTCTCCATATATACGAAGGAGAATATGTACCAAAACTTGATCGCTTCAAAATCGACATTCGGAGACCAGTGGGATTCAATTAAAGCAGATTTGAACAGCGTTCATAATAGAGAACTATATCAAGATTTGTTGGAGCTCTACTATGAGCGGGATAGGGAACTGGTTCTGCAAGCTAAAGAAATGTTGCGGAATTAGTCTGTTAATCGTTTTTATGTTTAAAAATCAAGATGTTATTTGGTAGGTTTACATTCAAGAGACTTCATAAAACATAACTTGAGTAGAAACCCATCAGTAGTAAAACTAAAGCTTATCTTTATTAAAAGGGGGGGGAAATCTCTCCTTTTTTTATTTTGGGTCTTATTTCGCTCTTTCTTGAATGATTAAACCCCTTTTCTACAAAATATTTACAATAAAGTTATTGACTGTTAATACAGAATATTATAACAATAAGGTTATAAGTAGAGGGGGAATATGGCGTGAATGAAAAACTAAATCCTATGATAGATAAGATTATCCAAAATATAGAGAAAGTGATTATCGGTAAAAGAGAGGTTGCTAAGTTAAGCATTACAGCCCTTTTGGCAAAAGGACATGTATTGCTTGAGGATGTACCCGGTGTTGGGAAGACTATGTTAGTTAAGTCTATTGCCAAATCAATTCAGGCTGATTATAAGCGTATTCAGTTTACACCGGATTTATTGCCATCTGATGTAACCGGTATTTCCATCTATAATCCGAAAGAGCATGAATTTATCTTTCGTCCCGGGCCTATTATGGGGAATATCATATTGGCTGATGAAATCAATCGAACATCTCCCAAAACACAGTCATCCTTGCTGGAAGCAATGGAGGAACATAGAGTTACCGTTGATGGCGTGACACACAAATTGGCCAATCCATTCTTTGTTATGGCCACCCAAAACCCAATTGAATATGAAGGTACCTATTCTTTACCAGAAGCGCAGCTGGACCGATTTTTACTTAAAATGAAAATGGGTTATCCGGAGATGGCTGATGAATTGGCGATTTTGACAAATGCAAAAATGCTTGCTTCTGTTGAAGATTTAAATCCTGTAATTACTGTTGATGAAATGGTGAAGCTGCAGGAGGAAATCCAATCTGTATATGTGGATGATATGATTGCGCGGTATATTGTAGAACTGGCTGTGAAAACGAGGAACGATAATCGAGTTTATTTAGGCGTAAGCCCACGTGGAACGGTTGCTCTTATGAAGGCTTCGCAGGCTTGGGCTTTTATGCATAATCGTGATTACTGTATACCAGATGATGTACAATTTCTACTTCCATATGTATTTAATCATCGTATGATCGTGAAGGCTGAATCGGTTTATGATGGATTCAATGCTCAAGTTATTCTCGATGAAATTTTAGCAAGGACGCCTGTACCGGTACAAAGGCAAGTGAATTAAAAATGAAATTTATAAGAATGACGTTAAATAAATGGGAAAAGTGGTGGAAATTTGTCATTCTCCTGCTTTTACTAATTATGACGTTCACATATGCCATGTTCCAGGGAGGGTTTGTCAGCTGGTTCCTTTTTTATAGTTTTCTTCCGTTCGCCTTGTATGCTCTAATGATTTTTGTCTATCCATTAAGTGATTTTACAGTAGAGCGGGTCTTAGGTGATCAGGAATTAACGGCCGGTGACCCAGTAGTTATGAAAATTATTATTAAAAGGAATATGCCGGTTCCGATTGCCTACCTGCTCATTCATGAACTATTACCGGAAAGGCTGGAAATCCTACTCGGAAGGGAAAAAATCAGTTCTATCGTTTTTCCGGGATTCAGAAAAAGAATAGAATTGTCCTATAACATTAAGAGTATGCCAAGAGGAGAGCATACCTTTAATAAGCTTGAAATAAGAACAGGAGATATTCTCGGGTTAATTGAGAAGAGTAGAATGATAGATTCCGATAAAAAAATCCTTGTACTTCCTGCAACGGTTCCTTTGCCATTAAGACAGGTTCTCGGTGATTATGAACAAGGCAAGCGCACAAATTCCTATAAAATCAGAAATGAAACAGCGATGGTTTCTGGTATTCGAGATTATGCTCCGGGTGATCGTATGACCGTCATTGACTGGAAATCAAGTGCAAGGGGCGTCGGGCTCAAAACTAAAAACTTTGAAGAAAAACACAGCAGTGACTTCTTTCTTTTAATAAATTGTGAGAGTGACCACTCTGTTTTTGAAGAAATGGTGACCTTTAGTGCATCAATCGCTGAAATTGGTTTGACTAAGGGGATGAAATTGGGTCTCTGGGCTGGTGGAGGTGGACTGGATAACCTATTAGAAGTAAAGGAAGGAAAAGGATATGTTCATAAAGCCTTGAATTTTATGGCTAAAATAAAAGCTTCGCCAAAAATTGATGTAAGTTCCCCAAGATTTTATACACCTCAGACAAGATTTATACCGCCAAATGCATCTCTTATTGTTGTTACTTCTGTTTTACATTTACCATTCGTAAAAGCATATACCAACCTTGCTGGAGGAATCCATTCCTTGTATATTCTATTTTTCTGTGAATCTTCCCATGTACTCAATAAGGCTGAACAAGAGGCCTATACCTTTGGAATAAATCATGGAGCGAAAATGTCTATTATTCGAAATCGAGAGGATTGGGGAGTTTTTGAAGAGAGGGGCGGCAGATGAAAATGAAAACGAATAACCTGCATCCCGGTATACGTCTTCTGTTATTCCTGTTTGCTTTTATTATGCTAATAGAGTGGATGAGACCAGTTGGAGAAGTGACAAACACAAGCCAAATTAAGTATTTTATTATTTTTGCAGCCGTTTCATTGGTGATGTATGCATTCAGAGTGTCCTGGAAAATCATGACTCCTGCTTTATCCGTTTATATAGGTATGAGTCTTTATCTGATTTTTTATCGTCCTGAATTCTATTTGACAGAAGACAGTTGGATACGCGCTTTCTTCATCGATATAAAAGAGGGATTGTTCTCTGTATTTTCAACGGATTGGCAAGGGTTAAGTCCTGAATTCAGAACGTTTCTTTTCTTCATTTTAATATGGATGTTTACCTATTTAATTCATTATTGGGTACAAGTGAAACAGCGATTGTTCCTGTTTTTGTTTATGACATTTATCTATGTAACAGTTCTAGATACCTTTACAACCTATGATAGTAATCAAGCGATTGTACGAGTAGTCGTTATTGGATTTGCAATCCTTGGCATGCTCGCGTTAGTACGTTTGCTAATTGGGGAGAACATCCATTATACCAATCGAACTGCTATCCGTTGGCTTATTCCTTTATCCAGCATGATTGTATTTGCGGTAGTCATTGGTTTCTTTGCTCCAAAGCCACAGGCAATATGGCCTGATCCTATTTCCTTTATTAAATCAACCTCAGAGAAATTTGGATCTACTCAAAAAAGGATAGGGTATGACAAGGATGACAGCAAATTAGGTGGCGATTTTGTTGGCGATGATGGGGTAGTGTTTAGGGCTTCCTCATCTGTCCGTACGTATTGGAAAATTGAAAATAAAAATGTTTATACGGGCAAAGGATGGGAAACTGGTGCAGATTATGGTATGGGTCAAACGATATTAGAATCAGAACCAACTATGCTATACGATTACAGGGGGGGAAATACGAATACAGTGTCAACGGCAGAACTGGAATTTGAGATAGACCATGGCCATATTCCTTATCCAAGCCCCATGGCTATCGAGCAAATTTATAACCTGAATCCTGAGGATGAGTCAGTTTTTTCTAGTGTATTGTATTCAGGTGACTCTTCTGAGATTACTCCGATATATGAGGAGGATACGAATAAAAACGAATTAAAAAAGGTGGGCATGCAATTTAGAAGCCCAACCTATTATCTGGATGTACTCCAACAGGATGAAATAAATGATTTGTATGAAATGGAAATGGATTCACTAATAAGCCAATCGCTAGGTCTTCCTGATTATGTTCCGGAGCGTGTCTCAAGCTTAGCAATAGAGCTTGCAGAAAAGACAGGATCCAACAGTATGTACGATCAAGTCAAAGCGATTGAGGATTATTTAAAAGGTGAACAATTTACTTATAGTAAAGAAGATGTTCCTTATCCTGAGGAAAGCCAGGATTATGTAGATCAATTTTTATTTGAAACACAAATAGGATACTGTGATAACTTTTCAAGTGCCATGGTTGTATTGGTTCGCTCACTCGGAATCCCGGCGCGTTGGGTAAAGGGATATACGGCAGGTGATTTAGTTTATGATCAGCAGTTGGGCGAGTCTCGCTACGTGATCACGAATAATAATGCACACTCCTGGCCTGAAGTTTATTTTCCCAGCGTAGGATGGGTTCCTTTTGAACCAACGAAGGGCTTTAGTTCTGAAGTACGGTTTACAGCTTCTCAGGAGGTCAGCAATGATCAGGAGGAAACGCAGGTTACCCCAGAAACGAATCAACCAGAAAACAAGGAGCCAGAAAAGCCGGTCGAAACAAAGGATACAGCTTCCCAGTTTACGTTTGGAACAATCAAAGATAAAGTAGCGGAACATTGGAAGAAAGCTCTAGTGGTGATTTTGGTATTAGGTGGAGCGGCTGTTTTGTTATATAGAATCAGAGGAAAATGGATGCCGCACATTTGGGTGTTTTATTATAAGAGGCTTATGAAAAAGCCGAATTATTCAAATGCCTATATGCAATTGCTTAGAGAATTAAATCGGTATGGAATAAAAAGAAAGCCTGGACAGACCCTGAGAGAGTATGCGATTTACGTGGATCGTTTCTTCGGATCATCAGATATGAATAGGCTAACGCATGCATATGAAAAACACATTTATTCTGGAGAAAAAATTGAAATGGATTGGCGAAATTTTCAAGAACAATGGGAGAAGATGATTTTAAGAACTATTGCTTGACCACACTTTTCTCTCAAGTTACAATTATGGCGGTTAATAAAAAGCAATCTACCCTTCATATAATTTCGAAAATAAGGTTCGGAAGTTCCTACCAAATCACCGGAAAATGATTTGACTATGGAGGAATTATATAAATGTTAACTAGAACTCTGAATTGTAAATAGGGATTCTAGTTTTTCTTTATTCGAATGAATAATCCTAAATTGTGGAATAGCTAGTACATAAAGGATAAGGATTCTAATAGGTTGATACCTGGTATTTCTTTATAAGCATATGGGGAAGAGAGATAAATATCTCTTTGGATGAAGTTGCTCAATTAACCGAAAATATCAGACGAGGTGAAAGTGATGATAGAAACAACTGATCTCCCGATTCAAGAAATGATTGTCGTTCTTGATTTTGGAAGTCAATATAATCAATTAATCACAAGGAGAATTCGTGAATTTGGAGTTTACAGTGAACTTCATCCCCATACAATTACGGTGGAAGAAATTCAGAAGCTAAATCCAAAGGGGATTATTTTCTCCGGCGGACCAAACAGCGTATATGATGCTACAGCTTTTACATGTGATGAGCGGATTTTTGATATGGGCATTCCAGTTATGGGAATTTGCTATGGTATGCAGCTAATGACTCAGCATTTTGGCGGAAAAGTGGAACGTGCAAGCAAACGCGAATATGGAAAAGCCGAAATTAAGCTGAACCATGAAAGTTTATTATTTAATGGGCTCCCTACTGAACAAACGGTATGGATGAGTCATGGTGACCATGTTGTTACAGCTCCTGAGGGCTTCCAAGTTGATGCGACGAATCCATCATGCCCAATCGCGGCAATGAGTGATCATAGCCGTCAATTATATGCTGTACAATTCCATCCAGAAGTAAGGCATTCTGTATATGGTAACGACCTGTTGAAAAACTTCGTATTTGGAGCATGTAAATGTAAAGGCGATTGGTCCATGGCTAATTTCATTGAAATGGAAATGGATAAAATCCGCAAAACCGTTGGAGACAAACAAGTACTATGTGCATTGAGCGGCGGAGTAGACTCCTCTGTTGTAGCGGTATTGATTCATAAAGCCATCGGTGATCAATTGACATGTATCTTCGTGGATCACGGTTTACTTAGAAAAGGCGAAGCGGAAGGTGTCATGAAAACATTCCGTGAAGGCTTCAATATGAATGTAATTAAAGTCGATGCTAAAGAGCGATTCATGAAGAAGTTAGCTGGAGTTAGTGACCCAGAGCAAAAACGTAAGATCATTGGAAATGAATTTATTTACGTATTTGATGATGAAGCGACCAAGCTTGAAGGAATTGATTATCTCGCTCAAGGTACGCTTTATACTGATATCATTGAAAGTGGAACGGCTACTGCGCAAACCATTAAATCTCACCATAATGTAGGTGGATTACCGGAAGATATGCAATTCCAACTTATCGAGCCTTTAAATACACTCTTCAAGGATGAAGTGCGTGCACTTGGTTCAGAGCTGGGTATTCCGGATGAAATCGTTTGGAGACAGCCTTTCCCAGGACCTGGTTTAGGAATCCGTGTATTGGGAGAAATAACGGAAGACAAACTGGAAATCGTAAGGGAATCAGACGCGATTCTTCGTGAAGAAATTAAAAATGCCGGTCTTGATCGTGATATTTGGCAATACTTCACTGTCCTTCCTGATATCCGCAGTGTAGGTGTGATGGGGGATGCCCGCACATATGATTACACAATAGGAATCCGTGCGGTAACATCTATTGATGGAATGACATCTGACTGGGCAAGAATCCCATGGGATGTACTTGAAAAAATATCTGTGCGAATTGTCAATGAAGTAAATCATATTAACCGTGTTGTGTATGACATCACGTCCAAGCCACCTGCGACGATTGAGTGGGAATAGAATTGGAAATCGATAGAACCATTGAAAACACTGAGTTTTTGAAGTGGTTTTAGGCTGGGCTGATTGATAGAAAATTGATAGCAGATATATAAACGAGACGAAAAGGTCTATCTGAATAAATCATTTCAGGTAGACCTTTTTTTCGTGGTTTCTAAAAAGATATTCAAAAACAATGAAAATAGGTTGCCCGAATACACTTTCCATTACGAGATCTTATCAGAGCTCCTCGTAAACATGAGCTTTTAGCTCTTGCAACCGGAGCCCGTGTAGAACCACGAAGCAGAAAAAATTACCTATCGATTTGCACATCTGTTTCCAGGTAGAAAAAGCAATTATAAGTGTTCGAGAAAAAGATAATGAAGCTATGAGCGATTTTGAGAGAAAGCAGGAAAGTGAAATGAGTTGGTAGATTGTGGGGATTATATTAAAATAACTTTGAATAGTCGTTACAATGTATGCAATAGTTTCCACTGAAGAGGTAAATTAGAATTGTGGGAGAGTTATTATGACAACAAAATTATTCATTCAAGCACTAACTAAATTTTTATTGGGGGTTGTTTTAGTTGGTCTATTGATATTCTTACCTGCGGGTACTTTATTATTTGCGTATGGTTGGTTATTTATGGGGATTTTATTTGTGCCAATGTTCCTTGCAGGAATTGTGATGATGTTCAAAAACCCAGAACTGTTAAAAAAGCGACTCAATGTAAAAGAGAAGCAAGATGAACAATGTCTTGTGGTAAAGCTTAGCGGACTTATGTTTTTAGCAGGTTTTATTGTTGCGGGATTAGGTTTTCGTTTTGATTGGTACACCTTACCAAAGAGTGTTGTAATTTGTGCTGCGGTGGTATTTCTTGTAGCATATATTCTTTATGCAGAGGTACTCAGGGAGAATACATATCTTAGTCGTACTATTGAGGTACAGGAAAATCAGAAAGTTATCGATACGGGGCTATACGGTATTGTCAGACATCCAATGTATAGTGTGACATTACTTTTGTTTTTGTCGATGCCGATTGTGTTAGGTTCAATATATTCGTTTTTTATTTTTCTTGTATATCCCTTTATAATTGCCAAAAGGATTAAAAATGAAGAAAAACTTCTTGAAAAAGAACTCGATGGTTATCGTGAGTATAAGCAAAAAGTCAAATATCGCTTGATACCGTTTATTTGGTAATAGTAAAGCAAATTCCATTTTGTGAAGGATCAATTATTGGATATATAACACTAGGAGGATATCTATGAAAATTACTGAAGGATTTATGCCATATTTAGATTTTAAAACGTATTACCGCATCGTTGGAGAAAATACCGGTAATAAAAAACCACTCATTTTACTTCATGGCGGACCAGGCTCCACTCACAACTATTTTGAAGTACTCGATCAATTTGTTGAGGAAGATGGACGCCAATTAATTATGTACGATCAAATCGGTTGTGGGGAATCTTATGTAGAAAATCGCCCTAACCTCTGGAACGCAGAAGTTTGGACAGAAGAACTCATTGCACTTCGCAAGCACCTTGGCTTAGAAGAATGCCATCTTCTGGGTCAATCATGGGGAGGCATGCTTCTTTTGAATTATGTTTGCAATTACAAACCAAACGGAATCAAAAGCATCATCCTTTCTAGCACTCTTCCAGCTTCTTGGATGTGGGGAGAAGAACAGCAACGTATGATTAAATTCATGCCAAAAGATATGCAAGAAGCCATTGCCATTGCAACAAGCACTGGTAACTACGATGCCCCAGCCTATTTGGCGGCAGAAGAAGAATACATGATTCGCCACGCTGGAGGACCTGTCACAGAAGATTCACCAGAATGTATGAAGCGTCCTAGAAAAATAGGAAATGAAGCATATGTAGTCGGTTGGGGACCAAATGAATTTACTCCACTCGGCACATTAAAAGATTATGATGTTACAGCGCAACTAAAAGACATTCAAGAGCCAGCACTTGTAATTAATGGAGGTAGTGATCTTTGCACTCCTTACATCGCAAAATATATGTATGACAATATTCCAAACTCTCGTTGGGAACTCTTCCGCGACTGCAGACATTCATGTTTCGTAGAAGACACAGAAAAATACATCGCTCTTTTAAAGGAATGGCTCAATGCAAACGAATAAAACTTTCAGGTTATAAGTGAGATAGATTCTATTTTTCATTTTTAGTTCTGTAGTTATAGCCACAACGTTGGATGGAGCAGAGTTGATTTGTATTTTCATCAGCTTGCCCGCATATAAGAATAAAAATAAAATGTGACTCTCTTTTTTACCTGAGATTTGGGTGGGAAAGGGGATCTTTTTTTATGTCAAAAATAAGTCTAAAGGGATAATTAAAACCAACCACTTTTGGTAAGAGATGGTTGATGAATATATTGTAGTGCGATATACTTTATGTATCGAACCACGATATAGTAGATGTGAAATAGAGCTATAAATTGGAGGAAGTATGGAAGAGCGGATTAAAAGAATTTACATACCTATGACAGAAACAGGGTTTTATATACTATTTTGCATGCAGGAAGAAATGCATGGTTACAACATTGCTAAAAAGGTGAAGGAAATGACAGGCGGCGAGATAATAATCAGTCCGGGAACTATGTATGGGAGCCTGTCAAAAATGGAGAAAGACGGGTTAATTATGTTTGTTCGTGAAGAAAATAAAAGGAAGTTCTATATGATCACTGAACTAGGCAAGCAAATTCTTAATATTGAAATAAGGCGTATTGAGAGACTATATCAAAATAGTAGAGGAGGGTTATATGATGGAAAATGATATGAAAAGAGAATTTCGCTGGTTTATGTTAACAGATTACGAGAAAGAAGAGACATTTTTGCGTGAGATGCATAATAAAGGGTATAAATTGGTGAAAGTTAAACTGCCAGGGTTTTATTATTTTGAATTATGTGAGCCAGAAGATGTAGTCTACAAATTGGATTTCAATCCGCAGACATCAGAAGACAAGCAAAGTTATTTGCAGATGTATGCAGATTATGGCTGGGAATATATGCAGGATATAAATGAATACAGCTATTTTAGAAAATCAGCAGGTAACACAGATGAAGGAGATACAAATATTTTCAGTGATGATCAATCAAAACTGGACATGCTAAAGCGGATTTTTATGAAAAAATTAGTACCTCTTCTGGGGATTTTTCTATTATTTATAGTTTGTTCGGCCATGAGTATCGCTTTAGGCGGGATTGAGAGTTCATGGAATAGGGGATTTATTATATTTTGGTCTATTTTGTTTTTAATATATTTGGTGATTTTTGTGTATTGCGGAAGAGGATTTTATAAACTGAGAAAGAATTACTCACATAGGGTAGAGTAGCCTGTAGTATAGGTGGAAGGCGACCTATCTTTATTTTTCCTATTTTGTATAAGTCCTTGTTTTGATTGACCGAGCATATAGGGCTTTTTGTTAATTCTTCCAAGGTCGAAAAGTCCTTATTCCATTATGAAGTAGGTTATAAATCCAAAATAAGAGGATAGCCAACTGGTTATCCCCTTATTTTTTGTATGGTTTGATATTTTGTTCTCTGAAATCTTCTATTTTTCTTGGTACGTTTGTGACACCGCTAAAGTTGTTGTAAAAATCCTCCCAATCTTTACCCTCTAAACGATAATATCGTTCCATTGTATCTATATACAGAAACAACGCCTGTTCAGCAATAATATCAGGGATTTCATATTCTACAGGCTGTTTGGTATCTAATCTTTTACATAATAAATTTTGTAGATTCTTTGCATACTCTAATTGTTCTTTATCTATTTTCACATTTATAAAATTTTGGGTATCCATAGTTATTTCCTCAGTTTATCAAAATCTTTGGTGAATATGTCAGTGTATTCAAAGTGCGTCCATTTCTTAATTCACATTTAGTAAAGTATAAAACCAGTATTTCTGCATTAATATCATAGAGTTGAAAGGCTAGCTTGGTGAATATGCTAATCTGAATATTCAAATACCATTATGATTATACTTTAATATCTGCTGAATTCAACAACAATATTTAGGCTTCTGGTTGTAATATATACCAAATGTGTAGGCTTTAATGGTTACTTACAACATAATCTATAAAATGGAAAGGATGTTATTTGTGTAGATCATGAATGGAAATGAGTATAAATCCTGAAAGGTATGGTAATGTTTCTAGGACTGACTACACCAATCTAGCATCAGGAGTAAATGCGAACAAATCCTTCTCAACCTCTAGATAATGTTCGCTTTATTATTGACCAAGTATCATTCTCTTGATACAATACAAAAGACCTAATAATTTAATAAATATATAAATTCGTATAATCATGGGAATATGGCCCATAAGTTTCTACCGAGCTACCGTTAATAGCTTGACTACGGATATGAATGATACTGCCTATTTATAGGTTATTCTTTGTATTTGAGTCAGCCTCGAACGGATTCGTTCGAGGTTTTTTGGTTATCCGGAACTTATACGAAAGCGTATGAAAAGAAGGAGAGGAAGTAGGTTGAAAAAGTACTTTCAGTTTGACGAACTTGGCACCAATTACAAACGAGAGATTATTGGCGGGATTACAACTTTTCTGGCAATGGCGTATATTTTAGTTGTTAATCCATTGCAATTATCTTTGGCAGATGTACCAGACCTTCCGGATTCAATGAGAATGGATCATGGTGCTGTATTCGTTGCTACTGCACTTGCTGCTGCAGTTGGTTCAATTTTTATGGGGCTAATTGCAAAGTATCCGATTGCGCTTGCTCCGGGTATGGGGCTGAATGCTTTCTTCGCTTATACAGTAATTCTAACGTTTGGTATTCCTTGGCAAACAGCTTTAGCAGGCGTTTTAGCTTCCGGTTTTATTTTTGCTATATTAACGTTGACTGGATTAAGAGAGACCATTATTAATGCGATTCCTGCAGAATTAAAATATGCTGTTGGTGCAGGTATTGGGTTGTTTATTACCTTTGTTGGTATGAAAAATGCAGGGATTATCGTCAATAATGATGCTACTCTTATTGGAATCGGTGATTTCACGGATGGAAATACATTATTGGCAATCGTAGGCTTATTAATTACAGTTATCTTTTTAGTTAAAGGCGTTAAAGGTGGCATTTTCTATGGAATGATTATTACTGCCATCATTGGGATGTTAGCAAACCTTATTGAGATTCCTGACAGTATATTCGGTGCAATTCCAAGTGTGGCTCCTACTTTTGGTGTTGCGATTGAACCGTATTTCAATCCAATTCAATCAGATTTATTCACTATCCAATTTCTGGTTGTTGTACTGACATTCTTATTTATCGATTTTTTCGATACAGCCGGTACACTAATGGCGGTTGCCAACCAGGCAGGATTAACCAAAGATAATAAATTGCCAAGAGCAGGCAAGGCTTTATTTGCAGACTCCCTGGCAACGATGACAGGGGCATTGTTTGGGACATCTACAACGACATCATACATTGAATCAACAGCAGGTGTCGCAGCAGGGGCTAGAACTGGATTCGCAGCAGTTGTAACTGGACTGTTGTTCCTATTATCACTATTCTTATATCCGCTTTTATCTGTTATTACATCACCGGTTACAGCACCGGCCTTGATTATTGTCGGGGTGTTAATGTGCTCCTCACTCGGTGATATCAATTGGTCAAAATTAGAAATTGCAGTGCCTGCATTTCTTACAATCATCATGATGCCATTATCCGGAAGCATTGCGGCTGGGATTGCCTGTGGATTTATCTTCTATCCAATTACGATGATTGTGGCTGGACGTATTAAAGAGATCCACCCAATCATGTATGGAATGTTTGTTATATTTGTTTGTTACTTTATTTTCCTTTCATAAATATGTTCTCTAAAGGCTGCCGGCTGAGTTCGGCAGCTATTTTTTTATGGATAGGAAACATGTTTGCAATCCCATCTTTGGATAGGGCCTCCATAATATTCATGTTTTCTTGGTATTTGAGTGCCTTTTGGGCATATTAACAAGTAATTATTCAGATTGGTTATGGATAGCAGAAAATAATCAGTCGCTTTTATTTTGTTAATAAGTCTAAGGAGGACGTACTATGTTCAAGAAAGTATTCGGTGTCCTGCAGAAAATTGGGAAAGCTTTAATGCTTCCCGTCGCTATATTACCTGCGGCTGGGATTCTTTTAGCTCTTGGAAATGCCATTCATAATCCGAATCTGTTGGACCTAATGCCATTTTTAGATGCTGGGTGGATTCAAAAGGTTGCAACTGTGATGGAGGATTCTGGTCAAATTGTCTTTAGCAATCTTTCATTATTATTTGCGGTAGGTGTAGCAGTTGGACTTGCTGGAGGGGAAGGGGTCGCCGGCCTGGCTGCGATCATTGGTTATCTAATTATGAATGTGACCATGGGGGTTGTTTTGAATGTGACGGCTGACATGGCTGCCAATGATCCATCCTATGCTAATGTTTTAGGCATTAACACTTTGCAAACCGGAGTATTTGGGGGGATTATTGTTGGACTGCTGGCAGCTTATATGTATAATCGGTTTTTCCGAATTGAGTTACCCTCCTATTTAGGCTTTTTCGCGGGTAAGCGATTTGTCCCTATTATTACAGCTGCTTCCGCATTGATTCTAGGTCTATTAATGACACTGATATGGCCGCCAATTCAACACGGATTAAATACATTATCTCAAAATATGATAGATACAAACTTAACATTAGCGGCATTTATATTTGGGGTGATTGAACGATCGCTTATTCCATTTGGTCTTCATCACATATTCTATTCACCATTTTGGTATGAATTTGGACAGTACACAAATAAAGCTGGAGAAATTGTTCGTGGTGATCAGGCAATCTTTTTTGCGCAGATTAAAGATGGGGTTAAATTGACAGCAGGTACTTTTATGACAGGGAAATATCCGTTTATGATGTTTGGATTACCTGCAGCTGCTTTGGCCATTTATCACGAAGCGAAGCCTGAGAAAAAAACATTGGTAGCCGGGATCATGGGATCAGCAGCCCTAACTTCCTTCTTAACAGGTATTACAGAACCAATGGAATTTTCGTTTTTGTTCGTTGCGCCTGTTCTTTTTGGAATCCATGCTATTTTTGCAGGTCTCTCCTTTATGACTATGCAACTGTTGAACGTCAAAATAGGGATGACCTTTTCCGGTGGAGTTATAGATTTTATTTTATTTGGGATAGTACCAAATCGAACAGCCTGGTGGCTTGTTATTCCGGTCGGCTTGGTAATCGCAGTCATTTATTATTTCGGTTTCAGATTTGCAATCCGTACTTGGAATCTTCGAACGCCGGGAAGGGAAGATGAAGATGATGAAAGTGCTCAGGGTAAGGGTGGTTCAGTCGATAAGCTTCCGTATGATATTCTTGAGGCAATGGGGAAAAAAGAAAATATAGCACATTTAGATGCTTGTATTACCCGTTTGCGTGTTGAGGTTAACGATATTGCGAAAGTTGATAAAGATAAACTGAAAGCACTCGGAGCTGCTGGTGTGCTAGAGGTGGGGAACAATATTCAGGCAATCTTTGGCCCGCGTTCCGAAACGATTAAATCTCAGATGAAGGATATAATGGCAGGGAATAAGCCGCGTCCTACCAAAGCAGCCTCAGATAATGTTGAAGCTGAGATACAACAACAAATAGAAGAGGTAAATCCGGATGCGTTAAAAACAGATTTCTCAAAGGGAGAATTCGCTGCACCACTTGAGGGTCAGCTGATTCCGATTTCGGAGGTTCCTGACCAAGTGTTCGCTGAGAAAATGATGGGTGATGGATTTGCGATGATCCCAAGTGAAGGAATCGTTGCTTCTCCGGTTGATGGAGAGATTATAAGTATTTTCCCGACTAAACATGCTCTTGCTATAAAATCTGACAGTGGTCATGAACTATTAATTCATGTTGGCATTGATACGGTAAAGTTGAATGGTAAAGGATTTGAAACAAAGGTTAAAGATGGCGATAAGATTACGCAGGGCCAGATATTAATGGAATTTGATTTAAATTTCATTAAGTCAAATGCGACATCCATTATTACACCGATTGTTTTTACAAACCTGCTGGCAGGAGAAGGAATTAAGTTGGTTAAACAAGGCAAAGTAAAATTAGGAGAAGTACACATAGTTGATATCATGTAAATAATAACTCGCAACTCTATCTATACTGGAAAGGGTTGCGAGCTTTTCATTTATATATATGAAAGAAAAGAATGTTTAATAAGAGATGTTCTTTTGAGGACTCTTAATATTTTCTCATAGTATCTTGGAGTTGGTAACGAAATTCAACAATCTCCGACGCTTATTATGAGAACGTTCAACCTGAAATGAATATATTCTAGGTTTGGCGAAGACGGTAGTTATTGGTGCAAAGAATCAGCAGCAAATTGGAGAATTAGTCCTTAGGAATTAAGAAAACGGTATTGTTAAACGACGATATGGGTGACTTGTTTCAATTATTGCGTACCAGATCAAGCTTTCTCTGGAAGAACAACGGGAGCCTATTTTTGCAATAGCTTCTATAGATTAAGTATTTGCTTCGCTGTTGAATGGCAAATAATTAAGGTATTCCCGATTGTATGCTGTTAGACAATGGGATAAATCTTGATTCACGTAGGGAGCGTTAAGTTGAAACTTAGCGATCAAGGTTAGAAGTTATTATATAGAAGGAAAAGCGTATATGAAGGAGTCATCTTTGAATATAGATGAGAACTGATGGTATTCGACAATAGTATTAATATACTATAAAAATTAATAACAAAATCGTCTTGTTGTTAATCTAGCACAATGAAATTGAATGTCTGAGTATTTTTATTTTAATTTAATGGTTGACGTATGCTTTAATAGCGTGCTACTATAAGTAAGCACCAGACAGGAACGAAACAATATCAAAAAAATGTTGACTTTCGAAAATGTAGGTGCTATGATAATAAAGTTGCTTTTGCAACGCGAACCAAATGAAAGATTGTTAGTTAAATACATTAAAAGAAACGCTTGACAACAACAAGTTATCTTGATATAATGTAAGAGTCGCTAACACGACAGATTGTTCTTTGAAAACTAAACAAAACGAAACGCCAAGCAAGTCTAAAAACAAGAGATTTTTAAAATCTCGTCA
>NZ_JBZAJD010000018.1:0-12283 GCF_058216035.1 Pradoshia sp. Z4_20
AGAACAATCTGTTTTGTTGTCGTTTTGGCGACTTAACTATCATATCAAGTTAGCAACCTTTTGTCAACAACTTTTTTATTTTTTCTTTATCGCTTGCTTCATGTTATTTACTGCAGCAGCGACGTTTATTAATATATCACTTACATATCTATATTGCAATACTTTTTTCAAAAAAAGTTAGACTGCTGATTGCAGCCTAACTTTTCAGGAGATAATCCATTTTTGAATCACTATTAAAGCTGCAACTCCAGGGAATCCTAAAATTCCAGATACAAGAATAGTGGATGGATTAATCGGGATATGCATCCCATATTTTCCGCCTACTATATTAACAATATATAATATAACGGCTCCCATAATCAGCTTGACTGAAAAACGTCCCAGCATCCTTAATGGCTTAAAAGGTGTTCCAACTAGGAATAATAAAAGAATCATACCGACAACAACAGCAATAAATACACCATGTTCCAATTAAACCCCTCCCAAGTATTTGTTCATACTGTATGAGACAGGCCATTAAATTAGAACAATCATTTAGTGCTCAACACCCTATTTGACCGATATTTTCCGTTTCCGCGCTTCTTTAAATAAATAATAATACTTTAATTCACTCAACTTTGCTTGGGAGATTGTATCAAATGAAGGATCGTAACTCGTCTCGATAAGGCTTTTATGGTTAAACCACTTCACCTTCATCGTACCGATATCCTCCAGAAGCTTTTCATCAAATTCCTTGCGCAGCTTTCCTTTTCTACGAAACAACAAGGTATTTCCTCCTTACAATCGTTACAATTCTCTTCTACCCTCGATAGCTTTTGATAAGGTAACCTCATCTGCATATTCCAAGTCACCGCCAACTGGAAGACCGTGAGCAATACGAGTGACCTTTATACCAGTTGGTTTTAGTAGTCTGGAGATATACATAGCTGTTGCTTCTCCTTCAATATTAGGGTTTGTAGCCAGAATAACTTCCTTTACCGTTTCATCCTGCAATCTCTTCAATAGGCTTGGAATATTTATATCTTCGGGTCCTATTCCATCCATTGGAGAAATACTGCCGTGCAACACATGATAAAGTCCATTAAATTCTCTCATTTTCTCCATAGCAATTACATCTTTTGGTTCTTGTATGACACAAATAATAGATTTGTCTCGATAATTATCATCACAAATATAACAAGGATCTTTATCAGTAATATGACCACATACAGAACAATACATTAAATTTCTCTTTGCATTAACTAATGCTTTTGCAAAGTCCAGTACTGTGTCTTCCTTCATGTCCAAAACAAAAAATGCCAGTCTGGCGGCCGTTTTCGGGCCAATACCTGGCAATTTCATAAAACTGTCTATTAATTTGGATATCGGTTCAGGATAATGCATAATTTTTCTCCTTACATGAATCCTGGCGGTAAATTTAACCCTTTAGTGAATTGACCCATTGTGTTATTTGTCATTTCATCCACTTTTCTTAATGCGTCATTTGTAGCTGCAAGCACAAGGTCCTGCAACATTTCGATATCGTCAGGATCCACTACTTCTTCTTTGATTTTCACATCAACGATTTCTTTATGGCCTGTAGCTATAACTGTCACCATGCCTCCGCCAGCTGTACCTTCGATTCGTTTTTGACCAAGCTCTTCTTGAGCCTCCGCCATTTTCTTTTGCATTTTTTGCATTTGTTTCATCATATTTTGCATATTGCCCATTCCGCGCATATTGTTACCTCCATAAAATTAATCTTTTATTTCTAAAAGTTCATCGCCGAAAAGTTCTCTTGCTTTAAAAATCAGCGGATCTTCTGTTTCCTCATTTGTCTCTTGAGATTCCGGTTGGTCTTGTTTTTGAGTAGAAACAAACTCCTGGCGAATTTTATGCCAGCTTTCTTCCGGAATGCCAACAATATCGTATAGATTGCCTGTCACTTGCTGTAGTGTACCCTTTAAACCACTGATGAACTCCTGATTATTCATAGCCATTTGGCAATGAATTTCATATTTGAATTTTAACACAAAAGCATCATTAGAGGCAGCTACAGGTTCTGCATCATTTAATAATGCTGCCTGTGATTTTTTCAGCGATTCAAGCATTCCACCCCAATTGCTTTTTATCTTTAATAAATCGGGCTTGGTTGCTCTTTTTAATATATCGTTAACTCGTCCTACCGGCACTTTAAAGGATCGGTTTGTTGTTACTTTAGCCTTTTCTTTAGCAGGAGCTGAGTCTTTATTAATCGCAACTCCATTTTCACGTATGGTGTTTAACTGAGTTTCCAGTTGATTGATTTTATTCATTAGTTTTTGAATCGTGTCGTCTGTAACTGAACTCTTGCTGCTTTCCGGTTCACTTTGGCAAAGCTTTACCAACAAAACCTCCAAAAATATTCTAGGGTGACTGGACCACTTCATTTCCTGAATAGAACGATTCCATTGATCAATCCAAAAATGAAGTTGATCTGACGAAATGTTTTCAGCAAGTTCTTTAAAATCTTGATCTATATAAACTCTTTCCATTGAATCCTCGAGCTCTGGTGCCGCCTGAAATAGGAGCATGTCCCGAAAATACAGAATCATATCTTCAACAAAACGAATTGGATCTTTCCCTAAAGCTAGTAATTCCTGGAGTTGATTTAATGCTTCGGCTGTCTCTCTCTTATAGATTGCACTTACAATCTTAGTTAAAAAGGATTGTGAAACAGCTCCAGTAACGGTCAGTGCATCCTCTAATGTAATGTTGTCGGAACCAAATGATATGGCCTGGTCCAGCAAACTCAAGGCATCCCTCATACCGCCTTCTGCCGCTCTTGCGATAACCAATAATGCATTCTGATCGTATGAAATGCCGGTTTCAGTTAAGATTCTTTCCATCCTTCCGACAATATCCTGTGGAGTGATGCGTTTGAAATCGAAGCGTTGACATCTTGAAATAATAGTGAGAGGAATTTTATGTGGCTCGGTAGTAGCTAAAATGAATATAACATGAGCCGGTGGTTCTTCAAGTGTTTTCAGTAAAGCGTTGAAGGCCCCAGTTGACAACATATGGACTTCATCAATGATATACACTTTGTACTTAACCGATGAAGGCGCATATTTTACCTTATCACGTATATCTCTAATTTCTTCAACTCCATTATTGGAGGCTGCGTCAATTTCTAATACATCAGAGATCGAACCATCTGTTATACCCCTGCATGATGCACATTCATTACATGGCTCCTGAACTGGGGCATGCTCACAGTTAACTGCTTTCGCTAATATTTTCGCTGCACTTGTTTTACCTGTCCCACGTGGACCTGAAAAAAGGTAAGCATGGGATATTTTTTGGTGCAGCAGGGCATTTTGGAGCGTTTTAGTAACATGTTCCTGACCGATCACATCTTCAAAAGCCTGAGGACGCCAAACTCGGTATAATGCTTGATAACCCAATATTCCTGCCCCTTCCTTACATAATCCCTTATATTATATCGTAAATAGTGACATTTACAAACGGCAAAAATGCATAAAAAAAACCATTCTTTAAACGAATGGTTTTAATCTTTTTATGTAAATAACTGCCGTGCACCCTCCGTTGATAGATATCCATAAGCGGAACCAGTGCAGTTAGCTCAGTCCAGGCTGCCCTGCGGCACATGAGAGGTCTTACTTACTGCTGCTTCCTTCCGGACCTGACAGGGTTCATAAGTTCCCATTGCGCAGGACCCAGACGTCAACACCACTTACAAAGGTCAGACCCTACAGAGTACCTACCGAGGGAGGGAATTCCGTCTTGCTAGAGCGGATTGCAAGTACAGGACACCGCTACCTTCCCACCTAGCACGGCAAATTTGAAACCAATATTAGGCGTCTTTACTGACGCATAAATTAGTATACCTATAAATAAATAAAAATGCAATATCTTGAACCTGTAAATTCATCCATTGTTTTCCGACTGTCTATTTCTCTTTGCGAGTTTCTTCTTTTCCCTTAAGTCTCTAAAAAAGGATGTTAATAAGTGACTGCACTCCTCTTCACATACCCCTGTAATTACCTCACATTGATGGTTAAAACGTGAATCATCGAGGAGATTCATAAATGTTCCCGCACAGCCTGCTTTTGGATCATTTGCACCATATACTACCCGATCAACACGAGACATCAAAATAGCACCGGCACACATCGGGCAAGGTTCCAATGTAACATATAGGGATGCCCCTTCAAGTCGCCATGTACCCAATTTCTCGCAAGCATTCTGGATTGCTAGAATTTCAGCATGGGCGGTAGCACTTTGATTCGTCTCTCTCAGATTATGCCCACGAGCAATGATCTTTCCATCTTTAACAATAACCGCTCCAATCGGAACTTCATTACTGTCTTGTGCAGCTTTTGCTTGTTCAATTGCTTCTTGCATAAAAAATTTATCATCATTCATTTTGCTAAAACCCCTTAAACAGTAGGATTATAAAAATATGGACTTTATTTATCAATATTATTTATAATGAATTCTTAAGTCTATATGGTACAATAATACTCGGTCTTTAGAAAAGAGTAACATAAAGGTAAGGAGGACCTCATATGAACCATACCCCATTTATTACTGTTGAAGGTCCCATTGGTGTGGGGAAAACTTCATTGGCGAAAGCAATAGCCAGCCATTTTCAATATAAGCTGCTAAAGGAAATAGTTGATGAAAATCCGTTTTTAGATAAATTCTATGATGATATTCAGGAATGGAGCTTTCAAACAGAAATGTTCTTCCTATGTAATCG
This sequence comes from Pradoshia sp. Z4_20, assembly GCF_058216035.1. Classification (NCBI taxonomy): domain Bacteria; kingdom Bacillati; phylum Bacillota; class Bacilli; order Caryophanales; family Bacillaceae; genus Pradoshia; species Pradoshia sp. Z4_20. The sequence continues at coordinate 4,745 of NZ_JBZAJD010000018.1, forward strand.
TTATAAACAATTAGAGGATATTCAAGTAAAGTATATCCAAAATAATCAACCCGTCGTAGCAGATTATCATATCTTTAAAAATCTCATCTTTGCCCAAAGAACCATACAAGAGTCTCAATTCAGCAAGTACAAAGACATATACTCCATACTAACTATGGATATGCCAAGACCTAATATGGTCATTTATCTGGACGCAAGTATTGAAACGCTAATGCATCGAATTGCACTCCGCGGCAGAGAATTTGAGAAAAATATAAGTGAAAAATATTTAATGCAGTTATCAGAAGACTACGCTCAATTCATGAATGAATTTGAAGCAGCTCATCCTGATATCCCGGTACTTCGCTTTAATGGTGATGAAATGGACTTCATCCTAAGAAAAGAAGACCTGGATTTGATCTTAACGTCTGTATCTAATCAACTGCAAAAAGGAGTTTGTTCATGATTCTTCATCCTAAATATCAAATCCCTAAAAGTGCTGTTATTACTGTAGCCGGTACTGTCGGCGTTGGAAAATCTACATTAACAAAAGCATTAGCAGAAGAACTCGATTTTCGTACTTCCTTTGAAAAGGTAGATACTAATCCTTATCTTGACAGTTTTTATGCTGACTTTTCACGTTGGAGCTTCCATCTTCAAATCTATTTCTTAGCAGAACGCTATAAAGAGCAAAAACGTATTTTCGAATATGGCGGTGGTTTTATTCAAGACCGCTCTATTTATGAGGATACAGGCATCTTCGCAAAAATGCATTATGACAAAGGAACCATGAATCCAACAGATTATGAAACCTATACAAGTCTTTTTGAAGCTATGGTGATGACTCCATATTTTCCGCATCCAGATTTACTTATTTATCTGGAAGGCTCCCTGGATGATATTCTTAACCGTATTCAATTGCGCGGCAGAGAAATGGAGCAGCAAACTCCTGTAGAATATTGGGAGGAAATGCATGGAAGATATGAAAAGTGGATTAATTCCTTCAATGCTTGCCCAATATTGCGATTAAATATTAAAGATTATGATTTAGCTGAAGATCCAAATGCTGTTCACGATATTCTTGAACGTGTATCAGAACAAATTCAGCAATCTGGAAAATTGAAAAAGGTATTTTAAAAATATTACATTTTATACTACCTAGAAGGTTTGACCTATTAGGGCTGCTTAAAGGACCTGATTTCGCTATTCTTACCGGAATCAGGTCTTTAATTTTATCTTCATTGTCATTCTACTATTAGATATAGTCCGCCAGTTATTTCTCAAAATCCCTATCCTACGTGCTCTCCCCACCCACCTAAAACAGATTGAGCTATTCCTGCGCTTAAGGCTATATAACTTATTCGAATCCAATTAAATATATTTTGACCACTTCAATGCATTATCTCCTATTAAAAAATATCTATATAAACATCCCTTAAAAGGCAGATTAATGCCTAACTTTTAAGGAGCACTCATTTTTATATAAAAAGGGATATCCACATGCCAAACTTGGCGGATGTGGATATCCCTTTGTTAGTTATACTTATTATTTGGCGAAGGGATCGATTCCAACACAGTCCTTCAAATGGACTTTAGCACCCTTCCCCATATCAGCAGTTTGTGAATGCTCTTCATCTTAAGCTTTTGTGATAACTTTTTTTCCACCCATATAAGGTTGAAGAGCTTCTGGAATTAATACAGATCCATCTTCCTGCTGATAATTTTCAAGGATTGCAGCAACAGTACGTCCAATCGCTAGGCCAGATCCATTTAATGTGTGAACATGCTCAGGCTTAGCGTTTATATCTCTGCGGAAACGAATATTGGCACGACGAGCCTGGAAGGCTTCAAAATTACTGCAAGAAGAAATTTCACGATACGTCTCATAGCTTGGAATCCAAACTTCTAAATCATATTTTTTAGCTGCTGTGAAACCAAGATCTGCCGTACACATTTTTAACACACGGTATGGAAGCCCAAGCAATTGCAGAACTTTTTCCGCATGGCCTGTTAGTTTTTCCAATTCTTCATAAGAATCCTCTGGTCTTACAAATTTAACGAGCTCTACTTTGTTAAATTGATGCTGGCGAATTAATCCACGTGTATCACGACCTGCAGATCCTGCTTCAGATCGGAAACAAGCACTGTAAGCAGCATAGCTTATTGGCAGTTCATCACCAGATAGTATTTCATCGCGGTGATAGTTCGTAACTGGAACTTCAGCAGTAGGAACTAAGAAGTAATCCTCACTGTTAATTAAGAAAGCATCCTCTTCAAATTTAGGCAGCTGGCCCGTACCTGTCATGCTTGCACGATTAACTATGTAAGGCGGAAGCATTTCTGTATAACCATGTTCTTCAACGTGTAGATCTAACATAAAGCTTGCTAAAGCACGTTCAAGTCTTGCTCCTAATCCTTTGTAAAATACAAAGCGGCTTCCTGTAACTTTTCCAGCGCGTTCAAAATCAATGATTCCTAAATCAGCAGCTATCTCCCAGTGTGGCTTTGGCTCGAATCCAAAGTCTCTCACTTCTCCCCACTTTCGCGCCTCAACGTTTTCATCCTCAGAATCTCCGACAGGAACACTTTCATGCGGGATATTAGGGATAGTCATCATAATTGAATCCAGTTCTTCTTCAATTGTACGCAATTCCTGATCGAAGCCTTTTATTTTTTCGCCAACCTCACGCATTTCAATAATTAACGCATCGGCATCCTTTTTCTCTTTTTTCAGCATAGCAATTTGTTGGGAGACTTCATTTCTTCTGCTTTTTAACTGTTCAGTTTCAACAATTAATTCTCTGCGGCGTTTATCGAGATCCTCAAATTTATCTAGATCATTCAAATCTTCCCCACGGTGTTTTAGCTTTTCCTTAACTTCTTCAAGGTTTGCACGCAATAGTTTTACATCAAGCATACTAAATTCCTCCTTTTAAATTATTGTAAACAAACAAAAAACTCCCGTCCCTAAAAGGGACGGAAGTTTTATCCGCGTTGCCACCCTAGTTATAGGCATTTTATATAAATGCCTACCACCTCATAAGATAACGGCTTTTAAAACCGAGGATATTTATTCTCCTTTAAGATTTCGATATCCTGCTCCGAGATGGATTCATCAGACGATATCGCCAGTTTGCACCACCCACTGGCTCTCTTCAGATATGCTACTCTGATTACTGGTTCTCATCAACGCTATTCGTTTATTCATTTAATATTCTATTAACTATCATACACTCTTCGCGCAACTATATTCAATCATAAAAATAAAATTTTAGAATAAACCTTTAACTGCTCCAGTGATACTATCCCACATATCACCGAAGAAGCCTCCGATTGCTCTCATGGATAATACAAACCAGTTTGACTTTTCAACAGTTTCAGCAGCTACAACATCAACGCTGATATTCTTTTGCCCTTCCTCTGTTAAGAAGCCAAGATCACTCTTGTCGGATTCAAGAGTTAGATAACCAACCTTATCTCCTTTTTTCACTGGAGCCACCAGGTTGCCATCTTCATCAAGCTTGTCCTTATCTAATACTAGTTTAGTCTTAAGATTTTCCTTTTCGCCATTTTTTACAATAAGGTTAATTGCCTTGTTTGTCTCAATAGCTACAGACTTTTCTTTCCCTTTTGCAACAGGTAGTGTTTTTTGACCTTTTACTTGATATCCTTTTTCTACAATCTCCTCTGTGGAGAAGTTATTAAAAGCATAGTTAAGTATTTTTTCAGTTTCTGAAAAACGTGACATTTTACTGTCTGCTTTCATCACAACTGAGATATATCTTTTTCCATCTCTTTCAGCTGTTGCAGTGAAACAGTTGCCGGCGAATTCTGTAGAACCGGTCTTTAATCCATCTACACCATTATACTCTGCAATCAATCCTGGCAACATCCAGTTGAAATTTTTATATGTTTTGCCATCTTTAAATTTTAATTCTGGCTTTTTAGCAGTATCTATCACCTCAGGATAGTCTGTTACTAAATGATATGCCAACTTAGCAGTTGCACGTGCTGACATAAGATTTTCATCATTCTCTTCACCTGCAGGATGCTGGCCAAGCAGGCTTGAGTTATTTAAACCGGACGAGTTAACGAATTTATAGTCTTTCAAACCTAACTCTTCGGCTTTCTCATTCATTAATTTCACGAAATTCTTTTCAGTACCGCCAACCACTTGTGCGAGAGCTACTGTAGCAGCATTACCTGAGAATATGGCCATTGCCTCGTAAAGCTCTTTAACAGTATAAGTTTCACCTTGTGTCAAACCTATATTCGATAAACCTGGAGCTCCTGAGAGTTTATGTACATATTCGTCAATTGTAACAGTTTGATCCCACTTAATTTTCCCGTCTTCAATAGCTTCTAATACAAGATACTCTGTCATCATTTTTGACATGGATGCTACGCCAAGCACCTTATCAGAATTTTTTTCGTAAAGAATCTTTCCACTAGTCGCATCTATTAGTATTGCTGCCTCAGCACTCAGTCCTAGCTCGTCTTCGGCATATGCAGTAGTATTCGTGAATGGAAAAACAAATGTAACAAGTAATGTTAATACAGCAAGTAAAGAAGTTAATTGTTTTGCCTGTCTCAAGTATATCCCCCCTGATTATCAATGATTGTCGATTAAACACTTTTGTTATTGTATCATAAAAGGACTAAAAAAAATAGACAGAGTATAAAGATACTCTGCCATCTTTTCTTTAGTGCTTGATAACTTAGTTATAGGAATAGTTCGGTGCCTCTTTTGTAATTTGTACATCATGCGGATGACTTTCTTTTAATCCAGCTCCAGTCATTCTGACAAATTGTGAATTCTCTCTGAGCTCTTCTAAATCTTTCGTTCCGCAATAACCCATACCTGCACGAAGACCACCGATAAGCTGATAAATCGTATCAGCTAATGGACCTTTATAAGGAATTCTTCCTTCTATACCTTCAGGAACAAATTTCTTCGCATCTTCCTGGAAGTAACGATCCTTAGATCCTTTTTCCATTGCTGCTACTGAACCCATGCCTCTGTATACTTTAAATCTTCTGCCTTGGAAGATTTCAGTGTCTCCCGGACTTTCAGTCACTCCTGCTAATAAGCTGCCCAGCATAACGGCATGTCCGCCTGCTGCTAATGCTTTAGCAACATCACCAGAGTATTTAATACCACCATCTGCAATAATCGACTTACCGTGCTTTCTTGCTTCAGTTGCACAATCATAAATGGCAGTGATTTGTGGCACACCTACACCAGCAACGACCCGTGTTGTACAAATAGAACCAGGTCCAATACCTACTTTTACAATATCAGCTCCAGCCTCAATTAACGCTCTTGTACCCTCAGCAGTTGCAACGTTCCCTGCAATAATAGTCAACTCAGGGAATGTTTCTCTAATTTCACGTACCTTATCAAGTACACCCTTAGAGTGGCCGTGCGCTGTATCCAGTACAATCGCATCTACATCTGCGCTAACCAGCATCTCTACCCTTTTCATAGTATCAGATGTAACACCTACAGCAGCAGCTACAAGTAATCTTCCGTATTTGTCTTTTGCTGATCTTGGGAATTCAATTATTTTTTCAATATCTTTAATAGTGATTAAGCCTTGAAGTGTACCCTCTTCATCTACTAGAGGGAGCTTTTCAATTTTATATTGCTGTAGAATTTTCTGCGCCTCTTCTAGATTAGTTCCCACAGGAGCTGTTACCAAGTTTTCCTTTGTCATAACATCATCAATACGCATGGAGTAATCGCGAATAAAGCGCATATCACGGTTTGTTATAATACCTACCAATTTCTTTTCTTCCTTGTTGTTAACAATCGGAACACCAGATATTCTATATTTGCCCATTAAATGCTCCGCATCGTAAACCTGGTTTTCTGGAGTTAAGAAAAATGGCTTTGTTATGACACCATTTTCGGAACGCTTTACTTTATCAACCTGTTCAGCTTGTTGTTCAATAGACATGTTCTTATGAATAACACCCAGTCCGCCTTGTCTAGCCATTGCTATAGCCATCTCAGACTCAGTTACTGTATCCATACCCGCACTAATTATAGGAATGTTTAGGGCTAAGTTGTCTGCTAAACTCACCTTTAGTGATACATCCTTAGGTAACACTTCAGATTTACCTGGTATAAGTAATACATCATCAAAGGTTAAGCCTTCTTTGGAAAATTTATCTTTCCACATATTATGTCCTCCATTCCCAAAAAAATTTATTTGTAGATTAACAATTGGACAAACTACTGTCAAGGAAAAAGTAACTAGTTTAAATATTCAAACAATTAAAGAGGGGTAGTTATGTCCAAACAACAATATGATTATAATCATCTGTTCTCACCTTATTATTCAACAAACTACACACAGAAATACTTAAAAAACGCCTATAATAAATTAGGACTACTGAATGCTGATACATATAGTTACGATAACTGTAACAAATTTATATCTTATCTTGAGACTGGAATACTTTATTTTAAACAGTTGGATACTCTTCCTATTCAGCTAAAACCGCTTCTTTTATACTATGGGTTTACTCATTTTTTAAAGGCATGTCTATTAGTTGTTGATCCGCTTTATCCGGAAACAACCGCTGTCTTATCTCATGGGGTATCCACAAGGAAAAAGAAAAAACAACAATACGAATTTCTTTTTGATGAAATTAAAATTCAGCGCCATGGATTATTTACTCACACAGCCGAGAAGATATATGGAATAAAGCAATTGGAGAACGAAAAAATAGCAATGATTGATATACTTCAGGAAATCCCTGAGCTTGGAATCCTTTTTAAAAGATTAAAAAATAAATGTACAAGTATTGAAGTTCTTTTTAACAAAGAACACACTGTAGTCCATCTACCGACTATCGTTTTGGATCAGTATAAAATGACCTCAGAACGTTTTAAGGACTTTCTTAACTCCAAGTGGGAGCTACCTATACAGGAAATACATCAGGATGGAGAGAAGAGATTGCATCTGCATTTTAAAAAAGCATACCTTCCGATACTTGGGGATGTACCTTTTAGATTTAATATACATTCGGACACATTCCATCTTTCCTTACAAAAAGAAGGATTAGCCTCTACCTTACCAGATCTTTTAATACTTTATTTACTATTGTATAACCTCAGTATGATTTCCCGATATGAAACGGAGTGGTGGTCAGACTTATTTAAGGAGATGCCCTTTTATGATCTTCCCGTTATCAATAGCTTACTGAGTATAGCTGAAATTAAAATCCCATTCTTGATATCGGAGTGGTTAGATTGTATATAGAGAATGTCTAATAAATAGGTCAGTGTGGCAATGCAAAGGGTTTGATAGTTAGGAATTAAGTAAAAATCGTTTATGCCATGTTTCCCTTTCTATTCCCTGCATCCGTCCAATATGGATCATACACACCTTTCTGCTATTTCTCATAACACTCGGTACCTTCTTCTCAACAAACGTTCGAAGGTATCCTTCAGTCTTAAAAACAACACAAAAATAACCAGCTCATCAACTGAACTGGTTTCTTAAATTGCCCGGCAACGTCCTACTCTCACAGGGACTCGCGTCCCAACTA
>NZ_JBZAJD010000019.1:0-6928 GCF_058216035.1 Pradoshia sp. Z4_20
ACACGGAAGTTAAGCTCTTCAGCGCCGATGGTAGTTGGGACGCGAGTCCCTGTGAGAGTAGGACGTTGCCGGGCAATCAGAAACCAGTTCAGTTGATGAGCTGGTTTTTTTGTGCGGTTTTTTAGGGAGCAAGGAGGATTTTGGATACTTGTTGGAGCTGGAGGAGTGAGGAGTCGGGATCAATCCACAGTCAATGGAATATCTTAAAGACGTGAATAAGGTATGGGAAAGGTGCGCTATTCTGGGTCTACCATCACCTATACTGCACTTAGCCCGGGCAAAGATTGGTTGAAAGGTAGGCGAAGTGTGTAGGAAAGCAGCTATGTTCCACCTATGGGACACCTATGCCCGACCTATACTGGGGTAAAGGTGGTTGAAAGGTGGGTAAAGTATGGAGGAAAGCAGCTATGTTCCACCTATGGATCACCTATGCCCGACCTATACCGGGGTAAAGGTGGTTGAAAGGTAGGCGAAGTATGGAGGAAAGCAGCTATGCTCCACCTATGGAACACCTATGCACGACCTATACCGGGGTAAAGGTGGTTGAAAGGTAGGCGAAGTATGGAGGAAAGCAGCTATGCTCCACCTATGAGGCACCTATGCCCGATCTATACCGGGGTAAAGGTGGTTGAAAGGTAGGCGAAGTGTGTAGGAAAGCAGCTATGCTCCACCTATGAGGCACCTATGCCCGACCTATACGGGGGTAAAGGTGGTTGAAAGGTGGGTGAAGTATGGAGGGAAGCAGCTATGTTCCACCTATGGAACACCTATGCCCGACGTATACCAGGGTAAAGGTTGTTGAAAGGTGGGTGAAGTGTGTAGCAAAGCAACTATGCTCCGCCTATGAGGCACCTATGCCCGACCTATGCCCCGCGGTGATCTATCCCAAGGCAAGGATTTTAAAGGTCGGCGTAGTCGTACCGAAGCCGTGTCACACTGTATTAAAGCTATGCGAAGTATACAGCAAATCTGTAGTAGCCAAGACCTCATCTCAAGTAATAAATCTATACGTAAAGAGTCAGATATTCCATTACCAAATTCATATTTCTAACCTTGCGCTAACCTAAAAAAACGAAATTGGATTTACACACTAAAATAATGTAAACTTTAATAATAAAATATAAAGCATGGTGAATGACTGTGACCGAATATATGAGAATTTGTAATAGTGAAGAAGAGACCAGGAAGCTGGCAGAGGAAATTGGAAGTCGCCTGATTCCCGGATCTGTAATTGCGCTTGAGGGAGACCTAGGTGCAGGCAAAACAACATTTAGCAAGGGAATTGCTAAAGCAATTGGTGTAACAAGAAATGTAAATAGCCCGACCTTTACCATTATGAAAGAATATAAAGGGAAATTTCCACTTTATCACATGGATGTTTATCGAATTGAAAATGAAGAGGAAGATTTCGGGTTTGAAGAATATTTTGAAGGTGAAGGAATTACGATCGTCGAGTGGGCTCATCTGATAAAAGGACAATTGCCGGAAGAGCTTTTGACCTTATATTTATATCATGATGGGAATGATAGACGGAGAATTGTAGCTGAACCAAAAGGTGAATTTTATGAAAAGCTATGTGAGGAGATATTTTAATGAATGTATTAGCAATTGATACATCTACGAATGTCCTGGGAGTGGCTGTTGCTAATGAAAAAGGGATTATCGGAGAGCAAATAACATTTACAAAACGAAACCATTCAGTACGGGCGATGCCTTCCATAGAAGCAATTTTGAAGGAATGCGGGCTTAAGCCAGGAGACCTTGATAAAATCGTGGTGGCAAAGGGGCCAGGTTCTTATACCGGCGTAAGAATTGGCGTAACGATTGCCAAGTCTTTGGCCTGGAGTCTAGGCATTCAATTATCAGGCGTATCAAGTTTAGAGGCGCTTGCCCTGAATGGCAGATATTTCAATGGTTTGGTATGTCCACTGTTTGATGCAAGAAGGGGACAGATTTATACAAGTCTTTTTAAATGGGATAATGGAGAGTTAGTTAGATTGGAGGAAGACCAGAATGTGTTGGCCATTGAGTGGGCTGAGCATTTAAAATCACTCAATCAACCTATACTATTCATAGGCAATGATGTTCCTATTCATATCGAGGCCCTAACAGAAATTCTTGGAGATAAGGCTATTATGGCACCTTTATCGTTGCATCAGGCCAGGCCGGGTGAATTAGCATTGCATGGCATGAATCTGCCTGGTGATGATATCCACACCTTTGTCCCCAATTACGTACGTTTAGCAGAAGCTGAGGCGAAATGGTTAGAAGCTCAAGAGAAACAGAGGGAAGAGTAATGAATCAGACGATTACATTTCGTAAGATGACTATAGAGGATCTTGATAGTGTGATTGAGGTAGAGCATGCTTCTTTTACTTTGCCATGGAGCAAAGAAGCTTTTTATAATGAGCTGATGAACAATCAATATGCGTATTATTTGGTAGCAGAGGACCAGGGGAAAGTAATTGGTTATTGCGGTACATGGTTCATCCTCGATGAGGGCCATATCACGAATATTGCTGTATTGCCGGAATGGAGAGGCAAAAAAATCGGGGAAGAATTAATGGTGCGTATGTTGGGTAAAGCACAAAGCATGGGAGTGAAAAGAATGACTCTCGAGGTACGGATCGGAAACCAAACTGCTCAAAGTCTCTATCGAAAATTGGGCTTTAAAGATGGTGGCATAAGAAAGTTTTATTATACAGACAATATGGAAGATGCATTAGTAATGTGGGTGGAATTATGGTGAATAAAGAAAATCAAATCATATTAGGTATAGAAACCAGCTGTGATGAAACAGCAGCAGCAGTCATAAAAAATGGCCGAGAAATCCTTTCAAATGTTGTAGCTTCTCAAATCGAGAGCCATAAACGTTTTGGCGGAGTCGTTCCTGAAATTGCTTCAAGGCATCATGTTGAAGCAATTACCCTTGTAGTTGAAGAGGCATTGGAGAAAGCAGAAATCTCTTGGGATGATCTTGATGGAATTGCGGTTACTGAAGGTCCTGGGTTAGTGGGAGCTCTCTTAATAGGCGTAAATGCGGCAAAAGCATTGGCTTTTGCTCATGGAATTCCACTTATTAATGTACATCATATCGCTGGACATATATATGCAAACAGAATTCTCACTGAGTTTTCCTTTCCCCTCCTTGCATTGGTTGTATCCGGTGGCCATACAGAGCTGGTGTTGATGAAGGAGCATGGAGCTTTTGACGTTATAGGGGAAACAAGAGATGATGCAGCCGGTGAAGCATATGATAAAGTAGCTCGTACGCTAAAGCTACCTTATCCGGGCGGCCCTCATATTGATCGACTGGCGCATGAAGGTCAGCCAACAGTTAAACTGCCTCGTGCATGGCTAGAAGAGGATTCATATGATTTCAGTTTCAGCGGATTAAAATCGGCTGTTATAAATACATTGCATAATGCCAACCAAAAAGGTGAAGTGTTAGCTCCTGAGGATCTGGCTTGCAGCTTTCAGGAAAGTGTAATTGATGTCTTAGTAACTAAAACCGTAAAAGCAGCAGAGGAGTTCCAGGTGAAACAAGTACTGTTAGCCGGCGGGGTTGCTGCCAATAAAGGATTAAGAACTAAATTAGAAAAAGCTTTTATAGACAAAAAGGAAGTAGAATTGATTATACCTCCACTTTATTTATGTACAGACAATGCAGCAATGATTGCAGCAGCAGGTAGTATTGCATTTGAAAAAGGCAAACGAGCTGCCATGGATTTGAATGCAAATCCAGGATTGATATTGGAATAAAAAATGAGGCTGGGACATAACTAAATTTGCTGTGTCCAAAACCGAACGATGTATTGAATTTTTATTAAACTAAATAGAAAAAGCCGAACTATTATTAATAATGCTTAAACTGCACTTTATAATAGTTCGGCTTTTTTAGTTGCTGGAAACCTTTTGTCCCAGCCTTATTTTATTGGTAAAAAAATTGATTGAAAAGTAAAAGCACTCGAATAATTGTGGATAACTACATGTTATCAACAGATTCTGTGGATAAAAGATTTGAAATCTGTGGATAATGTGGAAAAATCAAAACAAACCTTATTTTATAACTTTTTTAATGTGGATAAAAATGTTGATAAAAACCAAGCCATCCCTAACTTGGTTTTTTATCTTGATTTATTCGTCTTGTAGAGAAGTCCACTCTTCCATTAATGCTTCCAATTCTTCTTCAGTTGCTGTAAGAGTTGTCTGGATTTCCAATGATTTCTCATGGTCCTGATAGATTTCCGGATCACATAATTGTGTATTTAAATCGGATATCCGTGTATCAAGTTCTTCAATGGTAGTTTCAATTTCTGCGATACGTCTTTGGCGTTGGCGCTCTTTCTTTTTAAGCTCCTTGTCCTCCTGATAAGTAGTTTTATCTGAAACAGGGCGATTGTTGGAGATAGAATCCGCTGGTTTTTCCAGTTCAGCGAGTTCCGCTTGTTCTTGTTTTTTCTGAATATAGTAGTCATAATCTCCCAAGTATTCAATTGTACCATCTGCTTTCATTTCCAATACTTTATCGGCAATTCGATTGATAAAGTAACGGTCATGGGATACAAAGAGGAGAGTGCCTGAATAATCAACCAGTGCATTTTCAAGCACTAATTTACTGTCCAAATCCAAGTGGTTGGTCGGCTCATCTAAAATTAAAAGGTTGGCTTTTTGCATCATTAATTTTGAAAGAGCCAGCCGTGCTTTTTCACCACCGCTCAAGGTAGAGACAGTTTTCATTACATCGTCTCCGCTGAATAGAAAGTTCCCTAATATGGATCGGATATCCTTTTCAGGTTGGTTGGGGAAGTCATCCCACAACTCATTTAGCACAGTTTTGTTGGACGATAGATTAGCCTGCTCTTGATCATAATATCCGAGTGTCACATTGGCACCGAGCTGAAAGTCTCCATGCAAAGCTGGAATTCTGTCAATCAATGTTTTTAATAAAGTAGATTTCCCTACTCCATTCGGACCAATCAGTGCAATGCTTTCTCCTCTAGTTATTCTAAAGTTCAAGTGGCTGGCGACAGGTGCTTCATATCCAATAGACAAATCATTTGCATGAAGGACTTCATTACCACTTTGCCTTTCAATCTCAAAGGTAAAATTAGCTGATTTTTCATCGCCCAAGGGCCGATCCATCACTTCCATACGCTGCAGGGCCTTTTGCCGGCTCTGGGCCCGTTTAGTTGTAGATGCTCTGGCCATGTTTCTTTGGACAAAATCTTTTAATTTTGCAATCTCATCCTGCTGCTTTTCATAAAGCTTTGCATTACGTTCATATTCCTCTGCCTTTTGCTCTAAGTATCTGCTGTAATTCCCTGTATATTTCTTAATTGATGTTCGGGAAAGCTCCATGACTTGATGGACAACCTTATCAAGAAAATAACGATCATGGGAAACAATGAGGATAGCTCCAGGATATGATTGAAGGTAGCCTTCGAGCCAGCCTAATGTATCGATATCAAGATGGTTGGTCGGCTCGTCCAGAATCAGTAAATCAGGTTTCGTTAATAATAATTTACCTAGTGCAAGCCTGGTTTTTTGGCCGCCGCTTAAGGAATTAATAGATGTAGTATAATCATAATCTGAGAAACGCAAACCGTGTAAAACAGAACGTACATCTGCTTCCATTTGGTAACCGCCAGAATTTTTAAATTCCTCCTGGAGACGATCGTAATCTTTTAATACCCGGTTATATTTTTGTTCATCATTGTAGACAGAAGGATCAGCCATAGATTTTTCCAATAATCTCAATTCATCTTCTTGTTTTTGTAAGCCTTCAAAAACAGAGATCATTTCATCCCAAATAGAGCGGTCGGATTGAAGACCGGTATTCTGAGCCAAATAACCAATCGAAACATCTTTTGGCTTATAGATCTCGCCACTGTCATGTGAAAGGTGCCCGGCAATAATTTTAAGCAGGGTAGATTTACCGGCACCGTTTCTGCCAACAAGTGCAATACGGTCTTTCGTTTGAACTTCGAGCTTAATTGTAGATAAAATTGCTTCAGCTCCATAATATTTGGATACATTATTAACTTGTAAAATAATCATATTCTCACCTCAAGAAGTACATACCTTAAGTGTAGCCTACTCTTGATAAGCACCGCAACTTAATAGAAAATTTGTGAATACTCACACAAAAATTACCAAAAATGATAGAAATATTATAGAATAGGAATAGGAGAATAAACTTTCAGTGAATTTACGTGCTTTATTAATCAGGAAAGATCCCATATGATTGGTATCGCGGAGGTAACCTGGAAACAATCAGAACCGCTAGTCCTAGTATTTTGCTCGAATATAAAATTAACGAATCATTGATAAAAAAGCGGCGTATTATACATAGCTAAGATAGTTAGAATTATGGTAGTGAAGAAAACTTCTGATATAATTTCTATGTGGTACCCGGGCACTCCAAGGATTAGATATTGATTTTATATGGAAAAAAGCTGAAAATATGAATAGATTAATTATTCGTATAATCTTAAAAACGAAAGTAAGAAATAACAGCTGTTTCAGCAATACTTGATTAACCTTATATGTTATGTGCAAAGCAATCGAAAAATCAATGGTTATTGAAGGAAACTATTTTCATTGGAAAACCGGGGGGTAAAACCAGTCGGGATTATCAAAGGCAGTTTTGATATATGGAGTAACGATTGACAAGAAAGAATAGGGAGAAGGGAATTAATTTTGCAGGAAAATACTAAAATACCGCAGGCTACAGCCAAACGACTTCCATTATATTATCGTTTTATACAAAATCTACACGCGTCAGGAAAACTACGAGTTTCTTCCGCAGAACTAAGTGAAGCTGTTAAAGTAGATTCAGCTACTATACGAAGAGATTTCTCGTACTTTGGTGCTTTAGGTAAAAAAGGGTATGGTTACAATGTTAATTATCTATTATCCTTCTTTA
>NZ_JBZAJD010000020.1:0-3121 GCF_058216035.1 Pradoshia sp. Z4_20
GCAAATTGACGAGATTTTAAAAATCTCTTGTTTTTAGACTTGCTTGGCGTTTCGTTTTGTTTAGTTTTCAAAGAACATTCTGTCGTGTTAGCGACTCTTATATCATATCAATTCAGTTAGCTTTTGTCAAGCATTTTCTTTTTGATATTATTCACTAACAATCTCTCAAAATGTTTCGCGTTGCAGAAGCAACTTTTATATAATAACTTATATTTTTTATGAATGCAACCCTTTTTTATAAATTATTTTTTATAAGTTTGCATTCAAGGATTTATCCGCCTTCTATCTCATAGCGACTTAATTATAATACCACTATTTCGAGTAATATAAAACTGGAATTTATATGTATTTTTCTATCTCTTCGGATCTCCTCTATATTTAGCGATTCTATCTGTATTTCAGTTCACGTCGAAACTCTCAGCTTGTTCAAAACTACTTCTACAGGAGGCGGTTAGCATGCATGAGATATTTATGCTCACTTTACGATTTACCATATCAAGAAGAAACGAATCTAATTAAACGCAAAATTGATATTTCTATAATGCAGAAAAAAAGATCGGTTTTTTTACATAACTCCGTTAATCACACAGTTAGCTTGTCTTATTTATATATGTATAAAGAGATGGCCAACACAGAACCATAAAAAAAATAGTGGATTTCCTTAAACAACCTGGTAAGCATCTTCTCGGAAACTTGTTATTTTATATTAGATGGTATACCTTCTTTCAGTGTGACAATATACTTGCATGAGACAAAGTATATATAGGAATGTTGATATTACTCTAATTACTATATAAAACGTTACTTACTGATACTTTCTTTTTCTTCTATAGAATAAGACAATCTTTTATTACTGATGGATCGATTGATTCTCTTCTTTATAATGATGCAATCTTTCCAGAAAGCTTTCGTACCTTCACTAAAACCCAGAAATCCAGCCGATAAACTTATAAGAGTATAGAACATCTTCTTTTTTAATCAACCCAACATTCAACATATTCAGCTCCGGTCTTTCTTTTAGATCCCCTGATTAATTAGTTCATGACTGGTAAAGTTATACTTCGTTTTTAATATCCAGTATTAAACCTTATGTCATATGCTATTTACTTTGAATTTCTTCACTGGTTTTCCCGTCCAGTGAATAGGATCCTCCGAGCATATCATTGTGTTTGGAATAGGGGAACGAGGTTCCTCCAATCACTTCTCGGTTCCACATCATGACCGTTACACTTATTTTCCCCTCCTGGAACTCATTATCTAATGGATGACCTTTAACGAAAAAACGGACTAAATGAATCTCTTTATTCAAATAGGGCTCGGGTTCGATGGATTGGACAGCCCAGTCCTGTTTAGCGGGAAGTTTCGTTAAGTCACTTATTGTATACGTCCTAGTCCTCTCTCCTTCATAGGACAGCTCATCATATCCTTTATCCTCTAGAATCCTTTGCAAATTCTCGCATTTTCCGTTAATGGTAGTTGTTCATCGCTTTGTGCGCACCCAGAGAGCAACAAGAAGATTAGAAAATACAGTGGTTTTTTCATTTCATCCCTCCTTATTTACAGATGATCCTCTATATTTAAAGGCATGAGAGCTCTGATTGTACCTTTCCTTTTATCATAGTATAGATAATTAATTAACCTACTACCCCCTTTTGTTTATATAACATACTAAATACAACACTGTATAAGTGACTTCCTTCATCCACTAACCTGTGCCCCGTTAGCTGCTTTTAAAAAAGCTAATCACTTAGTTTTTGCAATGGTGAAGTGTATTGAATCAATAAAAAAGCGAACCTAACATTGATGGGTTCGCTAAAATAACGGTGGTATTCCGAAAGGGAAGAATATTGGAGCTATGTAGATAAAACATAATAGTAAAATTAATAAAAGAGACATGACTATCGAAAAGACAGATCTAATGATCACTTTCTTATCATTTTTCCTTTCTAGCGGCAGCCCAACTACAGCTATACTCAGTGATACAAGCGAAAAAGGAATAAGGTAATACAATACACCCATGTTTCATTTCTAAGTCTGCTATAAAAAATCTAAAGAATGCAAATATGCAAAGTGCTATTAGCGTTATTCCAAAAGGCCATTGATTAGTTAAAAGTTTAAGACTCCTCTTGGCCACTCTCAATACAGCCAACCTTCCAAATATATCCTTTGTGTTATTGTAAGCCAATCTTTTTTCCTCATACAAGTGATAATTCTGTATTAAGGTTTAGTTAAAGAACTATCTTGATTTTGAATATGGATGCTTATTTTTTTATTTAGGAGCACCACCCTATGCAAATAGCCTTTAAATGAGGAATCGCCAATTAAGAGCCCATATTCATTGAATTATACGAACCTTATCCTTAATCTCTTTGCATAGTTAATAAAAATCATCACCAAAATAAACGGCAACTAATTCTCCTGATGAAAGAGGAAACTGTTCCTCTTCTTACAAAGAAATATTTAAAACTCGTGACATGCTCTAAAGATGTTTAGTTCATATATTTCTTTCACTATAATATGCAATATTTCATTAACCTTTCTCTATGTAAAGATGAATCAATTATGTTGTGTTCAAGCAATAGAGTGAGTATAACGGTGAGATTTTAGCAAGGATTTCTTTTAATCAATCGATTAGTTAACTTGGATACATTCAGTAAGTATATATCCATGAGCTTGTGATTAAGAAGAAGTGAAGAACCAATTCTCTTACGGTTTCCTTACCTTCTTCCCTATAGATTTTGATTAAAAAGGTTTAGGAGTCTCCCAGCTGAAATCCCAGGTTGAGTCCTTAATATATGTTTTCCAATCTTATTATTATCTCGTATGTTCACTAATAGGTGTGTTATACATGTTTTCTTACGGCTTTCCTCCACACTTCACCTACCTTTCAGACACCTTTTATCCATAGATCAGGCAAAGATGTCCCATAGGTGTTGAATAGCGCAGCTTTTCTATAGCTTCCACACGTCTTTAAGGTAGTACCCTTGACGAAAAATCCTTCCCGATCCCATCAAGCCCAAACAAGTATAAATGATCTCTCTTGGTCCCTAAAAAACCGCACAAAAAAACCAGCTCATCAACTGAACTGGTTTCTGATTGCCCGGCAACGTCCTACTCTCAC
>NZ_JBZAJD010000021.1:0-1621 GCF_058216035.1 Pradoshia sp. Z4_20
TTTAATAAAAACCGAGTAAGAGTTTTTTAACGGTTAAGTTAATAAGGGCGCACGGTGGATGCCTTGGCACTAGGAGCCGATGAAGGACGGGACTAACACCGATATGCTTCGGGGAGCTGTAAGTAAGCTTTGATCCGGAGATTTCCGAATGGGGAAACCCACTGCCCGTAATGGGGCAGTATCTTACACTGAATTCATAGGTGTATGAAGGCACACCCGGGGAACTGAAACATCTAAGTACCCGGAGGAAGAGAAAGCAAATGCGATTTCCTGAGTAGCGGCGAGCGAAACGGAATCAGCCCAAACCAGATGGCTTGCCATCTGGGGTTGTAGGACACTCATTGTGGAGTTACAAAGGAACGGGGTAGATGAAGCGACCTGGAAAGGTCCGTCAGAGAAGGTAACAACCCTGTAGTCGAAACTTCGTTCCCTCCCGAGTGGATCCTGAGTACGGCGGGACACGAGGAATCCCGTCGGAATCCGGGAGGACCATCTCCCAAGGCTAAATACTCCCTAGTGACCGATAGTGAACCAGTACCGTGAGGGAAAGGTGAAAAGCACCCCGGAAGGGGAGTGAAAGAGATCCTGAAACCGTGTGCCTACAAGTAGTCAGAGCCCTTTTATGGGTGATGGCGTGCCTTTTGTAGAATGAACCGGCGAGTTACGATCCCATGCAAGGTTAAGTTGATGAGACGGAGCCGCAGCGAAAGCGAGTCTGAATAGGGCGTTTGCAGTATGTGGTCGTAGACCCGAAACCAGGTGATCTACCCATGTCCAGGATGAAGTCCAGGTAACACTGGATGGAGGTCCGAACCCACGCACGTTGAAAAGTGCGGGGATGAGGTGTGGGTAGCGGAGAAATTCCAATCGAACCTGGAGATAGCTGGTTCTCTCCGAAATAGCTTTAGGGCTAGCCTCGAGTTTAGAGTCTTGGAGGTAGAGCACTGTTTGGACTAGGGGCCCTCATCGGGTTACCGAATTCAGACAAACTCCGAATGCCAAAGACTTATACTCGGGAGTCAGACTGCGAGTGATAAGATCCGTAGTCAAAAGGGAAACAGCCCAGACCACCAGCTAAGGTCCCAAAGTATACGTTAAGTGGAAAAGGATGTGGAGTTGCCCAGACAACCAGGATGTTGGCTTAGAAGCAGCCACCATTTAAAGAGTGCGTAATAGCTCACTGGTCGAGTGACTCTGCGCCGAAAATGTACCGGGGCTAAACGTATCACCGAAGCTGTGGATGCATACCGTATGGTATGCGTGGTAGGAGAGCGTTCTAAGGGCTGTGAAGCATGACCGGAAGGACATGTGGAGCGCTTAGAAGTGAGAATGCCGGTATGAGTAGCGAAAGAAGGGTGAGAATCCCTTCCACCGAATGCCTAAGGTTTCCTGAGGAAGGCTCGTCCGCTCAGGGTTAGTCGGGACCTAAGCCGAGGCCGAAAGGCGTAGGCGATG
The DNA here is from genome assembly GCF_058216035.1 of Pradoshia sp. Z4_20. Lineage (NCBI taxonomy): Bacteria > Bacillati > Bacillota > Bacilli > Caryophanales > Bacillaceae > Pradoshia > Pradoshia sp. Z4_20. Next base: position 1,456 of record NZ_JBZAJD010000021.1, read on the forward strand.
GACAACAGGTTGATATTCCTGTACCACCTCTCTTCCATTTGAGTGATGGGGGGACGCAGTAGGATAGGGTAAGCGCGCTGTTGGATATGCGCGTCCAAGCAGTTAGGCCGATGAGCAGGCAAATCCGCTCATCACATAAGGCTGAGCTGTGATGGCGAGGGAACTA
>NZ_JBZAJD010000023.1:0-1388 GCF_058216035.1 Pradoshia sp. Z4_20
AGTACCGAAGTTCCTGATTCCACACTGCCAAGAAAAGCCTCTAGCGAGGAAGAAGGTGCCCGTACCGCAAACCGACACAGGTAGGCGAGGAGAGAATCCTAAGGTGATCGAGAGAACTCTCGTTAAGGAACTCGGCAAAATGACCCCGTAACTTCGGGAGAAGGGGTGCTCATTAGAGGTTTATAGCCTCGAAGAGCCGCAGTGAAAAGGCCCAGGCGACTGTTTAGCAAAAACACAGGTCTCTGCGAAGCCGCAAGGCGAAGTATAGGGGCTGACGCCTGCCCGGTGCTGGAAGGTTAAGAGGAGCGCTTAGCGCAAGCGAAGGTGCGAATTGAAGCCCCAGTAAACGGCGGCCGTAACTATAACGGTCCTAAGGTAGCGAAATTCCTTGTCGGGTAAGTTCCGACCCGCACGAAAGGCGTAACGATCTGGGCACTGTCTCAACGAGAGACTCGGTGAAATTATAGTACCTGTGAAGATGCAGGTTACCCGCGACAGGACGGAAAGACCCCGTGGAGCTTTACTGCAGCCTGATATTGAATTTTGGTACAGCTTGTACAGGATAGGTAGGAGCCTTTGAAGCCGGAGCGCCAGCTTCGGTGGAGGCATCGGTGGGATACTACCCTGGCTGTATTGACATTCTAACCCGCACCCCTGATCGGGGTGGGAGACAGTGTCAGGTGGGCAGTTTGACTGGGGCGGTCGCCTCCTAAAGAGTAACGGAGGCGCCCAAAGGTTCCCTCAGAATGGTTGGAAATCATTCGCAGAGTGTAAAGGCACAAGGGAGCTTGACTGCGAGACCTACAAGTCGAGCAGGGACGAAAGTCGGGCTTAGTGATCCGGTGGTTCCGCATGGAAGGGCCATCGCTCAACGGATAAAAGCTACCCCGGGGATAACAGGCTTATCTCCCCCAAGAGTCCACATCGACGGGGAGGTTTGGCACCTCGATGTCGGCTCATCGCATCCTGGGGCTGTAGTCGGTCCCAAGGGTTGGGCTGTTCGCCCATTAAAGCGGTACGCGAGCTGGGTTCAGAACGTCGTGAGACAGTTCGGTCCCTATCCGTCGTGGGCGCAGGAAATTTGAGAGGAGCTGTCCTTAGTACGAGAGGACCGGGATGGACGCACCGCTGGTGTACCAGTTGTTCTGCCAAGAGCATAGCTGGGTAGCTACGTGCGGACGGGATAAGTGCTGAAAGCATCTAAGCATGAAGCCCCCCTCGAGATGAGATTTCCCATAGCGCAAGCTAGTAAGAACCCTGAAAGATGATCAGGTTGATAGGTCCGAGGTGGAAGTGTGGTGACACATGGAGCTGACGGATACTAATCGTTCGAGGACTTAACCAAATGAATCAAGCATACTTGCCAAACTTACATTATCCAGTTTTGA
>NZ_JBZAJD010000024.1:0-1365 GCF_058216035.1 Pradoshia sp. Z4_20
ATGAACCAGATAAAATTACGAGACTACTTAAAAGCATTCGTGAAGCCCGATTTGCGTCTGGTTTGGGTTGTGTTCATTGTGGTAGCACATCGGTTAAACGAAACGGTAAATATCGTTCAAGACAACGCTATCTATGTAATGATTGCGGAAAATCTTTCAATGATATGACGAATACGCCATTTTCAGGCTCTCGCTACCCCGAAAAATGGGTGAAATACATTGAACTAATGGTAGAAGGATACACCCTACCAAAAATCGCTGAAAAACTTCATATACACATCTCTACTGCATTCTATTGGAGACATAAAATCTTGAACGCATTAGGAAGTCTTGGATTTAATCAATTGCAAGGTATCGTTGAGAGTGACGAAACCTTCTTTCGCGAGTCTATGAAAGGTAACGAAATCACCCATAGAAAACCCAAGAAGCGTGGAGAAAAAGACGAAAAAAGAGGGGTTTCTAACCTTAAAATTGCTGTTGTTGTTGCACAAGACCGTAATGGTAGTGTAATTGCTCGTAAAGCAGGAACAGGGCGTGTAAAAGCCGAAGAAATTGACGCTGTGATAGGTGAGTATATTCACCCGTCTGCTTTGTTATGTACAGATACCGCAACCAATTATAAAAAGTTTGCAAAGGTAAAGGGATTACAGCACGAAACGGTCAATGAGCGACAAAAACAGCGTGTAAAGAAAGGCATATACCACATTCAGCACGTCAATAACTTTCATAATCGCCTAAAAACTTGGATGGAACGTTTTCAAGGTGTTGCAACGAAATATCTGGACAACTATCTCTATTGGTTCCGATGGCTTGAAATTGGCAAAAAAATAGCACTTGATGAACGAGTCAATCAAATGCTTATTTCTGCCTGTCAGAAATCTGATAAAACAACTGTAAATACATTAAGAGGGATAATGTAACTTCAATTTTTATTAAGTTTCTGTACCGAACGTGAAGGAATAAACCTATTGCACTTGTAATATTCAGTATCCCTGAATGAGGTATTAAAAAACAGCCATTCCTATGTCGGAACGACTGTATTTCTTATTCAGTTAAAGCTGGCTTTAACTCAATTTTTCAGGATTTAAAGCGTAAAGTTCTATAAAGCCACAGTTAGAACAAACATAGCAAGGAGAGACCTCACTCATAGTTTTTGAGTTCGCCTTCTCTGTTGATTTATAAACCCTGATTGGGTAGCTATCTAATTTAGCATCAACCATTGCCGACTCGCATTTAATACATTTTTCCCTCATAATTCTCAACCTCCTATTATTTACTCACCTATTTCATTTATATTATAATATACCATAAAAAGAAAATAATTCCTTTTTGTACCTAAAAGCAACAATCTATACGAAAAGAGCC